>NZ_JBFBFB010000010.1:0-261777 GCF_040683935.1 Streptomyces sp. NPDC093085 | reverse complement strand
CTTTTGGCACGCTGTTGAGTTCTCAAGGAACGGACGCTTCCTTCGTACTCACCCGGACCACTGTCCGAGGCTTTCCTCCGGGCGCTTCCCTTCGGCATTTCGTGTTCCGTACTCTATCAGGTCTTTTTCGGCTTTCTGACCACCGTTTCGCAGGCATGCGAAAGCCAGGACAGATTAACGATCAAGGTTTGATAGATGCCGCCCGCCCCCGACTCGAAGTCGTGTTGGGGTCAGGCAGGGGTACGACAGTACATCCCGTCCGTCGGGGCAGGCAAATCGATTCCGGGGGCCGCCGGCGGGTCACCGGTCGGCTGCCGAGGGGGGCGCCAACCGTCAGCTCTTACTCGGAACCGTCACTTCCTATGACTTACCCTTCTGAACAGCGCGTCGTCCCCTCACAGACGGTGACCGGCGGGCTCCTCAACTCTCTCCACCCCCTGGGAGGCTCCTCCATGACCATCGTCGCGGCTCCACTGTCCGGACAGGCCATCGGACTGGCAGCGGTCCCCGATCCGGTCTTCTCCGGTGCGATGGTGGGGCCCGGTACCGCCATCGATCCGGTGCGGGAGCCCGGTGAGGCCGTGTCGCCCGTGGACGGGGTGGTCGTCTCCCTGCATCCGCATGCCTTTGTCGTCGTGGACGAGGCGGGGCGCGGGGTGCTGACGCACCTCGGTATCGACACGGTGCAGCTCAACGGCGAGGGGTTCGAACTGCTCGTCACGAAGGGCGACACCGTCCGCCGGGGGCAGGCGGTCGTGCGCTGGAACCCGGGCGCGGTCGAGGAGGCGGGGAAGTCGCCGGTCTGCCCGGTCGTGGCGCTGGACGCGCCCGCCGACGCGCTCGCCGGGCTCCGGGAGAGCGGCGCGGTGGCGACGGGCGACACGCTGTTCGACTGGCAGTGACGCCGGTGACGTATGTCAGGGGCGGGCGTCGGGCGTCCGTCGTACAAGAAACGCGGCGCGCTGGTGGCCGCATAACCGGAGACGGGTGACATGGAGACAACGCTGCGAGGCGTCGGGGTCAGCCACGGGGTGGCGATCGGCGAGGTCAGGCACATGGGGACCGCGGTGCTCGAACCGCCGGCCAAGCAGATTCCGGCGGAGGAGGCGGAGCGCGAGCAGGGGCGGGCTCACCAGGCCGTCGAGGCGGTGGCCGCCGATCTGGTCGCCCGGGGGAACCTGGCCGGTGGCGAGGCGCAGGCCGTGCTGGAGGCCCAGGCGCTGATGGCGCAGGACCCGGAGCTGATGGCCGATGTGGAGCGGCGGATCGCCGTCGGGTCCACGGCCGAGCGCGGCGTCTACGACGCGTTCGCCTCGTACCGGGCGCTGCTCGCCGGGGCCGGGGAGTATCTCGCCGGGCGGGTGGCGGACCTGGACGACGTGCGGAATCGTATCGTCGCCCGGTTGCTGGGGGTTCCGATGCCCGGGGTGCCCGACAGCGACGAGCCGTATGTTCTCTTCGCCCGTGACCTCGCGCCGGCCGACACGGCGCTGCTCGACCCGGCCCTCGTGCTCGGTTTCGTGACCGAGGAGGGCGGTCCCACCAGCCACAGCGCCATTCTGGCGCGGGCACTCGGGGTGCCCGCCGTGGTCGCGCTGGCCGGGGCCGGGGAGATCTCCGAGGGCACGGTCGTCGCGGTCGACGGCAGCACGGGCGAGGTCTTCGTCGATCCCGACGCCGCGAAGCGGGCCGAACTCACCGAGGCCGCCGCCGCGCGGAAGGCCGCGCTCTCCGCGTCGACCGGGCCCGGCGCCACCTCGGACGGGCACAAGGTGCCGCTGCTCGCCAATGTGGGCGGGCCCGCGGATGTGGCGGCGGCCGTGGCGGCGGGGGCCGAGGGCGTCGGGCTGTTCCGTACCGAGTTCCTGTTCCTCGACGACAGCGAGCGGGCGCCCTCGGAGGAGAAGCAGGTCGCCGCGTACCGCGCGGTGCTGGAGGCCTTCCCCGAGGGGCGGGTGGTCGTACGGGTGCTGGACGCCGGGGCCGACAAGCCGCTGGAGTTCCTGACCCCCGCCGACGAGCCGAACCCGGCGCTGGGTGTGCGGGGGCTGCGGAGTCTGCTGGACCACCCGGATGTGCTCCGTACCCAGCTCACCGCGTTGTCGAAGGCCGCGGCCGGGCTGCCGGTGTATCTGGAGGTCATGGCGCCGATGGTGGCCGACCGCGCCGACGCCAAGGCGTTCGCGGACGCCTGCCGTGAGGCGGGGCTGAACGCGAAGTTCGGTGCCATGGTGGAGATTCCGTCGGCCGCGCTGCGGGCCCGGTCGATTCTTCAGGAGGTCGAGTTCCTCTCGCTGGGCACCAATGACCTGGCGCAGTACACCTTCGCCGCCGACCGGCAGGTGGGCGCCGTCTCCCGGCTCCAGGACCCGTGGCAGCCCGCGCTGCTCGATCTGGTGGCGCTGGCGGCGGAGGGCGCCAAGGCGGAGGGGAAGAGCTGCGGGGTGTGCGGTGAGGCCGCCGCCGATCCGCTGCTCGCCTGTGTACTCACCGGTCTCGGTGTGACGTCGCTGTCCATGGGGGCCGCATCGATTCCCTACGTACGGTCGGCGCTGGCGCAGCACACGCTGGCGCAGTGCGAGCGGGCGGCCGCCGCCGCGCGGGCGACGGACTCCGCCGAGGAGGCCCGGCAGGCCGCGCAGGCGGTGCTCTCCGGTGAGTGAACCTCACCGGGGCGCGTGACGGGATCGTCGCGGGCCCTCGGGGGGCTTCTCCGCGTGTGGTGCGCGGGGAAGCCCCCTTCTGTGTCAGGTACTTCAGTGTCAGGTACTTCAGTGGTGTCCGGTGTCCTCCAGGCCCAGGTCGAAGCCCGCGTGGTACTCCGCGCCCGGTTCGGGCGGGAGGGGGTCTCCGGTCTCCGCGTCGGTGCAGTAGGCGTTGAAGACCTCGGCCGCGGTGAGCGGGACGAGGTCGCCGGCGGCCAGGCGCCAGCCGTGGAGCCGGTCCGGGGTGCCGGGGGCCGACGTACGGAGGACCACTCCCCCGCCGCTCTCCAGGGCGACGCCCGCCGCGAGCACGCTGACGAACTCGGTGGCCTCGGTCGCGTCGAACACGGCGGCGTCCTCCAGGAACGTGCCCTCGCCGGGCGGTGTTCCGTCGGTGGTGTCGGTGTTCCCGGTGCTGTCGGTGGTGTCGGCGTGCAGGACCGCCAGGAGCTGATCGTCGGCGGCGGGGACGCTGCACACCAGGTGGTGGGTGCCGGGGCCCGCCGCCGTGAGCAGCCGCAGCAGGATGTGGGAGGCCCGGTCGAAGGAGGCGCGGCCGATGTCCTCTCCGCAGTCGGCGCAGGTGCCGAGGTCGGTGAGGAGCGTTGTCGCGTACTCCCAGGTGGCCTTGCGGATGGCGGTGTCGATGAGCTGCGGCACGAGGGTGTCGAGGGGCTGGCCGGTGTAGGCGAGGGCGGCGCCGCTCGCCGGGATCGCGGCGGTGAAGCGGCTGCGGCTGGCCGGGGTGTCGGGGTCGAGCCCGTGCCGCGCGCAGTACTCCGCGAACTCGTCCGGGTCGAAGAGGGCGACGGTGGTGTGCACGCCTTGGGCCGCGAGTGCCCTCAGCAGTCCGTCGAGCTGGCGGAGATAGGCCGTGTGGTCGTCGAAGGTGAAGGTGCGGTAGCCCCGCATCGCCGCGAAGTCCCGTTCGTCGGCGAGCAGGCCGACGGTGCTGGGGACTTCGCGGCGCAGCGCGCGGCGCCTCGCCGTACGGGCCTGGCCTCGGGTCCGGCCGCGGGACCGGGTGTCGGTGGCTCGGCCGTCCGTATGGCTGCGGGTGTGGTCGGTGTGGGTCATGGCTCCCCCGTGAGCAGCGGTCGATCAATGCTCACTCAGAGTAGTCGGGGAGTCTGACAATGGGGCTCCGGTGGCTCAGGAGCGGCGGCTCCGGCCCAGTCGCTCGTAGAAGCCGAGCAGTTCGGGGTGGTCGACGGAGCCCACGTTGACGGCCTGGTCCAGTGGGGTGCCCTGGAGGAGGCGTTTGACGGGGACCTCGATGCGTTTGCCCGTCAGGGTGTGCGGGACGGCGGGGATTTCGAGGATCTCGTCGGGGACGTGGCGGGGCGAGAGCTCGGCGCGGATCGTCGCGTTGACGCGGGCGCGCAGGCCGTCGTCGAGGGCCGCGCCCTCCGCGAGGTGGACGAAGAGCGGCATCCAGTATCCGCCGTTCTCCTCCTCCACGCCGATGACCAGGGATTCCCTGATCTCGGGGAGGCGTTCGACCACTTCGTAGATGTCGGCGGAGCCCATCCGGACGCCCTGGCGGTTGAGGGTGGAGTCGGAGCGGCCGTGGATGACGACGGAGCCCCGGCCGGTGAGGGTGATCCAGTCGCCGTGGCGCCAGGCGCCGGGGAACATCTCGAAGTAGCTGTCGCGGTAGCGGCTGCCGTCGGGGTCGTTCCAGAAGCGGATCGGCATGGACGGCATCGGCTGGGTGACGATCAGTTCGCCGACCTCGTCGGTGACCGGCCGGCCCTGGGGGTCCCAGGCCTGGAGGTCGGTGCCGAGACAGGCGGCCTGGAGCTCCCCGATGTGGACGGGGAGGGTGGGGACGGCTCCGGCGAAGCAGGTGCACACGTCGGTGCCGCCGCTGACGGAGGCGATCCAGAGGTCCGCGGCGACCTCGTCGTGGAGCCAGCGGAATCCGTCGGGCGGCAGGGGGGATCCGGTGGTGGCGACGCAGCCGATACGGGAGAGGTCGTGGTCCCGGCCGGGGTGTACGCCCGCCTTGCGGCAGGCCATGACGTACGCGGCGGAGGTGCCGAAGAGGGTGGCGCCGGTCCGTTCGGCCACGTCCCACTGGGCGTCGACGGAGGGGTGGCCGGGGCTGCCGTCGTACAGCACGACCGTGGTGCCGACGAGCAGGCCGGAGACGAGGAAGTTCCACATCATCCAGCCGGTGGAGGTGTACCAGAAGAAGCGGTCGCCGGGGCCGAGGTCGCAGTGGAGTCCGAGCTGCTTGACGTGTTCGAGGAGGATGCCGCCCTGGGACTGGACGATCGCCTTGGGCAGGCCGGTGGTGCCGGAGGAGTAGAGGATCCAGAGGGGGTGGTCGAAGGGGACCTGTTCGAAGGCGAAGGCCGCTTCAGGGCCGGGGGCCGCTTCAGGGCCGGGGGCCGGTTCCGCCGCCTCCGGTTCGGTGCCGGCCGTGACCTCCGCCCAGTCGAGGGCACCTTCCGGGGCCGGGGTGCCGAGCAGCGGGATGTGGACGACGGCGCGCAGGGAGGGGAGCGCGGCGCGGAGTTCGGCGACCGTGCCCGTACGGTCGTGTTCCTTGCCGCCGTACCGGTAGCCGTCGACGGTGAAGAGCACGACGGGTTCGACCTGCTGGAAGCGGTCCAGGACGCCGCGGGCGCCGAAGTCGGGGGCGCAGGAGGTCCAGATGGCGCCGACGGCGGCGGTGGCGAGGAAGGCGGTCACGGCCTGCGGGATGTTGGGGAGGTAGCCGCTGACGGGGTCGCCGGGGCGGACGCCGAGCAGGCGCAGCCGGGTCGCGAGCGCGGTGACCTGGCGGCGGAGCTCCGCCCAGCTCACGGCGGTCTGCTCGGCGGTCTCGTCGACGTACAGGAGCGCGGGTTCCTGGGCGCGCTCCGGGTCCTCGGCCGTGCGCAGGGCGTGTTCGGCGTAGTTGAGGGTGGCGCCGGGGAACCACTGGGCGCCGGGCATGGCGCGCTCGCCCAGGACCCGCTCGTACGGGGTGGTGAACCGGATGCCGAACCAGTCGGCGACGGCGGCCCAGAAGGACTCCAGGTCCTCGACGGACCAGCGGTGGAGGGCCGGGTATCCGCCGTCGGCGGGCGCCCCGTACCGTTCGGCGGCCCAGGCCTGGAAGCGGGTGACCGTGGCCGTGGCGATCCGGTCCCGGCCCGGCTCCCACAGGGCCTCGGGGGTGTCGGCTGCGGTCATGGGGCGGCTCCCTGCTGGCTCGACTGGCTCGACGGCGGGCGTGTGGCGGCGCCGTAGGGACGATGCCATGTGATCGTCCCGGGCACCAGGCTCCGTGGCCGACAGGGGTACGGGGTCGCCGTGGGTGAACGGCAGTTGAACGGAGTACCCGGCGGGGCGCCGCGGATGGCAGGGTGATCGTCATGGACGGTCGGGAGCTGGTGCGTTCGATGAGAGTGGTCGGATCGGTGCGGGGGCTGCGCTCGGTGCGGGCGGCGTGGCGGGGGCGGCGCGCGGACGCCAGGGAGCTCTCCGCGCGGGGCCCGGAGCGGGCCAGGGTGCCGGGTCCGCTGCTGGGGACGGAGCCGCTGCCGGGCGGCGGGATCGTCCGGTTCGCACGGGCGGAGCTGCGGGTGTGCGTGCTGGTGGGCGGCGCGGTGTTCTGGGGGTGGGACGGGGCGGAGCCGGGGCCCTCGTACGGGGTGGACGGCGCGGCGCCCGAGCCGGATCCGCGGGCGGGGTTCGAGCCGGACAAGGACGGCGGCCGGCGGGTGGTGACGGAGCGGGTGACGGTGGGGGTGACCCGGCACGGGGGTGTGGAGGTCCGTACGCCGGGGGGTGTGGTGCTCCGCCGTGAGCTGCCGCCCCGCTGGTGGGAGCCGGTGGCCGGGGGCGGGGCGCGGTGGGTGCAGCGTTCGGAGGTGGCGGCGGACGCGCGGTTCTTCGGGCTGGGCGGCCGGGCGTCGGGGCCCCGGCTGCGGAACGGCACGTACCGGCTGTGGAACACGGACCCGGGCGGCGGTTTCGGGCCCGGGGACGACCCGCTGTACGTGACGATGCCGGTGCAGCTCGTGGTGGCCGACGCGGGGACGCATCTGGCCTTCCACGACAACTCCTGGGACGGGCGGGTCACGCTCCGCGAGGGCGAGGAGGGCGCGGGGTCGGGGCATGACCGGCCCGGCACCAGTGAGCTGCGTATGGACGGCGGGCCGCTGCGGTGCTGGGTGGTGACCGGCACGCCGGCGCGGGTGCTGCACGGCTGGACGGCGCTGAGCGGGGCGCCGGTGGCGCCGCCGTCGTGGGCGCTGGGTCCGCACCACGCGCGGTGGGGGTTCGGCAGCGCGCGGGAGGTGCGGCGGATCGTGGCGGGGTACCGGGAGCGGGGGCTGCCGCTGTCGGCGGTCCATCTGGACATCGACCACTACGACGGGCACCGGGTCTTCACCGTGGACCGGGAGCGCTTCCCCGATCTGCCGGGGCTCGCCGCGGAGTTGCGCGCGGAGGGGGTGCGGCTGGTCTCGATCGTCGATCCGGCGGTGAAGGCGGAGCCGGGGTACGCGGTGTACGAGAGCGGGCGTGCGCTGGGGGCGCGTGAGGGGGTGGTGCGGGCGCCGGGCGCGTTCGTCCGGGACCGGCGGGGCCGGGAGGTACGGGGCGAGGTGTGGCCCGGGGAGTGTGTCTACCCGGATTTCACCGATCCGGCGGTACGGGAGTGGTGGGGCGGGCTGTACGAGGAGCGGCTGGCGCAGGGGTTCTCCGGGGTGTGGCACGACATGAACGAGCCGGTGTCGTTCGTGCCGTTCGGGGACCCGACGCTGCCGCGCTCGGCCCGGCACGCGCTGGAGGGCCGGGGCGGCGACCACCGTGAGGCCCACAACGTGTACGCGCTGACGATGGCGCGGGCCGGTTACGAGGCGCTGCGCAGGCTCCGGCCCGAGGAGCGTCCTTTCCTCTTCTCGCGCTCGGGGTGGGCGGGGATGCAGCGGTACGGCGGCACCTGGTCGGGCGATGTGTCGACGGGGTGGCCGGGGCTGCGGGCGTCGCTCTCGCTGGTGCTGGGGCTCGGGCTCTGCGGGGTGCCGTACTCGGGCCCGGATGTGGGCGGTTTCGACGGGAGTCCTTCGCCGGAGCTGTATCTGCGCTGGTTCCAGCTCGGGGCGTATCTGCCGCTGTTCCGTACGCATGCGGCGATCGACGCGGGGCGCAGGGAGCCCTGGGAGTTCGGGGCCGAGGTGCTGGAGCACGCGCGGGCGGCGCTGGTGGAGCGGGAGCGGCTGCGGCCGTACTTCGTGACGCTGGCCCAGCTCGCCCGGGTGACGGGGGCGCCGTACGTGCGGCCGTTGTGGTGGGGGGCGCCGGAGGACCGGGCGCTGCGCGACTGCGAGGACGCGTTCCTGCTGGGGGACGCGCTGCTGGTGGCGCCGGTGCTGACGCGGGGTGCGGACCGGCGGGCGGTGCGGCTGCCGCGCGGCCGGTGGTACGACACGGCGACGGGGCGGGCGTACGAGGGTCCCGGGCAGGTGCTGCTGGACGCGCCGTGGTCGCGGATCCCGGTGCTGGCCCGGGCGGGTGCGGTGATTCCGGTACGTGGCGCGGACGGCGGCCCGGAGCTGGAGGTCTGGCCTCCGGCGGAGGGGCGCACGGGCGGCGGTCTGGTGGTGCCGGACCCGGTGGACGACGGGTGGAGCCCGGCGGACGGGGAGCCCGAGCCGGAGCCGGAGGTGGCGCGGTATGTCTCGCGCTTGGTGGACGGTGTGGTCCGGGTCGAACTGCTGACGTCCGAGGGTCCGGTGGAGCCCCGGTGGCCGGTCCGGGTCAGGGAGGTCACGGGCTGACCGCAGGGGCCGGGCCGTATGGTCATACAGCCGTATGGCCGTACTGCCGTATACGGGAAGCGGTACGAACCCTTCCCGCGGGCCGGTGGAGCTGGTAGACCCCTGGGGCCATGACCGGATTCGTGTTCCGCCGTGCCCTGGCCGCCGTCGTCGCCTGGTCCGTCGCTCTGCTCGTCGTCGCCGTGGGGGCGCCGGGCGCCGGGGCGGCGGCCGGGCGGAGTGGTGCACGGGCGGCGCCCCCGGAGTTCGTCGCCCTGCGGACGGTCGTGCCGACCGTCATCGAGGAGATGCGCTACCCGACCCCGCACAACTTCGTGGGCGAGCCGGTGGACGGCTACCGGCAGCCGCTCTGCATCGTCACCCGGCAGACCGCCGAGGCGCTGCGCACCGCGCAGCGAGCACTGCTGGCGCGGGGCTATTCGCTGAAGGTGTACGACTGTTACCGGCCGCAGCGGGCCGTGGACCACTTCGTGCGCTGGGCCGCGGATCTCCAGGACGAGCGGATGAAGGCGGAGTTCTATCCCCGGGTCGACAAGTCGCGGCTGTTCGAGGACGGTTACATCGCGGAGAAGTCCGGGCACAGCCGGGGCTCCACGGTGGATCTCACGCTGGTGCGGCTGCCGGCCGTACCGACGAGGCCGTATGTGCCGGGTGAGGCGCTGACGCCCTGCTACGGGCCCCGGGCCCAGCGGTTCCCGGACAACTCCGTCGACATGGGGACGGGTTATGACTGCTTCGACACGCTGGCGCACACCGACGACCCGCGGATCGTGGGCGAGCAGCGGGCCGGCCGGCAGTTGCTGAAGTCGTCCCTGGAGGCGGTCGGGTTCGCCAATCTGCCCGAGGAGTGGTGGCACTTCACCCACCTCCCGGAGACCTTCCCCGACACGTACTTCGACTTCCCGGTGGCGTGGAGCTCGGTGGGCGGCCTCCGGGGGTGATCCGGGGGCTCGTACGGTACGGGGAGGGCCGGGCCCCTGGGCTCCGGCGCTCCCCGTGGCGGGGAGGCCGGGCGGCCGGAGGGGCTGGGGTCAGGAGGTGGGGGCGTGCTCGCGCCGCTGGGAGGCGCGGTTCATGGCGTGTTCGACGACCGAGACCAGCACTTCCTTGACGGACTCGCGGTCCCGCGCGTCGCACATCACCAGCGGGACCCCGGGGTCGAGGTCGAGCGCGGTGCGCACGGTCTCGCCGGGGAAGCGGTCGGCTCCCTCGAAGCAGTTGACGGCGACCGTGAAGGGGATGCCGCGCCGCTCGAAGTAGTCGACGGCGGCGAACGAGTCGGCCAGCCGCCGGGTGTCGGCCAGCACGACGGCGCCGAGGGCGCCCTGGGCCAGCTCGTCCCAGAGGAACCAGAAGCGGTCCTGCCCGGGGGTGCCGAAGACGTACAGCACCAGGTCCTCGCGGAGGGTGATGCGGCCGAAGTCCATGGCGACCGTGGTGGTCGTCTTGGCCTCGACGCCGTCGGTGTCGTCGACGGGCCGGCCGACCTCGCTCAGTACCTCCTCGGTACGGAGTGGCCTGATCTCGCTGACCGCGCCGACCAGGGTGGTCTTGCCCACCCCGAAGCCGCCGGCGACGAGAATCTTCAGCGCCACCGGATCGACCGGACGCTGCCTGCGGCTAGAGCGCCCGAAGACCATTGATCACCTCGCGGAGAATGCTCACGTCCGGCAGCTCGGCCGGCGGAACGGGACGGGTTACACGCACGATTTCGTCCTCGACGAGGTCTCCGACGAGGACCCTGACGACCCCTACGGGGAGGTCGAGGCCCGCGGACAGCTCGGCGATCGACTGGGGGCTCGTATAGCAGCGGTCGACGATCTCCACATGTTCCGGGGAGAGCGTCTGGTCCCGGCCCGGATCACCGGCCTCGGGTTCGCAGACGACGAGCGCGATCAGGTCGAGTTGGTGGCGCGTCGCGCTGCTGGTGCGGCCGCGCGTCATCGCGTACGGACGCACCACCGGTCCGGCTTCGCCGTCGAACCAGTGCTGCGCGTCCTGACCTGAGTCACTCATGGGGCCACTCACCCTCCGGCGGGGAGACCGGTCCGGGGGGCCGTGCCCAGGTGCACCCCGACCCGCTTGACCATGAGCGTCATCTCGTAGGCGACCTGGCCGACGTCCGAGTCCGCGTCGGAGAGGACGGCGAGGCAGCTCCCGTCGCCCGCCGCGGTGACGAAGAGGAAGGCGTCGTCCAGCTCCACGACGGTCTGCCGGACGCTGCCGGCGTCGAAGTGCCGGCCCACGCCCTTGGCGAGGCTGTGGAATCCGGAGGCGACCGCCGCCAGGTGCTCCCCGTCCTCGCGGGTCAGGTCCTTCGAGGTGCCCGTGGCCAGGCCGTCCCCGGAGAGGACCACCGCCTTGCGGATGCTCGCGACCCGTTCGACCAATTCGTCCAGCAGCCAGTTGAGTTCACCCGTGCCATTGGGGCCGGTGGAGCGTGCTGCGACATGCGGTGCGGTCATCGACCGTCCCCCTCCGATGTGGTTCTTTCTGTCTCGGCCCGGCCGGTGGTGTCCTCGGCGTCGTTCTGCCGACGGCCACGCTGCCAGCCGTTCTGGAGCGACGCCATGCGGCTGCGGACCTGGTCCGCGTCCCGCTCCTGGTCGGCGGGGCGGCCCTGGCCGGGCGCCGGGCCGGTGTTTTTGTCCTGCGCGACGTCCCGCAACTGAGGGGCGAGGCTGGCCTGCCGTACCCGGCGGGGCAGTCCGTCGATCATGGGGGGCGCGCCGTCCGCGGGGGCCGCCGGTGCGGCGGGCCCGGACGGTTCCGCCGGGGTGCGGCGGGAGGTCTGCGACGGTACGCCGGACCAGGTGCGCGAGGACCCCGTACCGCTGCCGTTCCCGTTGCCCGGCCGGTCGTCGGCGGGCCTGCCGCGCTCCGGCTCGTCCACCCGGCGGCCCCGGTCGGCGACGAGGGTCGGCGGCTTGCGGCGCGGCAGGGCCGGCTCATCGCCGGGGCCCGTGCCGGGCGCGGTGTCCTGTTCGTACCGGGCGTGCCGGCCGCGCGGGGCGCCCCGTCCGTCCCGGCGCTCGCGGAGGTCGCGGGCCTCCTCGCGGCGGTTCTCGTCCCGCAGTCCGCGCAGTTCGTCCCGGCTCATCCGGGCGTCCCGCACGTCGTACAGGTCGCCCCGGGCGTCCTGGTCGGCGTGGTTGTCGTGAGTGGTCCGCACGTCGTAGGTGTCGCGGCTGTCGCGGCGGCCCTGGGTGTCGTGACTGCCGGGGGCGCCGGGGGCGCCCTGGGCCCCGTGGGAAGAGTCGCGGAGTTCCCTGGCGCGGAAGATGCCGCCGCGCTCGCTCTCCGTGTCATCGATGTCGCCGATGCCGTCACCTCCGCCGAGTACCGGACCGCTGTCGGCACCGAGCGCACCGACGGGTGCCTCCAGTTCGACCGGGCCGTCGAGCACGGACGGGCCGCTGCCCAGTCCGGTGGGGACCTGTGCCAGGGCGGTGCGCCGGCCGCCGCCGTTGTCGGTACGGCCGCGCCCCCGCTCCAGGGCGTTCTTGCGGTCGAGCCGGAAGCCGGTGCCCTCGGTCTCGGGGGCGTCGGTCAGGAGCGCGACGGGGAGGAAGACGATGGCGGTGGTGCCGCCGTACGGGGAGGGCTGGAGGGAGACCCGTACGTTCTGCCGCTGGGCCAGCCGGCTGACGACGAAGAGGCCGAGCCGGTCGGTGTCGGAGAGCTCGAACTCGGGGGTCTCCGCGAGCCGGAGGTTGGCGTCGAGGAGGACCTCGGGGGCCATGCCCAGGCCCCGGTCGTGGATCTCCAGGGTGAAGCCGTTGGCGACCCGCTCGCCGTGCACCTGTACCGCGGTGTGCGGGGGCGAGAACACCGTGGCGTTCTCCAGGAGTTCGGCGATGAGGTGGGTGAGGTCGGCGACGGCGGGGCCGCCGACGCCGATCCTCGGGAGCCTGCGGACCTCGATGCGCTCGTAGTCCTCGACCTCGGAGACGGCGGCGCGTACGACGTCCATGAGCTGGACGGGCTTGCGCCACTGACGGGAGGGGGCGGCGCCGGAGAGGATCACCAGGCCCTCGGCGTGCCGGCGCATACGGGTGGTGAGGTGGTCGAGGCGGAAGAGGTCGGCCAGTTCCTCGGTGTCCTCCGTGCGCCGCTCCATGGTGTCGAGGAGGGTGAGCTGACGGTGGAGCAGGACCTGGTTGCGGCGGGCGAGGTTGACGAACACCTCGGAGACGCCCCTGCGCAGGTCGGCCTGTTTGACGGCGGCCTCGACGGCGGCCCGCTGGAGGGTGTTGAGCGCCTGGCCGACCTGGCCGACCTCGTCCCGCTCGTATTCGAGGCGCGGGGCCTCGGTCTCCACGTCGACGGGGTCGCCGGCGGCGAGGCGGCGCATGACGCTCGGCAGGCGGACGCCGGAGACCTCGTGGGCCTCCTTGCGGAGCCGGGAGAGGTCGCGGATCAGCTCACGGCCGACGCGGGTGGAGACGAAGATGGAGATGAGGAGGGTGACCAGGCCGAGGGCCGCGGCGAGTCCGGTCCTGAGGAAGATCTCCTGGCGGATGGGGTCGATGTGGTCCTTGTAGAGGGTGTTGGCCTCGGTGCTCTCGTCGGTGAGGTCGCCGAGGACGGAGGCGGTCATCTCCTGCCAGCCCTTGGCGGTGACCACCTTGAGGCTCTTGGTGGCGCCGGCCGCGATGAGCTTGTCCTCGGTCTCGCGCAGCTCCAGCGTGGCGGGGGTCCGCCAGTACTGCTCCAGGGTGGCCCGGTCGGAGAGCGGCAGGTCGGCGAGGTTGGTCTCGTAGAGAAGGACGCGGGTGGCGACCAGGTCCGAGGTGCCGCGCAGGTCCTCGGGGGACATCTCGCCGCGGACCAGCGCGGAGGCGATGAGGGCGTCCTCGCGGGAGAGCATCTCCTTGGCGCGGTCCAGGCCGATCAGGGCGCGGCCCCAGTTGTCGCCGTCGACGTCCTCGTTGCCGTAGAGCGAGGCGAGCACGTTGTGGCTCGGGTCGACGAGCTTGTTGTAGAAGTCGAGGGCGCCCTCACGGGTGACGGTGCTCTCGTCGACGGAACGGCGCATCAGGTCGAGACCGTCGAGGTCGTCGAGGAGCCGGCCGAGCCGTTCGGATGTGATGGTGTCCATACGGTCCCGGACACCGGATTCGGCGTTGTTCCTGACCGTGGTCAGCGCCCGGTCCGTGTCGCTGCGGCGGCTGCGCAACTCGGTCAGTGAATCGGCGGCCTCGGGATCCGCCAGAAAGATGAGGGTCTGGCGACGCTCGCTCTGGAGGGCCCGGATGGAGTCTTCCACCGGGTGGCCGATTTTCTCGATCGCGTAACTGACATCGATGAGCTGCTTGGCCTCGGTGCCGGCCAGTGTGGTCGCGAGACCCCAGAGGACGGTGAGCCCGACGAGCGGCACGAGCAGCAGCGCCACGATCTTCCGGCGGATGGATTTCCCGCGAAAGCGCATGGCCTCCCCCTGGTCGATCCCCGCCTGTGGCGGGAGATACTTCGTCAGCAAACGGCGCGAGCCTACTACTGTCACACCGGCATCTCGAAGACACGTCCGGATGTTTTTCAGCCGTCCACTGACTCCTTGATCATGAGTTGTCCCGGTATTCGTCGTGTTGGCTTCCGCCGCTGATGTATGGAGGCCATGAGGCAAGAGGAGTACCGGTCAGGACAGATGGCCGAAATCATTCGCTCAGCGCTTCGGGAGGGAATCTTCCTGGGGTGACATCCGTCCTTATGTACGGAGATCAGGGGAAGCGGCGCGGACAGCGGCGGTGCGCACATCACATTTCGGGTCCGGTCCGGACCCGGAGCGGCATGAAACGTGACGAGCCGGGCAGTCCGAGGGGGACGGAGAGCGGGTCGGGGGATGACGGACCAGCGGAGCGACGAAGGGTGGGGTGCCGTGTCGGCAGGCGAGTTCGACCGGGTTTCACACGGGTTGTGGGTGGAGGTGCCCGCCAAGTCGTACCGCATGCCGGATCCGGTACGGACGGCGGCGGTCCGGGCGGTCATCATCACCGCGGTGACACTGATTCAGGCCATGATTGCTTTCCTCAGCACGCTCGCCGGGTCCTGGCTGGCCTTCCCGATGGTGCTGAGCAGTGTGGCCTCCACGGTCGTGGCGACGTGGGGGGTGCTGGACGTCTGGGTGACGCGCCAGGTGTGGAACCAGCGGTACGGGGTGGTCTCCGTCCCCAGCAGTACGGCGCGGGAGTTGCGCCGTGAGCGGCGCAGGGCGCGCAAGGCGGCCGGAAGGGCGGCGCGCGAGGAGACCGGGAGACCGCCCGGCGCCGCTCCACTGGGCGAGGAACGGCCGCGGGGCGGACTCACCACGGTCTGACGGGCCGAGGGGCGTTACTCCTCCGGCGCGGTCCGGGGCGCCGGGGCGGCCGGCGGCTGCGCCGGCGAGTCCGCCTGGGCCGGGATCCGGGTGGTCGTGTCGGGGCTCCGGCGGAACATCCGGGTCGCGGTGATCTCGCCGTGCACCGGCTCCCCTTCCGGGTCCGGCTGCGGCAGCCCGGGGCGCAGATGCTCCTCCACGCTGATGTACTTCAGCCCGGCCCGGAGATCCGCGTCGTTCCGCAACCGGATGACGAGGGGGAACTCGGCGAGCGCCGTCGTGTCGAAGAGCCCGGTGGTGTAGAGGAGCTGGACGCCGAGCGCGTCGGAGACCGCCCGCTGGAGCTCCAGCAGATACGTGGCGTTGGCGCGGCCGATCGGGTTGTCGAGGAAGAGCGTGCCCGCGTGCCGGTGCTTGTCGCGGCCCCGGTCGTTGCTGCGCAGCGCGGCCATCGTGCAGTAGAGCGCGATCGCGGCGGTCAGGAGCTGGCCGCCGGAGAAGACGTCGCCCATCTGCCCGACGGGGACGCGCTCGGCGCGCAGCACGGCGTCGGGCTTGAGGATCTCGACGGCGACGCCCTTGGGCTCCAGCGCGGCCCCGACCCCGCGCAGCAGCAGCGACATACCGTCCCTGCGCAGATCGGAGTTCTTCTTCAGGGCGGCCCTGGTCGCCTCGTCGACGACCTCGCCGAGCCGTTCGGTGAGCGTGGCGTGGTCCGGCTCCTCGAAGCGGATCCGGAGGAACTCCTGGCCCGACCACTCCCCCAGGCCCTCGGGCAGCCGGGAGAGCCGCTGGGCCGAACGGAGCGTGGTGAGCGCGGAGTCCACCAGCCCGCGCAGCCGGTCCACGATGGAGTCGCGGTTCCGCTCCAACTGGGCGAGTTCGTCGGTGAGGACGCGGAGCCGGGGCGCGAACGCCTGCTCCCAGGCCGCCGCGTGCTCGGGGAGCGCGGACGCCGGGAGTTCCCGGATCTGCTGCCGGGCGGGGGTGCGCACCTGCTCGTACCGGGTCGCGTTGGCATGCCGTACAAGGACGTCGCACGCCTCCCGTACGGCGGTCTCCGCCACGGAGAGGTCGGCGGCGCAGCCGCGCAGGGCCCGCCGGGCCTCGGCCGTGGAGCCGCGCGCCTCCGCCAGGCTCCCCGGGTAGGGCTCGGGCGGGCGGGGGGTCTCCTCCGGGTCGCTCTCCTCGGCGGCGGCGCCGCGCAGCAGGTCGCGCAGGAGCGCCGCCGTCTCGTCGAAGCCGCCCGCCGCGTCCTCGGCGGCCCGGTGCGCGTGGAGGAGTTCCGCGTGGGCCGCGCGGGCGGTCTCCAACGTGTCGGTGCGGACGGCGAGTTCGGTGGTGGCGGTACGGAGCAGGGTCTGGGCCTGCTCGGCGTCGGCGGGGACCTGCTCATCGGGGAGTCCGGTGTGCGCTTCGCCGTCGGCGGGGGCCAGCCGCTCGGCCTCGCCCCGGAGCCGCCCGAGTTGCTCGCTGGCCGCCGAGGCGCGCGACTCCAGGAGGTGGACCTGGGCCTCGGCGCGGGCGGCGGCGGCCTGCCGGGAGGGGCCGTCGGCGCCGTCGGTGGACTCCAGGAGCTGGGCGGCGCGGGTGCGGACCTTGTTGGTGAGCCGGTCCAGTTCGGCGAGGGCGGCGCTCTCGTCGCTCTCCGCGCGGGCCTGTTCGGCGCGGAGGTCGGCGCCGACGCCGACCTTCTCGTAGAGCTGGGAGGCGGCCCGGTACGCCTCACGGAGCGCGGGGAGCGCGGCGCGCGGGGCGCCGGGCGCCTCCGGGTCCGCGTCGGGGAGGTGGTCGGGGGCGCCGGCGATCTCGGCGCGTTCGGCGCGGAGCGCGCGGGCGGTACGGCGCGCGTCGTCGCCGGCCCGCTGGGCGGCCCTGCGGTCCTCGTCGGCGGCGCGGGCCCGCTCCAGACAGACGGCGGCGCGCGCCTCGTACGCGGCGGCGTCGTCGGTGAGTTCGCGGAGTCTGGCCTGCCAGCCGGCGCGTTCGCGGAGCCGGAACGCCAGCCCGGAGAGCGCGTCGGCGACCCGGCGGGCGCGCTGGGCGGTCTCCTGGCGCTCGTCGCGGACCCGGGCGGTGTCGGCGGCGGCCTCGTCCGCCTCGGCCCGTACCGTACGGGCCTCGGCGAGGGTGGCCTCGGCCGCCTCGGCGCTCTGCCGGGCGGCGGTCGCGGCGGCGGCGAGTTCGCCGAGCATGCCGGGCGGGCAGTCGGCGCGCCAGGAGCCGAGCCGGGCGGCGAGCGCGCGGTCCCCGGCGAGCCGGGCGGCGAGGGTACGGATCTCCTCGTCCCGGGCGGCGGCACGGGTCCGCAGGGCGCGGCGCTCCTCGTCGGCGGCGTGCTCGTCGTGCATGGCCGGGTTGGGCGGTACGAGGAAGACCCCGCCGCCGTCCCGGTCCGTACCGCCGGCGTCGACCGGGGCGAGGAGCGCGGCGGCGGTGCCGACGGCGACGGTGGAGCGGGGCAGCAGCGCGGCGCCGGACAGCGCCTGCCGGGCGCGGGTGTGCGAGTCGGGGTCGGTGATGACGACCCCGTCGACGAGTTCGGGCCGGGCGGCGAGGACGGCGGCATGGTCGGCGGGGTCGACGGAGTGGGCGAGATAGCGCCAGCCGGGCAGGGCGGGGATGCCGTGTTCGCCGAGGAACTCGACGGTGGCGAGCACATCGGGTCCCGGCGGCAGCAGCCCCCCGTCGCCGAGGGCGCCGAGGATCCGGGCGTCGTCGGCGGCGGCGGTCCGCAGGTCGAAGAGGTGGCGCTCGGCGGAGGCGATGTTCTGGTCGAGGAGTTCGCGCAGCTCCCCGGCGCAGCGGTCCAGCTCCTCGACGCCGAGCGGGCCCTCGGTGCCGAGCGGCCCCTGGACGCGCGGCACCTCGGCGCCGGGCCCCCGCGCAGCACCGGGCCCCGGCTCTCCGCCGGGCTCCGGGTCGGTGGCGCCGCGCGGCCCCGGCACCCCGGCGAGGGCGGCGGCAGCGGCGGGCAGGCTGAGGAGTTCGGTGAGGCGTTCTTCGGCGGCGAGGGATGCGGCGGCGCGGTGTTCGGCCTCGTAGGAGTGTTCGGCGGCGAGCGCGGCGTCGGCGGCGCGGGCGGCGGCGAGTTCGGCGCGGGACTCGGCGGCGGACGCCTCCCTGGCCCGTTCGGCGGCGGTACGGGCGGTGTCGCGGGCCGCCTCCCAGCGGGCCACGGCGCTCTGCTCGGCGTCCCCGGCGGCGAGTGCGGCGCGGGCGGGGTCGGCGTCGGGCGCGGTGTCGTCGAGCCAGCCGGCCCGTACCGCCCGCTCGGTCTCCTGTTCGGCCTCGGTGAGGCGCTGGCGGAGATGGCCGGCCTCGCTGCGGGCCCGCTGGGCGTCGGTGGCGGCGGCGGTGGCGTCCCGGTGGGCGGCCTCGCCGGACTCCTGGAGGGTGGCGGAGCGCTCCTCCTCCTCGTTGGCGAGGCGTTCGCCGTCCTCGGCGGCGGCGTGCAGGGCCCGTACGAGGTCGGCGGCGGCGGTGGCGCGGGCGGCGAGCGCGGGGGCGGCGTCCCGTTCGGCCTCCCGGATCGCGGCGGCCACCCGCGCCGAGCGGTCGGCGGCGGCGCGGTGGCGCAGCACGCTCTCGGCGGCCTGCCAGGCGGAGTGGAGGGTACGGACGTCGGTCAGCTCGCGGCGCTGGGCGGCGGCGCGCTTCTCGGCGGCGGTGAGGGCCAGCGAGGCGTGCCGGTAGGCGAGTTCGGCGGCGACGAGGGAGCCGTGGCTCCGGGCCCGTTCGGCCTCGGTGACGGTGTGGGCGGCGGCGGTGACCTGCTGGGCGAGGTCGGTGGCGCGGCCGCGCTCCTCGTCGGCGCGGGCGGCGAGCCGGGTGGCGAGGGTACGGGCGCGGCGCTCGGCCCCGGCATGGATGTCGCGGGCGCGGGCGCGGGTGTCGGTGGCGGCGACGATCCGGCCGAGGAGGTCGACGGAGCCCGCGGTGAAGTCGCGCTCGGCGGTGAGTTCGGCGCGGCGGCCGAGCTTGTTGCCGAAGCCGGAGACGAGGTCGGCGAGGCCGTCGGTATCCCGGGTGTCGGTGACGGCGCGCAGCAGCAGGTCGGTGAAGTCGGAGTCCTTCTTGACCGCGAAGAGTCCGGCGGCCTCGCCCTCGTCGGCGTTCATCTCGCGCTGGTAGCGGAAGAGTTCGGGGTCGAGGCCCAGCTCGCCGAGGTGTTCGTTCCAGCGGTCGTGGATCTCCTCCCAGTGGACGTCGAGGTGCGGGTAGAACTTGCCGGCCTCGGTGAGCGCGTCGCGGAACCCCTTCATGGTGCGGCGCCTGCCGCGCGCGCCGGAGACGCCCTCGGCGGGCGGGCGTACGGCGGTGGACTCGGCGACCGGCAGCGAGTCGAGGCCGAGTCCGGGGCCCGGCCGGAAGGAGTACCACCCCTCGGCGAACTTCCGGGGGTCGTTGGAGACCTGCCGGCCGCGCCACTCGCTGGCCTTGCCGACGACGACGAGTTCGCCGGTGAGGGTGTGCTGCCACTCCAGGGCGACATGGCCGCAGTCGTCGGCGAGGAGGAACTTGCGCAGTACGCCGGAGCTGGCGCCGCCGAGGGTGTTGCGGTGTCCCGGCAGCATCACCGAGAAGATCAGTTTGAGCAGGACGGACTTGCCGCCGCCGTTCTCCAGGAAGAGGACCCCGGCCGGGGCGGGGCGGCGCGGCGGGCCGACCGGCTCCTCCTCGAAGAACTCCGCCTGGGTGGGCGCGGGCCGGGGTACGGGGGCGCCCACTCCGCGCAGGTCGAGCACGGTGTCGGCGTAGCGCGCGCCGGCGGGGCCGATGGAGTAGAGGCGGACCCGGGACAGCTCGTACATGGCGGACTCTCGTCTGGTGAGGGGTGGCGGGCGGGGCCCTGGTGCGGTCGGGCGGGGACGTCGGACGTGGGGGTCACGGAGTGGAGGCCGGGCGTGGAGGTCAGGCGTGGAAGGGGAGTCCGGCGTCGGCGGCCAGCTCCAGGTCGTCGCCGTCGGGCGGGGGCAGCAGGGTGGCGGTGCCGTCGGTGACGGGGACGACGCCCAGCTCCAGCAGTTCGGCGAGGGCGGCGTGCCCCGCCATGTCGCGGACCTGGAGCTGGTAGCGGGCGGTGGTGCGGTAGGCGCCTCCGGCGTCGTCGCCGGTGCGCTGGAGGAACCCGGAGTCGGTGAGGAAGGCGACGGCCTTGCCGATGATGCCGGTGGTGGATCCGGCGAGGCGGCGGGCGTCCTTGGTGGCCCCGGTGGCGGTGCGCCGGGCGTACGCCCGCCAGGCGGCCTCCAGTCCCGGGGTGTCGTGCGACGGGTCGGTGTTCTCGCCGTCGCGCTCGGCGCGCTCCTCCAGCCGGCGGCAGGCCTGCCGGACGAACGCGTCTACTCCGTTGACGGTGATCCGGCCGATGTATCCGTCGTCGGCGAGGTCCTCGGGGCGGGGGAAGGCGAGGGCGGCGACGGCGAGATGGGCGAGGCCGTGCAGGAAGCGGTCGGCGGAGTCGGTGGCGGCGCGGCGCGCGTAGTCGCCCATGCGGACGGCGAAGACGGAGTCCTCGGCGGCGGTGACGGCCATGCCGGCGCGGGGCGAGACTTCGAGGACGACAAGGCCGAAGCCGGTGGCGACGGCGTCGGCGATCCGGGCGAAGGCGGGGTCCTCGCGGTAGCGCCGGAGCAGTTCGCCGTACTCGGCGTCGCGGGCGGGCGCCAGCTTGGGCTGGAGCCCGAAGGAGACGAGCCGGGCGGCGTCGGCCGCGTCGGCGGGGGTGACGCCGCCGGTGCCCGGCCGGGGGTGCTCGGCCTGGTCAGGTGCTCCGGGGTCGGGCCACCCGGCGGGGGGCTCTGCGGGGTGGTCGCTCACGGGGTGGCTCCTCGGGGATGCGGGGGTACGGGGTGGCGCGGGGCCCGGGGTACGGGGCGCGCTCCTCCGGGGGTACGGGCCGGAGGCGTCCCGGGGCGCTCGGGCGCCGTATCCGCGCGTACCGGAGAACGGCGGGGCGGCGGAAGGGCACCGGGGGCACCGGCGGGCGGGGCGGGCAGGACGGTCGCGGGGCGCACCGTCGAGTGGCGGACGGCCGGACGGGCGGGGTGCGGGCGGGGCGGGCGGCGCACCTCACACCTCGGCCACCGGGAAGGGGCCGGTCCTCACGCCGCCTCCGTGCGGTCCGCCGTCATGCCCGCCGCGTCCAGCAGCGCCGTCCCCACGATCAGGTCGGCGCCGCCGAACTCCGGGTCGTCCAGCGGCGTCCCGTCGTCCACCGCGAAGAGCAGCCGCTCCTCGCCCTGGCGGTAGGCCGTGCCGACCGGGGGGCTCGCCGCGTGAATGGCCAGGAGGGCGACGAGGTAGGGCAGTTCGGGGTCGCGGAGCCGGGCCTCGGCGAGGAGTCCGGAGAGCCGGCGGGGCGCGTCGTGCTCCAGGGCGAGGAGTTCCCGTGCGCTCGCGAGCTGTTCCTCGCTGAACCGGCTGTCGTCGGGGGTGGCGATCAGGTCCGGCTCCGGCATCTCCGCGCCCAGGTGCTCCCGTTCGACCGGGGGCGTCAGCAGCAGGTCGACCAGGTCGCCGACGCGGACGGCGGCCGGGGTGCGGAGTCCGGTGCCGCGGGCGAAGAAGGCGTCGGTGACCCGGCTCGCCCGCTCCACGGGGAGCGGCAGCAGCGGGGCCACGAGCTGCCCGTACAGGTCGAGTCCGGTGTGGGCGCCGGGCCGGGCGAAGGCCTGGCGGTCCTGCTCGGCGCGGAAGAGGGGGCCCGCCTCCAGCAGCCGGGACTGGAGTTGGGTGTGGCGGCGGATGCAGTCCTTGACGATGTCGACCAGTTCGGCAGCGCGCCGCTTGTGCTCGGCGGTCCTGGGGTCGGTGCCGGGCTCCGCCTCGTCGCGCGCCTTGCGGATGTTGGTGAGGATCGCGTTCTCGTGGCGGTAGCGGTCGGCGACATGGTCGAGCGCCTCGTCGATCATGTCCGGGACGGTGTGCAGCCAGTCGACCGCCCGTACGTTGCGCCGGGTCGCCTCCAGGGTCCTGCGGAGCGTCTCCGCGTACTGCACGGTCCGGTATCTGGCCTGCTCGGCGGCGAGTTGGGCGTCGGCGAGCCGGCCCCGGCTGATCAGCACCTCCAGCTTGACCTCGGCGGCGACCTGGGCGCTGGTGACATCCGTGTCGAGGGCGCCGACCAGGACGTTGACCGCCTCGTCGGTGGTACGGAGGAAGACGGTGCCGCCGGGCCCCGGCACCTCCTCGATCAGCTTGAAGTCGTAGTCCCTGCGCGTGTAGACGCCGTCCGTGCCGAAGGTGCCGTAGACGGCGCGGAAGCCCCGGTCCACGCTGCCCACGTTGATCAGGTTCTCCAGCACCCAGCGGGCGACGCGTTCGTGCTCGGCGGCGGGGCGGGCGGGGGCCTGGGCGGCGACCCGGGGCAGGAGTCTGGCCACTATCTGGTCGTGGTCGGCCCCGGTGTCGAAGTCCATGTTGAGCGTGACCAGGTCGATCGCCGAGAGGGCCACCTCCGCCATCGCGTACACCGAGTACTCGCCCGCCAGATTGGCCTTGCGGGTGTCCAGGTCGTGCAGCGGCGCGGTGCAGGCGAGCGCGCGCAGCCGCCGCGCGAGCCCTTCGTCGGCGGCCGGGCCCTGCGCGGGCCTCGGCCCCGCGCCGAGCTGGGGCGGAACGGAGTCCGTCGGGACAGGCGAAGTCACGTGTACAGGTTATGTCCTCACACTGACAACGGTCGAAACGACGCAGAGCGCCCGCCGGCCGGCCGCAGCGGGCCGGCCGTCGGTCAGTCGGCCGCCGGGGCCGGGGGCGCCGCCGAGATCGCCGCGAGGGCCGTGGAGAGGGCGAGTTCGGCCCGCAGGTCGAGCCGGGCGCTGCTGCCCCTGGCCCAGTAGGTGGCCTCGGCGCCCGCCATCCTGAGCAGGTCGGGCAGGAGGTCGCGGCAGCGGCGGGCCACCCAGGCGGTGCCCTTGGTGGCGAGCCAGCGCAGCGACTCGGCCCGGGTGGGCGGCGGCCGGTCGGGGTCGAGGCGGGGCGGCGCGCCGAGGGCGAACCCCCGCTCGGTGAGGGCCGCGTGGAAGCGGGCGGCCATCAGCCGGTGGCCGCGCTCCCCCGGGTGGAGCCGGTCGGCGCTCCACAGGGCGCGGTCGTCGACCCAGGCGCTGTCGGCCAGATGGAGATGGACGGTGTCGTACCGCTCGGCGAGGGCGTGCACGACGGCGTTGACGGCCCGCTGCCGCCGGGCGAGCGGCCGGGCCAGCGGCGCGGGGAGCCCGAGCATGGCGCCGGGGTCGGGGAGGCAGGCGGTGAGCAGGACGGTGCCGTGCGCGGCGAGGGCGGCGCAGATCCGGTCGAGGCGGGCGGCGAGGTCATGGATGTCGAAGGAGCAGCGGAGCGTGTCGTTGACGCCGACGAGGACGGAGGCGAGGTGCGGGGCGAAGGCGATGGCCTCGGGGGTCTGTTCCTCCTCGACGTCGCGGGTGAGGGCGCCGCTGACGGCGAAGTTACGGAAGAACGCGCCGCGCTCCCCCAATTCTTCGCCCGCACGGTCCCCCGCGCGGTCCGCCGCACCGTCCACCGCTCCCCCGCCCGTTCCGCGCGGGTCTCCGTCGCCGAGCGAGGCGCCGAGCAGCGCGGCCCAGCCGCGCCAGCCGCCGTCGTCCACGGGGTCCCCGATCCCGGCGCTGAGGGAGTCCCCGAGCGCGGCGTACCGCAGCCCGGCGGCCTCCGGTACGGGGGCGTCCGAAGCGGGCGCTGCCGTCCCCCGGTCCACGGTGGTCCCCGTACCGGATCCGGTACGGGAGTGATCGCGGCGCGGGGCGGGCACGGCGTCCAGGGGGCGTCCCCCACCCAGGGCGGGCGGACAGGGGGCGGGCCCCCGTCCCTGGGCGGGCCCCGCGCCCGGGGCGGACAGCGGTCCCGGGGCGGACAGCGGTCCCAGGGCGGACAGCGGTCCCGGCGCGGAGAGCGGTCCCGGGTCGGCCGCCGGGCCCGGGGCGGCGGGTTCCGGGCGTGCGGTCATCGCGGGGCCCCGTCCGGGCGGAGGGCCTGGGCCGGCACCGTGGGGAGGCGGCGGGGCCCGGCGAGCGGGTGGAGCACCGGCGCGTCGTGCGCGGCGAGGAAGGCGGTCACCGCCGTGTCCCAGCCGAAGAGTTCGGCGCGGGCGCGGGCCGCGGCGCGCCGCTCGTCCTCCGGGCGGGCCAGCAGTTCCTGGACGGCGTCCGCGAAGGACGGCGCGTCGTCGGCGGCGGCCCGGCCCGCGTCGCCGATCACCTCGGGCAGCGCGGAGGACGCGCTCGCCACGACCGGGGTCGCGCAGGCGAGCGCCTCCAGGGCGGAGAGCCCGAAGGTCTCGGCGGGCCCGGGGGCCAGGCAGATGTCGGCGGAGGCCTGGAGCGTGGCCATCCCGGCCCGGTCGCCGACATGGCCGAGGAAGTAGGCGGGCAGGCCCTCCGCGCGGGCCCGGCGGCTGAGCCCGGTGCGCAGCGGCCCCTCGCCCGCGACGACCAGCGCCGCCCGTACGCCGCGCCGGCGCAGCTCGGCCAGGGCGTCGAGGGCCATGCCGGGGCGCTTCTCGACCGAGAGCCGGGAGCCGAGGACGAGCAGCACATCGGCGTCCCTGGCGTACCGGGCGCGGAGCTTGAGGTCGCGGCGGGCGGGGTCGCACCGCTCCAGGTCGACGCCGAGCGGGGCGCGGACGACATTGCGGGCGCCGATGCGCAGGAACTCGCGCTCCGCCCACTCGGTGGTGCAGACGATGCGCGAGTAGGCCCACGCGCTGCGGGCGTTGAGCCGGTCGGCGGCGCGCCCGGCGGCGGCCCCGGGCACGCCCCAGGTGCGCAGCACCCCGTCGGCGGTCTCGTGGGAGACCATCACGGAGGGGATCCGGTGGCGCCTGGCCCACTCGCCGGTCCACCGCAGGGTGGTGCGGTCGGAGACCTCCAGGCGGTCGGGGGCGAGCCCTTCGAGCACCTGGCGCAGCCGGGCGCGCCCGGCGAGCAGACGGTAGCCGCCGGTGCCGGGGATCTCGGGGCCCGGCAGGGTGATGACCCGGCCCTGGTCGGTCTCCTCGTCGGAGGCGCGGGCGCCCGGTACGACGAGGACGGGGTCGTGGCCGGCCGCGCGGTAGCCGGTGCCCAGGGCGTGCAGGGCGGTGCGCAGTCCGCCGGACGAGGGCGTGACGAAGTTGGCGAGCCGGACGATCCGCAGGCCGCTCACGCGACCACCGCCGTACGCGCGCCGAGCACCTCGGCGTAGTGGCCGAGGAGCTGGTCGCCGACGGCGGCCCAGGTGCGCTCCTCGACGGCGGCGCGGCCGGCCCGTCCGTAGGCGGCGCGGGTCCCGGGCGCGTGGGCGAGGTCCCGTACCGCCTCGGTGACCGCTTCGGCGGAATGCGGGGTGACCAGGAGGCCGGTACGGCCGTGGTCGACCAGGTCGAGGGGGCCGCCGGCGGCGGGGGCGATGACCGGGACACCGCTGGCCATGGCCTCCTGCACGGTCTGGCAGAAGGTCTCGTACGGCCCGGTGTGCGCGAAGAGGTCGAAGGAGGCGAAGGCGGTGGCCAGTTCGGCGCCGGTGGTGCGGCCGAGGAAGACCGCGCCGGGCAGGGCGGTGCGCAGGGCGGGCTCGCTGGGTCCGTCGCCGACGATGACGACCCGGACGCCGGGCAGGGCGCAGACGCCCGCGAGCAGTTCGACATGCTTCTCGGCGGCGAGCCGGCCGACGTATCCGACGATCAGTTCGCCGTCGGGGGCGAGCCGGCGGCGCAGCGCCTCGTCCCGCAGCTCGGGCCGGAACCGTACGGTGTCCACGCCGCGCGGCCAGAGGCTGACCCGGGGGATGCCGTGCCCGGTGAGGTCGGCGACGGCGGCGCTGGAGGGGGCGAGGGTGCGGTCGGCCGCGGTGTGCACGGCCTTGAGGCGGCGCCAGGCGGCGGCCTCGCCCGCGCCGACGTAGGTACGCGCGTAGCCGGCCAGGTCGGTCTGGTAGACGGCGACGGCGGGGACGCCGAGCCGGGCAGCGGCGGTCATGCCGCGCACGCCGAGCACGAAGGGGCTGGCGAGGTGGACGAGGTCGGCGCGGTGTGCCGTGATGGTCGCCGCGATCTTACGGCTGGGAAGGGCCACCCGTACCTGGGGGTAGCCGGGCAGCGGCAGGGACGGCACGCGCACCACGGGGCACGGGGTGTCGGTCTCCGCGTCGCCGGCCACGGACGGGGCGATGACGAGGGGGTCGTGACCGCGCGCGGCGAGGTGCCGGGCGGTCTGGAGGGCGCAGTGGGCCACGCCGTTGACGTCGGGCGGAAAGGATTCGGTGACAATGACGACACGCATATCCGTGTTGTCGTCCCACGGAACGTGTCCCTGCCAACGTGGATCTTTCGGGGTGGGAAACGTCCCGTGAGCATTGGAAGCGGGCGCCTCCCGGGAACCGGCGAACACACCGGGACCGTGCGGAAAGGGGCGGCGGGCAGCGCCCCCGCCGCCTCCGCCGCCCCTCGGTCCGCCTCAGGTCGCCTGGGCGCCCGGGCCGTTCATCTGGCCGCCGCGTCCGGGCCCATCCGGCTGCGGACGGCGGTCTGGACCTCGGCCTCCTCGGCGGGGTCGGCGGCGAGTCTGCGCAGCCGGTCGGCGACGCGCACGTCGCCGGTCTCGGCGTGCCGGGCGGCGATCTCGCGGGTGGTCTCCTCGCAGTCCCAGAGGCATTCGACGGCGAAGCCGGCCGGGAAGGAGGGGTCGGTGGCGGCGAGCGCGTGCGCCGCGCGGCCTCTGAGCTGGGAGGAGGCGGTCTCGCGGTAGATGTGGCGGAGGACCGGGGCGGCGCAGCCGATGCCGAGCCGTCCCGCGCCGTCGACCAGGGACCAGAGCCGGGTCGTGTCGGGGCCTTGCGCCCGTACGGTCTCCCGGAGCGCGCCGAGGACCAGGGGGGTGTCCGCCGTACCGCCCCGGCAGGCGAGCACCCCGGCGGCGGAGGCGCCGAGGGCGTCGGGCCGGTGGATCCATCCCCGGGCGCGGTCGACGGCCTCGTCGCCGCACATCCGCTCGAAGGCGGCGACGGCGGCGTCGGCGACGGTGCGGTGCGGGTCGGCGGCGGCGGCCTCGATCAGGTCGAGCACGGCCGGGTCGCGGGCCTCGGCGAGGTAGTGGAGGGCGGTGGAGCGGGCGCCGCCGGGGCCGCCGCGGGCGGCCTCGACGATCCGCGGGCGGTCGCCGGGGCCCGCGACGGCGGTGAGGCAGCGGGCGGCGGGGAGGTGGATCTCGGTGCCGCGCTCCAGGGAGTCCTGGGCCCAGTCGAAGACGGCCTGGACGCTCCAGCCGGGCCGGGGGCCGCTGGGCCGCATCTGGCGCTGCCAGCGGTCGAAGGAGCCCTGTTCGCCCGCGGCCCGGATACGCGCGCCGACGGCGGGGCGCGGGTCGTCGGCCCAGAGCCGCCAGGGCCGGGGTTCGAAGGCGTCCCGGACGGTGGAGGCCAGGTCGGCGTCGCCGTCGGGGGTGGCGGGGAAGCGGGCCAGGACGGGGCCGGCGAGCGCGCGCAGGCCGGTGTCGTCGTCGCGCAGGGCGAGTTCGTCCAGCGCCCAGGCCCAGTTGGCGCCGGTCGCCGTGTACCGCCGGAGCAGGTCGAGCGCGTCGCGCCGGCCGTACGCGGCGAGGTGGCCGAGGACGGCGAGGGCGAGCCCGGTGCGTGCCTCGTCGGTGTCGAGGTGGTCCTCGGCCCGGAAGAGGTGGTCCTCGACGGCGTCGAGGCCGCCGTGGATGTCCAGGTAGAGACGGGCGTAGTACAGCGAGCGGTTCTCGACCTGCCAGTCGTGGCGGGGGTCGTGGAGAACGCAGTGGTCGAGGGCGGCGAGCGCCTGCGCGCGGGGGGCGGCGAGCGCGTGCAGTGTGCCGTCGCCGCGGCCCCTCTGCAACAGGCCGAGCAGCGTGCCGCTCGGCGCTATGACGGGATCGAACATGGGGAATGCCTCACATCAAGCTGTCGACGCAACCGGGGGTGTGGTGCCGAAGCCCTGTCGGACCTGACGCACGTACTAGGCCGCCCGACAACATGACCGTTCGCCCGGTGTCGCCGTCTTCTGCCTCGCGCGGTCCATCGTCCCTGCCTCTCGTCGGTGGCCCGGTGTGGGCCCGTCGTCATGATGACCCAGCCATTTCGCCACCGCGACCACATTTACGACGCTGTACGTCATGGCGGTCACCGGGTCCCGAAGAGCTCCAGGAGATGCGTCTTCCCGAACATCCGCGCCGTATCCACCGCGGAGGGGTTGCCGCCGGCCGGGTCGGCCCCGGCGGCGAGCAGGGCGCGGATGATCTCGTCCTCGCCCTTGAAGACCGCGCCGGCGAGCGGGGTCTGGCCGCGATCGTTGGCGCGCTCCGGGTCGGCGCCACGGGCGAGCAGGGCCTCGACGGCCGCCAGGTGGCCGTGGTAGGCGGCGAGCATGAGGAGGGAGTCGCCCCGGTCGTTGCTGAGGTCGGGCGAGACCCCGGCGTCGACATAGGCGGCGAGCGGGCCCGCCTCGCCCGTTCTGGCCAGGCCGAAGAGCCGGGTGGCCAGTTCGATCACCTTGGGATCGAGGGCATCGCTCATGGGTGGGGGCCGCCTTCCGGTCGCCTGCGCGGAGTGAACCGACAGGGTACTGCTCACGGCCACAAGAGGAAGGGGGGAGTCCGATTCAGTGAAATCTTGAATATTTCAGCCATTTGCACCTTTTATCGCATAGATACTTCTCGTGATCCTGGAAGAACTCATGGTGACTGTCCCCACAAACCAGGAGCATGCTCATGATTCTGTCCATGTCCGGCGTCGTGCTGCTCGGAATCATCGTCTTCCTCTTCTTCCGGAAGGACGGACTCAAGGCGTCGCACGCGATCGTCTGCGCCCTCTTCGGCTTCTATCTGGCCGGGACGGCCATCGCGCCGAGCATCACCGCCGGCGGCGCCAGCCTCGCCGGACTCCTGGGCGGCATCAAGTTCTGACGGACCGCCCATCCCCTCCGCACCCACCAGGAGACAGCCGTGGCCCGGCGACCACTCCCCCCCATCCTCACCGGCGGCGACCGGCTCGTGCGCGGACGCGAGCTGGCCCGCACCGCCGCGGAGAGCGCCACCGACGTGCTCCATCCGCTCATCACGATCGCCCGTGGAGCGCGGACGCTGGCCGCCGCGACGCGCCGGAGGTGGGCGGGTACGCCGAAGGAACGGCGCGGTCCCGTGCTCTTCCTCACCGCCGCCTGTCTCCTGCTGGTCGTGCTCCTCCCGTACGGGCCGCTGCTGGCCCTGCTCGCGGCGATGGGCGTGGCCGGGTGGACCGGGCGGGACCGCCCCGCCCCCGAGCGGACCGGGCCCGACGAGGCGGAGGCGGGGCGGCTCCAGGCCCTGTACGACGCGCTCGTACCGCACTTCACGGTCGCGGAGCACCCCGGTCCGCTCTTCGCCCACGGCGCCGAGTGGTCCACGGCCCTCACCGGTCCCGACTTCGACGGCGACGGCCGGATCACCCGGCTCCAGGTGGCCTATCCGCCGTACTTCCCCGACGGCGACCCCGCCGCCCGCGCCCGGATCGAGCAGGTGCTGCACGCCAAGTCCGGGCGGGGGCGCGAGTATCTCTTCGACTGGGACGAGGAGGGCAACCGGCTGCTGATGACGGTGCTGCCCCCGCTCCCCACCGACATCGCCGCCCAGCGCTTTGTCACGGCGCCGGGCGAGAGCGTCCTCGGCTTCACCGACGAGGGCGCCGTGGAGCGCACCGTGCCGGTGACGGTCTCCTCCGGACAGCGGGACGCGCCCCCGGTGCTCTGGCGGACGGGGCCGCGCTCCCCCGCGCCGCATCTGCTGGTCGCGGGCGAGCCGGGCAGCGGCACCACCGGGCTGCTCCGCTCGCTGGCGCTCCAGGTCCTGCCGTACGGGGACATCGTCGTCGTGGACGGCGGTTCCACCGGTGACTACACCTCGCTGACCGGGCGCGCCGGGGTGCTCGCCGTGGAGTGCGGGCTGGCCGGGGCGCGCACCGGTCTGGAGTGGGCGGCGCGGGAGACGGAGCGGCGGCTGATCGAGGCCAACCGGGCCCGCCAGTCCGGCCGTCTGGCCCCCGAGGACACCCGGCGCCCGCTCTGGATCCTCTGCGACCGGCCCTCCGTCTTCGGCCATCTCGCGGCGGCCGACGGGCGGCCCGATCCGCAGGAGCTGCTCCGGGTGCCGCTGCGGCACGGCAGGGCGGCCCAGGTGACGGTGGTCGTCGCCGAGCACCTGGACGCGCTGGACACCCTGAGCGAGGACGTGACGGCGCACACCCGCGCCCGGGTGGTGCTCGGCGCCGCCTCCCCCGCGCTGGTGGAGAAGGTTCTCGGGATCCCGCCGCACACCACGCCCACGCCGGACGTCCCGCCGGGCCGGGGGTACGTGCGGATCGGTCCGGCCCCGGTGCTGAGGCTCCAGGTCCCGGCCACCCCGGACCCGTACGACGACACCGTGGGCGAGGCGCACCGGCGCACGGTGCTCGCGCTGCTGCCGCCCCGTCAGCAGGACCGCCCCTTCGAGGAGCGGGGGAAGCACGAGCAGCACGGGACGCACGAGCAGGCCGTCGAGCAGGTGGTCGCCCCCGTGCCCGCCCCGGTGACCGCCGAGGGGTGACCGGCCGGGCCTGAGCCGGAGCCGGGGCGGTCGGGCTCCGGCTCCGGCTCCGGCGTCAGGCGTCAGGCGTCAGGCGTCAGGCGTCAGGCGACGAAGGTACGGGGTGCGTCGGTGCCCGTGGTGGCGCCCGTGGCGACCAGCCGGGCCGCCGCCGCCAGCCGGGCCGCCGCCTCCTCGGCGACCGGCCCGCCGACGGTGAACGGCAGCCGTACGTACCCCTCGAAGGCCCCGTCGACCCCGAAGCGGGGCCCCGAGGGCACCCGTACCCCGACCCGTTCGCCCACCTCGGCCAGGCGCGAGCCGGAGAGCCCGCCGGTGCGCACCCACAGGGTCAGCCCGCCGGAGGGCACCTCGAACTCCCAGTCGGGCAGCTCGGCGCGGACCGCTCCGACCAGCGCGTCCCGGTTCTCCCTGGCCTGGGCGCGGCGCAGCGCCACGGCCTCTTCCCAGCCGCCGGTGCCCATCAGCCAGTTGACGGCGAGCTGTTCCAGCACCGGGGTGCCCAGGTCGGCGTAGGCGCGGGCGGCGACCAGGGAGCGGATGACATCGGGGGCGGCGCGCACCCAGCCGATCCGCATCCCGGCCCAGAAGGCCTTGCTGGCGGAGCCGACGGTGAGCACGGTGGATCCGGCCGGGTCGAAGGAGCAGACCCGGCGGGGCATCGCCACCTCCGGGTCGAGCCGGATCTCGGACATGGTCTCGTCCACGACGAGCACGGTGCCGGCCGAGCGGGCGGCGTCGACGAGTCCGCGCCGCTGCTCCTCGTCGGCGAGGGCCCCGGTGGGGTTGTGGAAGTCGGCGACGACATAGGCGAGCCGGGGCGCGGAGTCCCGGAGCACCTGGCGCCAGCGGCCGAGGTCCCAGCCGCCGAGCCCCTCGGCCATGGCGACCGGCACCAGCCGGGCGCCGGCCTCGCGCATCAGTTGGAGAATGTTGGCGTAGCTGGGCGACTCGACGGCGATCCGCTCGCCGCGCCCCGCGAAGAGATGGCAGATGGCGTCCATCGCGCCCATGGCGCCGGTGGTGACCATGATCTGCTCGGGCATGGTGGGGACGCCCAGCGCGGTGTAGCGGTCGGCGAGCGTCCTGCGCAGCGCGGGCAGCCCGGCCGGGTAGTCGCCGTGGGTGTGGGCGTACGGCGCCAGCTCCTCCAGGGCGCCCTGGACGCCCTGGGTCAGCCAGGGCTCGGGGGCGGGGAGGGCGGCCGTACCGAGGTCGATGACGGAGCCGAGGGATTCGGGCGGCAGGGGTTCGAGGCCGCGGGCGGGCAGCGGGTGCCCCGCCGGTACGACGGTCCAGCTTCCGGCGCCCCTGCGGGACTCCAGGAAGCCTTCGGCGCGCAGCGCCTCGTAGGCGGCGGCGACGGTGGTCCGGCTGACGGTGAGGGCGAGGGCGAGTTCCCGCTCGGCGGGGAGGCGGGCGGCGACGGGGACGCGGCCTTCGAGGACGAGGAGCCGGATACCGTCGGCGAGCGACCGGTAGGCGGGCGGGCGGCGGGCGCCGCTCCCCGTGGTCCTGGGCTGCTGGGCTTGGAGCTGCCGGGCGAGCTGTGCCGCTCCGACCGCAGAGGTCCACCGCGCCATGGAAATCAGTCCACCTTCCCCGGATTGGCCCTTACCGTGGGGGATCCACCCACCACAGGGTGACACGCATCAGTCCACTCGGTCCACCATCGCTCTCCAAGGACGGCGCCATGTCCCCCTTCTCCGGCCTCCGGGCCCCGTATCTCGCCCGCCGGCTCTGCCAGCTCTACGCGGGTCTGGCGCTCTACGGGGCGAGCGCGGCGCTGATGGTGTGCGGCGGGCTGGGTCTGGAGCCGTGGGGGGTGCTGCACCAGGGGCTCGCCGAGCGGACCGGGATGTCGATGGGGGTGGTCGCGATCGTGGTGGGGGCGGTCGTGCTGGTGCTCTGGATACCGCTGCGGCAGCGGCCCGGCCTGGGCACCGTCTCCAATGTCTTCGTCGTGGGACTGGCGATCGACGCCACGCTCGCCGTGGTCCCGCAGGCGCACGGGCTGCCCGCCCGGACCGGCCTGCTGGCCGCCGGGATCGTGCTGAACGGGGTGGCGACGGGGCTGTACATAGCGGCCCGGTTCGGCCCCGGGCCCCGGGACGGGCTGATGACCGGCCTGCACCGGCTGACCGGGCGTTCGGTGCGGCTGGTCCGTACGGCGATCGAGGTGGCCGTGGTGGCGACCGGGTTCGCGCTGGGCGGCTCGGTGGGGGTGGGGACGGTGGCGTACGCGCTGGCGATCGGCCCGCTGGCCCAGCTCTTCCTGCGGGTCTTCGCCATCCCGGGGGCGGACGATGGCCGTACGGTGGTCGCCGAGGAGTCACCGGAAGGCGTCATACTGCCGCGGTGACGCGCGAACTCCACCCTTATCTGGTCCGGCCCGGCGCGGGCCGCCCGCCGGGACCGATCCCCTTCGCCCACCGGGGCGGCACGGCGGACGGTCTGGAGAACACGGCCGCCGCGTTCCGCAGCGCGGCCGGTCTCGGCTACCGGTACTTCGAGACCGATGTGCATGCCACCTCCGACGGCCGGCTGGTCGCCTTCCACGACCCGACGCTGGACCGGGTGACGGACGCCCGGGGTGCGATCGCCGAGCTGCCGTGGCACGAGGTGCGGCGGGCCAGGGTGGCGGGGCGGGAGCCGCTGCCGCTCTTCGCCGAGCTTCTGGAGGAGTTCCCCGACGCGCGGTGGAACGTCGACATCAAGGCGGCGCCCGCGCTGGTCCCGCTGGTGGAGCTGATCCGGGCGACGGACGCCTGGGACCGGATCTGCGTGGGCTCGTTCTCCGAGGCCAGGGTGGCGCGGGCGGCCCGGCTCGCGGGCCCCCGGCTGGCCACCTCGTACGGGGTACGGGGCGTGGTGGGGCTGCGGCTGCGCTCGCTGGGGATCCCCGCGCCGGTCCGGGCGGGCGCGGTCTGCGCGCAGGTGCCCGAGGCGGAGTACGGCATCCCGGTGGTGGACGAACGCTTCGTACGGACGGCGCACGCGCGCGGGCTCCAGGTCCATGTCTGGACGGTCAACGACCCCGCGCGGATGGAGGCACTTGTCGACCTCGGCGTGGATGGCATCATGACTGATCAACTGGAAACGCTGCGCTCGGTGTTGACCGCACGGGGAGCCTGGCAGTAGTGCCCGCGACGGGCAGGTCCTGCCGGGAGCGGCGTCCGCACGGGGAGAAGCGAGGCAGCGCGGGTGACCGCTGACACGGTGGCAGAGGCCGACGGGGCGAAGGCTCTGCGGCGCGAGCAACACGGCTGGTATTTCTACGATTTCGCGTGCTCGGTCTATTCGACGAGCGTGATCACGGTCTTTCTGGGCCCCTATCTGACATCGGTGGCGAAGAACGCCGCCGACGCCGAGGGTTTCGTCCATCCGCTGGGCGTCCCGGTGCGCGCGGGCTCGCTCTTCGCGTACGCGGTCTCCGTCTCGATCGTGGTGGCGGTGCTGGTGATGCCGCTGGTGGGGGCGGCGGCGGACCGTTCGGGCCGGAAGAAGCCGCTGCTCGCGGTCTCGGCGTACATCGGCGCCGGGGCCACGACCGGGATGTTCTTCCTGGACGGGGAGCGCTATCTGCTGGGCGCGCTGCTGCTGATCGTGGCGAACACCGCGATGGCGGTCTCGATGGTGCTCTACAACGCGTACCTCCCGCAGATAGCGGCCCCCGACGAGCGGGACACGGTCTCCTCGCGCGGCTGGGCCTTCGGCTATGTGTCGGGCGCGCTGATGCTCGTGATCAATCTGGTGCTCTACTCCGGGCACGAGACCTTCGGTGTCTCGGAGTCGGTGGCGGTCCGGATCTGTCTGGCCTCGGCGGGGCTCTGGTGGGGCGCCTTCACGCTCATACCGCTGCGCAGGCTGCGCGACCGCCGGGTGGCACCGCGCGGCGAGGGGGCCGTGGGCGGCGGGTGGCGGCAGCTCCTGGCGACGCTGCGGGACATGCGGCGCCATCCGCTGACGCTCTCCTTCCTGCTCGCCTATCTGATCTACAACGACGGCATCCAGACGGTGGTCTCGCAGGCGGCGGTGTACGGCTCGGAGGAGCTGGGCCTGGAGCAGACGACGCTGATCACCGCCGTGCTGCTGGTGCAGATCCTGGCGGTCGCGGGGGCGCTGGCGATGGGCCGGATGGCCGCCGTGTACGGGGCCAAACGCGTCATCCTGGGCTCGCTGGGCGTCTGGACGGTGATCCTGGCGGCCGGGTACTTCCTGCCGGCGGGGGCGCCGGTGGCGTTCTATCTGATGGCGGCGGCGATCGGCCTGGTGCTCGGCGGCAGCCAGGCGCTCTCCCGTTCGCTCTTCTCCCAGCTCGTGCCGGACGGCAAGGAGGCCGAATACTTCTCCGCGTACGAGATGAGCGACCGGGGGCTGAGCTGGCTGGGGCCGCTGGTGTTCGGTCTCGCGTTCCAGGTCACCGGGAGCTACCGGGACGCGATCATCTCGCTGGTGGTCTTCTTCGCCATAGGTTCCGCGCTGCTGGCGCGCGTCCCCGTCAAGGAGGCGATCGCGGCGGCGGGCAACCGCGTACCGGACCGGATTTAGACGTTGACGTGAAAGGGCGGTAGTGTACGCGTTTGGCCTGCCAGGCGGACCGTTACTGCGTACTCGCCCCATGGAATCGCTGGGTGACATCTCCTGTTAGATGTGACAAACCGGGCGCCGGTGGGTACGCAACCCTAGATAAGCAGCGGCACGACGGACGAGGCATGACCCGCAACGGGAATCTTTACCGCCGACCGAACGTTGACCGGATGACGACGACAGCGACACCTGTCCTGTGGGCGACAAGCCCGGGAGGCACGATTCATGAGTGAGCGAGCTCTCCGCGGCACGCGACTCGTGGTGACCAGCTACGAGACGGACCGCGGCATCGATCTGGCCCCGCGCCAGGCGGTGGAGTACGCATGCCAGAACGGCCATCGATTTGAGATGCCGTTCTCGGTAGAGGCGGAGATTCCGCCGGAGTGGGAGTGCAAGGCGTGCGGCGCCCAGGCACTCCTGGTGGACGGGGATGGCCCCGAAGAGAAGAAGGGCAAGCCCGCACGTACGCACTGGGACATGCTCATGGAGCGGCGCACCCGCGAGGAGCTGGAGGAAGTGCTGGCCGAGCGGCTGGCGGTCCTGCGCTCCGGCGCCATGAACATCGCCGTGCACCCTCGGGACAGCCGGAAGTCCGCCTGACTCCGTTCTGACCCCGCGATACCAGCGCAGAACAGATCAGAACAGCACAGCACACGCCTCGGGCCGCGTCACACACTCCGTGTGACGCGGCCCGAGGCGTTTCGCGTATCAGCGTGTCAGCCGGTCACGGCGCGATCGGTGGCCGCGGTCCTTCGCCGTCCGGCCGCCGCGGTTCGCCCTTGTCCTCCGGATGGATGACTTCGCCCTGGACGACCTTGCCGTCGGGCTGCCGCATGCGGGCCTGCTGGAAGGCGTCACCGAGGGAGCCGGGCGGCGCGGTGCGCATCCGGCGCTCCAGGGAGCGTTCCGCGTACCGGCCGAGCGCGGTCCGTACGGGCGGCACCAGGAGCAGCAGCCCCAGAACATCCGTGATCAGCCCGGGCAGCATGATCAGCAGCCCGCCCAGCATCAGGAAGCCGTTGCCGGTGGTCCCCGTCCCCGCCCCCGGCTCGGGAGCGGCGCCGGGGTGCTGCTGCCGCTGAAGCGTCTCGGTCAGGTTCTGGAAGGCGCGCCGCCCGGCGCTCTTGATCACCACGGCGCCGAGGACGACCGCGCCCAGCAGGAGCAGCAGGACGGTGAGGCCGCCGGCGGCTTCGGCCACCACGGTCAGCAGCCAGATCTCCAGCACCAGCCAGACGGCGATGGCGAGGGGGAGGAAGGTGCGGGCGCGGGAGCGCTTGGGAACGGGCCGGGGCGATTGCGCGGTCGTCATGGTTCCAGTGTGCCTGGCGGCCCACCGTTACGGGACAACGGGGAGCCGCCGACGATCTTGTCCGCGATCTTTTCTGTGATCTTTTCTTTGATCTTGCCGGGGACCGGCGGCGCGTTCAGGCCACGGGCCCGGAGGAGTCGGCCGACCCGACCGGCCTCCCGGCCGGTTTACGGCCGAGCAGCCGGTTGGCGCGGGCCTCGACGCCCCAGGCGGTGACCCGCCACAGCGCCTCCACGAGAATGTCCTTGCTCATCTTGGAGTCGCCGAGTTCCCGCTCGACGAAGGTGATGGGCACCTCGACCACATGGCAGCCGGCCTCGACCGCCCGGCGGGCCAGATCGACCTGGAAGCAGTACCCCTGCGAGGAGACGGCGTCGAGGCCGAGCGCCTCCAGGGTCTCGCGGCGGAAGGCCCGGTAGCCGCCGGTGACATCGCGGATCGGCACCCCGAGCAGGACGCGGGAGTAGGTGGAGCCGCCCCGGGAGATGAACTGCCGGCTCCGGGGCCAGTTGACGACCCGGCCGCCGGGCACCCAGCGCGAGCCGAGCACGAGATCGGCGCCCTTGAGCGCGGTGAGCAGCCGGGGCAGTTCCTCGGGCTGGTGGGAGCCGTCGGCGTCCATCTCGACGAGGACCCCGTAGCCGCGCTCCATGCCCCAGCGGAATCCGGCCAGATAGGCGGCGCCCAGACCCTCCTTGCCCTTCCGGTGGAGGACCTTGACCTGAGGGTCGGCGGCGGCCAGTTCGTCGGCGATCCTGCCGGTGCCGTCGGGGCTGTTGTCGTCGGCGATCAGGATATCGGCCGCCGGCACCGCGGCGCGCACGCGGGTGACGATGGGGGCGATGTTCTCGGCCTCGTTGAAGGTCGGGATGATCACCAAGGCTGTACCGAGCGGGCCGTACCGCCTCTGGCCACCGTCGTTCACTGCTGCCCCTTCATCGCCGTACGCAGAGGGCCCAGCTTAGCGAGCGGAGGGGCGGCGCCGTCCACGGCGGGCGGCCCGGTGTCGGGCGACTTGATGGCCGATGTCCGGAAACCGCCGATCGGAAAGCCTGTACGGGAGGTGAACTCATCGGGGGGGGCCTCGCTGCGGACCGGGACCCGGCGTCCTTCGGGCCGACCTCGGACCCGCTGGCTGCGGATCGACCGAAAGCCGTTGTCTACTGAACGCCGGGGCCCCGTCCGGGTCGCACCTGCCGCCCGGCGGAAACCTTCCCCTCGCCTCCGAGACGCGGGCGCTGGACCTGGCTCCCAGTGGTGGTGCGCCGGTGCGGCACACCGCCCCATGGCCCAGCGGCGTTCGACGACGTGTGCGGAGGTTGCCGGACGGACGTCCTGTGGTGGACCCGGCCGAACCTACCCGCCGGTGGCGGCTCGCTGTCAATACCCCTGTGACCTGGGACGTCTATGAGAAACCCCAGGTCAGCCCGGAGGATCCGCAGGTGACGGCGGGGCCCGGCGGCCATCGGTCGGCGGTACGAAATGTCCCTACGTCACTCGTTCGGGCCCACGAACACGGTCCGCCCGCCGACCACGGTCTCCAGGCAGACGGGGAGCGGCCGTCCCGGGGTGAGATCGGGCAGCCCCGGCGTCCCGGAGCGCGGGTCGGTGGACCAGCGCGCCACCCGGTCGTCGGGCGCCTGGACCACCAGTTCCTCGGTGCGCCAGAGCGCGTAGTCGGCGGGCGCCCCCGGCACCAGCGTCCCCGCGTCGTCCCGCCCGGCGGCCCGCCAACCGCCGCGGGTATGGGCCGTGAACGCGGCCCGCACGGAGATCCGGTGCTCCGGGTTCCGGTGAAAGGCCGCGGCCCGGACGGTGCCCCACGGATCGAGCGGGGTGACGGGCGCGTCGGACCCCAGCGCCAGCGGCACCCCGGCCCGCAGCAGCGCCGCGTACGGGTTGAGCGTCCGGGCCCGCTCGACGCCGAGGCGGCGCGCGTACATCCCGTCGTCGCCGCCCCAGAGCGCGTCGAAGGCGGGCTGCACGGAGGCGGTGAGCCCCAGTTCGGCGAAGGCCTCGACGGCCCCCGGAGTGAGCATCTCGGCATGCTCGACCCGGTGCCTGGCCGCGCGGATCCGGGCGATCCCCAGCTTCTCCGCGGCGGCCCGCACCCCGTCCACCACGGTACGGAGCGCGGCATCCCCGATGGCGTGGAACCCGGCCTGGAGCCCCGCCTCGGTACAGGCGGCGACATGCGCGGCCACCTCATCGGCACCGAGGTGCGCCGTACCCCCGTGCGGGGCATCGGCGTACGGCGCGCAGAGGGCGGCGGTGTGCGAGCCGAGCGACCCGTCCACGAAAAGGTCCCCGGCCGCCCCGACGGCCCCCAACTCCCAAACCTTTCCGGCCCCCTTGGCGTCGCCGACCCACTCCCCCCAGTACCCGAGGACCCGCGGCCCGGCCGCTTCCCCCGCGATCGCCAGCAGCCCGGTGAAATCCTCCTCGTCGGAGATGTCGGGCCCCGCGCACTCATGGACGGTGCCGATACCGAGCGAGGCGGCCCTGCGGAGCGCGGCGCGCTGCGCCTCGGCGCGCTGACGGCCGCTGACGGCGCCATGGGCGGCCGCGCGTACGGCGTGGTGGGCGGCGTCGGTGAGCGGCCCTTCGGCCCGGTATCCGGCCAGCGAGGCGACCTGGGGCACGAGATCGAGCAGGGCGGTGGTGACGACGGCGGAGTGCACGTCGATACGCGGCAGATAGAGGGGGCGCCCGCCGGCCGCCTCGTCCAGCTCCTCCCGCGTCGGCGCCCGCCGCTCGGGCCACCGCTCGGCGTCCCAGCCGTGCCCGAGCAGGATCCGCTCCTCGCTCCGCGCGGCGGCGTGCGCCCGTACGAGCTCCAGGGCCTCGGTGAGGCTCCGGGCGCCGGAGAGATCGAGCCCCGTGAGGGCGAGCCCGGTGGCGGTGGTGTGCACATGGGCGTCGGTGAAGGCCGGCGTGACCAGCGCCCCGTCCAGGTCCACGACCTCATCGGCCCCGGCGACGAACGAGTCGGCGGCCCCCTCCGACCCGACCCAGGCGATATGCCCGCGCTCGACGAGCATGGCGGTGGCGAAGGGGTCGGCGGGGCTGTGGACTTCTCCACGGCGGAGCAGAACGGTGCGGTGGTCACTCATACCCCTCAGTCTCCCCCTCCCCGCCACACCCCCGTCACGGGCCCCCGCACCCCGAGCCCTTCGCCGCGGGCCCGCCCGCCTCCGTCCGTACCACCTAAAAGGCCGGCCCCCGGGCCTCGTAGGGCGTGGAGAGCACGACCGTCGTCCGGGTGGAGACCCCCGCCAGCGACCGGATCCGGGTGAGCAGGTCCTCCAGTTCCAGCGGGGTGGAGACGCGGACCTTGAGGATGTAGTTCTCGTCTCCGGCCACGCTGTGGCACGCCTCGATCTCCGCGAGCCCGGAGAGCCGTTCCGCGATGTCGTCGGGGGCGCTGGGGTCGAAGGGTTTGACGGAGATGAACGCGGTGAGGGGGAGGCCGACGGCCTCCGGGTCCACCACCGCGGCGTATCCGCGGATCACCCCGCGCTGCTCCAGACGGCGTACCCGCTGATGTACCGCCGACGTGGACAGGCCGGTGGCCTTGCCCAGGTCGGTGTAGCTCATGCGGCCGTCCTTGACGAGCAATTCCACAATCTGCCGATCCAGCTCCTCCATGCGGATCAACCTATTGCCCCGAGCCCTCTCCGGCACAGTCGAACCCCGGCGGCCGGATGCCCCGCGGGCGGCGCGGGGGGCACCTGCGGGTGGCATGTGACGAAGACCACAGATCTCGGGCCGGGTCCTTCGAGACCTTACGGTTACCTGGCGCGCGCGACGGGAAGTGCTTGCTGTGGTCGAGACCACAAGTGCCTGGTCGGCCCATTCCGAGGGGGAATGTCTCCATGCAGAACCAGAAGCGCGCCGGTCGTATCGAACCGGCCCCCGTCGATCTCGACGACAGCGACGAGATCGATTCCTACAACTCCCACACCTCCGACGACGCCTACAGCTCCTACGACGCGTACGACACGTCGGAGATGTACCGGGTCGTCTGCCCGGACTGCGTCCGGCCGATCGGGGTGCTCGCCGAGGAGGACACGCTCCCGGAGCACGCGCTGTGCCCGACGCCGTGGAACCCGTTCGTGCTGTCGGTGTGCGCCGGTACGGGACGCGCCGCCTCGGAGGCCCGTCCCGTCGACGGAGCCGCCTCGCACGAGGCGCGGGAGCAGAGCACCGGGGTGGTGCTGACGCTCCCTCAGGGGCTGGACTGGCGTACGCAGCCCTTCTCGCACGTAGGCGGCCCGGGCTCGCGCCCCTTCAAACTGCCTGCGCTGCGCCAGGCGGCCTGAGCCGTCGCAGGACGGCCCGAGCCCCCGTCAGCCGGTCCGGGACTCCGTCACCGGCTCTCCGTCACCGGCTCTCCGGCCCCGCGAGATGGCGGGCGATCACCATCCGCTGGATCTGGTTGGTGCCCTCGACGATCTGCAGCACCTTCGCCTCGCGGAGATAGCGCTCCGCGGGGAAGTCCGCCGTGTACCCGTAGCCGCCGAGCACCTGGACGGCGTCGATGGTGACCCGCATCGCCATGTCGGTGCAGAACAGCTTGGCCATGGCCGCCTCGGCCGAGAAGGACCGGCCCGTGTCGCGCCGCCGTGCGGCGGCGAGGTAGAGGGCCCGTCCGGCCTCGATCTGGGTGGCCATGTCGGCGAGCAGGAAGCGCAGCCCCTGGAAGTCCGCCACCGGGCGGCCGAACTGGCGCCGTCCGGTGGCGTATCCGAGCGCCTCGTCCAGTGCGGCCCGGGCGACGCCGACGGCGCAGGCGGCGATGCCGAGGCGGCCCGAGTCGAGGGCGGAGAGCGCGATGGCGAACCCCTGGCCCTCCTCGCCGATCCGGCGGTCGTCGGCCACCCGTACGCCGTCGAAGTGAAGTTGGGCGGTGGGCGAGCCCTTCAGGCCCATCTTCCGCTCGGGCGGCGCGGCGTGGAGCCCGGGGGCGTCGCCCGGGACGAGGAACGCGGTGATGCCCCGGGGGCCTTCGCCGCCGGTCCTGGCGAGCACGGTGTAGAAGTCGGCGAGCCCGCCGTGGGTGATCCACGCCTTGGTACCGGTGAGGATCCAGTCACCGCCGCCCCCGCCGTCGCGCACGGCCCGCGTGGTGAGCGAGGCGGCGTCGGAGCCCGCTGTGGGCTCGGAAAGGCAGTACGCGCCGAGCAGCCCGCCGCCGAGCATGGCGGGGAGGTGCTCGGTCCGCTGCTCCTTGGTGCCGTAGCCGGCGAGGGCGTGGCAGGCCAGGGTGTGGACGCTGGCGCCGAGGCCCACGGTGAGCCGGGCCGCGGCGAGTTCTTCGAGGACCTGGAGGTAGACCTCGTACGGCTGGCCCCCGCCGCCGTCGGCGGTGTCGTACGGGAGGGCGAGCAGCCCGGACGTGGAGAGCAGCCGGAAGAGTTCGCGGGGGAAGTGCCCGGCGTCCTCCTCCTCGGCGGCCGTAGGGGCGATCTCGCGGCGGATGATGTCGCTCACGAGGGCGAGAAGGTCCTGGGCCTCCTCGGTGGGCAGCGGACGGTCCACCGGTCGCGGGGCGCGGTCGGTCATGGCGGCGCTCTCCTCCCTGTCGGGTCCCTGTCGGGCGCTGCGGCGTCGCGCGCGGGGTGGGCGCACGCCGCCGGTATGAGGATCCGGGTGGCCCCGGACGGTCGTACCTGCCCCGTCGATGGTGCCGTCCCGGATCACGGGAGCGGCTGATCAGCGGCGGTGGCGCGTTGAGTATGCCCGATCGGGGGGTGCGCGTCACCGGGTCGGTGATCACGTACGTACGTGGCCGCGGGGGCACGTAGTTGGTCCGAACCATTGACCCTAGTGGTCTAGTCCTTCTAACGTCCCTTCCGAAGCCCACCGCGCCCCTCGTACCACGGGCGCACCATCGGCCTCCCCCCACCTGCACGTCCCTGCACGTCCCGCTTCCTCTCCCCCACGAGGAGACACATGTTCAGGCTCCATCCTTCGCGCCATCCTTCGCGCCTTCCCTCACGCCGCCCTGCGCGCTCCCGCTTCCGGGCGCTGACCGCCGCCGCGTGCACCGCCGTTCTGGGCGTGACGCTGCTCTCCGGGGCGGGCGCCGCCTCCGCCGGTGAGAACCCGGCCGAGGAGACCACGGTGGCGGCGGCCGGCGACAAGGTCATCGGCTACTTCACCAACTGGGGCGTCTACGGGCGCAATTACCATGTGAAGAACATCGAGACCTCCGGCTCGGCCGGCAAACTGACCCACATCAACTACGCGTTCGGCAATGTCCAGGGCGGCAAGTGCACCGTCGGCGACTCGTTCGCGGATTACGAGAAGACGTACACGGCCGAGGAGAGCGTGGACGGCGTGGCCGACACGTGGGACCAGCCGGTACGCGGCAGCTTCAACCAGCTCCGCAAGCTCAAGGCGCTCCACCCCGGCCTTAAGGTGATCTGGTCCTTCGGCGGCTGGTCCTGGTCGGGCGGGTTCGGCGAGGCGGCGAAGGACCCGGCGGCGTTCGCGCGCTCCTGCCACGACCTGGTGAAGGACTCGCGCTGGGCCGATGTCTTCGACGGTATCGACATCGACTGGGAGTACCCCAACGCCTGCGGGGACACCTGCGACAGCAGCGGCCCGGACGCCTTCCGTGAGGTGGCCGCGGCGCTCCGCGCCGAGTTCGGCTCCGACCTGGTGACGGCGGCGATCACCGCCGACGGTACGGACGGCGGGAAGATCGACGCGGCCGACTACGCGGGCGCGGCGCAGTACTTCGACTGGTACAACCCGATGACGTACGACTTCTTCGGCGCGTTCGCGGCGCAGGGCCCGACCGCCCCGCACTCGCCGCTGACCTCGTACCCGGGCATCCCGACGCAGGGCTTCGACTCGGACACCGCGATCACCAAGCTGAAGAGCCTGGGGATCCCTTCCGAGAAGCTGCTGCTGGGCATCGGGTTCTACGGGCGCGGCTGGTCCGGCGTCGGCCAGGCGGAGCCGGGCGGCAGCGCGACGGGCGCGGCGCCGGGGACGTACGAGGCGGGCATCGAGGACTACAAGGTCATCAAGGACCGCTGCCCGGCCAACGGTACGGTCGGCGGCACCGCGTACGCCTACTGCGGTGACCAGTGGTGGAGCTACGACACCCCCGCGACCATCGCCGGGAAGATGGCCTACAAGGACCAGCAGGGCCTGGGCGGCACCTTCTTCTGGGAGCTCAGCGGCGACACGGCGGACGGCGAGCTGATCAAGTCCATCAAGTGACCGGCCGACCGACCGTCCGCCTGACCGGCCGACCGACCGTCCGGCTGACCGGCTGACTGACCGACCGGTCGCCTCACGGCGGCGAGTCCGCCACCGGGACGCGCCGGGGGCGGGGTGTGCGATCCACCCCCGCCCCCGGCGTCCTCATGCGGGTGGCCGTCTATACGGCCGCCCTTTTACATAGCCACGACTATGCAGATAGCTACGGCTATGCAGTCACCACGCGTCCGGCTCCGGGGTGCGGCCGGTGAACGGGACCCAGGTGAGGTCCTGCGGCGGGGCCGGGCACTCCGGGGCGAACTCCTCGATCGTGTCGAGCGTGTGGCGCAGCATCCGGACGAGCAGGTCGCGCGGGATCTCCCGGCGCACATCGTCGCGGTGCTCCAGCCATTCGAGCGTCAGCCACTCGACACTGCTGAGCCAGCCCAGCAGGGCGAGCCGGGCGATCGGCGGGATGTCCTGGTGGCCGTAGGCGCCCTCGGCGATGGTGGCGACGAGGCCGGTCCTGACCGCGTCACGGATCTCCTGGACCTGGGTGTCGAAGCCGACGCCGCCGGTGACGATGGTGCGGTAGGCCGCCTCGTTGTACTGGGCGAAGCGCAGATACGCCTCGACGGTGCGCTGCACCCGTTGGGTACGGGGCAGTTCGGCGCCGTCGGAGGCGAGCGCGACAAGTTCGGCGACCGAGTCCTCGACGATGGCGAGGTAATAGCCCCGCTTGTTCTTGAAGTAGTAGTAGATGAGCCCTTTGGCGACCCCGGCGTGCTGCGCGATGTCGTCCATCGACAGCGCGTCGTACGAGGTGTCGGCGAACAACTTCCGTCCGATTGAGATGAGTTCGGAGCGCCGAACCTGGGATCGCAGGGACGGTCCGCGCTGTTGACTACGATTCACATTCGCGTCCTGGTCTCCGGCTGCGACAGTGTTCCCGCAGGTAATCCGGCAGGAATTCACGCAGTATCGCAGAGATCACACGCGGTCCCTTCGCCCGGCCGGAGCGATCCCCTGTGATGTCAGAGCAGTCCCGTGTGGCTGACGAGGACGGCGAGCAGGACGACCAGGGTCCAGCCGAGCAGGTGCTCCAGCAGCCGGGGCCCGTCGTCCTTGGGGCCCCCGGTACGGGAGCGGGAGCGGCCGAGCGCCGGGGCGGAAGCGGCGGCGGTCAGGGATGCGGTGGCAGCAGTCATGGAGATCTCTTCGGTCGTACGGCGGTGGATGCCCCCCTCGGGGCCCAATGTGCCAGCCGATCGGGCGACCGGGTAGAGACGTACGTCACCGCCGCGCGGGTACGGTCGGGTACGGGCGCGTGACGACCGGGCCGTACGGGGCGGTATGTGCGGTATGCCACACCTCGTTTTGCCGGACCGGCAATATTTCTTGCCGGTGCCGCGGGCCCCTCGAACGATCACGGGACAGCAGCCCCGAGCAGAGGAGCAGGGAGAGCGATGTCGAACCCCCAATGGCACCACCGCATGGTGGAGGTCCCCGGCGGCCGGATCCATCTCGTGGAGGAGGGCACGGGCCCGCTGGTCCTCCTGGTCCACGGCTTCCCCGAGTCCTGGTACTCCTGGCGCCACCAGCTCCATGCGCTGGCCGCCGCCGGGTACCGGGCCGTGGCGCTGGACGTACGGGGGTACGGGCGCTCGTCCAAGCCGGCCGACGTGGCGTCGTACGGGATGCTGGCGCATGTCTCCGACAACGTCGGGGTGGTGCGCGCGCTCGGCGAGGAGAGCGCGGTGGTCGTCGGCCATGACTGGGGCTCCCCCATCGCCGCCAACTCCGCCCTGCTCAGGCCCGATGTCTTCACCGCCGTGGGGCTGCTGAGCGTGCCGTACACGCCCCGGGGCGGACTCCGGCCGACCGACGGCTTCCGCCTGATCGGCGGGGACGAGGAGTTCTACGTCAGCTACTTCCAGCGGCCGGGCCGCGCGGAGGCGGAGGTCGAGCCCGATGTCCGGGGGTGGCTGGCCCGGGCGTACGCCGGGCTCTCCGCCGACACCATGCCGGCCGAGGGCGCGGAACGCCTCTTCTTCGTGCCGGAGGGCGCCCGGCTCGTCGACCGCTTCCCGGCCGGACCGCTGCCCTCCTGGCTCTCGGAGGAGGATCTGGATTTCTACGCGGGCGAGTTCGAGCGCGGCGGGCTGACGGGGCCGCTCAACCGGTACCGCAACGTGGACCGCGACTGGGCGGACCTCGCCGCCTGGGACGGGGCGCCCATCCGGCAGCCGTCGCTCTTCATCGGCGGCGCGCGCGACTCCTCCACGTCCTGGATGGCGGACGCGATCGCGAACTTCCCCGCCACCCTGCCCGGACTGCACTCCTCCACCCTGCTGGAGGGGTGCGGCCACTGGGTGCAGCAGGAGCGGGCCGAGGACGTCAACGAGCTGCTGGTGGAGTGGCTGCGCACCCTCCCCTGAACCCCGCTCACCCTCTCCGTCCCCTTCCCGCCCTCTCCCCCCCGCATCCACACTTTGGTCACAACTCGGTCACCAACCGTACGCATGGCCCACACGGTGTGCACCCACACCGTTACGGTCATCCCCTCACGAACCATCCAGGGGGACCCATGTCGTACAACCACCCGCCCATGCCGTCTCCGGCTCCGTCGAACGCCCCACGTACGGCACCCCGTTGGGCGCGCAAGCGGTACGTACTGCCGGCTCTCGCCCTCTCCTTCTTCGTCGGCGTCGGCGCCGGCGGGGCGGACGGGACGGGGGCCGCGCCGGACGGCGCGGACGGGAAGGCCGCCTCGGCGGTCGGGCCCGCGCCCTCGGCGAGTGCGACCGCGACCGCGACCGTGACCGCCACGGCGACGGCGACGGCCACCACCACCGCCGAGGCGGAGCCCGCGCCGACCGTGACCGTGAAGAGCACCGAGACCGTACGGGCGACGGTCACCGTCCAGGCCCCCGGAACCGGAACCGGGGGCAGCGGCGGGAGCGGCAGCGGGGGCGGGGGCTCGGACGGCGGGGCGGCGTACTACGCCAACTGCACCGCCGCCCGGGCCGCCGGGGTCGCGCCGCTCCACCGGGGCGACCCGGGGTACGCCTCGCATCTCGACCGGGACGGCGACGGCGTGGCCTGCGAGAGCTGACCCGGCGGCACGTCACGGCGCGCCCCGGCGGGCTCCGGGCGGTCGGAGCGGTCTGTCAGAGCAGCCCGACCGCCCGGAGTGCCCGGTGCTGGGCGGCGGACGGCCGGGCGGGCCAGTAGACGTAGCAGACGCCGCCCGTGCCGGAGGAGACCCCGCCGGACGCGTTGTACCGCTTGGTGCGGAGCCAGACGGTCTCCCACTCGGCGCGGCGGTAGACCCGCCGTACGGCCGCGTTGCTGGGCGAGGCGGGGTCGTTGGCGATCACGTCGCCCTCGGCGGTGAAGCCGATGACCGTCATCAGGTGGCCGGCCGTGCCGTACCCCGCCCCCGTCAGCTCCTCCTTGAGGAAGGACTGCGAGGTGATGACCGGGATGCCGGCGCCGATGAGGGTCTCCACGTCGGTCAGCGAGCCGAGCCGGGTGACGGCCGCGCTCATGTCCCGGTACGTGGCGGCGTACGCGGCGTTGAACGGCCAGTTGCCGCACCCCTCGTACTGGTAGTCGTAGGTGTACCGGGCGGCGTGGCAGACCTGGGGGTCGGCGAAGGCCGGGTCCACCCAGGCGAGTTCGTCGGCGGTGGGGACCCGCCCCCAGTACTCGATGATCATCTGCGAGGAGGTGGGGCTGCACCAGGCCTCGCCGCCGTTGTCGTACTCCGGGTACTGCCCGACATGGGTGTTCTGCGAGTAGCGCGGTACCGCCAGCTCCCGCGCGAGCCCCGGGGCTGAGGCCGGGACGGTGAACCGGTCGGGGATGTCGGAGGCCATCGCGCCGGCCCGGTGGACGACGGGGGTGAGGCCGCTGCCGGGGGTGCGGTACAGGGTGAGGCGGAGCACGTACGAGACGAGGCGCGTGCCGCTCGCCGCGTCGTCCACCGCGAGGGTGTCGGTCCAGACGGTGGTCCGGCCGTCGCGCTGGCCGTCCAGCGAGGTGCGCCGGATGTCGCCGTCCCCGTCGCCGGAGGTCCAGCGGCCCAGCACGTACCAGGGGGTGTCGGTGCCGTCCTCGTACCGCCCGCGCACCTCGGTCTGGAGCCAGGTGCCGGCGGGGGTCAGCGCGTTCCAGGAGGCGATGATCTCGGTGGCGGGGACCCGGGAGGTCCGGCGGGGCGAGGTCCAGGTGGCGTACTCCCAGGTGGTGCTCGCCCCGGTGTGCGGGTCGGTGTACTCCGTGGTGCCGGCCGGGGCGCCGATGACCAGCGAGGGACGGACGCCGCCGACGGCGCGGGTGCCGGCGGCGGTGCCGGAGCGCCACTCCTCGTACGAGGCCCAGAACGCGTTGTCCACGAGCGGCGGCTCCGCCCGGCCGGCGGCGGCCGGCGCTCCAGGTGCTCCGGACCCGGCGGGTGCGGCGGCGGCCGGGAGGGCGGAGCCCGCGCCGGTGGCGGCGGTGACCGCGAGCGCGGCGGCGAGGACGGTCCTGCGCGACGGGGGACGGGTCATGGGGATACCTCCGGTCGACGGGGCGGAAGGGGAGAGAGGTGCGGAGACGGCGGGGCGGGAAGGGGGCGGCGGGGCGGAGACGACGAGGCGCGGAAAACGGTGCGGAGAAGGCGAGGTGACGGCCCGGCAGTGGTCCACTATCGCCGCTCGCGACGGGCTTCTGCCAGCGATTGTCACCGCGTCGGGCGGGCAATATTGGTCTCCGCCACTGGCGCGCCCCACGCCCCGCCCCCGCCCCGCCGGCCCCACCGGGCGCCCCGCAGGCCCTGCCGGGCGCCGGTCGGGCGCCGCGCCCCGCTCCCGTACGCCCCGGCTCGTACGCTGGAACATATGGACGATCTCCCCGCCGAGGGCCCCCCGGCCGAGGCCCGCCCCGCCGACGACCTCACCGCCGTGGCCGCGCGGCTGCGTGCCCTGCCGCCCTCCTGCGGCCCGGTGCGGCTGGTCGGGGTGGACGGCCACGCCGGTTCCGGCAAGAGCACCTTCGCGACCCGCCTCGCGGCGGCGCTGGACGGCGCGCCCGTGCTGCGGCTGGACGATCTCGCCAGCCACGACGCGCTGTTCGACTGGCTCCCCCGGCTGAAGGACCAGGTGATCGAGGCGTTCGTACGCGGCGCCGACGCCTCCTACGCGCCGTACGACTGGACCTCGCGCCGCTTCACCGCGCCCCGGCCCCTGCCCGCCGCCCCCGTGGTCCTCGTCGAGGGCGTCGGGGCCGGACGGCGGGGGGTACGGCCGTATCTCGCACGGCTGTTCTGGATGGAGCGGGGCGCGGCGGAGTCCTGGGAGCGCGGGCGGCGCAGGGACGGTCCCGGGCTCGCCTCCTTCTGGGACGGCTGGACAGTGGCGGAGACACGCCATTTCGCGACGGACCCGTCCCGTCCCTTTTCCGATGCTCTGGTACGAGAGCGCCGGAAGGGGTACGTGATTCGGCCGATGCCTCCCACGACCGCAAGACAGGACCAAACCCTCACTCGGAGTGACCGATCGGAGGCGCCGTACTGACCAGTCGGAAGCCGGGGCGCGCCGAGTGCCCAACTCGGCTTGACCAGTGGGCAGGACAGGTCTTACGTTCTTAATGTGCGGCTTTCAGGAGCCGCCGCGGACGCGAAGCCCCCGGTTGTTCCCCCGTGATCGGGGGCTTCGTTCTGCCCTCCGCGCCGCTTTCCCCGCCCCGTACGGCCTCATCCGATCACCCTGGGTCACCGGCCGACTCGGTGTGCGGCGCCCTTAGTCGCACACACTCTGCGCAGGTACGATGCCTCTGAGTGCGGTCAATTCCCGTCCGCGTCATGGTGGTTCAGTACGCTGCCGACGGGCGCCCGCCCGACGGGACATCACGGGGGCACGGTTTGTGGGGGACCTGATGGATATCGGCACGCAGGGCACGGGAGCCCCGGCCGACCTCGCCTGGGTGCGCGGGGTGGACGCCTACACCATGGGGGCCTACCCCCAGGCCGAGGAGGAGTTCAGGACCGCGGTCCGGCTCGACCCCGGGATGGCGGACGGCTGGCTCGGGCTGCACGCGCTGCGCGTCGAGACCACCACCGCCCTGCTCCAGATGTACCGCCACCGGGAACGCTTCGGCGAACAGCGCACCCGCCACCGCAGAACCCTCAACTCCTGGTACTGGCTGGGCTGGTGGGTGCAGCCGGTGCTGGAGAGCGGGCGCGACCTGCGGCTCGCGCACGCCTCGCACTGGCTGGACGGCCGTCATGTGCCGGAACTGGACCGGGCGTTGGCGGGGCTGCCGCCGGTGGACACCGACCCGCAGGTGCGCTTCCTGCACGCCTGCCGGGCGTATCTGGTCAAGGACTGGGACCAGTTGTGCCGCCATACCGAGCACCTGGTCCACGATCCGCTGCTCGGGATCGAGGCCGGGCTCTTCGGCGGGATGGCCCGGGTGCGGCTGGAGATGTTCGGCCAGGCCGAGCCGCTGCTCGCCACCGCGCTGATGCGGTGCCGCAGCGAGCAGCCGCAGCGCAAGGAGCTGCGGTACTGGCTGGCCCGCGCCCATGAGGGCACCGGGCGGAGCGCGGCGGCCCTGCCGCTCTACCGGGCGGTGCACCGGCTCGACCCGGCGTTCATGGACACGGCGGCCCGGCTCGCCGCGATCACCGACTCCGACGGGTACGACGGCTATGTCGGCCCGGACGACCCGATGGGGCTGGCGTCGGTGGCGCTGGCCGGACTCGGCCAGGAGACCGCCGACAGCTCCGACACCGGCGATCCGCAGGCGCAGGCCCAGCAGCAGGGCGACCCCGAGGGCCCGCTCGGCGCCGATGTCCTCCTCGGTGGTCAGCCGCCGCTCGGCGGGGCGCCGCCCGCCGTACCGGAGCCGCCGCGCGACAAGCTGCCGCCGCCCGCGCGCCCGCCGTCGCCGCGCTTCCCCGAGGGGCCGACCGACCCCGGGCTGCTCGCCGAGGCACTGGCCGAGCTGGAGCGTATGGTCGGGCTGGAACCGGTGAAGCGGCAGGTCAAGGCGGTCTCCGCACAGTTGCGCATGGCGCGGCTGCGGGCCGGTCAGGGGCTGCCCGTCCAGCCGCCGAAACGTCACTTTGTCTTCTCGGGGCCCTCCGGCACGGGGAAGACGACGGTGGCACGGATCCTGGGGCGGATCTTCTACGCGCTCGGGCTGCTCGGCGGGGACCATCTCGTGGAGGCGCAACGGGCCGATCTGGTCGGCGAGTTCCTGGGCCAGACCGCCGTGAAGGCGAACGAGCTGATCGACTCGGCGATCGGCGGGGTGCTCTTCGTGGACGAGGCGTACAGCCTCTCCAACTCCGGCTACTCCAAGGGCGACGCGTACGGCGACGAGGCGCTCCAGGTGCTGCTGAAGCGGGCCGAGGACAACCGCGACCACCTGGTGGTGATCCTGGCGGGGTATCCGGAGGGCATGGACCGGCTGCTCGCCACCAACCCCGGGCTCTCCTCGCGCTTCACCAGCCGGGTCGACTTCCCGAGCTACCGGCCGCTCGAACTCACCGCGATCGGCGGGGTGCTGGCCGCCGAGAACGGCGATGTGTGGGACGAGGAGTCGGTGGACGAGCTGCGCTCGATCAGCGGGCACGTGGTCGACCAGGGGTGGATCGACGAGCTGGGCAACGGCCGCTTCGTCCGGACGCTGTACGAGAAGAGCTGCGCCTACCGCGATCTGCGGCTCTCCGGCTACACCGGTACTCCTACGCGCGATGACCTGGCCACGCTGCGGCTGCCCGATCTGATGCAGGCGTACGGCGAGGTGCTCTCGGGGCGGGGCCCGGCGGGCCGGGGCCCGCAGGACCCTACGGCACCGTAGGGCAGGTCACGGTGGGGCGGGGCGCCGTGGGGCGGTTCACTCTGGGGCGGGGCGCCGCAGGGCGGTGTCGCGGCCGCAGGGCATGCCGCCTGGTTCCCGCCGCTCGCGGGACCGGCCGTGCGACCGGTCCCGCGAGCGCCGGTTCAGCCGGCCAGGACCTGGGAGGCCGGGTCCGTGCGCTGTTCGCCGACGAGGGCGGGGCGCGGCGCGACCGCCCGGTGGGCGGGGTCCCGTACCTCCCCGACCAGCATTTCGAGGACATCCTCCAGCGCCACCAGGCCGAGCACCCGCCCGGACGCGTCGGCGACCTGGGCGAGATGGGTGGCCGCGCGGCGCATGACGGTGAGGGCGTCGTCCAGCGGGAGTTCCGCGCGGAGCGTCAGCATCGGCCGCCACACATGCTGGGGTACGGCCCGGTCGGCCGTCTCCAGGTCGAGTACGTCCTTGACGTGGAGGTACCCCATGAAGGCGCCACCGCCCTCTGCGCAGACCGGGAAGCGGGAGTAGCCGGTGCGCACCGTCAGCTCCTCGATCTGGCGCGGGGTGACCGACGGGTCCACCGTGACCAGGGCGGCGCTGGTGAGGAGCACATCGGTGACCGGGCGGCTGCCCAGCTCCAGTGCGTCCTCCAGCCGCTCCTGCGCCTCGGGCTCCAGCAGCCCCGCCTGTCCCGCGTCCTCGACGAGCTGGTTGAGCTGCTCGCTGGTGAAGACGGCCTCCACCTCGTCCTTGGGCTCGACGCGGAAGGCCCGCAGGACGAGCCGGGCGCAGGCGCCGAGCCCGGCGGTGACCGGGCGGCAGAGCCGGGCGAAGCCGACCAGGCCCGGGCTGAGCCAGAGCGCGGTCTTCTCGGGGGCGGCCATGGCGAGGTTCTTGGGCACCATCTCGCCGATGACCAGGTGCAGGAAGACGACGAGCGCCAGGGCGATCACGTACCCCAGCGGATGGACCAGCCCGTGCGGCACCCTGACCGCCTCGAAGACGGGCTCCAGGAGGTGCGCCACGGTGGGCTCGGCCACCGCGCCGAGCGTCAGGGAGCAGATGGTGATGCCGAACTGGGCGGCGGCCATCATCTGCGGCAGGTTCTCCAGCCCGTACAGCGCCTGCCGGGCCCGCGCCGAGCCGCGCGCGGCGTGCGGTTCGATCTGGCTGCGGCGTACGGAGACGAGGGCGAACTCGGCGCCGACGAAGAAGCCGTTGGCGAGGACCAGGAGCAGCGCGAAGACGAGTTGCAGGACGCTCATCGGACCCCCTCCGCCAGCACGGGCGCGGGAGCCTCGGGGGACGTGGCCCCGTGCGCCATGGTGGCCTCTTGCGAAGCGAGGGCCCCGTGCGCCACGGGAGCCTCATACGAAGCCGGAGCCCCGTCCGGCCCCAGGGCCTCGTGGGAAGCTGCGGCCTCATGCGACCCCGGAGCCTCGTGGGAAACTGCGGCCTCGTACGACCCCGGAGCCCCATGTGTCCCCAGGGCCCCATGCGTCCCCAGCGCCTCATGCGGCCCGGGGGCCCCGTCGCTCCCGCGGGTCCCCGGGGACGCGGGGGACCCCGGCTCGGCCGGGCCCCCGTCCGTCAGCCGGATCAGCCGGACCCGCTCGGCCCGGTACCGGTCCACCAGGCGTACGGAGAGCCGCCAGCCGGGCAGCTCGGCGCGGTCGCCGGGGGCCGGGATCCGGCCGAGGAGGTCGGCGACGAGGCCGGCCAGGGTCTCGTACGGCCCGTCGGGCGCGTCGAGGCCGATACGGCGCAGGGTGAGCACGCGGACGCTGCCGTCGGCCTCCCAGGCGGGGCGGCCGTCGACCGGGTCGACGGAGGCGAGTTCGGGCCGCGCGTCGCCCTCGGCGTCGTGCTCGTCCAGCACCTCGCCGACCAGCTCCTCGACGATGTCCTCCAGGGTGACGACCCCGGCCGTACCGCCGTACTCGTCCACCACGGCGGCTATCGGCTGCTCGCTGCGGAGCCGCTCCAGGAGCTGCTGCACGGGCAGGGTCTCGGGGACGAGCAGCGCGGGTACGGCGATCCGGTCGACCGTCGTACGGAGCCGATCCCCCGCCGGGACGGCGAGCGCGTCCTTGAGGTGGACCATGCCGATGATCTCGTCGATGCGCTCCCGGTAGACGGGGAAGCGGGAGAGTCCGGTGGCCCGGGTGAGGTTGAGGACGTCCGCCGCCGTCGCGTCCGCCTGGAGCGCGCTGACCTTCACCCGGGGGGTCATCACGTTCTCGGCGGTGAGCCCGCCGAGCGCGAGGGTCCGTACGAAGAGGTCGGCGGTGTCCTGTTCGAGGGTGCCGGCCCGGGCGGAGTGGCGGGCGAGGGAGACGAGTTCGCCGGGGGTACGGGCGGAGGCGAGTTCGTCGGTCGGTTCCACCCCGAGTATCCGTACCAGCCGGTTGGCGACGGTGTTGAGCACCGCGATCACCGGCCGGAACACGGCGGAGAAGCGGTGCTGCGGACCGGCGACGAACCGCGCCACCTGGAGCGGCCGGGAGACCGCCCAGTTCTTGGGGACGAGTTCGCCGATCACCATCTGCACGGCGGCGGCGAGCAGCATGCCGGTCACCACCGCTATCCCGGAGACGGCCCCGGCGGGGAGTCCGGTCGCGGCGAGCGGCGCGCCGAGGAGTTCGGCGAGTGCGGGCTCGGCGAGCATGCCGACGACGAGCGAGGTGATGGTGATACCGAGCTGGGTGCCGGAGAGCTGGAACGAGAGTTCCCGGAGGGCCTTGACGACGGTACGGGCGCGGCGGTCGCCCGCCGCCGCGGCGCGTTCGGCGTCGGGGCGGTCCACCGTGACGAGGCCGAACTCGGCCGCCACGAAGAATCCGTTGGCCAGGATGAGAAGAAATGCCGCGGCGAGCAGCAGAAGGGGGATGGTCATGCCGCCGCCTCTTCGGAGGGGGCGGCGCAGGTACTACCGGACGATCCGTCCATTGCTGGAGGGAGTCACTCCTCGGGTCGCAGGGTGCCCCGCGGGCCGGTGCGGCCTTCTGGTGCGGGGCGGGGCGCGCTTGGCGCCACCGGCACCAGAGTAAACAAGACAGGGCCGGGGCGGACAGGACCTGGTGGTCCGTCGCGGGGCGTACGGGCGGGGCCGCCGGTGGCCGCCCCGCCGGGTACGGCCGCGGTCACTCCTGGGCGGAGCGGGATTCGGCCAGGTCGCGCAGGGCGCGGGCGTCGCGGATCGCGCGCTCCTTGGCCATGCCGGGCTGGATGCCGAGGGCGGGCAGGCTGCTGCCGTCGCTGAGGTCGAGAAAGACCCAGGGGTCGCCGGGGCGGAGGTTGACCCGGAGGATCTCGGCCCACTCCAGCCTGCGGGTGCGGGTGAGATTGACCACGGTGACGCCCGTGTCGTCGGCGACCACCTTGGGGCGGCTGAGCAGCGCGAGGACGCCGAAGAAGAGCAGGGCGGTGAGGATGAAGCTCAGCCGCTCCCCCGCGCTGAGCTGCTCCAGGGCGAGGCCGATGGCCGAGATGACCAGGAACATGACCGTGCCGACGGAGAGCAGCACCGTACGGGTGACGGTCGGCCGGAAGGTGACCGGCAGCTCCGGCAGGGAGGGGCCGGAGGGGACGGACGGCGTGGCGGAGGGCACGGACATGGGGGCGCGGCTCACTCGTCTCGGGGGTGGTCAGAGTCGGCAGGCGTGGATGGCCGTGGTGAGGATGGCGCGGGCGCCGAGCTCGTAGAGGTCGTCCATGATGCGCTGGGCCTCCTTGGCGGGGACCATGGCGCGGACGGCGACCCATCCCTCGTTGTGGAGCGGGGAGACGGTCGGCGATTCGAGGCCCGGGGTGAGGGCGACGGCGCGCTCCAGGTGCTCGGCGCGGCAGTCGTAGTCCATCATCACGTACGTACGGGCGACCAGGACGCCCTGGAGGCGGCGGAGGAACTGACGGACCTTGGGCTCCTCGCCGTCGGCGCCGGTGCGCCGGATGACGACCGCCTCCGAGGTCATGATCGGCTCGCCGACCACTTCGAGGCCCGCGTTCCGCAGTGAGGTGCCGGTCTCCACGACATCCGCGATGACCTGGGCGACGCCCAGTTCGATGGCGGTCTCGACGGCGCCGTCGAGGTGGACGACGGAGGCGTCGACGCCGTGCTCCGCGAGGTGTCCGGCCACGATGCCCTCGTAGGAGGTGGCGACCGTCATCCCGCCGAAGTCGGCGACGCCGTGCGCGGTGCCGGGCTTGGTGGCGTAGCGGAAGGTGGAGCGGGCGAAGCCGAGCGGCAGGATCTCCTCGGCGTCGGCCCCCGAGTCGAGGAGCAGGTCGCGTCCGGTGATGCCGATGTCGAGCCGGCCGGAGCTGACGTAGATCGCGATGTCGCGGGGGCGCAGATAGAAGAACTCGACCTCGTTCTCCGGGTCGACCAGGACGAGTTCCTTGGACTCCTTGCGCTGCTGGTATCCGGCCTCATGGAGCATCGCCGACGCAGGCCCGGAGAGTGAACCCTTGTTGGGGACGGCGATGCGCAGCATGAGGTCGTGTTCCTTCGTGCGGAGGGCGGATATGTGCGGGGGTGAAGCGGGGTGGTGCAGGGGTGCCCGGGGCGTGTGCGCCCCGGGGGAAATGCTCAGAGGTGGGCGTATACGTCGTCAAGGGAGATTCCGCGCGCGACCATCATCACCTGGACGTGGTAGAGGAGCTGCGAGATCTCCTCGGCGGCGGCTTCCTTGCCCTCGTACTCGGCGGCCATCCAGACCTCGGCCGCCTCTTCGACGACCTTCTTGCCGATGGCATGGACGCCCTTGTCGACCAGTTCGGCGGTGCGGGAGGTGGCGGGGTCCCCGTGGGCGGCCTTCTGCTGGAGCTCGGTGAACAGCTCCTCGAACGTCTTCTTGGACATGGTGGCGTTCACTTTACGCGGCTGCCGGAAGCCTCCGAGCGCCAGGGCTCCGCGAGGGTGCGCAGGGTGGTCGCGGTGGCGACGGCCGCGGTGACCGCCTCGTGCCCCTTGTCCTCGTGGGAGGCTTCGAGACCGGCCCGGTCCAGCGCCTGTTCCTCGGTGTCGCAGGTCAGTACGCCGAAGCCGATGGGGACCCCGGTCTCCACGGAGACCTGGGTGAGGCCCTGGGTGACGCCCTGGCACACGTAGTCGAAGTGCGGGGTGCCGCCCCGGATGACGACGCCGAGGGCGACGACCGCGTCGTACCCGCGGTCCGCGAGCACCTTGGCGACGACGGGCAGTTCGAAGCTGCCGGGCACGCGCAGCAGCGTCGGCTCGTCGATGCCGAGTTCGGCCAGGGCCCGCAGGGCGCCGTCGACCAGGCCGTCCATGATCTTCTCGTGCCACTGTGCCGCGATCACGGCGACGCGGAGGTCTCCGCAGTTCTTCACGGTCAGTTCGGGTGCGCCCTTGCCGCTCACGTCTCTCCTCGGGGGCTGTGCTGGTGGTCGGGTGCCGGTGGGGCGGGGGGTGCCGTCCCGGTCGTACGGTCCTCTTGGCTCTCGTACGGTCCTGACTGTCGTACGGTGCCGGCTGTCCTGTCGTACGGTCCTACTGGTTGCCGCAGGTGGCAGCGGCGGCCGTCGCCGTGTCGAGCCAAGGCAGGTCATGGCCCATCCGGTCGCGCTTGGTGCGCAGATAGCGGAGGTTGTGCTCCCCCGCCTGGACGGGCACCGGCTCGCGCCCGGTGACCCGGAGGCCGTGCCGGACGAGCGCGGTGGTCTTCTCGGGGTTGTTGGTCATCAGCCGCAGGCTCGCCACCCCGAGGTCACCGAGGATCCGGGCGCCCGCCGCGTAGTCCCGGGCGTCGGCGGGGAGCCCCAGCTCCAGGTTGGCGTCGAGGGTGTCACGGCCGCGCTCCTGGAGTTCGTACGCGCGGAGCTTGGAGAGCAGCCCGATGCCGCGCCCCTCGTGGCCCCGGAGGTAGACCACGACGCCGCGCCCCTCGGCGGTGACGCGCTCCATGGAGGCCCGGAGCTGGGGGCCGCAGTCGCACCGCTGGGAGCCGAAGATGTCACCGGTCAGGCACTCGGAGTGGACCCGTACGAGGATGTCCTCGCCGTCCCCGAGGTCGCCGTGGACCAGCGCGACATGCTCGACGCCGTCGGCGGTGGAGCGGTAGCCGTACGCGGTGAACTCGCCGTAGGCGGTGGGCAGCCGGACCTCGGCCTCGCGGCGGACCTCGGGCTCGCGGCGGACCAGGGCCGGCCGGCCGGGGACCGCCGGGCTCGCGGGCCCGGGCGTCGCGCCCTCCTCCGGTCCGGCCAGGCCGGCGGGTGTCGCGCCCTCTTCCGCTCCGGCCAGGGCGACGGGCCCCGGCCTCTCCTCGGCTCGGCGGTAGGCGATCAGGTCCTCGATGGAGATGATCGTCAGGCCGTGCTTGCGGGCGAAGGGGATCAGCTCGGGGAGCCGGAGCATCACCCCGTCCTCACCGGCGATCTCCACGATCGCCCCGGCGGGGCGGAGCCCGGCGAGCCGGGCGAGGTCGACGGCGGCCTCGGTGTGGCCGTTGCGGGCCAGCACCCCGCCGGGCCTGGCGCGGAGCGGGAAGATATGGCCGGGGCGGACGAAGTCGCCGGGCCCGGCCTCGCCGGAGGCGAGGAGCCGGAGGGTGGTGGCCCGGTCGGCGGCGGAGATCCCGGTGGTGACGCCGTGCGCTGCGGAGGCGTCGACGGTGACGGTGAAGGCCGTCCGCATCGACTCGGTGTTCTCGGCGACCATCTGCGGCAGGTCCAGCCGGTCCAGCTCCGGGCCCTCCATGGGGGCGCAGATCAGGCCGCGGCACTCGCTCATCATGAAGGCGATGGTCTCGGGGGTGATCTTCTCGGCGGCGACGACGAGGTCGCCCTCGTTCTCGCGGTTCTCGTCGTCGACGACCACGACGGGGCGGCCGGCCGCGATGTCGCGTATGGCCTGGGCGACCGGGTCCAGGAGGAATTCCTCGGCGGCGGTCATGGCGGTGGTCATGCGGCGGCTCCTTCGAGGGTCGGGGCGTCGGCGCGGGAGCGCAGCCACCAGTCGCGCAGCCCCCAGAGGACGAGGGCCAGGTAGATGACGTAGACGAGGCCGGAGAAGGCGAGCCCGCTGGTGAAGGCGAGCGGGACGCCGACGAGGTCGACCAGGAGCCAGGCGAGCCAGAACTCGACGAGTCCGCGCGCCTGGGCGACCATCGCGGCGAGGGTGCCGGTGAAGATGTACGCGTCCGGCCAGGGGTTCCAGGAGAGTTCGGGTACGGCGGTGAAGAGCCCGCCGACGAGGAGGGTGCCCAGGGCCGTGGCGCCGAGGAGCATGCCGCGCTCGCGCCAGGTGGCGAACCGTACGGCGATATGGCCGATCGTGCCGTCGGTCTCCCGCTCCCTGCCGCGCTGCCACTGCCGCCATCCCCAGAGCGCGACCCCGATGACCAGGAGCTGCTTGCCGACGCCGCCGCTGAGGTGGGCGGCGGCGTACGCGCCGACGAGGATGACCCCGGAGAGGAGCTGGGCGGGCCAGGTCCAGATGGAGCGGCGCCAGCCCAGGGCGAGGGCGGCGAGACCGACCGTGTTGCCGATCATGTCGGACCAGATGATGTGCTGACCGAAGGCCGCGAAGGCCTCCTGGTTCAGCCAGGACAGGACGTTCACCGCGCCGACTCCTCCGTCCGGGCGGCCTGGTGCGCGGGGCCCAGCAGGCTCTCGACGTACTTCGCGATGACGTCGACCTCCAGGTTGACCGGGTCGCCCGGTCCCTTGAGGCCGAGGGTGGTCAGCGCGAGGGTGGTGGGGATGAGGCTGATGGTGAAGTGACCGGGGGCCGCTTCGACCACCGTGAGGCTGACGCCGTCCACGGTGATGGAGCCCTTCTCCACGACATAGCGGGTGAGCGCGGCGGGCAGCGCGACCTTGACGACCTCCCAGTGCTCGGAGGGCGTGCGCTCCAGGATGGTGCCGGTGCCGTCGACATGGCCCTGCACGATGTGCCCGCCGAGCCGGCCGCCGAGCGCCATGGGGCGCTCCAGGTTGACGCGGGAGCCGGTCTTGAGGGCGCCGAGGCTGGAGCGGTCGAGGGTCTCGGCCATCACATCGGCGGTGAACTCGCCGTGGCCGCACTCCACGACCGTGAGGCAGACGCCGTTGACGGCGATGGAGTCGCCGTGCCGGGCGTTCTCGGTGACGACGGGGCCGCGGAGACGGAAGCGGGAGGAGTCACCGAGATTCTCCACGGCGGTGACCTCACCCAGTTCTTCGACGATTCCGGTGAACACTCAACGCTCCTTCGTGGTGGGGACGGCGGGGACGGCAGGGGTGGCGGCCGCGCGAACGGCGGCGGGGGCGGCCGGGGCGGCGGCGGTGGCGCTCCCGGCGGAGGGGGCGGCGCTCCCGGCGGCCGGGGCCGCCTGCGGCTCGGGGAGCGCGGTGATCCGCAGGTCGGGTCCGAGCCGTACGGTCTCGGTCATCCGCAGCCGCAACGCCGAGGCGATCGTGGTGATTCCGGCGTCGCCGAGCGCGGCGGGCCCCGCGCCGAGCAGGACCGGGGCGAGATAGCCGACGACCCGGTCGACCGCGCCGGCCGCGACGAAGGAGCCGGCCAGTGCCGGGCCGCCTTCGAGGAGGACGGAGCGGACGCCGCGCTCGTACAGGGCGGCCAGCAGGGCGGGGACGGCGAGCCCCCGGCCGCCGTCGGCCCGGGGCAGCCTCAGGACCTGGGGGCCGGGGAGATGGCGGGCGTCGGCGTCCTCGGCGACCGCGATCAGGGTGGGCGCGGCACCGTCCAGGACCCGGGCCCCGGGCCGTACGGCGGTGGCCCCGGTGTCCACGACGACGCGCAGCGGCTGTACGGCGCCCTCGATGCCCCGGACCGCGAGGTGCGGGTCGTCGGCGCGGGCGGTGCCGGCGCCGACCACGACCGCGTCGGCCTCGGCGCGCAGCCGGTGGACATCGGCGCGCGCCTCGGCGGAGGTGATCCAGCGGCTGGTGGTGTCGGCGGCGGCGATCCGGCCGTCGAGGGTGGCGGCGTACTTCCAGACGACGTACGGGCGGCCCCGGCGCACAGCGGTCAGCCAGGCGGCGTTGGCCTCCTCGGCCTCGGCGGCGAGCAGTCCGGCGGTGGCCGGGATCCCGGCGGCGCGCAGGGTGGCGGCGCCCCCGGCGGCCTGCGGGTCGGGGTCGGGGACCGCGTAGTGGACGCGGGCGATCCCGGCGTCGGCGAGGGCCTGGGCGCAGGGTCCGGTACGGCCGGTGTGGGCGCAGGGTTCGAGGGTGACGTACGCGGTGCCGCCCCGGGCCCGGGGGCCCGCCGCGCGCAGTGCGTGGACCTCGGCGTGCGGTCCGCCGGCGCGCTGGTGGAAGCCCTCGCCCGCGAGGTGTCCCGAGGCGTCCAGGATCACGCAGCCGACGACCGGGTTGGGGCTGGTGGCGCCGAGGGCGCGGGCGGCGAGCGCGACGGCCCGTCGCATGGCGTCGGTGTCGCCGACGCGTCCGGTGGGGGTGGCCACCCGGGTCCTCCTGCCTCTTCGGGCACGGACTCCGGGGCCTGTCGATGACGACAGAGAAACGGGTGTACACACGAGAACGCCGAGGCCGGGGCAGGGACCCGTCCGGAGGACGGACCGCCGCGGCGGCGTACCGGTGACAACCCGCCGCGCACTGCCTCCCATCCGGACTTTCACCGTCGGTCCAGGAATCTCACCTGGTCAACCGGTCACTGGAGGTGACCGGGTCGCGGACTGTAACCGCCGGTTCGGAATTGCACCGACCCCGGAGTGCGCTGCTGCTGGTACGTCGAACAGTGTGCCACGGCCGGTCGCCGGCGATCCGGGGGAGCTCTGTGGCCTGACTCACAGGGCGGCCGGGAATGTCCGTACGGCCTTCCGTGCCACCGCTCCCACCTGCGCCGACGGGACGAGAACGGGTCTTCGGATACGGTGCGGAACGGTCAGCTCCGGCCATTCTCCGATACCCACGTCTCACATTCCGAGCACATCCGAATGCTTCCGGGCAGGCTCGTGCGTTCCCGGACGCTTCCGGTCAGCCGCCGGGCGCGAAGAGCGCGTCCTGTGCCGCGTCGCGCGCCGTGAGCAGCGCGCCCCTGAGCACCCCCGCACCACCGAGCGCCCCCGGGCGGACCTCCGTACGGAGCGGGGACATCGCCGCGAGCCGCCGCTCGACCCGGCCGGCCAGCGCCTCGCCGCCCGCGTGGCCGACCTCCCCGGAGAGCACGACAAGACCCGGGTCGAGGACCGCGGTGACCGCCGCGGCGCCGATGGCCACCCGTTCGGCGAGCGCGTCCAGAAACCTTCCGGCACCGGGCCGCCCGTCCCCGGTGGCCGCCCGGACCAGCGCGGCGGACGGCGGCTCCTGGGGCGCGCCCGGGGCGGGCACCAGACCGTACCCCTCGGCGAGCGCGCAGACCGCCGCCGAGCCGGCGAGGCTGTGGAAGCCGCCGTCGCAACTGGTCGCCGAGGGCGGCCCCGGGGTGCCCGGCACGGGCAGGAAGCCGATCTCGCCCGCGCCGCCCGAGGCGCCCCTGCGGAGCCGGCCGTCGAGCACGACCGCGGCGCCGACGCCATGGCCGATCCAGAAGAGGACGAAGGTGTCCTGGCCCCGGGCGGCGCCGAGGCGCTGCTCGGCGAGGGCGGCGAGGTTGGTCTCGTTCTCGACCAGGACGGTGGCGGGCAGCCGCTCCTGGAGCACGGCGACCAGCCGCCGGTGCCACTCCGGCAGCCCGGTGGAGTCGCGGAGCTCCCCCGTGACATCGACCAGACCCGGGGCGCCGATGCCGACGCTGTGCAGCGGGAGGGCGCCGGCCCGCCGGGCGGTCTCCTCCAGCAGGGCGGCGGCCCGGTCGGCGGCGTCCGCGTCCGTGTCCGTGCCGGTGCCGATGGGCAGCCGGGCCTCCGCGAGGGTGACGCCGAGCAGGTCGGCGACGATGACGGCGACGCTGTCGGTCCGGACGTCCAGGGCGGCGAGATGGGCCCGGTCCGCGGCGATCCCGTACAGCCGGGCGTTGGGGCCCCGGCGGCTGGCACCCGTCTCGCCGACCACCCTGACCAGGCCCGACTCCTGGAGCCGGTCGACGAGATCGGCGACGGTGGGGCGGGAGAGCCCGGTCAAGGTCTTGAGCTGCGCCGCCGTCAGCGGGCCCTCCCGCTGGAGCAGGCGCAGGGCGAGCCGGTCGTTGATGGCCCGTGCGGTGCTCGGGGATGCGGCCATGCCGGGATCCTTCCAGTTCGCTGCGGGAAAATGCGCCGCCGGAACACTGCCGGAACAGAGGGGCGGAAGAAGGCCCATTGTTCCCCTTGCCGCGCTCTATTTATCAGGCAGGGTTCCTGATAATTTACTGCCGCACCGGAGGCGGTGTGTCATGGGCGGGGGCCGGCCCCCAGGGAGGACGGAACGGCATGCGGGCTTCGGAGGTCAACGGTACGGAGGGGCTGCGGCGCGCCCGCTTCGCCATCGCCGCCGTCTTCTGCGCGCACGGCGCGGTCACCGGCAACTTCGCCACCCGGGTCCCCTGGATCCAGGAGCACGCCGGGCTCAGCGCCGGGCAGCTCGGTCTCGCGCTCGCCTTCCCGGCCATCGGTTCGGTGACGGCGATGCCCCTCGCGAGCGCCATCAGCCACCGCTTCGGCGGCCGGGCCGCGCTGAGCGGGCTACTCTCGCTCTGGACGCTCTCCCTGGTCCTGCCGTCCCTGGCGCCGAACCTCCTCGTCCTCTGTGCGGCGCTCTTCGTCTACGGCGCCTCGTCCGGGATGTCGGACGTGGTGATGAACGCGATCGGCCTGGAGACCGAGACCCGGCTGGGCCGGTCGATCATCTCCAGCCTGCACGGCATGTGGAGCGCGGGCGCCCTGATCGGCTCGGCGGCCGGCGCCGTCGCGGCCCATCTGGGCGCGGACGCGCGGCTGCACCATCTCCTCGCCGCGCTGGTGCTCACGGCGGTGGGCCTGCTCGCCTGCCGGAGCGTGCTGGACGTACGGAGCGCGCCGGAGGCCGAGGCCCCGCCGCGCTTCGCGCTGCCGCCCCGCTCCGCCCTGCTGATCGGGGTGGTCGGGTTCTGCGCGGTCTTCGCGGAGGGCGCCAGCCTGGACTGGTCGGCGGTCTATCTGCGGGACGTCCTGGACACCTCGCCGGGGGTGGCCGCCGCCTCCACGACGGCCTTCGCGCTCACCATGGCGCTCACCCGGCTCGGGGGCGACCGGGTGATCGACCGGTTCGGCGCGGTACGGACGGTACGGACCGGCGGGGTGTGCGCGGCGGCGGGCGGTCTGCTGGTGGTGGCCGCCCCCCAGCCGCTGGTCGCGATGGCCGGATTCGGACTGCTGGGGCTCGGGGTGGCGGTCGTCGTCCCGCTGGCGTTCGCGGCGGCCGGACGCTCGGGCCCCAACGCGAGCCAGGCCATCGCGGGGGTCGCGACGATCACGTACACCTCCGGTCTGATCGCCCCCTCGGCGATCGGCGCGGTGGCCGACGCGACCTCACTGGTGGTCTCGTTCGGCCTGGTCACCTTCCTCGCCTGCGGGCTGGTCGTCGGGGCGGGGGTGCTCCGTACGGGCTCCAGGGCCGGCACCGGGGAGACCGCCGGGGCCACCGCGGGCGAGCGCACCGGCGACCAGAAGGCGGCCCCCGACCCACTGGCCTGACGGCCGTACGGAGCCGACGGCGGTACGGGGCCGACGGCCGAACGGAGCCGGGGCGGGTCCGGCCCGGCGGGCCCGCGCACAACCGCCGTCACACCCAGGTGACCGTTGCGTACACACGTACGGACGGAGAACAGGCGGTGGCGGCGCGGCACGTACCATGGGCGCTGATCTTTTTCGGCCAGGCGTCCGGCCGTCCGGCCCGCCGCCGCGTCCCCCGCGCCCGGCGCCGGCCGCACCGGACCCCGGGCGGCTCCGGACCGTACCGGACGCGACCCAGAAGTGGAGCCCCACCCATGAAGCTCGGCGTGCGCTGGACCCTGCACGGAGACGGGCGCACGCCCGCACCGGGCGCCGTCGTCCGCCCCGACGAGCGGCTGTCGTGGCCCCGTACGGCCGGACTCGGTGCCCAGCACGTGGTCGCGATGTTCGGGGCGTCGTTCGTCGCTCCCGTGCTGATGGGGCTCGACCCCAACCTCGCGATCATGATGTCCGGGGTCGCGACGGTGATCTTCCTGCTGGCGACGCGCGGCCGGGTGCCCAGCTATCTGGGGTGCTCGCTCTCCTTCGTCGGGGTGGCCGCCGCCATCCGGGCCTCCGGCGGCGACAGCGCCACCGTCACCGGGGCGATTCTGGTCGTGGGCGGGGTGCTCGTACTGGCCGGGCTCGCGGTACGGCGGTTCGGCGCCCGGATCATCCACGCCGCGATGCCGCCCGTGGTGACCGGCGCCGTGGTGATGCTGATCGGCTTCAACCTGGCGCCGGTGACGGCCGCCACGTACTGGCCGCAGGATCAGTGGACCGCGCTGCTGGTGATGGTCTTCACCGGCCTCGCCGTGGTCTGTCTGCGCGGCTTCTGGTCCCGGATCGCGATCTTCCTCGGGCTGGTCTTCGGGTACGGGATCTCCTGGCTCTTCGACCGGGTCCTCGGCCGGATCCACTCCCCCGCCGGCGGCGCCGAGGCGGTCGACCACTGGCGGCTCGACCTGTCGGGCGTCGCCAAGGCCCCCTGGGTCGGGCTGCCGGAGTTCCACGGGCCGAGCTTCGAGTGGTCGGCGATCCTGCTGGCGCTGCCGGTGGTGATCGCGCTGATCGCGGAGAACGCGGGCCATGTGAAGGCGGTCGGCGAGATGACCGGCGACCCGCTCGACGACGAGCTGGGCACGGCGATCGCGGCGGACGGCGCCGCCTCGATGCTCTCCACCGCCGTCGGCGGCCCGCCCAACACGACGTACTCCGAGAACATCGGGGTCATGGCCGCGACCCGTGTCTACTCGACCGCCGCCTACTGGGCCGCCGCCGGCTTCGCGCTGCTCTTCGGGCTCTGCCCCAAGTTCGGCGCGGTCGTGGCGGCGATCCCGGGCGGGGTGCTCGGCGGGATCACCGTCATCCTGTACGGGATGATCGGCCTCCTCGGTGCGCAGATCTGGACCAACGCCGGGGTGGACCTGCGCAATCCGCTCAACCTGGTGCCGACGGCGGCGGGCATCATCATCGGGGTCGGCGGGGTGAGCCTCAAGGTCACGGAGAACTTCGAGATCGGCGGCATCGCACTCGGCACGATCGTGGTGATCACCGGCTACCACGCGCTGCGCGCCTTCGCCCCGGCCCATCTCAAGGAACCCGCCGCCTGATCCCCGGATCCCGGGTCCCGGGTCCCGGGTCCTCAGTTCCCGGGCCCCCGTCGCCCGCCCCTCAGTTCTCCGGGAGTTCCACCGGCGCCAGTTCGTCGAAGAGGTCGCCCGGGCCCGGGTTGGTCGGGTCGGTGGTGCCGCCGAAGTGGCGCAGTACGCCCCATACCGCGTTCAGCGCGGTCTGTACGGCGCCCTCGGCCCACCCCGCCGTCCAGGAGATGTCGTCCCCGGCCAGAAAGATCCCGCGCCGGTCGGCGGGGAGCCGGTCCTGCATGAAGTGGGTGAACAGCCGCCGCTGGTAGCGGTAGTGGCCGGGCAGGTTGGCCTTGAAGGCGCCCATGAACCAGGGTTCGTTCTCCCACGACACGGTGACCGGGCCGCCGATGAGGTGCTTGCGGATGTCGACCTTCGGATAGATCTCGCGGAGCGAGGCGAGCATGACCTCCATCCGCTCCTCCGGCGAGAGCGGGAGCCACTTGAGGCTGTCGTCGCACCAGGTGTACGAGAGGCAGATGACGGCGGGCCGGTCGGGCCCGTCGTCCAGCAGATAGGTGCCCCGGGTCATCCGGTCGGTCAGCGTCATCGACATCGTGTCGCGCCCGGTCGGCCGCCCCTGGTCGTCGGTGGCCTCGTCGAGCCAGAACGGCCGGTCGACCGGGACGAAGAGCTTGGACGACTCCATGTAGTGGGTGCGCTCCAGCGCCGTCCAGTGGTCGATCGGGAAGAGCGACTCGTCGCAGGCGATCTTGGAGAGCAGCAGCCAGGACTGGGCGGTGAAGACGGCGGCGCGGTACGTACGGATCGCCCCCGAGGCGTCCGTCACGGTGATCCGGTTGCCCGCCGTACGGTGCAGCCGGGTGACCGCCGGGCGCGGCGTGCCCTCGTGCAGCGAGGCGAGCGAGGTGCCGGCCGGCCAGTGGGTGAGCTTCTCGGGCGACCGCTCCCAGAGCCGCTGGGGCAACTGCTGGCTGCCGCCGACGATGGCGCGGTGGTGGTCGTCGGCCTCGGTGTAGACGACGCGCAGGATCTCCAGGATGGAGTTGGGGAAGTCGGTGTCCCACCCTCCGGTGCCGAAGCCGACCTGGCCGAAGATCTCGCGGTGCCGGAAGGAGGCAAAGGCCGGGGAGTCGCAGAGGAAGCCGTAGAAGGTCTGGTTGTCGAGCTTCTCGACCAGCTTCGACCAGATCTGCCGGATCCGGGGCACATCGCGTTCGCGCAGGGCCCGGTTCATGGCGGAGAAGTCGGCGCCTTCCTCCAGGCAGGTGTTCCAGGCGTCCATCACCTCGCGGAAGACCGGCGGCAGGTCCTCGGCGGTGCGCGCGTAGTGGGTGGTGCCCTTGAGGTCGACCACGGTGGACGGGGTGCCGGGGGCGAGCGGGTTGGGGAAGGGCCGGGTCTCCAGGCCGGTCAGGCCGATGTAGTGGCCGAGCGCGGTGGAGGAGGGCGGGAAGCGCATCGCGCCGAGTTCGGCGGTGAGCCCGGGGTCGCAGCCGTCGAAGCCGACGGTACGGAGCCGCCCGCCGATCCGGTCGGCCTCGTACACGACGGGCCTGAGCCCCATGCGGAGCAGTTCGTACGCGGTGACGAGACCGGAGAGCCCGCCGCCGATGACGGCGACCTCGGCGCCGTGCTCGGTCGCGGGTATCTGGCCGAGCCCGGCGGGGTGGGCCAGATAGTCGTCGTACGCGTAGGGGAAGTCGGGACCGGCCATGGTGATCGGCGGTTGCGCGTCGGTGTGGTGGACGGCGGTGGGCACCGTGGACGTCATGGGGTAAGGACTCCTCGCGGGCGCGGGTACACAGGCGGGTACCGGTGGGGATACGGGTGGGGTACGGGCGCGGTCGGCGGCCCGTGGCCGGTCGGCGGCCGGTGGGCCGGTGGACCGGGTCGGTGGGGCGGCGGTCGCCTCGCCGTGGGCGGGTGACCGGCCGGGGGGGTGGGTGACCGGCCGTTGGCGGGGTGGTCAGCCGAGGGTGGTGTAGAGGCCGGGGCGGCGGTCGCTCAGATACGGGTTGGCCGCGCGCGAAGCGGCCAGCAGCGCCCCGTCGACCTCCCCGATCAGCAGCTCCTCGGCACGCCCGGCGCGGACCCGGGTGGCGCCGTCGGGGCCGGCGAGACAGCTCAGCCCGACGAAGTCGAACTCGCCCTCCTGGCCGGTCCGGTTGACGTACGCCACGTACATCTGGTTCTCGAAGGCCCGGACCGGGACGACGGATTCGGCGACGAAGTGGAACGGGTGCATCTGGGCGGTGGGCACGAGCAGCAGATCGGTCCCGGCGAGCGCGTGGGCGCGGACGTTCTCGGGGAACTCCACGTCGTAGCAGACCAGGATCCCGAGCGTCAGCCCGCCGAGTTCGGCCTGGACGACCGGGGTGTCCCCGGGGGTGAACCAGGTGCGTTCGAAGCAGCCGTACAGATGGGTCTTGCGGTAGTTGGCGAGGCGCGCGCCGTCGGGTCCGATCAACTGCGCGGAGTTGAAGACCGCGCCGTCGTCCCGGTCCCCGGCCCGCTCGGGGTAGCCGTAGAGCACCGCGAGCCCGTGGCGTACGGCGATCTCGGCGACGGCCGCGGAGCCGGGCCCGTCGGCGGGTTCGGCGAGCCGGGCCACCGCGTCGCCGATCGCGTACCCGGTCAGGAACATCTCGGGGCAGACCAGCAGCCCCGCCCCGGCCGCCGCCGCGCGCCCGGCGGCCTCGTCGAGGACCCGCAGGGAGCCGGCGGCGGAACCGGGCGTTCCGGAGCTCTGGAGCAGGGCGGTGCGGAGCGCGGGCATGGCTGACCTCGGGCGGGGTGCGTAGGGGGTCCGGCGGGGGGCCGCCGGGGGACACTCCGACCGTACGGCCGGGGGTTCGGGCACGACAAGAGACGTCCGTTGCGCGCGAACCATCGATCCGTTGCGTGATCGGCGTCAGGGGCGGCGATTCGTTGTCCGGGCCCCGGGGGAATGCCCCGGGGCCGGTTTCCCGCCGTCAGCCCAGGTCGTCAGTTCCAGCTATGGTGCAGCGGCTTGCCCTCGGCGTATCCGGCGGCGCTCTGGACGCCGACGATCGCCCGGTCCGCGAACTCCGCCAGGGAGTTGGCGCCCGCGTACGTGCACGAGGAGCGGACGCCGGCGACGATGGAGTCGATCAGGTCCTCGACACCGGGGCGGGCCGGGTCCAGGAACATCCGGGAGGTGGAGATGCCCTCCTCGAAGAGCGCCTTGCGGGCCCGGTCGTACGCCGATTCCTCGCTCGTACGGTTCCGTACGGCGCGGGCCGAGGCCATGCCGAAGGACTCCTTGTAGAGCCGCCCGTCGGCGGACTGCTGGAGGTCGCCCGGGGACTCGTAGGTACCGGCGAACCAGGAGCCGATCATGACGTTCGAGGCGCCGGCGGCGAGCGCCATCGCGACATCGCGCGGGTGCCTGACCCCGCCGTCGGCCCAGACGTGCTTGCCGTGCCTCCGTGCCTCGGCGGCGCACTCCAGCACGGCCGAGAACTGGGGCCGCCCCACCCCGGTCATCATCCGGGTGGTGCACATGGCGCCGGGGCCGACCCCGACCTTGACGATGTCGGCGCCGGCCTCGATCAGGTCCCGTACGCCCTCCGCCGCGACCACGTTGCCCGCGACGACCGGCACCGCCGGGTTCAGGGCCCGGACCGCCTTGACGGCGCTGATCATCGACTCCTGGTGGCCGTGGGCGGTGTCCACGACGAGGGTGTCGACGCCCGCGTCGAGGAGCTGCGCCGCCTTGCCCGCGACATCGCCGTTGACACCGACGGCGGCGGCGATCCGCAGCCTGCCCCGGGCGTCGGTGGCGGGGGTGTAGAGGGTGGCGCGGAGGGCGCCCTTCCGGGTGAGCACCCCGGCGAGCCGGCCCTCGGCGTCGACGGCGGGGGCGAGCTTGCGGTTGGCGGTGTCGAGGGTCTCGAACGCCTCGATCGGGTCGAGGTCCGCCGCGATCAGCACCAGGTCCCTGGACATGACCTCGGAGAGCTGGGTGAAGCGGTCGACGCCGCTCAGGTCGTGCTCCGTGACGATGCCGACCGGACGGTGGTCGCCGTCGACCACGACCCCGGCGCCGTGGGCCCGCTTGGGCAGCAGGGAGAGCGCGTCGCCGACGGTCTGGACCGGGGACAGCACGATGGGCGTGTCGAGGACCAGATGGCGCGTCTTGACCCAGGAGATGACGTCGGTGACGACCTCGATCGGGATGTCCTGCGGGATCACCACGAGCCCGCCGCGCCGGGCGACGGTCTCGGCCATCCGGCGGCCCGCGATCGCGGTCATGTTCGCGACGACGAGCGGCACGGTGGTGCCCGTACCGTCCGGCGAGGCGAGGTCCACGGCCTGCCGGGAGCCGACGGCGGAGCGGCTCGGCACCATGAAGACATCGTCGTACGTCAGGTCGTACGCGGGCGTGACGTCGTTGAGGAAACGCATACTGACTCTCTCACCTGCTGTTTCGCTTGAGGGGCGGGTGGGGAGTCAGCGCGGCGCCCGGGCGGGCCCGGCTGCGGCTCCTACGCCATCATCACCGATCCGGCGGTGTTCTGGCGAACGTGACGGGCGGCTCTGTACGTTCCGCCGAGGGCCCGGGACGCTCTTCGAAGCATCCTCCGAAAGGGGACCACGAGACGGGAGCGGCGCTGGTCCGCGGCCTCCTCGGCCCTCGGCCCCTTAGCCCTCGCCCCTTAGCCCTCGCCTCTCAGCCCTCGGCCCTCAGCCCTCGGCCCCGGTCCTCAGTCGTCGTCCGGGTCGGCACGCTCCAGCGCCGGGTGCGGCGCCGGGGTGAACTCCGTCAGCAGGAAGTCCGCCGCCGCCGTGTCCGTGACCAGGCTGGTGACCAGTCCGGAGCGGAGTACGGCCCCGATCGCCTCGGCCTTGCGGAGCCCGCCCGCGATCGCCACCACCTCCGGGATCCTGCGCAGCCGGTCGGCCTCCACGGTGATGCACCGTTCGCCCAGGTCACGGCCGACTCTGCGGCCCTCGGCGTCGAAGAGGTGCGCGGACATCTCGGCGGCGACGCCCAGCGAGGCGTAGTGGGCGCGCTCCTCCTTGGTGATCATGTCGTGGACGGTGGAGATCCCGGGCTCCCAGGAGCCGATGGAGACCGCGGCGACGGTCACCTTGTCGAAGTACTCGAAGGCGCGCGCGATCCCGGTCTGGCTCCGCAGCGCGGCGGCGGTGGCCGGGTCGGGCAGCAGCATCGGGGCGTAGATGGGGTGCGCCTCGCCGCCGGATACCTGGGCGGCGCGCCGTACGGCCTCCACCGAGCCGCGCTCGGCGGTGCCCGCGTCGTACACCCCGGTGAGCTGGACGACCGTACAGGGCGGCAGCCGGTCGAGGGCGGCGGCCATGTGGATGGTGGAACGGCCCCAGGCGAGGCCGAGGACATCGCCCTCGACCACCAGTTCGCCGAGGAGTTCGGCGGCGACCTCCCCGAGGTTCTCCGGGTCGGGCGACTCGTCCTCGCCCTCCGCCGGGGACTCCACGACGACCGCGTGCCGCAGGCCGTAGCGGGCGCGCAGGGCGTCGGAGCGCTCCGCGTCCAGCTCGGAGGGGACACGGATCTCGATCCGTACGAGGTCGCGCTCCAGCGCGGTCTCCAGGACCCGGGCCACCTTGAAGCGGCTGACGCCGAACTCCTCGGCGATCTGGATCTTGGACTTGCCCTCCAGGTAGAAACGGCGGGCCATGGCCGCCGCCTGCACCAGCTCCGCGGGTCCCATCCGCAGTGCCGGACGACCCGCCGAGATACCAGGCACCCCGATCTCCTCACCTTTGTTCACACTCTGGGCTCGCTGTTCATCCTGTCAGATCCAGCGGTCCTTGATCGGCCCCGGAAGGCCCCGTTCATGTTCCTGTGGCTCACCTGTCGCCCTGCGCGGACGGTTCGCCACGGTGCCGCTGCGCTCAGTGGCCACAGGCCCAGGCGGCCGTCGCGGTGGCCTCGGCCGCCTGGTTCCGCAGCATCCGTACCGCCGCCGCCGGGTCGTCCGCCCCGTACACCGCGGACCCGGCGACGAAGACGTCCGCGCCGGCCTCGGCGCACCGCTCGATGGTGGTCGCGGAGACCCCGCCGTCGACCTGGAGCCAGAGTTCGAGGCCGTGCTTGGAGATCAGCTCACGGGTGCGGCGGATCTTCGGCAGCATGATGTCCAGGAACGCCTGCCCGCCGAAGCCCGGCTCCACCGTCATGATCAGCAGCATGTCGAGTTCGGGGAGCAGGTCCTCGTACGGCTCGACGGGCGTCGCCGGCTTCAGCGCCATCGAAGCCCGCGCGCCCTTGGCCCTGATCTCCCGCGCCAGCCGTACCGGGGCGGCGGCGGCCTCCGCGTGGAAGGTCACCGAGCCCGCCCCGGCCTCGACGTACCGCGGGGCCCAGCGGTCGGGTTCCTCGATCATGAGATGGCAGTCCAGCGGGGTCTCCGTGGCCCGCGCGAGCGACTCCACCACGGGCACGCCCAGGGTCAGATTGGGCACGAAGTGGTTGTCCATGACATCGACGTGGAGCCAGTCGGCGCCTTCGACGGCGGCGGCCTCCTCGGCGAGGCGGGAGAAGTCGGCGGAGAGGATGCTGGGGTTGATCTGGGCCATGTGCCAAGCCTGCCATGCTCCGGGCCACTTCCTGACCGCCCTGGGAACCCGGGTACGACCGATCTCGTACGAGAATGGGCACAGTCCGCGCAATCCTCGCGTTTCTCCGGACAGATCCGGGTTTACCCAGCGATCGGTTTGACGCCGGAGGGAGGCTCCCCGAGGTGCCGCCCGGCGCCCGCTCAGCCGGTACGGCGCAGCAGGGCCAGATACATGGCGTCGGTGCCGTGGAGATGAGGCCAGAGCTGGACGTCCGGGCCCTCGCCGAGCGCCGGGACGCCCGGCATCAGGGGGCGGGCGTCGATCCACTCGGCCTCGACGGGGGCGCCGCCGCGCCCCTTGAGGACATCCTCGACGACCGCCCGGGTCTCGGCGAGATGCGGGGAGCAGGTCGCGTATCCGACGACGCCGCCGACCCGTACCGCCTGGAACGCCTCCCGCAGCAGCCCGCGCTGGAGCGGCGCGAAGCCGTCCAGGTCGGCCGGGCGGCGCCGCCAGCGCGCCTCCGGGCGGCGGCGGAGCGCGCCGAGCCCGGAACAAGGGACGTCCAGCAGGACCCGGTCGAAGGAGCCGGGGCGCCAGGGCGGCCGGGTCCCGTCGGCGGCGATCACCTGGTAGGGGCCCGGGTTCCCGGCGAGGGCGCGGGCGACCAGCCGGGCGCGGTGCGGCTGTTTCTCGGCGGCGAGCAGGGTGGCGCCGCGCCCGGCGGCCACGGCGGCCAGCAGCGCGGCCTTGCCGCCGGGGCCCGCGCAGCCGTCGAGCCACCGGGTGTCGGGGCCCTCCAGCGGGGCGGCGGCCAGGGCCAGGGCGACGAGCTGGCTGCCCTCGTCCTGGACGCCGGCGCGGCCCTCCCGTACGGCCGCCACGGCGCCCGGCTCACCGCCCTCGGCGAGCCGTACGGCATGGGGCGACCAGCGGCCCGGCAGCACCTGGTCGGCGCCGAGCGCCTCGGTCAGCTCCTCGGCGGTGGCGCGGCCCGGGCGGGCGACGAGGGTGACCTCGGGGCGTTCGTTGTCGGCTTCGAGCAGGTCCTCGATGCCGGCCCGGCCGCCGCCGAGGGCGTCCCAGAGCGCGGAGACGATCCAGCGGGGGTGCGAGTGGACGACCGCGAGATGGTCCTCGGCGTCCTCGTCGTACGGCGGGGCGACCCGTTCCACCCAGGTCTCCAGGTCGCTCTTGGAGATCTTCCGGAGCACGGCGTTGACGAACTTGGCCCGCCCGTCGCCGAGCACCACCCGGGCCAGGTCCACGCTGGCGGAGACGGCGGCGTGGGTGGGGATCCGGGTGCCCAGGAGCTGGTGCGCGCCGAGCGCGAGCACATCGAGCACCGGCGGGTCGACCTCGCGCAGCGGCCGGTCGACGCAGGCCGAGATGATCGCGTCGTACGTGCCCTGGCGGCGCAGCGTCCCGTACACCAGCTCGGTGGCGAGCGCCGCGTCCCGTGCGTCGAAGTCGCCCTTCTCCCGGGCCTTCCTGAGGAGCGGCGGCAGGACGAGGTTGGCGTAGGCGTCCCGCTCGTCGACGGCCCGCAGCGCCTCGAAGGCGAGGAGCCGCACCGGGTCCTTCTGGGGGCGGCGGTAGGGCTTGGAGGGGCGTGGCGGACGGCGGCCGGCCTGCTCGTTCAAAGGTGCTCCGCGGTGAGAAGAGTCGAACTCCCCCACCTTACGCGGGACACCCCGCACCCGGCCGTTCAGCCCGCTTCGGGCCGGGTGCACGGGTTTCCCGTACGGCGCGGGGCGGCACACGGATTTCCCCGTACGGTGCGGGGCGGCACACGGATTTCCCCGCACGGTGCGGAGCACGGCTCCTCCGTCGTACGTACGGGTCAGGAGCGGCCAGGTCCGGGCGCACGCCCCCCGGCGCGCCCCCTGACACACCCGCTGGCGCCCACCCAGGCACACGCCCCCAGGCGCACGTCCCCGGACGCACCGCCCGGGGTCAGCCCAGGCGCTCGCCCTGGGCGATCCGCACGCCGCGGGCCCAGTCGGCCGCGCGCATCGGCTTCTTGCCCTGGGGCTGGACCCAGAGCAGCTCGACACCGTGCGAACCGGTGCCGACATGCACGGAGTTCTTGCCGACGGCCGGCTCCCCGGGAGCGAGCCCGGTGGTCTCCGGCGCGGGTGCGACCTGGACCAGCTTCAGCCGTTCGCCCCGGAAGAGCGTCCAGGCGCCGGGCGCCGGGGTGCAGGCGCGGACGACCCGGTCGACGCGGAGCGCGGGCGCGGCCCAGTCGACCTGCGCGTCCTCGACGGTGATCTTCGGCGCGAGGGAGACCCCGTCGGCGGGCTGCGCCACCGGGACCAGCGAGCCGTCCGCGATGCCGTCCATGGTCGCGGAGAGCAGCCCCGCCCCGGCGAAGGCGAGCCGGGTCAGCAGATCACCGCTGGTGTCGGTGGGACGTACGTGCTCGGTGATCACGCCGTACACCGGCCCGGAGTCGAGCCCCTCCTCGATCTGGAAGGTGGCGGCCCCGGTCATCTCGTCCCCCGCCATGACGGCGTGCTGCACGGGCGCCGCGCCACGCCACGCGGGCAGCAGCGAGAAGTGCAGGTTGACCCAGCCGTGGAGCGGCACATCGAGCGCGGTCTTCGGCAGCAGCGCGCCGTACGCGACGACGGGGCAGCACTCCGGGCCGATCTCGCGGAGCCGGGCGAGGAAGTCCTCGTCGCGCGGCTTCGCCGGCTTCAGCACCTCGATGCCCGCCTCCTCGGCGCGCTGGGCGACCGGGCTGGCGACGAGCCGGCGCCCGCGCCCGGCGGGCGCGTCGGGCCGGGTCACGACGGCGACGACATCGTGCCGCTCCGAGGCGATGAGGGCGTCCAGGGCGGGTACGGCGACCTCGGGGGTGCCGGCGAAGACGAGCTTCATCGGTGGCTGACTACCTCTCGGAACTGTCGGAACGGTCGGAACTCTCGGAACTGACGGGCTGTGGGGCTGTGGGGCGGCTGTAGGGCTGCGGGAGCCGCCGGAACGGATGGCCGGACGGCGGGCCGGCGTCCGAACGGCGGCGGCGCGCCCCGGCCGGCCTCCGCCCCCGTGGGAGCGGCGCACCAGTCTAGGGCGTGTCCGCTCCAGGGCGCGTCCGCGCACTCCCGCCCGCTGTCCGGGGCCCCGGCGGGGGCTCGGGGCTCGGGGGCTCGTACGCCAGGGGGCGCACAACGGCCCGTGAACGGCCCGCGCGCCCGGCGCATATGCCTATACACCTCCGTGGCGTGACCACATGGCCCGGTGGCGCGTTGGTCAAGCAGAGATTGACCAGCGGGCCGCACCGGTGCGGCCCGGACCCTTTTCCACACCGGTTCGAGAGGCTTGTTCATGGCCGACCACGCAACCCACGACGCACAAGCCCGGGCAAGTCTGCACCTGTTGGTGCGGGACATCGAGCGGGTCAGGCGGCAGGTGGACGCGTTGCGCACGCTCACCGCCCAGTTGGGGAATGTCTACCGCCCCCGCCGCTCAGGCCCCTCCACGGGCTTCGTCGTCTACGGCCGGGCACCCGCCCCGACCGTCCGCCTCGCGCAGGAGCTGAGGGACAGCGTCGAGACGCTGGTGACCGCGGCGGTCGACTTCGACCGCTCGCTCGGCTTCTCGTGGGACGCGGTGGGTTCGGCGCTGGGCGTCACCAAGCAGGCGGTGCACCGGCGTTACGGTACCCGCCGCGCCGCCGAGCGGCAGTCCGCCGTGGCCGAGGCGGAGCGCGCGCAGGGCCGCCTCGGCCAGGACCAGGGCGCGGCCCGCTCCCCGCTGCCGGGCGCGGCGGGCACCGTACCGGCGGTGCCCGCGGCCCGGTCGATGCCGCCGCAGCCGTCGGCGGGGCTTCCCCCGGCGGGGGTGGCCGCGCTCCGTGAGGAGGGCCGCCCGAACGCCTTCCCCGGCCCGCGCAGCGGCTGACGCCTGAGCCCCGTCCCGCCGAGGAGCCGCCCGTACGCGCGACCCCACCCCCATGTCCGCGCGTACGGGCCACGGAGCGCGGTGCGGCCGACAGCCGCCCGGCCGCACCGCCCCTCCCGCCCGCTCCCCTCACCCGACGGCTCCCACCCGATGCCAGGGGCGCTCCTCCGCCAGGGGCACTCCTCCCCTTGACCCGATGCCAGGGGGCGCTCCTCCGCCGAAGAACGCTCCTCCCCTTGACCGGATGTCAGGGATCACCCGATGTCGGGGGGGTCGATCCTCACCCGTACGGGATCACCGCCGCCCCGCGAGAGCCGCGCCGCCTGCGCCGCCTTCAGGGCCCCTGCCAGCGCGGCGCCACTGCCCGGCGGCACCCTCAGCAGGGCGCGCTCCCAGCGCTCCCCCGGCGGCGGGTCGCCCGGCCTGCGCGGTCGTCCCGGGTCCCCGGGCGCCAGCGGTACGGGCCCCAGCACCTCGGCGTCCGGCGGCAGTTCGGCCGAGGCGAGAAACGCCCCCACCGCCTCCGCCGACCCGGCCACCGAGGCCATCCGGGAGACCGGCGGGAAGCCCAGCTCGGTCCGCTCGGCGAGTTCGCGCCGCGCGTGGCCCACCGGGTCCCAGCGGACCAGCGCCTGCACCGGGCGGAGCGTCGGCTCCGCGACCACGACCACCGTGCCCCCCTCGGCCTGGCCCCGTACCAGGGCGGCCGCGTGGATCCAGCGGCGCAGCGCCTCCTCTCCGGCGCGCAGGTCGGGGCGGGTGAGCATGGCCCAGCCGTCGAGCAGCAGTGCCGCCGCGTACCCGCCCTCGGCGACCGGTTCGGCGCCCGGGGTGCTCACCACGAGCGCGGGCCGGCCCGGCACGGAGTCGAGCACATGGTCCCGGCCCGACGTACGGACCGGGACGGCCGGGAACGCCCGGCCGAGCTCCTCCGCCGTGCGCCGGGCCCCGACGATCCGGGCCCGCAGCCGGGGGCTCCCGCAGGCCGCGCAGTGCCAGTCGGACTCCTCGCGCCCGCACCACCCGCACCGCAGCTCCCGTTCCCCCGGCGCCTCCAGCGGCCCCGCGCACTGCCGGCAGCGGGCGGGCGTACGGCACAGCACGCAGGCCAGCCGGGGTACGTAACCCCGCCGGGGCACCTGCACCAGCACCGGGCCGCTCTTCAGCCCGTCCCTGACGGCCCCCCAGGCGAGGCTGGGCAGCCGGGCGGCGCGGGCGGCCTCGTCCCGGGCCAGCTCGCCGTCGCCGATGGTGCGGACCAGGGGGGCGGCGGCCCGTACCCGCTCCCGGTCGGCGGCGAGGGGCAGCGCCCAGCCGGTCGCGACGAGCTGGGCCGCCTCGACCGTGCACGCCGTACCGCCCAGCAGGAAACCGCAGTGGTCGTGTGCGGCCCGCAGCAGCAGCACCTCGCGGGCGTGCGGCTGCGGGGCGTGCGGCTCGCTGTGGCTGGCGTCGCCGTCGTCCCAGATGACCACCAGCCCCAGGTTCCGTACCGGAGCGAACATCGCGGCCCGGGTGCCGACGACGGCCCGCACCGCGCCGCGCCGCACCGCCAGCCACTCCCGGTACCGCTTCTCGGGCCCCGCCTCCGCCGTCAGCAGCGCGTGCCGCCCGGTGCCGAGCAGCGCCGTCAGCGCCGCGTCGACCCGCCCGGCGGCCCGCCCGTCCGGGACGACGACCAGCGCGCCGCGCCCCGAGGCGAGCGTCGCGCCCACGGCCCGCGCCACCTCGTCCGCCCACCGCTCCCCCGGCAGCGCGGTCCACACCGCCCGGGGCGCCCCGCCCCCCGCGAGCGCCCCCAGAAACGCCGGCCCGTTCCCATACCGCTCCCAGCTCCCCGGCTCCGGCACAGGGGGCGGCGGGGCGGGCTCCGGCGAGGGCTTCGCCTCGGCCCGCGCGTTCCGTGGCGGAACGGCGAGCTGGAGGACGTCAGCGAGGCTCCCCGCGTACCGGTCGGCGACCGCCCGCGCGAGACCCAGCAGCTCAGGGCCGAGCACCGGCTCACTGGAGACGACACCCGCCAGCGCCGCGAGCGGCCCCGCGTAATCCGACTCCGCGCGCCGCTCCACCAGAAACCCGTCGATCAGCCGCCCGCCCTCCCGCCGCCCGCCCCGCACCTGGTGCGCCCCGGCCCCGAACCGCACCCGCACCCGCACCCCGGGCTGAGCCGCCGCGTCCAGCTCCGCGGGCACGGCGTAGTCGAAGAACTGATCGAGATGGAGCACCCCCTTGTTCACCACCACCCGCGCCACCGGCAGCGCCTCCGCCAGCGCGGCCCCCCGCCAGGTCCGGGGCTTGGCCCGGGGCACCTGAGCCTTCCGCACACTCTCCCGAATCAACGCAAGCTGCTCGGGCCCACCCCCCGCAGGCTCATCAGGCCGCTCGTCGTCGCTGCTCACAGCTTCATACCTACCAGACGGCACCGACAGCGGCGTACGGAAGACAGCACGGGCCAGCGCCCCATCGGGCGAGCCCCAAGAGGACCGGGCCGGCCCCCCAAAGAGGAAACGGGAAACCCTCCAGGCCGTCTTGCGACCGTCCCCCGGCCCGCACGAGGCTGGCAGCCGACGACCGACAGCAGCACCGACGACAGGGGGAGACACCGCATGCTGGAAGAGCCCGCCACGTTCGGCAGCAGGCTGCGGGAGGCACGGTTGGCGGCCGGAATGACGCTCGTCGGACTCGCCAACGCCATCCACTACAGCAAGAGCCAGCTCAGCAAGGTCGAAACGGGACGGAAGCGCCCCAGCCCCGAACTGGCCCGCCTCTGCGACGCGGCGCTCGGCCGGCGGGGCGCGCTGATCGCCCTCGTACCGACGACGCCACGCGGCGGTAAGCCCGCCACGTCGCCCCCCGCCCAGGACGCGGTCGCCCTGAGCCCCTCCCCCGCCGCCGCGTCGGACGACCGCGCCCTGCCCGCGGCGTGGGCGCCGCCCGGGCGGCGCCAGGTGCTGGGGGCGGGCGCCGGCTCCGTGCTCGCTGCGGCCACGCCCGCCGCCGCCCTGCCCACTCCTGCCCTGGCGGACGGCTCGCTGCTCGACGTGTCCACCGCTCTGTTCGACCAGTTCCGCCGGGTGGGGCAGGCCGCGCCGCCCGGAGCCGTGCTGCCCGCCCTGGCCGAGCAGACCCGGACCCTGCGCGCGCTCGCCGCCCGCACCGGCCCCCGCACCGGCCGGGGGCTGCTCACGCTGTGCGCCCGGTACGCCGAGTTCGCCGGGTGGATGGCCCAGGAGGCCGGCGCGGACGCGACCGCGCTGCGCTGGACGGAGTACGCGGTGGAACTCGGCGCCGAGTCCGGCGACGCCGACCTCGCCTCGTACGCCCTGGTCCGTCAGGGTCTGGTGGCCTACTACCGGGGCGACGCCGCCCGGACGGTCGCCCTGGCCCAGGGCGCGCGCTCGGACCGGCTGCCGTACCGCATCCGCGGCCTCGCCGCCCAGCGCGAGGCCCAGGGGCACGCGCTCGCCGGTGACGACACGGCGTGCCTGCGCGCCCTGGACCGGGCGCGCGGACTGCTCGCCCGCGCCGAGGCGGAGCAGGACCCGGCGGGGCCCGTCCTGGGTACGACGCATCTGCGCGATCCCGCTGCGATGACGACCGGATGGTGCCTGCTCGACCTGGGCCGGCCGAGCGAGGCCGCCCGGGTTCTCGACCAGGAGATCGAACGCATTTCCGCGAAGGCGATGCGGACACAGGCACGTTATGGCGCACGACGCGCTCTGGCGCACGCGCTGGCCGGCGAGATCGACCAGGCGTGCGCACACGCCCGGGAGCTGCTGAGCACGGCCCACACCGTCGCCTCGGCGACCATCGCCCTGGACCTCCGCAGGCTCTCCCGCGCCCTCGACCGCCACCCCCGGAACCCGGCCGTACGAGAGGTGGCGCCGCTGCTGGCGTTCGCGCTCTCCCCCACGGCACTCGCTCTGTAGCACCCCGGCACCACGCCCCCGCACCACGCGCCCCGCCCCTTGGCACGCGCCGCGTGGCACGCGCGGCTGCCTCCCAGAGCCCCGTACACCGGAGAAAGGACCCACCACACCATGCCTGATGTGTTCATCAACTACCGAACGGGCGACGGGGAGGAGACCGCGGTCGCCTTCTACAACGCCCTCACCGAGCGCTTCGGCAAGGGACGCGTCTTCCGGGCGAGCTCGTCCATCCGGCCGTCGGAGCTGTACGACGACAAGCTCCTGGCCGGCGTCAGGACCAGCTCCGTCCTCCTCGCGGTCATCGGCCGGGAGTGGGCCGAGCACCCCGGTCTGCGTCAGCGCGACGACTGGGTGCGGAAGGAGATCCTGGAGGCGTTCCGCTGCGCCCTTCCCGTGGTGCCCGTCCTCGTGGGCCGGGAGACCAGGCGGCTGCGGCCCGAGACACTGCCCACCGCTCTGCGCAGACTCGCCCGGATCCAGTCGCTCCGCTACGACACCCAGAACGCGGAGTGGGACCTGAGGCACATCGGGGACCACCTCGCGGAAGAGGTACCGGCGCTGGCCGAGGCGGAGAAGGCGATCGCGAAAGGCGCGGGCAAGGACGGCGAGGACACGGACACGTCCGGTTCCGTACGCAACTCCATGGACTCGATCAGCGGCGGCACCAATATCCAGGCCAGGGACATCACCGGAGACATCGCCGGGAGCGGCGGCACGGTCATCAGAAGGATGGAAGGGCCGCTCCACACCGGAACGGGCGCCCAGCACGCACCCCAGCAGACGGGCGACGGCGCGTCCTACGTGGCCGGGGACCAGCACGGGGGCGGGAACACCGTGGAGCGCCGACGCCGGGACGAGGACCGATGAGCACCACGACCACCCGGATCGACGGAGTGCGGGGACACATCCACACGGGCCCCGGCGACCAGCACATCCACCTGCCTCCGGGCGCGCTGACCGAGGACTCCAAGGGCCGCACCCCCCGCGCCATCGCCGACGCCGAACTCCACTGGCTCCGCAAGCACTTCGTGGAACCGGAGGGCTATGTCGAGGCCCAGGAGGCCCTGGAGGACCACCGGCTCGTCCTGCTCGACGGAGCCGCCGGCGCCGGGCGGAGCGCGACCGCCCGCGTGCTGCTCCACCGGCTCCCCTCCCCCGGGCGGCGCTCCATGCACGAAGTGCTGCTGGAGAAGGACGACGAGAACTCCCCGCGCGCCCTCGACCCCGAGCTGATCGAGGAGGACGGCCGGCTGCTCCTCGATCTGGCCGACGAGAGCGACCGGCGGTGGCCGGCCGTACGGGACGAGCTCTCCGCCCTCCGCGCGGTGCTGCCCGAGCGCCGGGCCGCTCTCGTCGTGGTGCTGCCCCACGGCGTACGGCACCTCGTCCCCACCGCGATGTCGGAGCTGCACCACGTCGTCTCCCGCGCCCCGGGCCAGGAACTCGACATCGTCAAGCGTCATCTGCGGGCAGCGCGCCTGGACCCGACGCTCGCGGACTCCGCGCCGCCCGACCTGGTCACGTTCCTGGAACGCGCGCCCGCATACCCGCTCTCCGAGGTGGCGCGGTTCGCCCAGTATCTGTGCCGGGCGGCGGCAGCGGCCCCGCTCACGTCCTTCGGCTCCTGGTGCGAGCAGGCCCACGCGGCCCTGAGCGAACGCGCCAAGGACGCGCAGGACCTTCTGCGCAGGACGGCGAAGGGCGCCCCACGGGCCCTGCTGGTGGCGGCGGCCATGCTCCACGGGGCGCGCGGCGACGCCGTACACAGCGCGGCCTCGCGGCTGCTCGCCGACGACCAGACCGTACGGGTCTGGCCTCCGCTCCGGCATCGGCCGCTCTCCGAACGCCTCGAAGCCATCGAAGCGCACACGGACGCCGACCACCGGGTCCGGTTCACCGGAATCGATCTGGACGCCGCCGTCCGCGGCCAGGTGTGGGCCGACTTCCCCGCGCTCAGGGACGCCCTGTGCGACTGGGTCGGCGAGATCCTGACCCTGCCCGAGCTGGACGAGCCGGACCGGGAGGCGCTGGTCTCCCGGTTCGCGGTGGAGTCCCTGGCGGCCCGGCGCCCCGACGATCTGCTCGCTCTCTCGGAACGGTGGACCGGCGCCCCCGCCGAGCGGACGCGGCTTCTCGCGGCGGCGCGCGCCCTCCGGCACGGGCTCCACCACCGGGAGTTCGGCCGGCGGTTCCGTGGGCGCATCTACGACTGGGCGCGCAGCCCGCGCCTCTCCACCGCCCAGCGGCAGGTGCTGGTCGATGTCTGTCTGGCCGACATGGCCGTACGCCATCCCCACGCGGCCCTCGTCCGCCTGCACCATCTCGCCCGCCACGAACGGCCCGGCACCCTCGCGCGCGACGCGCTGAAGGAGCTTCTGCGGGACGACCCCCGGCTGCTCCGCTGGATGCTGAACCGGCTCACCGGCGCGCACACCTCCTTCTGGGAGGCGGACGCCGGCATCTTCCTCACCGTCGCCGAGCCCGGCCCCCTCGCCGACCCCGGCCCCCGGGCCCGGCCCCTCATCGCGGAACCGGTGGTACGGCACGACCTCACCGTCGGCTGGACCAGAGTGTTCCGCACCCTCCCCCCACCGGAGTGGACCCCGCGGGTCCACTCCTGGCTGGCGGCGGCCTGCGGCCCCGCCCCGGACGGCGAGCTGTTCCTCGATGTCCTCGTCGCCGCCTGCGGGCTGCGCGGGGACCGGTTCGGGGCGCTGTACGACGCCGGGTCGCGCTGGGCCGCCGGGCAGCCCGTGACGCACGGCCGGGCCAGGGCGGTGCCCGAACGGCTGCTCGACAAGATCAGCGGCGCCCAGCGGGCCGCCGCCACCGCCGCGCGCGCCGCCGCCTTCCGGGCAGGGAAGGCGTCCGAACCCGACCCGTCCGTACCCGACCCGTCCGCGCGCGAGACAACGGAGCCACCGACGCCATGACCTCCGGCCACAAGACCGTGACGGTCTTCCTCGTCCTCATCTTCGGCCTGGTGCTCACCATCGCCGGGTTCTCGCTGCGCTGGCCGCCCTGGGCCTGGGCGGCCGGCGCGCTCGCCCTGGCCGCGGCGGTCCTGGTGGCGGTCCTGCTCGCACGGCGCCGGCAGGATCCCTTCGAGCCCCGCTACCTCCAGGAACCCGACCTGCCGCTGCCCCCGGTGGAACGCCGCGAACTGCGGATCACCGGGGTGGCGCTGCCGAGCCTGCTCGACGACTACGACTTCCTGCTCTCCGCGACCGTGCGGTGGTGCCCGCTCTCCGTGCCCAGCGGTTCGCCGCCGGTCAACCCCGGCGGGCTCGCCGTGGAAGCCGTACTCGCCCGGGCGAGCCGGGTCACCGCCGAGCGGCACCCCGCCCGCAGCTCGCTCGTGGAGCATGAGCTCAACGGGGCGCTGGCCACCATGGCGGAGGATGCCCTCGGCCGGGTGCAGGCGATGGCGCTCGATGTGAGCCTCGGGCTCGCCGAGGAGGACGCCGCGCGGCTCGCCAAGCTCGCGGCCGTCCGCAAGGACGAGGCCGTATGGGAGCACGAACGCAAGTACGAGGAGAGCCGCCGGGCCTATCTCGGCGGGGATGTCCTCCGGAGCACGGGCAGCGCGGTCGTGTGGTGGCTGCACCGCAACGAGGAGCAGATCGACAAGACCGTCAAGGATCTCGGCCTGCTCGCCCAGCTCACCTCGGCCGCCAACGACACGGATGTCTCGGAGCGGCTCCGGCACCTCGTACCGTGGCCGCCGCCCCCGGAGGATCCGGGCGGGGACACCCTCTGGCCCGCCGCCCCTGAGCCGTCCCCCGCGGGCCCGCCCCCGGAAGGCCGGGTCGCGCACGCGCTCGGGGAGCTGCTGGAGGCAGCGGGGCTCTCACCGGAGGACGGGACGAGCCGCATGGTCGCCGATTTCCTGGCCGGCACGTTCGACTATCTGGACGGGGACCAGTCGGAGCAGATCCGCCGGCGCTTCGGCGCTCCGTACCCGCCAGGCCCCGGTCCGGACGACGACGGAGCCCCCGAGACCCCCGGGCCGCCGGGCCCGGCAGGACCGGCCGGCTCCCCCTCGATGAACGGCGCGGGACCGGGCACCGTCCCCCCGCCCGAAGCCTCCGTCCCCTTCTGACACACGGGGTGGCCACGGATACGTACGTACGGGTACGACACGCGCCGCGCATACGAAGAGGCCCCGGGTACCGCGACAGCGGTACCCGGGGCCTCCCCCATCAGTCCGAACCAGTGGCTGCCCGGCGGTCCGGGCTCAGAGGCCCGCGGCCGTGCGCAGCGCGTCGACGCGGTCGGTGCGCTCCCAGGTGAAGTCGGGGAGTTCGCGGCCGAAGTGGCCGTACGCCGCCGTCTGGGCGTAGATCGGGCGGAGCAGGTCGAGGTCGCGGATGATGGCGGCCGGACGGAGGTCGAAGACCTCGGCGATGGCCTGCTCGATCTTCTCGGAGTCGACCGTGGCGGTGCCGAAGGTCTCCACGAAGAGGCCGACCGGCTCGGCCTTGCCGATCGCGTACGCGACCTGGACCTCGCAGCGGGCGGCGAGGCCCGCCGCGACGACGTTCTTGGCGACCCACCGCATGGCGTACGCGGCCGAGCGGTCGACCTTGGACGGGTCCTTGCCGGAGAAGGCACCGCCGCCGTGGCGGGCCATGCCGCCGTAGGTGTCGATGATGATCTTGCGGCCGGTGAGTCCGGCGTCGCCCATCGGGCCGCCGATCTCGAACCGCCCGGTCGGGTTGACCAGCAGGCGGTACCCCTCGGTGTCCAGCTTGATGCCGTCGTCGACCAGCTCCTGGAGCACATGCTCGACGACGAACTCGCGGACGTCGGGGGCGAGCAGCGAGTCCAGGTCGATGTCGGACGCGTGCTGCGAGGAGACGACGACCGTGTCGAGGCGTACGGCCTTGTCGCCGTCGTACTCGATGGTCACCTGCGTCTTGCCGTCGGGGCGCAGGTAGGGGATGGTGCCGTTCTTGCGGACCTCGGAGAGGCGGCGCGAGAGCCGGTGCGCGAGGTGGATCGGGAGCGGCATCAGCTCGGGGGTCTCGTCGCAGGCGTACCCGAACATGAGGCCCTGGTCGCCGGCGCCCTGCTTGTCGAGCTCGTCGCCCTCGCCGTCGCTCTCGGCGCCCTGGACGCGCTTCTCGTAGGCCGTGTCGACGCCCTGGGCGATGTCGGCCGACTGGCCGCCGATGGAGACCGAGACACCGCAGGAAGCGCCGTCGAAGCCCTTCTTCGACGAGTCGTAGCCGATCTCCAGGATCTTGTTCCGCACGAGCTGGGCGATCGGCGCGTACGCCTTGGTGGTCACCTCTCCGGCGACATGCACCAGCCCGGTGGTGATCAAGGTCTCCACGGCGACACGGGAGGACGGGTCCTCCTGGAGGAGCGCGTCGAGAATGGTGTCGCTGATCTGGTCGGCGATCTTGTCGGGGTGACCTTCGGTCACGGACTCCGAGGTGAAGAGACGGCGGGACACATCGCTCCCTGAGGTTGCAGCGGCTGCTGGCTGATCATTGGCGGACCGTACGGGGCGCTGCACGCCCCGCGACGTTCCTCGACCACTTTATCGGTCGAATCGGGCCACGGGGGCAAGTGTCTCGATCTGTGGAGCCCCCGCGGACGCGATCCAGCATTATGCGCCACCCGGATCGCCCCTGGCCAGAGGCGCCGGAAAGGTGTGACAGAAGCCCCACCGGAGGAGCAAGGAGTACCTATGGGGGTGAATCGCGTCAATCCGGTGTCCCCGAGGAGCTCGTACGGGCGATCCGCGCCTCAGCTCCGGTGCTGGGTTTCGGACAGCAGCCGGGGGGCCACGAGGTCCCAGACCGTGTCGGCCAGGTCCTCCTTCGGGCCGTACGGTACGGGGGTCTCCGCGCCGTCCGCCGCGAGGACGACGGCCTCGTTCTCCTCCGCGCCGAAGGCCTTCCGGTCGCCGACCTCGTTGACGACGAGCAGGTCGCACCCCTTGCGCCGCAGCTTGCGGCGCCCGTTGGCCAGGACGTCGTCCGTCTCGGCTGCGAAGCCCACGACGACCTGCCCGGGGCGCGGGCGCTCGGCGGCGACCTCCGCGAGGATGTCCGGGTTGCGGACCAGGGCGACCGGCGCGGGCTCCTCGCCGTCCTTCTTCTTGATCTTGCCCTCGGCGTAGACGGCGGGGCGGAAATCGGCCACGGCCGCCGCCATGACCACGGCGTCGGCGTCCGGGGCGGCCTTCAGGACGGCCTCGCGGAGCTGGACCGCCGTACCGACGTGCACCACGTCGGCGCCGGCCGGGTCCGGCAGCCCCGTGTTCGCCGCCACGAGGGTGACCCTGGCGCCTCTGGCCACGGCGGTACGGGCCAGGGCGTACCCCTGCTTGCCCGAGGAGCGGTTGCCCAGGTAGCGGACCGGGTCGAGCGGCTCGCGGGTACCGCCGGCGCTGATCACCACATGGCGTCCGGCCAGGTCGGGGGCGGGGACGCCACGGGCCAGGACGCGGCGGCAGAGCTGGAAGATCTCGTCCGGGTCGGGCAGCCGGCCCTTGCCGGTGTCGACGCCCGTGAGGCGGCCCACGGCGGGCTCGACGACGACGGCGCCCCGGGCCCGCAGCGTCGCGACGTTCTCCTGGGTGGCGGGGTGCTCCCACATCTCGGTGTGCATGGCGGGGGCGAAGACGACCGGACAGCGGGCGGTGAGGAGCGTGTTGGTGAGCAGGTCGTCCGCGAGGCCGTGGGCCGCCTTGGCGAGCAGGTCGGCGGTGGCCGGGGCGACCACGACGAGATCGGCGCCCTGTCCGATCCGTACGTGCGGCACCTCGTGGACGTCGGTCCAGACCTCGGTGGCGACGGGGTTCCCGGAGAGCGCGGACCAGGTCGCCGCGCCGACGAAGTGGAGCGCCGAAGCGGTCGGCACCACGCGCACATCATGGCCGGATTCGGTCAGTCGGCGGAGCAGCTCGCACGCCTTGTACGCGGCGATCCCCCCGGCGACCCCCAGCACCACCTTCGGCCGGCCGGCCCCGCCCCGCCCCGGCTCCCGGCCCCGCTCCACCGCGTCCGTCTCCGATGTCCCCACCGTGCTCTCCCCTCCGATGTGTGCACATGGCACACGGCTCAGCGACACTTACACACTCAGCGACACTTACACACCCACATACGAAACCACGGGCCCGGCGACCATGCCGCCGGGCCCGTGGTGCGAAAGCGTGTGCCGTGTGCCGGGTAACCGCCTACTGGGCCGGGCCCTCGATGGCCTCGGAGGTCAGCAGACCCGCGTTGATCTCGCGCAGCGCGATCGAGAGCGGCTTCTCGTGGACGTGGGTGTCCACGAGCGGACCGACGTACTCGAGCAGGCCCTCGCCGAGCTGCGAGTAGTACGCGTTGATCTGGCGCGCGCGCTTGGCCGCGTAGATCACGAGGCTGTACTTCGAGTCCGTGGCTTCGAGCAGCTCATCGATCGGCGGGTTGATGATGCCCTCGGGCGTGGTGATGGAAGAGGACACTTCTCTTGCCTTCCGAAGAAAATTCAGGGAAAAACTGCTGGTCGCGCGCTGTCGGAGCGTGGACCGCTGGTCGGAGCGTGGACCGCTGCCGGGCCGGCCAAGCCGGGCGAGTCCGTTGGATCCACCCGGAAACCGACAAAAGATCATGCGACGTTCATCAAGGCTAGCAGCTCGCGCGCGACGTCCTCGACCGAGGTGTTGACCAGCGTCGTGTCGAACTCCGACTCGGCGGCCAGCTCCACCTTCGCCGCGGCCAGCCTGCGCTCGATCACCTCGGGCGACTCGGTGCCCCGCCCGGTGAGTCTGCGCACCAGTTCGTCCCAGCTCGGCGGGGCCAGGAAGACCAGCCGGGAGTCCGGCATCGACTCCTTGACCTGCCGGGCGCCCTGGAGGTCGATCTCCAGGAGTACGGGCTCCCCCGCGGCCAGCCGGTCCAGCACCGCCTGGCGCGGGGTGCCGTACCGGTTGCCCGCGAACTCGGCCCACTCCAGCAGCTCCCCGTTGGCCACCGACTTGTCGAACTCGTCGTCGGTGGCGAAGAAGTACTGGACGCCGTGGCGTTCACCGGGGCGCGGCTTCCGGGTGGTGGCCGACACCGAGAGCCATACCTCGGGGTGGACCTTGCGCATATGGGCGACGACCGTGCTCTTGCCGACCCCGGAGGGGCCGGAGAGCACGGTCAGCCGCGGTCGTACGTCTGCTGCCATGCGGCGATTATCCAGGTTTCCGGAGGTGCCCGGAAACGTCAGGCGCCACCGCCGCCGAACTCACGCTCCAGCGAAGCGATCTGATTGGAGCCGAGGCCCCGCACGCGACGGCTCTCGGAGATCCCGAGCCGCTCCATGATCTGCTTGGCGCGGACCTTGCCCACGCCGGGCAGCGATTCGAGGAGGGCGGAGACCTTCATCTTCCCGATGACGTCGTTCTCCTGACCCTGCTTGATCACGTCATGGAGCGAAGCGCCGGAGTGCTTGAGTCGATTCTTGACCTCGGCCCGCTCCCGGCGAGCCGCGGCGGCCTTTTCGAGCGCGGCTGCGCGCTGTTCAGGGGTAAGGGGCGGAAGAGCCACGCCTACGTCACCTCGGATGTCGAACTGTCGGATACGGACCGGTGCGGAACCACATCGCCCCACACCAGGCGAGCAACGGGCAACGAACTGCGCGTTGGCTCTCGACGGAGACTAGCGGCCAACTCCGCCCGAGTCAGCGAGAACAGACGAAAAGTCCTGGTCAGCATCGATCAGGGGTGACATTTTGGTCATTTTGCCCAACTTTTTGGACAGGAAGCCGCGCATTGCCTCCGTCACCCGCCCGCCGTGCCTCCGCCGACCGCCGCCCGTACCTCCGCCGCGAAGCGGTCCGCGGCGCTCCGCAGCGCCCCCGCGTCGGGACCGTGCCGGAGCACCCCCCGGCTGACGCTGGGGAGCACGTTGCCGGCCGCCGCGCCGAAGACGGCGGGCAGATCGGCGGGGGTCGCGCCCTGCGCGCCGATGCCCGGGGCGAGCAGCGGCCCGTTGATCGCGAGGTCCACTCCGGCGTCCCCGAGGTCCCCCAGGGTCGCCCCGACGACCGCGCCGGCCGAGCCGAGCGGGGCCGCGCCCGCGTTCTCCTCGGCCAGGTGGTCGAGCATGACGCGGGCGAGCGGGCGCCCGTCGGCGGCGGTGGCGCGCTGCACCTCGGCGCCCTCCGGGTTGGAGGTGAGCGCGAGGACGAAGACCCCGCTGCCGGCCGCCGAGGCGGCGTCCAGCGCCGGACGGAGCGAGCCGAAGCCCAGGTACGGGGAGAGCGTCACCGCGTCCGAGAAGAGCGGCGATGCCGGGTCCAGGTACGTCGCCGCGTACGCGGCCATCGTGGAGCCGATGTCGCCGCGCTTGGCGTCCATCAGGACCAGCGCCCCGGCGGCCCGCGCCTCCGCCACGGCGGTCTCCAGGACGGCGATGCCGCGCGAGCCGAAGCGCTCGAAGAACGCGGACTGCGGCTTGAGCACGGCGACCCGGCCGGCCAGCGCCTCGACGGTGGTACGGGTGAACCGCTCCAGCCCCGCGATGTCGTCGCCCAGGCCCCACGCGGTCAGCAGCGAGGCGTGCGGGTCGATGCCGACGCAGAGCGGGCCCCGGGTGTCCATCGCCCGCCGCAGCCGGGCCCCGAAGGGCACCGGGGCGGACGGAGCACCCGGAGTACCCGAGGCACCCGGAGCACCCGGGGACCCCGTACCGCCGTCGCGGCCCTCGGCGGGGGTGGGGGCGGTCGGTGCGCTCATGCGTCGGCCTTCTTCCGGTTCATGGCCTCCCGGGTGGCCGCTCCGACGGCCTCGGAGAGGGTCGCGTACGGGGAGGCCGCGAGCCGGGCCGCGAGCCCCTGGTGGATCTCACGGCTCCAGAACGGGCCCCGGTAGATGAACGCGCTGTACCCCTGGACCAGCGTGGCCCCGGCCAGGATGCGCCGCCAGGCGTCCTCGGCGCTCTCCACGCCCCCGACGCCCACCAGGGTGATCCGGTCGCCCACCCGTGCGTAGAGCCGGCTCAGCACCTCCAGGGAGCGCTCCTTGAGCGGTGCCCCGGAGAGCCCCCCGGTCTCGCCGGTCAGCGCCGGTCCCGAGACCAGCCCCAGACCCTCGCGGGCGATGGTGGTGTTGGTGGCGATGATGCCGTCCAGGCCCAGCTCCACGGCGAGGTCGGCGACGGCGTCGACGTCCTCGTCCGCGAGGTCGGGGGCGATCTTGACCAGGAGCGGGACGCGGCGCCGGGTGACGGTGCGGTCGGCGGCCTCCCGTACGGCGGTGAGCAGCGGCCCGAGCTGATCGACCGCCTGGAGGCTGCGCAGCCCGGGGGTGTTGGGGGAGCTGACGTTGACGACGAGGTAGTCGGCGTGGCGGGCCAGGCGCTCGGTGGAGAGCACATAGTCCGCGACAGCTTCACTCTCGGGGACGATTTTGGTCTTGCCGATGTTGACGCCGACGGTCGTCTTGAAGACCGGCCCCCGTGCGGTACGGGCGGCGAGGCGCTCCGCCACGGCGGCGGAGCCCTCGTTGTTGAAGCCCATGCGGTTGATCAGCGCCCGGTCGCCGACGAGCCGGAAGAGCCGCGGCTTCGGGTTGCCGGACTGCGGTTCGCCGGTGACGGTGCCGATCTCGACATGGTCGAAGCCGGTCATGGCGAGGCCGTCGATGCCCACGGCGTTCTTGTCGAACCCGGCGGCCAGCCCGAACGGACCGTGCATACGGAGCCCGAACGCCTCCGTGCGCAGCTTCGCGTACCGGGGCGCGAGCGCGGCGGCGAGGAAGGTGCGCAGCACCGGGACGCGGGCGGCCAGCCGGATCCACCGGAAGGCCAGGTGGTGCGCGCGTTCGGGGTCCATCCGCCGGAAGACCAGCCGGAAGAGGAGCCGGTACGCGGTGTCCATGACGTCCATACGGGTCAGTCCTCGCGCGCCGAGATCAGGTGGTGCGCGTGCTCCTGGAGGGAGCGGACGCCGACCTCGCCGTGCTTGAGCGCGTCGATGCCCTGGACGGCGGCGGCGAGCGCCTGGACCGTGGTGAGGCAGGGCACGGCGCGCGCCACGGCCGCCGTACGGATGTCGTACCCGTCGAGCCGGCCGCCGGTGCCGTACGGGGTGTTGACGATGAGGTCGACGGCGCCCTCGTGGATGAGCTGGACGATGGTCTTCTCGCCGTCCGGGCCCTCGCCCTCGAACTGCTTGCGGACGACGGTGGCCTTGATCCCGTTCCGCTTGAGCACCTCGGCGGTGCCGGAGGTGGCCAGCAGCTCGAAGCCGTGGGCGACCAGCTCACGGGCCGGGAAGATCATCGAGCGCTTGTCGCGGTTGGCGACGGAGATGAAGGCGCGGCCCTTGGCGGGCAGCGGCCCGTACGCCCCGGCCTGGGACTTGGCGTACGCCGTGCCGAAGGCCGAGTCGATGCCCATGACCTCGCCGGTGGAGCGCATCTCCGGGCCGAGGACGGTGTCGACGCCGCGCCCGTGGATGTCGCGGAAGCGCGACCACGGCATCACGGCCTCCTTCACGGAGATCGGCGCGTCGAGCGGCAGTGTGCCGCCGTCGCCCCGGGCGGGCAGCAGCCCCTCGGCGCGCAGCTCGGCGACGGTGGCGCCGAGGGAGATCCGGGCGGCGGCCTTCGCCAGCGGTACGGCGGTGGCCTTCGAGGTGAAGGGGACGGTGCGGGAGGCGCGCGGGTTGGCCTCCAGCACGTACAGGATGTCCCCGGCCATCGCGAACTGGATGTTGATCAGACCGCGCACGCCGACGCCCCGCGCGATCGCCTCGGTGGAGGCGCGCAGCCGCTTGATGTCGAAGCCGCCGAGGGTGATGGGCGGGAGGGCGCACGCCGAGTCGCCGGAGTGGATACCGGCCTCCTCGATGTGCTCCATGACGCCGCCGAGGTAGAGCTCGGTGCCGTCGTAGAGGGCGTCCACGTCGATCTCGATGGCGTCGTCGAGGAAGCGGTCGACGAGGACCGGGCGGGTGGGGCTGATCTCGGTGGACTCGCTGATGTACGCGGCGAGCCGGGTCTCGTCGTAGACGATCTCCATGCCGCGTCCGCCGAGCACGTACGAGGGCCGGACGAGGACCGGGTAGCCGATCTCGTCGGCGATCTCCTTGGCCTCGGCGAAGGTGGTGGCGGTGCCGTGCTTGGGCGCGGGCAGCCCGGCCTCGGCGAGGACCCGGCCGAAGGCGCCCCGGTCCTCGGCGGCGTGGATCGCCTCCGGCGGGGTGCCGACGACGGGGACGCCGTTGTCCTTGAGGGCCTGGGCGAGGCCCAGCGGGGTCTGGCCGCCGAGCTGGACGACGACGCCCGCGACCGGGCCGGCCAGCGTCTCGGCGTGCACGATCTCCAGGACGTCCTCCAGGGTGAGCGGCTCGAAGTAGAGCCGGTCGGAGGTGTCGTAGTCGGTGGAGACGGTCTCCGGGTTGCAGTTGACCATCACGGTCTCGTACCCGGCTTCGCTGAGCGCGAAGGAGGCGTGGACGCAGGAGTAGTCGAACTCGATGCCCTGGCCGATCCGGTTGGGCCCGGAGCCGAGGATGATCACGGCGGGCCTGGTGCGCGGCGCGACCTCGCTCTCCTCGTCGTACGAGGAGTAGAAGTACGGGGTCTTCGCGGCGAACTCGGCGGCGCAGGTGTCCACCGTCTTGTAGACGGGGCGTACCCCGAGGGCGTGTCTGACCTCGCGTACGACGTCCTCGCGCAGCCCGCGGATCGCGGCGATCTGGGCGTCGGAGAAGCCGTGCCGCTTGGCCTCGGCGAGGAGTCCGGGGTCGAGCCGCTCGGCGGCGGCCAGCTCGTCCGCGTACTCCTTGATCAGGAAGAGCTGGTCGACGAACCACGGGTCGATCTTCGTGGCGTCGAAGACCTCCTCGGGGGTGGCCCCGGCCCGGATGGCCCGCATGACGGTGTTGATCCGGCCGTCGGTGGGGGTCTGCGCGGTCTCCAGCAGCGCGTCCTTCGCCGAGGCGTCGCCGGGTTCCCCGGCGAAGTCGAACTGGCTGCCCGCCTTCTCCAGGGAGCGCAGCGCCTTCTGGAGGGCCTCGGTGAAGTTGCGGCCGATGGCCATGGCCTCGCCGACGGACTTCATGGTGGTGGTGAGGGAGGCGTCGGCGGCCGGGAACTTCTCGAAGGCGAACCGGGGCACCTTGACGACGACGTAGTCGAGCGTGGGCTCGAAGGACGCCGGGGTCTTCTCGGTGATGTCGTTGGGGATCTCGTCCAGCGTGTAGCCGACGGCGAGCCGGGCGGCGATCTTGGCGATCGGGAAGCCGGTGGCCTTGGAGGCGAGCGCGGAGGAGCGGGAGACGCGCGGGTTCATCTCGATGACGATGACGCGGCCGTCGTCCGGGTTGACGGCGAACTGGATGTTGCAGCCGCCGGTGTCGACGCCGACCTCGCGGATGACGGCGATGCCGATGTCGCGGAGGGTCTGGTACTCGCGGTCGGTGAGGGTCATCGCGGGGGCGACGGTGATCGAGTCGCCGGTGTGCACGCCCATCGGGTCGAAGTTCTCGATGGAGCAGACGACCACGACGTTGTCGTTCTTGTCGCGCATCAGCTCCAGCTCGTACTCCTTCCAGCCGAGGATGGACTCCTCCAGGAGCACCTCGGTGGTCGGCGAGAGCATCAGCCCCTGTCCGGCGATCCGGCGCAGGTCCTCCTCGGTGTGGGCGAAGCCGGAGCCCGCGCCGCCCATGGTGAAGGAGGGGCGGACGACGACGGGGTAGCCGCCGAGGGTGTCGACGCCGGCCAGGACGTCGTCCATGGAGTGGCAGATGACCGAGCGGGCGGACTCGCCGTGGCCGATCTTGGCGTGGACGGCCCGGACGACGTCCTTGAAGAGGTCGCGGTCCTCGCCCTTGTTGATGGCCTCGACATTGGCGCCGATCAGCTCGACGCCGTACTTGTCGAGGGTGCCGGCGTCGTGCAGCGAGATCGCGGTGTTGAGCGCGGTCTGGCCGCCCAGGGTGGGCAGCAGCGCGTCGGGGCGCTCCTTGGCGATGATCTTCTCGACGTACTCGGGGGTGATCGGCTCGACGTAGGTGGCGTCGGCGATCTCCGGGTCCGTCATGATCGTGGCGGGGTTGGAGTTGACGAGGACGACCCGCAGGCCCTCGGCCTTGAGGACGCGGCACGCCTGGGTGCCGGAGTAGTCGAACTCGGCGGCCTGGCCGATGACGATCGGTCCGGAACCGATGACCAGGACGGACTGGATATCGGTGCGCTTAGGCACGCTGGTCCTCCATGAGGGCGGTGTTCATCAAAGATGTGAAGCGGTCGAAGAGGTACGCGGCGTCGTGCGGGCCGGCCGCCGCCTCGGGGTGGTACTGGACGCTGAAGACCGGCCGGTCGAGCAGCCTGAGCCCTTCGACCACGTTGTCGTTGAGGCAGACGTGGGAGACCTCGGCGCGGCCGTAGGGGGTGTCGGAGACCCGGTCGAGCGGGGCGTCGACGGCGAAGCCGTGGTTGTGCGCGGTGACCTCGACCTTTCCGGTCGTACGGTCCTGCACGGGCTGGTTGATCCCCCGGTGGCCGTACTTCAGCTTGTACGTGCCGAAGCCGAGCGCCCGGCCCAGGAGCTGGTTGCCGAAGCAGATCCCGAAGAGCGGGGTGCCGCGCTCCAGGACGCCCCGGACGACGGTGAGGTCGGCGGTGGCGGGGTCGCCGGGCCCGTTGGAGAGGAAGACCCCGTCGGGGTTGACGGCGTAGACCTCGTCGAGGGTGGCGGTGGCGGGCAGGACGTGCACCTCGATGCCGCGTTCGGCCATCCGGTGCGGGGTCATGCCCTTGATGCCGAGGTCGAGCGCGGCGACGGTGAAGCGCTTCTCGCCGATCGCGGGGACGACGTAGGGCCGCTCGGTGGCGACCTCGGCGGAGAGGTCGGCGCCGCTCATCTCGGGGGCCTGGCGGACCCGGGCGAGCAGCGCCGCCTCGTCGGCGAGCGCCTCGCCGGAGAAGATCCCGACCCGCATGGCGCCGCGCTCGCGCAGATGGCGGGTGAGGGCGCGGGTGTCGACGCCGCTGATGCCGACGACGCCCTGCGCGGTGAGCTCGTCGTCGAGGGAGCGGCGCGAGCGCCAGTTCGAGGGGGTGCGGGCGGGGTCGCGTACGACATAGCCGGAGACCCAGATCCGCCGGGACTCGGGGTCCTCGTCGTTGACGCCGGTGTTCCCGACGTGCGGGGCGGTCATCACGACGACCTGGCGGTGGTACGAGGGGTCGGTGAGGGTCTCCTGGTAGCCGGTCATACCGGTGGAGAAGACGGCCTCGCCGAAGGTCTCCCCCACGGCCCCGTAGGCACGGCCGCGGAAGGTGCGGCCGTCCTCCAGGACGAGTACGGCGGGGGAGGCCGGTACACGGGCGGTGGCGAGGCCAGTCGCACGGGGTGAGGTGGTCATCGTGCGGGGCCTTCCGTAGTGGTGGTGGTGTTCGTGGCGGTGGCGGGGGTGCCGGCGGCGGCGGTGCTCGCCGCCGGGGCCGGGGCCATGGCGGCGAGGGCGTCGACCCAGGCGGCGTGCTCGGCGGAGCGGTCGGAGCGGAAGCCGGAGTCGATCAGCCGGTCCCCGTGGGCCCAGGTGACGATCAGCAGCCCGCCCTCGGCGAGGACCTTGCCCGCGATGCCCTTGTCGAGCCGGGCCTCACGCAGCCGCTCCGCAGGGATGAAGAAGTCGGTGGCCCCGGGGCGTACGACATCGAGTCCGGCGTCGGTGAGCGTGAGCTCCACCCGGCTGCGGGCGCCGAGGCCGTGGGCGACGATCCGGTCGAGCCACTGCCCGGCGGTGGTGGAGCCGTGGTAGCGGCCGGCCAGGGTCAGCCGGGCCTCGGCGGGGTCCGGGGAGGACGGCCGGGCCGGCAGCTCGGGCAGGTCCGACTGGAGGCTGCCGCGCCAGCTCCATCCCTGGCGCATCAGCCAGTAGACGAAGGCGATGAAGAACAGCAGCCCGGCCACCCAGCCGATCCGGGCGGCCCAGTCGGTCACTTCCGCCGATTTCTCCTCGGCGGCCAGGGGGAGCAGAAGGTTCGCAGTTCTCACGCCAGATTCCCGTCGACGACCGTGGCCCGGCCCCGCAGGAAGGTGTGGGTCACTCGTCCCGGCAGCTCGCGCCCCTCGTAGGGGGTGTTACGGCTGCGGGAGGCGAAGCCCGCGGGGTCCACGGCTCCACGGTATGCCGGATCGACCAGGGTGAGGTTGGCGGGCTCGCCTGCCGAGACGGGACGGCCGTGGTCGTCGAGCCGGCCGATGCGCGCGGGGCGGTACGACATCCGGTCGGCGACGCCCGCCCAGTCCAGCAGCCCGGTGTCGACCATCGTCTGCTGGACGACGGAGAGCGCGGTCTCCAGGCCGACCATGCCCATGGCGGCGGCGGCCCACTCGCAGTCCTTGTCCTCGTGCGGGTGGGGCGCGTGGTCGGTGGCGACGCAGTCGATGGTGCCGTCGGCGAGCGCGGCGCGCAGGGCGAGGACATCGGCCTCGGTGCGCAGCGGCGGGTTCACCTTGTAGACGGGGTTGTACGTCCGGACGAGTTCATCGGTGAGGAGCAGGTGGTGCGGGGTGACCTCGGCGGTGACGTTCCACCCCTTGGACTTGGCCCAGCGGACCAGTTCGACGGAGCCCGCGGTGGAGAGGTGGCAGATGTGCACGCGGGAGCCGACGTGCGCGGCGAGCAGCACATCGCGCGCGATGATCGACTCCTCGGCGACGGCCGGCCAGCCGCCGAGCCCCAGTTCGGCGGAGACGACGCCCTCGTTCATCTGGGCGCCCTCGGTGAGCCGGGGCTCCTGGGCGTGCTGGGCGATGACACCGTCGAACGCCTTCACGTACTCCAGCGCCCTGCGCATGATCACCGCGTCGTCCACGCACTTGCCGTCGTCGGAGAAGACCCGGACGTTGGCGGCGGAGTCGTGCATGGCGCCCAGTTCGGCGAGGTGCTTGCCCTCCAGGCCGACGGTGACGGCGCCGACGGGCCGCACATCGCAGTAGCCGGACTCCTTGCCGAGCCGCCAGACCTGCTCGACCACGCCGGCCGTGTCGGCGACGGGGAAGGTGTTGGCCATGGCGTGGACGGCGGTGAAGCCGCCGACGGCGGCGGCCTTGGTGCCGGTCAGGACGGTCTCGGAGTCCTCGCGTCCCGGCTCCCGCAGATGGGTGTGGAGGTCGACGAGGCCGGGCAGCAGGATCTGCCCCGCCGCCTCGACGACGGTGGCGCCCGCCGCTTCCAGGCCGGTGCCGACCGCCGCGATGGTCTCGCCGTCGATCAGGACGTCCTGGACGTCTCCGCCGAGCACCTGCGCGCCCCGGATCAGGATCTTGCTCATGGTCACTTGTTCTCCTCGGGGGACGGGCGGGACGGCTCGGGGTCCTGGCGTGCGGTGGTGACGGCGGGCTCGTTGCCGCCGAGCAGCAGGTAGAGCACGGCCATACGGATGGAGACGCCGTTGGCGACCTGTTCGACGGCGGTGCAGCGGTCGGAGTCGGCGACCTCGGCGGTGATCTCCATGCCGCGGTTCATCGGCCCGGGGTGCATGACGACGGAGGTGCCGGGCATCCGGCCCATCCGGTCGCCGTCCAGGCCGTACCGGCGGGAGTACTCGCGCTCGGTGGGGAAGAAGGCGGCGTTCATCCGCTCGCGCTGGACCCGCAGCATCATCACGGCGTCGGAGCCGGGCAGCACCCGGTCCAGGTCGTAGCTGACCTCGCAGGGCCAGTGGTCGACGCCGATCGGGACCAGGGTGGGCGGCGCGACGACGGTGACCTGGGCGCCGAGCGTGTGGAGCAGCAGGACGTTGGAGCGGGCGACGCGGCTGTGCAGCACGTCGCCGACGATGGTGACCCGCTTGCCGGCCAGGTCGCGGCCGATGCCCTCGTCGGCCCCGACCAGCCTGCGGCGCAGGGTGAAGGCGTCGAGCAGGGCCTGGGTGGGGTGTTCGTGGGTGCCGTCGCCCGCGTTGACGACCGCGCCGTCGATCCAGCCGGAGGTGGCGAGGCGGTACGGGGCTCCGGAGGCGCCGTGCCGGATGACGACGGCGTCGGCGCCCATGGCCTCCAGGGTGAGCGCGGTGTCCTTGAGCGACTCGCCCTTGGAGACGGAGGAGCCCTTGGCCGAGAAGTTGATCACATCGGCGGAGAGCCGCTTGGCGGCGGCCTCGAAGGAGATCCGGGTGCGGGTGGAGTCCTCGAAGAAGAGGTTGACGACGGTACGGCCGCGGAGGGTCGGCAGTTTCTTGATCGGCCGGTCGGCGACCCGGGCCATCTCCTCGGCGGTGTCGAGGATGAGCACGGCGTCGTCACGGCTGAGATCGGCCGCGGAGATCAGATGACCGGGGGTTCGGGGGTTCGCCCCGGGAAGACGCAGCATGGGAGAGCGCTCCGGTGGGTGGGGTGTGCGGGCATGCGGGCACGCGGAGCCACCCGTACGGGTGCTGGGCGTACGGGTGGGCAGGGGCGCTAGCGCTCGCGGGACCCGGTGGACGGCTGGAGGCCGAGCAGCACGGTGTCGCGGCCGTCCTCCTCGGCGAGGTGGACCTTGACCGTCTCGCGCAGCGAGGTGGGCAGGTTCTTGCCGACGTAGTCGGCGCGGATCGGCAGCTCGCGGTGGCCCCGGTCGACGAGGACGGCGAGCTGGACGGCGCGCGGGCGGCCGATGTCGCCGAGCGCGTCGAGGGCGGCGCGGATCGTCCGGCCGGAGAAGAGCACGTCGTCCACGAGGACGACCAGGCGCCCGTCGACCCCGTCCCCGGGGATGTCGGTGCGGGCCAGCGCGCGGGCGGGCCGCAGCCGCAGGTCGTCGCGGTACATGGTGATGTCGAGGGAGCCGACCGGGATGGCGCGGCCGGTGATCTCGGCGAGCTTTCCGGCGAGCCTGCGGGCCAGATGGACCCCGCGGGTCGGGATGCCCAGCAGCACCACGTCGTCGGCGCCCTTGGCGCGCTCCACGATCTCGTGGGCGATCCGGGTCAGTACCCGGGCGATGTCGGGGGCCTCCAGTACGGGCCGGGCCTCGCCGCTCGCGTTCGTTCCTGCGTCCATGGGAAACGGACCTCCTTCTCCGCCTCACGGGACGGACCTTAAAGGACGTCGAATAACGAAATTACGCCACCCAGGCTAGCAGGGGCCCGCGGGCGCATCCGGGGCCACCCCCTCCCCTGATCCGGTACGAAGCCGCCGGTGGGCCGGGTCGGCGCGGTACGGAGGGCGGTACGGAGCGCGCCCTCGGGGGTGCCGGGGCGCCCCCTCCGGTTCTCTCGGCTTGACGCATCCAAGTAACGCTGCGTAACCTCACAGTGAGTTACCAGCCACGCGGCGGAGCCGCACCATGTTCCAGCGTCCGGGGAGCTATATGTCCAGCGAATACGCAAAGCAGCTCGGGGCCAAACTCCGTGCCATCCGCACCCAGCAGGGCCTCTCTCTCCATGGCGTGGAGGAGAAGTCACAGGGTCGCTGGAAGGCTGTGGTGGTGGGTTCGTACGAGCGCGGGGACCGTGCCGTCACGGTGCAGCGCCTCGCCGAGCTGGCGGACTTCTACGGTGTCCCGGTACAGGAGCTGCTTCCCGGCACGACGCCCGGCGGCGCCGCCGAGCCGCCGCCGAAGCTCGTGCTCGACCTGGAGCGCCTGGCCCATGTGCCGCAGGAGAAGGCGGGCCCGCTCCAGCGGTACGCGGCGACGATCCAGAGCCAGCGGGGCGACTACAACGGCAAGGTGCTGTCGATCCGCCAGGACGATCTGCGCACCCTCGCCGTCATCTACGACCAGTCCCCCTCGGTCCTGACCGAGCAGCTCATCAGTTGGGGTGTGCTCGACGCGGACGCGCGGCGCGCGGTCGCCCACGACGAGAGCTGACGGCGCGCGGGCACACCCGCCGACCGGCAGAAACGTCACCTCCCGGAGGGCGGTTCCGTACGCGCGTACGGAACCGCCCTCCGGCGCTTCGTACGGCTCCCCCGCGCCCGTCGGGACCGCCGGCGCCCGGGAGCGGCCGTACGGCCCCGGACAGACGCGTGCCCTCACGTACCGGGCGGGCCGGGTGGTCCCGTCCGGTACGTGAGGGCAGAGCGCCGCTCAGACGCGGCGCAGACTCGGCTTGAGGTCCTTGAACCGGCTGAGCAGTCCGTTGACGAACGCCGGGGAGTCGTCGGTGGAGAACTCCTTGGCGAGCTGGACCGCCTCGTCGATCGCCACCGCGTCCGGGGTGCCGTCCAGCCAGATCAGCTCGTAGGCACCGAGCCGTACGATGTTCCGGTCGGCGGCGGGCATCCGGTCGAGGTCCCAGTCCACCGCGTAGGTGGTGATGAGTTCGTCGATCCGGGCGACGTGCTCCCCGTACCCCTCGACCAGTTCCATGGTGAACTCGTTGACCGGCGGCTGACGTTCGTCGGAGCGAGAGTGCCTGACCCAGTCCGCGAGAACGTTCTGTACGGACGTGCCGCGCTGATCGGCCTCGAAGAGGATCTGGAACGCGCGCTTGCGGGCATTGCTCCTGGCAGCCACGGTTAGCTGTTCACCCGGCCGAGGTAGTCACCCGAACGGGTGTCGACCTTGATCTTCTCGCCGGTGGTGATGAAGAGCGGGACGCCGATCTCGTAACCGGTCTCCAGCGTGGCCGGCTTGGTGCCGCCGGTGGAGCGGTCGCCCTGGACGCCCGGGTCGGTGTGCTTGATGACCAGCTCGACGGCGGCGGGCAGCTCGACGTAGAGCACCTCGCCCTCGTGCGTGGCGACCGTGGCCTCGAACCCCTCGATCAGGAAGTTCGCCGCGTTCCCGACCGCCTTGCGGTCGATCATGAGCTGGTCGTACGTGCTCATGTCCATGAAGACGAAGTACTCGCCGTCCATGTACGAGAACTGCATGTCACGGCGGTCAACGGTAGCCACGTCGACCTTCACGCCGGCGTTGAAGGTCTTGTCGACGACCTTGCCGGAGAGCACGTTCTTCAGCTTGGTGCGCACAAAGGCCGGGCCCTTACCGGGCTTGACGTGCTGGAACTCGACGACGGACCAGAGCTGGCCTCCGTCGAGCTTGAGCACCAGGCCGTTCTTGAGGTCGTTCGTGGAAGCCACGGTTGCGGAATCTCCTGGACTGAAAGCTGGTGGACGACCGAGGGGCACGCGCCGCCTCCGCGGCTGCCCGCGACACGGGGTCGCGGCCGGCAGAGGCACTGGTGCCCCTCCCGGCAGACATCGCCGGTCGCGGCACTAGAGCGCGAGCAGCTCCTTGGTCGTGATGGTGAGTAGCTCGGGTCCGCCGTCCGCCTCGGGGCGGACGACGAGCGTGTCATCGATCCGGACACCGCCCCGGCCCGGGAGGTGGACCCCCGGTCCGACGGTGACCGGCACACGAGCGTCCAGTTTACCCATGGCCGCGGGGGCGAGCTGCGGGTCCTCGTCGATTTCCAGTCCCACCCCGTGTCCGGTACGGGGCGCGAGCCCCGCCCCGTGCCCCGCCGCCTCCAGCGGACCGCGCGTCGCGCGGTCCACGTCGCGGTAGCCCGCGCCGGGCACCAACCCCTCCCGACCTGCCCGTTGTGCCGCGAAGACCAGCTCGTACAGCTCGATCTGCCAGGCGGCCGGGGAGGACCCGATGACGAACGTACGCCCGATGAGACACCGGTAGCCGCGATAGTCGGCGCCGAGGCCGACGGAGAGGAAATCACCCTCCTCGACCCGCCGGTCCGAGGGCCGGTGGCCCCGGCGGCCCGCGTGCGGCCCGGTGGCGACGACGGTCGGGAAGGCCGGGCCCTCGGCGCCGTGGTCGACGAGCCGGCGCTCCAGCTCCAGCGCGAGATGGCGTTCGGTGCGGCCCACCAGGATCGACTCCAGCAGCTCCCCCAGCGCGTGGTCGGCGATCTCGGCGGCGATCCGCAGACAGGCGATCTCCTCCTCGTCCTTGACGATCCGCTGCCGCTCGACGGCACAGCCGAGGTCGGTGAGGCGGAGCCCGGGCACGACGGCGCCGATGGCCCGGTGGCGGGCGACGGTGAGGTGGTGCTCCTCGACGGCGAGCGATCCGGCGGACGAGGGGGTGAGGAGCCCGGCGGCGGCCACGGCCGGGTCCCCGCTGATGGGGACGGCGGTCAGCGTCGGCGGTTCCTCGGCTCCCCGGAGCCCCTCCCGGCCGCCGTCGCGGGGGCAGAGCAGGATGTCCTCGTCCGGGCCGAGCAGCAGTACGGAGCCGGGCGGCCCGCCGCCGGCGAGATAGCGGACGTTGGCGGGCCGGGTGACCAGGGCAGCCCCGTCGCCCGCGGCGGCACACCGCTCCCGCAGCCGCGCGCGGCGGGCCGCATGCACGTCTGACATGACCCGATCGTACGAGCGGGCGGCTCACCCGGCCGGTTCAGCGCGTCCGACCGGGGGGACCGGCCGGACGGGCCGGGACGCCCCGGGTCACCGCCCCGGAGCCGGACACCGGCCCCGGGTCACCGGCCCCGGCCCTGGCCCGCGCCCCGGCCTCGCCCCCGGCCCGCCGGGCTCACCAGCTCGGCGGCGAGGCCAGGGCGCGGGCCAGCACGTCGTCCAGGACCCGGGCGGTGGTCTCCACGTCGTACTTGGAGTTGTCGATGATCGGCAGCCCGGAGCCGTACCAGCCGGCCATCCGGCCATGGATCCCGGCGACCTCCTCGTCGGCCAGCCGCCGGTTGCCGCTGCGCTCGGCGTTGCGCTCCAGCACGATCTCCAGACCTGGGAGGAGGACGACCGGCAGGAGCCCGGGGCCGACATGGCGCTTCCAGCCGCCGAGCCCGACGACCGGGCGGTCCGGGAAGACGGCGTCGTCCAGGATGCAGGAGATGCCGTTGGCGAGGAAGTTGCGGGCGGCGAAGCCGCAGGTGCGGCGGGCCAGCCGGTACTGCGCCTCGGAGTGGTCGTTCCAGCCGGACTGCGGGTCGGCGAAGCCCGCGCGGACCCATTCGCGTACGTCGTCGAGGCTGATGTGCGCGGTGGGCACCCGGCGGCTGTTCGCCCAGTGCCGGGCCACGGTCGTCTTGCCCGCGCCCGCGGGCCCGATGAGCAGCACCGCGAGGGTGGCCGTGCCGGTGCCGCTCTCGGCGGGCGGGGCGGCGGGCACCGGCACCGGGCCGCCGGGCGGGAGCTGGACATGCCCGGTGACATCCGGGGGCGGCGGCCCGCTCCGGGCGCCGGGCGGGGGCACGGGGCCGTGGCCATGGCCTCGTACGGGGCCCTGGGCGGGCCCCTGGGGCGCCGCGGGGTGCTGGGGCGGAATCGGCTGCTGTCCGGGGACCGGAGGCGGCACAGGGGCCGCTGAGGGCCCTGGGGTCCCGGGCGGCCCGGGGGGCTGGTGCGGCTGATGCGGCTGGTGCGACAGGTGCGGCCCGTGGCCCGGGTGGGGCTGGTGCGCCCCGTGCGCCGGCGGCGCCGCCGGCGCCTGGGGCGGCCATCCGGCGCCGCGTCCCGGTCCCTGGGGAGGCGGTGGCGGAGCCCCCACTGAGTGCTGCATCCGGTGCCACTCCGTCTCGTACGACTGACCCTGGTCGGCGTGGCTCCCCCGAGCCGCGCTACCGAACGGTACCGCCCCCGGCCGCCCCGGTGGGAACGGCAGGAGGCGGCAGGGGTGCGCTCCGGGCCCTGTCAGCCGGTGAGTTCCTCCGCGAGCGCGCGGAGGGCCAGCCGGTAGGAGCCGATGCCGAAGCCCGCGACCGTGCCGCTGGCGACGGCCGCGATCACCGAGGTGTGGCGGAACTCCTCGCGTGCGTACGGGTTCGAGATGTGCACCTCGATCAGCGGCGCCGTGCGCTGGGCGGCGGCGTCCCGCATCGCGTACGAGTAGTGGGTGAAAGCCCCGGGGTTGATGACCACCGGAATCGAGCCGTCCGCCGCCTCGTGGAGCCAGCGGACCAGTTCGCCCTCGTCGTTGGTCTCCCGGACGTCCACATCGAACCCCAGCTCCTTGCCGAGGGTGCGGCAGGTGTCCACCAGCCCCGCGTAGGAGGTCGCCCCGTAGACATCGGGCTCCCGCGAGCCGAGCCGCCCCAGGTTGGGGCCGTTGAGGACGAGGACCCGGCGCGTCACGCGGACACCTCCCCGTACGCGGCGAGGAGCACCGCCGGGTCGGGGCCCTCCAGCACGGTCGGCTTGCCGAGGCCGTCGAGGACGATGAAGCGGAGCAGGTCGCCCCGGGACTTCTTGTCGACCTTCATGGTCTCCAGCAGCTTGGGCCACTGGTCGCCCCGGTAGGTCAGCGGCAGGCCGACGGAGCCCAGGACGGCGCGGTGCCGGTCGGCGGTGGCGTCGTCGAGCCGGCCGGCCAGCCGGCCGAGTTCGGCGGCGAAGACCATGCCGACGGAGACCGCCGCGCCGTGCCGCCACTTGTAGCGCTCGTTCTTCTCGATGGCGTGCGCCAGGGTGTGGCCGTAGTTGAGGATCTCCCGGAGCCCGGACTCCTTGAGGTCGTTGGAGACGACCTCGGCCTTGACCCGGATCGACCGCTCGATCAGCTCGGCGGTGTGCGGCCCGGCCGGGGTGCGCGCGGCCTCCGGGTCGGCTTCGACCAGCTCCAGGATGGCCGGGTCGGCGATGAACCCCGCCTTGATGATCTCCGCGAGCCCGCTGACGTAGTCGTGGACACCGAGGGAGTCCAGCGCGGCGAGGTCGCAGAGCACCCCGGCGGGCGGGTGGAAGGCGCCGACCAGGTTCTTGCCCTCCGCCGTGTTGATGCCGGTCTTGCCGCCGACGGCCGCGTCGACCATGGCGAGCACGGTCGTCGGCACGGCGATCCAGCGCACCCCGCGCAGCCAGGTCGCCGCGACGAACCCGGCGAGGTCGGTGGTGGCGCCACCGCCGACCCCGACGATCACATCGCTGCGGGTGAAGCCGGTCTGCCCGAGCGCCTTCCAGCAGTACGCGGCGACCTCGGCGGTCTTCGCCTCCTCCGCGTTCGGCACCTGGATGGCGACCGCCTCGTACCCCTGCTCGGCGAGGTCGGCGCGGAGCGTCTCGCCGGTGCCGGCCAGCGCCTCGGGGTGGATCACGGCGATCCGCCGGACGCGCGGCCCGACCAGTCCGGGCAGCTCCCCGAGGAGCTGCCGGCCGATCAGCACCTCGTACGGGTCGTGTCCGGCGGTGCCGCCGACCTGGATACGGGTGACTGCCTGGTCCGTCATACGGGGTTCTCCTTGCCGGGGGCCGACGGCTCCGTCGGCCGGGGCGGGTCCAGCGCGTCGAGGACGGCGTCCACGACCTCTTCGGGGGTGCGGTCGTCGGTGGCGACGGAGACCCGGGCCACCTCCGTGTACAGGTGGCGGCGCTCCTCCATCAGCAGCTTCCACTGCTGGCGGGGGTTGATGGCGAGCAGCGGGCGCGCCGTGTTCAGCCCGGTCCGCCGGGCCGCCTCCGCGACCTCCATGGAGAGATAGACGACGGGCCGTCCGGCCAGCTCGGCGCGGGTGCCGGGGTCGAGAACCGAGCCGCCGCCGAGGGCGAGGACGCCGGTGTGCTCGGCGAGCGCGCGCCGTACCGCCGCCCGCTCCAGCGCCCGGAAGCGCGGCTCGCCCTCGTCCACGAAGATCTCCGCGATGGACCGGCCCTGCTCGGCGACGATGTCGGCGTCGCTGTCGCGGAACACGGTGCCCAGCCGGGCGGCGAGCAGTTCGCCGACGGTGGACTTGCCGACGCCCATGGGGCCGACGAGCACCACGACGGGACCGGCCGGCCCCACCGGGGTGCCGGCCGGGTCCGGGGCGCTCATCGGATCCGCAGGTGGTCGAGGTAGCCGTCGACGTTGCGGCGGGTCTCGGTGACGCTGTCGCCGCCGAACTTCTCCGCGACCGCGTCCGCGAGGGTGAGCGCGACCATGGCCTCGGCGACGATGCCGGCGGCGGGCACGGCGCACACGTCGGAGCGCTGGTGGTGGGCGGCGGCCGGTTCGCCGGTGACCACGTCGACGGTGGCCAGCGCGCGCGGCACGGTCGCGATGGGCTTCATCGCGGCCCGTACGCGCAGGAGTTCACCGGTGGTCAGTCCGCCCTCGGTGCCGCCGGAGCGCCCCGAGGAGCGCCGGATGCCGTCGGCGGTGGGCACGATCTCGTCGTGCGCCAGCGAGCCGGGCACCCGGGCGAGCCCGAAGCCGTCGCCGACCTCGACGCCCTTGATCGCCTGGATGCCCATGAGGGCGGCGGCGAGCCGGGCGTCGAGCCTGCGGTCCCAGTGGACATGCGAGCCGAGCCCGACGGGCACGCCGTACGCCAGCACCTCGACGACGCCGCCGAGGGTGTCGCCGTCCTTGTGGGCCTGGTCGATCTCGGCGACCATCGCCTTGCTCGCGTCGGCGTCCAGGCAGCGCACCGGGTCCGCGTCGAGCTTCGCCACGTCGGCGGGGGTGGGGTAGACGCCGTACGGGGCCTTGGCCGCGGCGAGTTCGACCACATGGGAGACGATCTCGATGCCGGCCGTCTCCTTCAGGTAGGAGCGGGCCACGGCGCCGAGCGCCACCCGGGCGGCGGTCTCCCGGGCGCTGGCGCGCTCCAGGACGGGGCGGGCCTCGTCGAAGCCGTACTTCTGCATGCCGGCGAGGTCCGCGTGGCCGGGCCGGGGCCGGGTCAGCGGGGCGTTGCGGGCCAGCTCGGCGAGTTCGGCGGGGTCGACCGGGTCGGCCGCCATGACCTGCTCCCACTTGGGCCACTCGGTGTTGCCCACCATGACCGCGACCGGCGAGCCCATGGTCAGCCCGTGGCGCACCCCGCCGAGGAAGGTCACTTCGTCCCGCTCGAATTTCATCCGAGCTCCGCGGCCGTAGCCGAGGCGGCGCCGGGCCAGGTGGTCCGCCACCATCTCCGTGGTGATGGGGACTCCGGCGGGCAGACCCTCCAGGGTCGCCACGAGTGCGGGTCCGTGGGACTCCCCCGCGGTCAGCCAGCGCAACCTGCTCAACGGTGCTCCTCATCCTCGCGCCTGCCACTGCGACGGCGCGGCCGGGTGCGCGGCCCTGGCCCGCCTTGTCCGATTCTCCCACGTCGGGGCGGTGCGGCGGGCAGTGGTCCGAGGAGCGGACGGCGGTGGACGGCTGCGGGCGGGTCAGCCGAGCTCGGCGGCGCCCGCCGCCCGCATCGCGGCGAGCGGCGCGGGCGAGCGGCCTGTCATCAGCTCGAACTGGACCGCCGCCTGGTGCACCAGCAGGTCGAGACCGCCGAGCACGGCGCCGCCGCGCGCGTCCCAGGCCGCGGCGAGCCGGGTCGGCCAGGGCTCGTAGAGCACGTCGAAGAGGGTGCCCGGCGTCTCGGGCACGGCTGCGGCGAGCGCGTCGGAGGCGCCCGCGGGGGTGGTGGCGATCACCAGCGGCGCGTGCAGCGCCCGCTCGGCCTCGGCCCAGTCGGCGATGCGGACGTCGACCCCGAGCCGTTCGCCCCAGCCGCGCATCTCGGCGCCGCGGGAGGCGCTCCGTACGTACGCGGTGACCGGGCCGGCGCAGACCACGGCGAGCGCGGCGAGGGCGGACGAGGCGGTGGCGCCCGCCCCGAGGACGGCGGCGGAGTCGGTCTTCTCGATGCCGCGCTCGCGGAGCGCGGCGATCAGGCCGGGGATGTCGGTGTTCTCCCCGGTGCGCCGGCCGTCCTCGGTGAAGAGGACGGTGTTGACCGCCTCGACGGCGGCGGCGGCCTCGCTGACCCCGTCCAGCAGGGGGATGACGGCCCGTTTGAGCGGCATGGTCAGCGAGAGCCCGGCCCAGGCGGGATCGCCCTTCAGCGCGTCGAAGAAGCCGGCGAGCCCGAACTCGTCGACGTCGAACCGGTCGTACGACCAGTCGTCCAGGCCGAGTTGGGCGTAGGCCGCGCGGTGCAGGGCCGGGGAGAGGGAGTGCGCGATGGGCGATCCGAGGACCGCCGCGCGCCGGTGCTGGTTCACGGCTTCTTGCTCTCGTTCTCGTACTGCCGCCGGTTCTCTTCGTGCTCCTGGTTGGTCACGGCGAAGAGTGTCTTGTCGGAGGTCACCGACACGAAGTAGTACCAGGGGCCTTCGGCCGGGTTGATCGCCGAGTGCAGGGCCTCGGCACCCGGGTTGCTGATGGGGCCGGGCGGCAGACCCTTGATGTCGTAGGTGTTGTACGGGTCCTTGATCTTGCGCAGGTCGTCGACCGCGCCGAGATCCAGCCTGCTCTGGCTCTTGATGTAGTTGACGGTGGAGTCGAATTCGAGCCGTCCGACGGTCTCGGTGTTGTCCGGCTCCAGGCGGTTGTAGACGACCCGGGCGACCTTGTCGAAGTCGTGCTTGTACTTGCCTTCCACCTGGACGAGGCTGGCGACGGTGATCAGTTGGAGCGGCGACTTGAGTCCGAGTTTCTTCGCCTCGCCCTCCAGGTCCTGCTTCTCGTACTCGGCCTTGGCGCGGGCGACCATCTTCTTGAGGATGACCTCCGGCTTCGTCCCCTTGGCCACCGGGTAGCTCGCCGGGAAGAGGAATCCTTCCAGCGGGTCCTTGATGCTGGGGTTGTCGTCGGCCCATTTCGGCAGGCCGAGGTTCTTGGCCTGCGCTTTGGCGACGGCGGCGGTCTCGCCCTTCTTGATGCCGAGGCGTTTGTCGATCTGCGCGTAGACGAATTCGTTGCGCTTGCCCTCGGGAATGATCAGGGCGTTGCGGCTGTTGGGGCTGAGCATTCTGGTGACGGCGTTCCGCGCGGACATCTCTTTGCTGAGAATGTAGACGCCCGCCTGGATCGTATTGCCCTTGGGATTCTGTTTCTGGGCGGCGACGAAGGCGCGCTGGCTCTTGACCACGCCGTTCTTCACCAGAATGGCGCCGATCTCGTATCCGCCCGCGCCCTGCGGAATCTCCACCTGGACATCGCCGGATCCGGCGCCGGTGTAGTCCGGCGGCGGGCCGAATTTGCTCTCCCAGAACTGGTAGCCGACATAGCCGATACCGCCGGCGCCGCCGAGGAAGACCGCGGCGACGACCAGACAGGCCGTGCCGTTGCGGCTCTTCTTTTTCTTCGTCTTGCCGCCCCGGCGCTCCCGGCCGGCGCCGCCGCGCCCCTCACCGGCGCGGCCCTCGTCGGCGTCCCCGTCGTCGTCCTTGCCGGTGAAGAAGGGGTGGGTCTCCTTCCCCTCCTCGTCCGCCTCCTCGCCGGCCTTCTCCTGGCCGTCCGCGGGCTCCGGCTCGGCGTGCCGCTGGCCGGGGGGCTGCGGGGGCGGGTAGGCGTCGGCGGTGGCGTAGTAGTCCTGGCTGTCGGGGTAGTCGGCGCGCTGTCCCTGGTACGGGGTCGAGGGGTTGGCCCCGTACGGCATGCCGCCCTGCTGGCCGTCGTCCCAACCGCCGTTGTACTGCGGCTCGTTGTACTGGGGCTCCGGGTACTGCGGCTCGTTGTACGAGGGCTGTCGCTGGGGCCCCGGGTGCTGCTGGGGGCCGCCGTACCGCGGGTCGTTGTACTGCGGCTCACCGTACTGGGGGTCGTGGTACTGCTGGGCACCGTACGGGGCGCCGCCCCCCTGGTACTGGGGTTGCTGCGGCTGCTGCTGGTACTGGTGCTGCGGCTGGTACTGCTGCTGGTACGGATCCTGCGGCTGGGGCTGGGCCGGGGCCCCGTACGGAGCCTGCGCCTGCATCGGTGCCTGCGCCTGGACCGGTGCCTGCGGCTGCTGCGGGTACTGCTGCTGCCCTCCGTAGGAGACGCCGCTGCCGTCGGTGCCCTGCTGTGCCGCCCACCCGGAGTCCCCGTAGAGCGGGTCCCCCGGGTGCCACGGTTCGGAGCCGGGGCTCCGGCCATAGTCAGTCATCGATCCCCTTGAGCCGCGAGGCGTGACCGCTGAGCGCAGTGCGCGGCGTCCGTGTCGCCTCTTTGCTGTGCGGTGGCTGTTCGAACACCGCAACTCGCGCGGAACGTTACCGTACCGCGATCAGATGACCACTTCGACGCTCTCGCCGGGCAGATTACCTGACACCCGTTCGGCCTCCAGCGCGCTCTGAAGGATGACAACCGCCGCCATCTGGTCGATAACGGACCGGCCTTTCCGGGAGGAAACGCCCGAAGCGCGCAGCCCTTGTCCGGCCGTCACTGTGCTCATCCGCTCATCGACCAGTCGTACCGGTACGGGGGCGATGCCCCGCGCCAGCTCCTGGGCGAACGCCCGTACCTTCACCGCGGCAGGTCCCTCGCCCCCGTTGAGCGAGCGGGGCAGCCCGACCAGCACTTCGATCGGTTCGTACTCCTCGACGAGCCCGCGGAGCCGCCGGTGGGCGGCCGGGACATCGCGTCCCGGCACGGTCTCCACCGGCGTGGCGAGGATCCCGTCGGGGTCGCACGAGGCGACCCCGATCCGGGCGTCCCCGACATCGATCGCGAGTCTGCGCCCTCGGCGCATCGCGCTCACGCGGCCGGCCTCAGGCGGTCTCGGCGACGAGGCGCTCGACGGCGGCGACGGCGTCCCCGATGGCGGCCGGGTTCTGGCCACCGCCCTGGGCGACGTCCGGCTTGCCGCCCCCGCCGCCGCCGAGCGTCTTGGCGGCGGTGCGGACCAGGTCACCGGCCTTGAGACCGCGTTCGCGGGCCGCCTCGTTGGTGGCGATGACGGTCAGCGGGCGGCCGTTGGCGGTGGTGAAGAGGGCGACGACGGCCGGCCGGTCGCCGGGGATACGGCCCCGGACGTCCAGCACCAGACGGCGCAGGTCGTCGGCGGAGGTGCCGTCCGGGACCTGCCCGGTGACCAGGGCGGTGCCCCGGACGTCCTGGGCGGAGCCGGCGAGTCCGGCGGCGGCGGCGAGCACCTTCTCCGCGCGGAACTTCTCGATCTCCTTCTCGGCGTCCTTCAGCTTGCCGAGCATCCCGGCGATCTTCTCGGGCAGCTCCTCGGAGCGGCCCTTGACGAGCTCCTGGAGCTGGGCGACGACGGTGTGCTCGCGGGCGAGGAACTGGTAGGCGTCCACGCCGACCAGGGCCTCGATACGCCGTACCCCGGAGCCGATCGAGGACTCGCCGAGCAGCTTGACCAGGCCGAGCTGGGCGGTGTTGTGGACATGCGTACCGCCGCAGAGTTCCTTGGAGAAGTCTCCGATGGTGACGACCCGGACCTGCTCGCCGTACTTCTCGCCGAACTCGGCGATGGCGCCCTGCCGCTTGGCCTCGGCGATCGGCATGACCTCGGCGTGCACGTCCAGCTCCCGGGCGAGCACCTCGTTGATCTTCTGCTCGACGTCGCGCAGGACCGTGCCGGGGACGGCGGCGGGCGAGCCGAAGTCGAAGCGGAAGCGGCCCGGGGAGTTCTCGGAGCCGGCCTGGGCGGCCGTCGGGCCGAGGGCGTCGCGCAGCGCCTGGTGGGTGAGGTGGGTGGCGCTGTGGGCGCGGGCGATGGCCCGGCGGCGGGTCAGGTCGATGGCGGCGTACCCGGAGGCGCCCACCGTCACCTCGCCGACCTGCACGGTCCCCTTGTGCACGGAGACACCGGGGACCGGCTGCTGGACATCGCGGATCTGCACCACGGCGCCGCTGTCCAGCCTGATCCGGCCCTGGTCGGCGAGTTGCCCGCCGCCCTCGGCGTAGAAGGGGGTGCGGTCGAGGACGATCTCGACCTCGTCGCCCTCGGTGGCGGCGGGCGAGGGCACCCCGTCGACGAGGAGGCCGACGACGGTCGACTCGCCCTCGGTGGCGGTGTAGCCGGTGAACTCGGTCAGGCCGCTGGTGTCCGCGACCGAGCGGTAGGCGGAGAGGTCGGCGTGGCCGGACTTCTTCGCCTTGGCGTCGGCCTTGGCGCGCTCCCGCTGCTCCTTCATGAGCCGGCGGAAGCCGTCCTCGTCCACGGAGAGGCCCTGTTCGGCGGCCATCTCCAGGGTGAGGTCGATGGGGAAGCCCCAGGTGTCGTGGAGCAGGAACGCCTGGTCCCCGGAGAGGACCTGGCCGCCGGCGGCCTTGGTCTCGGTGACGGCGGTGTCGAGGATGTTGGTGCCGCCCTTGAGTGCCTTGAGGAAGGCGGCCTCCTCGGCGAGGGCGACGGTCTCGATGCGCTTGCGGTCGGTCTCCAGCTCCGGGTACTGCTCGCCCATGGTGCGGATGACCACGTCGACCAGGGCGGCGACGACCGGTTCCGTGGCGCCGAGGAGGCGCATGTTGCGGATGGCGCGGCGCATGATGCGGCGCAGGACGTAGCCGCGCCCCTCGTTGCCCGGGGTGACGCCGTCGCCGATGAGCATCGTGGAGGTACGGATGTGGTCGGCGACCACGCGCAGGGAGACGTCGGAGCCGTGCTCGGCGCCGTACCGCACACCGGTCAGCTCGGTGGCCTTGTCCATGACGACCCGGAGCGTGTCCGTCTCGTACATGTTCCGCACGTCCTGGAGGACCATGGCGAGGCGTTCGAGGCCGAGACCGGTGTCGATGTTCTTGGAGGGCAGCTCACCGAGGATCGGGAAGTCCTCCTTGCCGTCCCCGGCGCCGCGCTCGTACTGCATGAAGACCAGGTTCCAGATCTCCACGTACCGCTCGTCGTTGACGGCCGGGCCGCCCTCGACGCCGAACTCTGGGCCGCGGTCGTAGTTGATCTCCGAGCAGGGGCCGCAGGGGCCGGGCACGCCCATGGACCAGTAGTTGTCCTTCTTGCCGAGGCGCTGGATGCGCTCGGCGGGGACGCCGATCCTCTCCCGCCAGATCCGCTCGGCCTCGTCGTCGTCGAGGTAGACGGTGACCCAGAGGCGCTCCGGGTCGAGACCGTATCCGCCGTCGGCGACCGGGCTGGTCAGCAGCTCCCAGGCGAGCGTGATGGCGCCCTCCTTGAAGTAGTCGCCGAAGGAGAAGTTCCCGCACATCTGGAAGAACGTGCCGTGCCGGGTGGTCTTGCCGACCTCCTCGATGTCCGGGGTGCGGACGCACTTCTGCACGCTGGTGGCGCGGTCGAAGGGCGGCTTGACCTCGCCGAGGAAGTACGGCTTGAAGGGCACCATGCCCGCCGGGACCAGCAGCAGAGTCGGGTCGTCCGCGATGAGCGACGCCGAAGGGACGACGGTGTGACCGCGCTCCTCGAAGAAGCTCAGCCAGCGGCGACGAATTTCAGCCGACTCCATCAGTGGTCCTCATTCCGGTTGTGCGGGTCGTAGGAGTACGTGGTGCGGGGGCGGTCGAGTGCGGCGAGCCGCCGGGCGGCGGGCAGCGCGGGTTCCGCGGGGGCCTCCAGGCCCAGGGCCTCGCCGAGTTCGGCCTCGCGCCGCACCATGGAGGAGCGTACGTCGACGGCGAACTCACGGACCCGGTACCCGGCGTCGATCGCCTTGTTCGCCGCCTGGGCGGCGAGGCTCTCCGGGGTGAGCCGCTGGAGCTTGCGGTGGACCTTGGTGGTGGCCCAGACGCCGGCCGCGGCGCCCGCGGTGAACCAGAACGTACGGCGGAACATCGCTGCGGTCAGCCCTTCTTCTTCCGGAACCGGGCGGTGGGGAGGGTGCGCCCGGCGACGACCGTACGGCGCGGGGCGGGCCGCGCGGCGTCGGCCGGGGGCGCTCCCCGGCGCCCCATGGCCTGGCGTACGCCGTAGCCGAACGCCGCGACCTTCACCAGGGGGCCGCCGAACGTCGAGGCGACCGTGGTGGAGAGCGCCGAGGCGTTGGAGGTGACCTCCTGGACGTCGGAGGCGATGGCGTCGACCCGGTCGAGCTGGGTCTGTGCGGCGCGGACCGTCCGCGAGGCGTCGGCGAGCAGGGGCACGGCCTGGTCGGTGACGTCCGCCACCAGCCGGGTGGTCGCCTTGAGCGTCTGCGCCAGCCGTACCAGGACGACGGCCAGGAAGGAGACCAGGATGGCCCAGAACACGGCCACCAGGATTCCGGCAACCTCTCCACCGGTCACGCCGCACCGCTCTCTTGTCTCGTGAAGGTCGAAGCTCGCCGCCATCCGCGGACGACGGAAAGTCGTCCTCCGACCCTATCGCGCCGGCACCCCGCCCCCGTACCGCATTAGCCGCCCCGCCGGTCGGGCGCCGGGGCCATGCGAAAGCCCGCCGGCCCTCCGGCCGTGAGGCGCGGGGGACGGCGGGCTCAAGCGTGGTGGAGCTACCGCGTCCGGGTCAGCGGGCGTAGTACTCGACGACGAGCTGCTCGTCGCAGATGACCGGGATCTCCTTGCGGTTCGGGTCACGGTCCAGGCGGAACGCCAGCGCCTTCAGGTTGACCTGGAGGTAGCGCGGGGTCTCGCCGTCGGGGGCGTAACCGCCCTCGCGGGCGACCTGGAAGGGGACCTTCTCGCGGCTGCGCTCGCGGACCATCACGACGTCGTCGGGACGGACGCGGAACGACGGCTTGTCGACCTTGCCGCCGTTGACCTCGATGTGACCGTGCACGACCATCTGACGGGCCTGGTAGATGGTGCGGGCGATGCCCGAGCGCAGGACGAGCGCGTCGAGACGGCGCTCCAGCTCGACGACGAGCGCCTCACCGGTCTTGCCGCCGGCCTTCTTGGCGCGGTCGTAGGCGCGGGCCATCTGGCGCTCGCTGATGTCGTACTGGGCGCGCAGGCGCTGCTTCTCCAGCAGACGGACCTTGTAGTCACTGTTCTGCTTGCGTCCACGACCGTGCTCACCCGGCGGGTAAGGACGGGCCTCGAAGTACTTGACCGCCTTGGGCGTCAGCGCGATACCGAGCGCACGCGACTTCTTGACCTTGGGACGCGACTGGTTAGGCACGTTCTCCAGACCTCCGTTGTAGGTTAGGTTAGGCTCACCTTACTTAAAGGAGATCGCATGTCTCGCCCTGGGAACACCACACGCATCACGGACGCGACAGAGAGCCCCGACGCCGGGAGCGACGGGGAAACGACGGAGGTCCGATCAGCTCATGGTCAGCCGCGTCCCAGCGGGCTTGAAATCGACCGGATGCCGTCAGCAGCCGAACGCACACGAACTCTCGTACAGGGTACATGCTCGGCGGTGCTGCTCATCCCCGGCCTGGAAGGGGCCCAGCCCTTCCCCCTCATGCCCGAGGCACGGAGCGTGGGCCCGGACGGCGAGGTGTTCCTCGTCTTCCCCTCGGACTCCCCCGCCGTACGGGCCGCCACCCACGCGCAGGACGACGAACTCAACGCGGTGCTGGAGCTGACGGATGTCGCGCCGGTCTCCGTACCGCACCGGATCCGGGGCCGGGCCTGGCTCTCCGGCTGGCTCACCCGGGAGCCGGAGACGGCGCACGCGGGCCGGATGACGCTCCGCCTGGAGGTCGGCGAGGCGTGCGTGGACGACCTGTGGGGCGCCGAGCAGGTGGAGCCCGAGGAGTTCGCGAAGGCGGTCGCCGACCCGCTGGTGGAGCACGAGGCGGAGCTGCTCCAGCATCTGCACGCCGCCCACGGCGCCGAGGTCCGGTCACTGCGCGCGCTGCTCGGCGAGCGCTCCGCGACCGCCTCCGCGGCGGGGACCGCGGCCGTGCCGGTCGGGATCGACCGCTTCGGGCTCCGGGTGCGCTTCACCGGTGTCCAGTGCTTCGACGCCCGCTTCGACTTCCCCGAGCCGGTACGGAACGTCAACGAGCTGCGGTACGCGATGCACACCCTCTTCGACGCGGCGGCCCGGTGAGGCCGGCACCTCTCAGCCGCCGCGCAGCCGCTCGCGCACCTTCTCCGCCACGTCCGCGTACCGCGCCTCCGCCCCGTACCGGGTGGGCTCGTAGTACCGCCGGCCGCGCACCGCCTCCGGCGCGTACTCCTGCGCCGCGATCCCGCCCGGCACGTCGTGCGGGTAGACGTACCCCTCGGCGTGGCCGAGCTTGGCTGCGCCCTTGTAGTGGCCGTCGCGCAGATGCGGCGGGACCTGTCCGGTCAGCCCCTTCCGTACGTCCTCCAGGGCCGCCGAGATGGCGGTGGTGGCGGCGTTGGACTTGGGGGCGAGGGCGAGGGCGATGGTGGCATGGCTGAGGGTGAGCGCGGCCTCCGGGAATCCGATCATGGCCACGGCCTGCGCGGCGGCGACGGCGAGCGGCAGCGCGGTGGGGTCGGCGAGGCCGATGTCCTCACTGGCCGAGATCATCAGCCGGCGCGCGATGAACCGGGGGTCCTCACCCGCGTCGATCATCCGGGCCAGATAGTGCAGCGCCGCGTCCACGTCGGAGCCGCGGATCGACTTGATGAGGGCGCTCGCCACGTCGTAGTGCTGGTCGCCGTCCCGGTCGTACCGGACGGCCGCGCGGTCGACGGTCTCCTCGACCGTCGCCAGGGTGACCTCCCGCTCGCTCTTGGCGAGCGCGGCGCCGGCCGCCGCCTCCAGCGCGGTCAGCGCCCGCCGGGCGTCGCCGCCCGCGATCCGCAGCAGATGCGCCTCGGCGTCCTCGGGGAGGGTGACCGCGCCGCCGAGACCGCGCTCCTCGGTGAGCGCCCGCCGCAGCAGGGCCCGCAGGTCCTCGTCGGTGAGCGGCTCCAGGGTGAGCAGCAGGGAGCGGGAGAGCAGCGGGGAGATCACCGAGAAGTACGGGTTCTCCGTGGTCGCGGCGATCAGCGTGACCCAGCGGTTCTCCACGGCGGGCAGCAGGGAGTCCTGCTGGGCCTTGCTGAAGCGGTGGATCTCGTCGAGGAAGAGGACGGTCTCCTTGCCGAACCCGCCGGAGGCACGCCGGGCCCCGTCGATGACGGCCCGGACCTCCTTGACGCCCGCCGTGATCGCGGAGAGCTCCACGAAGCGCTTGTTGGTGGCCTTGGAGACGACATAGGCGAGGGTCGTCTTCCCGGTGCCGGGAGGCCCCCAGAGGATGACCGACGAGGGCCCCGCCGGACCGCCGCCGCCCTCGCCGACCAGCCGGCGCAGCGGGGACCCCGGGCGGAGCAGATGGCCCTGGCCGACGACCTCGTCGACGACGCGGGGGCGCATCCGGACGGCCAGGGGGCTGGCGGACGGGTCCTTCTCCTGGCGGTCTTCGGCGGCTGCGGTAAAGAGGTCGGGCTCCACGCGTGAAGCCTATGCCGTGCCGCCGACAACGCCGGCACCCCCGCCCCCGCCCGGGGTCCGCCCCGCTCCGGATCCTGCTCAGCCGGTCCAGAAGTCCCACCAGCGGGTCAGGACGAGCATCCCGATGACGCCGATGTGCAGGACGGGCAGGACCCAGGTGAACTCGTCGAGGAAGCCGCGCAGGGCGCCGGGCGCGGGCAGCACGCCGGTACGTATGTTGTGGGAGGTGACGTACCAGAACATCAGGATGGTGGCGACCCAGGCCAGGCAGCACCAGAGGCAGAGCGAGTTGATGTTGTACAGGGACTGGTACTGGAGCCAGGTGCAGAATCCGACGCCGAAGAGCGTCCCGGCGTTGAGCCCCAGCCAGAACCAGCCGCGGAAGCGGGCCCCGGCGAGCAGTCCCATCCCGATGGCTGTCACCACGGAGTAGGCGGCGAGGCCCAGCATCGGGTTGGGGAAGCCGAAGACGGAGGCCTGGGCGCTCTTCATGATGTTGCCGCAGGAGACCACCGGGTTGAGGCTGCACCCCGGGGTGAAGTTCGGGTCCTCCAGCAGTTTGAACTTGTCGATGGTGATGACCCACGCGGCGAGCAGCCCCGCCGCGCCGGTGACGACGAGCAGCAGCGCGAACGCCCGGCCGCCGCCGACCGTGCCGGGAGGCGTGCCGCGCTCCTGGCCGGAGGAGACGTCGTCAGCCGCAGTAGTCGTCATATCGCCGTTCCATCGCAGAGGGGCCTGTACGGGCATCTTCATTCTGCCGTACAGGCCCCACGGCCCGGGGGCCCTGTGGACAACCGGGCCGCCCCCTGACGACGGGCCCTAGCCGAGGCGGCGGGTCACCTCGGTGACCACGGTGCCGAGCGGGACGGCGCGCTGCTCGCCGCTCTCCATGTCCTTGAGCTGGACGACGCCCTCGGCGAGGTCGCGCTCGCCCGCGACGAGCGCGTACCGGGCGCCCGAGCGGTTGGCGGACTTCATCGCGCCCTTCAGCCCCCGGCCGCCGAACGCGAAGTCCGTCGCGACGCCCGCCCTGCGCAGCTCGGCGACGACGGCGAAGAGGCGCCTGCGGGCCTCCTCGCCGAGCGGGACGGCGTACACGGTGGTGGCGGGCGGGATGTCCAGCGCGACGCCCTCGGCCTCCAGCGCCAGGACCGTACGGTCCACGCCGAGCGCCCAGCCGACCGAGGGGAGCGCCGGGCCGCCGAGCATCTCGGAGAGCCCGTCGTACCGGCCGCCGCCGCCCACCGCGGACTGCGCGCCGAGGCCGTCGTGGACGAACTCGAAGGTGGTGCGCGTGTAGTAGTCGAGGCCGCGGACGAGCCTCTCGTCGTCCTCGAAGGCGATGCCCTGGAGGGTCAGCAGCTCGCGGACCTCCTCGTGGTACGCCGTGCACGCCTCGCAGAGGTGGTCGCGGAGCACCGGGGCGCCGACGAGCTGCTTCTGGACCTCGGCGCGCTTGTCGTCGAGGACCCGCAGGGGGTTGATCTCGATCCGGCGCCGGGTCTCCTCGTCCAGGTCGAGGCCGCGCAGAAAGCCCTGGAGCGCCTCGCGGTAGGCGGGGCGGCACTCCCGGTCGCCCAGCGAGTTGAGGAGGATGCGGAAGTTCCGCAGGCCCAGCGAGCGGTACGCCTGGTCGGCGAGGACGATCAGCTCGGCGTCGAGCACGGGGTCCTCGACGCCGATCGCCTCGGCGCCCACCTGCGAGAAGTGGCGGTAGCGGCCCTTCTGGGGGCGCTCGTAGCGGTAGTACGAGCCGGAGTACCAGAGCTTGACGGGCAGGTTGCCGGCCTTGTGGAGGTTGGCCTCCAGCGCGGCGCGCAGTACGGAGGCGGTGCCCTCGGGGCGGAGCGCGAGCCGGTCGCCGCCCTTGGTCTCGAAGGCGTACATCTCCTTGGAGACGATGTCGGTGGACTCGCCGACGCCTCGGGCGAAGAGTTCGACGTTCTCGAACCCGGGTGTCTCGACGTACCCGTAGCCGGAGTTCCGCAGCGGCGCGGCGATCGCCTCGCGTACGGCGAGATACCGGGCCGAGTCGGGCGGGAGCAGGTCGTAGGTGCCCTTGGGGGCCTGGAAGGTGCTCATGGGGTGTCGGGGTTTCACATTCCTCGTCGCGGGGCGGCGGTCGTGCCGTCTCCCTGGCCGGCGGCCACGTCCCGGAGGTACGGGTTGGTGGCGCGCTCACGGCCGATGGTGGTCTGGGGGCCGTGTCCGGAGAGGACCACGGTCGCGTCGTCGAGCGGCAGGCACACCCGGCCCAGCGAGGCCAGGATCTCGGTGTGGTCGCCGCCGGGCAGGTCGGTGCGTCCGATGGAGCCGGCGAAGAGCAGATCGCCCGAGAAGAGGACGGGCGGGATGTCCGCCGCCTCGGGCATCGCGAAGGTCACCGACCCCTTGGTATGGCCGGGCGCGTGCGCGACGGTCAGTTCGAGACCGGCGAGGTCCAGCACGGCGCCGTCGGACAGCTCCCGTACGTCGTCCGGCTCGCCGATGGTCAGCTCGCCCAGGAGCGGCATCCCGATGGAGCGGCCGAGGGCCTTCTCCGGGTCGCTCATCATGTAGCGGTCGGCGGGGTGGATCCAGGCGGGCACGTCGTGTGCTCCGCACACCGGCACGACCGAGGCGACATGGTCGATGTGCCCGTGGGTCGCGATGACGGCGACGGGCTTGAGGCGGTGCTTCCTGACGGCTTCCCCGACGCCCTCGGCGGCCTGGTGGCCGGGGTCGATGATCACGCACTCCTCACCCGCGGCGGGGGCGACCAGATAGCAATTGGTCCCCCAGGCTCCGGCGGGGAACCCGGCAATGAGCACGATCGTCCCTTTTTGTCGTCTTGTGTCGTCCGGCGCACATGGCCCGGCCGGGAAATACGGGGGTGCGCCGAGAATACCGGCGCTCCTCATTCCACAGCCAACCCATATACCGTACGCATCTGGTGCCTCCGCCGGAAATCATGCTCCGGCCGTAGCACTGGTCAGGCCGGATCTGACCGCACAGGATCACACACAGACACGAGGAGTGGACCCGGTGGCCAAGACCGATCAGCGACGGCGGCAGCTCGCGCGGGAGAAGTTCGAGCGGCAGCAGCAGCGGCGGGTGGAGGCCCGCCAGAAGGCGAAGCGGCGCAATGCCGTCATCGCCGCCGTGCTGGCCGTCGTGGTGCTCTCGGGGGGTGCGGCGTACTTCTCCATCGGCCTCAGCGACGGTGACAAGTCGACGAAGGACGACGCGGCCGCGGAGGCGAGCCCGACGCCCTCGGAGACGGAGTCCGAGGCGCCCGAGCCGAAGATGGCCATCGACCAGAACGCCACGTACACGATGGACTTCAAGACGAGCCAGGGCGACCTCCCGATCGCCATGGACGCCAAGAAGACCCCGCACACCGTCAACTCGTTCAAGTCGCTCGCCGACAAGGGGTACTTCGACAACACGAAGTGCCACCGGCTGACCACGGAGGGCATCTTCGTGCTCCAGTGCGGCGACCCCCAGGGCGACGGCACCGGCGGCCCCGGCTACACGATCGAGGACGAGAACCTGGACTCGCTGGGCAAGGCGGGCGCGGACGGCAGCGTGACGTACAAGGCGGGCACCGTGGCCATGGCCAACACCGGGCAGCCGCACACCGGAGGCAGCCAGTTCTTCCTGGTCTACAAGGACACCAAACTGCCGCCCAGCTACACGCCGTTCGGCACCCTGGACAAGGCCGGGCTGAAGATCGTGGAGGCGATCGGCAAGGCCGGTGTGGAGGGCGGCGGAGGCGACGGCGCGCCCAAGGAGGCCGTCACCGTGGAGAAGGTCACGGTCGACAAGGCGTGACCTTGTGAATTTCGGCCGTGCTGAGTGCGGACAGCCGGGCGGCCGGTCGCCTAGATTGGCGTTGTGCAGGGCGGGCGCAGCCCGTCCCAGGAACTGTGGATGATGCCCGGGGACCGTGCGGTCCTGACGGGTATCAGGTGGAGGAGGCGCTGTGAGCAGCGACCCGTGGGGCCGCGTCGACGAGACGGGCACCGTGTACGTGCGTACGGCCGAGGGTGAGCAGGTCGTCGGATCGTGGCAGGCAGGCTCTCCCGAGGAGGCCCTGGCCTACTTCGAGCGCAAGTACGAGGGCCTGGTGGTCGAGATCGGCCTCCTGGAAAAGCGCGTGAAGACCACCGACCTGTCCGCGAAGGACGCGACGACGGCCATCGACCATCTGCGCGCGCAGGTGGACGAGCACCACGCCGTCGGCGATCTGGACGCGCTGCGCAAGCGGCTCGACGCACTGGTGGCCACGGTCGACGCGCGGCGCGAGGAGCGCAAGGCGCAGCGGGCCAAGCAGACCGACGAGGCGCGGCTGGCCAAGGAGGCGCTGGTCACCGAGGCCGAGGAGCTGGCGCGGAGCGACCAGTGGCGGTCGGCGGGCGAGCGGCTGCGGGCGCTGGTGGACACCTGGAAGGGGCTGCCCCGGCTGGACCGGAAGTCCGACGACGAGCTGTGGCACCGCTTCTCGCACGCGCGCTCGGCGTTCTCCAAGCGGCGCAAGGCGCACTTCGCGGCGCTCGACGCGCAGCGCGAGGAGGCCCGTAAGGCCAAGGAGAAGCTGGCCGCGGAGGCGGAGTCGCTCTCCGGCTCCACCGACTGGGGCGGTACGGCGGCGCGCTACCGCGAGCTGATGGCGGAGTGGAAGGCGGCGGGCCGCGCCCAGCGCGAGGCCGAGGACGAGCTGTGGAACCGCTTCCGTGGCGCGCAGGACATCTTCTTCGCGGCGCGGGGCGAGGTCTTCGCCGAGCGGGACGCCGAGCAGACGGAGAACCTGAAGCTCAAGGAGGAGCTGGCGGTCGAGGCCGAGCGGCTGATGCCGGTCACGGACCTCAAGGCCGCCCGCGCGGCGTTCCGGGCGCTGAACGAGCGCTGGGAGGCGATCGGGCACGTACCGCGTGACGCCAGGCCGAAGGTCGAGGCCCGGATGCACGCGGTGGAGCGGGCGCTCCAGGAGTCCGAGGAGAACGAGTGGCGCCGGACGAACCCGGAGGCCCGCGCGCGGGCCGCGGGTCTGACGGGGCAGCTCCAGGCGGCCGTGGACAAGCTGCGCGCGCAGATCGACGCGGCGCGCGCGGCGGGCAACAACGCGAAGGCCGACAAGCTCGCCCGGGAGCTGGAGGGCCGGCAGGCGCTGCTGGACCAGGCGCTCAAGGGCTTGCAGGAGTTCGGCGGCTGAGCGGCCCCGGCACGGGCGGCCCCGGCTCGCCGGCGGACGCGGAAGCGGGCGGCCCGCGGTGGATTCCCACCGCGGGCCGCCCGCTTTCTCCGGTACGGACGGTCAGGGCCTGCGGGCCGAGGTCACGCGGTAGACGTCGTAGACGCCCTCCACGCCCCGTACCGCCTTCAGGACATGGCCCAGGTGCTTGGGGTCGCCCATCTCGAAGGTGAAGCGCGAGGTGGCGACCCGGTCCCGGGAAGTCTGGACGGCGGCCGACAGGATGTTGACGTGCTGGTCGGAGAGGACCCGGGTGACGTCCGACAGGAGCCGGGAGCGGTCCAGCGCCTCGACCTGGATGGCGACGAGGAAGACCGAGGACTGGGTGGGCGCCCACTCGACGTCCTTGATCCTCTCGGGCTGCTGGGAGAGCGCGTCCACGTTGACGCAGTCGGCGCGGTGGACGGAGATGCCGCTGCCTCGGGTGACGAAGCCGATGATCGGGTCGCCGGGGACCGGCGTACAGCAGCGGGCCAGCTTCACCCAGACGTCGTCCACGCCCTTGACGACCACGCCGGGGTCGGCGTTGGAGCGGCGTTTGGCGCGGCCGTGGGAGGGCGGCGCGTTCTCCGCGATGTCCTCGTTGGCGGCCTCCTCGCCGCCGAGTGCCTGCACCAGTTTCTGGACGACGCCCTGCGCGGCCACATGGCCCTCGCCGATCGCCGCGTACAGGGAGGAGATGTCGGGGTAGCGCATCTCGTGCGCGAGGGTGACCAGCGAGTCGCCGGTGAGGATGCGCTGGATCGGCAGGTTCTGTTTGCGCATCGCGCGGGCGATGGCGTCCTTGCCCTGCTCGATCGCCTCGTCGCGGCGCTCCTTGGAGAACCAGGCGCGGATCTTGTTCCTGGCACGCGGCGACTTGACGAAGCCGAGCCAGTCCCGGGAGGGGCCCGCGCCGGCGGCCTTGGAGGTGAAGACCTCCACCAGGTCGCCGTTGTCGAGGGTCGATTCCAGCGGCACGAGCCGCCCGTTGACCCGCGCGCCTATGGTGCGGTGTCCGACCTCGGTGTGGACCGCGTACGCGAAGTCGACCGGGGTGGCGCCGGCGGGCAGCGCTATGACATCGCCCTTGGGCGTGAAGACGAAGACCTCGTTGCGCGAGAGGTCGAAGCGGAGCGACTCCAGGAACTCGCTGGGGTCCTCGGTCTCCTTCTGCCAGTCCAGGAGCTGGCGGAGCCATGCCATGTCGTTGACGGTGTCCTGGTTGGCGCCCCGGCCCGCGCTCCTCGGTACGTCGGTACGGACCTTGGAGGCGCCGGCGACGGCCTCCTGCTTGTACTTCCAGTGCGCGGCGATGCCGTACTCGGCGCGGCGGTGCATGTCGAACGTACGGATCTGGAGTTCGACCGGCTTGCCGTTGGGCCCGATGACCGTCGTGTGGAGCGACTGGTACATGTTGAACTTGGGCATCGCGATGTAGTCCTTGAACCGGCCGGGGACCGGATTCCACCGCGCGTGGACGGTGCCGAGCGCCGCGTAGCAGTCACGGACGGTGTCGACCAGGACCCGGATGCCCACCAGGTCGTAGATCTCGGCGAAGTCCCGGCCCCGGACGATCATCTTCTGGTAGACGCTGTAGTAGTGCTTGGGGCGTCCGGTGACGGTGGCCTTGATCCGGGCGGCGCGCAGGTCGGACTGGACCTCGTCGGTCACTATGGCCAGGTATTCGTCCCGCTTGGGGGCGCGCTCGGCGACCAGCCGGACGATCTCGTCGTACATCTTGGGGTAGAGGATCGCGAAGGCGAGGTCCTCCAGCTCCCACTTGATGGTGTTCATGCCCAGCCGGTGGGCGAGCGGGGCGTAGATCTCCAGCGTCTCGCGGGCCTTCTTCTCCTGCTTCTCCCGCTTGAGATAGCGCATGGTGCGCATGTTGTGGAGCCGGTCGGCGAGCTTGATGACCAGGACACGGGGGTCCTTGGCCATGGCGACGACCATCTTCCGTACGGTCTCGGCCTGCGCGGCCTCGCCGAACTTGACCTTGTCGAGCTTGGTGACCCCGTCGACCAGCAGGGCGACCTGGTCGCCGAAGTCGCGGCGGAGGGTGTCGAGCCCGTACTCGGTGTCCTCGACGGTGTCGTGCAGCAGCCCGGCCATCAGGGTGGCGGGGTCCATGCCCAGCTCGGCGAGGATGGTGGTGACCGCGAGCGGGTGGGTGATGTACGGGTCGCCGCTCTTGCGCTTCTGGCCCCGGTGCCAGCGCTCGGCGACCTGGTAGGCGCTCTCGATCTGGCGGAGGGTGGCGGTCTCGATCTTGGGGTCGTTGCCCCGTACGGTCCGCAGCAGCGGTTCGAGGACCGGGTTGTACGGGGAGGAGCGCTGCACCCCGAGCCGGGCCAGCCGGGCCCTCACCCGATTGGAGGAGCCGCCGGTGCGGGGGACGGCGGTGGCGCCCGGCTTGGGGGCGGTCACGGGGACGGCGGGACGGGCGGCCGGCGCGGAGCGCTCGGCGCTCTCCGGGGGCGTCCCGGCGGCGGTCCGGTCCCGGTCACGGGGCCTGCTGGAGCCTGCCGCGGCCTGGTCGGCGGGGTGATCGGGCGTCGCGGCGGCCAGTGGCTGAACCTCGTCTGGCAAGAGCGCTCCTCGTGCGGATCCAGGTCCCCCGGTCAGGCCCGGAGGTTCCATGGTATCGACCTCGGGCGTCCCTCTCGTCCCATGGCCTCTGAGGGGCCCGGGCTCCACGGAACGCGGGACGGGCACCCGACTGTTCCCGGGTGCCCGTCCTGCCGTCGTTCCATGCCGTGGTGAGCGGCTTTTCAGAGCGTGATCAGCGCCTCCAGCGGGGCGCCGTCGAGCGCCGGGGCGAGCCGCTCGCGGCCGCCCAGGAAGCCCAGCTCCATCAGGACGGCGACGCCGACGACCTGGGCGCCGGCCCGCCGGACCAGCTCCAGGGAGGCCTCGGCGGTGCCGCCGGTGGCGAGGACGTCGTCGATGACGAGGATCCGGTCGGTGTGGTCCAGGTCCTCGGCGTGGATCTCGATCTCCGCGGAGCCGTACTCCAGCTCGTACGACTGTGCGAGGGTCGCTCCGGGGAGCTTGCCCGCCTTCCGTACGGGGATGAAGCCGACGCCCGCCCGGACCGCCACCGGGGCCGCCAGGATGAAGCCGCGGGCCTCCAGGCCGACGATCTTCGTCGCGCCGACCCGTCCGCACATCTCGGCGAGGGCGTCGGTGAGCGCGGTGAAGGCCTTCGGGTCGGCCAGCAGCGGGGTGATGTCCTTGAACACCACGCCGGGCTTCGGATAGTCGGTGACGTCACGGATGCGGCTGAGCAGCAGCTCGCGGGTGCTGGTGCCGGTCATCGGCGGCGCCCCGATCCGGAGGGCCTGCCCCGGCCGCCCCGGCCGCGCGGGCCCGCCACGGCGGCGGCACCGGGGGCGTCCGCCACTCCGTCGCCGCCGTCGGCGCCGTCGGTGTCACCGGCGGCTCCGACGGCCTCGTCGGCGGCCTCTTCGCCCTTGGCGGCGGCCGCCGCGCGCTTGGCGAGCACCCGCTTCTTCAACGCCTTGATCTGCGGGTCGCTCTCCTTGAGGTCGGCGACGAGCGGAGTGGCGATGAAGATCGAGGAGTACGCGCCGGCGGCGAGGCCGACGAAGAGCGAGAGCGAGATGTCGTTGAGCATGCCCGCGCCGAGGAAGCCGCCGCCGATGAAGAGCAGCGCGCCGACCGGGAGCAGGGCGACCACGGTGGTGTTGATGGAGCGCACCAGCGTGCTGTTGATCGAGCGGTTGGCGATCTCGCTGTAGGTCCAGCGGGTCTGCTTGGTGATCCCCTGCGCCCCCTCCTTGAGGGAGTCGAAGACGACGACCGTGTCGTAGAGGGAGTAACCGAGGATGGTCAGCAGACCGATGACCGTACCGGGGGTGACCTCGAAGCCGACCAGGGTGTAGACCCCGACCGTGATGGTGAGGTCGTGGATGAGGGCGATGAGCGCGGCGACCGCCATCCGCCATTCGAAGGCGATGGCGAGATAGATCACCACCAGGATCATGAAGATCCCCAGACCCATCCACGCCTTGTTGGCGATGGTCGCGCCCCAGCTCGGGCCGACCAGGTCCGCGTTGATCTTCGCCGCGTCGACCTTGAGGTCCTTGGCGAGCTGCTGCTTGACCTTGTCGGCCTGCTGCGTGTCCAGCTCGGTGACCTGGATCCGCATCCCGCCGTTGCCGAGCTTCTGGACGATCGCGTCGTGCCCGGAGGCCTTCTCCGCGTCCTCGCGGGCCTGGACCTCGGAGACGCTGGTCTTCGAGATGGTGAAGACGGCACCGCCCTTGAACTCGATGCCCATGTTGAGCCCGCGCACCGCCAGGGCCGCGATGGCCGTGATGGTGATCAGGATCGAGATTCCGTACCAGATCTTGCGCTTCCCGATGAAGTCGTAACCGACTTCGCCTCGGTAGAGCCGGGCGCCGAGATCGCCGAGTCGCGACATCTCACGCCTCCTTCGGGTCGGTGGGGCGGCTGACGCGACGGGCGCGGCGCAGCGGCGGCTTGGCGCCGAGGCGCTGGGGGTCGAGACCGGACCAGGGGTGGCCGCTGGAGAAGAACTTCGTCCGGGCCAGGAGCGTCATCACGGGCTTGGTGAAGAAGAACACCACGACCACGTCGAGGAGCGTGGTCAGACCGAGGGTGAAGGCGAAGCCCTGGACCTTGCCGACGGTGACGACGAAGAGCACAGCGGCGGCGAGGAAGGAGACGAAGTCGGAGACGAGAATGGTGCGCCGGGCGCGCGGCCAGGCGCGTTCGACGGCCGGGCGGAGCGTACGGCCCTCGCGGATCTCGTCGCGGATGCGTTCGAAGTAGACGATGAACGAGTCCGCGGTGATACCGATGGCGACGATGGCGCCGCAGACGGCCGGGAGGTTGAGCGCGAAGCCGATACCGGGGCCGAGGAGCGCCATGATCGTGTACGTCATGACGCCGGAGGCGCCGAGGCTGAGGATGGCGATCGCGGAGAGACCCCGGTAGTAGGTCACCAGGTAGATGATGACCAGGGCGAGGCCGATGGCGCCCGCGATCAGACCGGCTTCGAGCTGCTCACCGCCGAGCGCGGCGGTGACCGTGGTGACGGACTGCTCCTGGAAGCTCAGGGGCAGTGCGCCGTACGACAGGATGTTCCCCAGGTCCTGGGCGGACGTCTGGTCGAAGCTGCCGGAGATCTCGGCGCTGCCGCCGAGGGTCTGGCTCACCGAGGGCGCCGAGACGACGTTGCCGTCGAGGACGATGGCGAACTGGTTCATCGGCGACTGCTGCTTCGAGAGCTTGCCGGTGATCGACTGGAACTTCTTGGTGCCGCCACCGGTGAAGTCCATGGTGACGATCCACATGCCGCGCTGCTGGTCGAAGACGCCCTGCGCGTCGTCGACGTCGGTGCCCTCCAGCTCGGCCGGGCCCAGGACGTACTTCTCCCACTGGTCACCGCTGTTCTTGCCGCAGGCGACGATGGTGTCGGAGGGCTTGGAGCTCTGGTTGACCTCGGTGCGCGCCTTCTCGTTCTCGCAGTTCAGCTCGGTGAACTTCTTCTCCAGCGCGGCGGTCTCGGCGTCGGAGGTGGCGGAAGCGGAGGGGTCCGGGGTGGCCTTGTCGTCGGCCTTGCCGTCCGCTGCGCCGTCGCCGGAGGCGGAGGCGGAGGCGTCGGGCGAGGAAGAGGTGGAGGGCGTCTCGTCGGCCTTCAGGGCGTCCGTGACGGCGCGGCCCTGGCTGGTCTCGGAGGAGGTGGGCGACGGCGATCCGGACTCCGTCCCCTTGTCGCCGCTCCCGGCCTTGTCCCCGCTCGACGCGCTGGTCGAGGCGGAGGGGCTGGCGCTCGGCGAGCCGCCGGCGGAGGGCTCCGGGGCCGGGGACCCGGCGGCGACGGCCAGGACAGGCCGGAAGAAGAGCTGGGCGGTGGTGCCGACCTGCTGGCGGGCCTGCTCCTCGTTGGTGCCCCGGGGGATGTTGACGATGATGTTCTCGTTGCCCTGGGTCTGTACCTCGGCCTCCGAGACACCAAGACCGTTGACGCGCCGCTCGATGATGCTGACGGCGGTGTCCATGTTGGTCTTGTTGATCGCGTTCGGCTTGCCCGGCGTGTTCTTCGCCTGGAGCGTGATGCTCGTGCCGCCCGCGAGGTCGATCCCCAGACGTGGCGTGACATGGCCGGACATGAACATGCCGCCCGTGAGAGCCACCATGGCAATCAGGAACAGGACCAGGGTGCGCCCTGGCCTGCCTGGGGCGCCCGCTTGCCTTCGGCCCTTATTAGGTGCTGCCACCTTCTCGTTTCTCCCTGTCCAACCGCCCCACGCGGGATGTGCGCCGGAGCGGCCACGAAGTGTTGTGGGGACCTGCCCCCGCGGAAATCAGCGCGACCACCATGAGGCGCCGGGGGCCGTGGTACGACCCGCCGGCGCCGGCCCGGTTACTTCGCGCCCGACTCGCCGTCGGTCGTGCCCTTGGCCTTGTCGTCCGCCGTCTCCTCGGCCTTGACCTCGGCCTTCGCCTCGGCCTTGGCCGTCTTGTCCGCGGGCTCGTCGGCCTTGTCGGCGCTGTCGGTCTGGTCGGCGGCCTGGTCGGCCTTCGCCTCGGTCACGGCGTCGGCCGGCTCGGCGTCCGTCTCGCTGCCGGGCTCGGGCTTCTTCGCGAAGTCGATCGGGGTGCCGTCGGGGTCGGTCAGCGAGGAGGCGTCGTCGGGCACGACCGGCGTGTCGGCGTCGGAAGCGTCCTCGCCGTGCACGATGCGGTTGTACTCGTCGTCGTCGAGCACGGCGCCGATGGCGTTCTTCGCGTAGACGGCGTGGACGCCGGGAGCCACCTCCAGGAGGACCATGTCATCGTGCACCTCCTTGACGGTGGCGTACATGCCCCCGATGGTGCGGATGCCGGTGCCGGGCTGGATCTCGTCGCGCATCTGCGCGGCGGCCTCCTGCTTCTTCTTGGCGGACCGGGTCATCAGGAACATGGCCCCGATGAGCACGATGAAGGGGAGAAGGGTCACGAGACTCACGGGAGGGAACTTCCTTCGCACGACCGCGCTGTCGAGCGGCCTGATATACGGGGGTGGGCATGCCGCTCCGGAAGGGCGGCATCGGCGGAGTCTAAGCGAGTCCGCTTCGTTGGAACAACGCCCAGCATGGCACCCGGGTTCCTGCCCCGGTGCGTGCCCATGCCGTCACGCCCCGAACAGGCCGGGTTGTCCGGAACCGCCCGGTGCCTGCTGCGGCGCGGGGATCCCGAGGTGCGCCCAGGCCGCCGGGGTGGCGACCCGGCCGCGCGGGGTCCGGGCCAGCAGTCCCTCCCGTACGAGGAAGGGCTCGGCGACCTCCTCCACGGTCTCACGCTCCTCCCCCACCGCGACCGCCAGGGTCGAGAGGCCGACGGGGCCGCCGCCGAAGAGCTTCAGCAGCGCCTGGAGCACGGCCCGGTCGAGCCGGTCGAGGCCGCGCGGGTCGACCTCGTAGACCGCGAGGGCCGCGTGGGCCACCTCCCTGGTGATCCGGCCGTCGGCCTTGACCTGCGCGTAGTCCCGTACCCGGCGCAGCAGCCGGTTGGCGATCCGGGGGGTGCCGCGCGAGCGCCCGGCGATCTCGGCGGCGCCCTCGGCGTCGATCTCCAGGTCGAGGAGGTGGGCGGAGCGGTGCAGGACGCGCTCCAGCTCGGTGCTCTCGTAGAACTCCATATGGCCGGTGAAGCCGAAGCGGTCGCGGAGCGGGGGCGGCAGCAGCCCGGCCCGGGTGGTGGCGCCGACCAGGGTGAAGGGCGGCAGCTCCAGCGGGATGGCGGTGGCGCCGGGGCCCTTGCCGACGATCACGTCGACCCGGAAGTCCTCCATCGCCATGTACAGCATCTCCTCGGCGGGCCGGGACATGCGGTGGATCTCGTCGAGGAAGAGGACCTCCCCCTCCTGGAGGGAGGAGAGGATGGCGGCGAGGTCGCCCGCGTGCTGGATGGCGGGGCCCGAGGTGATCCGGATCGGGGCGTTCATCTCGGCCGCGATGATCATCGAGAGGGTGGTCTTGCCGAGCCCCGGCGCCCCGGAGAGCAGTACGTGGTCGGCGGTGGCGCCCCGGGCGCGGGCCGCCTTGAGCACCAGGTCGAGCTGGATCCGTACCCGCTCCTGGCCCACGAACTCCCCCAGCGACTTGGGGCGCAGGGCGGCCTCGACCGCCTGGTCCTCCCCGTCCGCGGACGCGCCGACGAGCCGGTCGGCCGCGTCGTCCGGCTCGGGTCCGGCGCCGCGGGTGTCGTCCCAGTTCACTCAGTTTCACCTCGGGGAGGGGGCGCGTACGAGAACGCCCGAATGGAGTACGTCGGAGCGTGGCCCTGAGGGGGCCCGGCTCAGCGGGTGCGGTTGAGGCTCTGGAGCGCGGCGCGCAGCAGCCGGGGCACGGGTGGCTGCTCGCCGGCGGCGAGGGCGGCCTCGGCCTCCGGGGCGACCTGGGCGACCGCCTCCTCGGCCTCGCGGCTCGCGTAGCCGAGGCCGATCAGCGCGGCGTGGAGCTGGTCGCTCCAGGAGGCCGGGGCGGCGGCGCCGGCCTGGCGTCCCACGGTGGCGCCGGCCGGTGCGCCGAGCCGGTCCTTCAGCTCCAGCAGCAGCTTCTGGGCGCCCTTCTTGCCGATGCCGGGGACCGCGGTCAGCGCCTTCTCGTCGCCGGTGGAGACGGCGAGCCTGAGCGCGTCGGGGTTGTGGACGGCGAGCATGGCCTGGGCGAGCCGGGGGCCGACGCCGCTGGCGGTCTGGAGCAGTTCGAAGACCTGGCGCTCGTCGTCGTCGGCGAAGCCGTAGAGCGTGAGGGAGTCCTCGCGGACGACGAGGGAGGTGGCGAGCCTGGCCTCCTGGCCGACGCGGAGCGCGGCGAGGGTGCCGGGGGCGCACTGGACGGCCATGCCGACGCCGCCGACCTCGATGACCGCGGTGGTCGGGGCGAGGGCGGCGACCTGGCCGCTGACGAAGGCGATCATCGGGTGACCTTCCGGACGGGTGCGGAGGCGGGGAGACGGGGGGCGCGGGCCGCCGCCCTGGCCTGCTGGAGCCGGTTGACGGCGGGGGCGCGCCAGATATGGCAGATGGCGAGGGCGAGGGCGTCCGCCGCGTCGGCCGGGCGGGGTGGCTCGGCGAGCCGGAGGAGCCGGGTGACCATGGCGCCGACCTGGGCCTTGTCGGCCCGGCCGCTCCCGGTGACGGCGGCTTTGACCTCACTGGGGGTGTGCAGGACGACGGGGATGGAGCGGCGGGCCGCGCAGAGCATGGCGACCCCGGCTGCCTGGGCGGTGCCCATCGCCGTCCGTACGTTGTGCTGGGCGAAGACCCGTTCCACGGCGACGTGTTCGGGCCGGTGTTCGTCCAGCCAGGCCTCGATGCCCGCCTCGATGGCGACGAGCCGTGCGCCGATCTCCTCCTCGGGGGGCGTCCGCACCACCCCGACGCCCAGCATCGTCAGCGGCCGTCCCGCGCTCCCCTCGACGACGCCCACCCCGCACCGGGTCAGTCCGGGGTCCACACCCAGCACCCGCATCCCGCCCCCACTCTCTCGGTCACGCGTTCGCCCTTCGAGGGGAAACGCTGATCAGACAGTATCGGTCGGCACCGACAACGGTCCGGACCGACATCGGTCCGGACCGTTGCCGAGGAGCGCGGAATCCGCTCGGCGGTGCGGGGTCAGGCGTCGACCTTCTCCATCACGGCGTCCGAGACGTCGAAGTTGGCGAAGACGTTCTGGACGTCGTCGCTGTCCTCCAGCGCGTCGATCAGCTTGAAGATCTTGCGCGCGCCCTCCTCGTCCAGCTCGACCTGCATGGTCGGGACGAAGTTGGCGTCGGCCGAGTCGTAGTCGATACCGGCCTCCTGGAGGGCGGTACGGACCGCCACCAGGTCGGTGGCCTCGCTCAGCACCTCGAAGGACTCGCCGAGGTCGTTGACCTCCTCGGCGCCCGCGTCCAGCACCGCGCCCAGGACATCGTCCTCGCCCAGCTCGCCCTTGGGGACGATCACGACGCCCTTGCGGTTGAAGAGGTACGAGACGGAGCCCGGGTCGGCCATCGAGCCGCCGTTGCGGGTCATCGCCACGCGGACGTCCGAGGCGGCGCGGTTGCGGTTGTCGGTGAGGCACTCGATGAGCACCGCGACCCCGTTCGGGCCGTACCCCTCGTACATGATCGTCTCGTAGTCGGCGCCACCGGCCTCCAGGCCGGCGCCGCGCTTGACCGCCGAGTCGATGTTCTTGTTGGGGACCGAGCTCTTCTTCGCCTTCTGGATGGCGTCGAAGAGCGTCGGGTTGCCGTCGACATCGGCGCCGCCGGTCCGCGCCGCGACCTCGATGTTCTTGATCAGCTTCGCGAAGAGCTTGCCGCGCTTGGCGTCGATCACGGCCTTCTTGTGCTTCGTCGTAGCCCATTTAGAGTGGCCGGACATCTGCCTGTCTCCTTCGCGTAACCGGTACTGCTCCCGTTCGGCTGCGATCCTACCGGGCGGAGGTCACCGTGCGGAGCGCACCAGGTCGGTGAAGAAACGGTGCAGGCGGTGGTCGCCCGTCAGCTCGGGGTGGAAGGACGTGGCCAGCGCGTTGCCCTGGCGTACGGCGACGGTGTGGCCGCCGTACCGGGCGAGCACCTGGACCCCGGCGCCCACCGACTCCACCCAGGGGGCGCGGATGAAGACGCCCTCCACCGGGCCCCCGTCGACCCCGGCGACCTCCACGGCGGCCTCGAAGGACTCGTTCTGCCGCCCGAAGGCGTTCCTGCGTACGATCATGTCGATGCCGCCGACCGTCTCCTGGCCCGAGCGCGGGTCGAGGATCTTCTCCGCGAGCATGATCATCCCGGCGCAGGTGCCGTAGACCGGCAGTCCGGCCCGTACCCGCTCGCGCAGGGGTTCCAGCAGGCCGAAGAGGGCGGCCAGCTTGGACATGGTGGTGGACTCGCCGCCCGGGATCACCAGTCCGGCGACCCCGGCCAGCTCCTCGGGGCGCCGTACGGTCCTGGCCTCGGCGCCCGCCCCGGCCAGGGCGGCCAGGTGTTCTCGTACGTCGCCCTGGAGCGCGAGGACGCCGATCACCGGGGCCTCGCCGGGCGGGGTGGGGCTACCAGCCACGGTTCGCGTAGCGCTCGGCCTCGGGGAGGGTGTCGCAGTTGATGCCGACCATCGCCTCGCCCAGGTCGCGCGACGCCTCCGCGATGACCTTCGGGTCGTCGTAGAACGTGGTGGCCTTGACGATCGCGGCGGCGCGCTTGGCCGGGTCGCCCGACTTGAAGATGCCGGAGCCGACGAAGACGCCCTCGGCGCCGAGCTGGCGCATCAGCGCGGCGTCGGCGGGGGTGGCGACGCCGCCCGCCGAGAAGAGCACGACCGGCAGCTTGCCCAGTTCCGCGACCTCCTTGACGATCTCGTACGGGGCGCGCAGCTCCTTGGCCGCGGCGTACAGTTCGTGGCTGTCGTAGCCGCGCAGCCGGGCGATCTCGTTCTTGATCTGGCGCAGGTGGCGGACGGCCTCGACGACATTGCCGGTGCCCGCCTCGCCCTTCGACCGGATCATGGCGGCGCCCTCGGCGATCCGGCGGAGCGCCTCGCCGAGGTTGGTGGCGCCACAGACGAACGGGGTGGTGAACGCCCACTTGTCGGAGTGGTTGACCTCGTCGGCGGGGGTCAGCACCTCCGACTCGTCGATGTAGTCCACGCCGAGCGACTGGAGGACCTGGGCCTCCACGAAGTGGCCGATGCGGGACTTCGCCATGACCGGGATGGAGACAGCCTCGATGATCCCCTCGATCATGTCGGGGTCGGACATCCGTGCGACGCCGCCGTCCTTGCGGATGTCGGCGGGGACCCGCTCCAGCGCCATCACGGCGACGGCTCCGGCGTCCTCGGCGATCTTCGCCTGGTCCGGTGTGACCACGTCCATGATCACACCGCCCTTGAGCTGTTCGGCCATCCCGCGCTTGACGCGCGCGGTGCCGGTGGCCGCCGGGTCGGCGGAGGGGTGGGCGGGCTGGGCGGAGAACGTGCTGGACACGGGCGACCTCACGGGCTGGAACGGCAGGTGAATACGGGGTTCAGGGAACGCCCCGGGAGCAGTCCACAGCAAGGGCCAATGGGAAGCCGGTGGCTCGTCCGGCGCGCCCCCGGCCCGTCGGAGCCGCCCGCCCCGGCCCGTCGGAGCCGCCCGCCCCGGTCGGCCGTCCGCCCGCCCCGGTCAGCTCCCCGGCCGGTCCGCCAGCGCGACGGGCGGCTCGTCGTCCATCTCGAAGGCGAGCGGGAACGGGGCGTGCCCGGCCAGCCGGAACCAGCGCACCTTGCGGTGGCGGCGCAGGGCGCGGGCGGCCCGTACGGCGTCGTTGTGGAACCGCCGCGCCATCGGCACCCGCCGTACGGAAGCGGCGAGTTCGCCCGTCGCGTCCTCCCCGCCGGGCGCCTCCCGTACGGCTTCCACCTGGGCGGTCTCCCCGAACACGGCCCGCAGCGCCTGGCTCAGCTCGCTCTCGGCGACCTCCCGCTGCTCCTCCTCGGCCTGCCGCGCGGCGTGCGCCGCCTGGTAGAGCACGATCGAGGCGGCCGGGTCGAGCACCCCGGAGGTGGCCAGCTCCTGGGCGACCGAGGCGCGCCGCAGCAGTTGGGCGTCGAGGGCGGCGCGGGCGGCGTCGATCCGGGTGTGCAGCCGGTCGAGCCGTCCCGCGGTCCAGCTCAGGTAGAGCCCGGTGGCCACGACGGCGACGACGGCTGCGGCGATCCAGACGAAGGTTTCGGTCACGCACGGCAGGTTACGCGTTACACGGCGCCGCCCGGCGGTACGGATCCCGGGAGGGCCACCGGGCCGGGCCCAGGGCCCGACGAAGCACTACCAGTCGCGCGCCAGGCCGAACCGCGCCCGCAGGCCGGTCCGTTCGTCCGCCGCCACCGAGGCGGCGCCGTCCGTCACCGTCTCGTACACGGCGAGGATGTCCGCGCCCACCGTCGACCAGTCGAAGCGCCGTACGTGCGCGCTGCCCCGCGCGCGCAGCTCGGCGCGCCGCTCCGGGTCGCCGAGCAGACGTACCGCGGCGTCGGCGAGCGCGTCGGCGTCCTCGTTGGCGAAGAGTTCCCCGGCCGCCCCCTGGTCCAGGACCTGCGCGAACGCGTCCAGGTCGCTGGCGAGGACCGCGGCGCCCGCCGACAGCGCCTCCACCAGGATGATGCCGAAGCTCTCGCCGCCGGTGTTGGGGGCGACGTACAGGTCGACGCTGCGCAGCAGCCGCGCCTTCTCCTCGTCGCTGACCATCCCGAGGAACTCGACGCTGCCGCGCATCTCCCTCGGCAGGGACTCCACCGCCTCCTTCTCGTCGCCGCGCCCCGCCACCAGCAGCCGGGTCTCCGGGTGGGCGGCGAGGATCCCCGGCAGCGCCCGCATCAGCACCGGGAGCCCCTTGCGGGGCTCGTCGATCCGGCCGATGAAGCCGATGGTGGAGTCCTGCCAGGCGGGTTCGGGCGCGGCGTCGGCGAAGAAGCCGACGTCCACGCCGTTGGGGATGACCACGGCGTCGCCGCCGAGGTGCTCCACCAGGGTGCGCCGGGCGTACTCGCTCACCGCGATCCGGGCGCTGATCTTCTCCAGCGCGGGCTGGAGGATGGGGTACGCCGCGATCATCGCCCGGGAGCGCGGGTTCGAGGTGTGGAAGGTCGCGACGATCGGGCCCTGCGCCGCCCAGCAGCTCAGCAGGCCGAGCGAGGGCGAGGCGGGCTCGTGGATGTGGATGACGTCGAAGGTGCCCTCGTGGAGCCAGCGCCGGACCCGGGCCGCCGACAGGAAGCCGAAGTTGAGCCGGGCGACCGAGCCGTTGTACGGGACGGGGACGGCGCGGCCCGCCGAGACGACATACGGCGGCAGCGGTGTCTCGTCGTCGGCGGGGGCCAGGACGGAGACATGGTGGCCGAGGCGGATGAGATGGTCCGCCAGGTCCCTGATGTGGAACTGGACGCCGCCCGGTACGTCCCAGGAGTACGGGCAGACGATGCCGATCCTCACGCGCTCCCCCGGTCCAGGTCGGCGACCCACAGCCGTTGCAGCATGTGCCAGTCCTCCGGGTGCTCGGCGATCCCCGTGGCGAAGGCGTCGGCCACCGCCTGGGTCATCACCGATGTCCTCTCGGCCCGGGTGCCCGCCTCCGGCACGGGGACGGGCGGGAAGACCTGCCCGCGCATCACCCGGGAGTCGTCGAACCAGAGGGACACGGGCAGCAGCAGCGCCCCGGTCTGCTGGGCGAGGAGCGCGGGCCCCGCGGGCATCCGGGCCGTGGCGCCGAAGAAGTCGACCTCGACGCCGGACGCGGAGAGGTCGCGGTCGGCGACGAGGGCGACCAGCCGGCCGTCCCGCAGCCGCCGCGCCAGGGTGCCGAAGGCGGCGCCGCCGGTGTGCGGCAGCACCTCCATGCCCAGGCTCTCCCGGTAGGCGACGAACCGGTCGTACAGGGTCTCGGGCCTCAGCCGCTCCGCGACGGTGGTGAACGGCACGCCGCCGGCCCCGGCGAGCCAGGCGCCCGCGAGGTCCCAGTTGGCCATGTGGGGCAGGGCGAGGATGACGCCCCGGCCGGTGGCGAGCCCGTCGAAGAGCCGGTCGATGTCCTTGATCTCGACGCCGTCGCGCACCCGCTCGGCGCTCCAGGCGGGCAGCCGGAACGACTCCATCCAGTACCGCAGGTACGAGCGCATCCCCGCCCGGGAGAGGGCGGCCAGCTCCTGGGGCCCGGCGTCCGGCACGACCCGCGCCAGATTGGCCTCCAGCCGCAGCACGCCCGTGCCGCGCCGCCGCCAGGTGGTGTCGGCGATCGTCCTGCCGAGGGCGCCCGCCACCGGCTCGGGCAGCCGTTTGACCGTGCTCCACCCCGCCCCGTACAGCGTGTCGGTCAGCCGGTCGCGCACCGTGCTCATGACGTGGCCCCGCTCCCCCGGGGCGTGTCGGCGGCGGCGGCCTCGGCAGCCGCCGCGGCGTCGGCCTCGGCGGATTCCCGGCGTACGGTGACCACCCGCTGCCCGAGCGTCACCAGGCTGCCCGCGGCGACCACCCAGAGCGCGATGGGCAGCAGGATCTGGATGCCGGGGACGCCGAACGCGTGCAGCCCGGCGAGTCCGGCCGCGACCAGCGAGATGACCAGGCGCTCGGCGCGCTCGATCAGCCCGTTGACGGCCACCGGCAGCCCGATGGACTCGCCCCTGGCCTTGGTGTACGAGACGACCTGGCCGCTGGCGAGGCAGAAGATGGCGACGGCGCAGAGCGCGGTGTTGTCGCCGTCTCCCGCGTACCAGAGCGCGAACCCGGCGAAGATCGCGCCGTCCGCGACCCGGTCGAGCGTCGAGTCGAGGAAGGCCCCCCAGCGGCTGGAGATGCCCGCCTGGCGCGCCATGTTGCCGTCGACGAGGTCGGAGAAGACGAAGACGGTGATGACGATGGTGCCCCAGAAGAACTCCCCCCGGGGGAAGAAGACCAGCGCACCCGCCACCACCCCGGCCGTACCGATGAGGGTGACCGCGTCCGGAGTGACTCCGCGACGGAGCAGAAACGCGGCGAACGGTGTGAGGACACGCGTGAAGAATGCACGCGCGTACTTGTTCAGCATGGCCTTCCCGGGGTTCGGGCCGAGAGCCCCTGTGGCGGTCGGCTGACCCATCGTAGCCACGACCGTCCCGGCGCACCGCCGGGTCCCCGGGCCATGGAGCGTCGTACGACATATGGACGCGCCATGACGGGAGTGCGAAGCTCGAAGGACCACCGCGGGCATCGCCGGAGCTGCCCCGCGGCTCCCCGGGCCCGCCTCTCCTCCAGCCCGCACCGACCCACTCGGTGGAATCGGTCGAATCGATCGGGAGGCAGCAGTCATGGGTGACAGGACAGAGACACCGGCCGGGGCCGCCGGAAGGGCGCCGGCGGCCCGCCGGCCCGCGTCCGTACGGAACGTGGTGCTGGTGGGCCACAGCGGCTCGGGGAAGACCACCCTCGTGGAGGCCCTGGCGCTCGCCTCGGGGGCGGTGACCAGGGCGGGCCGGGTCGAGGACGGGGCGACGGTCTCCGACTACGACGAGATCGAACACCGCCAGCAGCGCTCCGTACAGCTCTCGCTCGTCCCGGTGGAGTGGGGCGGGTGCCGGATCAATCTGCTGGACACCCCCGGCTACGCGGATTTCGTCGGGGAGCTGAGGGCCGGTCTGCGCGCGGCGGACGCGGCCCTCTTCGTGCTGTCGGCGGCCCAGACGGCGCAGGAGGCGGCGGCCGTGGCGGGCGCGACCAGGAGCGTCTGGGAGGAGTGCGCGGCGGTCGGGATGCCGCGCGCCATCGTCATCACGCATCTCGACACGGCGCGGACCGGCTTCGACCAGATGACCCGGCTCTGCGCGGAGATCTTCGGCGGGGACGACCCGGACGCCGTGCTGCCGCTCCATCTGCCGGTGTACGGCGCGGAGGGCCCCGACGGGCACGCGCCGGCCACCGGGCTGACCGGGCTGCTCTCCCGGAAGCTCTTCGACTACTCGGCCGGGGAGCGGCGGGAGGGGCCGCCCGGGCCGGGGCGGCTGCCCGCGCTCGCCGAGGCCAGGAACCGGCTGATCGAGGGGATCATCGCGGAGAGCGAGGACGAGACCCTCATGGAGCGGTATCTGGGCGGCGAGGAGATCGACCTCAAGACGCTGATGGAGGACCTGGAGAAGGCGGTGACGCGCGGGGGCTTCCATCCGGTGCTGGCGGCGGCGCCCGCCCCGCCCGGCGCCCGGCAGGGGCTGGGCACGGTGGAGCTGCTCGATCTGATCACCGGGGGCTTCCCCAGCCCGCTGGAGCGCCCGGCGCCCGAGGTGACCACGGTGCTGGGCGCGCCGCGCCCCGGGATCCGCTGCGATCCGGACGGGCCGCTCGTCGCCGAGGTGGTCAAGACCGCCTCCGACCCCTACGTGGGCCGGATCTCCCTGGTCCGGGTCTTCTCGGGGACGCTCCGTCCCGACGAGACGGTCCATGTCTCCGGGCACGGGCTCACCGACCGGGGCCATGAGGACCATGACGTGGAGAAGCGGATCGGCTCGCTCTCCTCGCCGTTCGGCAAGCGGCAGCGGGTGGTGCCGGAGTGTGTGGCGGGCGATCTGGCCTGCGTGGGGAAGCTCTCCCGGGCGGAGACCGGGGACACGCTCTCGGCGAAGGACGACCCGCTGTTGGTGGCGCCGTGGTCCATGCCGGACCCGCTGCTGCCGCTGGCGGTACGGGCGCACGGCAAGGCGGACGAGGACCGGCTCTCCCAGGGGCTCGCCCGGCTGGTGGCGGAGGACCCGACGATGCGGCTCGAACAGAACCCGGACACCCATCAGGTGGTGCTCTGGTGTCTGGGCGAGGCGCACCGGGAGGTGGCGCTGGACCGGCTGCGCGGCCGGTACGGGGTGCGGGTGGACGCCGTACCGTACCGGGTCGCCCTGCGCGAGACGTTCGGTACGGGCGCCTCCGGGCGGGGCCGGCATGTGAAGCAGTCGGGCGGGCACGGCCAGTTCGCGATCTGCGAGATCGCGGTGGAGCCGCTGCCGGCCGGGGCCGGGATCGAGTTCGTCGACGAGGTGGTGGGCGGGGCGGTCCCCCGGCAGTTCATCCCCTCGGTGGAGAAGGGGGTACGGGCGCAGGCGGCGCGCGGGGTCGCCGCGGGGCATCCGCTGGTCGATATCCGGGTGACGCTGCTGGACGGGAAGGCCCACTCGGTGGACTCCTCGGACGCGGCGTTCCAGACGGCGGGCGCGCTGGCGCTGCGGGAGGCGGCGGAGGGCGCGGCGATCCATCTGCTGGAGCCGGTCGCCGAGGTGACGGTGGTGGTTCCGGACGCGTATGTCGGCCCGGTGATGAGCGACCTGTCGGGGCGGCGCGGCCGGGTGGTCGGTACCGAACAGACGGGGGCGGGGCGGACGTTGGTGCGGGCCGAGGTGCCCGAGCTGGAGATCGGCCGGTACGCGGTGGATCTGCGCTCGCTCTCGCACGGCGCGGGCCGCTTCAGCCGTACGTACCTCCGCCATGAGCCGATGCCGCAAGCGGTGGCGGACCGTCAACTCGCGCGGGAGGAGGCCACCGTGTAGCGGGGGTCCGTCAGAGGATGTTGCCCGGTGGGTGGCTCCCTATGCCCATCGGGACGTGGTGTGACGCAGGTTGGCGAAAGACAGCCAGGCCCCATGACGCGGGCGGCACCGCACCGTTACGCTGAGGTGCCCAGCTCCAGCAGGTGTGCGGGGCGCGCGGGCCGACGGCAGGCCCCGGCAGCGTAATCCTTGCAGTGAGGGGGCGGCAGTGGCGGACGATGTGTTCGACTTCAGCCCGGGGGCGCAGGTTCCGCTCCAGGGCGCGGCGGCGGGTACGGCGGCGACGTTCGCGCTGGCCTCGGCGGCGTACCGGGACAGTCCGCTCGAAGAGATCAAGAAGGCCGACAACGACTGGCACAAGTCGACGGTCACCAAGGGCAAGTTCTCCCTCTTCGAGCCGAACATGGGCGAGGCGTTCGCGCGCGCGGTCCAGCTCAGAACGCTCGGTGGCGGCCGGGGTCCGATCATCCAGTCCTTCGGGATGGACCCGCAGTCCGTGGTCGAGCACAGCCTCGCCGCGATCCATATCCGCAAGGAGCGGGACAAGCGGCTCACGGCGATCACCGCTCTCTGCGGGCTGCTCTTCCTGCCCGGGCTGCTGATCTGGCTGGGTGTCTTCCAGCTCCGCCGCACGCTGGCGGGGGCGAAGGACCGGCGGGCCGGGGCGATCGGCTCGGCGGTGCTCGCGGGGGTCGCCGTGGTGGCGGTGGTCGTGCTGATCAAGCTGCCGCTGGACGGGGTGCTCAACTGGTATCTGCGGGCCATGCTGGTCGCCCCGGTGATCGGGTGGCTGCTGGCCAAGCGGATCTGCGAGTCGACCGCCAAGGATCTGCGGGAGCGCTGGCAGAGCCTGCTCTCGGGCGGCGGTATGGGCGCCAAGATCCCCGAGGCGGTGCCGGGGAACCCGGGCGACACCTCGCGGGAGGTGCTCCGCCAGGGGCTGGAGAGGCTGAGCGCCGAGCAGCGCTCCAACGTCGCCTTCTACGCGGGCCCCAAGGGGATACTCGGCATGGGCACCCGCTGGGGGAGCTGGCAGCTCGCCGAGGAGCTGGTCCCCAAGGAGGCCGGGCAGGAGATCCACCAGTTCCGCAGCTACGACGTGATACGGGCGATCCACGACCAGATGAAGCTGCTGGAGCGCGGCCCCCTCAACTCCGGTGGTTTCCCGACGCCTTCGGTCAAGCACTGGATCGTCTCCCCGGTGGGCGAGGGCGCCGGTTCGGTCTCCTGGCCTTCGGGCCCGGACATCGAGGGCTTCCAGTACAAGAGCCACGCGATACAGCAGATCTCCAACCACCAGCAGTTCGGCAGCGGCAACCGGCACTATCTGGGGGTGCAGTTCACCCTCTGGGAGAGCCAGTTGGTGATCACGATGATGATCTCGGTGACGGTGCTCTCCGAGACGCTCCGTATCGAGGTCTCCGGGTACGCGCTGGGCCCGGTGCACTCGCTGTTCTTCGCGAAGCCGTCGCCCAAGACCGTCTCGCGCCCGAAGACCGTCCGGTTCTGGGAGACCACCTCGCGGAATCTGCCGCTGGTGGAGCCGAAGGAGGTCGTACGGCTCGCGGTGCGCGCCCCGTTCACCTGGTACCCGCCGGTCCTGGACTTCCTGGGCGGCAAGCTCGCGCTGCCGGAGCCGTTCGGGATGCGGCACGCCTGGGCGGACCAGCCGTGGCGCCACCGCTTCATGGCGGACGACGCGATGCGCGCCGCGACCCCGGTGCTGCGGGCCGCGCACAACGCGGCGCTGCGGGTGCTGGACGAGCACGGGGTGGACACCGCGCGCTTCAGCAGCCGTTCGTCCTCGCTGATAGGCGCGGTGCAGGACCCGTCGCCGAGGAAGATCGACGCGTACGACGCGTGACGCGCCTGCGGTACGGCGCGCGGGGCGCCCCGGACGGATCCGGGGCGCCCCGCGCGCGTACGGCGGCTCATGTGTCCGCCGTACGGTGGGTTCAGGCGTCCGGGCCGGACGGCCAGGCGGCGGCGAGCATGGTCCGGGTGTCGGCGAGGAGCTGGGGCAGGACCCGGGTGTGGCCGACGATCGGCATGAAGTTGGTGTCGCCGCCCCAGCGCGGCACCACATGCTGGTGGAGGTGGGCGGCGATCCCGGCGCCGGCCGAGACCCCCTGGTTCATCCCGATGTTGAAGCCGTGCGCCCCGGAGGCGGTACGGAGCGCGGTCATCGCCCGCTGGGTGAGGAGCCCCAGTTCGGCGGTCTCCGCCTCGTCCAGCTCCGTGTAGTCGGCGACATGGCGGAAGGGGACGACCATCAGGTGGCCGCCGTTGTACGGGTAGAGGTTGAGCACCGCGTACACCCGCTCGCCGCGCGCGATGACCAGCCCGTCCTCGTCGGATTTGGACGGGATGGAGCAGAAGGGACAGCCGTCCTCGGCGCCCGGCCCGGTGGGCTTGTTCTCGCCCTGGATGTAGGCCATCCGATGGGGGGTCCACAGCCGCTGGAAGGCGTCCTGCGTCCCCACTCCGATCTGCTGCTCCGGCTCACTCGTCATGCTGTGCAGCATATGACTTCGGGCCGGTGGGGCGTGTCGCCGGTCCCGCGCCGGTACCTGTCCGGCGATGCTGGCCGGATGCGTCTCCGCACCGGACCCGACCGGCTGCGCGGCTGGGAGCAGCGTACGGAGCTGCCGCTGCTCGTGGCCTCGCTGCTCTACCTCGCCTGTTACGCGATCCGTGTCCTCGCGGGGGCCGCCCCGCTCTGGGCGGACTCCGCGCTCGTCCTGCTGGTGCTGATCTGGGCGGTCTTCGCCGCGGACTACGGCATCCGGCTGGTCCTCAGCGGCCAGGGCGCGCGTTTCGCACGGACGCACTGGCTGGACACCGTGGTGCTGGTGCTGCCCCTGCTCCGTCCGCTGCGGATCGTGAACACCTACGAGGCTCTCCAGCGGCGGCGCGCCCAGCCCCGGCTGAGCCTGCACGGGCGGGTGATGGCATACGCGGGGCTCACCTCGGTGCTGCTCACCCTGGCCACCTCGCTCGCCGTCTACCAGCAGGAACACGGGGCGCCCGGGGCCACGATCCGCACCTTCGGGGACTCCGTGTGGTGGGCCTGCTCGGCCATCACCACGGTCGGCTACGGCGATGTGACGCCGGTGACCCCGGTCGGCCGGCTCTTCGCGGTCTTCCTGATGGCCTGCGGCCTGGCGCTGCTGGGGGCGGTCACCGGGTCGTTCTCGTCCTGGCTGATCCAGGTGTTCGGCCGGGAGGACGACCGCGGGGCCCCGGAAGGGCGGAGGCCCCCGGAGGGCCGATGACTCCTCCGGGGGCCTCGTCGCGCGGCGGCGGGCTGGTCAGACCTGGACGCGGCGCTCCACCACGTCGAGGAGCTTCGCCAGCGCCTGGTCGCGCGGGACGCCGTTCTCCTGGGAGCCGTCGCGGTAGCGGAAGGAGACCGTGCCCGCGTTCATGTCCTCGTCGCCGACGAGGATCATGAAGGGGACCTTCAGCTTCTGGTGGTTCCTGATCTTCTTCTGCATCCGGTCGGAGGAGGCGTCCACCTCGACCCGCAGCCCCTTGGCCCGCGCCGCCTTCGCGAAGTCCTGGAGGTACTCGACATGCGCGTCGCCGATCGGGATGCCGACCGCCTGGACCGGCGCGAGCCAGACCGGGAAGGCGCCCGCGTAGTGCTCCAGCAGCACCGCGAAGAACCGCTCGATCGAGCCGAAGAGCGCCCGGTGGATCATGACGGGGCGCTGCTTGGAGCCGTCCGGGGCGGTGTACTCCAGGTCGAAGCGCTCCGGCAGGTTGAAGTCGAGCTGGACGGTCGACATCTGCCAGGTACGGCCGATGGCGTCGCGCGCCTGCACCGAGATCTTCGGGCCGTAGAACGCGGCGCCGCCCGGGTCGGGGACGAGCGGCAGCCCCTGCTTCTCGGCCACCTCGCGCAGGGTCTCGGTGGCCTCCTCCCACGCCTCGTCGGTGCCGACGAACTTCTCCGGGTCCTTGGTGGAGAGCTCCAGGTAGAAGTCGGTCAGCCCGTAGTCGCGGAGCAGGTTGAGGACGAAGGTGAGCGTGGAGTCCAGCTCGTCGGCCATCTGCTCGCGGGTGCAGTAGATGTGCGCGTCGTCCTGGGTGAAGCCGCGGGCCCGGGTCAGCCCGTGCACGACACCGGACTTCTCGTACCGGTACACGGTCCCGAACTCGAAGAGCCGCAGGGGCAGTTCACGGTAGGACCGGCCCCGGGCGTCGAAGATCAGGTTGTGCATGGGGCAGTTCATGGGCTTGAGGTAGTAGTCCACGCCCTCGTCGAGCTGCATGGGCGGGTACATGCCGTCGGCGTACCAGTCCAGGTGCCCGGACTTCTCGAAGAGCTTCCCCTTGGTGGCGTGGGGGGTGTAGACGAACTCGTACCCCTCCTCCTCGTGCCGGCGGCGCGAGTAGTCCTCCATGGCCCGGCGGATGATGCCGCCCTTGGGGTGGAAGACGGCGAGCCCGGAGCCGACCTCGTCGGGGAAGGAGAAGAGGTCCAGCTCGTTGCCGAGCCTGCGGTGGTCGCGCTTCTCGGCCTCGGCGAGGAACTCCAGGTGCGCCTTCAGCTCCTCCTTGGAGGGCCAGGCGGTGCCGTAGATCCGCTGGAGCATCGGGTTCTTCTCGCTGCCGCGCCAGTAGGCGGCGGCGTTGCGCATCAGCTTGAACGCCGGGATGTACCGGGTGGTCGGCAGGTGCGGGCCCCGGCAGAGGTCCTTCCAGCAGAGCTCGCCGGTCTTGGCGTCGAGGTTGTCGTAGATGGTCAGCTCGCCGCCGCCCACCTCGACATTCGCGCCGTCGTCGGTGGAGGCGGCGCCCTTGATGCCGATGAGTTCCAGCTTGTACGGCTCGCCCGCCAGCTCCTCGCGGGCGGCCTCGTCGGTGACGACGCGGCGCGCGAAGCGCTGTCCGCGCTTCTGGATCTCCTGCATCTTCTTCTCGATGGCCTTGAGGTCATCGGGGGTGAAGGGGGTCGCGACGTCGAAGTCGTAGTAGAAGCCGTCCTTGACCGGCGGGCCGATGCCGAGCTTGGCCTCGGGGTGCAGCTCCTGTACGGCCTGGGCCATGACATGCGCGGTGGAGTGGCGCAGGATGTCGAGGCCGTCCGGGGAGGAGATCTCGACGGGCTCGACGACCTCGCCGTCACCGACCGGGTACGCCAGGTCCTTCAGTTCGCCGCCGACCCGGGCGGCGACGACGGTGCGCTCGCCGGGGAAGAGGTCCGCCGCCGTAGTGCCCGTCGTCACCACGCGCTCTTCCCGCTCGGAATCGCGTTGGATGATCACACGGACGTCTGACACCGGTCTCTCCTGACTCGTGGGGTGCGCACCCTGCTCCCGGCGTGCGCACTGGGCATCGTACCGAGCCGGGCGGGCGGCCCGCGAAACGGTTTGTCCCGGACGGTGTTCGCCCGTCCCGGACGCCTCGTCCGTCACCGTGTGGCGAGGGCCGGACACGGGGCGTATCGAGCGACCTGTCCGGGTATGAGCGATTCGGGGGCGGTGGCGCCCGGTGGGCCGCCGCGTGCGGAGTTCGACAGGCTCGGGGAGTTGCGCGCATGACGTATTGGTACGAAGGGCCGCTGGCCGCGTTCGGGGCCGGGGCGACCGGGGCGGACGCGGAGCGGGACCGGATCGTCTCGGCCGCGCTGGTCGTGCAGGACACGACGGGGATACGGCCGAGGGTGCGGCGCTGGCTGATCGACCCGGGCGTCCCGGTGCCGCCGGAGGCCGGGGCGGCGCACGGGGTGACCGACGAGTTCCTGCACCGCAACGGGCGGTGGCCGGCGCCGGTGGTGGCGGAGATGGCGGGGGCGCTGGCCGAGCAGTTCGCGGCGGGGCGGCCCGTGGCCGTGATGAACGCGCCGTTCGCGCTGACACTCCTCGACCGGGAGTTGCGGCGCCACCGCGCCTCGTCCCTCGGCCACCGGCTGGCCAACGCGTCGCTGTGCGTGCTGGATCCGCTGGTCCTCGACCGCCATCTCGACCGGTACCGGAAGGGCCGGCGCGATCTCGGCGGGCTCTGCGCGCGGTACGCGGTGACGGCGGACGGGGTCGAGAGGATGGAAACGGTCGGGGACGGGTTCGGGGACCCGGACGGGGGGTTCGAAGCGCCGTCCGGTGGTCCCGCGCCGGCGGTGGCCGCGGAGGCGGCGCTGTCGGCGCTGGAGCTGGTCCGGGCGATCGGGCGCCGGTTCGCGACCCGGCTGGGGCGGCTGACGCCCCCGGAGCTCCACGCGTTGCAGACCGTCTGGCACGCGGCGCAGGCGCGCGGCCCCCAGGCGCGGTTCTGGCGGGGCGGCGGGGAGGACCCGGCGGACCCCGCGTGGCCGCTCCGTCCCGAACTCCCCGCCGCCGCTGCCTGACCGGGCGGCCGGACGGCCGGGCCCGGAACGCGCGAAGGCCGGTCCGCCATCGGCGGACCGGCCTCTCCCGGTGGGCGATACTGGGTTCGAACCAGTGACCTCTTCGGTGTGAACGAAGCGCTCTCCCACTGAGCTAATCGCCCGGGAACGACCTGAACCATACAGGCCCGTACGGCCTCCCTTCAAACCGGTTGGGCCCCGGCGCCCCGTATCTGAGTACGTGTGCTCATGACGGGCCCCGGCCTCCCCGGCCAGACTCCGTCGCATGACGAACGACCCACCACCAGCCGTCGAACTGGCCCGTATCGACCAGGAACTGACCTGGCTGGAGACGCGCAAGGGCCACCTGCTGACACGCCGCGCGCATCTGATGTCCGTGCTGGCCTCGGCGGGTCCCGCCCCGGCGCCCCGCCCGTACGGGCCCCCGGCACCGCGCCGGACGACGGAACCCTCGGCTCCGGGCGCGCGGAATGTGCTGCTCGCCCTCGGCGGTGTGCTGCTGACCGTCGCCGCGATCGCGTTCACCCTGGTGAGCTGGGGACATCTCGGGATCGGCGGCCGTACGACGGTGCTGAACCTCTTCACGCTGACCGCGCTGGCCGCCCCGGTGGTGCTGCTGCGCCGGAAGCTCGCCGCGACGGCCGAGGCCGTGGCCGCGTTCGCCCTGGTGCTGACGGTGCTCGACGCGTGCGCGCTGTATGTGCTGACCCGGCCCGAGGTCGACTGGCTCCGCTACACGGCGGTCGCCTGCGCCGTGCTGGCCGCGCTCTGGGCCGGGTACGGGGCGCTCCTGCGCGAGCTGCGCGGACCACTGCCCGTGGCGGTGGTGACCGCCCAACTCCCGCCGCTGATCTGGTGGTCGGCGACCGGCTCGGGCCCGCTGGGCGCGGGGTGGGCGCTGCTGGCGGCGGCGGTCGCGGACACCGCCCTCGTGCTCTGGCCGGCGGTGCGCAGGGACCGGTGGCGGTCCGCCCGGGCCACCCTGGTGCCGTGCGCGGCCACGACCGGCGGCCTGGCGCTCCTGCTGGGCTGCCTGGAGTCGGCGCGGGCGGGCACGGCCGCCGCGATGACCGGGCCCGCCGTCCTGCTGCTCGCGGTGGCGGCGCTGGGGCTGCTGGTGGCGTGGCGGGGGCCGGAGGGGGCGTTCGCCGCCGCTTCGGGGGCGGCGCTCGCCGCGGTGGCTGCGGTGGGCGGTCTGTTCCGTACCGCGGCGCCCGAGGGGTGGTCCGTGCCCGGCTATCTGTTCTGCGCCCTCGGGGTGCTGGCCGTGGTGGGGACGGGGCTGCCGCGCCCGGTGCGCCGGGGGGCCGGTGCGGTGGGCGGCGCGGTGGCCGCCCTCACCCTGGCGACGGCGTTCCCGGCGGTCGCGGTCGCGCTGCTCGGCGGGGCGGCCTGGACCGGGCGGATCTGGGCGGGCGCCCCGGACGGGACCTGGGCGGCGCTCGGGGTCACCCAGGTCCCCTGGCTCGGTACGGCACCGCTGGTGCTGGCGGTGAACGCCGGAGCCCTGGCGCTCGCGTACCGTGCGCTGCCCCGGCTCGCCGGGGACCTGGTGCCGGCCGCCGTCACCGGACGGCTCCGCACGGCGACGCTGCACGGCGCGGCCACGCTCGGCTGGGCCGCGCTCCTGGTCCAGCCCGTGGTGTGGGACCTCCCGTACGAGGCCGCGCTGGCGCTCCCCCTGGCCCTGACGGCGGCGGCGCTGGCCCGCGCGGTCCGGCCGGGCCGGGACGGGGCGTTCCCGGCCCTGGTCCTCGCCCTGGCGGGCACGGGGGCGGCCCCGGCCCCGGCCCTGGCGAGCCGCCCCGCGACGCTGGCGGTGTACGCGGTGCTGGCGGCGCTCTTCACGGCGGCGGCCGTGGCGGTACGAACGGCACCGGCCCCCGGCGGTGCGGCGGCAGAGGCGGAAGCGCCCGCCCCCGGTGCGGACGCGGCGCCGGAGGCGGAGGTTCCGGCGCCCGGTGCGGTGGATGCCGTCCCGGTACCCGGTGCCGGTGCCGGTGGGCACGCGGGGTCCGGGGAGCGGGTCCGGGCGCTGCTGGCGTGTCTCGCGGTCGGCTTCGTGACGGTGCTGGTGGTGGCCGGGTGTGCGGCGGCCGGGGTGTCCGCGACGGGGACGGCGCTCGCGGTGCTGGGGGTTCCGGCCGCCGTGGCGCTGCTCGCCGCGCGGCTGGGGCGGCACCCGGTGGCGGCGCCGCTGGAGGGCGCGGGCGCGGCGGCCGGGGTGCTCGCTGTGTGGTGCGCCGTGCGGGAGGCGCCGACGCTGGCGCTCGTGCTCGCGCTGGGCGGGGTGATCGCGGCGGGCACGGCGATCCGCCCGGAACGGCGCCGGGTGGCCGGGTACGCGGCGACGGCGCTCTTCACCCTGGCGACCTGGGTACGGCTCGGCGCGTCCGGGGTGAGCGTCCCGGAGGCGTACACGGTGCCGGTGACGGTGGCCGCGCTGGCGGTGGGCTTCCTGCGGCGGCGCCGCGACCCCGAGGCGTCGTCGTGGCCGGCGTACGGTCCCGGCCTGGCGGCGACGCTGCTGCCGAGTCTCGTCGCGGCCTGGGGGGACACCGGCTGGACGCGCCCGCTGCTGCTGGGGGCGGCCGCGCTGGCGGTGACGCTGGCCGGGGCCCGGTGGCGGCTCCAGGCGCCGCTGCTGCTGGGCGGGGCGGTGCTGGCGCTGGACGCGCTGCACGAGTTGGCGCCGTATGTGGTGCAGGTGATGGGCGCGCTGCCGCGCTGGCTGCCGCCGGCTCTGGCGGGGCTGCTGCTCCTGGCGGTGGGGGCGACGTACGAGCAGCGGCTGCGCGACGCCCGCAGGGTGCGCGGGAGTCTGCGCCGGATGCGCTGAGCCGGACCCGTACGGGGCGGGAAAAGACCGAGGTCCCGACGGCGTTTCCGGCGTCGGGACCTCGGTTCCGGGGTGGGCGATACTGGGTTCGAACCAGTGACCTCTTCGGTGTGAACGAAGCGCTCTCCCACTGAGCTAATCGCCCGGGTGCAGGGAGTACGTTACCCCATGTCAGGGCCGCCCCCCGACGCGTCGTCGGCCGGGCGTCACCCGCGCGCCTCCCGCCGGCCCGCTCCGTGACGCTCCGCGGTCGTGGATCCGTACGTACCGGAATCGCCCGGTTCACCGGATTGGCGGTATGACTCGAAGTAGCACACCGCCGTACGAGCTACCCGAAGGATCACAAAACAGACAGAGGGGTTTACAACGGCACCGTAGGTGGCATGTCGATTTCGCCGACGTGCGAATCCCCGAGCGCACACTGAGCGAAAGGCCCTGGCGCTTATGAACACCACGGTCAGCTGCGAGCTGCACCTGCGCCTCGTTGTATCGAGCGAGTCCTCACTGCCTGTACCCGCGGGCCTGCGGTATGACACGGCCGATCCCTATGCCGTGCATGCCACCTTCCACACCGGAGCCGAGGAGACGGTCGAGTGGGTGTTCGCCCGCGACCTTCTCGCCGAGGGGCTGCACCGGCCCACCGGCACCGGCGACGTCCGCGTCTGGCCGTCCCGCAGCCACGGTCAGGGCGTCGTCTGCATCGCGCTCAGCTCCCCGGAGGGCGAAGCCCTCCTGGAAGCCCCGGCGCGGGCCCTGGAGTCGTTCCTCAAGCGGACCGACGCCGCGGTGCCGCCCGGCACCGAGCACCGCCACTTCGACCTCGACACGGAGCTTTCCCACATCCTGGCCGAGAGCTGAGCCAGGGCACGGGCCGCCCGCCGCCGTCCCACTCGGGGAGACGGCGCCGGGCGGACAACCGCACAAGGGCAGGGAGACCGGCGCCGGCGCCGCGGACCACCGCGGCGGCGGCGCCGGTCCCGTACGCGCCGGGCCCCGCGTCGGCGCCGTCCGGGGCCCGGACCGTCTAAAGTCGTCCGGGTTCGGCGGGCACGAGCCCGCGCGGCAGGCCAGGGAGCGGACCGTGCTGATTCCACACGACACCCGGATCGCCCTCGACACCGTCGTCGATCTGGTGAACACCGCGCCGGAGGCCGACACGGGCGAGGACGCGGCGGACGGGCTCGCGGACGTCGAGGCGCTCTACGACTTCGCCCGGCGCCACCGGGTCAGCGGCGTCGGCGCGCTGGGCGAGCGCGACCTGCGGGCCGTACGGGAGGTGCGGACCCGCTTCACGGAGGTGTTCGCGACGCCGGACGCCCGGACGGCCGCCGCGCTGATCAACCAGCTCGTGGCCGCCGCGGGGACGACGCCGCAGCTCACCGACCACGACGGCTACGACTGGCACGTGCACTACTTCGCGCCCGGCGCCTCCGTCGCCGACCATCTCGCCGCCGACTGCGGCATGGCGCTGGCCTTCATGGTCGTCGCGGGCGAGCACGACCGGCTGCGCCGCTGCGAGGCGCCGGACTGCCGGCGCGCCTTCGTCGACCTCTCGCGCAACCGGTCCCGGCGCTACTGCGACAGCCGTACGTGCGGAAACCGGCTCCATGTGGCCGCGTACCGGGCACGCCGCAAGGAAGCGGCCGGCTGAGCCTCACAGCAGGAACAGATCGTGCACCGCCGCCATCAGCAGCAGCGCGCCGATCACCGTCAGGAAGATCATCAGCGGTGGTTGGGAGAGCGCGAACAGACAGCCGCGCGGTTCTTCGGTGGGGGCGGGGTTCTCTCCCCGTGAGCTATCGAGCATCTCGGGGTGATCATGACGCACCGTGAACCCGGCCGATGACCAATACGCTTGATCGGCCCGGGAGTTCATCATATTCCGTGGAAAAAAGCCCGGAATGACCACGGGATCCGCGCGCACCTGTCATGCTGCCGGGCTCACCGTACGGAGTCGGAGCGTGAGCGCTCCGTGCTCCCCGCCGGGGTCAGATGCCGTGCTTCTTGAGGATCGCCTCGATGTCGCTGAAGTCCTCGCCCGCGCCGGCCTGCGGCGTGGACCTGGCCGGGGCCGGGGTCCTGGCGCCTGCGCCCAGGGAGGGCGCGGAGGCGGCCGGCTCGACCGCCTGGCCCCGGCCCGCGCGCTCGGCCGCCCTGCGCTCCTTGCGCGTACCCCCGGTACGCCGCTCCACCATGCGGGTCGTCAGGAAGAGCAGCCACGCGAGGCCGAGCACGCCGAAGCCCACCCAGGCGACCGGGCTGAAGGCCGTGCTCGCGGCCCACTTCACGGCGCCCACCATGACCAGGCCGACCGGCACCAGCGCGTACGCGGCGATCCGCGTCGCCGCGAGGAACCGCTTGCGGTACGCCGTGATCATGGCGACGCCCAGCCCCGCCGCTGACACCGCGGAGCAAATGGTCTCGGCAATCATCGGGGTCCTCCAGGCATAGCGCGTCAACGGCCGAAAACGTCTCCTCTCCATCCTGCACCGTGGCCCCTGCCCCGGGCCACGGTGCGGGGCCCCCGGGGGCGGATCTGGGGGAGATCTCAGGGACGGACTCCTCCTGGAAGACTGGCCCCATGAACGACTCCACCGACCCGCGCCCCGTCGTCCTCGACCTCTGGTGCGAACTCCAGTGCCCCGACTGCCACCGTGCCCTCGCGGACGTCCACGCGCTGCGCGCCCGCTACGGCGACCGGCTGGAGGTACGGCTGCGCCACTTCCCGCTGGAGAAGCACCGGCACGCGTACGCCGCCGCCCAGGCCGCCGAGGAGGCCTGGGCGCAGGGCGACGCCTGGGCCTATGTGGAGGCGGTGCTGGCCGGGACCGCGGAGCTGACGGAGCGGGGCGAGCGGTTCCTGCTCCAGGTGGCGCGCGAACAGGGCCTGGACGCCGAGGAGTTCGACACCGCCCTGATCGACGGCCGCCATCTGCTGACGGTCGACGCCGACCAGGCCGAGGGCAAGGCGATCGGGGTGACGGGGACGCCCACGTATGTCATCGGCGGGGAGCGGCTGGACGGCGGCCGGAGCCAGGAGGGGCTGCGCGGGCGCATCGAGGCGATCGCCGACCGGCTGCTGGCCGGCCACTCCCCCGCCTGAGCCCCGGGTGCGGCGCCGGGCGGGGCCCCAGGTGGGGCCCCGGGCGGGGGTCAGAGCAGCGGGCGGACGTAGTTGCGCTGGGTGACGCGGTAGCCGACCGCGTCGTAGAGCCGGACCGCCGGGGTGTTGTCGGCGAAGACGTGCAGGCCGAGCAGGGTGTGGCCGTCCCGGTCCGCGATCTGCTCGGCCAGCGTCATCAGGGCGCGGCCGTGGCCCCGGCCGCGCGCCTCCTCGACGACCGCCACGTCGTACACGTAGGCGCCGGGCCTGCCGGGGGTCACCTCGCGGGGCGCCACCCAGACATGGCCGACGACGGTGCCCTCGTGGAGGACGACGGCGAAGGTGGTCCCCGGGGTGGCGAGCCCCTGGGGCAGGTTCTCGCGGTGGCTCTGCTCCATCTTGGCCCGGGCCTGGTCGGCCGGGACGCCCCGGTCGGTCCAGGTCCGTACATACGCGAGGATGTCGTGCGCGCGCCACTCCTCGAACTCGGCCCCGGTCATGGGGCGGCTGACGCGGCCCCCGGGGAGTTCGGCGTATCCCCCGGACTCCGTCCGCTCCGGGGCGACGTCCTTCGCCATGTTGAGGCTGCGTTCGGTGTACCCCAGGCTCTCCATCAGATGGCGGGCGGCCTCCGCCCCGTCCGGTACGAACACCTGTGAGCGGTCGCACCCCCAGCCGCGCAGCACCTCCTCGGCGGCGAGCACGGCGACGGTGGCCCTGCCCCTGCGGCGGTCGGGCTCGTCGATCCGCAGGGCGTCGACGATGCCCGCCCGGTGGTCGAAGCCGGGGTCGGTGGCGACCTCGACGGCGCCCACGGGGCGGCCGTTCACACAGATCTCGTAGGAGCGTGCCTTCGTGCCGTCGCCGGCCTGCTGAAGCGGTCCCGTGGGCCGCAGGGTGGTGGTCATCAGGGGAGTTCTACCCGGGGTCCGGCGGGCACGCCACCTCTTTCCGCGGGCGGCCGGGGCGTCCCGGCGGCGGGTTCGCGGCGCCCGGCCGAACGCGCGGCGAACGCACCGCGTCACGCTGCGGAAACGCGTTTTTGTACTGGCCCCGGAATCCGCTAGAGTTCAACACGTCGCCGGGCCGCACAGGAGGGCCCGGGAAACGGCACGCGGACGTAGCTCAGTTGGTAGAGCGCAACCTTGCCAAGGTTGAGGTCGCCAGTTCGAACCTGGTCGTCCGCTCGATGGTGGGGGTCTCCCGAGGCCCCCACACTCCTGGTGGAGTGGCCGAGAGGCGAGGCAACGGCCTGCAAAGCCGTCTACACGGGTTCAAATCCCGTCTCCACCTCCAAGGACGATTAGCTCAGCGGGAGAGCGCTTCCCTGACACGGAAGAGGTCACTGGTTCAATCCCAGTATCGTCCACTGGATCTGGTTCCCTCCGGATTCCCCGCGCGATTAGCTCAGCGGGAGAGCGCTTCCCTGACACGGAAGAGGTCACTGGTTCAATCCCAGTATCGCGCACGCAGTAGGCAGTACCCCGTCACTGGCGCGATTAGCTCAGCGGGAGAGCGCTTCCCTGACACGGAAGAGGTCACTGGTTCAATCCCAGTATCGCGCACGGGATCCATCCGAAGCCCCGGCCGTCTCGACGGCCGGGGCTTCGGCGTGTGCGTCACAGTGGTGCAGAGCACCGAAGGCCGCGGGAAGGGCCCCGGACATCGCGATGGCCGGTCGGCTCCCCAGCCGACCGGCCCACCGCTGCCGTCCGCCGCACCCCCGTCCCCACGGGGTTGTTGGCCGGATGTCCCCGACCCGGGCCGCTCTCCCGGGTCCGGGGCGCCGCTCAGCGCCCCAGCATCACGCCCACGGACGACGCCTGTGTGACCACTGCTTCCCAGCCGCCGAAGACGACGACCAGCAGGGCCGCCAGGGGAAGGACCATGGCCGTCGCCACCAGGGGGTGGCGGGTGCCGGAACGGCGCGGGGCGAACGCGTCGTACGCCTTGCGTCCCTGCGCGCGGAGCATCTCCCGCGCCGCCGTGTCCGCCATGGTCCTTCTCCTGTCACGAATGGACGGCGGCGAGTGTCCGACCTCGGGGGACGAGTTCCGCACCCGCCGCTCGATTCAAAGATTAGGGACATCTGGACGCCGGGTCGTCATGCCCGCGTACCGGCTTGCGGGCCTCCCGGAGGATGAGCCGGGGGCCTGCCGCGTACTCCCCTGGGTGGAGAGCCCCCGCCGGAAGGTGGGGTCTTCCCGGAGGGGACGGCTCCGGGGTGCCGGATCCGGGGCAGGTGGGAGGCGTGGACCGGGGTGCGGTGATCCACTTCTGGTGACATCTCTCACGTGCCGAACCCTCGACAGGACGACGCCGCCGTGCGTACATCCGTTCGCCCCAACACCCTTTCCGCGCACGACCTTTGGGATCTTCCCCGGCGGGCCGGAAGGGCCGCTTCCGGCACTGACCTTTCTTCAATTTTCCGGCTCCGCGCGGACAATCGGTCGGTGCGCGAGGGCGCGGCCTATGAGCGCCGCCGGGCCCGGGTACGTAAGCTGTGCCACGTCACACGGACGACCGGGCAGCGGGGATGGACATGGCGATGATGCGGCTCCGGCGCGAGGACCCGCGTGTCGTCGGTTCGTTCAGACTCCACCGGCGGCTCGGGGCGGGCGGGATGGGCGTCGTCTATCTCGGCTCCGACCGGCGCGGCCAGCGGGTGGCGCTGAAGGTGATCCGGCCCGATCTCGCGGAGGACCAGGAGTTCCGGTCGCGGTTCGCCCGTGAGGTCTCCGCGGCGCGGCGGATCCGGGGCGGCTGCACGGCCCGGCTGGTCGCCGCGGATCTGGACGCGGACCGTCCGTGGTTCGCCACCCAGTACGTACCGGGTCCTTCGCTGCACGACCGGGTCAACGAGGAGGGGCCGCTGCCGGCGGCCGAGGTGGCGTCGGTGGGCGCGGCGCTCTCGGAGGGGCTGGTCGCGGTCCACGAGGCCGGGGTGGTGCACCGGGATCTGAAGCCGTCGAACATCCTGCTCTCCCCGAAGGGCCCCCGCATCATCGACTTCGGGATCGCCTGGGCGACCGGCGCCTCCACCCTGACCCATGTCGGGACGGCGGTCGGCTCCCCCGGTTTCCTCGCGCCGGAGCAGGTGCGGGGCGCGGCGGTGACCCCGGCGACGGATGTCTTCTCGCTGGGCGCGACGCTGGCGTACGCGGCGACCGCCGACTCGCCGTTCGGCCATGGCAGCTCCGAGGTGATGCTGTACCGGGTGGTCCACGAGGAGGCGCAGCTCCACGGGGTGCCGGACGCGCTGGCGCCGCTGGTTCGGGCCTGTCTGGCGAAGGACCCGGAGGAGCGGCCCAGCACCCTCCAGCTCTCGATGCGGCTGAAGGAGATCGCCGCGCGGGAGGCGCAGGGGCTGATCGACAGCCGGCCGCCGGCCCACCGGCCGCGGGGCCATGAACCGGCGACGGACGGGCTGACGGAGCGGTACACGGAGCGCGAGGCGGTACGCGGCCGGCTCGGCACGGCCCCGGACGGCCCGGGTCCGCGTCCGGGCCCCGGCCGGACCGGGGGTGCCGGATCCGCCCGTACCGGCGGCGCTTCCGGCCGTACCGGCCCCTCCGGTCGTACGGGCTCCACCCGGCCGCCCCGGCCCCGGGACCCGTCGCGCGAGCCGTCCAGGGGGGCGTCCCGTACCGGGGGGCGTCCGGCGCCGGGGACCCGGACGAAGTCCCGGCTGCGCCCGGCGAATCCGCGGCTGCTGCGGCAGCGGCTGATCGTGTTCGTCGTCGTGACGCTGATCGTCGCGCTGGGGATCGCGGCGGCGCAGCAGCTCTGAGCGGCGCTCGGGTGGCGCGCGGTCAGTTCTCGGGGCGGCCCGTGGTGACCGCGTAGAAGGCGACCGCCGCCGCGGCGCCGACATTGAGCGAGTCCACACCGTGTGCCATCGGGATACGGACCCAGGTGTCGGCGGAGTCCAGCGCCCGCCGGGTGAGTCCGTCGCCCTCGGCGCCGAGCAGCAGCGCGACCCGCTCCATCCGGTGCGGGGCCGCGGCGTCCAGGGGGACGGCGCGCTCGTCCGGGGTGAGCGCGAGGACTCGGAACCCGGCGCTCCGTACCGTGTCCAGCGCGCGGGGCCAGCCGTCGAGGCGTGCGTACGGTACGGCGAACACGGCGCCCATCGACACCTTCACCGAGCGCCGGTAGAGCGGGTCGGCGCACTCCGGGGAGAGCAGGACGGCGTCCATGCCGAGCGCGGCGGCGCTGCGGAAGATCGCCCCGATGTTGGTGTGGTCGTTGACGGCCTCCATGACGGCGACGCGGCGGGCGGTGCGGAGCACGTCGGTGACGTCGGGGAGCGGCTTGCGGGCCATCGAGGCGAGGGCGCCCCGGTGCACGTGATAGCCGGTGACCCGCTCGGCCAGTTCGGGGCCGACGACGTAGACGGGGGCCCCGGCGCTGTCGATGACGTCGCGCAGGGGGTCGACCCACTTGGCGGAGAGCAGCAGGGAGCGCATGGCGTAGCCGGCCTGGCCGGCCCGGCGGATGACCTTCTCGCCCTCCGCGATGAAGAGCCCCTCGGCGGGCTCGCGGCGGCGGCGCAGCTCGACATCGGTGAGCCCGGTGTAGTCGTGCAGACGGGGGTCGTCGGGGTCGTCGACGGTGATGAGTTCGGCCACGGGTGGTACTGCCCTTGTCCTGGTCGGGGGTGGGGTGCGGGTCCGGGGTGCGGGGTGTGCGGGTCCGGGGTGCGCGCCGGGGAGGGTGGTCGGGTCAGCGGCCGTCGCCGAGGGCGACCACGTCGCCGATGACGATGACGGCGGGGGGCCGTACCTCCTCGGCGCGTACGACCTCCCCGACCGTGGCGAGGGTGGCGTCCACGCGCCGCTGGGCGGCGGTGGTGCCCTCCTGGACGAGGGCGACGGGGGTCTCCGGGGGCCTGCCGTGGGTGACGAGGGCCTGGGCGATGGCGCCGATCTTGTCGACGGCCATCAGCAGGACGAGCGTGCCGCGCAGCCGGGCGAGCGCGGCCCAGTCGACGAGGGAGCGTTCGTCGTCGGGTGCGACATGACCGCTGACCACGGTGAACTCGTGGGCGACACCGCGGTGGGTGACGGGGATCCCGGCGGCGCCCGGCACGCTGATGGAACTGGAGATGCCCGGGACGACGGTACACGGGATACCGGCGGCGGCGAGCGCGTGCGCCTCCTCCATGCCCCGGCCGAAGACGAACGGGTCGCCGCCCTTGAGGCGGACGACGGCCTTGCCCGCCTTGGCGTGTTCGATGAGGGCGGCGTTGATGGCCTCCTGGGCCATGAACCGGCCGTACGGGATCTTCGCGGCGTCGATCACCTCGACATGCGGGGGGAGTTCGGCCAGCAGGTCGCGCGGGCCGAGCCGGTCGGCGATGACGACATCCGCCTCGGCGAGGAGCCGGCGGCCCCGGACGGTGATCAGGTCGGGGTCGCCGGGGCCGCCGCCGACGAGGGCGACGCCGGGGGTGCGGGTACGGGTGCGGTGGTGCGGGGCGGCGAGGGTGCCTTCGCCGAGCCGTTCGACGATGGCGTCGCGTACGGCGGCGGAGCGGCGCGGGTCGCGCCCGGTGAGCACGGCGACGGTGACCCCCTCGCTCCGGCCGGTCGCGGGGGTCCAGGCGGTGGCCGCCTCGGCGTCGTCGCTCCGTACGCACCAGACGCGGGCGCGTTCGGCCTCGGCGGAGGCGGTGCGGTTGGCGTCGGGGTCGCTGGACGCGACGAGCGCGTACCAGGCGCCTTCGAGGTCGCCCTCCTGGTACGGGCGGCGCTCCCAGCGGATCTCGCCCGCGTCCGCCATGGCCTCGACGGAGGGCTTCGCCGCGGGCGATACCAGCACGATGTCGGCGCCCGCAGCGATGAGCGACGGCAGCCTGCGCTGCGCGACCTGGCCGCCCCCGACGACAACGACGCGCCGCCCGGAGAGACGGAGTCCGACGGGGTAGGCGGGGTGGTCGGCGTGCTGGGCCATGGGGACGGGGGCTCCTAGGGCGGCGGGACGGGAGAAGACGCTGATGGGGGTGGGGTTGGAGGTGCTGCTGGCAGGAGGCTCCAGCTTACGCGGCGGGGGGCTCGGGGCCCGGCGGGTGGGAGCGTAAGCGACGCCCGGAGCCCGGGGGCGCCCGGCAGGCGGGGGCGCCCGGCGCGGGGGTACGGAGGGTGCGGGGGGGGCGCTGTGGCGCCGGCTCAGCCCCTGGGTGGGAACGGCGTCGGGGACGGGGCGGAGTCGGGCTCCGGATGCCGGGGGCGGGACGTCCCGTGGGCGAGGGCGGAGGGCAGGCGGTGTCCGAGGGGGCGGGGCCTGGGTACGGGCGGACCCGGGTACGGGGTGGCTCTCCGGGGCGGGCCGCCCCGTACCCTCCGTACCCCCGTACCCGGCGGTGCGGGAAGGCGAGGGCCGGGGAGGGGGGAGGGGCGGGCCCGGGGCTACTTCTCTGTCACTCCCGCCGAGTCGAAGGTCGCCACCTCGTGCATGGCCCGGGCCGCGCTCTGGATGACCGGGAGGGCCAGGAGGGCGCCGGTGCCCTCGCCCAGGCGGAGGTCCAGGTCGACCAGGGGGCGCAGGCCCAGTTTGTTCAGGGCGGCCACGTGGCCCGGTTCCGCGCTGCGGTGGCCCGCGATGCAGGCGGCCAGGGCCTCCGGGGCGATCGCGCGGGCGACCAGGGCGGCGGCGCCCGCGCTGACTCCGTCCAGGATGACCGGCGTACGGAGCGAAGCGCCGCCCAGCAGGAAGCCGACCAGGGCCGCGTGTTCCAGGCCGCCCACCGCGGCGAGGACGCCGATGGGGTCGGCCGGGTCGGGCTGGTGGAGGTCGAGGGCGCGGCGGACCACGTCGACCTTGCGGGCGTGTGTCTCGTCGTTGATGCCGGTGCCCCTGCCGGTGATCTCGGCCGGGTCCTGGCCGGTGTAGACGCAGATCAGCGCGGCGGACACGGTGGTGTTGGCGATGCCCATCTCACCGGTGAGCAGCCCCTTGTTGCCCGCCGCCACCAGGTCGCGGGCCGTCTCGATGCCCACCTCGATCGCCGCGAGGACTTCCTCGCGGCTCAGCGCCGGGCCCGCGGTGAAGTCGGCCGTACCGGCGCGGACCTTGCGGGGCAGCAGTCCGGGGGTGGCGGGGAGGTCGGCCGCCACGCCCACGTCCACCACACAGACCTCCGCGCCCACCTGGGTCGCGAAGGCGTTGCAGACCGCCCCTCCGGCCAGGAAGTTGGCGACCATCTGGCCGGTCACCTCCTGGGGCCACGGGGTGACCCCCTGGGCGTGCACCCCGTGGTCGCCGGCGAAGACTGCCACGGCGGCCGGTTCCGGGATCGGGGGCGGGCAGAGCCGGGAGAGGCCGCTGAGCTGCGCCGAGATGATCTCCAGCACCCCGAGGGCACCGTTCGGCTTCGTCATCCGTTTCTGGCGCTCCCACGCCTCCCCGAGCGCCTTCGCGTCGAGCGGACGGATCCCGGCGATGGTCTCCGAGAGCAGGTCGTGCGGGTCCTCGCCGGGCAGCGCGCGGCGGCCGTACGTCTCCTCGTGGACCACCCATGACAGCGGGCGCCGCTTGGACCAGCCGGCCTGGAGCAGTTCCGGCTCGGCGGGGAACTCGTCGACGTACCCGACACACAGGTAGGCGACGACTTCGAGGTGTTCGGGCAGGCCGAGCGCCCGTACCATCTCGCGCTCGTCGAAGAAGCTGACCCAGCCGACGCCCAGCCCCTCGGCGCGGGCCGCGAGCCAGAGGTTCTCGACCGCGAGCGCGGAGGAGTACGGGGCCATCTGCGGCTGGGTGTGCCGGCCGAGGGTGTGCCGGCCGCCCCGGGTCGGGTCGGCGGTGACGACGATGTTGACCGGGGTGTCGAGGATGGCCTCGATCTTCAGTTCCTTGAACTGCTTGGCCCGGCCCTTGGGCAGCGACTTGGCGTAGGCGTCGCGCTGCCGCTCCGCCAGTTCGTGCATGGCGCGCCGGGTCTCGGCGGAGCGGATGACGACGAAGTCCCAGGGCTGCGAGTGGCCGACGCTGGGCGCGGTGTGCGCGGCCTCCAGAACGCGGAGGAGGACCTCGTTCGGGATGGGGTCGGCGCGGAAGCCGTTGCGGATGTCGCGGCGTTCGCGCATCACCCGGAGGACGGCGTCCCGCTCGGCGTCGTCGTAGCCGGAGGCGGCGGGGGGGAGTGGGGAGATCTCGGGGGCCTCGGGGGCTTCGGGGACCTCGGAGGTCTCGGGGGCTTCGATGGCTTCGGGGACTTCGGGGACTTCGGCAACCTCGGGGACTTCGGGGACCTCGGTGACTTCCTGGGGCTGAGGGACGCCTTGGGGGTCCTGGGCCTCGTGGAGTTCCTGGGGGTCCTCGTGGGTTTCCTGGGGGTCCTCGACGCGTGCCCGGGGTTGTTCGTCGCTGTCCTGAACTTGCTGGTCCTGCTGGTCCTGCTGGTGGAGGTCGGGGGCTGCCTCGGGGGCCGGCTCCGCGACCGCCGCCGCCATCGCGGGCTGCGGCTCGGCCTCGGGGACCGCCTCCTGCGGGGTCTCCTGGGCGGCGGGCTCGGGCTCGGGCGCCGGGTCCGCCACGGGGGCCGGGTCCGCCACGGGGGCCGGGGGCTCAGGGGTCGTCTCGGCGACCGGCTCGGGTTCGGGGGCAGGGGCCGGGGCCGGGAGTTCCTCGGCGGCCGGGGCGGGCTCGGGGGCAGGGGCCGGCTCAGTGGCGGGGGCCGACTCAGCGGCGGGGGCCTCCGCCACGGGTTCCGGTTCCGGTTCCGATACGGGTACGGGCGGGGCCACGGGCTCCGGCTCCGGCTCGGGTTCGAGGGCGACCGCGACCGGCTCGGCCACGGGCTCCGGTGCGGGCTCCGGTGCGGGCTCCGCCTGCGGGGCCGCCGGCTCCTCGGCCGCCGCCGCGACCGCCTCGGGCTCAGCGGCGGGCTGCTCGGGCTGCTGGACCTCCACGGGGGCCACCGGCTCCGGGGTCTCCGGGGCTTCCTGAGGCTCGGTCACCGCAACCGCTACCGGCTCCGGCTCCGGGACCGCTTCCGGTCCGGGGGGCGCTGCCGAGGGCTGCGGGGTCTCCTCCGCCACCGGTTCCGGGGTCGGTCCGGGGGTGGCGGGGGCCTCGGGGGCCACCGTCACGGGCTCCGGGACGGCCTCAGCGACCGCTTCCGCCACGGGCTCCGCCACCGCGACCGGCTCGGGGGCGGGGGCAGGCGCGGGGGCGGCGGGCTGCGCCGGCTCGGGGGCTACGGGCGGGGTCTGGGGGCGGGGGCGTACCCGTACCGCCTGCTTCGGGCGTCCCGCCGGGCCCCGGTCGGCCAGCGAGCGGACCACGCCGCCGGTCGGGTCGGGGAGCGGGGGACCCATGTGGAGCGGGCGGCGGGGCGGGGCCGAGGCGGTCGCGGTGGCCGGGGCGCGCGTGGCGGCCTGGGCGGGCGCGGGGCCCCGTACGCCGTTCGGCTCGACCGCGCCGGAGTCCCGGCCCCCGGTCTCGTGCGCGCCGGGCTGGTGCGGCACCTCCGGCACCTCCGGCGCCGGGGCGGGCTCCGTGCCGGGGGCCGCCGTTCCCGCCGTCTCGGCGGCGGGGACGGCGGTCTCCTGGACGGGCTGGACCGGCTGCTGGGCCGCCTCCGGTGCGGGCCGCTCCTCGGGCCCGGTCGGCGTGGCGGGAGCGGCGGGCGCGGGCGCCACGGGCTGCTCCGGCGCTTCCTGGGCCGCCTCCCCCGGGACGGCCGGCGCCGCCTCGGCCGGCACCTGGGCCACCTCCTGCGCCGCCACCTGGGCCTGCCCCTGCGGGGCCCCCGGGGCCGCGACGGGCGCCACGGCCACCGGGGCGGCAGCGGCCTCGGCGGCCGCCGGGATCTCGTACGGCTCGGGCGCCTGCGGCACGGCCTGGAGGTGGGGCACCGGCTCCGGCATCGGCGCCGGCTGTTCTATGGGGGGCGCCTGCTGGGGCACGGCGTGCGGGATCTGCTGGTGGACGGGGGGCTGCGGGGGCGCCGCGTACCCCTCCGGTACGGCGTACGCCTCGGGGGCGCCCGGGTACTGCTGGGCGGGGGCGGCGGCGTAGGCCCCGGAGGCCGGGTAGCTCTCGGGCGCTGCGGCGTAGGGGTCGGGCGCGGGGTACCCCTCGGGGACCCCGTACGCCTGCTGGGGGGCGGCGGCGTAGGCGTCGGAGACCGCGTACCCCTCCTGCGGCGCGTAGCCGGCGTGCGGGTCGGCGGGGACGACCTGGGGATCGCTCCACCCGCCCTGCGCGCTCGGCATCAGCAGTACTTCTTCCTCGGCGGCGGGCTGGGCGGGGTTCGGGTAGGCGTACGTGCCGGGGGCGGGGACGTTCGGCTGCTCCACCGTGCCCGCGCTCTCCGGCTGTCCCTCGACCGGGACCTGGCCGGTGTCCGTCATGCGTACCCCTCGCCCATGTGTTTCCGCTCCTTCGGCCCTGCGTCCGGGCGTCCGATCCGCGGCGGGTGTCCGGCGCCCGTCAGGAACAACGAGCGTGGGCGCCGCGCGGCACGAATCGGCCCGCGGCCTCCCCGTATGTCGCACGGCTCGGCGCGGGCTCGCACCACCGTGGCGAGGATCCGCCACGGCCTGCTGTGGACCGCGCCCCGTTGCGCGTCCCCCGGTTGTCGCTCTACCACATCAGGGCCCAAAACGGGCCCCTTTTCCGGACATTGACGAACGAAGCGACGAACGCCCGGCAGCGGTACAACGATCGGCCAGCCTACCTCGCGCCGGGTCCCGGCAGGGTCATGGACCGGGTTCCGGACGCCGTCCTGAGACGAGGAAGACAACGGCGCGGTCGCGCTCGGTCCAGGCCCCGGTGTCGAGTTCGACGGACTGGAGGAGGACGCACTCCACCTCATATCCCCCTGCCGCCAAGGCCGTTCCGACCGCCTCGGCCTCGTCGCGGGTGGCGGCGTGGGTGACGATGCGCTCGGGGCGGCGGTCGGCGCAGGCGGTGACGACATCGACACCGCCGCCCCCGATCCGTACGACATCCGGTTCCGGGAGCCGTTCCAGGACGTGCGGCGCGCGGCCCTGGACGACCTGGAGCTGGACGCCGGCCCGGCGGGCCGCGGCGGCCGTGCTGGCGCAGGCGCCGGGTTCGTCGTCCACGGCGATCACGGCGGCGCCGAACCGGGCCGCCTCGGCGGCGAGCGCGCCGCTGCCGGAGCCGATGTCCCAGATGAGGTCGCCGGTACGGGGGCCGATCCGGGCGAGCTGGGCGGCGCGCAGCCAGGTGGACTCGCCCTCGTCCAGGTTGATGCCGTACTCCTGGCCGGGGAGCGCCCAGCCCCGGTGCTCCGGCGGGTAGCCGGGGTCGCGGCCGGCGATCCAGCCGCCGGAGGGGGCCGGAGCGGTGCCGACGCCGCCCATGACGATCACGAGGTTGGGGTCGCGCCAGACGTGGTCGGCGGCCTTGTCGGAGGTGAGGACGGAGACCTGTTCGCGCTCGGTGCCCAGTTCCTCGCAGATGACGAAGGTGCGGTGGACGCCGTCGAGGAGCAGGGCGAGTTCGGCGGGTCCGGCGCCCGGTGAGGTGAGGACGGCGACCTTGGTGTGGGCGCGGATGACATTGACGGCGCGGCGCAGCGTACGGCGGTGGGCGACGACGATCTGGGCGTCGTCCCAGGCCATGCCGGCCCGGGAGAAGGCGGCGGCCACGGCGGATACCGCGGGGACGACCTCGACCTCCAGGCCGTGCTGGGGGGCGCGCAGGGTGCGCACGACGCCGAAGAAGCCGGGGTCGCCGTCGGCGAGGACGACGGCGGTGCCGCGGTGGCCGACGATCCTGCGGGCCGCCAGGTCGATGGAGCCGAGCCGCACCCGCTCGGCGCCCGGGGGCACTTCGGGGAGGGCGAGGTGGTGTGCGGAGCCGGCCACCAGGGTGGCGGCCGAGAGCGCGGACCTGGCGGCGGCGGTGAGGGGCGAGCCGTCCCAGCCGATCACCGTGACGCGGTCGGCCATCGTCGTCAGTCTCCCGAAGGTTGTCGCGGGTGGGGTCGTACCGGGTGGTGCGGTGTACCGGAGTGGTGCGGTGTACCGGAGTGGTGCGGTGTACCGGAGTGGTGCGGGTGTATCACGGGGTGCGGGTGGCGCCGTACGAGGTGGTGGTGCGTGGGGGCGCGTACGCGGTACCGCGGGGTCAGCGCCAGTCGCGGAGGGAGGCGTGGCCGCCCGCGTCCGCCAGCGGGGCGGAGATGCCTTCCAGGTCCTCGGGGAGGAGGCTCCAGACGATGAGGTCGGTCCGGATGTCGGTCCAGCCGCCGTCCTCGGTCTGGGAGCGCGCTATCCAGGCGTTGCGCAGCACTCCTTCGCTGATGCAGCCGATCTTCTGGGCGACCTGCTGGGCCGCGGTGTTGTCGGCGGCGGTGCGCACCTCGATCCGTTCGAACCGCATGTCGCGGAAGAGCCACTGGGCGACGGCGAGCATGGCCTCGGTGGCGTATCCCTCGCCGCGCGCCCAGGAGGCGGTGACATACCCCGCCTCGGTGGCGCGCGCGGTCCAGTTGGTCTTGCGCAGCCGGATGACGCCGACGAGGCGCTGGGTCAGGAACTCGTGGACGGCGAAGGCGATGCCGCGTCCCGCCCGGCGCTCACCGGGCGCGATTCTGCGGACCCACACCTCGGCGTCCTTGGGGGTGTAGGGATGGGGCACGGAGGTCCAGGCCGTGACCATCTCGTCGTTCATCATGTCGATGTGCGCCGGGATGTCGGTGAGTTCGAAAGGGCGCAGCACCAACCGCTCCGTGGAGATGGAGACGTCCGGGAAGGTGGTAGTCATGCCAGCTCCATGCCTCAGTCCGTCGTAAAGGCACAGCATGCAACATCCGGAGGAGATGCGCATGGCCGGGGCGGCGGAGATGCGTGTGCCCCGCACACGTGTCGGTGTGTGCGGGGCGCGCGCGGGCAAGGAGGGGGCGGGGGCGGTGACTTGGCGGGTCAGCCGGCCGCGCCGAAGGAGGGGATGACCGAGCCGTCGTAGGTGTCGTCGATGTACTTCTTGACCTCGTCCGAGTTGAGGAGCTTCGCGAGCTTCACGACGCGGGGGTCCTTCTCGTTGCCGCGCTTGACGGCGAGGAAGTTGGCGTACGGGTTGCCTTCGGCCTTCTCCAGGGCGAGGGCGTCCTCGGCGGGCTTGAGCTTGGCCTCGATGGCGTAGTTGCCGTTGATGACGGCGGCGTCCACGTCGTTCAGGGCGCGGGGCAGGGTGGCGGCCTCCAGCTCCTTGAACTTCAGGCCCTTGGCGTCCTTGACGGCGGAGAGGTTGGCCTCGGAGCCCGCGCCGTCCTTGAGGGTGATCACACCGTTGTCGGCGAGCAGCTTGAGCGCGCGGCCCTCGTTGGTGGTGTCGTTGGGGATGGCGACGGTCTGGCCCGCCTTGAGATCCGTCAGCTTCTTGATCTTGCTGGAGTAGAGGCCGAGGGGCTCCAGCTCGACATTGACGACGGGCACGATGTCGGTGCCCTTCTTCTTGTTGAAGTCGTCGAGGTACGGCTTGTGCTGGAAGAAGTTGGCGTCGACCTCGCCGCTCTGGGTGGCGGTGTTGGGCAGGACGTAGTCCGTGAACTCCTTGACCTCCAGCTTGAGGCCGGCCTTCTCGGCGAGGTTCTTCTTGACGAAGTTCAGGATGTCGGCGTGCGGGGTCGGGGACGCGGCGACGACCAGCGGCTTCGAGGCGTCGGCCGAGGCACCGGCCGGGGAGGCGCCGGAGCCCGGGTCCGAGGAGGTGCCGCAGGCGCTGAGGCCGAGGGCGAGTGCCGTGGTGACGGCGGCGGTCGCGGTGAGCTTGAGGGTGGTACGCACGAAGAGTGCCTCTTTCGGGAGATGCGGGTGACGTCGGCCCGGACAAGGAGTGCGGGCGTTCTTGGGGTGCGGGGGGTCTCGGGGGGGCTCGGGGGGCAGGGGGTTCTGCGGGCGGGTGTCAGGTGGCGGTACGGCCTCGGCGGGCCAGCAGCCGTACGACGCCGTCGCCGAGCAGCTGGATGACGCTGACCAGTGCGATGAGCACCACGACCGTGGCGATCATGAAGCCGTTCTCGAAGCGCTGGAAGCCGTAGGTGACGGCCTTGGAGCCGAGGCCCTCACCGCCCACGGCGCCCGCCATCGCCGAGTAGCCGATGAGGACGATGAGGGTGGTGGTGACGGCGGAGACCAGGGAGGGCAGGGCCTGCGGGAGCAGGACCTTGCGGACGATGGTGGGGATCGAGCCGCCCATCGCCTCGACGGCCTCGACCAGCCCGTGGTCGACCTCGCGGATCGCCGTCTCGACCAGGCGCGCGAAGAAGGGGATGGCGCCGATCGCGAGCGGCACGATCATGGCGGTGGGGCCGATGAAGGTGCCGACGACCAGGGTGGTGAAGGGGATCAGCGCGATCAGCAGGATCATGAACGGCAGCGAGCGGCCGATGTTCACGATCACCCCGACGACCTTGTTGACCAGGGCGTTCCGGAGCAGTCCGCCCTTGTCGGTGAGGACCAGCAGAATGCCGAGCGGGAGTCCGCCGGCGACGGTGACGAGCGCGGACCAGAGCACCATGTAGAGGGTGTCGAGGGTCCCCTGGACCAGCAGCGGCTGCATCTCCGACCAGGTCACTTGGCATCTTCCTTCACCGGTGCGAGGGGCTTGGCCGGGGCTTCGGGGGCGGCCTCGGCGTCGGCCGGGGCCGTGGGTTCGGGAGCGGCCGGCTCCGGGGTCCCGGTCTCGTCCGGGTCGACCACCTCCGCCTGGAGGCCCTGCTCCCGCAGGAAGCCGACCGGGACGACGTTCTCCGCGTACGTGCCGGGGAGTTCGATCCGCATCCGGCCGATCTGGCGTCCGCCGACGGTGTCCATCGCGGCGCCCAGGATCGATATGTCGATGTTGTAGGTCCGGGCGAGCTGGGAGATCACCGGCTGGGTGGCCGCCTCGCCGTGGAAGGTGACGTCGACGACCGTACGGCCGGGGGCGGAGGCGGTGCCGCCCACCGGGAAGAGCTCCTGGGCGAGCTGGGAGCCGGGGGTGGCGAGGAGTTCGCCGACGGTGCCGGACTCGACGACGCGGCCCCGGCTCATCAGCGCCGCGGAGTCACAGATCGTCTTCACGACCTCCATCTCGTGGGTGATGAGCAGGACGGTGAGGCCGAGCTGCCGGTTGAGGTCGCGCAGGAGCTGGAGGATGGAGCGGGTGGTCTCCGGGTCGAGGGCGCTGGTCGCCTCGTCGGAGAGGAGCACCTTCGGGGAGCCCGCCAGCGCGCGGGCGATGCCGACGCGCTGCTTCTGGCCGCCGGAGAGCTGGGCGGGGTACGCCTTGGCCTTGTCGGCGAGGCCGACCAGGTCGAGCAGTTCCAGGGCGCGGCGGGAGCGTTCGGCGCCGCTGACGCCGAGGATCTCCAGCGGGAGTTCGATGTTGTCCTTGACGGTGCGCGAGGAGAGCAGGTTGAAGTGCTGGAAGACCATGCCGATCGAGCTGCGGGCGCGGCGCAGTTCCCGGCCGGCCCGGCGGCCCCGTCCGGCGAGCGCGGTGAGGTCCCGGCCGTCGACGGTGACCGTGCCGGCGGTGGGGCGTTCGAGGAGGTTGACGCAGCGGATCAGCGAGGACTTGCCGGCGCCGCTGCGGCCCACGACGCCGTAGACCTCGCCCTCGCGGACATGCAGGTCGACGCCGTCGAGCGCGGTGACCTCACGGTCGCGCGCGTGCGCGGACCGGTAGACCTTCGTCAGGCCCTTGGTGGTGATCACAGGGGTTTCCGTCACTGTCGAGTGCGCGGCGAAGGGGTACGCCGGGCACGGGGCATGGGTCGGTGCCGCGCGGGACGCCGGAGCGGTGGGTGACCGGGGTGCGGCGGGGTCACGGGGCGGGGTGGGCCCGGCCGGGCGCGGGCGCGCGGGGCGGGGCTGCTCGCTTCGGGGCGCGAGCGTGCGGGGCGGGGACCCTCAGCGGGAGCACATTCGACACAGACAACGAGCACCGGGCGTCATGTTCGCCTCGGTCGCGGGGGCGCGGTAGCTCGTCGTGGTCATGCGGCCAGTAAAACAGACATCAGAACGCCCTCCGGGCGAGTGTCCGAATAGCGGAACAAAACGTCGCACGATATGGACGCCCTGACGGAGGCCCCGCTTCCGTCCCGGCGCTCCCCCGAGCCTCCGAGCCGTCCCACGGCACCCTTCCTGACCTGCACCGATACAGCGTAGCGCGGGGGCGAGGACCGGTCCTGACCGGGTCCGGCCCGGGTGCCGGCACGGACCGCGGGCGCCGGGCGCTGTGGCCAACACCACGGTGGCAGGCGCGGCAGTACGGCACGGCGGTACGCACGGCGGGGCGGCCGGGGGCGGGCGAGGGGGGCCTTTCGCACCGTAATACCCTCAAGCCCATGCTTGTCGCCCTGACGGTCGCGGTCTCCGTGACCGCGCTCGTCCTCGCCGCCTGGTGCGGCCATGCCGCCTATCGCGACCAGCCCACCAAGGACTGGCACTTCATCGGCATGGCGGTGGTGTCGCTGCTGGCGCTGGCGCAGCTCGGGGTGGGGATCTTCCGGCTGGCGGGCGGCGACCGGCCCGCCGACTCCACGGTCATCTTCGTCTCGTATCTGCTGGGCGCCCTGCTCGCGGTGCCGGCGGCCGGGTTCCTGTCGCTGGGCGAGCGGACCCGGTGGGGTTCGGCGACGGTCGCCGCCGGAGCGGTCGTCCTGGCGGTGCTGGAAGTGCGGCTGCACGACATCTGGGGAGGCTGACCCGTATGAGTACCCGTACGAGCGCCGAGGCGTCGCGGACACCGGGGGCGCGTGGCCGGCTGGTCAAGGGGCCGGGGCTGCTGCTGCTCTGGCTGTACGGGGTGATGTCGGTGGGCGCGGTCTCGCGCTCGGCGTACCAGATCGCCACGGAGTTCGACCGCGCGCCGCTGGCCTACTCGCTCTCGGCCGTGGCGGCCGTCGTCTACGCGTTCATCACCTACGCCCTGGTGCGCGGCGGCGAGGCGGCCCGCCGGGTGGCGCTGGCGTGCTGTGCCGCCGAGTTCATCGGGGTGGTGACGGTGGGGACATGGACGCTGGTGGACCCGTCGGCCTTCCCGGACGCCACGGTCTGGTCCGACTACGGGATGGGGTATCTCTTCATCCCGGTCCTGCTGCCGGTCACGGGCATCGTCTGGCTGCGCGGGCGGGCATCGGCGGAGGCGGAATCCCCTGAGGCTCCCTAGGGGCCGTCGTCCGGCCCCGGCCGGTCCGTCGTCCGGCCCCGGCCGGCCTGTATCCGTACCGGCCGGTCCGTGTCCGTACCGGACCGTGAGGATTCCGCCCGCCCGTCAGGCGCTGGCCGCGTACGCGCGGTCGACGGCCGGCTTCTCCAGGGTGACGAGCCGCAGCTTCGGCCCCACCTGCTCCGTCGCCACCGGCGCGTACCCGCGGCTGCGGTAGAGCCGCAGGTTGCCCTCGCTGCGGTGGCCGGTGAAGAGCTGGAAGCGGCGCGCGGCCGGCTCCGCCGCGAAGTGCACCTCTATGGCGTCGAGCAGCCGCCCGCCGAGGCCGTGCCTGCGCAGCCTCGGATGGACGATGAGTTTGGCGATCCGGGCCGTGCCGTCCGCGTCCACGCTGCCCCGTACCGAGGCCACCACCTCGTCCCCGAGGCGCGCCACCAGGCCGTGCCCGGCGGCGAGTTCGGCCCGCAGTCCGTCGAGCGTCTGGGTCAGCGGCTCGATGGTGTAGTCACCGTAGAGTTCCGCCTCGTTCTGGTAACACAGGTACTGGAGTTTGAGGATCTGCTCCGCGTCCTGCGCACCCGCCGCTGAGATGGTCACGCTCATGCCCATGTGTGCATGCCTCCCGCTCACTTGGTCCGCCGATGTCTACCGCTCCTTTCCCCTTCGTTCAGGAGCCGCAACCTCCGCGGCGAGCATTCTGCGCAGACATCCCAGACATCTCGATCTCAACGGCCCCAGACTGCCCTGTGACATACCCAACTCCCCCGCCATCTCCCGGTAGGTGAGGTCCTTCGTGGAGAGCATCGCGGTCAGGACACCGGGGCAGCGTCCCGGGGTGCGGCCGACGGCCGCGCGGACCGCGCGCTCGCGGTCGGTGCGGAGCGCGATCCGCTCCGGGTCCGACTCGGCGTCGGCGGCGGGTTCATGGCGGTACGCCCGCTCCCTGGCGGCGGTGCGCCGGGCCCGCCGCGCCTCGGCCCGTACGGCGTCCCGCACCCGGCGCGCCGGGTCGCCGAGGGCGCCCGTGCCCGGGGGCCGCTCCAGCAGCCTTACCCACGCGCCCTGTTCGAGATCGCCCGCGTCGACCCCGGCCGCCGGGGCCTCCGCCGCCGCCTCGGCCCGTACCAGCGGGAGCAGGGTGCGGACGAGGCGGTGCGCCGGGCCGTCGGGAGCGTCCGGCGGAAGGGGTACGAGGAGGGGCCCGGAGGCTCGCGGTGGCGTCATGTCCCGCGTGACGTCCGGGCGCCCGGGGACGGTTGCCCCCCGGCCGGGCAGTCACCCGACCGGGGGATGCGGGGGTCAGCGGCTGACGAAGTCCGCCCGGGCGAGCAGGCCGGTGTCCGGGTTGTCGGTGAAGATGCCGTCGATGCCCTGTTCGAAGTAGGTCCGGAACGCGCCGAAGGCGTCGCCGTACGCGTTCGGGTCCGTACCGCGCCGGAAGTCGGCGGGCAGGAAGGCGTTCTCGTCGCGGAGCGTGTACGGGTGGAGGAGCAGGCCCCGGGCGTGCGCGTCCCGTACGAGGGTGGTGGGCGTGGTGAGCCTGCCCGTGGCGTCCTTCGGGATGATCAGGTCCAGCGTGGGGCCGATGCCCTGCGCGAAGGACGCGATCCACTTCAGCCCCTCGGGCGTGACCAGGTCGGCGACGGTCCTGGGGTCGCCGGTGGCGGTGAAGTCCCAGGGGCGGGAGGAGGCGGCGTCGAGCAGGACGATGCGCGGGGAGTCGACCAGCTTCGCCATCCGGCGCATGCTGCTCGGCTCGAAGGACTGGAGGAAGATCGCGGAGTCGGCGCGGTCCCTGCGGTAGGCGCGGAGCAGCTTGGCGAAGGGCTCCTCCAGGCCGAGGCCGATCCCCCGGAAGTAGGTGGGGTGCTTGGTCTCGGTGTAGAGCCAGACGGTGCGGCCGAGGCGGCGACCCTGCTCGTCGGCCCAGCGCAGCACCTCTTCGAAGGTGGGGACCGTCCAGCGGCCGTTGTAGAGGGTGTTGTGCTGCCGCACGCCCGGGATGCGCTCGACGGCGCGCAGCGTCTTCAGCTCGGCGAGCGTGAAGTCCTCGGTGAACCAGCCGGTGAGGCTCACCCCGTCGATGGTCTTGGTGGTCCGGCGGCTCGCGAACTCCGGGTGGTCCGCGACATCCGTGGTGGCGGTGATGTCGTTCTCGTGACGGCACACCAGATGCCCGTCCTTGGTGGGCACCAGGTCCTGCTCGATGACGTGCGCGCCGAGGTCCAGGGCGTGCTGGTACGAGCCGAGGGTGTGCTCGGGGCGGTAGCCGCTGGCGCCCCGGTGGCCGATGATCGTGGGCACGGGGAGGGCGCCGGGCCTGCCGTGGCCGGGGCCGCCCTGGCCGCCCGTGCCGCGCTCGGCCGCGTGGGCCGTGGCGGGCAGGGCGAGGGCCGCCGCCGAGCCGAGCACCGCCGCGCCCAGTACGCTCCGCCGTCCCGGCGTGTTGCGCGCACCCTGTGTCATGAAGGCTCCTTCGATCGGTTCGTACCGGTCCAACGCGGGCCCGAGCGTAGGCGGCTGTCCCCTCCGTACGGGAGACGATCACACGAACGTGCCGGAAACGCGGGTCAACAGTGCGTATCCACTCCGTGAACCGGATGTGCGCCGCCCCCGGGCCGCGAGTACGGTACTCAACTGCGTGGATTTGCTCGGCCGTCCAACAAACGCTCCACAGCTCCACCGTCCGAAGAACCGCACCACTGACACGGAGGACCCGTTGTCCCGCTTCGCCCTCATCAAGGCAGTGCTCGGGCCGGTCATGCGCCTGATGTTCCGTACGCGGGTGGAGGGCGCCGAGCACATCCCGGGGAGCGGCCCCGTCATCCTCGCCGGGAACCACCTCACCTTCATCGACTCGATGGTCCTGCCGCTCGTCTGCGACCGTCAGGTCTTCTTCATCGGCAAGGACGAGTACGTCACGGGCAAGGGGCTCAAGGGCCGGCTGATGGCCTGGTTCTTCACCGGCGTCGGCATGATCCCGGTCGACCGGGACGGCGGCCGGGGCGGGGTCGCCGCGCTGATGACCGGGCGCGGGGTGCTGGAGCGCGGCCAGGTCTTCGGCATCTACCCGGAGGGCACCCGCTCCCCCGACGGCCGGCTCTACCGGGGGCGTACGGGGATCGCGCGGCTGACGCTGATGACGGGCGCGCCGGTGGTCCCGTTCGCGATGATCGGCACGGACAAGCTCCAGCCGAAGGGGACGGGCATGCCGCGCTTCGGCAAGGTGACGGTGCGTTTCGGCAAGCCGATGGAGTTCTCCCGGTACGAGGGGATGGACCGGGACCGCTATGTGCTGCGCGCGGTGACGGACTCGGTGATGACCGAGGTGATGGAGTTGTCGGGGCAGGAGTACGTGGACGTCTACGCCACCAAGGCGAAGGCGGCGTAGGCCCGGCCGTCTTCCGCGCGGACCTGCCGCCGGCCCGGTCCGCGCGGACCGGTCACGCCGGAGGTTCCGGCCGGGGCTCCGCGCCCTCCGCCAGCCGCTGACCCTTGAGCAGGAACCAGGCGGCCACCGCCGTCGCCAGCAGGACCGCCGCGCCCACCCCCGACGCGAGCCGCAGGCCCTCGACAAAGCTGTCCCTGGCCGCCGCGAGCAGCTCCGCCGCGGCCTGGGGCGGGAGGGTGGCGGCGGCGTCCACCGCGCCGCCCAGCGACTGGTGGGCCTCGGCGGCGGTGGCGGCGGCGACGCCCGGCGGGGTGGGGAAGTCGCGGTAGACCCCGGTGACGACGGAGCCGAGCAGGGCGATACCGAGCGCGGCGCCCAGTTCGTACGCCGTCTCCGAAACCGCGGAGGCGGCGCCCGCCTGCTCCTTGGGGACGCTGGAGAGGATCACGTCCGCCGTGACGGTGAACGAGAAGCCCGCTCCGGCCCCGACGAGCAGCAGCACCGCCCCCAGCAGCGGATAGCCGGTGGAGTGGCTCAGCCCGGTCATCACCGCGAGCGGTACGCCGATCGCCGCGAGCCCCCCGGAGACCACGGCCCGTACGGAGAACCGGCGCGCGGCCCGCCCCGCGAGCAGTCCGGTGGTCACCGCCCCGACGGCGGCGGGCAGTTCGGCGAGACCGGCCTCCAGCGGGCCGCGCCCCTGCACCAGTTGGAGGAACTGGGAGAGGAAGAAGACCAGCCCGGACAGACCGAGGATGGTCAGCAGATCGGCGAGTACGGCGCCGGAGAAGCCCCGGTGGCGGAAGAGCCGCACATCCAGCAGCGGTGCGGGCAGGGTGAGCTGGCGGCGCCAGAACCAGCAGAGCGCCGCCACCCCGGCCACCGCGGTCACGGCGACCTCCGCGCCCGCCCCGTGCGCGGCGGCCTCCTTGACCGCGTACACGACGCCGACGATGCCGATGAGCGAGAGCGCCACGCTGAGCAGGTCCCAGGGGCCCGGGGCCGGGTCCTTGGACTCGGGGAGGGTGCGCAGGCCGACGAGGACGAGCACCGCCATCACCGGCAGGTTGATCAGGAACACCGATCCCCACCAGAAGTGCTCCAGCAGGAAGCCTCCGACGACCGGTCCCACCGCCGCGCCCGCCGAGGCCATCGCGCCCCAGATGCCGATGGCGAGGCTGCGTTCGCGGGGGTCGTGGAAGAGATGGCGGATCAGGGCGAGCGTGGCGGGCATCAGGGTGGCGCCGGCGGCGCCGAGCAGCGCCCGCGCCACGATCATCATCTCGGGGCTGGTCGCGTAGGCGTTGAGCACGGAGATGCCGCCGAACGCGACCGCGCCCGTCAGCAGCAGCTTCTTGCGGCCGATGCGGTCGCCGAGGCTGCCCATCGAGACCAGCAGGCCCGCGATGACGAAGGAGTAGATGTCGCCGATCCAGAGCAACTGGGTGCTGGAGGGCTTGAGGTCCTCGCTGAGGAAGGGGGTGGCGAGGCCGAGGACGGTGGCGTCCACGGCGACCAGCAGCACCGCCAGGACGAGCACGGCGAGCGCGATCCACCGCTCCGGCCTGGGCTGGGGCTCGCTGCCCGTCGCGGCCGGGTGGGTGCTCGTCATGTGTCCACGCTCCGCCGTGCCCCGCCGAGCAGCAACTCGGCGATCATGTAAGGGAAGTCCCGGGCGGCGACCCGGCCGTCCTGGATCGCCCAGGCCCCGGCGCCGATGAGTCCGTACAGCGCCTCGGTCAGCCAGGCCGGGCTGAGGTCGATCCGGAAGGTGCCCTCCCGCTGGCCGCGCCGGAAGAGGGCGGAGATCCGGGCGTCGATCCGGTCCCAGCCCTTGTCGACCTCGCCCTCGAAGAGCTGGTTCTCGGTGATGAGGAAGGCGAGGAGCCCGGCGGCGGGCTCGACCCGTACGAGGAGCCGGCGCACCGCCTCGTCGGCGGGGCCCTCGTCGAGCCCGGCCTCGTCGAGCGCGGCCTCCAGCTCACGCAGGCCCAGCGCCTCCAGCGCCCTGATCAGCGCGTCCCGCCCGGCGAAGTGGCGGTGGAGGGTGGCGCGGCCGATCCCGGCGGCGCGGGCGACCTCGTCCATCGTGGCGGTCGCTTTGCGGGTGAGCAGGGCGGCGGCGGTGCGCAGCACCTGGTCACGGTCCATGGTCATGAGGCAACCATAACCAGAATGAGACAGCAATGCCTCATTCGATACGATGATCTACCAGCCGGAGAGCTGGACGGGGATCCGGACGGGGATCCAGGCAGAGAGGGGCGCCGGTCCGGACGCCGGTGCATATTTCGCCGCCGGGATGGACAGGCACGTACCCGGGACCGCGTATCGGGACCACGCGCCGGGAAGGGGCCGGGCCGATGGGAGACCGGAGACCGCTGCTGCTGATCGACGTCGACGGCCCGCTCAACCCGTACGGGGCCCTGGGCGACCCCCGGCCCCCGTACGGCTACACGGCCCATGTGATGCGCCCCGCCGCCTGGACCGGCCCCCGGCCGCTGACCGTGCTGCTCGACCCGGCGCACGGCGCGGAGCTGCGGGCCCTCGCCGGCCGGTACGAGCTGGTCTGGGCGACCACCTGGGAGGCGGACGCCAACATCTGGATCGGTCCGGTGCTGGGCCTGCCCGAGCTGCCGTACATCCGCTGGCCCGAGCGGCGCGGGCAGGCGGCCCCCGGGATCTTCTGGAAGACGCCGTACGTGGTGGAGTACGCGGCCGGGCGGCCGTTCGCCTGGGTCGACGACGAGGTCACCCCGTACGACCGGGAGTGGGTGGAGCGGGAACACGGCGCCGCCGCCCTGCTCCGGTACGTCGACCCCGGCACCGGGCTGACCCGGCCGGACTTCGAGGCGCTCGCGGAGTGGGCGGCGGCGCGGTAGGGCGTTCCGCACGCGTTCGGCGCGGACGGCGGGCGGCTACTTCTTCGCGGTGGCCCAGGCGTGCTGGATCACCAGGTCCGCCTTGACCTCGGCGAGCTGGGTGGCGACGGCGGAGGGCGCCGTACCGCCGCGTCCGCTGCGGGAGGCGAGCGAGCCGGCCACATTGAGGACCGAGCGGACGTCCGGGGTGAGGTGCTCGGAGATCTTGGCGAACTGCTCGTCGGTCAGCTCGTCCAGCTCGACGCCGAGCGACTCGCACTCCTTGACGCACTCCCCCGCGACCTCGTGCGCCACCCGGAACGGCACGCCCTGGCGGACCAGCCACTCGGCGATGTCCGTGGCGAGCGAGAACCCGGCCGGGGCCAGCTCCTCCATCCGCGTCCGGTTGACGGTCAGCGTGGCCATCATGCCGGTGAAGGCGGGGAGCAGGACCTCCAGTTGGTCGCAGGAGTCGAAGACCGGCTCCTTGTCCTCCTGGAGATCGCGGTTGTACGCGAGCGGGAGCGCCTTCAATGTGGCGAGCAGCCCGGTCAGATTGCCGATCAGCCGCCCGGACTTGCCGCGCGCCAGCTCAGCGATGTCCGGGTTCTTCTTCTGCGGCATGATCGACGAGCCGGTGGAGAACGCGTCGTGGAGGGTGACGAAGGAGAACTCCTTCGTGTTCCAGAGGATGATCTCCTCGGCGATCCGGGAGAGGTTGACGCCGGTCATCGCGGTGATGAAGGCGAACTCGGCCACGAAGTCCCGGGCGGCGGTGCCGTCGATCGAGTTGCCCGCCGAGCCGCGCTCGAAGCCGAGGTCGGCGGCGACCGCCTCGGGGTCGAGGCCGAGCGAGGAACCGGCGAGCGCGCCGGAGCCGTACGGGGAGACCGCCGTGCGCTTGTCCCACTGGCGGAGCCGCTCGGCGTCCCGGGAGAGGCTCTGGACATGGGCGAGCACATGGTGGGCGAAGAGGACGGGCTGGGCGTGCTGGAGGTGGGTACGGCCGGGCATGGCGACGTCCGGGTGCGCCTCGGCGAGCCCGACCAGCGCGTCCTGGAGGTCGGCGATCAGCCCGCCGATGATCCGGGCGTGGTCCCGCAGGTACATCCGGAAGAGCGTGGCGACCTGGTCGTTGCGGGAGCGGCCGGCCCGCAGCTTGCCGCCGAGGTCGGGGCCGAGCCGCTCCAGGAGGCCGCGCTCCAGGGCGGTGTGGACGTCCTCGTCGGCGACGGTGCCGGTGAACGAGCCGTCGGCGACATCCGCCTCCAGCTGGTCGAGCCCGGCGATCATGCGGGTGAGTTCGTCGGCGGTGAGCAGCCGCGCCTTGTGCAGGACGCGGGCGTGGGCGCGGGAGCCGGCGATGTCGTACGGCGCGAGCCGCCAGTCGAAGTGCACCGACGCGGACAGGGCGGCCAGCGCGTCCGAGGGGCCGTCGGCGAAGCGTCCGCCCCAGAGCCGGACGTCACCCTTGTTGCTGCTCACTGCGGAACTCCTTGGAGGGTTCGTGAAGCGTTCGTGAAGCGGGAAGAAGCGGGAACGAGCACGGCCGCGCCCCGCCGTGGAGGAGACGGGAACGCGGCCGTCGTACGGATAACGAGGCAGATCAGGCGAGGTCGCGGCGGGCGGCGATCTTGGAGGAAAGACCGAAGATCTCGATGAAGCCCTGGGCCTTGGACTGGTCGAAGGTGTCGCCCGAGTCGTAGGTGGCGAGGTTGAAGTCGTACAGCGACTCGTCGGACTTCCGGCCGGTGACGACGGCGCGGCCGCCGTGCAGGGTCATCCGGATGTCGCCGGTGACGTGCTGGTTGGCCTCGTCGATGAAGCCGTCCAGGGCGCGCTTGAGCGGGGAGAACCAGAGGCCGTCGTAGACGATCTCGCCCCAGCGCTGCTCGACCTGCCGCTTGTAGCGGGCCAGCTCGCGCTCGACCGTGACGTTCTCCAGCTCCTGGTGCGCGGTGATCAGCGCGATGGCGCCGGGGGCCTCGTAGATCTCCCGGGACTTGATGCCGACGAGCCGGTCCTCGACCATGTCGATCCGGCCGATGCCCTGGGCGCCGGCCCGCTCGTTGAGCTGCTGGATGGCCTGGAGGACGGTGACGGGCTTGCCGTCGATGGCGACCGGGACGCCCGCCTTGAAGGAGATGACCACCTCGTCGGCCTCGCGCGGGGTGGCCGGGTTGGAGGTGTACTCGTAGACGTCCTCGATCGGGGCGTTCCAGATGTCCTCCAGGAAGCCCGTCTCGACGGCGCGCCCGAAGACGTTCTGGTCGATGGAGTACGGGGACTTCTTGGTGGTCGCGATCGGGAGGTTCTTCGCCTCGCAGAAGGCGATCGCCTTGTCCCGGGTCATCGCGTAGTCACGGACCGGGGCGATGCACTTCAGGTCGGGGCCGAGCGCGGTGATCCCGGCCTCGAACCGCACCTGGTCGTTGCCCTTGCCGGTGCAGCCGTGGGCGACCGTGCCGGCGCCGTGCTTCTTGGCCGCGGCGACGAGGTGCTTGACGATGGTGGGCCGGGAGAGGGCGGAGACCAGCGGGTAGCGGTCCATGTACAGGGCGTTGGCCTTGATCGCCGGGAGGCAGTACTCCTCGGCGAACTCGTTCCTGGCGTCGGCGACCTCCGCCTCGACCGCACCGCAGGCGAGCGCGCGCTTGCGGATGACGTCCAGGTCCTCGCCACCCTGGCCGACGTCCACGGCGACGGCGATGACCTCGGCGCCCGTCTCCTCGGCGATCCAGCCGATGGCGACGGAGGTGTCCAGGCCGCCCGAGTAGGCGAGTACGACGCGCTCGGTCACGGGTTTCTCCTTACGGTGCATTCACTGATGGGCATAAGTATGCATCCCTCCGTATGTTTCGTCAATCTCGATGAGAGGCGTGAGGAAGCCCGATGAAATCGGAGTGACGGTTGAACGGTGGACGGCATCGCCCCGTACACCTCTCCGAACGCAGGCGCCGCGTTGCAGCACTCCAGGTCGAGCCGTCCGGCCCCCACCGGGCGGCCCTCCGCCGCATTTTTTATCCGAGTGAGGTTTCCGCATGTCCAGGGCTCTTCCGAAGTACAACAAGCGCCGCGTCCTGATCGCCGGCGGCGCCGCCGCTGTGGTGCTGTCCGGTGCCGTGATCGTCGGCAACGCCATGGCCGGAGAGGGCGACAGCGCCGCGCCGACGGCTTCGCCCGGCACGATCAGCTGCCCGGATGTCGCGGGTTCGCTGCCCGCGGTGCCGGCCTCCGCGCAGGCCGAGATCGACCGTAACCTCGCGCTCCTGAACACCCAGATCTCCGAGGCCAACCAGCGGCTGGTGGACACGGTCGGCCAGGGCGGCCCGAACTTCGTCCAGAACGCCATCCTCGGCCCGCTGACGGACAAGCGCGTCGCCACCATCAACCGCATGGCCACCGCCATCGGCCGCACCGCCGAGAAGCCGGTGGGTCTGGACGCGCTCGCCGCGTGCACCCTGAACGCGGGCGGCGGGAACGCGGGGGCGGGGAACGCCGGGAACGCCGGAGGCGGCGAGAACGCCGGGGACGCCGGGAACGGCGCCGGGAACGCGGGCAACGCCGGAGACGCCGGGAACGCCGGGGACACGGGCGCGGGGAACGAGGGCAACGCCGGGAACGCCGGTGCGGGCAACGCGGGGAACGGGAACACGGGCGCCGCCGGTACGGTCAACTGCCCGGATGTCGCGGGTTCGCTGCCCGCCGTCCCGGCCTCCGCACAGGCCGAGATCGACCGTAACCTCGCCCTCCTCAACACCCAGATCTCCGAGGCCAACCAGCGCATCGTCGACACCGTCGGCCAGGGCGGCCCCAACTTCGTCCAGAACGCCATCCTCGGCCCCCTCAAGGACAAGCGCGTCGCCACCATCAACCGCATGGCCACCGCCATCGGCCGCACCGCCGAGAAGCCGGCCGGCCTCGACGCGCTCGCCGAGTGCACCCTGAACTGACCTGTACGTAAGGCCCGTACGTAAGGCCCGTCCGACCCGACGCGTCGGACCGTACGGACGACCGGGACGCCGCCGTGGCCGCCGCGCCACGACGGCGTTCCGCCGTACCCGGACCCGGTGCGGCTCCGCGAGGGCCCGGCGGCTGAATACGCCCCGCGTTCGGCCCAGCGCCGCCCTTCCCGGGAGGCCCGGGCGCGGGGAGCCCCGTACGGTCCTGGCCATGCCCCGTACCCGCCGTACCGCCCGTACCGCCCGTGCCCTCGCCGCGTCCGCCGCCGCCGCCGTCCTGCTCGCCCTCACCACCGGGCCGGCCTCCGCCCGTACCACCGCCACCACCGACGCCACCGCCGACGCCCCGCTGCCCGAGCGGATGGCGGACACCGGGGGCGGCAGCCAGCTCCTCACCGCCGAGGCGCCCGGCACCGGGTCGACCACCGGGCGGCTCACCTGGTGGGACCGGCGCGGCGGGCGCTGGGTGGCCGCCGGGTCCGCCCCGGCGCGCTTCGGCGCGGGCGGGCTCACCGACGGCGCCACCCGCGTCCAGGGCACCTCCACCACCCCGACCGGCGTGTACGGCCTGCGGTACGCGTTCGGCACCGCACCGGCGCCGGAGGGGACCCGGTACGGCTACCGCCCGGTCACCGAGGAGTCCTGGTGGTGCCAGGACAACGGGTCGAGCCGGTACAACCGCTGGGTGGAGCCGCTCCCCGCGGACTGCCGGCCCACCGAGGCGGAGCGGCTGGCGGAATACCCGACGCAGTACTCCCTCGCCCTCGTCATCGGCTACAACTACGACCGCCCGGTACGCGGCCGGGGCGCCGGGATCTTCCTCCATGTCGACGGGGCCGGCGCGACGGCCGGGTGTGTCTCGGTCCCCGCCGAGGCGATGCGCGCCGTGCTGGAGTGGGCGGAACCGGCCCGCGCCCCGCATATCGCGATCGGCACGGCGGACGGGCCGACGGCGCTGACCGCCGTCACCCGCCGGTCAGCCGTGAACCGGTGAGCCGCTGAGCCGGTGAGCCGCCCCGTCCCCCGCCCCTGAGCCACAGCTCGCTCTCATCTTTCGCCGCCGTTGAACCCGCCGTCGCTCCCATCCGTATCGGCAGGCACGGAGGAGAGTTGAGGTGTCAGTTCCGTGGCGATGATGCAGAACGGGCGGGCCGCCAGACGGCAGACCATGCGCGCCATCAGCCCCCAGCGGTCGGGCGCGCTGCCGCTGCTGGTGGCGGGGTGGGCGGGCGCGGCGGCCGTCATGACGCTGTGGTGGCTGAACACGCCGGTCGTCCACATGGCCATGGCCGAGTGGCTGATCGGCGGCGGCCGGCTCACCGGGCTGCTGGGCGGCTATCTGATCGCGATCGTGGTGCTGCTGATGGCGCGGGTGCCCGCGCTGGAGCGGCGGGTCGGCTCGGACCGGGTGACGCGCTGGCACGCGGTGTGCGGCCGGTACGCGGTGAGCCTGGTGATCGTCCATGTGGTGCTGACGGTCTGGGGGTACGCGGTCCAGGCGAACTCCCCGATCGTGGCGCAGACCATCAGCGTGGTCACGGAGTTCCCCCGGATGATCGAGGCGACGGTGGGGACGGTGCTGCTGGTCCTGGTCGGCGGGGTGTCGGCCGGGATGGTGCGGCGCAGGATGCGGTACGAGACCTGGTACTACCTGCATCTCCTCACCTACGCCGGGGTCTATCTGACCTTCTGGCACCAGCTCGCCACCGGCGCCGAGTTCGTCGGCGACGCCACCGCGCGGACCGTCTGGTACGTGCTGTACGCGACGGCCGGGGCGCTGCTCCTCTGGTACCGGGTGCTGACCCCGGTCCGGCTCAACCTGTGGCACCGGATGCGCGTCGACTCGACGGTGTACGAGGCGCCGGGGGTGGTCTCCGTGCTGATCACGGGGCGCCGGCTGCACCGGATCGGGGCGCAGCCGGGCCAGTTCTTCCGCTGGCGGTTCCTCACCGACGGGCTGCGGTGGAGCTCCAACCCGTACTCGCTGTCCGCGCCGCCGAGGCCGGATCTGCTCCGTATCACCGTGAAGGCGAACGGGGAGCACAGCGAGGCGCTGGCCCGGCTCGAACCCGGCACCCGGATCTGGGCGGAGGGCCCGTACGGGGCGCTGACGGCGGGGCGGCGGAGCAAGGAGAAGGTGCTGATGATCGCGGGCGGCGCCGGGATCACCCCGATGCGGGCGCTCTTCGAGACGCTGCCGGGCGAGCCGGGCGATCTGACGCTGCTGTACCGGGCGAGCAAGACCGAGGACCTGGCGCTCTGGAGCGAGCTGCGGCAGATCGCATCGGCGCGCGGGGCGCGGCTGCTGTACGCGGTGAACGGCCCCGACGGGGTGCGGCCCGAGATCACTCCGCAGCGGCTGCGCGAGCTGCTGCCGGACATCGATGACCACGACGTCTACATGTGCGGGCCCGCGGGGCTCGCCCGTCAATCGTACGAAGCCCTGCGCGAGGCGGGCGTGCCCGCCCGGCGCATCCATCACGAGTCCTTCGAAATGTGAGGCAGCCGGTGAAGAGGAAGCATCCGCTCCGGCGGATCATGATCGGTGTCGCCGCGACCGCGTCGGGGATCGTCCTGCTGCTCGCGCTGAAGCAGCCGGGCGGCTCCGCGGTGGTCGGGGCGGCGGGGCCGCCCGGCTCCGCGCCCGGTGCGGCGGCGGGGGCGGAGGGCGGCGCGGGCGGGCAGACGCTCCTCGGGGACGCCGTGGACACCCAGTACGGCCCGGTGCAGGTCCGGCTGACCATGGCCGACGGGAAGATCGCGCGGGCGGAGGCGGTGCAGGCGCCGAACGCGGACGCCCGCTCCCAGTCGATCACCGCGGACGCGGTGCCGAAGCTGAACCAGGCGGCGGTGACGGCGCAGAGCGCGCAGATCGACGCGGTCTCGGGCGCCAGCTACACCAGCAAGGGGTACCAGGAATCGCTCCAGAGCGCCCTGGACAAGGCGGGCGACGGCGGCGGTGGCGGCACGGTCGAGGCGGGCGGCCCGGCGACGGGCGGCGACGCGGGCGCGGGCGCCGACGGCGGTACGGGGGCGGAGGCGGGGGCCGACGGCGGGGCGGGCTCCGGCGACGGTACCGGTACGGGCACGGGGTCCGGCGAGGCGCCGCCCGCCGGCTCCGGCGGGCCGACGACGGTGCTCGGCAGCACGGTCGACACCCAGTACGGCCCGGTCCAGGTGCGGATCACCGTCGCGGACGGCAAGGTCACCAAGTCCGAGGCGGTCCGGGCGCCGGACGGGGACGCCCGCTCCCAGTCGGTGACGGCCAACGCCGTGCCGCAGCTCGACCAGGCGGCGGTGACGGCGCAGAGCGCGCGGATCGACGCGGTCTCGGGCGCCAGCTACACCAGCAAGGGGTACCAGGAATCGCTCCAGAGCGCGCTCGACAAGGCGGGCCTGTGATGGCCCGGGAGACGGCGCGGCTGCGCCATGTCGAGGAGTCGATGGGCACGGTCTTCTCGTTCGACATCCGGGGGGTGCGGGACCGGCCCCGGGTACGGGCGGGGCTCCAGGCCGCGGTGGCCTCGCTGCACCGGGCCGACGAGATCTTCTCGACGTACCGCGAGGACAGCCAGATATCCCGGCTGAACCGGGGGGAGCTGACGCTCTCCGACTGCATCACGGAGGTCGTGGAGGTCCTCGACCTCTGTGCGGAGGCCGAGCGGGAGAGCGCGGGGTGGTTCACGGCGCGGTACGCGGGCGGGGTCGACCCGACGGGTCTGGTGAAGGGGTGGGCGGTGGAGCGCGCGGCCCGGATGATCGCCTCCTCCGGGGCCTCCTCGGTCTGCCTCAACGGCGGCGGCGACATCCAACTGCTGGGCGGGCCCTGGCGGGTGGGGATCGCGGACCCGCTCCGCCCCGGCGAGCTGGCCACGGTGGTGGAGACCGGGACGGGGCTGGGGGTGGCCACCTCGGGCCCGGCGGAGCGCGGCTGCCATGTGCTGGACCCGCACACGGGGAAGGCCCCGGCGGACGGCATGGCCTCGGTGACGGTGGTCTGCCAGGAGGGCATCACGGTGGCGGACACCCGGGCGACGGCGGCGTACGCGATGGGTGAACCGGCCCGGGAGTGGCTGGAGTCGCTGCCCGGCACGGAGGGCTTCGCGGTCACACCGTACGGGGAGACCTGGGCGACCAGCGGCTTCCACCGCCATGTCGCCGCGGTGGCCGCCTGAACGGGCGGCGCGGGTGACGGCGTACGGGCGGCTCCGGGTGAACCGGGGCCGCCCGTACGGCGGTTGAGCGGCAACCGCAGCACCCACCGGCGCCGCCCCTCAGCGGTCGTTCTGGGCCAGCTTCAGAAGGTGGTCCGCGAGAGCCTGGCCGCCCGCCGGGTCGCGGCTGATCAGCATCAGGGTGTCGTCCCCGGCGATCGTGCCCAGGATGGCGCTCAGTTCGGCCTGGTCGATGGCGGAGGCGAGGAACTGCGCGGCGCCGGGCGGGGTGCGCAGGACGACGAGGTTGGCGGAGGCCTCGGCGGAGATCAGGAGTTCCCCGGCGAGGCGGCGCATCCGCTCCTCCTTCGCGGACTCCCCCAGCGGGGCGTGCGGGGTGCGGAAGCCGCCCTCGCTGGGGACCGCGTAGATCAACTCGCCGTTGGTGTTGCGGATTTTGACGGCGCCCAGTTCGTCCAGGTCGCGGGAGAGCGTCGCCTGGGTGACGCTCAGCCCGTCGTCCGCGAGCACTCTGGCCAACTGGCTCTGGGAGCGCACCGGCCGCCGGTTGAGGATGTCGACGATCCGGCGGTGGCGGGCGGTTCTGGTCTGCGGTACGGACGGCCCGCCGTACTCCGCTTCCCGGGCGTCGGTCATCGTCGTCGTCTCATTTCTCAGGGCTTTCCGTCTCCGTGCGCGGTGTCGAGGATGCCGGGCAGGGCCTCCAGGAGCGCGTCCACCTCGCCGTCGCCGATGATCAGAGGGGGCATCAGCCGTACGACGTCGGGGGCGGCCGCGTTGACCAGGAAGCCGGCGTCCTGGGCCGCCCGGCGCACCGCCGGTGCGTACGGCCCGGTGAGCACGATACCCAGGAGCAGTCCGGCGCCGCGGACATGGGAGACGAGCGGGTGGCCCAGGCCCTCGACACCGTCGCGGAGTTTCTCGCCGAGCCGCTTGACCTCGTCGAGCCGGCCGTCGGCGGCGAGGGTGTCGAAGACGGCGAGCCCGGCGGCGCAGGCGACCGGGTTGCCGCCGAAGGTGGTGCCGTGGTGGCCGGGGGCGAGCAGTTCGGCGGCGGGCCCGAAGGTGACGGTGGCGGCGAGCGGCAGGCCGCCGCCGATCCCCTTGGCGAGGGTGACGACATCGGGTTCGACGCCCTGGTGGGCCTGGTGCTCGAACCAGGTGCCGGTCCGGCCGACGCCCGTCTGCACCTCGTCGAGGACGAGGAGGGTGCCGGTGGCGCGGGTGATCTCCCGGGCGGCCTCCAGATACCCCTTGGGCGGCACGACCACGCCGTTCTCGCCCTGGATGGGCTCGATGACGACGAGGGCCGTCTCCTCGGTGACGGCGGCGCGCAGGGCCTCGGTGTCGCCGTACGGCACATGGGTGACATCGCCGGGCAGCGGCAGGAAGGGGGTCTGCTTGGCGGGCTGTCCGGTGAGGGCGAGGGAGCCCATGGTCCGGCCGTGGAAGGCGCCGGTGGCGGCGACCATGCGGGAACGGCCGGTCAGCCGGCCGATCTTGAACGCGGCCTCGTTGGCCTCGGCGCCGGAGTTGCAGAAGAAGACCCGTCCGGGCCGGCCGAAGAGCTGGATCAGCCGTTCGGCGAGGACCACGGGGGGCTCGGCGACGTACAGGTTGGAGACATGGCCGAGGACCCCGATCTGCCGGGAGACCGCGTCCACGATCGCCGGGTGGGCGTGGCCGAGGGCGTTCACGGCGATGCCGCCGACGAAGTCGGTGTACGCGGTGCCGTCGGCGTCCCAGACGCGCGTGCCCTCGCCGCGGACCAGGGAGAGTCCGGGGGTGCCGTAGTTGTCGGACATGACGCCCTGCCAGCGCCGGGTCAGCTCCTGGTTGCCGCTCACTGTGCCGCCCTTCCCGCGGTGCGCGTCGTGTGGTGGTCGATGGGGCGGCCCGTGCGGTGGGCCGTGTGGTGGGGGTCGGGGGCGTCGGGCACGACCATCGTGCCGATGCCCTCGTCGGTGAAGATCTCCAGCAGGATCGCGTGCGGGACCCGGCCGTCGAGGACGCGGGCCGTGGTGACGCCGTTGCGCACGGCGTACAGGCACCCTTCCATCTTGGGCACCATGCCGCTGGACAGCTCCGGCAGCAGCGTCTCCAGCTGGGTGGCGGTGAGCCGGCTGATCACGTCGTCGCTGTGGGGCCAGTCCTCGTACAGGCCCTCGACGTCGGTGAGGACCACCAGGGTCTCGGCGCCGAGCGCGGCGGCCAGCGCGGCGGCGGCGGTGTCGGCGTTGACGTTGTAGACGTGGCCGTCGTCGGCGCCGCGCGCTATCGAGGAGATGACCGGGATCCGGCCGTCGGCCAGCAGCGCCTCGACGGCGCCGGTGTCTATGGCGGTGATCTCCCCGACCCGGCCGATGTCGACCGGTTCGCCGTCGATCACCGGGCGGTGTTTGACGGCGGAGATGGTGTGGGCGTCCTCGCCGGTCATCCCGATGGCGAGCGGGCCGTGCTCGTTGAGCAGGCCGACCAGTTCGCGCTGGACCTGTCCGGCGAGGACCATCCGTACGACGTCCATCGCCTCGGGCGTGGTGACGCGGAGCCCGGCCTTGAACTCGCTGGTCAGGCCGTGGCGTTCGAGTTCGGCGCTGATCTGGGGGCCGCCGCCGTGCACGACGACGGGGCGGAGTCCGGACTGCCGGAGGAAGACGACGTCCTGGGCGAAGGCGGCCTTCAGTTCGTCGTCCACCATGGCGTTGCCGCCGAACTTGATGACGACGGTCTTGTCGTTGTGGCGGCGGAGCCAGGGCAGCGCCTCGATGAGGGTGCGGGCCTTGGGGAGGGCGGTGTGCTTGCGGGCGTTCATGAGCTGTACGCGCTGTTCTCGTGGACGTACTCGGCGGTCAGGTCGTTGGTCCAGATGACGGCGGACTCCGTGCCGGCGGAGAGGTCGGCGGTGATCCGGATCTCCCGGTAACGCATGTCGACCCGGTCGCGGTCCTCGCCGAAGGAGCCGTTCTTGCAGACCCAGATGTCGTTGATGGCGACGTTCAGCCGGTCGGGCTCGAAGGCGGCGGAGGTGGTGCCGATGGCCGAGAGGACCCGGCCCCAGTTGGGGTCCTCGCCGTGCAGGGCGCACTTGAGGAGGTTGTTGCGGGCGATGGAGCGGCCCACCTCGACGGCGTCGTCCTCGGTCGCGGCGTTGATCACCTCGATCCGTACGTCCTTGGAGGCGCCCTCGGCGTCGCCGACGAGCTGGCGGGCGAGATCGGCGCAGACCTGCCGGACGGCCTCGGCGAACTCCTCGTACCCCGGGGTCACGCCGGAGGCGCCGGAGGCGAGCAGCAGCGCGGTGTCGTTGGTGGACATGCAGCCGTCGGAGTCGACCCGGTCGAAGGTGGTACGGGTGGCGGCGCGCAGCGCGGTGTCGAGCGCGGGTGTCTCGATGTCGGCGTCGGTGGTGAGGACGACGAGCAGGGTGGCGAGGCCGGGGGCGAGCATGCCGGAGCCCTTGGCCATGCCGCCGACGGTCCATCCCTCGCCGCCGGCGACGGCCGTCTTGTGGACGGTGTCGGTGGTCTTGATGGCGATGGCGGCCTTCTCGCCGCCGTGCGCGGAGAGGGCGGCGGCGGCCGTTTCGAGGCCCGGGAGGAGCTTGTCCATGGGGAGGGTCACCCCGATGAGGCCGGTGGAGGCGACGGCGATCTCCCCGGCGCTGTGGCCCGTGAGGAGCTCGGCGGCGCGCTCGGCGGTGGCGTGGGTGTCCTGGAAGCCCTGGGGGCCGGTGCAGGCGTTGGCGCCGCCGGAGTTGAGGACGACGGCGGAGACGGTGCCGCCCTTGAGGACCTGCTCGGACCAGAGGACGGGGGCGGCCTTGACGCGGTTGGCGGTGAAGACGCCGGCGGCGGCGTGGCGCGGACCGTTGTTGACGACGAGGGCGAGGTCGGGGCCGCCGTTCTCCTTGATTCCGGCGGCGATGCCCGCCGCCGTGAATCCCTGCGGTGCGGTGACGCTCAAGGTGCCACTCCGATCGTGGTCAGTCCGGTGGACTCGGGGAGTCCGAGGGCGATGTTCATGCTCTGCACCGCGCCGCCCGCGGTGCCCTTGGTGAGGTTGTCGATGGCGCTGACGGCGATGACCCGCTCGGCGGCCGGGTCGTAGGCGACCTGGAGCTGGGTGGCGTTGGAGCCGTACACGGCGGCGGTGGCGGGCCAGCGGCCCTCGGGAAGGAGGTGGACGAAGGGCTCGTCGGCGTAGGCCTTCTCGTACGCGGCGCGGACGTCCTGGGCGGTGGTGCCGGAGGCGGCCTTGGCGGAGCAGGTGGCGAGGATGCCGCGCGGCATGGGGGCGAGGGTGGGGGTGAAGGAGACGGTGACCCGCCGGCCGGCGGCGGCGCTGAGGTTCTGGATCATCTCGGGGGTGTGCCGGTGGCCGCCGCCGACGCCGTACGGGGTCATGGAGCCCATGACCTCGGAGCCGAGCAGATGCGGCTTGGCGGACTTGCCGGCGCCCGAGGTGCCGGAGGCCGCGGTGATCACGGCCTCGGGCTCGACGAGTCCGGCGGCGTAGGCGGGGAAGAGCGCGAGCGAGACGGCGGTGGGGTAGCAGCCGGGCACGGCGACCCGCTTGGCGCCCTCCAGGGCGGCGCGGGCGCCGGGCAGCTCGGGGAGGCCGTACGGCCAGGTCCCGGCGTGCGGGGAGCCGTAGAACCGCTCCCAGTCGGCGGCGTCCTTCAGCCGGAAGTCGGCGCCCATGTCGATGACGAGGACCTCGTCGCCGAGCTGCTCGGCGACGGCCGCGGACTGTCCGTGGGGCAGTGCGAGGAAGACGACCTCGTGGCCGGCGAGCGCCTCGGCGGTGGTCGGCGCGAGGACCCGGTCGGCGAGCGGCGGGAGGTGCGGCTGGAGCCCGCCGAGCGGCTGTCCCGCGTTGGAGTTGCCGGTGAGCGCTCCGATCTCGATCCCGGGGTGGGCGAGGAGCAGCCGGAGCACTTCCCCGCCCGCGTATCCGCTCGCCCCTGCCACCGCTGCTCGTACGGCCATCGCACACTCCTCCTCTGTGATGGCATGACTATACGTAACTATGCACTTTTATGCAACGACACCTCGGGGTGGCGCCGGGCGGGCCGGACCCCTGTCCATAGGTGGGGTTCCACGAGATATCTTGATGTCGAGCAATCTTGCAGACGTAACAGAGCAACCTTGCAGATCGTGCAGACGTAGTTGCAGACGTGGAGCGGAGCACCGGTGACTGACTCGACCATCATCTATACGCACACCGACGAGGCCCCGGCCCTGGCGACGTATTCGTTCCTGCCCGTGGTGGAGGCGTACGCCGCCACCGCCGGTGTCGCGGTGGAGACCCGCGACATCTCGCTCGCGGGCCGGATCATCGCGGGCTTCCCCGAGTGGCTGGGGGAAGGGCAGCGGATCGAGGACGCGCTCGCCGAGCTGGGCTCGCTGGCGAAGACCCCTGAGGCCAACATCATCAAGCTGCCGAACATCTCGGCGTCGATCCCCCAGCTCAAGGCCGCCATCGCGGAGCTGCGGGAGCAGGGGTACGCGCTGCCCGACTACCCGGACGACCCCAAGAGCGACCAGGAGAAGGACGTCCGGGCCCGGTACGACAAGGTCAAGGGCAGCGCCGTCAACCCGGTGCTCCGCGAGGGCAACTCCGACCGGCGCGCCCCCGCCTCCGTCAAGAACTACGCCAAGGCGCACCCGCACCGTATGGGCGCCTGGACGGCCGAGTCGAAGACGAACGTGGCGACCATGGGCGCCGACGACTTCCGCTCCACCGAGAAGTCCGTGACCGTCGCCGAGGCCGGTTCGCTCCGGATCGAGCTGGCGGGCGAGGACGGCACCACCACCGTGCTCCGTGCGTCCGTACCGGTCCTCGCGGGCGAGGTCGTGGACGCCTCCGTGCTGCGGGTCGCGGCGCTGCGCACCTTCGTGGCGGCGCAGATCGCCCGCGCCAAGGCCGAGGGTGTGCTCTTCTCCGTCCACCTGAAGGCCACGATGATGAAGGTCTCCGACCCGATCGTCTTCGGCCATGTCGTACGGGCCTTCTTCCCGAAGACCTTCGCCGCGTACGGTGACACGCTCGCCGCGGCCGGACTGAGCCCCAACGACGGCCTCGGCGCCATCCTCAACGGCCTGGCGGCGCTGCCGGACGGCGAGGCGATCGCCGCTTCCTTCACCGCCGAGCTCGCCGAGGGCCCGGCGCTGGCGATGGTCGACTCGGACCGGGGCATCACCAACCTGCACGTGCCGAGCGATGTCATCGTGGACGCCTCGATGCCCGCCATGATCCGGACCTCCGGCCACATGTGGGGCCCGGACGGCGCCGAGGCCGACACCCTCGCCGTCCTCCCGGACAGCAGCTACGCCGGGGTCTACCAGGTCGTCATCGACGACTGCCGGGCCAACGGCGCCTTCGACCCGTCGACCATGGGCTCGGTGCCCAACGTCGGTCTGATGGCGCAGAAGGCCGAGGAGTACGGCAGCCACGACAAGACCTTCGAGATCGCCGCCCCCGGTACGGTACGGGTGGTGGACGAGGCCGGTGTGGCCGTGCTGGAGCAGCCGGTGGCCGCCGGTGACATCTTCCGCATGTGCCAGACCAAGGACCTGCCGATCCAGGACTGGGTCAAGCTCGCGGTCGGCCGCGCCCGCGCCACCGGGAACCCGGCCGTGTTCTGGCTGGACGAGGCGCGCGCGCACGACGCCCGGCTGATCGAGAAGGTCAAGGCGTACCTGCCGGAGCACGACACCGACGGGCTGACCGTCGAGATCCTCTCGCCGGTCGAGGCGACCGCGTTCTCGCTGGAGCGCATCCGGCGTGGCGAGGACACCATCTCCGTCACCGGCAATGTGCTCCGCGACTACCTGACCGACCTCTTCCCCATCCTGGAGCTGGGCACCAGCGCCAAGATGCTCTCGGTGGTGCCGCTGATGAACGGCGGCGGCCTCTTCGAGACCGGGGCCGGCGGCTCGGCGCCCAAGCACGTCCAGCAGCTCGTCAAGGAGAACTACCTGCGCTGGGACAGCCTGGGCGAGTTCCTGGCGCTGGCGGTCAGCTTCGAGCACCTCGCGCAGACCACGGGCAACCCGCGTGCCCAGGTCCTCGCGGACACCCTCGACCGCGCGACCGGCACCTTCCTCAACGAGGACAAGTCGCCCAGCCGGAAGCTCGGCGGCCTCGACAACCGGGGCAGCCACTTCTACCTGTCCCTCTACTGGGCCCAGGAGCTGGCCAAGCAGACCGACGACGCGCAGCTCGCCGAGGCGTTCGGGGCGCTCGCCAAGACGCTGACCGAGCAGGAGTCCGCCATCGTGGACGAGCTGGCGGCGGTCCAGGGCACGCCCGCGGAGATCGGCGGCTACTACCACCCGGACCCGGAGAAGGCCGCGGCGGTCATGCGCCCGTCGAAGACCTTCAACCAGGCGATCGCCACGCTCGGCTGACGGGCGTGGCGTACGGCCGGGCCCCTGGGACCGGCCGTACGGCACGGCTGTGGCCAGGACCGGCGGGCCCGCCGGTCCTGGCCACACCACGGAGAGGACCACCACCTCGGCGGCCGGGACGCCGCCCGGCCGCCGTGCGGGATGCGGGTCCCGCACGACGGCCGGAGACTGGAGGTGAGGAGGTGCGTCATGCGCAAGGTTGCCGACTGCCGGGATTTCCCGAGCGAGACCCAGTGCTCGCTCGCCATCTCCGGTGAGGAGGACGAGGTGGTCCGCGCCGCCAGCGAGCACGCCGTCTCCGTGCACGGCCACGAGGACAGCCCCGAGCTGCGGCGGCAGATCCGGTCGGCGCTGAAGGACGAGGTCCCCCAGCACGCCTGACCGGACCGGCCGACACCCCGTCCGCGGACATTCCCGATCACGGACATCCCCGATCCGGGGCCCGAGGTCAGCTCGTCGGAGCGGCCGAGGGCCTCGCGCCGATGTGGAAGACCGTGCCGAACGGGTCGGTGAGCTCCGCCAGCCGGACATACCGGGTGTCCTCGGGCGTGGTCGCCCTGCCGCCCGCCGCCACCGCGCGCTCCGCCGTCCGGTCCGCGTCGGCGACCTCGAAGAGGGTCCCCCAGGCGGCCTCGGCCGCCTCCGGGTCGCCCTGGATGCCGCCGATCTCATGGCCGTCCGGGCGGCGCAGGAAGGTGAAGTCCTCGCTGCCGGGCAGATCCGGGTTGGTGTCCAGGGTGAAGCCGAAGACCTTGGCGTAGAACTCCCGCGCGGAAGCGGGGTCCGGGGTGGTCAGATCGTTCCGTACGAGGGTGTCCGGCTCGTTGACGCGCTCGCAGCCGGGGAGCGTACGGGCCTGCCAGAGCCCGAAGGGCGCGCCGCCCGGGTCGGCGAGGACGGCGGCCCGGCCCTGGTCGCCCTTGTCGGCGGCCGGTGCCAGGACGGTGGCGCCGGCGTCCGTGGCGGTACGGAGGGTGGCGTCGCAGTCGTCGGTGGCGAAGTAGACGTGCCAGCGGGGCGTCCCGGTGGCCTGGCCCTGGAGCGGGCGGAGCCCCGCGACGCGGCAGCCGCGCACCAGGGCCTGGACATAGCCGCCGGGTCCTGCCGGGGTGAACTCCCAGCCGAAGACGGCTCCGTAGAACTCCATGGCCCGCTCGACGTCCGGGACGTTCAGGTCGATCCAGGTGGGGGTACCGGTGGGCTGGCCGGTGGTGATCAGGGGCATGGTCGGCTCCTCGTGCTGCTCTGTCGTGCCTGTCGCATCGCTGCCTTCGTGATCGACGGTAGGGCGGCTCCAGGTCAGTCCGTGTCCTAGTCGCGGAGCCCTTCGTCGGTCCCTCGCCGGTCCCTTGTCCGTCCCTCGGCTGCCCCTCGTCGGTCCCTCGCCGGCCCTCCGCCGATCTCTCGTCGACCGTGCGCCGGCACCCCGTCGCCCTCGTTGTCCACAGGGGCCGACCCTCGTCGCCGGTGGCTCATAGAATCGCCCAATGAGCGCTTCCGAGCCCGAGCCCGTCTTCGACACCGACCTCGTCCCCGACCCCGACCCCGGCTTCGAGCCTGCCTTCGAGCCCGTCTTCGAGTCCGACCTGGATCCCGGTTTCGACACCGACCTGGACGCCCTCTTCGGTGCCGACGGGGATCCCGGCTCCGGTCCCGGGGCCGGTGCCGTCCCGGCGGCGCGCTCCGGGGGACGCTCCGGGGCGCGGATCGAGCCGGGCACGGAGCCGCTGGAGGTGCTGCGGCGGGTCTTCGGTTACGACGCGTTCCGGGGGAGCCAGCAGGAGATCATCGAGCAGGTGGTGTCCGGCGGCGACGCGCTGGTCCTGATGCCGACGGGCGGCGGCAAGTCGCTCTGCTACCAGATCCCGGCCCTGGTCAGAAAGGGCGTCGGGGTCGTCATCTCCCCGCTGATCGCGCTCATGCAGGACCAGGTCGACGCGTTGCGGGCGCTGGGTGTGCGGGCCGGGTTCCTCAACTCGACGCAGGATCTGGACGAACGGCGCCTGGTGGAGGCCGAGTTCCTCGCCGGTGAGCTGGATCTGCTCTATCTCGCGCCGGAGCGGCTGCGGGTGGAGGCGACCGTACGGCTGCTGGAGCGCGGCACGGTCTCGCTCTTCGCCATCGACGAGGCGCACTGCGTGGCCCAGTGGGGCCACGACTTCCGCCCGGACTATCTGGCGCTCTCCTCGCTCCACGAGCGCTGGCCCGACGTGCCCAGGATCGCGCTGACCGCGACGGCCACCGAGGCCACCCACACGGAGATCGCCACCCGGCTGAAGCTCCAGGACGCCCGGCACTTCGTCGCCAGCTTCGACCGGCCCAACATCCAGTACCGGATCGCCCCGAAGAACGACCCCAAGCGCCAGCTCCTCCAGTTGCTCCGCGCCGAGCACGCGGGCGACGCGGGGATCGTCTACTGCCTGTCCCGGGCGTCGGTGGAGAAGACCGCCGAGTTCCTGGTGAAGAACGGGGTGGCGGCGCTGCCGTACCACGCGGGGCTGGACGCCCGGGTGCGCGCCGAGCACCAGTCGCGGTTCCTCCGGGAGGAGGGTCTGGTGATGGTCGCGACGATCGCGTTCGGCATGGGCATCGACAAGCCGGACGTGCGCTTCGTCGCCCATCTCGACCTGCCGAAGTCCGTCGAGGGGTACTACCAGGAGACCGGGCGCGCCGGCCGCGACGGACTGCCGTCGACGGCGTGGCTGGCGTACGGGCTCCAGGACGTGGTCCAGCAGCGGAAGATGATCGACACCTCGGAGGGCGACGAGGCGCACCGGCGGCGTCTCGGCGCCCATGTGGACGCGATGCTGGCGCTCTGCGAGACGGTCGAGTGCCGCCGGGTCCAGCTCCTCGCGTACTTCGGGCAGAAGTCGACCGCGTGCGGCAACTGCGATACGTGTCTGACGCCCGCCGAGTCCTGGGACGGCACGGTCCCGGCGCAGAAGCTGCTGTCGACGGTGGTCCGGCTCAAGCGGGAGCGCAACCAGAAGTTCGGCGCCGGGCAGGTCACCGACATCCTGCTGGGCAAGAAGACCGCCAAGGTGATCCAGTTCGACCATGACGCGCTGAGCGTCTTCGGGATCGGTACGGAGCTGCGCGAGGCCGAATGGCGCGGCGTGGTGCGGCAGTTGCTGGCGCAGGGGCTGATCGCCGTGGAGGGCGACTACGGGACGCTGGTGCTGACGGAGGAGAGCGGCGAGGTGCTGGGGGGCCGGCGCACGGTGCTGCTGCGCCGCGAGCCGGAGAAGGCGGCGAAGCCGGCCCGTGCCGAGCGGGCGGCGAAGCGGGGCGCGCCGCCGGTGGACCTGCCGGCCGAGGCCGCTCCGCTCTTCGAGGCGCTGCGCGCCTGGCGGGCGGCGTCGGCGAAGGAGCAGGGGGTGCCCGCGTATGTCATCTTCCACGACGCGACGCTGCGCGCGATCGCGGCCCTGGCGCCGACGACGACGGCCGAGCTCGCCACGGTGACCGGGGTCGGCGAGAACAAGCTGGCGAAGTACGGGGAGCAGATCCTGGAGACGCTGGCGGGGGTGTGAGCGGGGGCCGGGTTTGAGGGGAAGGGGGAGCGAGGCGGCAGGCGGGCGCTCAGGCGCCGGTGTCGAGGCGTAGGTTCCAGCGGCCCGGGGTGCCGGTGAGGGTGACCGTGGAGAGCGGGCGGACGTCGACGTACCAGTACGTACGGGGCGGTGCCTGGAGCGCGTACACCAGCGCCGCCCGGACCACGGCCGGTTCGGCCACCGCGACGATCGCGGCGACCCCGTCGGCCGGGCGGGTGTCCAGCCAGCCGCCTATCCGCGAGATGAAGGTGAAGAGCGGCTCGCCGCCGTGCGGGGCGCCGCGCGGATCGGCGAGCCAGGCGTCCACCCCGGCCGGTTCGCGGGCCATCACCTCGGCGAGGGTGTAGCCGCGCCAGCGCCCCATGTCACAGTCGCGCAGGGCGGGTTGGACCAGCGGCGCGAAGCCGAGGGCGTCGCCGGTGGCGCGGCTGCGCGGGGTGGGCGAGCAGTAGCGGAGGTCGGCGGTGGCGAGCGGGATGAGGGTGTGGGCGACGCGCTGCATCTCGTGCCAGCCGGTCCGGTCGAGGGGGCGGTCGTCGTCGAAGCGCTCGTCGTACTGGTCCGTGCTGCGCGCCGCGGCGACCATGGTGACCCGAACACTCATGGGCGTGATCGTGGAGCGGAAAGCGGTGCCGGTCAAGGGGTCGCCGCCACCGGGGACCGACCGGCGAAGCGGCGGGAACGCGGTGGGAACGCGACGGCGGCGCGATCGGGAAGCCGGTGGTCCCGGCCGGTCACCCGCCCGTCACACCGCCGTCATCCGGCAGGGCGGTACGGAGCCGGCGTACCCCCTCGACGATCTCCGCGGGCCCGGCGGGCGCCCCGAAGCTCAGCCGCAGATGCGGGGCGGGCGGCTCCGCCCCGAAGTACGGGCGGCCCGGGGCGACCGCGACGCCCGCGCGGAGCGCCCCGGCGACCACCGCGGACTCGTCGGTGCCGTCCGGGAGGCGGAGCCAGAGGTGCTGGCCGCCGGCCGGGATGTGCGCGGGTTCCAGCACGGGCGGCGCGGCCCGGAGCGCCCCGGTGACGATGTCCCTGCGGTTCTTCAACTCGGCGGCCACCATACGGAGTTGACGGGGCCAGGCGGCGGAGCCGACCAGTTCGAGAGTGGCTTCCTGGAGCGGGCGCGGCACGAAGAAGTTGTCCACGACCTGGATGGCGCGCAGCCGCTCAAGGACCGGCCCCCGGGCCGCCAGCGCGCCGACCCGCAGGCTCGGCGAGGTCACCTTGGTGAGGGAGCAGACATGGACGACGACGCCGTCCGGGTCGTGGGCGGCGAGCGGGGGCGCCGGCGGGCCCGCGTCCGTATGGACCAGACGGCGCGCGAAGTCGTCCTCGACGACGAACGCCCCGGCCGCGCGGGCGATCCGTACCACCTCGGCGCGGCGCTCCGCGCTGAGCACGGCACCGGTCGGGTTCTGGAAGAGCGGCTGGCAGACGAAGACCCGGGCGCCGCTGGCCCGGAAGGCGTCGGCCAGCAGCTCGGTCCGTACCCCGTCCGGGTCGACCGGTACCGGGACGGGGCGGAGCCCGGCGGCGCGGGCGATCGCCAGCATCCCGGGGTAGGTGGGCGATTCGACGAGGACGGGCGCGCCGGGCGGGGCGAGCGCGCGGAGCGCGGTGGTGAGGGCGCTCTGGCCGCCCGCGGTGACCAGGATCTCGGCGGCCGTCGTGGTGGGCGAGACGGCGCGGGCGAACCACTCGCGCAGTTCGGGCAGTCCGTCGACGGGCGGCCGGGTCCAGGCGCCGGGGCGGCGTCCGGCCCGGGCCAGGGCGGCGGCCATCGCGGCCTCGGGCTGGAGCGTGGGGTGGAGATAGCCGCCGTTCAGCTCGATGACGCCGGGCGGCGGGGCGGCGAGGGTGATGAGCACCCCGGAGGCGTCGACGGCGCGCGGCACCCCGGCGCCACCGCCCAGGGGGTCGTCGGCGCTGAGGGCGACCTCCTGCCAGGAGGTGTCCCCGGCCCGCGCGGTGACGGCCGGCTCGGGGGCCCGGTAGGCCCCGGCGCCGGGGCGGGTGACGACCAGGCCCTCGGCGGCGAGCCGGGCGAGGGCCCGGGAGACGGTGACCGGCGAGACCCGGTAGCGCTCGACCAGCTCCCTGCTGGACGGCAGCTTTCCGCCGGGTGAGTAGCGCTTCACCTCCTGACGCAGTGATGTGGCCAGCTCCAGGACGCTGTTACGCTCATGCATGAGGACAGAGAATAGCGCTACTCCCCCGACCGGGATAGCGGTGGGCGGTGCCGCCGCCCCGCGCACCGCCCCCGGAACCCCCGCCGGAAACCCCGCCGAGACCCCCGCACCCCCCGCACTCCCCGTCCCCGGCGCCCCACGGAGCGACCGGGGCACGCTCCTCGCCGTGCTGGGCGTCGTCGCCTTCTCGCTCACCCTCCCGTCCACCGTGTGGGGCCTGGAGAGCTTCGGCCCCTGGTCGCTGGTGACCGTCCGGACCGTGCTCGCCGCACTGCTCTCCGGCGGCTGTCTGCTGGCGCTCCGCGTGCCGTTCCCGGACCGCCGGCAGTGGCTGGGGCTCGCCGTGGTCGCCCTCGGGGTGGTGGTGGGGTTCCCGCTGCTGACCACCCTCGCGCTGGAGACCTCCAGCACCGCGCACGCGGCCGTGGTGATCGGGCTGCTGCCGCTCACCACCGCCGGCTACGCCTCGCTCCGTACCGGCCACCGGCCCTCCCGTACCTTCTGGGCGGCGGCGCTCGCCGGGGCCGCCGTGGTGGTCGGCTTCACCGTCCAGCAGAGCGGCGGCGCGCTCTCCCTCGCCGACCTCTATCTCTTCGGCGCGCTGCTGCTCTGCGCGGCGGGGTACGGGGAGGGCGGCCGGCTGGCCCGGGAGATGCCGGGGTGGCAGGTGACGGGGTGGGCCCTGATCGGCTGTCTGCCACTGGCCCTGGCGGGCTCGGCGGTGGCGCTCTCCTTCGAGCCGGTGCGGCTGACGGCGCACGGGGTGCTCGGGATCGGCTGGGTGGTGGTCGGCTCGACCTTCTTCGGGCTGTACGTCTGGTACCGGGGCATGGCGTCGATCGGGATCGCCCGGGCCAGCCAGCTCCAGCTCGCGCAGCCGATGCTGACCCTGCTCTGGTCGGTGCTGCTCCTCGGCGAACACGTCACCCCCGCCGCCCCGCTGGCGGCCGGGGCGGTGCTCGTCTGCATCGCGGTGACCCAGCGCGCGGGCCGCCGGTGAGCCGGCCGCCGGTGCGAGGCGTGCGGCGGGCCGGGCGGCGCCGGGGCCGCGCGTCCGGACCGTACGCCCGGAGCCGTACGACCGGACCCGCCGCCGGACCAGTACGACCGGACCAGTACGTCCGGACCCGCCGCCGGACCGTACGGCCGGACCCCTACGGCCGGACCCGCCGCCTCCAGCGCGGTGCCCGGCCTCAGCGCGGCCGGGCCGAGCGCCTGCCGTAGTGGTCGGTGACGACCCGGCTCATCGCGCCGATCGGGTCGGCGGCGACCTCCTTCGCGGAGAAGTAGCAGTGACCGCGCACCCCCGGGTACTTCTTCGCCAGCGTCAGATGGCGGGAGAGCTCGGCGGGGTCCTGCCACGCGGCGGGCTGGGCCGGGTCGCCCGCCTTGTACAGGGCCTCGCCGATGTAGAGGTCGACGCCCGTGCCCCGTACCGTCGCGTCCCACCAGCGGAGCAGTTCGGCGTAGTCGGCGGCGGCGAAGCCGATGTTCCAGTAGAGCTGAGGTGCGATGTAGTCGATCCACCCCTTACGGACCCAGCCCCGGGTGTCGGCGTGCAGGTCGTCGTAGGTCTGCACACCGGCCCGGGTGTCGGAGCCGAGCGGGTCGGTGGCGGCGTTGCGCCAGACCCCGAAGGGGCTGATGCCGAACCGCACGCTCTTCCGGATCTTCTTGATCCGCTCGGAGGTCTCGCGCACCAGCCGGTCGGTGTTGTCGCGCCGCCAGGCCGCCCGGTCCGGGAAGTCCGCCCCGTACCGCCGGTACGCCGCCTCGTCCGCGAACTCCTCGCCCGCGACCGGGTACGGGTAGAAGTAGTCGTCCCAATGGACGGCGTCGATGTCGTACCGTTCGACCGCGTCCAGCATCGCGTCCTGGACGAACCTCCGTACCTCGGGCAGGCCGGGGTTGTAGTAGAGCTTCCCGCCGTACGGCAGCACCCAGTCGGGGTGGATCCGGGCCGGGTGGTGCGGGCTCAGCCGGCCGGGGTCGGTGTGGGTGGCGACGCGGTACGGGTTGAACCAGGCGTGGAGTTCGAGCCCGCGCGCATGGGCCTCCCGTACCGCCGTGCCCAGCGGGTCCCATCCCGGGTCCTTGCCCTGAGTCCCGGTCAGATACTGCGACCAGGGCTCGTACGGCGAGGGCCAGAGCGCGTCGGCGGTGGGCCTGACCTGGAAGACGACCGCGTTGAGCCGCCGCTCGGCCGCGGTGTCGAGGTGCTGGAGCAGTTCGGTGCGCTGGGCGCTCGCGGAGAGTCCGGGCTGCGACGGCCAGTCGCGGTTGGTGACGGTCGCCAGCCACATCCCGCGCAGCGCGGGGCGCGCGGCGCGCGGCGCGCCCTGCCCCGGTACGGTCGCGGCGGTGGCCAGGGCGGCGTCCCCGGCGGTCAGCAGCGTGGCCGCCACCCCGGCGGCGGCGGCCACGAAGCCCCGCCGCCCGACCCCGGCGGGTCCCGCCGGGCCTGCGGGCGCCGGGCCTGCGGGCGCCGGGCCTGCGGGCGCCGGGCCTGCGGGCGCCGAGCCTGTCGGCGCCGAACCGACGGACGCCGGGCCGATGGGCGCCGAACCGACAGGCGCCGGGTCACCGGCCTCCCGGCCGACGGCCTCCCCGCCGCCGCTCCCGGGGCCGCCGCTCCCGGGGCCGCCGGGCGCCGTACCACCGCGCCCCTGGTCCGCCGCGCCGGCGTCCCGCGCCGGCTCGCCCGCGCCGTACCCCGGTTCCTCGTACCGCATCCGCAGCCCCTCACCCTGTCGCGTGTACCGCACTGTCGGTGGACCGCCGCCGCGGGGGCGCGCGGTCCTGTCATCCGCCGAGCATGCCGCCCCGGGCCGCCGCGCGCATCCGACACGGGAGTAACGTCCTCCCGGAGCAGGCTCCGGAGAGAGCCGGGGCCTGCCGGAAACCGACCGGCAGAGAGGCACGATGTGACCGACACCCTGACCGATATCGCCCGCGTCGGAGTGGTGGGCTGCGGCCAGATGGGCTCAGGCATCGCCGAGGTCGCCGCGCGCAGCGGCCTGGAGGTCATGGTCGCCGAGACCACCGGCGAGGCGCTGGAGATCGGCCGGACCCAACTCCAGAACTCGCTGGCGAAGGCCGCGGAGCGCGGCAAGATCAGCGAGGCGGAGCGGGACGCGGCGCTCGGCAGGCTCAGCTTCACCACGGACCTCGGGGAGTTCGCCGACCGCGATCTCGTCATCGAGGCCGTCGTCGAGAACGAGCAGGTCAAGACGGAGATCTTCCAGGTGCTCGACCAGGTGGTGACCCGGCAGGACGCCATCCTGGCCTCCAACACCTCCTCCATCCCGCTGATCAAACTGGCGGTCGCGACCTCCCGCCCCGACCAGGTGATCGGGATCCACTTCTTCAACCCGGCGCCCGTCCAGCGGCTGGTCGAGCTGATCCCCGCGCTGACCACCTCGGAGGAGACGGTCCGGCGCGCCGAGGAACTCGTCCAGGGCGTCCTGGGCAAGCACGCGATCCGCGCGCAGGACCGCTCGGGGTTCGTGGTGAACGCGCTCCTCATTCCGTATCTGCTCTCCGCGATCAGGATGTTCGAGAACGGCATCGCCGGCCGCGAGGACATCGACAGCGGAATGGAACTGGGCTGCGCCCACCCGATGGGCCCCCTCAAGCTCGCCGACCTGATCGGCCTGGACACCGTCGCCTCGGTCGCGGACTCGATGTACGCGGAGTACAAGGAGCCTCTGTACGCGGCGTCCCCGCTGCTCCAGCGGATGGTGGACGCGGGGCGGCTGGGCCGGAAGTCGGGCGCCGGCTTCTACTCGTACACCTGACCCGCCCGGCCGTACCGCTGACCCGCCCGGCCGTACGTCTGCCCCGCCCGTCCGTACACCTGACCCGCCCGGCCGCCGGGAGTTGCCATCCCGGGCCGGGCGGGCCTGTTGTGGCAGATCAGGACCTGCCACAACAGGTCACGGGCAGTTCTCCCCGTACTTGACAGCGGTCAGGAGGACCGGCTGCCCCCGGAGGGACACGCCGGGCGCCGGATCCTGCGTGCACACCCGCCAGTTGCTCTCCAGCAGCACCATCCGGCCGCCGTCCGCGTCCGTCACCCGGAGCGAGGTGCTCGGATCGAGGGCCGCGCGAGCCGCCTTGACCGACGCGCCGTTCAGGTCCGGCATCTTCCCGCCGGTGACCTTCGGCTCTTTCTCGTCGGCGGCCGGGCACTCCTCCGCCACCTTGACCGTGCCGAAGTCGAGCGTCGTGCCGACGGGAACGGCCGTGCCCGCCTTCACGTTCTGGCCGCACACCTTCCAGTGCCGGTCGAACGCCTGAAGGCGCGCCCGCCCGCTGCTGTCATGGGACTTCAGATGGTGGAAGCCCTTGGCCCGCGCGGCGTCCTGCGCGGACTGGAGCCCCATGCCGACGAAGTCGGGGACGACGACGGGCTCCGCCGTCCCGCTCCCCGTGGAGCCGGTCACAGCGCCGGCCGTCCCCCCGGCCGCCCCTCCGGTCGTCCCTCCGGCCGCCCCTCCGGTCGCCTCCGTGGACGGCGCCTCGACGGCCGGGCCACGGCTGTCGGTGCCGTCCGGCTGACAGCCGGCGAGCGCGCAGGCAGCGGCGCAGGCGAGCGCGGCGATTCCGATACGGGTCCTCATAGCTCCCCCCGGGTGATTGGTGCGTGATGCCCGTAAAGGGCAATGTAAGGGGAAAGCCGTGCCGTGGAGACCAGGACGGCACAATTGGGCATGCCCGACACCACATCGGTCCGCCCGCCGCCGCTTCCCGAACCCGAGCCGTGCGTCTTCTGCGAGATCGTCGGCGGCCGCGCGCCCGCCGACATCCTCCACTCGTGGGACGACGCGCTCGCGATCGTCCCGCTGAACCCGGTCACCGAAGGTCACCTGCTCGTGATCCCGAGGACCCACGTCACCGACTTCGGACACGACCCCCAGGTGAGCTCCGCCGTCATGCGCCGCGCCGCGCGACTCGCGGCCACCCGGTGGTGCAACGTCATCACCTCGCGGGGAAGGGTGGCGACGCAGACCGTGTTCCACCTCCACGTCCACATCGTCCCGAGACGCGCGGGCGACGGTCTCGCACTGCCCTGGTCGGACCGAGCCGTATGACCACACTCACCCCGTGGTCGGCCGGACCCCGGACCCGCCCGTGACCTGTGCCGGGGGCTTTTCGCGCGCCTCATTCACACGGAGTGTGCGCGGGGTGCGCGCATATGCGTGGCGCACACCCTGCTGCGCGCCGTTCGGGGGGAGTTGACTCGATTCCGCTTAGCCGTCGAACCGGCGGTAACCAAGCGAACGCACCGTCGACCCACTCTTCCCGAACAGGAGCGGACATCGTGACCACCGACTCTGACCATTCTGTGGTCGGCCACGAGCGCGCGGAGTTACGCCGCACGCTCGACGTCGGTCTTGCCAAGACCGACGGCAGGATGGCACTGCTGGCCCACCGCAACGACGAGACGGACAAGGACGTCGCCGAGCTGGCCGCCCGGGTGGCGGCCCTGGAGCACTCCCGATGGCCCCTGCCAACGGTCGCCACGCTCTGCTCGCTCGGCGCGCTCGTCGTGACGGTCTGGCAGAGCACGGGGCGTTAGCGCCCCTCCCGCACCAACTCCCCGGACCCCGGTCGGCCGGGGCGGTCACGCGGGGCGCCTCTCCCGCGTACGGCATCGACGCCCACGCCCACGCCCCCGGCCGACGGGTCGTCCGCGCCCGCGCCGTCCCGGCGCCACTCCACGCCCAGCGGGGCGTCGGTGAAGAGGGCGGCGGCCATCTCGGGCAGCGGCTCCGCGACCTCCACCGGGCCCGGCATCAGGTCGAGCACATCGGCCCGTGCGTCGGTCCCGGGGGCGACCTCCACCAGCACCAGTCCGCGCTCCCCCAGCGCGAAGACGGCGCGCTCGGTGACGTACAGGACGCGCTGGCCTCGCAGCCGGGCCTGCCGGGCGCTGAAGGTGACCTGCTCGACCTCGTCGACGAACTTGCGGTGCGTGCCCTCCTGTTCGATGGTGAGCCGCCCGTCGCCGGGGACCGAGCGGGCCCCGCCCGCCGTGAAGGTGCCGCAGAACACCACCGTCGAGGCGTTCTGCGAGATGTTGACGAAGCCGCCGGTGCCGACGACGCGCCGGCCGAACTTCGAGACGTTGACATTGCCGTCCCGGTCGACCTGGGCGAAGCCGAGGAAGGCGATGTCGAGGCCGCCGCCGTCGTAGAAGTCGAACTGGTACGGCTGGTCGAGCACCGCCGTCGGGTTGGTGGCCACCCCGAAGATCACCCCGCGCGCCGGTACGCCCCCGACGATGCCTTGCTCGATGGTGAGCGTGAACCGGTCCGACCAGCCCTCCTCGGCGGCGACCGAGGCGACCCCGTCGGCGATCCCGACCCCGAGGTTGACCACATCGCCGTCGCGGATCTCGGCGACCGCCCGCCGGGCGACCACCTTCCGCTGGTCCAGCGGGAAGGGCTCCAAGTGGCTCAGCGCCTGCTTGAACTGGCCGGAGAAGGCCGGGTTGTAGTCGTGGGTGACCACCTGCCGCTGCTCGGGGTGGACGACCACGACATCGACGCAGATGCCCGGCACGGCGACCGAGCGCGGCGGCAGCGAGCCCGCCTCGGCGACCCGCTTGACCTGCGCGACGACCAGTCCGCCGGAGTTCCGGGTGGCCTGCGCCACGGAGAGCGTCTCCAGGGTGGCGCCCTCCTCGTCGAGCGACAGATTGCCGTTCTCGTCGGCCACGCTCCCCCGGATCAGACAGACGTCGAGGCCGAACGCCGGGTAGAACAGCCACTCCCGGCCCGCCAGGGTGACCACCTCGACCAGTTCCTCGGTGGTGATGTCGTTGAGCCGGCCGCCCTCGACCCGGGGGTCGCAGAAGGTGCCGAGGCCGACATGGGTGACCAGGCCGGGCCTGCCGCCCGCGATCTCCCGGAAGAGCTGGCTCATCACGCCCTGCGGCAGGTTGTACGCCTCGAACCGGTTCTCCGTCACCATCCGGCTCATCCGGGGCGCCATGCCCCAGTTCCCGGCGATGACCCGGCGGGCCAGACCGGGCAGGGCGAGGTGGTCCATGCCGCCGCCCTCGCGGTCGCCGATCCCGGTGGTGTGGACGAGGGTGAGGCCGCCGGGTCCCGTACCGCGCTCGTACGCCTCACCGAGCGTCCTGAGCAGCAGGTCGGGTTCGAGGAGCCCGCCGCCGGAGCCGCCGATGGCGACGGTGTCGCCGGGGCGGATGAGTCCGACGGCCTCGTGGGCGGGGAGGAACCGCGGCCCGCCGCGCATCCGGCGCGGGGCACGGGGCGGGGTACGGGGCGGGTGGTGGTCCTGGCGGGAGGGCAGCGTCATGGGGGGGTCCTTCGGGGGTCGTGGCCGCTCTCGTCCTTCTGGAACGGGAGAGGGGGGTACGGGGGCGGGGCGCGGGTCAGGCCATCACGCCGCCCCCGTTGAGATGGAGGGTCTGGCCGTGGACGAACGAGGCGGCGTCACCGGCGAGATAGACGACGGCCGGCGCGATCTCGTGCGCCTCCCCCATCCGCCCGGCCACCAGCCCCTCGGTGCGCGCCCGGGTGAGCGCGTCGTCGAAGGAGGCCGCCGTCATCGGGGTGGTGACGGGTCCCGGCGCGATGGCGTTGACCCGGACGGCGGGGCCGACCTCGCGTGCCATCGCCCGGGTGAGGCCGAGGACCCCGGCCTTGGCCGCGCAGTAGGCGGCGAAGTCCTCGGCGCCCTTGAAGGCCAGTTGGGAGGAGACGTTGACGATCACGCCGTGCCCGCGCCGGACCATGCCGGGCAGTACCTGGCGCGAGACGATGAAGACGCCGTCCAGGTCGACGGCGAGGGTGCGCCGCCACGCGGCGAGGCTCAGCTCGGTGAGCCGGCCCGGCGCCATCAGGCCCGCGTTGTTCACCAGGATGTCGAGCGGACCGAGGGCGTCCTCGGCGGCGGCGGTGAACGACGCGGCGGCGTCCCAGTCGGTGATGTCGCCCTCGACGGTCACCGCCCGGCCGCCGTCCGCCCGTACCCGCTCCGCCACCGCCTCGGCCTCGGCCTCCTGCCCGAGGTGGTGGACGGCGACCGCGGCGCCCGCCGCCGCGAGCGCCCGGACCATCTCCCGGCCCAGGCCGCCCGCGCCGCCGGTGACCAGCGCGCTCCGCCCGCTCAGATCGAAGGGGGAGCGGGGCGGACGAGAGGAGCGGGACGGACGGGAGGAGCGGGGCGGACGGGCGGACCGCGCGGTGCCGTGCGACGGGCTCATGACGCCTCCTCCGCCGTGCCGGTACGGGCGGCCCGGCGCGCGCGCCGCCGTTCGACGAACTCCTGTTTGCGGGTACGGGACGATGCGAGCCCCGCGGTGTAGGCGGCGAGCACGGCCTCCAGGGAGGACTCCGAGCGCAGCTCGCGGAGGACCCGCTTGGCCAGGGCGAGGGCCCGGGGCTCCGCCGCCAGCAGCCGGTCGACGGCGGCCCCGACGGCGGCGTCCACTTCCCCCGCCGGGTGCGCCGAGGTCACCACGAGGAGGGAGGCGGCCCGGGCGCCGTCCACCAGTTCGCCGGAGAGCAGCAGATGGCGGGCGACGCCGAGCCCGGCGATATCGGCGAGGCGCGCGGTCCCGCCCCAGGAGGGCAGGTTGCCCAGGCCCAGTTCGGGGAGGCCGAGCAGGGCGTCGGCGGCGGCGATCCGCAGGTCGCAGGCGAGGGCGAGTTCGAGGCCGCCGCCGAGCGCGCACCCCTCCACCACGGCGACGGTGGGGACGGGCAGGTCGGCGAGGGCGTCGAAGGTCTCCTGGCCGAGCCGGGCGAGCGCCTCGGCCTCCTCCGGGGCGGGCGCCGCCCAGTCGGCGATATCGGCCCCGGCGCTGAACACGCCCCGCTCGCCCCGGACCACGACGGCGCGCAGCCCGGGGTGGGCGGCCAGCCGCTCGACGGCCGTACGGAGCTCTTCGAGCATGGCCCGGTCGAGCGCGTTCCGCTTGGCGGTGCGGCAGAGGAGCACGGAGGCGACCCCGGCACCGCTGATCTCGGTCCTGACGTGCTCGGTCCTGACGTGCTCGGTCCTGACGTGCTCGGTTCTCGTGCTCTCGGTTCTCGCGTTCTCGGTCCCGACGTTCACCGGGCGTCCTCCGGGTCGAGCAGGTCGCGGCCCCGGGTCTCGGGGGTCACGAAGGTGGTGAGGAAGGAGATCAGCGCGAACACCGCCGAGTAGGCCCCGATGGACCACCAGGCCCAGTCGGTAGCGGAGAGCAGGAGGGCGCCCAGGAGCGGGGCGAAGCCGCCCGCGAGCACCGCGGAGATCTCCCGGGACATGGCGACCCCGGTGAGCCGGTGCGGGGCGCCGAAGAGCTCCGGCAGCAGGGCGCAGTGCGGTCCGGTGACGGCCTGGACGGCGACCCCGAAGCCGAAGCCGACCACGGCGAGCACCAGCCAGGAGTGGCCCAGGCTGATCAGGTAGAACGCCGGGAGGGCGAAGACGAGTTGGACGGCGCAGCCGATGCGGTACATGAGGACGCGGCCGATCCGGTCACCGGCGCGGCCGAAGAGGACGACGGTGAGCGCGGCGACGGCGGCGCCCACGGCGACGGCCTGGCTGCCCAGCGCGGCGTGGCCCTCGTACACCTTCTCCCCGGCGATGAAGGCGATCACGAGAGTCAGATACACCGACGAGTTGCCGTTCTCGGCCATCCGCAGCCCGATGGCGCGCAGCACGTTCGGGCGCGACGCGCGGAGCACCCTGCGCACGGGGTTCCCGGCCAGTTCGCTCCGGGACTCCATGGCCTGGAAGGCGGGGCTCTCGTGCATCCTCAGCCGGATGACGAGGGCCACCACGATGAGGAGGGCGCTGGCGAGGAACGGCAGCCGCCAGAGCCAGTCGAGCAGCAGCTCCTGGTCGGTCGCGCCGAGCACGGCGAAGACCCCGGCGCCGAGAAGGGTGCCGGCCTGGATGCCGACATACGGCATGGCCGCGTAGTAGCCGCGCCGGGCGGGCGGCGCGAACTCGGAGACGAGGGTGATGGCGCTCGCCTGTTCCGCCCCGGCGCCGAGGCCCTGGAGGACCCGGAGGAGGACCAGCAGGGCGGGGGCGGCGGCACCGATCGCGTCGTATGTGGGGAGGCACCCCACCAGGAAACTGGCGAGGCCCATCAGGGCGACGGTCGACATGAGGACGGCCTTGCGGCCGTACCGGTCGCCGATCGCGCCGAAGACGATGCCGCCGAGCGGCCGGGCGCAGAACCCGACGGCGTAGGTGCCCAGCGCGCCGAGGAGCGCGGCGGTGTCGCTGCCGAGGCCGGAGAAGAAGAGCGGACCGAAGATGAGCGCCGAGGCGAGGCCGTAGATGTAGAAGTCGTAGTACTCCAGCGCGGATCCGACACCGGCGGCGGCGATCGCCCTGCGCAGTTGCCGGGGTTCGACCACGGAGCCCCGGGGTCTGGCGGATCCCGGCTGCGCCGTGACGCCGGCGGGGGTGGAGGAAGTCATGAGGAAGCCGTTCCGTCGTAGGTACGGGGGTTACGGAGGTGGGGGGTTACGGAGGTACGGGGTTACGGAGGTAGGGAGGCGACGGGGGTACGGGAGTTACGGCGTGCGGGGGCACAGGGGTACGGGCGTACGGGCATACGGAGTAAGGGAGTTACGGGGTACGGGGACGGAGGTCACCGGGAGATGGGCGCACTCGGCCGGCCCGCTGGGGTGGCGCGGGCGGTACCGGGCGGTGTGGGTGACGCCGAGGCAGGTGGAGGGGCGGTCCGGCGGGGCGGGGTCAGCCGCCGGCTGTCCGTGGTGCGACGGCCGTTCGTGGTGCGACGGCCGTCCGTGGTCCGCCGGTCGTCCGTCCGACGGTCGTCGTGGTCAGGGAGGGGAAGCAGCCGCAGGAGGAGCGGCGCACGATGGCCGCGGGGACGACGATGCGTTCGGGCGGCGGGGGAGGTCCGGCGGTGCCCGGGCGGCGGGCGTCGATACGGTCGACGAGGCGCCCGGCGGCCAGGGTGCCGATCCGGCGGCTGTGGCCGTCGACCGTGGTGAGGCCGACATTGGGCACCTGGCCGACCCAGATGTTGTCGAAGCCGATGACCGCGAGGTCCCGGGGGACGTCGAGGCCGAGGGTGGCGGCGGCGGTCAGCACGCCGAGCGCGATGGTGTCGGTGGCGGCGAGCACGGCGGTGGGCCGGTCCCGCCCGGAGAGGAGTGCTGCGGCGGGTCCCGCCGCCTCGGTCATCTCGCTGCTGGCGAGGGCGAGGACGGCGCCCCGCTCGCCGTACGCGCCCCGGAAACCCTCCGCGCGGTGGCGGAACGCCGCGATGTCCAGCGGGCCCGTCACCAGGGTGGCGGCGGTGTGCCCGTGGTCGCGGAGGTGGTGGGCGGCGAGATAGCCGCCCTGGCGGTTGTCGACCACCACCGTGTCCGCGATCAGCTCGCCCTGGAGTTCGCGGCTGGCGACCACGACCTGGATGCCGGCGGCGACCAGCCGGGCGACCTCGCGGTCGCGGAGGGTGGCCGAGGTCACCACCACCCCTTCCACCCGCTGTTTGATCATCGCTCCGACGACATCGGCCTCCCGCTGGGGGCTCTGTCCCGAGCTGCCGAGCAGCATCGTGTACCCGGCGGGTTCGACGACCTCCTCCACGCCCGCGACAAGTTCCGGATAGAAGGGATTGGTGATACTGGCGACCATCACTCCGACGGTATTGCTGCGCCGTCTGGAGAGGCTCTGCGCGCATGCGCTCGGCTGATAGTCGAGATACTCGATGGCGGCCCTGATTTTCTCGCGGGTGACGGGCGAGACGTAGTAGACGCCGTCACTGAGGTACTTGGAGACCGTGGATTTCGCGACGCCGGCGCGCGCCGCCACCTCGGCGATCGTCGCGCGTCCCGTCGTCGGAAACCGGTTTACCATGCGTTGCAGTCTGTGCGTCCGCATTCGGCCGGTCAATGCGTTTCCTAAAGTTTCCGGCGCGTTTCAGGAAACGCCGGGAACCGCCCCCGAGGCCCCGCTCCCGTCACGCCCCGGTCATCCTGACCGCCCGCTCGTCCTGACTGCTCGCTCGTCCTGACCGCCCGGGTGTCCCGCTCACACCCCGAGCCAGTAGCCGAAGCCCTTGCGGGTGTGGATCAGGGGCGGGTCCTCCTGGTCGACCTTGCGGCGGAGGCGGGAGACCAGCTTCTCGATCGCGTTGCCCGCGCGGTCCTCGCCCCAGACATGGCGGCAGATCTGCTCCTTGGAGAGCACATGCTCGGAGTTGAGCAGGAGGTGGCGGAGCAGCCGGTACTCGGCGGGGGTCAGGTCGAGGGTGCGTCCGCCCCGGTGGGCGCGGCAGGTGAGGTCGTCGATGACGAGGTCGCCGTAGCGCGGGGCGGTGAGCCGGCCGTTCCGCTGGTGGCGGGCGCGGAGCAGGAGGTTCGCGCGGGCCAGCACCTCGGCGACCCGGAGGGGCTTGACCACGTAGTCGGCGGTGCCGGGGCCGAGCCCCGGGGCGAGGGTGTCGAGGGATTCGCAGCCGGTGAGGAAGAGCAGGGGCGGCCGGTCGGCGACGGGGACCCGGGGGTAGCCGCCGTAGTGGCCGAGGCCGGCCGCGGGCATGTCGAGGACGACCAGATCGGCGGGGGTCTCCCCGAGCCGGATCGCGGCCTCGGCGCGGGAGCCCGCGGTGGCGATGTGGTAGCCGGCCAGCTCCATGGTGGTGGAGAGGAGTTCGACGGTGGCCGGGTCGTCGCCGACGATCAGGACGCGCCGCCCGTCGCCGGAGGGCGGCGCCGGTTTCTCGCGCCGTTCGCCGGTGGCCCCGTGGAGCCGTTCACCGGTGGAGCCGTGGAGCCGTTCGCCGGTGGCTCCGTGGCGCTGCTCGCCGGTGGCCCCGTGCCTGGCTTTCTCGCTGATGTTCCCGTACATGGAAAGACCGTTCGTAGAGGGCCGGAGCTCCGCCGCCGGGGTTTCCGCCGTCGGGGGTCCCGTACGGCCCGGCGCGCGGGGGTCGGGGGCGCGGACGGCCGGCCGGCGGTTCAGACCGGGTCCGGGGGGCGGGGGCCGTCCTGGTCCTCCCCCGCGCCGGCCAGGAAGTCGCCGACCATGCGCCGGAAGAGGGTGGCGAGCTGGTGGAGCTCCTCGGGGGACCACTCCCCCAGGGCCGTCTGCATCCCCCGGCGGCTGGTCTCCCGCACCCGGTCGACGGCGTCCCGGCCCGCCGGGGTGAGCCGGATCCGCTGGGCGCGGCGGTCGTCGGGGTCGGGGACCCGGGTGACATGGCCGGACTTCTGGAGCTGCTGCACCTGCCGGGTGATGTGCGAGGCCTCCACACCGAGCCGCCCGGCCAGCTCGCCGGGGCGGAGCCCGTCGGAGTCGGCGACCGCCCGCAGCAGCGCGACCGCCGCACGCTCCAGCGGGACCCCGGCCATCGCCATCAGCCGCTCGTGCTGACGGACCCGGTTGGTGAGGTACGAGATCTCGGTGAGCGCCCGCTCGATGGTGATGATGTCGGCCGGGACGGGGCCGGGGGCGGGGGCGGCATCGCGGGGCGAGGTGGCGAGCGGTCTGGACATGCTCACCACGGTAGCACTACTTGCTTGACTCAAGTAAGTCGAATTTCGGTCGTACGGTGCCCTCGGCCGTACGTCGCTCCCGGCCGTCCGGTGCCCTCGGCCGTACGGCGCTCCCGGTCATACGGCGCTCTCGCTCGTACGGTGCCGGAGGCCCCGCGCGGTACCGACAGCGTCAGTACGGCGCGGGGCCTCCGGGGTTCACTCGTGGGCGCGGGTCAGCTCCGCGTGGTGGGGGCCAGCCAGAGCCCCACCAACGCGTCGACCAGGCCGATCGCCGTGCGGTGCCAGGTGTCCCTGACGGTGCCGGCGCCCTCGGCCAGGGCGAGTTCCCGCTCGGCGCAGGTGTGCAGGATGAGATGGCGCGCCATCATCCCGCGCTCCACATGCGCCTCCGGCGACAGCTCGGGCAGGGCCCGGTCGAAGCCGGCCACGATCCGCTGGAGCGCCGGTGAGGCGAGCGAGTCCTCGATCATGGTCGCGCGGAGCGCCGGATCGGTCATCACCTGGGCGCAGAACCGGGCGTACCACGTCGGGTTGCCCAGCTCCTCCAGGTGGTCCGTGAGCGGGTGCACCAGACAGGAGACCCAGGCGCGGACATCGGTGGAGTCGCCCGCCTCGGCGAGCCGCCGCTCCCGCGCCCGCTCGACCTGGACGGAGTGCTTCCGCGCGATGGCCCGCACCAGATCGGTCTTGGTGCCGACGTGGTAGCCGACCGCAGCGTTGTTCCCCTGCCCGGCCGCCTCGCTGACCTGGCGGTTGGAGACCGCGTACACCCCGCGCTCGGCGAAGAGCCGCTCCGCCGTGGTCAGGATCAACTCCCGCGTCGCGACGGCCTGGCCGCCCCGCGCCGCTGCTCCGGTCCGCGCGGCGGCTCCGGTCCGCCCCGGAGGCCCGGTCCGTACGCTCCCGCCCGCCATACCCGCACTCACCATCCGGTTACCGGGACTTCCCGCAATCCACCGACCACCAGTCCCTCAAGCGGCCGCAGCTCCTCGGCGTCGACAGCGAGCCGCAGGCCGGGCAGCCGGCGCAGCAGTACGTCGAGCACGGCCTGGAGTTCGGTACGGGCCAGCGCCTGCCCGAGGCAGGAGTGCGCCCCGGTGCCGAACGCCAGATGGGTGTTGGGCGTACGGTCGAGGACCATCTCCCCGGCGTTCGCGAACGCCTGCTCGTCCCGGTTGGCCGAGGCCATGCTGCACATCACGGTGGTGCCGCGGGCCAGGAAGCCCCCGTCGATCTCGCTGTCCTCCCCAATGTAGCGCGGCAGACCGAGACCGGAGTTGGCGTCGAACCGCAGCACCTCCTCGACGGTGCTGCGCACCAGCGAGCGGTCCGCGAGCAGCGCCTCCCAGCGGCTCCGCTCGGAGAGGAGCATCGCCGCCATCTTGCCGATCATGTTGGCGGTCGTCTCGTGCCCGGCGATCAGCAGCCCGAGACCGGTGGCGACCAGCTCCCGGTCGGACATCCGGTAGCCGTCGGGGGCGGTGGCCGTGATCAGCTCCGAGAGCAGGTCGTCCCCCGGCTCCTGGCGCTTGGCCGCCACATGGACGCCCATGTACGCGCCGAACTCGGCCTGCGCGGTGTCGACCTCCTCCTCGGTGTAGAGGGTGAGGTTGAGCACCGCGTCGGACCAGTGGGAGAACCGGTCCCGGTCGGTGTCGGGGACCCCGAGCAGATCGCAGATCACCCAGACCGGCAGCGGGAAGCCGAGAGCGGCCTTCAGGTCGGCGGTCCCGCCGCTCGCCACCATGGCGTCGATGAGCCGGTCGGCCATCTCCTCGATCCCGGGGCGCAGCGCGGCCATGCGTTTGGCGGTGAACCACTTGCTGATCATCCGGCGCCACCGCTGGTGCTCCTCGCCGCCCTGCGGGAGCACGGTCGACATCTCGTTGTTGAAGAGGCCGCCCGATTCGGTGTCGGAGAGCCGGGCCGCGTCGTCCGCGTCGAGCCGCCGGGTGAAGCGCGGGTCGGAGAGCACCTGCTTGACGTCCTCGTACCGGGTCACCAGCGCCGCTTCGTCGCCGCTGGGCAGCTTCACCCGCGCGACCGGGCAGCCGGCCCGGAGCCGGGCCCACTCGGCCGGCGGCTCCAGCGCCGACGGGGCGGTCATCGGGAAGGGGAGAACCTGCTCGGCGTTGTCCTGGCTCATCGTGTCTCCTCGGGTCCTGGCCGTTGGGGGGTGGGAGGGGGAAGCGCTCGGATACGGGTACGGAGAGGCGTACGGGGTCGGAGAGGGGTACGGGGTCGGGGCGGCCGGGGTAAGGGGCCCGGCTGCTCGGCGCTCACCAGGTGACGGGCAGCTCGTACACGCCGTAGACGGAGCCGTCGTGCTTGAAGGGGATGTCCTTCAGCTCGGCGGCGAGCCGCAGCCCGGGGATACGCCGGTAGAGGGTGCTGTACGCGACCTTGAGCTCCAGCCGGGCCAGGGTCTGGCCGAGGCACTGGTGGACGCCGAAGCCGAAGGCCACATGGCGGCGGGCGTCGCGCTCGATGTCGAGGCGGTCCGGGTCGGCGAAGACCTCGGGGTCCCGGTTGGCGATGTCGTTGGGCACGATGATGCCCTCGCCGGCGCGGATGGTCCCGCCCGCGATCTCGATGTCCTCCAGCGCCACCCGGCGGCGCCCGCTGTGGGTGATGTTGAGGTAGCGCAGCAGCTCGTCGACGGCCGAGGCGACCAGCGCCGGGTCCTCGGTGTCGCGCAGCAGGGCGAACTGGTCGGGGTGTTCCAGCAGGGCGAGGGTGCCGAGGGCGATCATGTTGGCGGTGGTCTCGTGCCCGGCGATCAGCAGGAGGACGCCCATCTGGGCGACCTCGCCGTGGGTCAGCTCACCGGAGCGCACCCGCTCGACCAGCCCGGAGAGGAGGTCGTCGCCGGGGTGGGCGAGCTTCTCGTCGACCAGCTTCGCCAGATATCCGGCGAGCTCGGCGGTGGCGGCGGAGCGGTTCTCGGGGGTCTCGTCCCGGTTGATCAGGATCTTGCTCTGGGTCTGGAAGAAGTCGTGGTCGCTGTAGGGCACCCCGAGCAGTTCGCAGATGACCAGGGAGGGCAGCGGCAGGGCGAACGCCTGGACCAGGTCGACCGGGCCGCCCCCGGCGAGCATGGTGTCGATCAGGTCGTCGGTGATCTTCTGGATGGCGGGCCGCATGGCCTCGACCCGCTTGAAGGCGAACGGCGCGGTCACCATGCGGCGGAGCCGGCCGTGCTCGGGGTCGTCCATCAGGATGAAGCTGATGGAGCCGCTGTTGGGGCCGATCGGCGCGGAGCTGGGGTAGCCGGGCTTGTGGACGTCGGCGCTGACCCGGGGGTCGCCGAGGATGGTGCGCTGGTCGGCGTGGCGGGTGACCACCCACGGCGTGGTGCCGTCCCAGAGGCGCACCCTGCCGAGCGGGCCCTCCTTCTGGAGCTCCTTCAGGGCGGGCGGCGGGTCGAAGGGGCACTTCGCCGCGCGGGGCATCGGGAACTCCGCCAGGGTGGCGTCGTCCCCGTCGGTTCCGGTGGTCGTGGTCGGTCCGGACACGGTCATGTCCATCCCCATCTCTCTCGGATTTCTCGGATTTCTCGGATCTCTGGGATCTCTGGGATCTCTGGGATTTCGGTCGGGCGGTTGGTCCGGTGCACGTGCGGCCGGGCCCGGCCGCCCCGGCCGGCCCGGGTCTCCCCGGCCGGGCCCGGCCGCACGTGGTGCGCTCCGGTCAGCCCCGGTCGGCCTGGAGCAGCGCCTCGCCGGAGGCGGCGGGGGCCGCCGTCGCACCCTGTCCCGTCACGGCCGCCGGGCGGTGGCGCGGCAGGAAGGCGCAGAGGGCGAAGGAGAGCAGGGCGGCGCCGGCGCCGATGGCCATGACCACCCGGAAGCCGCTCTGGGAAGGCAGCGTGGCGGGGCCGAACTCGATGGTCATCTGGGCGAGGACGACCCCGGCGACGGCGCTGGCGAAGGAGGTGCCGATGGAGCGCATCAGGGTGTTGAGGCTGTTGGCGGCGGCCGTCTCGGAGGCCGGGACCGCGCCCATGATCAGGGCGGGCATCGCGCCGTACGCGAAGCCGACACCGGCGCCGATGACACAGGACGCGATCATGATCTGCCAGACCTCGGCCATCAGCACGATGCTGAGGCCGTATCCGGCGGCGACGATGAGCGCGCCGGTCATCAGGGTGACCTTCGGGCCCTTGGCGCGGGAGAGGGCGGCGGAGAACGGGGCCATCGCCATCATCACCAGCCCCTGCGGCGCCAGGATCAACCCCATGACCAGCATCGACTTGCCCAGGCCGTATCCGTTGGCCTCGGGGAGCTGGAGGAGTTGCGGCAGCACCAGGGACATGGCGAACATCGAGAAGCCGAGCGCGATCGAGGCGAGGTTGGTGAAGAGCACCTGACGGCGGGCGGTGGTGCGGAGGTCCACCAGGGGTTCGGCGGTGCGGAGTTCGAAGCCGCCCCAGCCCACCAGGACCACCACGGCGACCGCGAAGAGCCCGAGCACCGTGGGGCTGGTCCATCCCCAGTCGCCGCCCTTGGAGACGGCCAGCAGCAGGGAGACCAGACCGACCGCGAGACCCGCGGCGCCGACCAGGTCGAAGCGCCCGCCGGTGCGGACCTTCGACTCGGGGACGACGAACGTGACCACCAGGACGGCGACGGCGCCCAGGGCGGCCGAGATCCAGAAGAGCACGTGCCAGTCGAAGTTGTCGGCGACGAACGCGGCGGAGGGCAGCCCCAGCGCGCCGCCGACCCCGAGCGAGGCGCTCATCAGCGCGGTCGCGCCGGCGAGGCGTTCGGCGGGCAGGACATCGCGCATGACGCTGATGCCGAGCGGGACGACGGCGGCCGAGAGCCCCTGGAGGACCCGTCCTGCGAGCATCGGCACCAGGGAGCCGCTGAGCGCGCAGACCACCGAGCCGGTCACCAGCAGGCAGAGGCTGATCAGCAGGATCCGGCGCTTGCCGTACATGTCCCCGAGCCGCCCGGCGACCGGGGTGGCCACGGCGGCGGCGAGCAGGGTGGCGGTGACGGCCCAGATGGCGTTCGACGGTGTGGCGTTCAGGAACTTCGGCAGCTCCGGGACGATCGGGATCACCAGGGTCTGCATCAGCGAGACGGTGATCCCGGCGAAGGCCAGGACCGCCACCACGGCGTTCGACCGCGGCGGGGCGGATCCCCCCGGAACGGGTCGGGCAAGAGTGTCGGACATGGACGTGCCTCCGTGAGAACCATCGATTGCCGGATGTACTTGACTTAGGCAACCATATTTCAAGTGACTGACTTAAACAACTCGGCCCGGCCGTCCCCCGCACCGGCCGCGCCCCGGCCGTCGCCGGTCGCCGAACGCGGGCCGCCGCCGGATCCCCGGCCCCGGCCCGCCCCCCGCTCAGACGGCCGCGGAGACCGTCTCGTCCCAGGTGGAGCCGGTCGCGACGGCCTGCCGCCACTGCCGGATCGCCCGGGGCGGCATCCCGACAGCGAGCACCCCGGTCACCCGCTCCCCGGCGCGGTACGCGGCGACGAACTTCCGCTCCGTCAGCTCCCCGTCCACCACGGCGACTCCGTCGTGGCCGCGCAGATGGCCGTACGCCTGGATCCGCATGTCGTACTGGTCCGACCAGAAGTAGGGCACCGGCGCGAACGGCTTGGCCGCCTCCGGGCGGAGCAGGTTACGGGCGGCCGCCATCCCCTGCTCGGCCGCGTGCGTCCGGTGCTCGATCCGCATCTCCGCACCGAAGAGCGGGTTCTCCCAGCGGGCCACGTCGCCCGCCGCGTACACCCCCGGCGCCGCCGCGCAGTACGCGTCGCACACCAGGCCGTCGCGTACGGTCAGCCCGCTCTCCGCCAGCCACTCGGTGTTGGGGTGCGAACCGACGGCGACCAGGACATCGTCCGCCCCGACCAGCTCTCCGTCGGCGAGCCGCACCCCGTCCCCGGTCACCTCGGCCACCGCGACCCCGGTCCGCAGGTCCACCCCGTGCTCCCGGTGCGCCTGCGAGAGCACCCGCCCGACCTCCTCGCCGACGGCATGCGCCAGCGGTACGGGGGCGGGCTCGATCAGCGTCACCCGTACGCCCAGCGCGGAGGCCACCGCCGCCGCCTCGGCGCCGAGGAACCCGGCGCCCACCACGGCGAGACGCCCCCCGGGGCGGAGCCGGAGCCGGAGCGCCAGGGCGTCGTCCACGGTGCGGAGCACATGCTGCTCCCCCGCGCCGGGCAGCCGGCGCGGCCGTACCCCGGTGGCCACGATCAGACCGTCGTACGGCAGCTCCGTGCCGTCCGCGAGGGTCACCGTCCGCGCCCCGGTGTCGAGCCCGGTCGCCGCCGCGCCCAGCCGGAGATCGAGGCCGAGGGCGTCGAGATCGGCCTTGGGGCGGAGCGGCAGCCGCTCGGGGCTCCACTCGCCGGAGAGGATCTGCTTGGAGAGCGGGGGCCGGTCGTACGGGGCGTGGGGTTCGTCGCCCACCAGGGTGAGCGTCCCCTCGTACCCCTCCCTGCGCAGGGTCTCGGCGGCGGCGAGGCCGGCCGCCGACGCGCCCACGATCAGGATCCGCCTCACCGCTCCACCAGCCGGATCGCGGCGGCCGGGCAGATCGCCACGGCTTCCCGCACCCCGTCGAGGAGTTCCTCACCGGGGGTCTCCTCCAGGATGACGGCGACGCCGTCCTCGTCCCGCTGGTCGAAGACCTCGGGGGAGGCCATCACACACTGCCCGGCGGCAACGCACTTCGGCTCGTCCAGTTCCACACGCATGGGTTTCTCCACTCCGTTTCCGGCCGCGGTCACTTTCGTGCGCGGCGCTTCGTGCACTTCACTTCGTCCCCGCGCCGGGGGCGCCGCAACCGGGTCCCGCCGTCCGGGCCGGACCCCGCGCGGCGAGGTCACCAGGCGACCGGCAGGCTGTGCACGCCGTAGGTCGTCCCGGTGTGGTCGAACTCCAGGCCGGCGGGGTCGGCCGCCAGCCGCAGGGTGGGGATCCGGCGGTAGAGGGTGCCGTAGACCACCTGGAGCTCCAGCCGGGCCAGGTTCTGCCCCAGGCACTGGTGCGGCCCGTACCCGAACGCCTGGTGCTGCCGGGCCGGCCGGGTCACGTCGAGCCGCTCCCCCTCGGGGAAGACCTCGGGGTCCCAGTTCGCCGCGTGCAGATCGAAGATCATCCCGTCGCCGGCCGCGATGACGGCCCCGCCGATCTCGATCTCCTCCTTGGCCACCCGGCGCACCCCGGTCTGCACGATCGACAGATACCGCAGCACCTCGTCGACGGCGCCCGCGATCACCTTCGGGTCCTCGGTCTCCCGTACCAGCGCGAGCTGGTCGGGGTGCTGGAGCAGGGCCAGGGTGCCCAGGCTGATCATGGTGGCGGTGGTCTCATGACCGGCGATCAGCATCGCCACGCCCATATGGACGGCCTCGCTCCGGGACATCTCGCCGGCCGTGACCCGCCCGGCCAGCTCGGAGAGGACATCGTCGCCGGGGGTGACCGTCTTCTCGCCGATCAGCTCGTCCAGATAGGCCGCGAGCGCGCCGCTCGCCTGCCGGGCCTCCTCCGGCGGCGCGGTGCCGTCCAGGACGATGCCGCTGCTCTTCTGGAAGAAGTCGTGGTCCTTGTACGGGACGCCGAGGAGCCGCGCGATCACCAGCGACGGCACCGGCAGCGCGAACGCCGTCAGCAGGTCCGTCGGGTTGGGGCCGTCCAGCATGTCGTCGATCAGACCGTCCACGATCTTCTGGACGGGCGCGCGCATCGTCTCGATCCGCTTGACGAGGAAGGGACCGTTGACGGTGCGCCGCAGCCGGGTGTGGACCGGCGCGTCGGTGTTGGTGATCAGACGCGGGGTGACCGGCGCGATCTCGGCGCGGTGGGCGTTCACATAGGGGAAGCCCGGGTCGAGGTCGTCGTCGCTGACCCTTGGGTCGGTCAGCAGCGCCCGCTGGTCGGCATGGCGGGTGATCAGCCAGGGCGTGGCGCCGTTCCAGATCCGTACCCGGGTCAGCGGCGCCTCGGCGCGCAGCGCGCGCACCCCGGGCGGCGGGGCGAGCGGGCAGGTGAGGTCGCGCTCCATGGGGTACGCGGGCGGCGCCTCGGGCTGCCCGCCCGTGCCGCCCATGGGGCAGCCCTGTGTCTCGGTCACGGTGTCTCCTCGTGTGCTGTGGGGGGTCCGGAGGACTCTGACCACGCACAGGGAAGCGGAGCCGGCTGACGCCTTCCGGCCGGATTCCTGACATCTTCCGGACGTGACATGGATCACTCGCGGCGCCACGGACCGTGACCGGCGGAGGACACCCGGCAGCGGCCCCGGGGCGCACCCCGGGGCCGCCTCTCCGAGCCGGACGGGTGAGTCAGCCCAGCCTGAGGTGGTGGAGCATGAGCAGCCCTGCCGTCATGTTCGCGGCGGGGATCTCACCCCGGGCGATCATGCCGGGCACCAGTTTGAGCGGTACCCACTCCCGGCGCGAGGACTCGAAGTCGTCCTCCGGGTGCCCGATGTATGTCGCGTCCTCCGCCCAGTAGAGGTGGTGGCGCGCGTCGGTGAGCCCGTTGGACGGCTCGACGGTGAGGAGGTGCTTGAGCGGCCCCGGCCGCCAGCCGGTCTCCTCCTCCATCTCGCGGGCCGCCGCGGCCTCGATGTCCTCGCCGTCCTCGACGACACCCGCGGCCAGCTCCCAGCCCCAGCTGTCGGTGATGAAGCGGTGCCTCCAGATCATCAGCACCTCGTCGTCGGAGTTGACCGCGGTCGCGACGGCGACCGGGCGGAGCCGGATGAGGAAGTGGTCCAGGTGCCGGCCGTCAGGGAGTTTGACGTCGGCGAGATTGACGCTGAACCAGCGGTTCTCGTACACGGTTTGCTCGGCTAGTTTCGTCCACTGCACGTTTCTGCCACCTTCCGACAAGTTGATGGCAATATCGCAGCAGCGACGTGCCCCCCGGGGAAAGCACGGGGGGCTCATCAGGGGGCTCACAGAGGAACGCGCAGCGCCCCCGCGATCAGTTCGGCGGTGTCCACGGCCTCCGCGGAACCGCTGGCCATGAGCTGTTCCCGTACCTCGCGCAGACGGTCGCGCAGCCGCTGGGACTCCATGCCCCGGGCCCGCTCGGCCATCTCCGCCGCTGTTCTGGCCGCCCGGTCGGCCTCGCCCTGCCGCAGTTCGATATGACTGAGCATCGCGAGCCGGTGGACCCGGCCCCGGTCATGCGCCGGGGTGTCCACGGCCGCCGTCGCGTGCACCCGCGCGGCCGCCAGCTCGCCGAGGCTGAGCAGAGCCTCCGCCACCTGTACGTTGACGAGGCCCGGCTGTACGTACCCCGTCTCGTCCGGTTCATGTCCCGGACGGATGCGTTCCGCCTCGGTCTCCGCCCGCCGGATGCAGGCGAGCGCCGCCCCGGCATCACCCAGATGAGCGTACGACTTGGCCTGCATCGCATAGAGATCGGCGGCGAGCGCGGGGGTGATCTGACGCCCGGCGGTCCGCAGCGCCGCCTCCGCGAAGGCCACCGCCTGCCGGTACTCCCCCATGTACAGCGACTGGTTGACGAGGAGCACGATCACATACGCGCCGAACCCCCGGTCCCCGCTGGCCTTGGCGAGCCGCAGCGCCTGGTGGAAGTAGCGCTGCGCCAGACCGTGCGCGTCGGAGTCGTACGCGCAGATGCCGGCCACCGCGACCAGCCCGCCGGTGGCCCGGTGGAGTTCGCGCCCCAGCGCGTCGCTGTACGCGCCGCGCAGCAGCGGCGCCGTCTCGGCGTTGAGGAAGCGGACGATCCGGGCCCGGGTCGCCACCCCGCCCGCCCGCCGGTACATCAACTCGTAGTGCGCGCGCGCCGATCGCAGCAGCTCGATATCGGCGGGGCCGACCTTGGTGGCGCCCGCCCGGGAGACATCGGCGTCCTCCGGCGGGTTCTCCCACTCCCAGACGGGCATCACGGCGGGCGTGCCGGTGACGGCGGGGGCCTCCACTATGTGCGGCCGCTGCTGTTCGTCGCTGCGCCAGAGCGCGGCGGCGCGCTCCACGAAGCCGGAGAGCGGGGTGGAGTGGGGCACCGGCGACTCCCCCGCCACGCCGAACCCGATGTCGTCGAGGGTGAGCGGCCTGCGCAGCCGGTCGCCGAGGACCGCGCAGATCAGGTCGGGCACCTGGCCACGTGGCCGCTGTCCTTTCAGCCACCGGGATACGGCGGTGTGTTCGTACCGCAGTGCGAGGCCCCTGGCGCGGCCCGCCTGGTTGACTCGGGCGGCGAGCCCGGCATGGGAGATGCCGGCCTCGTCGAGCAGGGAATCGAGCAGAGTGTTGGGCTGCATGTGCCCCCTCCGGAAAAACTCGGCCAATTCAGCTTAGGGGAACGGGAAACGCACGGGGTGTGAACGGAACACGGTAATTCGCCCCGCACACCCCCTGCCGCCCGGCGGCCGGGGCGGGTTGACTGGGTCTCCTCGCAAGTGCCGCGGCCGGCAGGGTCCGCCCGGAAGGAGCGTCGTCCGAGCGTGCGTGCCGGACGGCGCACGACGGGGCGGACACCGCCGGAAGGGGCACTGGGCGGCGGGGCCGCCGACTCCCCCTCGTAAGTGCGGCGGCCCGCAACCGCGTTGTCCGCTCCGCCGACCTGCCCGGCACTCCACGGCGGAGCGGACGACGCGGCACCGCCCCGGGTGACGGCTCCGGCGGCACGGCGAGCGTGCGTGCCCGGCGGCGCTCTCCGGGCACGGCCCAGGTCCTGCCGGTCAAGGCCCTAGGGCCGCGAAGGAGCGGCGGGCCGGCGCGGGGCCGGCCGGCCGGGTTGGACCGGGACGCGGGCACACGCCTCCTCGTCCGCGTCCCGGCCGTCCGCGGGTCCGTCCCGTACGGCGCCGGGTACGGCACCGCGTACGGCGTCCGGCAGCGTGCAGCGGCCCGGCGGCGGCCGGCCGGCCGGGCCACCGCTCCCGCTGTCGCCCGCCTGACCGGCGGGCACGGCTCTCCGCGCCGCCGCCGGGCACTCCACGCCGTCCACCCGGTCGTTCCGTACCACCAGCAGCGCCATGTCGTCGGTGATCCGGCCGTCGGTGTGCGCCAGCAGCGCCGCGTGCACCTGGGCCACCAGCGCGGCGGGAGAGAGGGCGCCGCCGGTGGCCGCCGCCGTCAGCGCCGCTTCGAGGCCGAAGAAGCGCCCGTGGCGGTCCCGGGCGTCCTCCGCGCCGTCGGTGTGCAGGAAGAGCGCCTCGCCCGGCCGGAGCCGTCCGCACCGGTACGGGGTCAGCTCGGCCGGCAGCGGTACGGCGCCCAGCGGCGGCAGCGGGTCGCCGCAGGGCAGCGGTTCGGCGCCGGAGCCGAGCCGGTAGGGGCCCGGATGGCCGCAGTTGAGGGCGTGGACCTCGGCGTCGGGGCCGATCTCCAGCAGCAGGACGGTGACGAACTCCTCGGCCAGGTCCCCGTCGTCGGCGACCGGCTCGGGCCGGGCGGCCCGGCAGACCTCGGCTATCCCCGCCGCGCTCACCGCCGCCCGTCCGCCGGGACCCGGCGGCCCGCCCGGCGGCGGCCCGCCCGGTGCACCGCCCGGCGGCGCGGGCGCCCCGTCCGCGAGCATCGCCACCCGCAGCGCCGCCGCGCACTCCGGATCGGGGTCCCGCCGGGCCCGTTCCCGGAGATGGCGCTGGTGGGCCCGGTCGAGCCGGCGCAGCACCCCGTCGAGTCCGCTCTCGTCGTGCGCGGCCTCCCGGAAGCTGCCGAGGACCGCGGCCACCGTGCCGATCGCGGGCAGCCCGTGGCCCCGTACATCCCCGATGACCACCCGCACCCCGTGCGTGGTCGCCATCACCTCGTAGAGGTCGCCGCCCACCTCGGCGCCCCGGGACGCGGAGAGCTGGCGGGCGTGGAGCGCCAGCCCGTCGAGCCGGGCGGGCAGCGGGCGCAGCAGCACCTCCTGCGCTGCCCGCGCCACGGCGCGCACCTGGAGGATCTCGCGCGCCGCGCGGCGCCGTACCCGCATGACCAGATAGGCCATCAGCAGCACGAAGGCCACACAGGTCACCACGCGGGGCAGGAGTGTGTAGCGCTCCGAGGGCGGGCGGGTCAGCTCCCAGGTGATCACCAGCGCGAGCAGCCCGCCGGGGACCGCGCACTCCATGAACCCCCAGGAGGTGATCTCCTCCCCGTTCGTCTGCCTGTCTGCCCTGGTCCGATTCATTCCGTCGGCCCCCCTCGGCCGTCCGGCCGCTAAACCGTTGGGCGTACGTCGGCCGTGACGGCCGGATCGATTCTGTCGATCACCGGCCGCCGATGGCGCGACGCGCCGGGGGTTCTCACTCGAATGAGTGAGGGGCGCGTCCGGTGGTCCGGACGCGCCCCTCAGGACTCGCCATTCTCTCGAACGAACAGCCGAAGGCCGTTCGTGACAGGAGGTCAGGCTCCCCGCAGCACCGCCCCGGTCCGCTCGGCGGCGAGCGCGACCGCCGCGTCCCTGGCCGCCGTGGCCTCCTCGACCGTCAGGGTGCGGTCGGGGGCGCGGAAGCGCAGCGCGTACGCGAGGGACTTGTGCCCCGCGCCGACCTGCTCTCCGGCGTAGACGTCGAAGAGCCGCAGCGACTCCAGGAGTCCGCCCGCGCCCTCGGCGAGCGCCCGCTCCACATCACCGGCGGGCACCTCGTCGGCGACGACGAGCGCCACGTCCTGGGTGGCCACCGGGAAGGTGGAGATACGGGGTGCCCGGAGCGCCCCGGCGCCCGCCCGCTCCAGCAGGTCGAGGTCGAGCTCCATGGCGCTGGTCCGCTCGGGCAGCCCGAGCGCCTTGAGGACCCGGGGGTGCAGCTCCCCGGCGTGTCCGGCCAGGGTCTCCGTACCGTCCACGGTCACGGAGAGCGCGGCGCACCGGCCGGGGTGCCACGGCTCGTACCGCGCGGCCCGTACGGAGAGCTCCGCACCGGCCTCGCGGGCGACGGTACGGGCCGCCTCGACGGCGTCCGCCCAGGTGGCCGGGGTGCCCTTGCCCCACCAGCCGGCCTGCTCGCGCGCCCCGGAGAGGACGACGGCGACCCGGCGCGGCTGGCGCGGCAGCGCGGCGTCGAGGGCGGCGAGCTGCTCGTCGGCCGGGCGCCGGTCGACGGGGAGGCGGCCGGGGACGGTCTCCTCGCCGGTGGGCAGGAAGACCAGCCCGGTCTCGAAGAGCGCCAGGTCGTGGCTGCCCCGGCCGTCGTTGCGGCGCAGCGCGGCGAGCAGCCCCGGCAGCAGCGTGGTGCGGAGCGCGGGCTCCTCGTCGGAGAGCGGGTTGACGAGGGTGACCGTACGGCGCCGGTCGTCACCGTCGGCGAGACCGAACGCGTCGAGCACCGCCTCACCGGTGAACGGGTAGGTCAGCGCCTCGACATAACCGGCCCCGGCGAGTGCGCGGCCGACCCTGCGGTGCAGCCGCTGCCGCTCGGTGAGCCCCCGGCCCGAGGGCGGGGTCGGCAGGGTGGAGGGCAGGTTCTCGTACCCCTCCAGGCGGATGACCTCCTCGGCGAGGTCGTTGGGGGCGGCGAGGTCGGGGCGCCAGGACGGGACGGTGACCTGGAGCCGGTCCTGTCCGGTGACATCGCAGCCGATCTCCTGGAGCCGCCGTACGACGGTCTCCCGCCCGTACGCGACGCCCGCGACCCGGTCGGGGTGGTCGGCCGGCATGGTGACGGCGGCCGGCGGGGTGGGCGCGATCACCTCGGTGACCCCGGCCTCGGCGGAGCCGCCGGCGAGGAGGACCAGCAGGTCGACGGTGCGCTGCGCGGCGGCGGCGGTGGCCTGCGGGTCGACGCCGCGCTCGAAGCGCTTGGACGCCTCGGAGGGGAGCTTGTGGCGGCGTGCGGTGCGGGCGATGGTGATCGCGTCGAAGTGCGCCGCCTCGACGACGACCTCGGTGGTGCCGTGCACGGCGCCGGTCTCGGCGTCGGTGACGGTGTCGGCGATCTCGGTGTGCGCGCCGCCCATGACGCCCGCGAGGCCGATGGGTCCCCGGTCGTCGGTGATGACCAGGTCCTGGGGGTCCAGGACGCGGTGCACCCCGTCGAGCGTGGTGATCTTCTCGCCGGGGGTGGCGCGGCGGACCCCGATGGGGCCTTCGAGCCGGTTCCGGTCGTAGGCGTGGAGCGGCTGGCCCAGCTCCAGCATCACGTAGTTGGTGATGTCGACGGCGAGCGAGATCGGCCGCATGCCGGCCTTCTGGAGGCGGCGGCGGAGCCAGATCGGCGAGCGTGCCTCGGGGTCGAGCCCGGTCACCGTACGGGCGGTGAAGCGGTCGCAGCCGGCCGGGTCGGCGATCTTCACCGGGTGGCCGTACGCGTTGGGCGCGGGCACGTCGAGGAGCGCCGGGTCGCGGAGCGGCAGCCCGTAGGCGATGGCGGTCTCCCGGGCGACGCCGCGCAGCGAGAGGCAGTAGCCCCGGTCGGGGGTGACGGCGATGTCCAGGACCTCGTCCACCAGCTCCAGGAGCTCGATGGCGTCGGTGCCGGGCTCGTACTCGGGCGGCAGCACGATGATGCCGCCGCTGCCGTCGTCGCCCATGCCCAGTTCGTCGCCGGAGCAGATCATGCCGTGCGAGACCTTGCCGTAGGTCTTGCGGGCGGCGATGGCGAAGTCGCCGGGGAGGACGGCGCCGGGCAGCACGACGACGACCTTGTCGCCGACGGCGAAGTTACGGGCGCCGCAGACGATCTCCTGCGGTTCGCCGGTGCCGTTGGCGTCGCCGACGTCGACAGTGCAGAAGCGGATGGGCTTCTTGAACCCCTCCAGCTCCTCGATGGTGAGGACCTTGCCGACGACGAGGGGGCCCTTGAGGCCGGCGCCGAGCTGCTCGACGGTCTCGACCTCCAGACCGGCGGAGACGAGCCTGGCCTGGACGTCCCGGCCGGTCTCGGTCGCCGGCAGGTCGACGTACTCGCGCAGCCAGGAAAGCGGGACGCGCATCAGATCTCCATCCCGAACGGCCGGGTGAACCGGATGTCACCCTCGACCATGTCTCGCATGTCTTCGACGTTGTGGCGGAACATCAGCATCCGTTCGATGCCGAAGCCGAAGGCGAATCCGCTGTACTTCCCGGGGTCGACGCCGCAGGCGGTGAGCACCTTGGGGTTGACCATGCCGCAGCCGCCCAGCTCGATCCACCCCTCGCTGCCGCAGGTGCGGCAGGGCCGGTCGGGGTTGCCGACGGAGGCGCCCCGGCAGACGTAGCAGACCATGTCCATCTCGGCGGACGGCTCGGTGAACGGGAAGAAGTTCGGGCGGAGCCGGGTCTTCATGTCCGGGCCGAAGAGCGCCTGGACCATGTGGTCCAGGGTGCCCTTGAGGTCGGCCATGGTGAGGCCCTCGTCCACGGCGAGCAGCTCGATCTGGTGGAAGACCGGGGTGTGCGTGGCGTCCAGCTCGTCGGTGCGGTAGACCCGCCCGGGGCAGACGATGTAGACGGGCGGCTCGCGGTCGATGAGGGCGCGGGCCTGGACCGGCGAGGTGTGGGTGCGCAGGACGACGCCGGACTCGTCGCCGGAGGTACCGGCCGGGCCCTGTACGAAGAAGGTGTCCTGCATCTGCCGCGCCGGGTGGTCGGGCACGAAGTTGAGGGCGTCGAAGTTGAACCACTCGGCCTCGGCCTCGGGCCCTTCGGCGACCTCGTACCCCATGGCGACGAAGACGTCGGCGACCCGCTCCATGAAGGTGGTGAGCGGGTGGCGGGCGCCGGCCGGGGTGCGGTCGTACGGCAGTGTGACGTCCACCGCCTCCTCGACCAGCACCCGGGCGTCGCGCTCGGCCTCCAGCTCGCTCTGGCGGGCGGCGAGGGCGCGGCCGACGGCTGCGCGGGCCTGGCCGACCCGCTTGCCCGCCTCGGCCTTGGCCTGCGGGGGCAGCGCGCCGATCTCCCGGTTGGCGAGGGAGAGCGGGGAGGCGGAGCCGGTGTGCGCGGTCTTCGCGTGGGCGAGCGCTTCGAGGTCACCGGCGGCGGCGAAGGCGGCGAGCGCCTCGTCCCTGATGCGCTCGACATGCTCGGGTTTCACTGCCTCGACCTCGACCGGGTCGTACGACTTGTTGGGTGCGGACATCTCTTCCCGTACTTCCGATTGGCTTGGCGAAACGACCCCGCTCGAACCTGCTCGATTCTGCTCGAACACCGAGGGCGTGAAGGTGCCAAAGGCCGAGTCTAAGGGGTCGTACGGAGGGGGGACCGCCCGTGGGCGGCTCCGGCGGCTCCCCGGACGCGGTGGCCGGGGCCTCAGGAGGGCGTCAGGAGAGGTAGGCCGGAGCGCCGACGGGCAGGATAAAGCGGAACCGCGCGCCGCCGCCGGGGCCCCGGCCGACGGTGATCGTGCCGCCGTGCGCCTCGACGATGCCCTTGACGATATAGAGGCCCAGTCCGGTGCCGCCGCGCTTGGAGCCCCGCCAGAAGCGGGTGAAGACGCGCTGCATCGACTCCTCCGGGATGCCGGGCCCTTCGTCGCACACGGTGACGGCCGTTCCTCTCTCGCTCTCCGCCCCGTGGTCGATCACCGCGGGCGCCACCTCAATGGTGACGGTTCCCTCGCCGTGGCGCACCGCGTTTTCCAGCAGGTTGCCGAGGACCTGGTCGATCTTGTCCGGGTCGGCCCAGAGATCGGGCAGCGGCTGTTCGATCCGGACCAGGAAGCGGTCCGGGGAGAGTCCGGATGCGGTGTGCGACTGGACGTGCCGGCCGACGGCCGCGCCGATGTCGACGGGCTGGCGGCGCACCTCAAGACGGCCGGAGTCGATCCGGGAGATGTCGAGGAGTTCCGCGATCAGCCGGGTGACCCGGTTGGCGTCGGCGTCGACGGTCTCCAGCATCAGCCGTTTCTGGTCGTCGGTGAACCGCTCCCACTTGGCGAGCAGCGTCGCCGTGAACCCCTTGACGGAGGTCAGCGGGGAGCGCAGCTCATGGGCGACGGTGGCGATCAGTTCGGCGTGGCTGAGTTCGGTACGGCGCCGGGCCTCGGTGCCCCGGACGCAGATCACCAGTCTGCGGACCGGCCCGGTGGGGCGGTCGCGTACGTACCGTACGGAGACCAGGACCTCCCGGCCGCCGGGGAGCAGCAGGTTCCGCTCGGGCTGCCCGGTGCGGGTGGCGAGTCCCCCGTACGGGTCGGTCAGGGTCCACCAGCGGCGGCCCTTGAGGTCCTCCAGCGGCAGGGCTCGCTCCAGCGGGGCGCCGAGGGCGGCGGTGCGGTCGGTGGCGGTGATCCGGGCGGCGGCGGCGTTGAAGCAGACCACACGGCCGGTCTCGTCGGCGACGATCAGCCCGTCGGGGAGGTCGTCGGGGTCGATCCCGGGCAGCGGCGGGCCGTGGGCGGGCCCGTGTACGGCCTCCGCCTCCCGTGGTTCTCCCGCTTCCCCCGGTGCTTCGGCGGGCACGCCGCCCGGGCCTCCGGCACCGCTGCCGCGTCCGGCCGGTAAGGCTCCCTGGATCCCGGCCGGTCGGCTCGCCCCGACGGTCATCCCCGCACCCCACCTCTTCCGTCTAGTGGGCCCCCCTGAGCAGGCAACAGTACTAGCCGACTGTGACCGGACGGACCCCCTCAGCGCATACCGCGGTCGCGCTGGGCGCGCGCTGAGGCATAGAGACATACGGCCGCGGCGGTCGCGAGGTTCAAGCTCTCGGCCTTTCCGTGGATCGGGACCCGCACCACGGCGTCGGCGAGGGCCCGGGTCTCCTCCGGCAGGCCCCAGGCCTCGTTGCCGAAGATCCAGGCGGTGGGCCCGGCCATGGTGCCCGCGTCCAGTTCGTCGTCGAGGTCGTCGCGGCCCGCTCCGTCGGCGGCGAGGACCCGGACCCCGGCGTCGTGGAGGCCGTGTACCGCCTGCTCCACGGGGACGCCGACGACGACCGGGAGGTGGAAGAGCGACCCGGCGGAGGCGCGCACGGACTTGGGGTTGTAGAGGTCGACGGAGGCGTCGGTGAGGACCACGGCGTCGGCGCCCGCCGCGTCGGCGCAGCGGAGCACCGTCCCGGCGTTCCCGGGGTCGCGGACATGGGCCAGCACGGCGACCAGCCGGGGGCCGGCCGCGAGGACGTCGGCGAACGGGGTGTCCAGGAAGCGGCAGACGCCGAGCAGCCCCTGCGGGGTGACGGTCTGGGAGACGTCGGCGAGCACGGTGTCGGCCGCGAGGTGGACCCGGGCGCCGGTGGCGCGGGCCGCGGCGACGATGTCGGCGTACCGTTCGGCGGCCTCGGCGGTGGTGAAGAGTTCGAGGAGCGTGGGCTCCCCGTCGGTCCCCCGGTGCGCGACGGCCTCGCGCACGGCCTGCGGCCCCTCGGCGATGAACCGGCGCTCCTTGCCCCGGAAGGCCCGCTTGGCGAGTCTGCGCGCGGCCGTGACCCGGGGGGAACGCGGGGAGATCAGCTCGGGGGTGGACATGGGCGGGCGGCTCGCTTCCGGTCGGGCGGGTGCGGGTACGGCGGCGGAGGAGATGAGGGCGGCGCGGGTGAGGGCGGCGACGGGGTCACGGTGCCCGCCACCGGCCCGGGGCGGAACCGCCGGGCGGGAGCGGGCGGCGGAGGCGGGCTCCCCCGCGGTACGCGGAGGGGCCGGCGGTGCGTGCGTACGGCGGTGTACGGTCCCGGGAACGCACCGGACCCGCAGGCGGATACGCCTGCGGGTCCGGCGGGAAGGGGCGCGGACGCGGGGAGCCTGCCGGCTCCCGGAACGCGGAGAGCCTCAGCGGCTGCTCTCCGCTCAGGCCGCGGCCTTCGGGGCGTTGACGTCGCTGGGAAGCGCCTTCTGGGCGACCTCGACGAGCGCGGCGAACGCGTTGGCGTCGTTGACGGCCAGCTCCGCGAGGATCTTGCGGTCCACCTCGACGTTGGCGGCCTTCAGACCCTGGATGAAGCGGTTGTAGGTGATGCCGTTGGCGCGGGCAGCGGCGTTGATCCGCTGGATCCAGAGCTGACGGAAGTCGCCCTTGCGCTTCTTGCGGTCGTTGTAGTTGTAGACGAGGGAGTGGGTGACCTGCTCCTTCGCCTTGCGGTACAGGCGCGAACGCTGGCCGCGGTAACCGCTGGCCGCTTCGAGGATCGCCCGGCGCTTCTTGTGTGCGTTGACTGCCCGCTTGACGCGTGCCACGTGTTGACTCCTTGTAGCGGGGCCGTGGGGGGACTCACACGGCCCGGAAACGAATAGGTCCCGGTCCTGCTGCCGCGCCCCCGGTCACCGGGGGCACCGGCCTCACTTGCCGAGAAGCTTCTTGATCTTCTTGGCGTCGCCCGGGGCCATCTCGGCGTTGCCGGTGAGGCGACGCGTCAGCCTTGACGACTTGTGCTCAAGCAGGTGGCGCTTGCCGGCCCGCTCGCGCAGCACCTTGCCGGAGCCGGTGATCTTGAAGCGCTTGCTGGCACCGCTGTGCGACTTGTTCTTCGGCATGGCGCCGTTCTCTCCTCGTCAGTGGCGCTCCCAGCCGGTCCGGGTTCTCGACCGGCGCGCGGGAGCGTCAGATCTCTGTGTGTGGTTCCGCGCGGAACCAGGGGCCGTCTGGATGACGCCCCCACGGGTCACGCGTCGGAAGAAGCCTCGACAGGAGTCTCGGCCGATGCCTCGGCCGCCTGACCCTGACGGCCGGCCTTGCGGGCGGCCTGCGCCTCGCGAGCCTCGGCCATGGCCTCGGTCTTCTTCTTGTGCGGGCCGAGAACCATGATCATGTTCCGGCCGTCCTGCTTCGGGTTCGACTCGATGAAGCCGAGTTCCTCGACGTCGGAGGCGAGCCGCTGGAGCAGCCGGAACCCCAGCTCGGGGCGGGACTGCTCACGACCGCGGAACATGATCGTGATCTTGACCTTGTCACCCTGCTTGAGGAACCGGACGACGTGACCCTTCTTGGTGTCATAGTCGTGCGGGTCGATCTTCGGCCGGAGCTTCATCTCCTTGATGACCGTGTGCGCCTGGTTCTTCCGCGCCTCACGGGCCTTCATGGCCGACTCGTACTTGAACTTCCCGTAGTCCATGAGCTTGCACACGGGCGGACGGGCGTTCGCCGCGACCTCGACCAGGTCCAGGTCGTACTCCTGTGCAAGCTCCAGGGCCTTGGCGAGCGGGACGATGCCCACCTGCTCACCACTGGGACCGACGAGTCGCACTTCGGGAACGCGAATCCGGTCGTTGATGCGGGGCTCGGCGCTGATGGATCCTCCTCGGTAGCACCACACGACTGTCTGGCAGACAGCCGCGCAACGTCTGTTGTCTACAGACCAACCGCGGCGGCACAGCAAAAATGCCCCGGACGGCACACAGGCAGGGCTCCTCGAATACCGGAACACCGCCGCGTCACTGCCACGGGGCGCATCGGGTGGCTCCATCGTCCGTACGGAACGATGGGCACCACCTGACCGGTGACCCGCCGCCCCTCAGGGGCAGCCAGGTGGGAGAGCGGAGCCTCCACTTGTGGGCCGGGCACACAGGTGTCCGGCCGGTCGTTACACAAGGTTAGCACCACCGGGACCCATCTGCTAACCCGTGGGACGGGACCGGCTCCCCCGGACGGATGTACGGGCACGGGGCCTATCGTGTGGGGCATGAGCGACGCGACCCCTTCCCACCCCGCCCCGGACACCCCGGCGGCCCCCGACACCGCGGCGACCCCGGAGGCCCCGGAGACCCCCGGGTACGACGCCATGGCCCGCGACATCGCGGAGGTGCCCGCCGTCGAGGTGATCGTCACGGTCGCGGTGAACCTGATGAGCGCGGCGGCGGTGAAGCTCGGCCTGACCGACGAGGGCGAGGAGCACAAGGACCTGGACGAGGCCCGGAAGCTGGTGCACGCGCTGGCCGGGCTGATGGACGCGAGCGCGACGGAGATCAGCTCGTTCCACGCCGCGCCGCTCCGCGACGGGCTGAAGTCGCTCCAGCTCGCCTTCCGCGAGGCCTCGGTGATCCCGGACGAGCCGGGCCAGGGTCCGGGCGAGAAGTACACGGGCCCGGTCTACGGCTGACCGGGGCGGCGGTCCCGGGCCGTACCGGTCCCGCCGTACCCCCGATCCTCGCTACATCTGATCCCGTACGTACAGGGGCTCGCCCGGTGGGGTGGCCTCGGCCGGCAGCACCGCCAGGTCGAGTCCGCGCACCAGGCGGGCCCTCAGCACATCGTCGTCGGCGAGCGCCCGCGCCACCCGGCGGGCCGCCCCGGCCGGCTCCGCCGCCGGGTCCAGCACGAGGGCGAGGGTGCCGTCCGCGCTCCCCGGGCCGAGGTGGGCCCGTACCACCGCGGGCTCCCCGGCGACGGCGGCCCGTACGGCCGCGGTGACCGCGGGGTCCTCCAGCGGCCCGGTCCCGGTGCGCCCCTCGGCGAGGGCGACCAGGGCGGACCCGGTGAGCTGGTACGGGACCGGGCCCGCGAGGTCCAGGACGAGGGTGTCGGCCCGCTCGTGCGCGAGGGCCTGGAGCGCCTGGCCCAGCGGTACGGCGACGGGCCGCGCCCCGGGGTCCCAGCGGGCGAGCGCGGCGGTGGAGGTGAAGGCGGGCAGGGCGCGCCGGTCGCCGGCCTGGAGCGTCGGCACGGCCATGTCACTGGTCTTCTCGCGCTTCCTCCCGTCGGGGCCAACCTCCGCCTCCCCCAGCACCGCGACCACCGGCACCAGCAGCCGGGCGGTGCGCAGCGCGGCGAGGACCGGGCCGTGGGCCGCGCGGTCCTCGGCCCAGGCGGCGAGGGCCGCCGTCAGCGCGGGATCGGCGGTGCCGTCGTCGTCGGAGAAACCGGGGTCCGGGATGTTCTTGAGCGCCACGGGAGGAGCCTAGTAGGGCCGCTCCGGCGCCGTTCCCCGGGCCCGGTCCGGGGGCGTACGGTCCTCGGATGGAGCTTTCGGTCGCGGTGTGCGAGGTGGCGAGCGGGCGCGAGGCGGCGTACGGCCCGGACCGTACGTATGTCACCGCCAGCGTGGTGAAGGTGGCGATCCTCGCCGCCCTGCTGCTGCGGGTGCGGGACGCGGGCGGCTGGCTGGACCCGGAGCATGAGCGGCTCGCCGGGCTGATGATCGAACGCAGCGACAACGAGGCCGCGACGGAGCTGCGGGAGGCGGCCGGGGGCGTGGCGGCGCTGGACGCGGCGCACGCGCGGCTCGGGATGACCGCGACGACGGCCGCCCCGGAATGGGGGCTGACCACGACGACGGCGGGCGATCAACTGACCCTACTCAAGGCGGTCTTCGCCCCGGGGTACGGGGCGGCGGGGGGCGGTGAGCCGGTGCTGGACGCCCGGTCGCGTACGTATGTGGCGGGGCTGATGGGGCGGGTGGTGCCGGGGCAGGACTGGGGGGTGTCGGCGGCGGACCCGGGCCGGGCGGGCGGCGCGGGCGGCGGGCTGAAGAACGGCTGGATGCCCCGGACGGAGGGCGGCCTGTGGGTGGTCCACTCCGTGGGGCGGGTGGCCGGCTGTCTGGTGGCGGTGCTCTCCGACGGCCATGCCACGAAGGAGGAGGGCATCGCCCGGGTCGAGGAAGCCGCGGTCGCGGCGGTACGCCGGATCGGGGAAGCGGCCTGAGAGGTGGTGGGAGAGCGGTCGAGGAGGCTCACCCACTCCTCGCCACTCTTAACGTATAGCGCACCGGGGGGCTTGCGGCAAGGCCCCCCTCGTCCCGCAGAATCTCCAACTCCAGCCAGCTACCTGCGGATATGGGAGATTCACGACGTGCGTACGTCTTTGCCGGCCCACGGACCGGCCGATGGACCGCCCGATGGACCGGCCGACGGGTGGAGCGGTGTGTTCGAGCTGCCGGGGCGGCTCGCCGCCAAGGCGGATCCGGAGCTGATCGCGGCGGACGAGGCCCACTTCGCCGCGGTCGCGGAGAGCCTGGCGCGGACGGTCGCCGAGGTGTCGGAGCGGCTGGACGCCGCGCTGCGGGCGCCCGGCGGGGCCGGCCGGGCGGCGATGGACCGGGACGCCGAGGTGCACCGGCTGACCGCCCGGCTCCGTACCCTGCGCCGGTTCGGGCTCGATCTCTGTCTCGGCCGTATCGTCGGCGCGGAGGGCGCCGAGCCGCTCTACATCGGGCGGCTCGGCCTCACCGACGCGACGGGCCGGCGGCTGCTGGTGGACTGGCGCACCCCGGCGGCGGCGCCGTTCTTCGCGGCGACCCACGCCCGGCCGATGGGACTGGTCAGCCGGCGCAGATACCGCTGGAGCGGGGGCCGGGTCGGCGACTACTGGGACGAGGTCTTCGCCGCCGACCGGCTCGACGGGCATGCCGCGCTGGACGACCAGTCCGCGTTCATCGCCTCGCTCGGCGCCTCCCGGTCGCCCCGGATGCGGGATGTGCTCGCCACCCTCCAGGCCGACCAGGACGCCATCGTGCGGGCCGGGTCCCGGGGCGCGCTGGTGGTGGACGGCGGCCCCGGCACCGGCAAGACCGTGGTCGCCCTGCACCGTGCCGCGTATCTCCTCCACTCCGAACCCCGGCTCGGGCAGCGCGGCGGCGGGGTGCTCTTCGTCGGCCCGCACCAGCCGTATCTGGCCTATGTCGAGGACGTGCTGCCCAGCCTCGGCGAGGAGGGCGTGGCCACCTGCACGGTGCGGGACCTGGTCGCGGAGGGGGCCGGGGCGGGGGCCGAGAGCGATCCGGAGGCGGCGCGGCTGAAGGCGTCGGCGCGCATGGTGGACGCGGTCGGGACGGCCGTACGGTTCTACGAGGAGCCGCCCGCCGAGGGGAGGTCCGTCGCGGTGCCGGACGGCGAGGTGTGGCTGAGCGCCGAGGAGTGGGCGCTGGCCTTCGAGACGGCGGGCCCCGGCGTCCCGCACAACGAGGCGCGCGAGCGGATCCTGACGGAGCTGATCGCGATCCTGTGGGAGAAGTACGAGCGGGAGGGGTCCGGGCGGACCGGGTACGCGGGGGACGAGGGGGCCGCCGAGGACGGATACGGCGCCGGGGTGCCGGCCGAGGTGACGGAGGAGCGGTTCGCGCGGGCGGTGCGGCGCGACGCGGGGCTGACCGGGGCGCTGAACGGGGCGTGGCCGCTGCTGGAGGCGGCCGATCTGGTCGGCGACCTCTGGTCGGTCCCGGCGTATCTGCGGCTCTGCGCGCCCTGGCTCGCCCCCGAAGACGTACGGCGGCTCCAGCGCCGCTCTCCTCAGGCGTGGACGGTCTCGGACCTGCCGCTGCTGGACGCGGCGCGGCTGCGGCTCGGCGACCCGGAGGCGGTGCGGACCGCCCGCCGGAGGGAGGCCGCCGAGGCCGCGCAGCGGGCCAGGATGGCCGAGGTCATCGATGACGTCCTGGCGGCGGACGACGACGGGGAGGGCGCGGTGACGATGCTGGTGGGGCGGGATCTGCGGGAGAGCCTGGTGGACGGGGCCGCGCTGCCGGCGGCCGGACGGGACCGGCTGGCGGGCCCGTTCGGCCATGTCGTGGTGGACGAGGCGCAGGAGCTGACCGACGCGGAGTGGCGGATGCTGCTGGCGCGCTGTCCGTCCCGGAGCTTCACCGTGGTCGGGGACCGCGCGCAGGCCCGGCACGGCTTCGCGGAGCCGTGGCGGGAGCGGCTGGCCCGGGTCGGTTTCGACCGGATCGCCCTGGCGTCCCTGACCGTCAACTACCGGACCCCCGAAGAGGTGATGGCGGTGGCGGGGCCGGCCGTCCGGGCGGCGCTCCCGGGCGCCAATGTGCCCCTTTCCGTGCGGTCCACGGGGATCCCGGTCCGGTACGGCGCGGTCGCCGAGCTGGACGCGGTCCTGGAGGAGTGGCTGGCGGCGCATGCCGAGGGGACGGCGTGTGTGATCGCCGCCGAGGGGTTCCGGTTCCGCCCGGGGCCGCGGGTGCGGTCGCTGACGCCGGAGCTGTCGAAGGGGCTGGAGTTCGACCTGGTGGTGCTGGTCGGTCCGGAGGGGTTCGGGACGGGGGTGGCGGGGGCGGTGGACCGCTATGTGGCGATGACCCGGGCGACGCAGCGGCTGGTCGTCCTGACCGGTGCCCCCGGGGCGTGACCGGCTCCGGGGCATCCCGGGGCCCCGCTCCGGGCGCCCTCGGGGCGGGGGCTACAGCGAGCGCCACCGGGCGAAGGAGATACGGCGCCCGGAGCCGCGCCAGAGCAGGACCGCGCCCGCCAGCAGCAGCGCACCGGTGACCCCGGCGGCGGGCGCCAGCCAGACGGCGGGCTCCCGGTCGTCGCTCGCCACCGCGGGGCCCTCCCCGAAGTACCGCTTCCCGAATCCGGCGGAGCGGTTCTGGAGGTCCTGACCCGCGAGCTTCGCCGCCCCTTCGAGCGCGGCGGCCGGGTCGATGAAGCCGTACCCCCGGGCGTCGTCCCGGCCGCCCTCCGGGGCGTCCCTGGCGGTGTCCGCGACGAGCTTCTTGATCTGGGCGGGGGTGAGTTCGGGGTGGGCGGAGCGGATGAGGGCGACGGCGCCGGAGACGAAGGCGGCGGCGGCGCTGGTGCCCCACCCCTCGTAGTACCGGCGGTCGGGGTCGGCTATGACGACATCGACGCCGGGGGCGCTGACCGTGGCGTACCAGCGGCGGGTGGAGAACGCGGCGTGGGTGCCGTACCGGTCGACGGCGGTCACCGCGATCACCCCCGGGTAGGCGGCGGGGTACGAGATGTGGTCGCCCTTCTCGCCGCCGTTGCCCGCCGAGGCGACCACGACGGCGCCCTTGGCGAGGGCGTACTGGACGGCGGCGTCCTCGGCCGGTTCGGGGTGGGCGGACTCGCTGTCGTCGCCGAGGGAGAGGTTGATGACGTCGGCGCCCTGGTCGGCGGCCCAGCGGATGCCCTGGGCGAGCGCGCCGCCCTTGGCTGCCCTGGCCTTCGCGCGGGCCGGGTCGCTCCCTTCGAGGATGACCCGGACGGGGAGGATCTTCGCCTCGGGCGCGATCCCGAGGACGCCGTCGGCCCGGTCGGGCCCGTGGCCGTGCCCGGCGATGATCCCGGCCATGGCGGTCCCGTGCCGGGCCCAGGCCCGGTCCCCCTTCCGCGCCCCGAACCCGATCAGGTCCTTCCCCGGCAGCACCTGCCCGGCGAGATCCGGGTGCGTACCGTCCACGCCGGTGTCCAGCACCGCGACGGTGATCCCGGTCCCCTGGGCCTTCCGCCACGCCTGCTCGGTGTGCATGGCGTCGAGCGCCCACTGCTGCGCCCGGATGGCGTCGGCCTGGGCCGGGGTGGCGGGCAGGAGGAGAAAGGACGCTGCGGTGAGAACGGCGGCGATCCGGTACCGGCGCCGGGGCCGGCCGGGCTTGAGCTCCACGCGCCGGGCACGCGCCGCTCCGGCCGCCGCGCTGCCGGGCGCCGGCGGCGGGGTCCCCACCGACCGGACCGGCCCCGACCGTGTCCGTACGAACCGGGTCCGTACGAGCCGGGTCGGCTCGGGCCGTCCGGCCCCGTCGGCGGGCGCGGATGTTCCGGTCTCCGCCGACGGAGTCGGCCCCGCGGTCTTCGGCGTCATGGGCTCCGGGTCCTCCGGGTCTCTGGGGTCCACCGGCGGCCGTCCGTGGAGCGTGGGGATCAACGGGGGGCCGCCGTGCCGGTGCTGACTGCCTTGCGCAGCCCCCGTTCTATACGGTCCGCGATGCCTTTCGCCTCATGTCCGAGACCGGCCTGTGCGGCCGGGGTCGTGGCGCCGCCGGCGATCGCCTGGTCGGCGGGCTGCGGGGAGCTGACGGGGCGTCCGTCGGCGAAGCCGGTGACGGCGTACACGACGACGGGCACCTCGGTGAGGACGTTCACCGTCCAGCTCGCGCGCTGGCCGTCGCCGAACGTCGCCGCTGCCGTGTCCTCGACCGGGAACGCGTGGGGCATCATGTCGGCGCGTTCCGTGAGGTCGTTGGCGCGGAAGCGGGTGCGCAGCGCCGCCATCGCGGTCTCGTCGCCCTGGGTGAAGACCAGGCCGACCGTGGTGACGCTGCTGGCGGTCGCGTCGGTGTACGTGGCGCGGACGACCCGGGTGCAGCCGAGCGGGCGCAGCACCCCGTCGAGCACCGGGCCGAGCGCTTCGGCGCAGCTCGTGTCGGGGGCGACCCCGGTCCGGGTCCACTGGCGGTCCGCGCCGCCGGGCCCGGCGGCCTCGCCCTTGAGGGTGCGCGGGAAGAGCGTGTCGACGGGGACGCTGTGCCAGAGGCTCCGCGCGACGGTGTAGTCGTCCCGGTCGGCGGGTTCCGCGGCCGAGTCGCCGGTCAGCCAGCTCCCGGTGACGGCGCCGCCGATGAGGCCGAGGCCGAGGACCACGCAGGCGAGCGCGACGGCGGCGCGCCCGGGGCGCCGGACGGGGACGGGGCGGAGCCGCGCGGTGGACTCCGAGGCCGTCTCGGCGGCCCCCGAGTCCCACGGGAAGACGCCCGGCGCGGCCGGTCCCGTACGGGTCTCCGGGGGGCGCGCGGGCAGCGGCGGGAAGCGCGGCGGCACGGTGGGGGCGGGGGGCGCCCCCGGGGGCGGGGCGTACGCGGCGTAGGAGGTGCGCGACCCCGCGATCAGATACGGCGTGGGGAACGGGCTGTTGGTGGCACCGGGGCGCGGTACGGGCGTGGTGTCCTCGACGCCCGTCCCCCCTCCGGGGGCGGCGGGACGTCCGGCGGTACGCCCACGGGCCCGGTCACCGATGCCGTGCCCGATCCCGGCCCGGCCCTCCCCCGCGGAACCGCCCGCGGGCGCGCCGTGCACCGGCGGGGTCCGCGGAACGGGCGGCGCCCCGGAAGGCGGAGACGGCGGGAGCGGGGGAAGCGTGGTGATCCGGTCCTCGGCCCGGGGCGGCTTGCTGGAGTCGGGGAGCGCGGGGAGGACGCTCGCGGCGGGAGCCTCGGGCGAGGCGCTCTCGGGGCGGGGGCGCGAACTGTCCGTACGCGCAGGGGCATCGGAGCCCGCGACGACGGAGCCGGTGACCGGCGGGGCGCCCTCGCCGCCGGGGCGCGCGGAGCCCGTGCCCGTACGGGCGTCGGACCCGGCGCCGACGGGAGCGACGGCGGGCGGGGTGTCCGTGCCGCCGGGGCGCGAACTCCCCGTCCCCGTACGGGCATCGGCGCCCGCGACGGCGGAACCGACAGGTGAGGAAACCGGCGGGGTGTCCGTGCCGCCGGGGCGCGAACTCTCCGTCCCCGTACGGGCATCGGCGCCCGCGACGGTGGAACCGGTGGGCGGGGCGGGGGGAAGTGTGGGGGTGGGGCCGGTGGTTCTCCCGCCGCTGGGTGCGGTGTCGTCGGGCCGGTCCCGGTCGTCGGCCGCCGCCGAGACGGGGCCGGGGGGCCGAGCGGGTGTCCCCGGCGGGGCGGACGGGAGGAGCGGGACCGCGGGGGCGGGGCGGAAGGGGGCCGGGGCGGGGCCCCGGTCGAACGGGGCGGCGCCCGTGGGGCGGGGGCTGTAGGGGACGAGACGGCCGCCCGCGGTGAACCGTACGTCGCCGAACGGCAGGACCGGCGAGGGGGCGCCGCTCACCCGGGGCTGCGCGGGTCCGGCGGGCGTGGCCGGCTCCGTACGGGCCGGCTCGCCCTGCGGCGGCGTGCCCTGGTCGGGGCCGGCCGGCTGGGCCGGGACACGGGGCGGTGCGGCGGGCCGGGGCGGGAGGGGAGCCCGTGGCGTCTCCGTGCTCATGCGACCCCCTGTGACACCCATGCGGCCATGCGTACCTGCTCCACCCCACGCCGCTTCCCGGCCGTACGACACAGGCTCGTTCGACGCGGCGTGAGCGTCACTCTACGGGCTGCGGAGCACCCCGCGGGAACCCCCGGGGGAACCCCGGGAGGAACCCCCGCGAAGCCCCGGGCGATCTGCCCAGAACATCCCCCTACCCTTCGGTAATCCGGGCTGGCCCCGGGGAATCCGGTCTGGCAAGCTCGCTCCATGACGCCGTCGCCACGCCCCCTCGCCACCGACCGGGCCCGGTACGACCGGGCCACCGCCCATCTCGACGCGCCGCTCGCGCTGGTCGATCTCGACGCCTTCGACGCCAACGCCGACGACCTCGTCCGGCGGGCCGGCGGCAAGCCGGTCCGGGTGGCGAGCAAGTCGGTGCGCTGCCGGGCCCTGCTCGAACGGGTGCTGGGCAGGCCGGGGTTCGCGGGGGTCATGTCGTTCACGCTGGCGGAGTCGGTGTGGCTGGCCCGCGCGGGGTTCGAGGACATCCTCCTCGCCTACCCGTCGGCCGACCGCGCGGGGTACGCGGAGCTCGCCGCCGATCCCAAACTCGCCGCCGCCGTCACGGTCATGGTCGACGACCCGGCGCAGCTCGATCTGATCGACGCGGCCCGCGAAGGTGGCCGGGAGGAGCTCAAAGTCTGTCTGGAACTGGACACTTCCCTCCGTCTCCTCGGCGGCCGGGTACGGTTCGGCGCGCTCCGCTCCCCGCTGAGCGAACCGGCCCAACTGGCCGAGCTGGCACGGTCGGTGGCGCGCCGCCCCGGGTTCAGGCTGACCGGGATCATGGCGTACGAGGGGCATGTGGCCGGGGTCGGCGACGCCCTGGCGGGGCGGCCCGCGCGGTCGCTGGCGATCCGGCTGATGCAGGCCGCCGCCCGGCGGGACCTGGTCGAGCGGCGGGCGGCCGCGGTGCGCGCCGTCCGGGCGGTCGCGCCCGACCTGGAGTTCGTCAACGGCGGCGGTACGGGGAGTGTGCAGCAGACGGCCGCCGAGGACGCGGTGACGGAGATCGCCGCGGGCTCGGGGCTCTATGTGCCGCGGCTCTTCGACAACTACACGTCGTTCCGGGGGCGTCCGGCGGCGCTCTTCGCCCAGCCCGTGGTGCGCAGGCCGGGCGTGGGCGTGGTGACGGTGCTCGGCGGCGGCTACCCCGCGTCGGGGGCGGCGGGCGCCGACCGGCTGCCCGTGCCGTATCTGCCGGAGGGGCTGCGGTACGACCCGCAGGAGGGGCCCGGGGAGGTGCAGACCCCGCTGCTGGGTCCGGCCGCCGACGATCTGCTCATCGGGGACAAGGTGTGGTTCCGGCACGCCAAGGCCGGGGAGCTGTGCGAGCGGTTCGACACCCTGCGGCTGGTCGAGGGCGACCAGGTGGTGGCGTCGGTGCCCACCTACCGGGGCGAGGGGCGCACCTTCCTCTGAGCCCCGAGCGCTGGGTCCCGAGGAAGGTGCGGCCCGCCGTACCGGCTAGAGCGGGGTGACGTACGCGCCCGAGATGCCGCCGTCGACCAGGAAGTCGGTGGCGTTCACGAAGGACGCGTCGTCGCTGGCGAGGAAGGCGACGGCCGCCGCGATCTCGGTCGCCTCGGCGAACCGGCCCAGCGGGATGTGCACCAGGCGGCGCGCGGCGCGCTCCGGGTCCTTCGCGAACAGCTCCTGGAGCAGCGGGGTGTTGACCGGCCCCGGGCAGAGCGCGTTGACCCGGATGCCCTCGCGGGCGAACTGCACGCCCAGCTCGCGGGACATGGCGAGGACGCCGCCCTTGGAGGCGGTGTACGAGATCTGCGAGGTGGCCGCGCCCATCCGGGCCACGAAGGAGGCGGTGTTGATGATGGAGCCGCGCCCCTGGGCCCGCATGTAGGGGAGGGCGGCCTTGCAGCAGAGGTAGACGGAGGTGAGGTTGACCTCCTGGACCCGCTGCCACGCCTCGATGCCGGTGGTGAGGATCGAGTCGTCGTCGGGGGGCGAGATGCCCGCGTTGTTGAAGGCGATGTCGACGCTGCCGTAGGTGTCGTGGGCTGCCTTGAAGAGCGCCTCGACCTCCTCCGCTTCGGTGACGTCGACCCGTACGAAGAGCCCGCCGACCGCCTCGGCGGCGGCCTTCCCGGCCGTCTCGTCGATGTCGCCGCAGACGACCCGCGCGCCCTCGGAGGCGAGCCGGCGCGCGGTGGCGAGCCCGATGCCGCTGCCGGCCCCGGTGATGACGGCGGTACGGCCGACGAGGCGGCGGCAGACGGCCTCGGAGGGCTCGGGGGTCCCGGGTGTGGTGGATGCGGTCATGGTGGTCAGACCTCCGTGCTCAGGAAGACGTTCTTGGTCTCGGTGAAGGCGGTGAGGGCGTCGGGGCCCAGCTCGCGGCCGATACCGGACTGTTTGTAACCCCCGAAGGGCGTCCCGTACCGGACGGCGCTGTGCGAGTTGACGGAGAGGTTGCCGGCGGCGACGGCGCGCGAGACCCGCAGGGCGCGGCCCACGTCCCGGGTCCAGAGGGATCCGGCGAGCCCGTACTCGGTGGCGTTGGCGAGCCGTACGGCGTCCTCCTCGTCCTCGAAGGGGAGGACGACGGCGACCGGGCCGAAGACCTCCTCGGTGGCGATCGCCGAGTCGGGGGCGGCGTCGGTGAGGACGGTCGGCGGGAACCAGAAGCCGGGGCCGTCCGGGGCGCTCCCCCGGATGGCGGGGGCGTGCCCCTGGTGGTCCCGTACGTACGCCCGGACCCGCTCCCGCTGGGTGTGCGAGATCAACGGGCCCATCTGGGTCTTCTCGTCCGAGGGGTCGCCGACCACGACGGACGCGATCGCGGGGGCGAGGAGGTCGAGGAAGCGGTCGTGGACCTCGCGCTGGACGAGGATGCGGGTACGGGCGCAGCAGTCCTGGCCCGCGTTGTCGAGGAAGGACATCGGGGCAGTGGCGGCGGCCCGTTCGAGGTCGGCGTCGGCGAAGACGATATTGGGGCTCTTGCCGCCGAGTTCCAGGGTGACGCGCTTCATCAGGGCGCCGCTCCTGGCGAGGATGGAGCGGCCGACCCGGGAGGAGCCGGTGAAGACGATCTTGGCGACGCCGGGGTGTTCGACCAGCGCGTTCCCCGCGACCGGGCCCGCGCCGGGCAGGACCTGGAAGAGGTGCTCGGGAAGCCCCGCCTCCAGCGCCAGTTCGGCGAGCCGGAGGGCGGTGAGCGGGGTGGTCTCGGCGGGTTTGAGGAGGACGGCGTTGCCGGCGGCGAGCGCGGGGGCGGTGCCCCAGGCGGCGATCGGCATGGGGAAGTTCCAGGGGGCGATCACGCCGACGACGCCGAGGGGTTCCAGCAGGGTGATGTCGAGGCCGCCGGCGACCGGGATCTGCCGGCCGGTCAGCCGCTCCACTCCCCCGGCGCTGTACTCCAGGAGGTCGCGGACGTTCCCCGCCTCCCAGCGGGCGTTGCCGAGGGTGTGGCCCGCCTCGCGGACCTCCAGCCGGGCGAGTTCCTCGGCGTGGTCGTCCACGGCGGCGGCGAAGCGGCGGAGCAGCCGGGCGCGGTCGGCGGGGGCGGCGGCGGCCCAGCCGCGCTGGGCGGCGGCGGCGCGCCGTACCGCCCTGTCGACCTCCTCGACGGTGGTGGCGGGGATCTCGGCGAAGACCTCCCCGGTGGCGGGGTCGAGGATCTGGTGGGCGGTCGCGGGGGGCTCCGGTACGCCGGGGTCCGGTACGGCGCCTTCCCGTACGGCGGGTTCCTGCACGTCGTTGCTCACAGGCGGTTCTTCCTCAGGAGTCGTTCCGGTTCACGGGTGGTGCTTCCGTACGGTCGCTCGGTGGTGGCTCCTCACAGCCGTTCGAAGGAGCGGCGCAGCTCCCAGTCGGTGACGGCGGCGTTGAAGGCGGCCACCTCGACCCTTGCCATGTTGGCGTAGTGGGCCACCACCTCCTCGCCGAAGGCGGCGTGGGCGAGGGGGCTGTTCTCCCAGAGGTCGGCGGCCTCGGCGAGGGTGGTGGGGACCTGGGGGTGGCCGGCCGTGTAGGCGTTGCCGGTGCACGCCTCGGGGAGTTCGAGCTCGTTCTCGATGCCGTGGATACCGGCCGCGACGAGTCCGGCGACGGCGAGGTACGGGTTGACGTCACCGCCGGGCAGCCGGTTCTCGAAGCGCAGGGAGCGGCCGTGGCCGACCACCCGCAGCGAGCAGGTGCGGTTGTCGTACCCCCAGGCGACGGCGGTGGGCGCGAAGGAGCCGGGCTGGAAGCGTTTGTACGCGTTGACGGTGGGCGCGTACAGCAGCGAGAACTCGCGGAGCGCGGCGAGCTGTCCGGCCAGGAAGTGGCGCATCAGCGGGGACATGCCCCCTGGGCCGTCCCCGGCCAGGGGGTTGGTGGAGTGCTCGTCCTGGAGCGAGAGATGGATGTGGCAGGAGTTGCCCTCGCGCTCGTTGAACTTGGCCATGAACGTCAGCGAGACGCCCTCCTGGGAGGCGATCTCCTTGGCGCCGGTCTTGTAGACGGCGTGCTGGTCGCAGGTGGTCAGGGCCTCGTCGTACTTGAAGGCGATCTCGTGCTGGCCGGGGTTGCACTCGCCCTTGGCGGACTCGACGGTGAGCCCGGCGCCGGCCATCTCGTTGCGGATCCGGCGGAGCAGCGGCTCGACGCGTCCGGTGCCGAGGACGGAGTAGTCGACGTTGTACTGGTTGACGGGGGTCAGCCCCCGGTAGTCGCGGTCCCAGGCCTCCTCGTAGGTGTCCCGGAAGACGATGAACTCCAGCTCCGTGCCGACATGGGCGGTGTAGCCGTGGCCGGCCAGCCGGTCGAGCTGGCGGCGGAGGATCTGGCGGGGCGCGGCGACGACGGGCGAGCCGTCGTGCCAGGCGAGGTCGGCGACGAGCATCGCCGTGCCCTCGTGCCACGGGACGCGGCGCAGGGTGGCGAGGTCGGGGCGCATGGCGAAGTCGCCGTAGCCGCGCTCCCAGGAGGACATCGCGTAGCCGTCGACGGTGTTCATCTCGGTGTCGACGGCGAGCAGGTAGTCGCAGCCCTCCGTGCCGTGTTCCAGGACCTCGTCGAGGAAGAACGGCGCGGCGAACCGCTTGCCCTGGAGCCTGCCCTGCATATCGGGGAAGGCGAGGACGACGGTGTCGATCTCACCGCTCGCGACGAGGACCCTCAGTTCCTCGACGGAGAGCGGGGGTGTGCGGTCTGCCACGGGATTGCTCCTCCTTCGGTCAGCCGTCAGCCGGAAGCCTTAAGGTATTCCTGAGGACCTTTGGTTGGGAAGGGGCGACGGCGACGTGGCGGAGACGAACGGCCCGACGGACCCGGGGGATCCGCCGGGCGATCCGCTCACCTCGGTGCTGCGGCCCGTGCGGGCCGGCAACGGTTTCGAGGAGGCGCTGGAGCAGATCCTCCAGGTGGTACGGCTGGGGCTGGTGGCGGGGGGCGAGCGGCTGCCCGCCGAGCGGGAGCTGGCCGAGCGGCTGGGGATCAGCCGGGTCACCCTGCGCGAGGTGCTCAAGGTGCTCCAGGACCAGGGGCTGCTGGAGAGCCGGCGCGGCCGGTACGGCGGGACGTTCGTACGGCAGCGCCCTGACGTGGACGCGCGGGGCGCCGAGGAGGCGCTGCGCAGCCGGATCGCGGCGGTCGACATGGAGGACGTGCTCCGCTTCCGCGAGGTGCTGGAGAGCGGCGCGGCGGGGCTCTGCGCGGCGCACGGTCTGACCGGGGAGCAGGCGGCGCGGCTCCGCGCGGCGCTGGCCGCGACCCACGAGGCGCCGCTGCCGGAGTACCGCAGGCTGGACACGCTGCTCCATCTCACGCTGGCCGAGCTCTCCGGGTCGCCGACGCTGGCGGCGCAGTACGCGGCGGTCCGGGCCGGCGTGAACGACCTGCTGGACTGCATCCCGCTGCTGGTAAGGAACCTGGAGCACTCGCAACGTCAGCACACCGCGCTGGTCGGGGCGGTGCTCGACGGGGACGCGGAGCGGGCCAGGGAGATCGCGCGCGAGCACTGCGGCGGCACGGCGGCGCTGCTCCGCGGCTTCCTGGCGTGAGCGCCCCGCCCCTGAGCGCCCCACCCCTGAGCACCCTGTCCGTGAGCGCCCTGGGCGCCCGGCGGTCCCGGCGCCCCCAGTGATCCGTAACAGCCGTTTAACGCAGAGGTCTTGCGTGCGGCGATCGTGAGGGTAATGGTATGGCCCCACACCATTACCGTGAGGCAGGAGCCGATCATGTCCGAATCCACGGACTCGCGCACCCCACCGGCCGCCGGGGCGGACGCCACCGCCGCCCCGGCAGGGCGATTACCTGAAACGGCGCGCCCTGCGGCAGGGCAGCGCGGGGTGGCTGCTGCTCACCGGTCTCGGCGTCGCGTATGTCGTCTCCGGGGACTTCTCGGGGTGGAACATCGGCCTCTCCCAGGGCGGCTTCGGCGGGCTGGCCATCGCCACCCTGCTGATGGGCGTGATGTACGCCTGTCTGGTCTTCTCGCTCGCGGAGCTCTCCGCCATCCTGCCCACGGCGGGCGGCGGTTACGGCTTCGCCCGGCGCGCGCTCGGCACCTGGGGCGGCTTTCTCACCGGTACGGCCATTCTCATCGAGTACATCCTCGCGCCGGCCGCGATCTCCATCTTCATCGGCGAATATGTCGAGTCCCTCCGTCTCTTCGGTCTGACGGCCGGCTGGCCGGTCTCGCTGGCCTGCTTCGTGATCTTCATCGGGATCCATCTCTTCGGCGTCGGCGAGGCGCTCCGCTTCAGCCTCGTGGTGACCGGGATCGCGGTGGCGGCGCTGCTGATCTTCGCGGTCGGCGCCTTCACCGAGTTCGACGCGGGCCGCCTCGACGACATCCCCGCCGACCCGGACGCCTTCGGCTCCGGCTCCTGGCTGCCCTTCGGCGTGCTCGGCATCTGGGCGGCCTTCCCGTTCGGCATGTGGTTCTTCCTGGGGGTCGAGGGCGTGCCGCTCGCGGCCGAGGAGGCCAAGGACCCGGTGCGCTCGATGCCCAGGGCGCTCTCGATCTCCATGGGGGTGCTGGTGCTCCTCGCCCTCCTCACCTTCTTCGCCGCCACCGGCGCCCGGGGCGCCGCGGCCATCCAGGAGGCGGGGAACCCGCTGGTGGTCGCGTTGGAGGGGGACGGCGGGCCCACCCCGCTCAGCCGGTTCGTCAACTACGCCGGTCTCGCCGGACTCGTCGCCTCCTTCTTCTCCCTCATCTACGCCGGGTCCCGGCAGCTCTTCGCGCTCTCCCGGGCCGGCTATCTCCCCCGGTTCCTCTCCCTCACCAGCCGCCGCAAAGCCCCCTATCTGGGTCTGCTGATCCCCGGCGCGATCGGTTTCGGGCTCGCGGCGGCCACCGGGGACGGCGGCCGGATGCTCAATGTGGCGGTCTTCGGCGCCACCATCTCGTACGCGCTGATGGCCCTCTCGCATCTGGTGCTGCGCCGCAGGGAGCCGGAGCTGCCGCGCCCGTACCGGACCCCGGGCGGGATGGTGACCTCGGGCGTCGCCTTCGTACTCGCGCTCTCCGCGCTGGTGGCCACGTTCCTGGTGGACCAGGACGCGGCGGTCATCGCGCTGGGGGTCTACGGCGTCGCGCTCGCCTACTTCACCTTCTACAGTCGGCACCGGCTGGTCGCGGCGGCCCCCGAGGAGGAGTTCGCGGCCCTCGCCGCCGCCGAAGCCGAACTCGAACGCGGCTGAGACCAGGCCCGTACCCGTACCCGAACGGCCCGCGCCGTCGGCCACGTACCCCCCGCACACGGACCACCCGTATGTGAACCACCCGCACACGAACCACCCGCACGGAGGCACAGTGAAGCCCCTCATCGGCATCAGCACCTATCTGGAGGAATCCGCCGCCTGGGGGGCGTGGCAACTGCCCGCGGCGCTGGTGCCCGCCGGATACCCCCGTCTCGTCCAGCGCTCCGGCGGTACGGCGGTGCTGCTGCCGCCCGACGACCCGGCGGCCGCGGCCTCCGTGGTGGCCCGGCTCGACGGGGTGGTGATCGCGGGCGGCGCGGACGTACAGCCCGCCCGGTACGGCGCCGAGCCCGGCCCCAGGACCGGGCCGCCCGCGCTGGAGCGGGACGCCTGGGAGCTGGCCCTGATCAAGGCGGCGCTCACCCTGGGCACCCCGCTGCTGGGGATCTGCCGGGGCATGCAGCTCCTCAACGTGGCGCTGGGCGGCACCCTGATCCAGCACCTCGACGGGCACGACTCCGGGGTCACCGGCGTCTTCGGCGCGCACCCGGTGAAGCCGGTGCCGTGCACCCGGTACGGCGACCTGGTGCCGGAGGAGTTCTCCGTACCGACCCACCACCACCAGGCGGTGGACCGGCTCGGCACCGGGCTGACCGTCTCCGCGTACGCGGCGGACGGCACCGTCGAGGCCGTCGAACTGCCGGACCCGCACGCGGTGCTGGGCGTGCAGTGGCACCCCGAGATGGCCGAGGACACCCGGGTGATGTCCTGGCTGACCGGAGCGGCCCGGGAACGTAGGCGGGGCACGGGAGACGCGGTCGCGGCGGCCTCATAGCTCCCGGCGGCTCGTAGCTCCCGGTGGCCTCAGCCGGGGCCCGTTCCGGCCGGGGTGGCGCCTCTGGTCAGGGCGAGCAGGTCGCGGGCGGGGCCGGCCGGGCGGGTTCCGGCCGGCCAGACCGCGCGGAGGTCGCGCCGGAGCCGTACGCCCGCCACCGCCACCCGCACCAGCCGGCCGGCGGCCAACTCCTCCCCCACCGCGAGTTCGCTCAGCACACAGGGCCCTTCCCCGCTGACGGCGGCGGCCTTCAGCGCGGTGGTGGAGGCCAGCTCCAGCAACGGCCTGGCCGGGCCGCCGTACGCGCGCAGCCCGGCGTCCAGCACCTGGCGGGTGCCGGATCCCTGCTCCCGCAGGATCAGCGGGGTGGCGGCCAGCTCGGCCGGGTCCAGCGGGGTGCGGCGGCGGGCCCAGGGGTGGCCGGGCGCGGTGACCACCAGCAGCCGGTCATGGCCGATGACCGCCGAGTCGAGACCGCCCGGGGTGGCCGCGCCCTCCACGAAGCCGAGGTCCGCCGCATGGCTCAGCAGCCGCTCGGCCACCGCGACGGAGTTGCCCGCGTGGAGCGAGACGGCGGTCTCGGGGCGCGCCCTGCGCAGGGCGATCAGCCAGCGGGGCAGCAGATACTCGGCGATCGTCATACTGGCGGCGACCCGCAGCCGGGAGTCCCTGCGCCCGCGGAGCGCCTGCGCCCCCGCGTCGAACGCCTCGGCCGCCTCCACGATCCGCCGGGCCCAGTCGGTGACCAGGGTGCCCGCGTCGGTCAGCCGGGAGCCGCGCGGCGAGCGGTCCACCAGGGCCACCCCGAGCTGCCGCTCCATCGCCCGGATCCGGCCGCTGGCGGCGGGCTGGCTGATGCCGGTCTCCCGGGCGGCCCGCCCGAGGCTGCCGAGCCGGGCGACGGCGAGCAGCAGCTCCAGCGCGCCGAGGTCGGGCACCCGGCGCGAGAGCGCGGGGTACGGCGGCTCCCCGGCCGCCGCAGAGCCTGTCGCGGGGCCAGGCGGGGAGTCAGGCGCGGGGCCAGGCGCAGTGTCAGCCGCGGGGCCTCGGGTCGGGTCTGTCGCCGGTCCGGTCATAGGTTCAGCTTATGACCCCATAGCGAGAGCGGGTCTGGTGCCGCCCCCGCCCCGGCGGGACGCTGGGCGCATGGCCCTTCTCACCCGCACCGCCGGCCCCGTTCCCGGCCGCCCCGGCGTACGCGATACGCACCGCCCGCCCGCGCCACGCCTGCGCCATCTGGGGCCCAACTGGTACGCGACGGTGATGGGCACCGCGATCGTGGCCTCGGCCGGGGCCGCCCTCCCGCTGGACGCCGCCGCCCTGCCGGGGGCGCGGGCGGTGTGGGTGGCGCTCTGGGCGCTCTCCGCGCTCGCGCTCGCCACCGTGCTCGCCGCCCGCGCCGGGCACTGGCTGCGCCACCGCGACCGGGCCCGCGCCGATCTCCTCGACCCGGCCGTGGCGCCGTTCCACGGCTGTCTGGCGATGGCGCTGCTGGCCGTGGGGTCCGCGACGCTCACCGTGGGGCGGGCGGTGCTGGGCGAGCGGGCGGCGCTCGCCGTGGACGCGGTGCTCTTCGGCGCGGGGACGGTGACCGGGCTGCTGGTGGCGGTGGGGATCCCGTACCTGATGGTGGTGGGGCACCGGACGGAGCTCGCGGACGCCTCCCCGGTGTGGCTGCTGCCGGCCGTCACCCCGATGGTCTCGGCGGCGGTGGGCCCCGCGCTGGTGCCGTACCTCCCGGCGGGGCAGGGGCGCGCGGCGCTGCTGCTGGGGTGCTACGCGCTCTTCGGGCTGAGCCTGCTGGCCACGCTGGTCCTGCTGCCGCTGGTCCTCGCCCGGCTGCTGGCGTACGGTCCGCTGCCGCTCGCGCTGACCCCGGTGCTCTTCCTGGTCCTCGGCCCGCTGGGGCAGTCGACCACCGCGGTGGCCCGGATCGCCGAGGCGGCGCCGGGGGCGGTGGGCGGCCCGTACCCGGCGGCGCTGGCGGGTTTCGCGGTGGTGTACGGGGTGCCGGTGATGGGGTTCGCGCTGCTGTGGCTGGCCCTGGCGGGGGCGCTGGTGGTACGGGCGGTACGGCGCGGGATGCGGTTCACGATGACGTGGTGGGCTTTCACCTTCCCGGTGGGGACCTGTGTGACGGGGGCGGCGGAGCTGGCCCGGCACACCGGAGTGACGGCGCTCACCTGGCTCTCCGCGGGGCTCTTCGCGCTGCTCGCCACCGCCTGGGCGGTCGCCGGGTGGGGCACGGTGCGCGGGGTGCTCAGCGGAGCGCTGCCCGCAGCACCCCGGGCGCCCGTACCAGCGAAGGCCCGTACCAGGTGAGATGGCGCCCGTCGACAAGGGCGGCGGGCAGGCCGGGGAAGGCCTCGGGGCCGTCGTCGGCGGTGAAGCGGTACGGCTCGTCGGGCAGCACCAGCAGTTCGGCGCCGGCCTCCCGCAGCTCGGCGAGGGGGATCCGCGGATACCGCTCGGGATGGCCGCCGTAGACGTTCTCCACCCCGAGCCGGGCGAGCAGGTCCCCCGCGAAGGTGTCCCGGCCGAGCACCATCCACGGGCGGCGCCAGACGGGCACGAGGGCCCGGCGGCGCGGTCCGGGCGGCGGCAGCTCCACCCAGGCGTGGCGGGCCTCGTCCAGCCACCGGGGCCGGGCCACCCCGCACCCGTCGACCAGGACCCGCGCCAGCTCCGTGAAGGCCTGCTCCAGCGTCCGCACCTCGGTGACCAGCACCGTCAGCCCGGTCGCGCGCAGGGCGTCGAGGTCCTGGGCACGGTTCTCCTCCTCGTTGGCGACGACGAGGTCGGGACGGAGCGCGGCGACGGCCGCGACATCGGGGTTCTTGGTGCCGCCGATCCGCGCCACGCCGAGTCCGGCGGGGTGGACGCACCAGTCGGTGGCGCCGACCAGCAGTCCGGGCGCGCCGACGGCGACGGCCTCGGTCAGCGAGGGCACCAGCGAGACCACCCGGGGCCCGGACACCGTGGACACGGCCGCCCCGTCAGCGCCGGTCGAAGGTCACGTCGACCTCCTCGGCGACGGCGACGACCAGGATCCGGGTGCCGGGCTCGGTGGCGCGCCACCGGTGCCGTACACCACCGGTGAGATACAGCGTGTCGCCGCGCTCCAGCCGGTAGGCGCGCCCCTCGGCCTCCACCTCGGCGGCGCCGTCCGCGATGTACATCACCTCGTCGTTACGGTGCGTGTACTCCCGGCCGGTGTCCTGTTCGCCGGTGAACTCCTTGGCGTTGAGCTGGTGCCCGCCGCGCGCCACGCGCCGTACGCCGGGTACGGGGGCGTCCGGGGCGCGTACGACATCGACCGTACGGGCGGAGTCCGCCGCCGCGCGGAGCTGGGCCGGAGTCGTCTCCAGGGCGTCGGCGACCCGGTCGAGTGAGCGCGTGGAGGGCCGGGCCCGTTCGTTCTCGATCTGGCTGAGGAAAGGCACCGAGAGCCCGCTGCGGGCCGCGACCGCGGCCAGGGTCAGGCCGAGAGACCTGCGCCTCCTGCGGACGGCGGCGCCCACCCTGAGCGCTTCCTTGTCGTCCATGTCTGGCTCCCTCCCGGCCGGATCGTCATCTTCTCAGAGTTGACGGCCCTACAAGAGCTGTCCTCCATGATGCGCGCGGCAGAGACGGAACGGAAACGCCGGAAGGGTGGATATCGCCCGGTGCGACACCCACCCTTCCGGGTCAGCCCTGGTGATGACTTCCGGCTACACCGGGGCCATCTTGTCCGCGATGCCCGGATTCCGGTCCATCCAGGTCTTCACGGCTTCCTCTTCGTGGCCGGTGCCGGCCTTCTGGATCTCGTTCTCCAGTCCGGCGAGCTGTTCCTCGCTCAGCGTGAAGTCCTTGAACCACTTGGTGAGCTGGGGATAGTTCCCGGGGAAGCTCTTGTGCGCGACGGTGGTGAGCCGGTCGCCCTCGCCGAACGCCTGGTCGGGGTCCTTGAGCTTGGTCAGGTCGTACTCCTTGTACGCCCAGTGCGGGGACCAGAGGGTGACGGCGATGGGCTCCTTCTTGGCGTACGCGCGCTTCAGCTCGGCGAGCATGGCGGGGGTGGAGCCGTCGACGGCCTTGTACTCGCCGTCGAGGCCGTACCCGGGCAGGACGGTCTCCTTGAGGACGTTCATCTCCTCGGCGCCGGGCTCGATCCCGACGATCCGGCCCTTGAACTCGTCGCCCCGGCCCTTGAGGTCCGCGAGGGAGTCGACGCCCTTGACGTACGAGGGGACGGCGATCTCCCGGGTGGTGGGGCCGTACCAGGAGCCGAGCTGGGTCAGGTCGTTTTTGTACTTGTCCCAGTACCGCTTCTGCGCGTTGGGCAGCCAGCCGTCGAACTGCACGTCGATCTGGCCGCGCGACATCGCCTCGTACATGGGGCCGAGTTCGAACTGCTTGAGGTTGACGGTGTAGCCGCGCTCCTCCAGGACCGCCTTCCACAGGTACGTGGCGGCGATGTCCTCCTCCCAGGGGAACCAGGCGATGTTGACGGGGCGCGCGGCCTCGCCCTGGCCCGCCCCGCTCTTGGCGCCGGTCCGTGTGGCGGAGGTGTCCGTCTTTCCGTCGACGGGGGTCCACTTGTCGGCGGCGCCCGGGTTCTCCTTCAGCCAGGCGCGGACGGCCTCCTGCTCCTGTCCCTTGCCGGCCGCCTGGATCTTGCCCTCCAGGCTGGTGAGCTGCTTGTCGGTCATCTTGAAGTTCTTGAGCCAGGCGCCGACCTGCGGGTTGTCCTCGGAGAACCCCTTGCGGGTCAGGGTGTGCACGCCGTCGCTCTCCGCGCCGAACGCCTTCTTCGGGTCGGCGAGCTTGGTCAGGTCGTACGAGTCGTACGCCCAGTGCGGCGACCAGAGGACGACCGCGATGGGCTCCTTCTTGGCGTACGCGCGCTTCAGCTCGGCGAGCATCCCGGAGGTGGAGCCGTCGACCAGGGTGTACTCCTGGTCGAGGCCGTACGCCTTGAGGACCTTCGACTTGAGCAGGCCCATCTCGCCCGCGCTGGGCTCGATGCCGATGATGCGGCCCTTGAAGGTCGAGGCCTTGCCCTTGAGGTCGGCCAGCGAGTCGACGCCCTTCACGTACGAGGGCACCGAGATCTCCAGGGAGGTCTTGTCGTACCAGGCGCCCATGTCCTCCAGGTCGTTCCGGTACTTCTCCCAGTAGGAGGCGTGGGTGACGGGGAGCCAGGAGTCGGTCTGGATGTCGATCTGGCCCGCGGCCTGTCCGGTGTAGAGCGAGCCCGCCTCGTACTGCCGGGCGTCGACCTCGAAGCCGCGCCGCTCCAGCAGCTCCTTCCAGAGGAAGGTGGAGGCGATGCCCTCGTCCCAGGGGATGTACCCCATGGAGATCTTCTTGCCCTGGCCGACATTGCCCGCGTCGTCCGTGGTGGACGAGGAGGAGGAGCCGAAGAGGCCGAGGCCGCCGGCGGCGAGCGCGAGGGCGAGGACGCCCGCGAGCGCGACGACGGGCTGCGGACGGTGCTGCCAGATCTTCAGACCGCCGCTCATCTCCTTGGCCTTGGCCAGGATGCGCCGGCCGACCGGGGAGACCTGGAGGCTGAGCGCGCCGGTGATCCGGTCGAGGTAGACGGCGAGGATGACGACGGAGAGGCCCGCCTCGAAGCCGAGGCCGACGTCGATGTTGCCGAGCGCGCGGTAGACGGCGCCGCCGAGGCCGCCGCCGCCGACCATGCCGGCGATGACCACCATGGAGAGGCCCAGCATGATGACCTGGTTGATGCCGGCCATGATGGTCTGGAGGGCCAGCGGGAGCTGGACCCGCAGCAGGGTGTTGCGCGGTGTGGTGCCGAACGCCTCGGCGGCCTCGACGAGTTCGCCGTCGACCTGCCGGATGCCCAGCTCGGTCATGCGGACGCCCGGCGGCAGCGCGAAGATGATCGTGGCGATGATGCCGGGCACCGCGCCGATGCCGAAGAAGACGACGCCGGGGATGAGGTAGACCATGGCGGGCATGGTCTGCATCAGGTCGAGGACCGGCCGGATCACCGAGCTGACCGTCTTGGAGCGCGCCGCCCAGATGCCCAGCGGGAGCGCGACGGCGAGCACGATGATGGTCGCGACGAGCACCAGCGAGAGCGTCTCCATCGCCTCGCTCCACAGCTCCATCGAGTCGATGAGCGCGAAGCCGACGAAGGCGAGGACACCGGCGCTGAGGCTCCGCAGCCACCAGGCGAGCACGGCGAGGATCCCGGCGAGGAGCAGCGGCTCCGGCGCGCCGAGTACGGCGTTGATGGCGTCGTACAGGTGGGAGACGACCCAGCCGATCGCGTCGAACAGCCAGGCGAAGTGGTTCTGGAGGAAGTCGACGGCTCCGTCGACCCAGTCACCGAGGGGCAGTCTAGGCACTGGCGACCGCCTTGTCGGTGCCCTCGGAGTCCGTGCCTTCGGAGTCCGTACGGTCGCCCGTGCCCCGGCCGGCGGCGGCCGGTCCCGGGGCGTCGACCGGGGTCATCGGCTCGCCGAGGACGGCGAGCAGCCGTGCGCGGGGGACGACGCCGACGAGGCTGCCCTCGTCGTCGACGACGGCGACGGCCACTCCACTGGTCGAGCAGGGGGTGAAGAGCTCGATGATCGGGGTGGACTCGGGGACGGTGGCGGGCGCGGCGTCGAGGACGTCCTGCGCGGTACGGAGCTCCTTGCCGCCGTCGACGGTGCCGAAGGCGGTCTCCGGGTCGGCCATGATGGCGCCGGCGGTGAGCACCCGGGAGCGGTCGACGTCCTGGGTGAAGGAGGCGACGTACTCGTTGGCGGGGGTGACGAGGATGTCCTCGGCGGTGCCGAGCTGGACGATCTCCCCGTCGCGCATGACCGCGATCCGGTCGCCGAGGCGCATGGCCTCGTTGAGGTCGTGGGTGATGAACACGATGGTTTTCTTGAGCCGTTTCTGGAGTTCGAGGAGCTGGTCCTGCATGTCGCGGCGGATCAGCGGGTCGAGCGCGCTGAAGGACTCGTCCATGAGGAGCAGATCGGCGTCGGTGGCGAGCGCGCGGGCGAGCCCCACGCGCTGCTGCATGCCGCCGGAGAGCTCGTCGGGCCAGGACTTCTCCCAGCCGCCCAGGCCCGTGAGCTCCAGCGCCTCGGCGGCGCGCTTCTCCCGCTCGGCGCGGGGGACGCCCTGGACTTCGAGGCCGTATCCGGCGTTCTCCAGGACGCTGCGGTGCGGGAAGAGCGCGAAGTGCTGGAAGACCATGCTGATCTTGGTGGAGCGGACCTGGCGCAGTTCGGCGGGGGCCAGGGCGGTCAGGTCCTGTCCGTCGAAGAGGACCCGGCCGGAAGTGGGCTCCAGGAGTCCGTTCAACATGCGCAGCAGTGTCGACTTGCCGGATCCCGACAACCCCATGACCACGAATATCTGGCCCGGCTCGACCGAGAACGACGCGTCGATCACCGCGGCGGTCGTGCCGTCGGCACGGAGCTCGTCGCGGTCCGTACCGTCCTGGAGCCTGGTCACCGCTTCGTCCGGTCGTCTGCCGAACACCTTGTACAGGCGATCGGCTTGCAGCCTGGTCACATACACCTCACGGGTTGAACGGAAAAACGGCCCGTCACCCCCGCGGGCGGGCCGTGGAGCGAGCGGATTCGGTCCGCTCACCGGGGACGACGCGTGAGAATCGGCCCTGGCTGGCTCCGTCGGCGCGCCTGCCCGACCTTACAGAAGGCAAACAATTAAGTGACCTACATCACACCATCGGATGGCCGGATCGGCGCACCCGGAGCACCCCTCCCGGCCATGCGGGGGTGACCGGCGGCTGTCAGTGGGATGGGGCATCCTCAGGGGGTGACCCGACGCCTGATGCTCCTCGACACCGCCTCTCTCTACTTCCGCGCCTACTTCGGGGTCCCCGAGTCGGTACGGGCCCCGGACGGCACCCCGGTCAACGCGGTGCGGGGGCTGCTCGACTTCATCGCCCGGCTGGTCCAGGACCACCGCCCGGACGCCCTGGTGGCGTGCATGGACGCGGACTGGCGGCCCGCCTGGCGGGTGGAGCTGATCCCCTCGTACAAGGCGCACCGGGTGGCCGAGGAGCGCCCGGAGGGCCCCGACCAGGAGGAGACCCCGGACACCCTGGCCCCGCAGGTCCCGGTGATCGAGGCGGTCCTCGACGCGCTGGGCATCGCCCGGATCGGGGTCGCGGGGTACGAGGCGGACGATGTGATCGGCACCCTCGCCGGGCGCGCGGAGGGCCCGGTGGACATCGTCACGGGCGACCGGGACCTCTTCCAGCTCGTCGACGACGCCCGGGGCGTCCGGGTGCTGTACCCGGTCAAGGGGGTCGGCACGCTCCAGATCGTGGACGAGGCGGCGCTCCGGGAGAAGTACGGGGTGGACGGCGCGGGCTATCTCGACCTGGCGCTGCTCCGCGGCGACCCGAGCGACGGGCTGCCCGGGGTGCCCGGGATCGGCGAGAAGACCGCCGCCAAGCTGCTGGACGCCTACGGGGACCTCGCCGGGATCATGGCGGCCGTGGACGATCCCTCCTCCAGGCTCACCCCCTCGCAGCGGAAGCGGCTGGACGGGGCGCGGGGGTACGTGGCGGTGGCGCCCACCGTGGTCCGGGTCGCCGGGGATGTCCCGCTGCCGGAATTCGACCCCGCCCTGCCGCGGGGGCCGCGCGATCCGGCCATGGTCGACGCGCTCTCCACCCGCTGGGGTCTCGGCGGGGCGCTGGGACGTCTGCTCGCCACTCTTCCCCGGTGAGTGTTAGCTTACTTAGGCAAACCTAAGCAGCAGGGAGCCGAGGGAGACCGCCGTGGCAGAACGACCGGCCCGCACCGCACCGAAAGCCCACGAGGGAGAGGTTCTGCGCACCGAGTGGATCACCCCGCACATGGTCCGGGTGGTGATCGGCGGCGAGGGTCTGGCCGGGATCCGGGCGGGGGAGTTCACGGACCACTATGTGAAGGTCCTCTTCACCCCGGAGGGCGTCAGCTACCCGGAGCCCTTCGACGTCGAGCGGATCCGCGCCGAGTTCCCCCGGGACCAGTGGCCCGCGAACCGTACGTACACGGTGCGCTCCTGGGACCCGGGCACCCGGGAGCTCGCCATCGACTTCGTGGTCCATGGCGACGAGGGCCTGGCCGGTCCCTGGGCGGCGCGGGTGAAGCCCGGCGAGACGGTACGGCTGCTGGGCCCCGGCGGGGGGTACGCGCCGGACCCGGCCGCCGACTGGCACCTCCTGGCCGGTGACGAGAGCGCGCTGCCCGCGATCGCCGCCTCGCTGGAGCGGGCGCCCGAGGGCGCCGTGGTCCATGCGTTCGTGGAGATCCCGGGCCCCGAGGAGGAGCAGAAGATCGCCACGCCGGACGGCGTCGAGATCACCTGGCTCCACCGCGGCTCCCGTCCGGTGGGCGAGGCGCTGCTCGCCGCCGTACGCGGCCTGGAGTTCCCGCCCGGGGACGTGCTGGCCTTCGTGCACGGCGAGGCGGGCGTCGTGAAGGAGCTCCGCCGCCACCTCCGGCTGGAGCGGAACGTCCCGCGCGAGCGGCTCTCCATCTCCGGGTACTGGCGCCTCGGCCAGAACGACGAGGCCTGGCGCGCCGTCAAGCGCGAGTGGAACGAACGGGTGGAGCGGGAGCAGGAGGAGCGCCCGGCCGCCTGACCGCCCGCCGCTCCCCCGCCCCGCTCCCCCGCCCCCGCTGCCGCCTTCTGGCTTCCGGCTTCCGGCTTCCGTCAGACCGACTTCTGGTACGCGCGGAACGTACGGGTCGAGAGCCAGACCGCGGCGAGGGCGAGGAGCAGCAGCGCCCCGCCCCGGGTCAGCACGGCGCTCCAGTCGGGGTCGGCGGAGAGCGCGGAACGCCCGGCGATCATGGCCCAGTTGACCGGGTTGAAGTCGGCGATCCGGGCCATCCAGGACGGCATCTGGGCCGGGGCCATGAACGCCGAGGAGAGGAACGTCAGCGGCAGCAGCAGGAAGGTGTTGATGCCGATGATCGACTCCCGCTCGCGCACCAGCATGCCCAGGGCGTTGGAGAGCGCCCCGAAGACCGTGCCCAGCAGGATCGAAGCGACCACCAGGATCAGCAGCCCGCCGGCGCCGCCCGGGTAGCCGGCCCCGCCGAGCAGCCCCAGCAGCAGGATGATCACGGACTGGACCGCCGTACTGATGCCGTTCTGCACGACGTTGGCGTTCATCAGGGCGCTCCGGCTGACCGGGGTGGTCAGGAAGCGGTTGAGCGTGCCGCGCTCGATCTCCTCCAGGGTGCCCATCCCGGCCCACATGCTGGAGCCGAGCGCGCTCATCACGACGATGCCGGGGATGAGGTAGTCGAGGTACGAGGTGGTGCCGAAGCCGCCCAGTTCGACGACCTTCTTGAAGAGGTTGCCGAAGAGGAAGAGCCAGATCACCGGCTGGATCAGGGAGATCAGCAGAAAGACCGGCTGGCGTACGAGCGCCACCAGGTGACGCTGGGTCAGGTACCAGGTCTGGGTGAGGGCTCCGCCGTTCACCGGGCACCTCCGGCGGCGGCCAGGACGGGGGCGTCGGTGGACGCGGCGGCCTCGGCCTCGGCGAACCGGCGTCCCGCGTACCGCAGATAGACGTCGTCCAGCGAGGGCCGGGCCACCGTGGCGGCGGTCACGGCGGCGCCGGCCCGCTCCAGCGCGCCGAGCAGCACGGGGACCGCGGCGGCGCCGTCGTCGGCGCGGACACTGACCCGGCGCCCGTCGACCGCGATGTCGTGCACCCCGGGGAGCGCGGCGAGGGCCGCGGTGAGCACCGTACGGTCGCCGCCTTCCCGCAGTTCGAGGTGGACGGCGTCGCCCCGGAGTTCGCCCTTGAGCGCGTCGGGGGTGCCCTCGACCACCACCCGGCCCCGGTCGACGATCGCGATCCGCTCGGCGAGCCGGTCGGCCTCCTCCAGGTAGTGGGTGGTGAGCAGGATGGTCAGCCCCTCGTCCCCGGCGAGCCGCCCGATCTCCTCCCACATCGCGGTACGGGCCTCGGGGTCGAGCCCGGTGGTCGGCTCGTCCAGGAAGAGCACCTCGGGCCGGTGGACCAGCCCGAGCGCCACGTCGAGCCGGCGCAGCATGCCGCCCGAGTACCCCTTGACCGGCCGCCGGGCCGCGTCCGTCAGGGCGAACCGCTCCAGCAGGGCGTCGGCCCTGTGCTGGAGTCCGGCGCCGCTCAGTCCGTACAGCCGGCCCTGGAGGATGAGGTTCTCGCGGCCGGTGGCGGCCGGGTCGGCGCCTGATTTCTGGGCCACGACCCCGATCGCGCGCCGGACCCGGTCGGGGTGGCGGAGCACATCGTGTCCGGCGACGGTGGCGGTGCCGCTGTCGGGGCGGGCGAGGGTGGTGAGGATCTTGACGGTGGTGGACTTGCCGGCGCCGTTGGGGCCGAGCAGGCCGAGGACCGTGCCGGCCTCGACGGTGAGGCCCATCCCGTTGAGGGCGGTGACCCCGCCGGGATAGGTCTTGATCAGATCGTGTGCCCGCACGGCGGGCGCGCCGCTGCGGGGAACACCGGTACTCATGACAGAGCTCTCCTGTGGTGATCGTGGTGATCGTGGGTGATCAGGCCTTCCGGAGATGCCGGGAGGCCTCGGGTGTCTCGGGGCCGGGGGTCTCGGACGTACGGAGAGCTGACGTCGGTGATGACGTACAGGGTTGACGTACGCGGAGGTCCCGGGCCATGCCGAGCCGATCCACGCGTGGAGCGCCGGGCTATCCTGGGGTGTGCCGCACCTCGATCGCCCGGTCGCCTGCGCGGCGGTCCGGTCCGGGGTTCGAGACCCTGGCGGGAGCTGCTGCAACAGCGACCGCCGGGGTCGTTCTCGCTTCTCGTAGCGCTCAGGTCCTCCGGGGGCGTCCCCCCTCCGGCAGGGCGGCCCCGACGGCGGGGTCGATGGCCACCCGCTCCCCGTCGAGGCGCTGCCACTCCGCCGGGACCTCGCCGGTCTGCCGCAGGGCGCGCCATTCACCGACGCCGGAGAGCGTGCCCTCCGCGATCTCCTGGCGCAGCCCGCGTACCCACCGGACCTCGGCGTCCATCATGTGGAGGTGGTACTCCATCTCCACCACGAAGAGCCGGGGCAGTTGCTCGTACAACTGGGCCAGCGCCCCGCGCATCCCGGCGGCTTGCAGGACGAGCGTCGCCACCCGCTCCTCCAGCAGCGTGACCACCTCGTCGGGCGGGAGGACGGCGATCAGCGAGAGCGCGGTCTCGAAGAGCGGGAACTCCCGGGCGGGGACGGCGACCAGGTCGGCCAGCCACTCCAGCATCTCCTCGTGCCCGGCCGGGGTCAGCCCGTACAGCGTGCGCTCGGGCCGGTTGCCCTGCCGCTGCACCTCGGCCACCTCCAGGAAGCCGTGCTTCTGGAGGTTCTGGACGACGGTGTAGAGGGAGCCGTAGTTGATCTTGACGCTGTGTTCCTTGCCCCGCTGACGGAGCGTCTGGGCGATCTCGTACGGATGCATCGGGCGCTCCGAGAGCAGCGCCATCACCGCGAGCGCCAGCGGATTGCCGAGCTTGCGCCGTCGCGTCGTCATGACCACCACCCCCGTTCGGCCGGTCACGCGTCCCCGCGCGGCCCGGCATACGCATCAACGCATACGAATACTCGTCGCCGAACATATCGCGAGTTCCCTTCGCCGGTCAAGACGCTCGCGACATATCTCGATTCTCTCCCCTGCTCCCCGGACGGGCGGCGGCGCGGGCGGTGAAAGGATGGCAGCTCCCTGCCCTGCGCCGGGACCAATCCGACGCGATCACGGCTCCGAATCCCTGCTGGAGTCTGCTCGCACCGTGGAGGAAAGCCGCGTGAAAGAAGCCGTGCACATCGGCGGGCCCGCTGCGGCGGGGCCCGATCTACAGGAATTGCTGGGCCTGGTGGCCAGGGGCGACCAGGATGCGTTCTCCCGGGTGTACGACCAGGTCTGCGGCCCCGTGCTGGGCCTGGTCCGCAGCGTGCTGCGCGATCCGGCGCAGTCGGAGGAGGTGGCCCAGGAGGTCCTGCTGGAGGTCTGGCGCACCGCCACCCGGTTCCGGCCGTCCCGGGGCAGCGCGATGACCTGGGTGCTGACCCTCGCGCACCGGCGGGCGGTGGACCGGGTCCGCTCGGCCCAGGCGTCCACCGACCGGGAGCACCGGGCCGCGCTGCTCGACCGCACCCCCGCCTTCGACGAGGTGACCGAACAGGTGGAGGCGAGTCTCGAACGTGAGCAGGTCCGCCGCTGTCTGCGGACGCTCACCGAACTCCAGCGCCAGTCCGTCACCCTCGCGTACTACCAGGGCCTGGCCTACCGGGAGGTCGCCGAGTTGCTCTCGGTCCCCCTGGGGACGGTCAAGACCCGGCTGCGCGACGGACTCATCCGGCTCCGCGACTGCCTGGGGGTGAACGCGTGACCACCGCCGACCTGCACACACTGACCGGCGCCTACGCGCTGCACGCCCTGGCCCCGGAGGAGCGCGCCGCGTTCGAACGCCACCTGGAGGCGTGTGCCGCCTGTACCCAGGAGGTACGGGAACTCGCCGCCACGGCCGCCCGGCTGGGGCAGGCGGTAGCCGTGGTCCCGCCGCCAGCGCTCAAAGAGCAGGTGCTGCGCCGGATCGCGGCCGAGCGCCAGGAGCCGCCACGGGTGACCCCCCATCAGACCCGGCCCGGCGGGGCGGCGGGCCGGCGCGGCCGGCTGCTCTCCCGGTTCGCGCTCGCCGCCTGTCTGGCCGCCGCCGCGAGCCTCGGCGGGGTCGCCGTCTGGCAGAACCAGGTGGCCCAGGACGCCCGCCAGGAGGCCCAGGACGCGCAGCGCCGGGCCGAGGAGCTGGCCGCCGTGCTCTCCGCCCCGGACGCCCGGGTCACCACCGGCCGGCTGACGAACGGCGCGACCGGCGGCGTCATCGTCTCCCGCGCCAAGGACCGGGCGGCGTTCGTCGCCTCCGGCCTGCCGCGGGCCCCCGCCGGCAAGGTGTACGAACTCTGGTACGACGACAACGGGACGATGCGCGCCGCGGGCCTGCTGGACTCCACGACCGGCACCGCCTCCGTCCTGATGGAGGGCCCCCTCGCCGACGCGTCCGGCATGGGCATCACCGTGGAACCGGCGGGCGGCTCCGCCCAGCCCACCTCCACGCCCCTGGCGCTGATGGAGTTCACCACCGCCTGAGGAAGGCGCCGGCCACAACGGGCGGTGGGGGGGGGGCCCCCCGCCCGGGCCCGCCGGCCGCCCCCCCGCAAGGACGGGGGGCCCCCCCCAACCCCGGGGGGCCCCGGCCGCGCCCCCGCCGCCCGGTCGATGGCGACGGCGCCGAG
>NZ_JBFBFB010000009.1:247688-282443 GCF_040683935.1 Streptomyces sp. NPDC093085 | reverse complement strand
CCGCGGGCGGGCCGCCCCCCCCCCCCCGGCCCCGCCCCGGGGGGGGGCGGCGGGGGGGGGGGGCGGGGGGGGGGGGCGCGGCCCCCGTACGCCCCCGCACCCACCCGGTGATCAGGCCACCGCCGACGCGTACGCCGGGTCCTTCATCAGGAAGGTGGCCAGCGGCTCGCCCTCCTTCGCGGCGAGCGCGGTGAAGGTGACGCCCAGCAGCGCGGCGGCCTTGCGGGCCAGCTTGATGTCGTCCGACGCGGTGACCTGGCCGCGCGGGATGACGAAGCGGTACGTCACGTCCGTACCGTCGGTGAACTCCAGACCGAGGGCCCGCTCGTCGAACTGCGGGCCGTCCGAGATGGCGTACGAGAAGACGCCGTCGGCGCTGGCCACCGGCTCCACGGCGGCGCCGCCCATGAAGAACGGCAGCGTCGACTCGTTGAACTGGAGCATCGAGAACTTCAGCGTCAGATCGCGGTCCGCGTAGATGAACCGGGCCGGGCTGACGGACTGCCAGGTCTCGACCGGGTCGAGCTTGTCCTTTTTGGCGAAGGTCACGCCGTCGGTGGAGGTGTAGCCCAGGTCCTTCCACACCTGGGGGTCCCAGTCCGTGGCGAAGTTGACCGGCGCCGCGGCGCCCGCCTCGGCGACGAAGAGGCGGCCGGTGCCGGCGATACGGATCTGGGAGGAGTCGTTCGCGGTTGCCATGAGGGCTCCTTGGGTGACGTGGTGATGTGAAGGGTGAGATGTGAAGGGTGAGATGTGAGGTGGTGATGTGAGGTGATGGCTGGGTGGTGGCTGGTGGTGGCGCCGTGGGTACGGCGAAGGCCCCGCCGGACGGGCGGGGCCTTGTCTGCGGGGTACGGGGCCGGGCGGGCGCTGAGGGCCCGGCGGGCCCGGGGTGCGGTCAGTCCGTACGCATCGAGAAGCGCATGACGCAGAGGTAGCGGTTGGCCGCGGGGTAGAGGTACTCGGGCAGCCAGCGCGGCCCGTCCTCCTCGACGACATCGGTGATGGCCGTGGGGCCGTACCGGGTGCCGCGCGCCTTCAGGCACTCGGCGCGGGCCGCGTTGGCCAGCAGATGGGCCGTGGGCTTGTCCGGGCCGTAGCACTCCAGCTCGATCAGCGGCAGGTCCAGATGGAGATCGTCGATCCAGGCACCGCCCCGGCGCGAGACGATCACGGCCTTCTGGGTGCCGTCGAAGCCGGGCGGCGGCGTCTCGTCCACCGTGGCGTCGGCCAGCTCGGGCCGGTCGGAGAGAAGCTCCACGACGATGGCCTCCACGTCGGGAAACGTATTCGGGGGAGAGGTCATGACGGCCTATCACTCCTGTTCATAGCTGCTCGTAGCCGTTCGTAGGGGCAGATCGGCAGAGGCCGGGCCGGGGGGCAGGCCCCGGGAACGCCAGTGGCGGAGCTGCACCCCGGAGGGAGGTGGGCACAGCTCCGCCGCTGCATCCATTGTGATCCATGGCGAGCGAGAGCGCAACTAGTGCGTGTGAGCGCGCAATTAAGGGTGGGGTGTGAAGGGGGCGGGATCCTGGTGGTCACTCAGGGCGTGCGGGCGATACCGTGAGTATCGAACACGTATTCGAGAAGGTGGCGGTGAGATGAGCGGAGAGTACGAGGGCGAGGCGCAGCGTCGGCTGGGCGAGATCGTGGCGGTGGTCGTGGAGGTGGCGGCCGAGGCCGGCGAATCCGGTACGTACACCGGTGAGATGGGCCGGACGCTGACGGCGGTCGCCGCGAAGGTCGGTGCCAGGGTCGCGGTCGAGGCGGAGGTGCGCGGGTTCACCGGCGGCTGGCAGGAGGCCGTCGCGCTCGGCGGCGCGGGGGTGCCCGCCGGTCCCGGTCCCGTACCCGCCGCCGTACCCCCTGCGACGCGGAAACCGGCCGCCCCCTCGCGCCCTGGTGGCGGGCGGAAGGGACGGCCGGCTCCGTCGTACTGACGGGTCGTGGCGGGGGGTGTGCCGGGGCCCGGGGGCCCGGGGGCCCGGGGGCCCGGGGGCCCGGGGGCCCGGGGGCCCGGGGGTGTGTCGGCGGTTGTGCCGGGTCAGGTGGCGGAGGTGCGGGGCCGGGCGTGGGCGGCGCGTTCCGCGGCGAAGACGTCCTCCAGCCGGTAGAGCAGTGCGCGGCCCTGGCGCCCGGCCGGGGCGAGATGGCCGAGCTGGACCCACTTGCGGATGGTCGCCGGGGCCACCCCGACCTCGCCGGCCGCCAGTGCGCCGGTGATCAGCGGGGCGGTGGGGGCAGGCGGGGTGGTCATCGTTCGGCTCCGTCCGCCGGGTGTTCCGCCATCGCGTCGGCCATCTCCCGCGCGTCGCCGCCTGTCCGCGCCGCGAGCCGCGCCCAGGAGTCCCGCTCCCATACGTGCCGGTGGGCCGGGTCCGTACGGCAGTCGCACTCCGTGTCGTCGCACCGGCAGCCCGGGTTGACGCAGAGCACCGCGCCCCGGGACGGGAACGCGCGCAGCGAGACCGAGTCGCACCACGGGCAGCGCCCCGCCACCCGCGCCATCGGCTCCGTGTCGCCGAGCGCGCGCCCGCACCGCCGGGCCATGCGGCGCGCCTCGTCCCGTACATGCGCCGCCAGCACCGGATGGACCGCCGCCCGGTCCAGCAGCCGGGCCAGCCGGAGCAGCCGCTCGGGGACCGGGGCGCGGGGCGGGCGGTTCAGCCCGAGCTTGGCGTGGACGGCCTCCTCCAGCTCGACCACGCCGTCGGTGATGTCGCGGATCGCGTCCGAGATGTGCAGCCGCAGCGGGGCGGTGGTGCGGCCGGGGACGGTGAGGCCGTGGCGCTGCTCCACGAGCAGGGCGTCCCGCCGCTCGGCCCTGACCCGCTCGGAGTCGGCGGCGAGCCGGTCCGGGGAACGGTACGGGCGGTCACCCGCCGTGGCGGTGGCGGGCCCGGGGGCCAGCTCGGCGAGCAGCTCCGGGAACTGGCGTACGAGTAAATCCAGCCAGAGCGCGGCGGAGTCGGCGGCGGCTCTGCCGGGGGTGGCCGCGGCTCCGTCCGGGTCGGCAGGGGGGACCCGGACGGCGGTCCGGGGGGTGGTCCCGGGGGTGTCGCGGTGGATCCCGGAGATGTCGCGGTGGCCGGGTTCTTCGGCGGCGCCGGGACGGTGGCCGGGGGCGTGCGGGTGGCTGATGGTGTGGCCGGTGCTGGACATGGGCGCTCTCCCAGGGCAGACGGGTCCGGACGGACAGGGCCGGGCGGATGGATCCGGGCGGATCCCGGCGTACGGATCCGGACAGGCGGCCCCGTACCCCCGTGACGGCGCGGCGGTGATCTCACGGTCACTCCGCGTCGTGTGCTACCGACCTTTACATGTTGCGCGCTCGCGCGCAATCATCTTTGAGTGTGACGTGGCGCCCTTTGGCGGGAGGGTGGGGGAGGGGTGGGGTCTTTGCCGAATCCCCACACCCGCCCTCTTCCTTGCGCATAATTCCGTGCGCGCAAGCGCGATAGTCTGGCTCCGCTTCGGAGGGAGGCCCCCCACACATGTCCACCAGTGACCTTGATCAGTTCGCCACCTGGGTCGAAGAGCTGATCCGGCGCCGCGGCTACGACATCGACAGTCCGCGCGGCGGAGGCAAGTCGCGCCTCGCCGACGAGGCCGGCGTCCACCGCGCGGCGATCACCCGGCTGCTGCACCGCCAGAGCATGCCGGACCTGGAGACGACCCGGCGGCTCGCGCGGGTGCTCGGGGTACCCGTACGGGACATGCTGATCCGCTCCGGACGGCTGACCGAGAGCGACCTGCCCCTGCCGGACCCGGGGGGGCCGGCGGGCGCTGCGGGGGACGGCCCGTACGAGGTGCGGCGGCTGACCATCGAGGAGGCCGCGATCGGGCTCGGGGTGCCGGAGGAGCAGCGGGAGATGTTCATCAGGATCGCCGGACAGTTCCTGCCGCCCCCGGCCGCGCGGACCACGGACCGTACGCCGCTCGCCTCGGAGTGATCGGAGTGATACGGGGGCGCCCCCGGGGACGCTCCGGCGGCGACCCGGAGGCGCCCCGGATTCCGTCCCGGAACTCTCCCGGAGTCCGTCCCCGGAACTCTCCCGGAGCGGCCCGATCCGTTCTCCCTTCCGGCGTGGTGCGGGTAGTAGGCTGATCCGGCCTGTACCGCACGGACGCGGAGGTCAGGTCCCGGATCGCGCCGAGTCGCGGTCGGCGGGGCCGACGCGACCGGCGGTGGGGGCTGGCGCGCGACGCGAGAGGGACGGTGCGTGGCCGAGGGGGAGCGCAAGACCCGGCAGCGGCGTGCCGGAAGGCGGGGGCGCGGTGTCGCCGACCGCGTCGTGAAGCCGTCGGGCCCGCCCGCGCCGCAGACACCGCCCCTCGCCCCCGACGAGCCGGCGCAGGCGCCCCTGTCCGCGGAGTTTCCCGAGCCGGGAGAGGCCGAGCCCCGGGAGGCCGGGCCGGGTGAGGGCCTGCTGGTCGTATCGCGCGAGGAGCTGGAGCGGCGGGAGATCAAGGCGTACGCGGACGGCTGGCGCGACGCCCTCGCCACCTTCGAGTCCGCGCGGAGACGTACCGACGCCTGGCCGGGCCCGCCCCGGCTGCGGCTGGTCCACCGCAGAGCCACGGACCCGGCCCCCGCGCCCGCCCCCGCCCCCGGCCTCGGTCCACGCCTCGACCCGGACCCGACCCCTGACCCGGCCCCGGACTCCATCCCTGATGTCCCCCCGGGCCCCGGACCCGGCCCCGATCCCGTCCCCGTAACCGAATCACCCCTGTCACCCCCGTCACCCCCGTCACCCCCGCGTCCCGCCCCCACCGATCCCGCCACCCCCGGTCTCGTCCCCAAGAACCCCAGCTCGCGGGTGCCCACCATCCCCCGGCTCGCCCCGCCCCGTAACCTGGGCGGTCCCGGGAGGGGCGTACGGCGCGAGCCGCCTCCCGAGGGGGCGTCGCCGGCCCGTCCGGATGGCTGAATCAGGCCAGGTCGTGAGGGCCGTCACGGGCACGTCCCGTGCGTGGGCATTTGTTTTGACCGGAGTCGGTGAGGTAGGTACGCTCAAGCCTTGTGCCTGGGGTGTGCCTGGGCTCCTGTGCGTGTCCTCAGCCGCACGAGGGGTTCGTGTCAAGGCCACCGTGATCTGCGCCTTCCTCGCTCTCGGCGAGGGCTTTGCAGTATTCGACACACCCGACCGCGTGGGTCGGAGGTGTTCCAGGTTAGTTTCACTGACGGCACACAGAAACCGGAGAAGTAGTGCCTACGATCCAGCAGCTGGTCCGTAAGGGCCGGCAGGACAAGGTCGAGAAGAACAAGACGCCCGCACTTGAGGGATCCCCTCAGCGTCGCGGCGTCTGCACGCGCGTTTTCACGACCACCCCGAAGAAGCCGAACTCGGCCCTCCGTAAGGTCGCGCGTGTGCGTCTGACCTCGGGCATCGAGGTCACGGCCTACATTCCGGGTGAGGGACACAACTTGCAGGAGCACTCGATCGTGCTCGTGCGCGGTGGCCGTGTGAAGGACCTGCCGGGCGTTCGCTACAAGATCATCCGCGGTTCCCTCGACACCCAGGGTGTCAAGAACCGCAAGCAGGCCCGCAGCCGCTACGGCGCCAAGAAGGAGAAGTAAGAATGCCTCGTAAGGGCCCCGCCCCGAAGCGCCCGGTCATCATCGACCCGGTCTACGGTTCTCCTCTTGTCACGTCGCTGATCAACAAGCTTCTGCTCAACGGCAAGCGTTCCACCGCCGAGCGGATCGTGTACGGCGCCATGGAAGGCCTCCGCGAGAAGACCGGCAACGACCCGGTCATCACGCTGAAGCGCGCGCTTGAGAACGTCAAGCCCACGCTTGAGGTCAAGTCCCGCCGTGTCGGTGGCGCCACCTACCAGGTGCCGATCGAGGTCAAGCCCGGTCGCGCCGCCACCCTCGCCCTGCGCTGGGTCGTGGGTTACTCCCGCGCCCGCCGCGAGAAGACGATGACCGAACGCCTCATGAACGAGCTGCTCGACGCCTCCAACGGTCTCGGCGCCTCGGTCAAGAAGCGTGAGGACACGCACAAGATGGCCGAGTCCAACAAGGCCTTCGCGCACTACCGCTGGTAGTCGCAACCCACATCGAGACCGAGAGAAGACTGAGCCTTATGGCCACCACTTCGCTTGACCTGGCCAAGGTCCGCAACATCGGGATCATGGCCCACATCGACGCGGGCAAGACGACGACCACCGAGCGCATCCTGTTCTACACCGGTGTGAGCTACAAGATCGGTGAGGTCCACGACGGCGCTGCCACGATGGACTGGATGGAGCAGGAACAGGAGCGCGGCATCACCATCACGTCCGCCGCGACGACCTGTCACTGGCCGCTCGACGACGTCGACCACACCATCAACATCATCGACACCCCGGGGCACGTGGACTTCACGGTCGAGGTGGAGCGTTCGCTCCGCGTCCTCGACGGTGCGGTCACCGTGTTCGACGGTGTCGCCGGTGTGGAGCCGCAGTCCGAGACCGTATGGCGCCAGGCCGACCGCTACGGCGTGCCGCGCATCTGCTTCGTCAACAAGCTCGACCGGACCGGCGCGGAGTTCCACCGCTGCGTCGACATGATCGAGGACCGCCTCGGCGCCGTCCCGATCGTGATGCAGCTTCCGATCGGTGCCGAGGCCGACTTCAAGGGCGTCGTCGACCTGGTGACGATGAAGGCGTTCGTCTGGTCCGCCGAGGCGGCCAAGGGCGAGATGTACGACATCGTCGACATCCCGGCGACGCACACCGAGGCGGCCGAGGAGTGGCGCGGCAAGCTGCTCGAAGTCGTCTCCGAGAACGACGACGAGCTGATGGAGCTGTACCTGGAGGGCGTCGAGCCCACCGTGGAGCAGCTCTACGCGGCGATCCGCCGTATCACCATCGCGTCCGGCAAGTCCGACGGCACCACCGTCACCCCGGTCTTCTGCGGCACCGCGTTCAAGAACAAGGGCGTCCAGCCCCTGCTCGACGCGGTCGTGCGTTACCTCCCGACCCCCCTGGACGTCGAGGCCATCGAGGGCCACGACGTGAAGGACCCGGAGAAGGTCGTCGCGCGCAAGCCCTCCGTGGACGAGCCGCTGTCGGCGCTGGCGTTCAAGATCATGAGCGACCCGCACCTCGGCAAGCTCACCTTCGTCCGGGTGTACTCCGGCAAGCTGGAGTCCGGCACCGCGGTGCTGAACTCGGTGAAGGGCCGCAAGGAGCGCATCGGCAAGATCTACCGCATGCACGCGAACAAGCGTGAGGAGATCGAGTCGGTGGGCGCCGGTGACATCGTCGCCGTCATGGGCCTGAAGCAGACCACCACCGGTGAGACGCTGTGCGACGAGAAGAACCCGGTGATCCTGGAGTCCATGGACTTCCCGGCGCCGGTGATCGAGGTCGCGATCGAGCCCAAGTCCAAGGGTGACCAGGAGAAGCTGGGTGTGGCCATCCAGCGGCTCGCGGAGGAGGACCCCTCCTTCCAGGTGCACAGCAACGAGGAGACCGGCCAGACCGTCATCGGCGGTATGGGCGAGCTCCACCTTGAGGTGCTGGTCGACCGCATGCGGCGCGAGTTCCGCGTCGAGGCGAACGTCGGCAAGCCGCAGGTCGCCTACCGCGAGACGATCCGCAAGACCGTCGAGCGCGTGGACTACACGCACAAGAAGCAGACCGGTGGCACCGGGCAGTTCGCCAAGGTGCAGATCATGATCGAGCCCATCACGGACGGCGACGTCCCGTACGAGTTCGTGAACAAGGTCACCGGTGGGCGTATCCCGAAGGAGTACATCCCTTCGGTGGACGCCGGTGCGCAGGAGGCCATGCAGTTCGGCATCCTGGCCGGTTACGAGATGACCGGCGTGCGCCTCACGCTCCTCGACGGTGGCTACCACGAGGTCGACTCCTCCGAGCTGGCGTTCAAGATCGCCGGTTCGCAGGCGTTCAAGGAAGCGGCCCGCAAGGCCTCTCCCGTCCTCCTTGAGCCGATGATGTCGGTCGAGGTCACGACGCCCGAGGACTACATGGGTGACGTGATCGGCGACATCAACTCCCGCCGTGGGCAGATCCAGTCCATGGAGGACCGGGCGAACGCCAAGGTCGTCAAGGGCCTGGTGCCGCTCTCGGAGATGTTCGGCTACGTCGGAGACCTCCGCAGCAAGACCTCGGGTCGCGCAAGCTACTCGATGCAGTTCGACTCCTACGCCGAGGTTCCCCGGAACGTCGCCGAGGAGATCATCGCGAAGGCCAAGGGCGAGTAACTCGACCGAGTCCACGCTTTAGGCTTGTCACCGGCAAGTCCTGGGGCCCGCCCGCCGCACCAGCGAGTGCGGTGGGGGTGCCCCGGGCGCCGGCATCCCAGCAAAGATCACCTGGCGCCGATGAGTAAGGCGTACAGAACCACTCCAGGAGGACCCCAGTGGCGAAGGCGAAGTTCGAGCGGACTAAGCCGCACGTCAACATCGGCACCATCGGTCACATCGACCACGGTAAGACGACCCTCACGGCCGCCATTACCAAGGTGCTGCACGACGCGTACCCGGACCTGAACGAGGCCTCGGCCTTCGACCAGATCGACAAGGCTCCCGAAGAGCGCCAGCGCGGTATCACCATCTCCATCGCGCACGTCGAGTACCAGACGGAGTCGCGTCACTACGCGCACGTCGACTGCCCGGGTCACGCGGACTACATCAAGAACATGATCACGGGTGCGGCGCAGATGGACGGCGCCATCCTCGTGGTCGCGGCCACCGACGGCCCGATGCCGCAGACCAAGGAGCACGTGCTCCTGGCCCGCCAGGTCGGCGTGCCGTACATCGTCGTCGCCCTGAACAAGGCCGACATGGTGGACGACGAGGAGATCCTGGAGCTCGTCGAGCTCGAGGTGCGTGAGCTCCTCTCCGAGTACGAGTTCCCGGGCGACGACCTGCCGGTCGTCAAGGTCTCCGCGCTCAAGGCCCTTGAGGGCGACGCCGAGTGGGGCAAGACCGTTCTCGACCTGATGAAGGCCGTCGACGAGTCCATCCCGCAGCCCGAGCGCGACGTCGACAAGCCGTTCCTGATGCCGATCGAGGACGTCTTCACGATCACCGGTCGTGGCACCGTCGTCACCGGTCGTATCGAGCGTGGTGTCCTCAAGGTCAACGAGACCGTCGACATCGTGGGCATCAAGCAGGAGAAGACCACCACCACGGTCACCGGCATCGAGATGTTCCGCAAGCTGCTCGACGAGGGCCAGGCCGGTGAGAACGTCGGTCTGCTCCTCCGTGGCATCAAGCGCGAGGACGTCGAGCGCGGCCAGGTCATCATCAAGCCCGGTTCGGTCACGCCGCACACCGAGTTCGAGGCCCAGGCCTACATCCTGTCGAAGGACGAGGGTGGCCGTCACACCCCCTTCTTCAACAACTACCGTCCGCAGTTCTACTTCCGCACCACGGACGTGACCGGCGTCGTGACCCTCCCCGAGGGCACCGAGATGGTCATGCCGGGCGACAACACCGTCATGAGCGTCCAGCTCATCCAGCCGGTCGCCATGGAAGAGGGCCTCAAGTTCGCCATCCGTGAGGGTGGCCGGACGGTCGGCGCCGGCCAGGTCACCAAGATCAACAAGTAATTGTTGCTCTGACCTGCCCGGACCTGATCAGATCCGCATTCGAACGGATCGGATCTGATCCGACCCGGTAGCTCAGGAAGGGCCCGTACGACTCCGGTCGTACGGGCCCTTCTCGCTGCCCTCCTTCTGTTCGCCCCGCTGCCCCCCCCGGCCGCCCCGCCCGGGTTCAACTCCCCTACGGACGGGACATCTGGAAGGGAAGGGCGGGGGAGCGGGGGATGTGGTGACGCCCGGAGGCGTACGAACCGAACGAACCGGCGGGGCCGGAGTGTTGACGCTTTGCGTTTCATATACTTAGGTTTGCCTTACCTAATCTTGCTCCGGATCTCCGGATCTCCGCATCGAGAGGCCCTGTCTTCATGCGTCCATCAGCCCTGCTCGCCCGTACCTCCGTCGTGGCCGTCACCACCGCCGCCCTCACCGTCGGCCTGGCGGCCTCCGCCTCCGCCGCGACCGTCGGGCGTTCGGTCACCGTCGGCTCCACGACGTACCACCTCTCGCTCACCGCGCCCGCCACGGCCGCCGCCTCGGGCGAGAACGTCACGGTCACCGGCAGCGGCTACAACGCCGACAAAGGCATCTACGTCAGCCTCTGCGTGATCCCGGACGGCGTGGACCCCAACGACCCGGCCACCTTCACCACCAAGGCCACCCCGTGCCTCGGCGGCCAGGACGAGGCCGGCACCACCGGCGCCTCGCACTGGATCAACAGCGACTTCTACTGGATGTCCCCGGACAACTCCTCCCCGTACGACGAGGCGGACGGCGTCGGCAACTTCTCCGTGCGGATCCACGTCAGCCCGAACATCGCCTCCGGGATCACCTGCGGCCAGTCCGGCGTGCGGTGCGCGATCGTCACCCGCGCCGACCACTTCGACACCAACAACCGCGACGCCGACCTCTACGTGCCGGTGACCTTCCAGTGAGACCACTCCCCACCAGAGTCGTCGCCGCCGCGGCGGGGCTGCTGCTCGCCGGTCTGACCGGTGCGGCCCCCGTCGCGGCGGCGGCGGTTCCGCACGCTTCCGGCGCCGCCCCGGCCTCCGCGTCCGCCCCGGCCTCCGCGTCCGCCCCGGCCTCCGCCTCCGCGTCCGCCGTCCCCGGCACCGCCACCGGCCCCACCGGCCAGACCCTCACCGTCTCCGACACCACGGACCTGGCCCCCAAGGGCGCCACCCTCACCGTCCGAGGCGCCAACTACGCGCTGGACAAGGGCATTTACCTCGCCCTCTGCGTCATCCCCAAGGAGGGCGAGCAGCCGACCCCCTGCCTCGGCGGCGCCGACATGAGCGGCACCACCGGCTCCTCCTTCTGGATCTCCAACAACCCGCCGGAATACGCGAAGGACCTCGTCAAGTCCTTCACCCCGCAGGCCGACGGCAAGGGCGGCGGCTTCGAACTCAACCTCACCGTCAAGGCGGTGGAGGGCTCCGTGGACTGCACCGAGGTCCGCTGCGCCGTCGTCACCAAGGCCGACCACACCCACGTCACCGAGCGCGACCAGGATGTCCTCGTCCCGCTCGCCTTCGGCACCGGTGACGGCGGTACGCCCGCGCCCGGGGACCCCGAGGACCCGGACACCCCCGACACCCCCGAGGGCACCGTCCGCCACACCGTCGTGCGCTCCTTCGACGCCGGCGCCCGCGCGCTCGTCACCGACCCCGCCGCCGCCCGCGTGTACGTCAGCGCGAGCCCGGACAGCGGCCACCGGGTGACGGCGTACGACGCCGCCTCCGGCGAGCGGACCGGCGAGCCGCTGTCCCTCCCGACCGCCGGCTCCGCCCTGGCCCTGGACCCCGGGGCGGGACTCCTCTACACCGCCCACACCGGGTACGTACGCGTGTACGACACCACGACCGGCGTCGAGGCCGGTGACCCCATCACCCTCACCGGCAACATCAGCCACCTGGGCCTCGACGCCGCGGCGCACTGTCTCTACGTCGCCAACCAGACCGCCAAAACGGTCACCGTGTACGACACGGAGACCCGCCGGCCGGTCGGCGACCCGGTGGCGCTCCCCTTCGCCGCGTTCGGCCTCGCGGTCGACCCGGTGCACCACATCGGCTACGCGACGTATGTCGGCGGCGCGGTGGAGAACGGCACGGTCGTCTACCGCAACATCCTCAACGCCGTCGACGGCGCCACCGGAACCCTCGCCTCCACCGTGAGCCTGGGCACGACGGCCCTGGGCAGCCAGGGCGTCACGGTCGACACCCGCTCCCGTACGGCATACGTGGCGAACATCTCCGCCGGTACGGTCTCGGTGGTCGACCTGGTGAAGAACGAGGTCACCGGCGCGATCCCGGTCGGCGGCAACCCCAAGTCCATGGTCTTCGACGAGCGGACCGGCACCCTCTACGTGGCCAGGACCACCGGCACGACGATCGCCGTCGTGGACCCGTCCCCGGGCGCGGAGACCCCCGTAGTGGACGCGATCGAACTCCCCGGCAACCCGACCGCCCTCGCCCTCGACGAGGCGCGCCACACCGTCTACGCGACAGCGGCGGGCACGGTCCACCAGATCGACCGCCACCTCTCCCCGACGATCACCACGGCCCCTCAGGACCGGACGGTCCGAGCGGGCGAAGAGGTCACCTTCACGGCCGAGGCCGACGCCACCCCGCCCCCGGCCGTCCACTGGCAGACCAGCCAGGACGACGGCCGCACCTGGACGAGGGTGCCGGACGCGGACACCCCGACCCTGGCCTTCGGGACCACGGCGGCACAGGACGGCCACCGCTACCGGGCCGTCTTCACCAACGAGGCGGGCACGGTACGCACGGCGTCGGCGCGTCTGACGGTGGCCCCGGCGGACGACGACGGCGATAGCGGCGGCGGCGATACCGGGGGCGGCGAAACCGGGGGCGGCGACGCGGGCGGCACCGACACCGGCGGCACCGACGCGGGTGGCACCGACGGCGGCGGTGATGCGGGCGGCGCCGACACCGGGGGCGCCCAGACCGGCGGCGGCGCGAGCGGCGGTACGGACGGGGGCGCGGCCTCCGGCGGTACGGGCACCACGGGCGGCGACGCGGGCGGCGGCACCGCAGGCGGGGACACCGGAGGTACGAGCACCACCGGCGGCGCCGGTACGGGCGGCACCGGTACCGCGGGCACGGACACCGGCGGCGCGACCGGAGCCGGAACGGCCGGCGGAACCACCGTCGGCGGAGCCACGGTCGGCGGAGCCACCGGCGGTACGGGCGGCACCACCGGCACCACCGGCGGCACGGTCGGAGGCGGCGGCAACCTCGCCTCCACCGGCAGCCCCGCCCTCCCCCTGGCGGCCACGGCGGCCCTGCTCGTCCTGGCCGGAGCCGCGGCGACGGTAGCCGTACGCCGCGCCCGCACCCCCTGACGTACACAGCCGGACCCGGACCGTGACCCGGGCCCCCGCGCCCGGGTCACGGAGTCGCGAAGGCCCGTTCCGTGTGGGGGAGGAGAGCGCGTACCGCCGGGTCGGCCGTGGTCCTCCAGATCAGGGCGAGCAGGGCGGGGGACTCGCCGGTCGGAGCCGTCCTCCGCGACCCCGCCCGGGGACGGCGTCGGGGCGAGGGCGCAGGTCGTCCGCCGTCAGCCGGACGGGAGCCGGCTGCGCCTCCTGGACCAGCCGGAGTTCGTGCCGCCGGTCAGACCCAGTCCCAGCTCACGTTGATACGGCCCGCGTTGAGGTCGCCGATGCGGGAGAACGCGGCGGGGCTGAGGTCCACGTCGTTGGTGGCGCAGCTCATGCACTTGTCGACGACCGTCACCGTCACCGAGCCGAGCGGGCCGTTGACCCGGAGCTGCCGCCCGCACTGGGGCGAGTTGTTCGGGTTGGGGTAGCTGCCGTACAGGTCGGTCGAGATCGCCACGACCAGCTCGCTGTCGTTGTTGTACCAACCGCAGGCGCCGAGGCCCGTGTTGTACCAGGTGGCCTGTCCGGTGGCCTGGGCCCCGGCCGGGGCGGCGGCGGCCGGGGCGGCGGCGGCCGGGGCGGCGGTGGTGGCCGCCAGGCCGAGCGCGAGCACGGACGAGGCGCCGGCCAGCAGCGCCGTGGCGCGGCCCGCGCGGCGGACGCGGGGGGTGTTCCGGGTCGTGGCTGTGGTGGGGGACATGCGATCAACCCTTCGGACAGTGGGGGCTTGGTCTAGACCAAGAGTCCTCGGGGGTCCCCTCCTTTCCCAGAACGTTTCCGGCTCACCTGCCGCACCTTCCGGCCAACCCGTCCCGGGTGGAGGTGTCCACGGCCGAGATGGATGGTCGCCGGTCGTACTCAAGCGGGCACTCTACGTGTGCGTGTGGCGGCGGGGTCGGGCGCCGACGGTTCGTGGGTTCCGGGGTGGGGTACGCTTTCCGGCCCGATTGGTCAGGGGCGCAGGCCCTATGGCACACTGTTCAGGTTGCTCGGTTGAGTGCCAATGCTGCACGCCTCCCGCCGGGAGGACCGGAAGCGAGTCCCACAGTACTCGTCGTCTCCAACTGCCTTACGGGGCAGCGCTGGGGCCGGACGTACGGGAATCTTCCGGGAAGTGTCAGCGGGGCGCCGGCCAGGCTCCCGGTGGCGGAACGCGAGGTCCTCGCGGTTCTCCCCGGCTCGCGGATGTCGGGTCCGCACCCCCGGACAGGGATTCCCTTGTGGAACCCGTTTGCGACGGGGGCGCGACACGCCCGACCGCGTGGGTCGGCGGAGGGCCCGGAACCACCGGGTCCCAGAGCGTTACGAGAGACAGGACTACGAAGCAGCCATGGCGGGACAGAAGATCCGCATCCGGCTCAAGGCCTACGACCACGAGGTCATCGACTCCTCGGCGAAGAAGATCGTCGAGACGGTGACCCGTACTGGTGCGTCGGTCGCGGGCCCGGTGCCGCTGCCCACTGAGAAGAACGTGTACTGCGTCATCAAGTCGCCGCACAAGTACAAGGACTCGCGCGAGCACTTCGAGATGCGCACGCACAAGCGCCTGATCGACATCCTCGACCCGACGCCCAAGACCGTTGACTCGTTGATGCGCCTGGACCTTCCGGCCGGCGTCGACATCGAGATCAAGCTCTGAGAGGCGCGGAAGAGATGGCTAAGCAGATCAAGGGTGTCCTGGGCGAGAAGCTCGGCATGACCCAGGTCTGGGACGAGAACAACCGTGTCGTCCCGGTGACCGTGGTCAAGGCCGGACCCTGCGTCGTTACCCAGGTCCGTACGAACGACTCCGACGGCTACGAGTCGGTCCAGATCGCCTTCGGCGAGATCGACCCGCGCAAGGTGAACAAGCCCCTCAAGGGCCACTTCGCCAAGGCCGACGTGACCCCCCGCCGCCACCTGGTGGAGCTGCGGACCTCCGACGCGAGCGAGTACACGCTCGGCCAGGAGATCACCGCCGCCGCGTTCGAGTCCGGCGTCAAGGTCGACGTCACGGGCAAGAGCAAGGGCAAGGGCTTCGCCGGTGTCATGAAGCGTCACAACTTCAAGGGCCTCGGCGCCGGTCACGGCACCCAGCGCAAGCACCGCTCTCCCGGCTCCATCGGTGGCTGCGCCACCCCGGGCCGTGTGTTCAAGGGCCTCCGCATGGCGGGCCGCATGGGCAACGAGCGGGTCACCACCCAGAACCTGACCGTTCACGCCGTTGACGCGGAGAAGGGCCTGCTCCTCATCAAGGGCGCGGTCCCTGGTCCGAACGGCGGCCTCGTCCTGGTCCGTACCGCGGCCAAGGGGGCCTGAGGTAACTGATGAGCACCGTTGACATCCTTTCGCCGGCAGGCGACAAGGCCGGGACCGTCGAACTCCCCGCGGAGATCTTCGACGCCAAGGTCAGCATCCCGCTGATCCACCAGGTCGTTGTCGCCCAGCTCGCGGCTGCCCGCCAGGGCACGCACAAGACCAAGACCCGCGGTGAAGTCCGTGGTGGCGGCAAGAAGCCGTACCGCCAGAAGGGCACCGGACGCGCCCGCCAGGGCTCGACCCGCGCCCCGCAGTTCGCCGGTGGTGGCGTCGTCCACGGCCCCGTGCCGCGTGACTACTCGCAGCGGACCCCGAAGAAGATGAAGGCCGCCGCCCTCCGCGGTGCCCTCACCGACCGGGCCCGTCACTCCCGTATCCACGTCGTCTCCGGCGTCGTGGACGGAACGGTCTCCACCAAGGCCGCGAAGACGCTGTTCGGCAAGATCTCGGAGCGCAAGAACCTGCTCCTGGTCGTCGAGAGCTCCGACGAGGCCGCGTGGCTCTCCGCCCGCAACCTGCCCCAGGTGCACATCCTGGCGCCGGGCCAGCTCAACACGTACGACGTGATCGTCTCCGACGACGTGGTCTTCACCCAGGCCGCCTTCGAGTCCTTCGTGTCTGGCCCCAAGGCCGACAACAACGAAGGGGACGAAGCCTGATGTCCGAGATCACCAGCAAGACCTTCACGGACCCGCGCGACATCCTGGTGAAGCCCGTGGTCTCCGAGAAGAGCTACGCGCTCCTCGACGAGAACAAGTACACGTTCATCGTGGCGCCCCACGCCAACAAGACCCAGATCAAGCAGGCCGTGGAAGCGGTCTTCTCGGTCAAGGTCTCCGGGGTCAACACGATCAACCGCCAGGGCAAGCGCAAGCGCACCCGCACCGGTTTCGGTAAGCGCGCCAACACCAAGCGCGCCATCGTGACCCTCGCTGAGGGCGACCGTATCGACATCTTCGGCGGACCGACCTCCTGACGGAGGTCGAGACGTCCAGGATCCGGAATTCTTCCGAGGACTGAGAGACAATGGGTATCCGCAAGTACAAGCCGACGACCCCGGGCCGTCGTGGCTCCAGCGTCGCCGACTTTGTCGAGATCACGCGGTCCACGCCGGAGAAGTCGCTGGTCCGCCCGCTGCACAGCAAGGGCGGCCGTAACAACGCCGGTCGTGTGACCGTTCGCCACCAGGGTGGTGGCCACAAGCGCGCCTACCGTGTGATCGACTTCCGTCGGCACGACAAGGACGGCGTGCCCGCCAAGGTCGCGCACATCGAGTACGACCCGAACCGCACCGCGCGCATCGCGCTGCTCCACTACGCGGACGGCGAGAAGCGCTACATCATCGCCCCCCGTGGCCTGGCGCAGGGCGCCCGTGTCGAGAACGGCCCGGCCGCCGACATCAAGCCCGGCAACAACCTGGCGCTGCGCAACATCCCGGTCGGTACGACCATCCACGCCATCGAGCTGCGGCCCGGCGGCGGCGCGAAGTTCGCCCGCTCCGCGGGTGCCTCCGTGCAGCTCCTGGCGAAGGAGGGCTCCATGGCCCACCTGCGCATGCCGTCCGGTGAGATCCGCCTGGTCGACGTCCGCTGCCGCGCCACCATCGGCGAGGTCGGCAACGCCGAGCAGTCGAACATCAACTGGGGCAAGGCCGGCCGTATGCGCTGGAAGGGCGTCCGCCCGACCGTCCGCGGTGTCGCGATGAACCCGGTCGACCACCCGCACGGTGGTGGTGAGGGCAAGACCTCCGGTGGTCGCCACCCGGTCAGCCCGTGGGGTCAGAAGGAAGGACGTACGCGCTCGCCGAAGAAGGCCAGCAGCAAGTACATCGTCCGCCGCCGCAAGACGAACAAGAAGCGCTAGGAGCGGGTTTAGATGCCGCGCAGTCTCAAGAAGGGGCCCTTCGTCGACGGACACCTCATCAAGAAGGTGGACGCCCAGAACGAAGCAGGCACCAAGAACGTCATCAAGACCTGGTCCCGTCGCTCGATGATCGTCCCGGCCATGCTGGGCCACACGATCGCGGTGCACAACGGCAAGATCCACGTCCCGGTGTTCGTCACCGAGTCGATGGTCGGCCACAAGCTCGGCGAGTTCTCGCCGACTCGCACCTTCCGCGGCCACGTCAAGGACGACCGGAAGTCGAAGCGCCGCTGACGCGGGGTGACTGACTCATGACTTACACCGAAGGGACAACCATGGAAGCCAGGGCCCAGGCGCGGTACATCCGCGTCACGCCCATGAAGGCCCGCCGCGTGGTGGACCTCATCCGTGGCATGGATGCCACGGAGGCTCAGGCGGTCCTGCGCTTCGCCCCGCAGGCCGCGAGCGTGCCCGTCGGCAAGGTGCTGGACAGCGCCATCGCCAACGCCGCGCACAACTACGACCACACCGACGCCTCCTCGCTGGTCATCAGCGAGGCGTACGTCGACGAGGGCCCGACCCTGAAGCGGTTCCGGCCGCGCGCCCAGGGCCGTGCCTACCGGATCCGTAAGCGGACCAGCCACATCACCGTGGTCGTCAGCAGCAAGGAAGGAACCCGGTAATGGGCCAGAAGGTTAACCCGCATGGGTTCCGGCTCGGCATCACCACGGACTTCAAGTCCCGCTGGTACGCCGACAAGCTGTACAAGGACTACGTCAAGGAAGACGTCGCCATTCGTCGCATGATGACGAAGGGCATGGAGCGGGCCGGCATCTCCAAGGTGGAGATCGAGCGCACCCGCGACCGCGTCCGCGTGGACATCCACACCGCGCGTCCGGGCATCGTCATCGGCCGCCGCGGCGCCGAGGCCGACCGCATCCGCGGCGAGCTGGAGAAGCTGACCGGCAAGCAGGTCCAGCTCAACATCCTTGAGGTCAAGAACCCCGAGGTGGACGCTCAGCTCGTGGCCCAGGCCGTGGCCGAGCAGCTCTCCTCGCGTGTCTCCTTCCGTCGCGCCATGCGCAAGAGCATGCAGTCGACGATGAAGGCCGGCGCCAAGGGCATCAAGATCCAGTGCGGTGGCCGCCTCGGCGGCGCCGAGATGTCCCGCTCGGAGTTCTACCGCGAGGGCCGGGTGCCCCTGCACACGCTCCGCGCCAACGTGGACTACGGCTTCTTCGAGGCCAAGACGACCTTCGGCCGTATCGGTGTGAAGGTCTGGATCTACAAGGGCGACGTCAAGAACATCGCCGAGGTCCGCGCCGAGAACGCCGCGGCGCGCGCCGGCAACCGTCCCGCCCGTGGTGGCGGCAGCGACCGTCCGGCCGGCCGTGGTGGCCGCGGTGGCGAGCGTGGCGGACGTGGCCGCAAGCCGCAGCAGGGCGCTCCGGCGGCCGAGGCCCCCAAGGCCGACGCCACCGCCGCTCCCGCCGCCGAGGCGACGACCTCTTCTACCGGCGGAACGGAGGCCTGACCGACATGCTGATCCCCCGTAGGGTCAAGCACCGCAAGCAGCACCACCCCAAGCGCAGCGGCATGTCCAAGGGCGGCACGCAGGTCGCTTTCGGCGAGTACGGCATCCAGGCGCTGACGCCCGCGTACGTGACGAACCGGCAGATCGAGTCCGCTCGTATCGCCATGACCCGTCACATCAAGCGTGGCGGCAAGGTCTGGATCAACATCTACCCGGACCGTCCGCTCACCAAGAAGCCGGCCGAGACCCGCATGGGTTCCGGTAAGGGTTCCCCCGAGTGGTGGATCGCCAACGTCAAGCCCGGCCGGGTGATGTTCGAGCTGTCCTACCCGAACGAGAAGATTGCGCGTGAGGCGCTTACCCGCGCTGCTCACAAGCTTCCGATGAAGTGCCGGATCGTTCGGCGCGAGGCAGGTGAGGCGTGATGGCGGCCGTGACCAAGGCGTCCGAACTGCGCGAGCTGGGCAACGAGGAGCTTGTCGCCAAGCTCCGCGAGGCCAAGGAAGAGCTGTTCAACCTCCGCTTCCAGGCGGCGACCGGCCAGCTCGAAAACCACGGGCGGCTCAAGCTCGTGCGCAAGGACATCGCGCGGATCTACACCCTGATGCGTGAGCGCGAGCTGGGCATCGAGACGGTGGAGAACGCCTGATGACTGAGAACAACGTGACCGAGACCAACGCCACGACCGACCGCGGCTTCCGCAAGACCCGCGAGGGCCTGGTCGTCAGCGACAAGATGGACAAGACCGTCGTCGTCGCTGTCGAGGACCGCGTCAAGCACGCCCTGTACGGCAAGGTCATCCGCCGTACGAACAAGCTCAAGGCCCACGACGAGCAGAACGCCGCCGGCGTCGGCGACCGCGTCCTCCTGATGGAGACCCGGCCGCTCTCCGCCACCAAGCGGTGGCGGATCGTCGAGATCCTCGAGAAGGCCAAGTAACACCAGTAGGTCCCCCCTCCGAGCGGGTCTCCGCTCGGAACAGTTCCGCCAGGCTCCGGGGGCCGCGCATCCACGGATGAGCGGCCCCCGGGGAACCGGCAGACGATCAGGAGATAGACGTGATCCAGCAGGAGTCGCGACTGCGCGTCGCCGACAACACGGGTGCGAAGGAAATTCTCACCATCCGTGTTCTCGGTGGTTCGGGTCGCCGCTACGCGGGCATCGGTGACGTCATCGTCGCCACCGTCAAGGACGCGATCCCCGGTGGCAACGTGAAGAAGGGTGACGTCGTCAAGGCGGTCATCGTTCGCACCGTCAAGGAGCGCCGCCGTCCGGACGGCTCGTACATCCGCTTCGACGAGAACGCCGCCGTCATTCTGAAGAACGACGGCGACCCTCGTGGCACCCGTATCTTCGGCCCGGTCGGCCGTGAGCTGCGCGAGAAGAAGTTCATGAAGATCATCTCGCTCGCGCCGGAGGTGCTGTAAGCATGAAGATCAAGAAGGGCGACCTGGTTCAGGTCATCACCGGCAAGGACAAGGGCAAGCAGGGCAAGGTCATCGTGGCCTACCCCCGCCAGGACCGTGTTCTCGTCGAGGGTGTCAACCGGGTCAAGAAGCACACCAAGGCCGGCCAGACGGCTCGCGGTTCGCAGACCGGTGGCATCGTGACCACCGAGGCCCCCATCCACGTGAGCAACGTTCAGCTCGTCGTGGAGAAGGACGGCAAGAAGGTCGTCACCCGCGTCGGCTACCGCTTTGACGACGAGGGCAACAAGATCCGCGTTGCCAAGCGGACCGGTGAGGACATCTGATGACTGCGACCACCACCGCGCCGCGTCTGAAGCTGCGCTACCGCGAGGAGATCGCCGGCAAGCTGCGTGAGGAGTTCTCGTACGAGAACGTCATGCAGATCCCCGGCCTCGTCAAGATCGTGGTCAACATGGGTGTGGGCGACGCCGCCCGCGACTCCAAGCTGATCGAGGGCGCCATCAAGGACCTCACCACGATCACCGGCCAGAAGCCGTCCGTCACCAAGGCCCGCAAGTCGATCGCGCAGTTCAAGCTGCGCGAGGGGCAGCCGATCGGCTGCCACGTCACCCTCCGCGGTGACCGCATGTGGGAGTTCCTGGACCGTACGCTGTCGCTCGCGCTGCCGCGTATCCGTGACTTCCGCGGCCTGTCGCCCAAGCAGTTCGACGGCCGTGGCAACTACACCTTCGGTCTCACGGAGCAGGTCATGTTCCACGAGATCGACCAGGACAAGATCGACCGGGTCCGGGGCATGGACATCACCGTGGTGACCACGGCGACCAACGACGACGAGGGTCGTGCCCTCCTTCGTCACCTCGGCTTCCCGTTCAAGGAGAACTGACCGTGGCGAAGAAGGCTCTGATCGCTAAGGCCGCCCGCAAGCCGAAGTTCGGTGTACGCGGTTACACCCGCTGCCAGCGCTGCGGCCGGCCCCACTCCGTCTACCGCAAGTTCGGCCTCTGCCGTGTGTGCCTTCGTGAGATGGCCCACCGCGGTGAGCTGCCGGGCGTGACCAAGAGCTCCTGGTAGTCCCCGTACCTCTCGGTACAGCGACTACCGGACGCTCTCGGTAAGCAATTTGGTTGGCGGGAGCCCTCTCCCACATGCCGTAGGCTTGTGGGGTTGGGCGCCCGCCGTCCATGACTGACTTACTACGCCGTAGGTCCCCGCACCGCACCCGTCCCGGCTCTGACCGGGGAGAGGGATGGCGCATACAGGAAACCCCGGCGAGAGAGGCCGAAGGCCAATTCATGACCATGACTGATCCCATCGCAGACATGCTCACGCGTCTGCGCAACGCGAACTCGGCGTACCACGACCAAGTGGTGATGCCGCACAGCAAGATCAAGTCGCACATCGCTGAGATCCTCCAGCAGGAGGGCTTCATCACCGGCTGGAAGGTCGAGGACGCCGAGGTCGGCAAGAACCTCGTCCTGGACCTGAAGTTCGGCCCGAACCGCGAGCGTTCGATCGCCGGCATCAAGCGCATCTCCAAGCCGGGTCTGCGCGTGTACGCGAAGTCCACCAACCTGCCCAAGGTTCTCGGCGGCCTCGGCGTGGCGATCATCTCCACGTCCCACGGTCTCCTGACCGGCCAGCAGGCAGGCAAGAAGGGCGTAGGTGGGGAAGTCCTCGCCTACGTCTGGTAGTCGGGAACGGAGGAAAAGCTCATGTCGCGAATCGGCAAGCTCCCCATCCAGGTTCCCGCCGGTGTGGACGTCACCATCGAGGGCCGCACGGTCGCGGTGAAGGGCCCCAAGGGGACCCTCACGCACACCGTCGCCGCGCCGATCGAGGTCACCAAGGGCGAGGACGGCACCCTGCGGGTGCTGCGCCCGAACGACGAGCGTCAGAACAAGGCCCTGCACGGCCTGTCCCGCACGCTGGTGGCGAACATGATCACCGGTGTGACCCAGGGATACATCAAGGCGCTCGAAATCAGCGGTGTCGGTTACCGCGTCCAGGCGAAGGGCTCCAACCTGGAGTTCGCCCTGGGCTACAGCCACCCGATCCTCATCGAGGCCCCCGAGGGCATCACCTTCAAGGTCGAGTCGCCCACGAAGTTCAGTGTCGAGGGCATCGACAAGCAGAAGGTCGGCGAGGTCGCCGCTAACATCCGCAAGCTGCGGAAGCCCGACCCGTACAAGGCCAAGGGTGTCAAGTACGCGGGCGAGGTCATCCGCCGCAAGGTCGGAAAGGCGGGCAAGTAAGCCATGGCATACGGTGTGAAGATCGCCAAGGGCGACGCGTACAAGCGCGCCGCCATCAAGCGCCGCCACATCCGCGTGCGCAAGAACGTCTCCGGTACGCCGGAGCGTCCGCGCCTCGTCGTGACGCGCTCCAACCGCAACATCGTCGCCCAGGTCATCGACGACATCGCGGGCCACACGCTCGCGTCCGCGTCGACCCTGGACACCTCGATCCGCGGCGGCGAGGGCGACAAGAGCGCCCAGGCCCAGAAGGTCGGGGCCCTGGTCGCCGAGCGCGCCAAGGCCGTCGGTGTCGAGGCCGTCGTGTTCGACCGTGGTGGCAACAGGTACGCCGGGCGCATTGCCGCTCTGGCTGACGCCGCCCGCGAAGCCGGGCTGAAGTTCTAGCTCCCGGTTCCGGGACCAACGGACGTAACAGAGAGAGGTAAATCCAATGGCTGGACCCCAGCGCCGCGGAAGCGGTGCCGGTGGCGGCGAGCGGCGGGACCGGAAGGGTCGCGACGGTGGCGCTGCCGCCGAGAAGACCGCTTACGTCGAGCGTGTCGTCGCGATCAACCGTGTCGCCAAGGTTGTGAAGGGTGGTCGTCGCTTCAGCTTCACCGCGCTGGTCGTGGTGGGCGACGGTGACGGCACCGTGGGTGTCGGTTACGGCAAGGCCAAGGAGGTGCCGGCCGCCATCGCCAAGGGTGTGGAGGAGGCCAAGAAGCACTTCTTCAAGGTCCCCCGTATCCAGGGCACCATCCCGCACCCGATCCAGGGCGAGAAGGCCGCGGGCGTCGTCCTGCTCAAGCCGGCTTCCCCCGGTACCGGCGTCATCGCCGGTGGCCCGGTGCGTGCCGTGCTGGAGTGCGCGGGCGTCCACGACATCCTGTCGAAGTCGCTCGGCTCGGACAACGCGATCAACATCGTGCACGCGACGGTGGCGGCCCTCCAGGGCCTCCAGCGTCCCGAGGAGATCGCGGCCCGCCGCGGTCTGCCCCTTGAGGACGTCGCCCCGGCCGCTCTGCTCCGTGCGCGTGCTGGGGCGGGTGTGTGATGGCCCGTCTCAAGATCACGCAGACGAAGTCGTACATCGGTAGCAAGCAGAACCACCGCGACACCCTCCGTTCGCTCGGGCTCAAGCGCCTGAACGACGTGGTGGTCAAGGAGGACCGTCCCGAGTTCCGCGGCATGGCCAACACCGTGCGGCACCTCGTGACGGTCGAGGAGGTCGACTGACATGGCGGAGAACAGCAAGCCGCTGAAGGCTCACGACCTCCGTCCTGCCCCCGGCGCCAAGACCGCCAAGACCCGGGTGGGTCGTGGTGAGGCGTCCAAGGGTAAGACCGCTGGTCGTGGTACCAAGGGCACCAAGGCCCGTTACCAGGTTCCGGAGCGCTTCGAGGGTGGGCAGATGCCCCTCCACATGCGTCTCCCGAAGCTCAAGGGCTTCAAGAACCCGTTCCGCACCGAGTACCAGGTCGTGAACCTGGAGAAGCTCTCCGCCCTCTACCCCGAGGGTGGCGAGGTCACGGTGGCCGATCTGGTCGCCAAGGGCGCGGTGCGCAAGAACAGCCTCGTCAAGGTCCTGGGCCAGGGCGAGATCACCGTGGCGCTGCAGGTGTCGGTCGATGCCGTCTCCGGCTCCGCCAAGGAGAAGATCGCCGCCGCCGGCGGCACCGTCACCGAGCTTGTCTGAGACAACTCGATGGCCTGAACATCCGACCGGGGATGCCTCTTCCAAGAGGCATCCCCGGTTGGTCGTTCCAAGGCGGGCACAGTCGCCGGTAAGGTGGCGTGCATTGTTGCTGTATGAAGCCGGGGGCTCGCTCCCCGGTCCCGGGGAACCTGCCCCGGGGTCCGCTCGTTCCGTATCCGTCGATCCTCAATACCGTCACCTCTGACGCAGTAGCGCGGGGGTCGCAGGAGGCACCGTGCTCACCGCGTTCGCCCGGGCGTTCAAGACGCCCGACCTGCGCAAGAAGCTGCTCTTCACGCTCGGCATCATCGTGCTGTACCGGCTCGGGGCGCACATCCCCGCGCCCGGGGTCAGCTACGCGAATGTCCAGATCTGTGTCGACGCGGCCCAGAAGGGCAACAACAGCCTGTTCGGCCTGGTGAACATGTTCAGCGGCGGGGCGCTGCTACAGATTACGATCTTCGCGCTCGGCATCATGCCGTACATCACCGCGAGCATCATTCTTCAGCTCCTGACCGTGGTGATCCCCCGGCTGGAGGCCCTCAAGAAGGAGGGGCAGTCCGGCCAGGCGAAGATCACCCAGTACACCCGCTATCTGACGATCGCCCTGGCGGTGCTCCAGGGCACCGGCATCGTCGCCGCCGCCCGCAGCGGCTCGCTGTTCAGCGGCTGCCCGGTCGCCACGGAGATCATCCCGGACCGCTCCATCTTCACCACGGTGGTCATGGTGATCACCCTGACCGCCGGTACCGCCGCCGTCATGTGGCTCGGTGAGCTGATCACCGACCGCGGTATCGGCAACGGCATGTCCATCCTCATGTTCATCTCGATCGCCGCCGGCTTCCCCGGCGCGCTCTGGGCCATCAGGCAGAGCGGCACGCTCGCCGACGGCTGGATCGAGTTCGGCACGGTGATCCTCATCGGCTTCGTGATGGTCGGCCTCGTCGTCTTCGTCGAGCAGGCCCAGCGCCGGATCCCCGTGCAGTACGCGAAGCGCATGATCGGCCGCCGGTCCTACGGGGGTACGTCCACGTACATCCCGCTGAAGGTCAATCAGGCCGGTGTGATCCCCGTCATCTTCGCGTCGTCGCTGCTCTACATCCCGGCTCTGGTCGCGCAGTTCTCCAGCGGGGACTCGGCGTGGAAGACCTGGATCCAGGCTCACTTCGTCAAGGGCGACCACCCCTACTACATCGTCACGTACTTCCTGTTGATCGTGTTCTTCGCCTTCTTCTACGTGGCGATCTCGTTCAACCCCGAAGAAGTCGCCGACAACATGAAGAAGTATGGTGGGTTCATCCCGGGTATCCGGGCTGGCCGCCCCACGGCCGAGTATCTGAGCTACGTGCTCAACCGGATCACTTGGCCGGGCTCGCTGTACCTGGGGCTGATCGCTCTCGTACCGACGATGGCGTTGGCGAGCTTCGGCGGTGCCAACCAGAACTTCCCGTTCGGCGGGACGAGCATCCTGATCATCGTGGGTGTGGGCCTGGAGACCGTCAAGCAGATCGAGAGCCAGCTTCAGCAGCGCAATTACGAAGGGTTCCTCCGCTGATGCGAATCGTCCTCGTCGGACCTCCCGGTGCCGGCAAGGGAACGCAGGCCGCGTACCTTGCCAAGAACCTGTCGGTTCCGCACATCTCCACGGGCGACCTGTTCCGCGCCAACATCAGCCAGGGCACCGACCTCGGGAAACAGGCGAAGGCGTACATGGACGCCGGGAATCTCGTACCCGACGAGGTCACCATCGCGATGGCGCAGGACCGGATGAACCAGGCCGACGCGGAGAACGGTTTCCTGCTGGACGGTTTCCCGCGCAACGTGTCGCAGGCCAAGGCGCTCGACACGGCGCTGAAGGTGGACGGCGTGGAGCTGGACGCGGTGCTGGACCTGGAGGTCCCCGAGGACGAGGTCGTGAAGCGGATCGCCGGCCGGCGCATCTGCCGCAACGACAGCGCGCATGTCTTCCATGTGACGTACAGCCCGCCGAAGCAGGAGGGTGTCTGCGACATCTGCGGCGGCAAGCTGTACCAGCGGGACGACGACTCCGAGGAGACGGTACGGACCCGGCTGGAGGTCTACCACACGCAGACCGAGCCGATCATCGACCACTACCGGGCCCAGGGCCTGGTCGTGACGATCTCCGCGCTCGGCAAGGTCACCGAGGTGACCGAGCGCGCGATGGCGGCGCTGGGACGCGAGCAGAAGGCGTCGTAAGGCGTCGTAAGGCGTCGCGGGCCCGCCCGCAGCAGTACGCAGCGGTATCAGTACGGCCGTGGTGTCCCAGGGGGGCACCACGGCCGTACTGTTGAACAGGCACACATCCCCCCTGGGCGCCCCGGCCCGGTGGAACGATTCTCTGAGCAGTCAGGTGGAAGGCATACGCATGGTGGAGATCAAGACCCCCCAGCAGATCGCGAAGATGCGCGAGGCGGGGCTGGTCGTCGCCGCCGTGCACGCGGCCACCGCGGAGGCCGCGGTGCCCGGGGCCACCACCCGCGATCTCGACCAGGTCGCCCGCAAGGTCCTCGCCGACCACGGCGCCAAGCCGAACTTCCTCGGGTACGGCGGCTTCCCCGCGACCATCTGCACCTCGGTCAACGAGGTCGTCGTCCACGGCATCCCCGACGACGTCACCGTCCTCAAGGACGGCGACATCATCTCCATCGACGCCGGTGCCATCATCGACGGCTGGCACGGCGACGCCGCCTTCACCGCCTTCGTGGGCACCGGTCACGCTCCGGAGCTGGTCGAGCTCTCCCGGGTGACCGAGGAGTCGATGTGGGCCGGGATCGCGGCGATGAGGCAGGGCAACCGGCTGGTCGACATCTCCCGCGCCATCGAGACGTACATCCGCCGCCAGCCCCGCCCCGGCGGCGGCAAGTACGGGATCATCGAGGAGTACGGCGGCCACGGCATCGGCTCCCAGATGCACATGGACCCCCATCTGCTGAACTACGTCACCCGCAAGCGCGGCAAGGGCCCCAAGCTGGTCCCCGGCTTCTGCCTCGCCATCGAGCCGATGGTCTCGCTCGGCACCCCCCGTACCGAGGTGCTGGCCGACGAGTGGACCGTCGTCACCACCGATGCCACCTGGTCCTCGCACTGGGAGCACTCGGTCGCGGTGACCGAGGAGGGCCCCCTGGTCCTCACCGCCCCGGACTGCGGCCGGGCCAAGCTCGCCGAGCTGGGCGTCACCGCGGCGCCGGACCCGCTGGCGTCCTGAGCCCCCCCGGGCGGCGGCCCCTGTCGTGGGCCCCGCTGGCTTAAAAATCTTCGGCGATGGGCAAACTAAGCGGATTCGTCTTTTCGAGTGCGCTCCCGTAGACTGACGCGTCGGCTCTGGTGTACCCGTGTGTCCGCATGCGGTCGGCCAGAATCGATCAAGGTAGCCGATTCGAAGGGCGAAGCGTGGCCAAGAAGCAAGGTGCCATCGAAATCGAGGGCACCGTGATCGAGTCCCTCCCGAACGCCATGTTCAAGGTGGAGCTGCAGAACGGTCACAAGGTCCTCGCGCACATCAGCGGCAAGATGCGGATGCACTACATCCGGATCCTGCCCGATGACCGGGTCGTCGTGGAGCTCTCTCCGTACGACCTGACGCGTGGCCGGATCGTCTACCGATACAAGTAGATCTTGTGGACGCCCTTCACGGGGCGCCCGCACTGACCCGGAGAACCTCAATCCCATGAAGGTCAAGCCGAGCGTCAAGAAGATCTGCGACAAGTGCAAGGTGATCCGCCGTCACGGCCGGGTCATGGTCATCTGCGACAACCTGCGCCACAAGCAGCGCCAGGGCTGACGCACGACCCCGCACCTCGCAGTACTTCGCGCGACGCGAGCACAACGTAATGACGCGCAGTGTCCGGCTCCCCGCCGATCCGTCACAGGGGACCGACACCTCCGGCGGAGGCCGGAGACCCGGACCGTACGGGACGACCGTACGACGTACGGCCGTACGGCAGCCGGGGCAGACACTGCGGTAGACCTCCGACACCATCAGGAGCCATGAATGGCACGCCTCGCAGGCGTTGACCTCCCGCGCGACAAGCGCGTCGAGGTCGCCCTCACCTACGTCTTCGGTATCGGGCGCACCCGGTCCAAGGAGACCCTCGCCGCCACCGGCGTCGACCCCAACGTCCGCGTCCGCGACCTCGCCGAGGAAGACCTCGTCAAGATCCGCGAGTACGTCGACGCCAACCTCAAGACCGAGGGTGACCTCCGTCGCGAGATCGCCGCCGACATCCGCCGCAAGGTCGAGATCGGCTGCTACCAGGGTCTGCGTCACCGCCGTGGCCTGCCGGTGCACGGCCAGCGCACCAGCACGAACGCCCGTACCCGCAAGGGCCCGCGTCGCGCCATCGCCGGTAAGAAGAAGCCGGGCAAGAAGTAGTCCTCAGCCGGACGCTCACCAGCGGTCTTCGCTGTAGGACCGACCACCTCCCCGTAGGAGAGATAGATGCCCCCCAAGGGTCGTCAGGGCGCTGCCAAGAAGGTGCGCCGCAAGGAAAAGAAGAACGTCGCTCACGGGCACGCCCACATCAAGAGCACGTTCAACAACACGATCGTCTCGATCACGGACCCCTCGGGCAACGTGATCTCCTGGGCCTCCGCCGGCCACGTCGGCTTTAAGGGCTCGCGCAAGTCCACCCCCTTCGCCGCGCAGATGGCCGCCGAGTCGGCCGCCCGCCGCGCGCAGGAGCACGGCATGCGCAAGGTCGACGTCTTCGTCAAGGGTCCCGGCTCCGGCCGTGAGACCGCGATCCGCTCGCTCCAGGCCACCGGCCTGGAGGTGGGCTCGATCCAGGACGTCACCCCCACCCCGCACAACGGCTGCCGTCCCCCGAAGCGGAGGCGCGTCTGACCTCAGGTGCGTTACGCATCTGTGGTTGACGTGGATATGGGCGGTACGGCACGGAAGCGCCGTACCGCCCGTACCCTTGTGAGTATTGACGGACGTCAAATAGCGGGCGTCCCCAACTGAAGGATCGCACCATGCTGATTGCTCAGCGCCCCTCGTTGACCGAAGAGGTCGTCGACGAATACCGCTCCCGGTTCGTGATCGAGCCGCTGGAGCCGGGCTTCGGCTACACCCTCGGCAACTCCCTCCGCCGTACGCTCCTCTCCTCGATCCCCGGTGCCGCCGTCACCAGCATCCGGATCGACGGGGTCCTGCACGAGTTCACCACCGTGCCGGGCGTCAAGGAGGACGTCACCGACCTCATCCTCAACATCAAGCAGCTCGTCGTCTCCTCCGAGCACGACGAGCCGGTCGTGATGTACCTGCGCAAGCAGGGCCCCGGCCTGGTCACGGCGGCGGACATCGCCCCGCCGGCCGGTGTCGAGGTGCACAACCCGGACCTGGTCCTCGCCACGCTGAACGGCAAGGGCAAGCTGGAGATGGAGCTGACCGTCGAGCGCGGTCGCGGCTATGTCTCCGCCGTCCAGAACAAGCAGGTCGGCCAGGAGATCGGCCGGATCCCGGTCGACTCCATCTACTCGCCGGTGCTCAAGGTCACGTACAAGGTCGAGGCGACCCGTGTCGAGCAGCGCACCGACTTCGACAAGCTGATCGTCGACGTCGAGACCAAGCAGGCCATGCGGCCGCGCGACGCCATGGCGTCCGCCGGCAAGACGCTGGTCGAGCTCTTCGGCCTCGCCCGCGAGCTGAACATCGACGCCGAGGGCATCGACATGGGCCCCTCGCCCACGGACGCCGCGCTCGCCGCCGATCTCGCGCTGCCGATCGAGGAGCTGGAGCTGACCGTACGGTCGTACAACTGCCTCAAGCGCGAGGGCATCCACTCGGTGGGCGAGCTGGTGGCCCGCTCCGAGGCGGACCTGCTCGACATCCGCAACTTCGGCGCCAAGTCGATCGACGAGGTCAAGGCGAAGCTGGCCGGCATGGGCCTCGCGCTCAAGGACAGCCCGCCCGGATTCGACCCGACCGCCGCCGCTGACGCCTTCGGCGCCGACGACGACGCGGACGCCGGGTTCGTGGAGACCGAGCAGTACTGAGCGGAACCGCTCGCTGATCACACTTCCGTGGGGCGACCGCCTCACGGGAACTGACACCGGTACCTGATACGGCCGGTGCAGACCCAAGGAGACAGAACATGCCGCAGCCCACCAAGGGTGCCCGTCTGGGCGGCAGCGCCGCGCACGAGAAGCTGCTCCTCGCGAACCTCGCGAAGTCGCTCTTCGAGCACGGCCGCATCACCACGACCGAGGCCAAGGCCCGCCGCCTCCGTCCGGTCGCGGAGCGCTTCATCACCAAGGCGAAGAAGGGCGATATCCACAACCGTCGCCTGGTGCTGCGGTCGATCACGGACAAGAGCGTCGTCCACACGCTCTTCACCGAGATCGCCCCGCGGTACGAGAACCGCCCCGGTGGTTACACCCGTATCACCAAGATCGGCAACCGTCGTGGCGACAACGCCCCGATGGCGGTCATCGAGCTGGTCGAGGCGCTGACCGTGGCGCAGGAGGCCACCGGTGAGGCCGAGGCCGCGACGAAGCGCGCGGTCAAGGAAGACGCCCTCAAGAAGGACGAGGCTCCGGCCGAGGCCGTCGAGGACGCCAAGCCGGCGGCCGAGGCCGACGCCGAGGCGAAGAAGGACGACGCCGAGGGCAAGGACGCCTGAGTCCTGCCAGGCCGCGTCGGGTCGCACGAACGGGTCCGCTCCCTCACCGGGGGCGGGCCCGTTCCGCTTGGCGCGAGTGATACGAGTTCTACGAGGAACGGGAGCAGGCGCGGGTGAGCGAGGACACCACCGAGAACACCACCGGGAACACCGCCGAGAACACCGCCGGGCAGGTCGAGCCGGGCGAGGGGCCGGCCGCCGGGCTGGTACGGGTCCGGCTCGATCTGAGCTACGACGGCAAGGACTTCTCCGGCTGGGCCCGGCAGCGCACCCGGCGGACGGTGCAGGGCGAGATCGAGGACGCGCTCCGTACGGTGACGCGCTCCTCCGTCACCTACGACCTGACCGTGGCGGGCCGCACCGACGCCGGTGTCCACGCGCGCGGCCAGGTGGCCCATGTGGACCTGCCGGCCGAACTCTGGGCGGAGCACCGGGAGCGGCTGGTACGGCGCCTCGCGGGGCGCCTGCCGCACGATGTACGGGTCTGGAGCGCGACGGAGGCCCCGTACGGGTTCAACGCCCGGTTCTCGGCGGTCTGGCGGCGGTACGCGTACCGGGTCACCGACCATCCCGGCGGCGTCGACCCGCTGCTGCGCGGCCATGTGCTCTGGCACGACTGGCCGTTGGACGTGGCGGCGATGAACGCGGCGTCGGCGGGGCTGCTCGGCGAGCACGACTTCGCGGCGTACTGCAAGCGGCGCGAGGGCGCGACGACCATCCGTACCCTCCAGAAGCTGGAGTGGGTGCGGGACGCGAGCGGGGTCGTCACGGCGACCGTCCGGGCCGACGCGTTCTGCCACAACATGGTGCGCTCGCTGGTGGGCGCGCTGCTCTTCGTGGGCGACGGGCACCGCCCGGTGGAGTGGCCCGCGAAGGTCCTGGCGGCGGGGGTCCGCGATTCGGCGGTGCATGTCGTACGGCCGCACGGGCTCACCCTGGAGGAGGTCGGCTACCCGGCCGACGACCTCCTGGCCGCCCGCAACCGCCAGGCCCGCAACAAGCGGACGCTGGGCGGCGGTTGCGCGGGGTGCTAGGGCTTCCGCCCCGCTGAGCGGCGCAGGCGGCGGACCGCGCGGCGCACCCGGCCCAGGAGGGCACGGCGGGGGCCGGGCGGCGGGGTGGTGACCCGGAGCGACAGGTCGCCGCTCGGGGTGGTCCAGTACGGGGTGATCCCGGCGGCCCGGGACGGCGGCAGGGCCACGGTGGCGGCGCGATGGCCACCCAGCCGGGCGGTCCTCGTCCAGCCGAGCGCCGTCAGCCGTACCGAGACGTCCCAGACCCCGTCCGCCAGGCCCGCCGGCGCCGGGAGGGCGGCGGTGCCGCTCAGTGTCAGGGCCGTGGTGGACCCGGACGCCGGGACGGTGGTCTCCGTGGGCAGCAGATGCTCCGTACCGCCCTCGCGGGCCCGCAGGACGAGGACGGCCGAGGCCCGGCCGGGGTGCGCGGCGCCGGTCAGCGCCTCGCGCGCGAAGCGGTCCTTCAGGGCCTCGGGGACCCCCGTAGGGGCGAGCGCGGGCCCGTCCGGGCACCCCGGTCCCGGCCCCGTCACCCCCAGGGGCCCCGTATCGGCCTCCAGACGGGCTGTGAACGCGAGCCCGAGCCCGCCGTCGGGGCCCCGGGTCAGGGCGTCCAGGCGGGGGCGGCAGCGCAGCGAGGTCTCCCAGTGGGCCAGGGTCACCAGGTCGTCCTGGCGGCCGTCGGCGATCAGGCCGACCGCGACCCGGCGCACGGCGGGGAGCCCGGGGACCGCGGTGGGGGAGACCCCGTTCCGTACCACCGCGCGGGCCGCCGTGAACAGGGCGCCCCGGTCCGCCGAGGTCAGGTCCAGCAGCGCGCGCCCCGTCAGCCGGTCCAGGATCTCCAGCCGCAGCCAGCGCCGGTGCAGCCGGTCGCGGACCGGGCCCGGACCGGTCAGCGCGTCGACCCGGGCCATCAGCGCGCGCAGCGCCGGGTAGAAGAGGGCGGGCAGCGGCGGGGGGCCGTCGTCCGGGGGGTAGTGGCAGCAGACGTACGAGCCGAGGACGGCGGTGCGCCCCGCCCGGAGCGTCGCCTCCGCCGTGAACGCCTGCTCGGCCAGCGCCTCCCGGCCGCCCGCGCGCGCCCCGCACGCCGTACCGTCCCCGAAGCGGAGCCCGTGCGCGGTGAGGAACGCCCGGTCGAAGAGCTTGTCGGCGCCGAGGCTGTCGGCGAGCGGGTCCCTGGCGAGGGTGGCGCGCGGCCGGTCCCGTACGAAGAGTTCACGCGGTACGGGGCGGCCTTGGGCGGCGGGTTTCCCGGCGACGATGTCCGCGTCGTGCTCCATGCCGTACGCGTACATCCGCGCCAGCGCCTCGGGGGCGAGCCGGGTGCCGGGCTCCAGGAAGAGGACGTACGCGCCGGTCGCCGAGGCGAGTCCGGTGTCCCGGTCCGGGGCCTCGACGGCCTCGAACTCGCTCGCGGGGAGGGTCTGCCGGGTGAGGGAGGCGAGCGTCTCCGCCACGGCTCCGGGCCGGGCGCCCCCCGTCCGTACGACCACGCTGACCTTCGGCGTGGCCGGGTCCGGGGGCGGCACATCGGTCCGGCGTACGGTCAGCGGGGCGCCCTCCGGGGTGAGCGCGGGGGCGTGGCGGTCGAAGCCGGCGCCGGTGAGCCGGATCCGTACCTCCCAGACGCCGTCGTCCAGCGGCCGGCCGCCGGCGGTGCGCGAGGGGTCCACGGTGGCGGTGCCGCGTACGACCGGGCGGACCAGGACCGTATCCGTATCCGTTCCGTCGTCCGGGGGCGCGCCCGGTGCCGTGTCCGGTGCCGTGCCCGGGACCTCCCCGGGGACCTCCTCCAGGGTCAGGGCCGTGGTCCGCTCCACCGGCCACACATGGGCGCTGTCGGTGTGCCGGAGCAGTACGTCCGCTGTGAACGTCCGCAGGGCTTCGGTCACTTCGACCGGTTCGGGGGTCACCCCGTCCGTCAGCGCGGGCGCCAGGAAGTACCGGGTCCCCCGGCGCGCCAGCAACAGCCCGGGGCCGCCCGGGTGTTCCTCGAAGCGGGCGGTGAACTCCACCCGGAGGCGCCCCCGTCGCCAGTGCGTCGCGTCCACCGCGCAGAGCGCGCGCAGCTCCGCCTGGCGCCGGGTGAACTCCGTCAGCTCGGCGGGGCGGCCGGCCCGCAGCAGGGCAGCGCGGACCCGGTGCAGCACCGGCAGCCCCGCGTACGCGCCCTCCGTCATGAACTCCTCGGCCACCTCCCGTACGGCCTCGAACGGGTCGGCCAGGAAGGGCGGGTCGCTCGGCATCCCCGTGGGGGGCACCCCGAGCCGGTGCAGCAGCTCGACCCGGTAGAAGCGGCGCAGCAGCCGGTCGCGGGCGGGGCCCGGCTCGGTACCGGCGACGACGGTGGCGAGGATCTCGCGGAGGTTGCCGTAGAAGGCGCGGGGGTCGACCGCCGAGGTCCCGGCGTTCGCGGTGTCCTCGCGGGCCCAGTAGGCGTAGCAGACGTACTCCCCGAGGACGGAGACGACGGACGCCTTGAGGTAGGCGCGGACCATGAAGAGCTGGTCCTCCAGGATCCACGGGCCCTCGGGGTGGACGATGCCGTGCTCGCGCAGGAACGCGGTGCGGAACATCTTGTGCGGGGTGAGGCTGTCGATCAGCGGGGCGTTCCAGAGCGTGCAGGACTCGCGCGTACGGCTTATCAACGCGTTCGGGACGCCCCGCGCGCGGAAGTTGCTCGCGACCTTGCCGATGACGATGTCGGAGCCGTTCCGCTCGGCCATCGCGTACAGCCGCTCCAGCGCCTCGGGCGCCAGCCGGTCGTCGTGGTCCACGAACTGCACGTACGCGCCCCTGGCCTGGGCCACCCCGACGTTGCGGGGGCGTCCTGGCCAGCCGGAGTTGGGGATGCGGACGGTACGGAAGTGGCGGTGCGCGGCGGCGAGTGCGGCGAGGCGGGCCGGGGTGGCGTCGGTCGAGCCGTCGTCGACGAAGAGGACCTCGAAGGCGTCCGGCGGCAGGCTCTGCGCGAGCAGCGAGGCCACCAGGGGCTCGATGTGCGGCCCCGAGTTGTACGTCGGCACCACCACGGTGACCTTGACGCCCGCCGTACCTGTCGCGCCC
>NZ_JBFBFB010000009.1:0-247589 GCF_040683935.1 Streptomyces sp. NPDC093085 | reverse complement strand
CGCCGCGCGTGCCGCGCCCGCCGCGCGTGCCGCGCCCGCCGCGCGTGCCGCGCCCGCCGCGCGTGCCGCGCCCGCCGCGCGTGCCGCGCCCGCCGCGCGTGCCGCGCCCGCCGGGCCGTCCGCGCCCGCCGTACCCGCCGCGCGTGCCGTCCGTACCGCGCGTGCCGTACGCGCCCCTCGCGCCATTCGCCCGCTCCCGTTCCGCCCCCGCCGGGTGCGTGGGGCACGTGGGTGAACGCGCGCGGAGGCCGGAGGGTTACGGCGTGACCCCAGGCCGGAGGGTTACGGCGTGACCGGCTCCGTGGCCGCCGCCGAGGCCTGCGCCTCGCCCCGGCCGAGGATCTGCCGGAAGGTGAACTCGGCGACGTCGTCGCCGATCGTGAAGACGTCCTTGTCCGCCTCCACGACGTTCTTGCCGCTGGTGAAGCCGCCGACCGTGAAGTACACGTACCGGCCGTACGAGTTGGTGGTCTTGCGGCAGATCGAGGGGGCCCGGCAGAAGGTGCCGACCCCGTCGCCGGAGAGCGAGGCGATGCCCCCCTGTGCCTGGTCCTTCGCCTTCAGCGCCTGCGCCTCGCGCCCGAAGACGGCGACGCCGACCGTGACGGCCACCCCGTCCTTGTGGTACGTGGCACGGATGACCTGGTCACAGCTGTTCGCGGCGAGCACGGAGCCCAGCGCGCCCTGGGTGGCCGCGGCGCAGTTGGTGGTGGTCGCGGTGGCGCCCTTGAGGTAGACGCGGTCGCCCATGGTCAGCTTCTTGCCGGGGAACAGGGTGCCCTCGTCGAGGGGCGCCTTGTCCTTGTCGGCGCTGGATATGAACTCCTTCGGGTCCGGCGGCGGCAGCGGGTCCGCCGACGAGAAGGAGGGTTCCGGGTCGGCCCCGCTGTTCGGCGAGTCCGCGCCGCTGGTGGGGAGCCGGCCCGAGGCGTTCTGCGCGTCGGTGTTCTTGTCGCCGCCGTTGTTCATCGAGACGACCGCGGTCGCGACGATCGCGGCGACCGCGCCGGTGGCGAGCACACCGCCGCCGGCCATCAGCCACCGCTTGCGCCGGGTGCGGGCGGCGGAGGCGTCGGCGAGCGCCGCCCAGTCGGGTGTCTGCGCGTTGTACGGCTCCGACGCGGGCGGCTCGTACGGATCCTGCGACTGCGGGTATCCGTAACCGCCCTGCGGCTGCCGTGCTCCGTAAGGATCCTGGTCCGGTGAACCGGGGCCGCCCCACGAAGGGCCCTGCCCCCCCTGCCCATGCCCAAAGCTCATGCGGCGCAGTCTAAAGCCCCGAAGTGAAGGGCGTGTGCCGCGTGTTGCCCCGAAGCGGCCGGGCGTAAACAGAAAACGGTTTGGGAGCCGGGACGTCTCCACCGACAATGCGGAGCATGGGACATCTGGAGGCCGCGCACCTTGAGTACTACCTACCGGACGGGCGGGTGCTGCTCGCCGATGCCTCCTTCCGCGTCGCCGAGGGCTCCGTCGTCGCCCTCGTCGGCGCCAACGGGGCGGGGAAGACCACTCTGCTGAGGATGCTCGCCGGCGAGCTCCGGCCGCACGGCGGCACGGTGAACGTGAGCGGCGGGCTCGGGGTGATGTCGCAGTTCGTCGGCTCGGTCCGGACCGGCGACGACGGCGCGGACAGCGACGAGCGCACCGTCCGTGACCTGCTGGTCTCGGTCGCGCAGCCCCGGATCCGGGAGGCCGCCGAGGCGGTGGACCGGGCCGAGCACGCGATCATGACGGTGGACGACGAGGCCGCGCAGATGGCGTACGCGCAGGCGCTCAGCGACTGGGCGGAGGCGCGCGGCTACGAGGCGGAGACGCTCTGGGACATCTGCACGACGGCCGCGCTGGGCGTCCCGTACGACAAGGCCCAGTTCCGCGCCCTGCGCACGCTCAGCGGCGGCGAGCAGAAGCGGCTGGTTCTGGAGGCGCTGCTGCGCGGCCCCGACGAGGTGCTGCTGCTGGACGAGCCGGACAACTATCTGGACGTGCCGGGCAAGCGGTGGCTGGAGGAGCGGCTCAAGGAGACCCGTAAGACGGTCCTCTTCATCTCCCACGACCGCGAGCTGCTGGCCACGGCGGCCGAGAAGATCGTCAGCGTGGAACCGGGCCCGGCCGGATCGGACGTCTGGGTGCACGGGGCCGGCTTCGCCACGTACCACCAGGCGCGCCGGGAGCGGTTCGCCCGCTTCGAGGAGCTCAAGCGGCGCTGGGAGGAGGAGCACGCCCGGCTGCGGGCGCTGGTGCTCCGGCTCCGGCAGCAGGCGGCGAGCAGCCCCGACATGGCCTCGCGGTACCGGGCGATGCAGACGCGCTTCGCGAAGTTCGAGGAGGCGGGCCCGCCGCCGGAGCCGCCGCGCGAGCAGGAGATCACCATGCGGCTGCGCGGCGGCCGTACCGGCGTACGGGCGCTGACCTGCGTCGGCCTGGAGCTGACCGGCCTGATGAAGCCGTTCTCGCTGGAGGTCTTCTACGGCGAGCGGGTCGCCGTGCTGGGCTCGAACGGCTCCGGGAAGTCGCACTTCCTGCGGCTGCTGGCGGGCGAGGACGTCCGGCACACGGGGGAGTGGAAGCTCGGCGCGCGCGTCCTGCCGGGACACTTCGCGCAGACCCACGCCCACCCGGAGCTGGTCGGGCGGGCGCTGGTGGACATCCTGTGGACGGAGCACGCGAAGGACCGGGGCGCTGCGATGAGCGTCCTGCGCCGGTACGAGCTGGAACGCCAGGGCGACCAGCCCTTCGAGAAGCTCTCCGGCGGCCAGCAGGCGCGCTTCCAGATCCTGCTGCTGGAGCTGGCGGGGACGACGGCGCTGCTCCTGGACGAGCCGACGGACAACCTGGACCTGGAGTCGGCGGAGGCGCTCCAGGAGGGGCTTGAGGCGTATGAGGGGACGGTGCTGGCGGTGACCCACGACCGCTGGTTCGCTCGTACGTTCGACCGCTATCTGGTCTTCGGCTCGGACGGGGTGGTACGGGAGACCTCGGAGCCGGTCTGGGACGAGCGCCGGGTGGTACGGGCGCGGTAGGGGGGCCGGGGGTACGGGACCGACAGGGCCCCGGGGGCGGGGTGTGCCCCTTCCGGGCCCCCTGACCCCCGTTTTGACCGGTGCGGCGGGGCGGCGGTATTCTGCTGGTTCGTTATGCGTATTGGCTTGGTCGTTCTCACGCGAGGGGCCCTTACGCCGGTTCACCGGGCCGATGGACAGCGGCGGTGCACGGGTTGCGTCCCCGTCGTACCTCCAGGGCTGTCGTGATCGTCCGGGTGGCCTTGTCAGGACCCGTCCCACAACCCTCGCGGGCTGCGGGAAACTCATCACTGAAGAAGCGAAGGCATACGACCGTGCGTACGTACAGCCCCAAGCCCGGCGATGTGACGCGCCAGTGGCACATCATCGACGCGCAGGACATCGTCCTGGGCCGTCTGGCGACCACCGCCGCCAACCTTCTGCGCGGGAAGCACAAGCCGATCTACGCGCCGCACGTTGACACCGGTGACTTCGTCATCATCATCAACGCGGACAAGGTGCACCTGTCCGGCAACAAGAAGACCCAGAAGATGGCGTACCGCCACTCGGGCTACCCGGGTGGTCTGCGTTCCGTCCGCTACGACGAGCTGATGGCGAAGAACCCCGAGAAGGCCGTCGAGAAGGCCATCAAGGGCATGATCCCCAAGAACTCCCTGGGCCGTCAGATGATCTCCAAGCTGAAGGTCTACTCGGGCGACCAGCACCCGCACGCTGCCCAGCAGCCGGTGCCGTTCGAGATCACCCAGGTCGCGCAGTAATTCCGGCCACCCCCTAAGACGAAAAGAAATCTGAGGAGCATCGTGGCCGAGACCACTGCAGAGATCCCCGTCGAGGGCGCCGAGGTCGAGGAGACCTATGACGCCGTCACGACCTTCGAGTCGGAGGTGCCCGTAGAGGGCGAGTACACCTCCGAGTCGCTCGCGGGCCGCTTCGGCGACCCGCAGCCGGCGGCCGGCCTGGGCCGCCGCAAGAACGCCATCGCCCGCGTCCGGATCGTCCCGGGCACCGGCAAGTGGAAGATCAACGGCCGCACCCTTGAGGACTACTTCCCCAACAAGGTGCACCAGCAGGCCGTCAACGAGCCCTTCAAGGTGCTTGAGCTGGACAACCGCTACGACGTCATCGCCCGGATCTCCGGTGGCGGCGTCTCCGGCCAGGCCGGTGCGCTGCGCCTCGGCGTGGCCCGCTCGCTCAACGAGGCGGACGTGGACAACAACCGCGCCACGCTGAAGAAGGCCGGCTTCCTGAGCCGCGACGACCGTGCGGTCGAGCGCAAGAAGGCCGGTCTCAAGAAGGCCCGCAAGGCGCCGCAGTACAGCAAGCGCTAATCGCGCGCCGGCCCGCACAGGCTCTTTCACAGCCTTTCGGCCTACCGTTCGCCCCGGCGGCACTCCCGTGCTGCCGGGGCGTTCGTTTATCGCCAGACTCGGGCGTATAACAGCATGCAGGGTGCACGCAGAGCACATGTCTGCTCAATCGCTCGATCTGTCGGTGCATGAATTCGCATTTTCGATGTGTTTTCGCTCGGGGTGGCCGCGGTGACGCCGCCGCGCCGGGCGTCTCTCGGAGGGAGAGCTGTGGGACGACTCTTCGGCACGGATGGTGTGCGCGGTGTCGCCAACGCCGATCTGACGGCTGAGCTGGCGCTCGGTCTGTCGGTCGCTGCGGCGCATGTGCTCGCCGAGGTGGGGACGTTCGAGGGGCACCGGCCCACGGCCGTGGTCGGCCGTGACCCGCGTGCCTCCGGCGAGTTCCTGGAGGCCGCCGTGGTGGCGGGTCTCGCGAGCGCGGGCGTGGACGTCCTGCGCGTCGGTGTGCTGCCCACCCCCGCGGTGGCGTATCTCACCGGTGTGCTGGGCGCCGACCTCGGCGTGATGCTCTCCGCGAGCCACAACGCCATGCCGGACAACGGTGTCAAGTTCTTCGCCCGGGGCGGGCACAAGCTCGCGGACGAGCTGGAGGACCGTATCGAGACGGTGTACGAGCAGCACAGCACCGGCGAGCCGTGGACGCGGCCCACCGGTGCCGGGGTCGGTCGGGTCCGTACGTACGACGAAGGTTTCGATCAGTACGTGGCACACCTGATCGGCGTCCTGCCCAACCGGCTCGACGGCCTGAAGATCGTCCTGGACGAGGCGCACGGCGCGGCGGCCCGGGTCTCGCCGGAGGCGTTCGCGCGCGCGGGCGCCGAGGTCATCACCATCGGCGCCGAGCCGGACGGCCTCAACATCAACGACGGCTGCGGCTCCACCCACCTCGGGCCGCTCCGGGCGGCCGTCGTCGAGCACGGCGCGGACTTCGGCATCGCGCACGACGGCGACGCGGACCGCTGCCTCGCCGTGGACGGCGCGGGCGAGGAGGTCGACGGGGATCAGATCCTCGCCGTCCTGGCGCTCGCGATGCGCGAGGCGGGGACGTTGCGCGGGGACGCGGTGGTCGCCACGGTCATGTCGAACCTCGGCTTCAAGCTGGCCATGGAGCGCGAGGGGATCCGCCTGGTGGAGACGGCGGTCGGCGACCGCTACGTTCTCGAATCGATGAAGGAGCACGGCTACGCCCTGGGCGGCGAACAGTCCGGCCATGTCATCGTCCTCGACCACGCCACCACGGGCGACGGCACCCTGACCGGCCTGATGCTGGCCGCCCGTGTCGCCGCCACCGGCCGCACCCTGGCCGAGCTGGCCGCCGTCATGGACCGCCTCCCCCAGGTCCTGATCAACGTCCCGGACGTCGACAAGTCGCGGGTGGGCACCTCCGCCGAACTGGCCTCGGCGGTAGCGGAAGCGGAGCGCGACCTGGGCACCACGGGCCGTGTCCTCCTCCGCCCCTCGGGCACGGAACCCCTGGTCAGGGTCATGGTCGAGGCAGCGGACATCGGACAGGCCCGCACGGTGGCCGGCCGCCTGGCGGACGCGGTGAAGGCGGCGCTGGGATAGGGGCGGCCCCGTACACCCCGTACGGCGTCACCACCCTCACGTGGTGACGCCGTACGCCCCCGAGCAACTGGAGGCGGCCCCCCGCACCAGGCAGACCCGCAGCTCGTAGCGGCGGCCCTCCGGGAGGTCGCCGGTGGCCCAGGGGCTGACGTACGGCGCGTTGTGGCCGCGGGTGGTGGCGACGCGGCCGACGGGGTTGAGGTACGCCTCTATCCCCCAGGTGTCGGTGGAGGTGTCGGCGACGATCATGGCGTTGCCGGGCCAGCCCAGTACGGGATCCGGGTCGCCGTTCCAGTACACGTACCCGACATGCTTGCCGTTCCTGACGACGACGACCTGGACGTACTTCCGGTTCGCCCCGCCGCCCGCCGACGCCTCGAACGTGACCGACGCCGCCCGGGCGGACCCCGCCCCGGCGGAGAGCAGCCCGGCCGTGAGCACGGCAGTGACCAGCGGCGCGACGCCCCGCCGCAGTAACTTCATGAACCCCACGTCCCTGCCCCGCCCCTGGTCACGCCGTCACGCCTAGTCGTGTACGCGCATTTTCCCGGCTCCCCCACCCCCCTGACCAGCGGGCCCGCGTCAAACAACGGCCCGGCCATGTGGCACTCCACAGGATTGCGCTCCGCAGGGCGGTGGGTGTACGCGGAACGATGGTCATACGGACACCCGGCCGGCCCCCCCCGGCGCGCTCCCGGGTGACTCGGTCAGGCCGAGGAGAGCTGTTCCGCTATCTCCTTGACCCAGGCGGCGCTCTTCGCCGGGTCGTCGAGGGAGTTCGCCCACTCGTCCGGGGTCATCCGCTGGTTGGCGGGGCCCGCCTTGAGGGCGACGAGAAGGGCCCTGGCCGAGCTCCGCATCTCCGGGGTCGTGTCGCCGTGCCCCTTGACGTCCGGGCCCGCCGCCAGTCCGTAGAGTTTGCGCGCCATGGCCTGGCGTTCGCCGTTCTCCACCTTCTTCCAGAACTTCAGGGCCTCCTTCAGCGCGTCCTCGCGCGAGGCGGGCTCCCTCGTGCTCCCCTCCGGCGCCCAGCGTTCGGGGTGGCGGGCCCCGTCGTAGCGCTTCTTGCCGGCGCGGCCCGCCTTGTACGCGGTGACGCCGAGGATGAGACCGGCCGCGCCCGCGGCGAGGCCCCAGCCGACCGGGTTGCTCGCCAGCCCGGCTCCGCCCGCCGTGGCGGCGACCGCCGTGACGACGCCGCCCGCGGCCTTGGTGGACTCGCCCACCGCCGTCAGCGCCTGCTTGCCCATCTTGTGGCGCTGCTTGCCGAGCGCGTAGTTGTGCACCGTGTCCATCGTCTTGACGTCGTCGGCCCGCCGGAAGTCCCGGCCGGCGTCACGGGCCTCACCCATCGCCGCCCAGGCCGTGTCGATCGCCTCGGAGACGCGCTCCAGCCGGCCCTCGTCCTCGTGGTCCCACTGGGCGTCCAGCGCGACGTACGCCTCGGCCGCGGCCCACTCGGCCTGCTGCCGCGCCTGGTCCAGGCGGGCCAGCGCCTCCTCGTCGGCGTGTTCGGGCGCCCCCAGCTTCTTGATGGCCCGGTACTTGCGGGCCGTCAGACCGGTGCGGGCCGCCGCACGGACGCCCTTCGCCGCGCCGACGATTCCGGAGCCGATACCGCTCGCCTCGGACACCGCGGCGGCGTTCGCCACCTTGTGAACCTTGGTCAGCTCCTTGGCGACACCGAGGGCGTAGTTCGCCGCGCCGGCCGAGCTGACGATCGCGTCGGCCGACTTGGAGTTGGCCTTCTTGTCCGCTCCGTGGAAGGCGGCGCCGCTCTGGTGCTTCTTGGCGTCCTTCCGGGCCTTGGCCGCCTCCATGCCGCTGAGCACGGCGCCCGCGGCCTCCTGGGCGAAGCCCTCCGAGGCGGCGGCGCTCCCCGAGACGCCGACGGAGCTTTTGAGGCCGCTGTCGGCGGTGGCGGCGGCGTGCTGGGAGAAGCCCGAGTTGGAAGGGGTGTGGATGCCCTTGACGAAAGTGTCGATGAATTCGAGATTCTTCTTGACCTTGTCGAGGATCCCGGCGATCCGGTCACGGAAACCCTTCGCCCCGGCAGCCGCGACCCGCCTCTCCGGCGCGGGGGGTCGACTGGTGGCCGCCGGTGTCTCGCCCGTCGCCGGTGTCCCCGCTCTCGCCGTTCTCCTGGCCCGCTGCACCACCGCGCTCGCGGCCCGGTTGCCGGCGGTGGACTGGACCTGGAGGAGGGCACGCTCCGCCGCGTTCCCGGCCGGAGCGCCGGCCGGGTTCCGACTTCGGCTCCGGCTCCCGCTCTGCTGCTGGGACGGCGTAAAGGCAGCCGCGGACTGGCGAGTTGAGGTGCGGTAGACCGGGGTGCTCATGGATCTGTCTCTCGTGCGCCGGACCAGGGCAAGGGACAGTAGCCAGGCAGGGCTAACGGAAGGCGTGCGCCGGGGAAAATCCTCAGGGATCACGCGGAACGCCTTGATCACGCTCCACTCTCCGTTCACCTTCCCTTCTCCTTGAAGACTCCTGAAATAAACCCGTGATTCTCATGGGCTCCTCATGCGCCGTTGGTTGCGTAGGCCAGGCCGGTCGGTCGGTCCGCAACGTACGAGCAAGGAGGCGCATGGTGTTCCTGGCGAAGCCGGACAGCGGCGAGGGCGGGGAGGGCGGGGAGGAGGAGGCGTTGCATGTGGCCAGTCGGCTGCATGCGTTCAACCGGTTCGAGCTGAAGTATCTGGTTCCGGTGGAGCAGGCCGCCGAGATCCGGGACGAGCTGGGCGAGCGGATGGACCGGGATCTGCACAGTCCGGCCGGCGGGTACGGGGTGTGGAGTCTGTACTACGACACCCCTCAGCTCCGGTTCTACTGGGAGAAGATCGAGGGGCTCAAGTTCCGCCGCAAGCTGCGTATACGGCACTACGGCAACCCCGATGGCGTCACCGACGACTCGCCGGTCTGCGTGGAGATCAAGCAGCGCGTCAACCGGGTCACCCAGAAGCGCCGTATCACCCTCCCCTACGGCGTGGCACGGCAGTTGTGCGACGGCCGGGAGATGGTGGCCCACTCGGCCAAGGAGAGCGCCTTCGTCCAGGAGGTTCTCGAACTGGTCGTACGGCTGAACCTGCGGCCCACCGCCATCACCGGCTACCAGCGGGAAGCCCTGGTCGGGCGGGATGCCGACACCGGGCTGCGGGTCACCTTCGACCGCCGGATCCGGGGCCGGGACCGGGACTTCGGCCTCGGCATCGCGACGCCCGAGAACCGGTTCACGATCCCGCCGCACCTGTCGGTCATGGAGATCAAGGTCAACGAGCGGACCCCGCACTGGATCACCGACCTCGCCGCCCGGCGCAACCTCAATCTGGTGCGCATCTCGAAGTACGTGCAGTCCATCGAGGCGTTCGGGCTCGCCCCTCGGTCGGTTTTCCATGTCGATGAGGCGGATTGTCCGCCCGTCACCCCCACCACCCCCACCACCCCCACTGAAGAGAAGCAGTCGTCCGGGCTGCTGTCGGCGCGGCACGACGCGTCGTCGGAAAACGCGACGTCGCGGGACGCGTCGTCGAAGGTAGGAGCGCCGTGAATTTCGATCTCGAACTACAGGAACTCAGCGGCACGTTCAGCGTGGCCGATGTCGTGGCGGCGATGGCGCTGTCGTTCGTCCTCTCCACGCTCATCGGTTACGCGTACCGCTACACGCACCGCAACGTCTCCTACAGCCAGTCCTACGTGCAGACCCTGGTCATCGTCGGCATGATCGTCGCCTTGATCATGCTGGTCGTCGGATCGAACCTGGCGCGGGCCTTCTCGCTGGTCGGAGCCTTGTCCGTGGTCCGCTTCCGTAACGCGGTCAAGGAGACCAGGGATGTCGGCTTCATCTTCCTGGCGATGGCCATCGGCATGGCCTGCGGCGCCCGCTTCTACACGCTGGCGGCGGTGGGCGCCGTCGTGATCTGCGCGGTCATCCTGGTGATGTTCAAGTTCAACTGGTTCGCGCTGAATGTGCAGCGGCAGGTCGTCAAGGTCCAGGTCCCGGCCGGTGAGGACTACACGCCGCAGATCCGTGACGTACTGATCAAGTACACGAGCGAGTTCGAGCTGGTGAGCACCGAGACCATCCGGGGCGGCGCGCTGAACGAGGTCTTCTACACGGTGCGCCTGAAGAAGGGCGCCGAGCCCGGCGATCTGGTCAGCGCCCTCCAGGAACGCACCTCCGGGCAGCGGGTGACCGTCCTGACCGGTTATGACACGACGGACCTGTGATGGGACGGCGGAAGAGCGCCGCCGCCGTCCGGCACGGGCGGCGACGACTGGGGCTACGGCTACGGGACCGGGTGCCCGTCCGGCTGCGCCACCACTGGAAGCCGACTGCGGCGCTGGGCGTCGGGCTCGCCGCGCTGGTCGCCTTCCTCGGGGACGCGCGGATCTCCCCGTACGTCACCTCGTCCTCGCGCGTCGAGGCGGACGCCATCACCGACGACGTCCGGGGGACGGTGGAGCTGTACGACGCCACGGTGCCGCACTCCGTGCAACTCACCTATCAGCAGACCGACTTCGACAAGATGATGAAGGAGTACAAGGAGGACGGCACCAAGGAGTACATCAAGGCCGACCTCGTCATCGACGGTGTCTATCTGAACGACGTCGGGATCCGTCTCAAGGGGAACTCCACACTGTCGTCCCTGCGCGGGAACAGGGGCATGCCCGGTGGCGGCCGGAACATGCCCCAGCGCGCGGGGGGCGCTCCGGCCGGCGGGGCCGCGCCTGGAGGGGGCGCCTCTGAAGGGGCCGCCTCTGAAGGGGGCGGTCCGGCCGCTGGGGACGCTGCTGGTGCTGGTGCTGGTGCTGGTGCTGGTGCCGGAGGTGGCAATGGTGCCCAAGAGGCCGGTGGGCCCGGCGGTCCCGGCGGTCCCGGGGGCATGGTGCAGTACAACCTCTCCGCCGAGAAGCCCGAGGAGCTGCCCTGGCTCGTCAAGATCGACGAGTACGTCGAAGGGCGCGCCTACCAGGGCGAGCGGGAGATCTCGCTGCGCCCCGGCAGCAACGGACAGGTGCCCCTCAACGAGGCGCTGTCGCTGGCCCTGACCAAGGAGAGCGGCGAGAAGGCCGAGCGCTACAGCTTCACCCAGCTCAAGGTGAACAACCGGCCGGCGGTCGCCCGGCTCATGGTCGAGGCGCCCGACACCGACTACGCCGACGACCTCGCCGACGGCAACGGCGTGCTCTACAAGGCGAGGGCGGGCGGCAGGTTCGAGTACGCCGGTGACGACCCGACCGCGTACGAGAAGTCCTTCAAGCAGCTCAACAAGAAGGGCAGCCAGGATCTCGAACCGGTGATGAGGCTCATCAAGTGGGCCGACAGCGCCTCGGACAAGGAGTTCGCCCGCGATCTGGGCACGTATGTCGAGGTCGAATCGCTGGCCACGTACATCGCCACGCAGAACCTGCTGCTGAACGGCGACGACATGGCGGGCCCGGGCAACAACTACCTCCTCTGGTACGACCTGGACACCAAGAAGTTCTCCGTCCTGGGCTGGGACTACAACCTGGCCTTCAGCGGGGACGCGGAAGCCGGGCCGGAGGACCGGGTCGGCATCGGCGGCGGAATGCCCGTCGGGGAAGGCTCGGGCGGGATCCCGGAGGGGTTCCCGGAAGGGATGCCCCAGGTACCCCAGGAGATCCCGGAAGGGTTCCCCGGAGGGGCGGCCGGCGGTGGGCCGGACGGTGCGGGCGGCAACGGGGGCGGTAACGGAGCCGGTAACGGAGACGGCAATGGAGCAGGGGGCGAGGGAGGTCAGCGGAGGATGCTCGGGGGGCACGTCCTGAAGACCAAGTTCCTCGACTCCGACGACTTCGACGGCGTCTACAAGAAGGTGTACCGGGAGCTGTACGAGAAGCTCTATGCCTCGGGTACGGCGGCGGAGGCGCTGAAGACGCTCGGGGAGCAGGCCCGCGCCGCGGGGGCCGGTTCCCAGGAGCTGGACACCGCTCTGACCGGGCTCACCACGACCGTCACCGACCGCGCGGCGGCCCTGGCCAAGGACAAGGCCGTGACGGGGGCGGCGGGGACATGACGTGGACGTGACGTAGGCGTGACCGGCTGAGCCCGCCCGGCGCCCCGGGCCTCCCGCCCCCTGAGGGCCTGGCCCGGGGCGCCGGATCCGGCCCCGTACCGACGTCATGCACGGCCCCCGGACCCGCCCCCCTCTCCGTATCCAGCCCCCGCACAGGTTCCCCTCCTACCCTGGCGCTCGCACGGCCGGCCCCGGCCCCCCGGCCCGGCCTGCCCGTACCCCGAGGTGCTGAACGTGACCGACCCGTACGCCCCAGTCCCAGCCCCAGTCCCTATCCCCGCACCCGCAGCCGCCCCCGCTCCCGTCCGCACGAACCCCGCCGGGCACACCGTCCTGGTCGTGGAGGACGACGCCAGCATCCGTACCCTCCTCACCTCGGCGCTCGGCGTCGCCGGGTACACGGTGGTGAGCGCGGCCAGTGGCCAGGAGGGCATGTTCGAGGCCGGTAACCGGCGGCCCCACCTGATCGTCCTCGACGTCATGCTGCCCGACACCGACGGCTTCGAGTTCACCCGCGCCCTGCGCGCGCAGGGCGTCTACACGCCGGTGCTCTTCCTCACCGCCCGTACCGGGGTCGAGGACCGCATCATCGGGCTCAGCTCCGGCGGCGACGACTACGTCACCAAGCCCTTCCACGTCCAGGAGGTGCTGCTGCGGATACGGGCCATCCTGCGCCGCAGCAACGCCCCGGCCTCCGCCGACGCGACCGGGGCCCGTCCGCCCCGGCCGCCGCTGCGGTACGCCGACCTCACCCTGGACGAGGGCGGTCACGAGGTACGGCGCGGGGGCCGCCTCCTGAAGCTCTCGCCGACCGAGTTCCGGCTGCTGGCCTGCCTGCTGGCGCACCCCGAGCGCGTGCTGACGAAGGCCGGGATCCTCCAGCAGGTCTGGCGGTACGACTTCGCCGGCGACACCCGCATCGTGGACACGTACGTCAAGAACCTGCGCCGCAAGATCGACCGCGAGCCGCCCGCGCTGATCCACACGGTGCGCGGCGTCGGCTACTGCCTCCGCCTGCCACGCGACGAGCCCCCCACGCCCCCCACACCCCCCACACCCCCGACACCCCCGACACCCCCGACACCCCCGACACCCCCGACACCCCCCAAGGCTCCCCAGTGAGGTGGCCCCGCCGCCTCCGCCCGCGCTCGCTCCGCAGCCGCCTCGTCCTGATCGCCTCCCTGCTCGCCACCAGCGCCGTCCTCCTCTGCCAGCTCGCCGGGCTCACCGTTCTCCGGGGCTGGCTCACCGACCAGGTCGACGACCGGCTCGCCCGCTTCCGGCCCCCGGAACCCGCCTACGCGGACATCCTCGCCGCGGAAGCCGCCGACATCGGCACACTCCGCCCGGGGCGCCCGCACGACGACGTACTCCCCTCCGACTACCGGGTCTACTTCTACGACGCGGCGGGCGACCTGCTCGACGCCTCCCTGGCCAGCGGCGGCAGCGAGGAGGGCCCCCGCCTCCCTCGCCACGCGGCGGACCTGGACTCGGCCGTCGGGAAGCCCAGGACCGTACCGGACGCGGACGACGCGGCAGGCCGCTCCGGCTGGCGCGTGATGGTGCACTCCGGGCCCGACCGCATGTACGCCGTCGTCGCGCTCCCGCTGGACACCGTGGACGGTGCCACCACCAAACTCCTCTGGCTCAGCCTCAGTCTCGGGGCCGCCGTCGCCGCCGGTGTGGTCGTCCTCGGCAACGGCGCCGTCCGGCTGGGGCTGCGCCCGCTCACCCGGGTCGAGCACACCGCGCGGCACATCACCGAGGGCGCGCTGCCCGACGTCCCCGTCGCGGACCCGGACACCGAGGTCGGCCGGCTCGGCCTGGCCCTCAACACCATGCTCGACCGGCTGCGCGCCGCGCTCCAGCGCAGGGAGGCGTCCGAGGCACAGCTCCGCCGCTTCATGGCGGACGCGGGGCACGAACTGCGTACGCCGCTCACCGCGATCCAGGGGTTCTCGGAGCTCCTCCTCGACGAGCCGGACATGTCCGTACGGCGGCGGCGCGAGGCACACGCTCTGATCGCCCACAACGCCGACCGTATGAGCCGCCTCGTGGAGGACCTGTTTCTCCTCGCCAAGCTCGGCGACACCCCGGCCGCGCACCGGGAATCCGTCGATCTCCTCTCCCTGGCCGCCGACGCCATCGCGACCACGGCGGTACGCCACCCCGCCCGCCCCATCACCCTGGAGCCGCTCACCACCCACCCGACCGCCCCCGCCCCTTCTCCCGTGCCTTCTCCGGCCCCCTCTCCCGACCTGGACGTCATCGAGGCCCCCGGCGACCCCCACCAGCTCGCCCAGGTGCTGGGCAATCTGCTCGCCAACGCCTGCGCGCACACCCCCGCCGCCACCGCCGTCCACGTCCGCGTAGGCGCCACCCGCACCCCTCAACCCGGCAGCGGCCCCGCCCCGGGCTCCCTCGGGAGCGGCCCCCCACTACCCCCCGGCACCCCCGTCAACGTCATCGAGGTCGCCGACGAGGGCCCGGGAATCGACCCCGCCGAAGCCCCGCGCGTCTTCGACCGCTTCTACCGCGCGACGCCGCTCCACCGGCCGTCCGTACGGACCCGGGCGTACGGGGCCGATGGCGACCCCGACCCCGACCCCGGGTCCGGGCTAGGGCTCGCCATCGCCGCCGCCATCGCGACGGCCCACGGCGGACGCCTCGAACTCGACAACCGCCCCGGCGAGGGCTGCGTCTTCCGCCTCCTCCTCCCGGACCCGGCAGACGGCACCTGACCAGGCCGACAGCATGGCGGGGGGCTACTTCCCCTCCGCGCCCTCCCACAAGGCAGTGGTACGTCCTGCGATGACCCCGCCCATCCGCCCCAGCAGCTCTTCGACCGGCAGCCCAGGCACCCTGCGGCCGTCCCGGAGCCGCAGCGCCACCTGCCCTGCCGCCGCCTCCCGGGCGCCGATCACCGTCTGGTACGGAACGAGCCGCCCGCCCCGGATCCGGGCCCCCAGGGTGCCGTGTTCCGGGCCGCTGAGTTCCGCCCGTACCCCCTGATCGGTGGCGCGGCGGACCAGTTCGGCGGCCGGGGCCAGCTCGGCGGCGGAGACCGGGAGGACCGTGAGCTGGGTCGGGGCGAGCCAGGCGGGGAACGCGCCGCCGTGGACCTCGATCAGGTGCGCCATGGCCCGCTCCATGCTGCCTATGACACTGCGGTGCACCATGACAGGACGGTGCCGTGCCCCGTCCGCGCCGATGTAGCGCAGCCCGAACCGCTCCGGCTGGTGGAAGTCGACCTGAACGGTCGAGAGCGTCGCCTCGCGCCCCGCGCCGTCGGCGATCTGCACGTCGATCTTCGGCCCGTAGAACGCCGCCTCGCCCTCCTCCGCCTCGTACGCCACCCCGGCCCGCTCCAGCGCCTCCCGCAGTACCCCGGCGGCCCGCTCCCACATCCCCTCCGGGCCCGCCACGTACGACGCACCAGTCCCGCCGGTCCCGCCCGGACCCGGGAGCGAGAGCCGGTGGCGCACCGGCCGGATCCCCAGCGCCGCGTACGCCCGCCCGATCAGCTCCAGCGCCCCGTACGCCTCTTCGGCCGCCTGCTCCGGGGTGCAGAAGATGTGCGCGTCGTTGAGCTGGATCGACCGTACGCGGGTGAGGCCGCCCAGTACACCGGAGCGCTCGGCCCGGTACATGCCCCCCAACTCGGCGATACGGAGCGGGAGTTCGCGGTAACTGTGGGTGCGCGAGCGGTAGATCAGGGCATGGTGGGGGCAGAGGCTGGGGCGGAGCACGACCTGCTCGCCGCCGAGTTCCATCGGCGGGAACATGTCGTCGCTGTAGTGCGACCAGTGTCCGGAGATCTCGTACAGCTCGCGCTTGCCGAGCACGGGCGAGTACACGTGGCGGTACCCGGCCCGCCGCTCCAGGTCCCGTACGTACTCCTCCAGGGTGTGCCGTACGGTCGCGCCGTCCGGCAGCCAGTAGGGGAGCCCCGCGCCCATCAGCGGGTCGGTGTCGAAGAGGTCCAGGGCACGGCCCACCCTGCGGTGGTCGGGGGCTCCGTCGGACGTCTGGCCGGGGGTCTCCCGGGGGTGGTCCCCCGGGGGCGGGGGCATCTCGGGGGGCATCGCGGTCATCGGGGGTCTCCTCGCTGGGGAGGGAGCGGGTGACCCGACGGCGAAGCCCCGGGGCACTCGCCCCGGGGCTTCGGACTCGGTCAGCAGTCAGCGCGCCGGGACACTCTCCGGCGTCGTCGTCATCACGGCTGCGGCACGCTGCATGGGCGGGAGCGTAGCCGGGGCGGTTCCCGAGGGCATCAGAGTTTCCGGAGCGAGAGGCGCTGGACCTTGTGGTCCGGGCCCTTGCGGAGGACCAGGGTGGCGCGGCCCCGGGTGGGGGCCACGTTCTGGAGGAGGTTGGGGCGGTTGATGGTGTGCCAGGTGGTACGGGCGTACTCCAGGGCCTCCTCCTCGGAGACCTGGGTGTACTTGCGGAAGTACGAGGACGGGTCCTGGAACGCGGTCTCGCGGAGCTTGCGGAAGCGGTTCAGGTACCAGCTCTCGATGTCCTCGGGCCGGGCGTCCACGTACACGCTGAAGTCGAAGTAGTCGGCGAGCGCGACCCTCGTCCTGCCGTCCTTGCCGGGCAGGGCGGGCTGGAGGACGTTCAGGCCCTCCACGATCAGGATGTCGGGGCGGCGCACCGTCAGGAGCTCGCCGGGGACGATGTCGTAGATCAGGTGCGAGTAGACGGGCGCGGTGACCTCGTCCCTGCCCGCCTTGATGTCCGCGACGAACCGGGTCAGGGCCCGGCGGTCGAACGACTCGGGGAACCCCTTACGGGACATCAGGCCGCGCGCGATCAGCTCCTTCATCGGGAGCAGGAAGCCGTCGGTGGTGACCCGTTCCACCCTCGGGTGCTCCGGCCAGCGGGCCAGCAGCGCCTGGAGGAGGCGGGCCACCGTCGACTTGCCCACGGCCACGCTGCCGGCCACCCCTATGACGAACGGCGTGCCGCGCTGCGCGCCGTGCCCGTTGCCCGCGTCGCCGAGGAAGGTGTTGAGCGCCCCGCGGAGCCCGTCCGTGGCCTGTACGTAGAGGTTGAGGAGGCGGGAGAGCGGCAGGTAGACGTCGCGGACCTCGTCCAGGTCGATGACGTCCCCGAGCCCGCGCAGCGCCTCGACCTCCTCGGCGGTGAGCGGCAGCGGCGTCTTGTCGCGGAGCGCGCTCCACTCGGCGCGGGAGAGGTCGACGTACGGGGTCGGTCCGGGCTCACCCCTGCGGGGGGCGCCGGGCGGTGGCGGAATGATCACTGAGCCATTGTGGGGGAGCGTGTCCGATTGTGGCGGGTGTGTTACGTCACGCCCCCCGAGCCCCGACGCGGGCCCGCGCTCCCCGCCAGCCACCCTCCCTTGTGTGACGATATGTCAGCAATTCATCGGAAAAGGGAGCTTCGGAGGAGCGTTATGTGCGGAATCGTAGGGTACGTCGGCGGTCAGCCGGCGCTCGACGTCGTCGTCGCGGGGCTCAAGCGCCTGGAGTACCGGGGATACGACTCCGCAGGGGTCGCCGTCCTCGCCGACGGCGGGCTCGCCACCGCCAAGAAGGCGGGCAAGCTGCTCAACCTGGAGAAGGAGCTGGTGGAGAGCCCGTTGCCGGGCGGCTCCACCGGCATCGGCCACACCCGCTGGGCCACCCACGGCGGCCCCACCGACGCCAACGCCCACCCGCACCTGGACAACGCGGGCCGGGTCGCCGTCGTCCACAACGGGATCATCGAGAACTTCGCCGCCCTCCGCGCCGAACTCGCCGAACGCGGCCACGACCTCGGCTCCGAGACCGACACCGAGGTCGTCGCGCACCTCCTCGCCGAGGCGTTCTCCTCCTGCGACGACCTCGCCGAGTCGATGCGCCAGGTCTGCCGCCGCCTGGAGGGCGCCTTCACCCTCGTCGCCGTCCACGCCGACGCGCCCGACGTCGTCGTCGGCGCCCGCCGCAACTCGCCGCTGGTCGTCGGGGTCGGCGAGGGCGAGGCGTTCCTCGCCTCCGACGTCGCCGCGTTCATCGCCCACACCCGCTCCGCCATCGAACTGGGCCAGGACCAGGTGGTCGAGGCCCGCCGGGACCCCAAGGGCGGCGGGGACGGCATCGGCGGCGGCCGCGGCGGCAGTGTTGATGTACTGGTCACGGACTTCCACGGCGCCCCGGCCGAGGTCCGCTCGTACCACGTGAACTGGGACGCCTCCGCCGCCGAGAAGGGCGGCTACCCCTCCTTCATGCTCAAGGAGATCGCCGAACAGCCGAAGGCCGTCGCCGACACCCTCCTCGGCCGGATCGACGCCGAGGGCGTGCTCACCCTCGACGAGGTGCGCATCCCCGAGCCCGTGCTGCGCGAGGCGGACAAGGTGGTCATCGTGGCGTGCGGAACGGCCTTCCACGCCGGGCTGATCGCCAAGTACGCCATCGAGCACTGGACCCGGCTGCCCTGCGAGGTGGAACTGGCCAGCGAGTTCCGCTACCGGGACCCGATCCTCGACCGCCGTACGCTCGTCGTCGCGATCTCGCAGTCCGGCGAGACGATGGACACCCTGATGGCGCTCCGCCACGCCCGGGAGCAGGGCGCGAAGGTGCTGGCCATCTGCAACACGAACGGCTCGACCATCCCCCGTGAGTCCGACGCGGTCCTCTACACCCACGCGGGCCCCGAGGTCGCCGTCGCCTCCACCAAGGCGTTCCTGACCCAGCTCGTGGCCTGCTATCTGGTCGCGCTCTACCTGGGGCAGCGGCGCGGCACGAAGTGGGGCGACGAGATCCGGGACGTCGTACGGGACCTGGGGCGGATCGCGGCGGACGTGGAGCGGGTGCTCGCCACGATGGAGCCGGTACGGGCCCTCGCGCGCACCCTGAAGGAGAAGCGGACGGTCCTCTTCCTGGGCCGCCATGTCGGGTATCCGGTGGCGCTGGAGGGGGCGCTCAAGCTCAAGGAACTGGCGTACATGCACGCGGAGGGGTTCGCTGCGGGCGAGCTGAAACACGGCCCGATCGCGCTGGTCGAGGAGGACCTGCCGGTGGTGATCGTCGTACCGTCGCCCCGGGGACGCTCGGTGCTGCACGGCAAGATCGTCTCGAACATCCAGGAGATCCGGGCCAGGGGCGCCCGCACGATCGTGATCGCGGAGGAGGGGGACGAGGCGGTGGCACCGTACGCGGACCATCTCATCCGGATCCCGGCGACGCCTACGCTGCTCCAGCCGCTGGTCGCCGCGGTGCCGTTGCAGGTGTTCGCGTGCGAGCTGGCGACGGCCCGGGGCAACGAGGTCGACCAGCCGCGAAATCTGGCCAAGTCGGTCACAGTGGAGTGAGTGAGGGAGAGGCGCGGAGTGATTATCGGGGTGGGTATCGACGTGGCCGAGATCGACCGGTTCGGGGAGTCGCTGCGGCGCACCCCGCACCTGGCCGACCGGCTCTTCGTCCCGGACGAGCTGCTGCTCCCCGGCGGCGAGCGGCGCGGCACGGCCTCCCTGGCGGCGCGGTTCGCCGCGAAGGAGGCCCTGGCGAAGGCGCTCGGCGCGCCCGCCGGGCTGCGCTGGACGGACGCGGAGGTCTACGTCGAGGAGTCCGGCCGGCCCCGGCTCCGGGTGACCGGCACGGTGGCGGCGCGCGCCGCCGAACTGGGCGTACGGAGCTGGCACATCTCCCTCAGCCATGACGCGGGGGTGGCCTCCGCCGTGGTGATCGCGGAGGGGTGAGGACGGGGAGAGGGAGGACAGGGAGGGCGGGCGCCGGGAGGGCGCGTACGGGGAGGGCGGGCGCCGGAGGGTGATCGCGTACGGGCACGGGGTAGCCATCGGGGGCACGGGCCGGGGCCGGCGCGGCCCGGGACCCGACCGAACTCGGCAGGAACTCGGCAGAGAGCAGACAGGGCAGAGCAGATGCGTACCGCCTACAGCGTGGAGACCGTGAGAAACGCCGAGCGCGAGCTGATGGCGCGGCTGCCGGAGGGCGCCCTGATGCGGCGCGCCGCCGCCGGTCTCGCCGCCGCCTGCGCAGGGCTGCTGGGCGATCTGCTCGGCCGGGTGTACGGGGCGCGCGTCGTCCTGCTCGTCGGCAGCGGCGACAACGGCGGCGACGCCCTGTACGCCGGCGCACGCCTGGCCCGCAGGGGCGCCGGGGTCGCCGCCGTCCTGCTCGCCCCCGACCGCGCGCACCCCGGCGGTCTCGCCGCGCTGCGGGCCGCGGGCGGCCGGATCGCGGAGGACCCGTACGAGATGCTGGCCGCCGCCGATCTCGTCCTCGACGGCATCACCGGCATCGGCGGCCACGGCGGGCTGCGCCCGGACGCGGTGCCGCTGGTACGGGCGGCGCGCGGCAGCGGCGCCGTGGTCGTCGCGGTGGACCTGCCGAGCGGCGTCGAGGCGGAGAGCGGGCAGGTCGAGTCGGCGGAGCGGGCGGTACGGGCGGACGCGACGGTCACCTTCGGCGCGTACAAGCCGGGTCTGCTCGTCGACCCGGCGCACACACACGCGGGCGCGCTCCGGCTGATCGACATCGGCCTCGGCCCGTATCTGCCCTCCGTACCCGACCTGGAGGCGCCGCAGCACGCGGACATCGCGCGGCTGCTCCCGGTGCCGACGGCGGAGAGCGACAAGTACCGGCGCGGCGTCATCGGCATCGTCGCGGGCTCCGCGCGCTATCCGGGCGCGGCGGTCCTCGCGGTCTCGGGCGCGCTGCGGGGCGGCGCGGGGGCCGTACGGTACGTGGGCCCCGGCAGCGAGCCGGTCCTCGCCCGCTTCCCGGAGACCCTGGTCCACGAGGGCCCCCCGTCCGACGCGGGCCGCGTCCAGGCATGGGTGGTCGGCCCCGGCCTCGGCGAGGGCTCCTGGGCCCGCTCGGCGGTGGCCGAGGTCCTCGCCTCCGACGTCCCGGTCCTGGTCGACGCGGACGGCCTGCGCCATGTCACCCCGGAGGCGCTCCGCCCCCGTACCGCCGAAACCCTCCTCACCCCGCACGCGGGCGAGGCGGCGGCGCTGCTCGGCATCCCCCGCGCGGAGGTGGAGGCGGCCCGCCTGGCGGCCGTACGCGAACTGTCCGCCCGGTACGGCGCCACCGTCCTCCTGAAGGGCTCCACCACCCTGATCGCCACCCCACCGAAGCCCACCCCCGCCACCCCGCCACCCCCGGTCCGCGTCAACCCCACCGGCACCCCCTGGCTCGCCACGGCCGGCTCCGGCGACGTCCTCTCCGGCCTCGCCGGCGCCCTCCTCGCCACCGGCCTCCCGGCCCACGACGCCGCCACGGCCGCCGCCTACCTCCACGGCCTCGCCGCCCGCCTCGCCGCCCGGGGCGCCCCGGTGGCGGCCGACGACGTGGCGGCGGGGCTGGGGGAGGCGTGGCGGAACGTGGTGGGGGACGGCGGCTGACGACGCGGGGCGCGGCGGGGCCGGGCACGGTGCGGGGGCGGACGGCCCCGGCCGGATCTGACCGGTGCCCCGCGGAGCTGAGAGACTGGCTCCGATGACCGGAAACATGCAGACCTCGGCGGCGCTTCGGGCGCGGGCCGAAGTCGATCTCGCGGCCCTGCGGGGCAATGTGCGCGCGCTGCGTTCCCGGGTGGGGGACGGGGTCGCGGTGATGGCTGTCGTGAAGTCGGACGCGTACGGGCACGGCGCGCTCCCCGTCGCGCGGGCGGCCCGCGCCGCCGGGGCGGCCTGGCTCGGGGTGGCGACGCCGCACGAGGCGCTGGCGCTGCGGGCCGCCGGGGTCGGGGGGCGGATGCTCTGCTGGCTCTGGACGCCCGGCGACCCGTGGCGGGAGGGGATCGAGGCCGATCTCGACATGGCCGTCAGCGGGCTCTGGGCGCTGCGCGAGGTGACCGCAGCCGCGCGGGCGGCGGGCCGGGCAGCGCGGATCCAGCTCAAGGCCGACACCGGGCTCGGCCGCAACGGCTGCCAGCCCGCCGACTGGCCGGAACTCGTCTCCGCCGCGCTCGCCGCCGAGGCGGCCGGCGAGGTCCGGATCACCGGGCTCTGGTCCCACTTCGCCTGCGCCGACGAGCCCGGACACCCCTCCATCGCCGGGCAGTTGGACGTCTTCCGGCAGATGGTGACGTACGCCGAGAAGGCGGGCGTCGAGCCCGAGGTGCGGCACATCGCCAACTCGCCCGCCGCCCTCACCCTCCCCGAGTCCCACTTCGACCTCGTACGGACGGGCATCGCCCTGTACGGCATCTCGCCCTCCCCCGAGATCGGGGTTCCCGAGGACTTCGGGCTGCGGCCGGTCATGACGCTCTCCGCCTCCGTCGCCCTGGTCAAGCAGGTGCCCCCGGGCCACGGCGTCAGCTACGGCCACCACTACGTCACCCCGGCCGAGACCACGCTCGGTCTGATCCCGCTCGGCTACGCCGACGGCATCCCCCGGCACGCCTCCGGGCGCGGCCCCGTGCTGGTCGGCGGGGTCCGCAGAACGGTCGCCGGGCGGGTCGCCATGGACCAGTTCGTCGTCGACCTCGGCGGCGACACGCCCGAACCCGGCACCCCCGCCGTCCTCTTCGGCCCCGGCGACCGGGGCGAGCCGACGGCCCAGGAGTGGGCGGACGCCGCCGACACCATCGCGTACGAGATCGTCACCCGGATCGGCACCCGCGTGCCGCGCGTCTACGTCGGCGAAGAGCCGCGGGAGCGGGCGGACGACGAGAGCACGACGACAGCATGACGGGGGAGCACCGTGAGTGAGGACCGCAGTTGGCGCAAGGCGGGGATCGCGGGCGCCGCCATCGGCGTGATCGCGGCCGGGGCCGCCGCCGGTGTCGCGATCGAGCGGATGACCGTCGGGCGCGGCATGCGCCGCAAGGCGCGGCTCGCGCTGGACTCGGCGGGCCCGTACGGCGCCCTGCGCGGCACCCCCGGCAAGGCGGTCGCCGACGACGGTACGGAGTTGTACTACGAGGTCGACGAAGTCGACGAGACCGGAGCGGCCGGGGATGCCGGGGCGGCCGGGGCGGCCGGGGCGGCCGGTCCGGGGACGTCCGGCGGGCGGCGGCGCCGGCTCTTCGGGCGGAAGCGGCCCGCGCCCGTCACCGTCGTCTTCAGCCACGGCTTCTGCCTCAACCAGGACGCCTGGCACTTCCAGCGCGCCGCCCTGCGCGGCCTCGTCCGCACCGTCCACTGGGACCAGCGCAGCCACGGCCGCTCCGCCCGGGGCGTCGCCCAGCTCGCCCAGGGGCCGGCGCGAGGTCCCGTACCCGGGCCCGCGCAGGACCCCGTACCCGTCACCATCGACCAGCTCGGCCGCGACCTGAAGGCCGTCATCGACGCCGCCGCCCCCGAGGGCCCGCTGGTGCTGGTCGGCCACTCCATGGGCGGGATGACGGTGATGGCGCTGGCCGGCCAGTTCCCGGAGCTGATACGGGAGCGGGTCGCCGGGGTCGCCTTCGTCGGCACGTCGAGCGGGAAGCTCGGCGAGGTCACCTGGGGGCTGCCCAGCGTCGGTGTCACCGCCCTGCGCACCGTGCTCCCCGGCGTGCTGCGGGCCCTCGGCTCCCAGGCGGAGCTGGTCGAACGCGGTCGGCGGGCCACCGCGGAGATCGCCGCGGGCCTCGTCAAGCGGTACTCGTTCGGCTCGAAGGACGTGGACCCGGGCGTCGCCCGCTTCGCGGAACGCCTCATCGAGTCCACCCCGATCGATGTCGTCGCCGAGTTCTACCCGGCCTTCACCGAACACGACAAGACGGCCGTCCTGCCCGTCGTCTTCCGGGACATCCCCGCGCTGATCCTGGCGGGCGAGAAGGACCTGGTGACCCCCAGCACCCACAGCGAGGTCATCGGCGACCTGCTCCCCGACGCGGAGCTGGTCCTCGTCCCGGACGCGGGACACCTGGTGATCCTGGAGCACCCGGAGGTCGTCACGGACCGCCTGGCCGACCTGCTCGTACGGGTCGGGGCGATGGCGGCCCGTACGGGCTGACCCGCACCGGCCGAGGGGCCCCGTACGGGCTGACCCGTACGGGCCGGAGCGGCCCGTACGGCTACCGTGGGGACGTATGGAAGCTCCCCGCCCCACCGGCACCACCCCCCGTACCGCAGGCACCGCCACCCGTACCGTTCTCGCCGTCGACTCGCCCGCGCGGATGACGGCCCTGGGCCTGCGCCTCGCCGCCCTGCTCCGCCCCGGCGACCTGGTGATGCTCACCGGCGAACTCGGCGCGGGCAAGACGACCCTGACCCGCGGTCTCGGCGAGGGCCTGGGGGTACGGGGCGCCGTCACCTCCCCGACCTTCGTGATCGCCCGCGTCCACCCCTCCCTGACCGGCGGCCCCGCGCTGGTCCACGTCGACGCGTACCGGCTCGGCGGCGGTCTCGACGAGATGGAGGACCTGGACCTCGACGTCTCGCTGCCCGACTCGGTGATCGTCGTGGAGTGGGGCGACGGCAAGGTGGAGGAGCTCTCGGAGGACCGCCTCCATGTCGTCATCGAGCGCGCCGTGGGGGACGCGGGCACCATGGCTGCCACGGATGCCACGGACGCCACGGATGCCCCGGACGGCGACGACCGCCGTACGGTCACGGTGACCGGCCTCGGGCCCCGCTGGGCCGACGCCGACCTGACGGTCCTGGCCCCGTCCGCCTCGTAGCGGCCCGTACGGCCGCCCCACCCGGTGCGGCCGCCCGTTTCCGACAAGCCGTCGGCAAAATGTTGCGCGGGCCCCGCCCTGCGTGGTCCCATGGAAGGGAGATTTGGTTAGGTCTGCCTAACCGTGCCTGCCCCCGGAGCCTCAGGAGGCACCCATGCAGCCGCCGTCCGTCCCCATGAAAGACCTGCTGGCGTCCTGCGCGGCGGCAGCCGCCGTCTCCACCCCGCCGGCCGCCCCCGGAGCGGACGCGGAAGCCGGCCAGGCGTCGCGGGAGGCGGTGGAGCTGGAGGTGCTCCGGGAGAGCGGCGCGGACGGCGAGGGCGGCGAGAGCGGCGCGGACACGGAGGGGCCGGAAGGTACGGAAGGCCCCGCGGGTCCGCGGGGACAGCGATGCGGCGCCGCGCGGGAGCGCGACGCCGCATAGGGCACATCCGTTCGTACGTGTTCGCCCGTACGTCTCCGTGCGGGCGTATCCGCGCGGCCGTTTCCGCTCGGGCGCTACGGCACGACCTGCACCGCCGAGCCGACCGTCGCGAACGTCCACATCGCGTTGCCGTCCGCCACCTTCATCCGCACCCCGCCCGTCTTCAGCGTCGGGTCAGGGCTGGTCAGCGTGCCGTCCACGGCCGCGCTGAACCCGATCGTCACATTGTCGACGGTGGCGAAGCGCACCACATGCTCGATCCGGACCCCGTCCGAGCCGGTCACGGAGCCGGAGCGCGAGGTCACGGTGTACGCGCCGGGGTCCGGGCTGACCGTGCTCGGCATGACCCCGAAGGTGTGCGTCGCCCGGCCCTTCTCGTCCACCAGCCACACCCGGCGCTGGGCCAGCGCGTAGACGACCCGTTCCCCCGTACCCGAGTCGGCCGGCAGGGCCAGCGGGTCCTTCGGCTTCTGCGCGGGGGAACCGGCGGAGGGGGCGGAGCTGCTGGAGCTGGGGGAGGCCTTCGAAGGCTTGCCCAGGGTCTTGGGGACGTTCGCCGATGCCTGGAAGGCGAGGAAACCGACCACGGCGACAGCCGCTGCGGTGAGCCCGGCCACGATTCCCGAGCTGCTCCTGGACACCTAGATCCACCTCTCGTACGTATGACTCCGTGGTGACGTTAGCAGCAGCCGGGTGACGGGGCAGGGCGCCGTGCCCCGGCCGTGGGAGCCGTAGGCTGTTTGCGTGCTTCTGCTCGCCGTAGATACCGCCACGCCCGCCGTCACCGTTGCCCTCCACGACGGTTCCGCCGTCCTGGCCGCCGAGCGCCGTACCGACGCCCGCCGCCACGGGGAGCTGCTGCTGCCCGCCGTCGACCGGGTCCTCGCCCGCGCCGGACGGAGCCTCGACGCCGTCACGGAGGTGATCGTCGGGGTCGGCCCAGGACCGTACACCGGACTGCGCGTCGGACTCACGACGGCACTGACGTTCGGCTCGGCGCTCGGCGTGCCGGTGCGCGGCCTCTGCTCGCTGGACGGCCTCGCGTACGCCTCCGGCCTGGACGGGCCCTTCGTCGTCGCCACGGACGCCCGCCGCAAGGAGGTCTACTGGGCGCGGTACGCCGACTTCCGTACGCGGCTGACCGAGCCCGCGGTGGACCGCCCCGCCGAACTCGCCGAGCGGTGCGCGGGGCTCCCCGTGGTCGGCGCGGGGGCGACGCTCTACCCGGACGCCTTCCCGGACGCGCGCGGCCCCGAGCACCAGTCGGCCGAGGCGCTGGCGGAGCTGGCGGCGGAGCGGCTGGCGGGGGGCGGGGAGTTCCTGGATCCGCTGCCGCTCTATCTGCGGCGGCCGGACGCGCAGGTGCCCAAGAACTACAAGGTGGTCACCCCCAAGTGACGGCCTCATCCGCCTCGTCTGCCTCTCCCGCCGCTGTCGTCCTGCGCGAGATGCGCTGGTGGGACATCGAACCGGTGCTCGCCCTCGAACGCGCCCTCTTCCCCGAGGACGCCTGGTCACCGGGGATGTTCTGGTCCGAGCTGGCGCATGCGCGCGGCCCCCGGGCCACCCGGTACTACGTGGTCGCGGAGACGGCCTCGGAGCCGACGGGGGAGCGGCGGATCGTCGGGTACGCCGGGCTCGCCGCCGCGGGCGGCCTCGGCGACGTACAGACCATCGCCGCCGCCCGCGACCACTGGTCCACCGGCCTCGGCTCCCGGCTCCTCACCGACCTCCTCCAGCGGGCCACCGCCTTCGAGTGCGCGGAGGTCCTGCTGGAGGTACGGGTCGACAACACGCGGGCGCAGCGGCTGTACGAGCGCTTCGGCTTCGAGCCCATCGGCTTCCGGCGGGGCTACTACCAGCCGGGCAATGTCGACGCGCTCGTCATGCGCCACCGCGCCCAGGACACCGCCCAGGACACCGCTCAGGACAGAGAAACCCATGATGGTGCGAGAGAGACGGCAGGGAACTGAGAACCATGGCTGACGAACCCCTCGTTCTCGGCATCGAGACCTCCTGCGACGAGACCGGTGTCGGCATCGTGCGCGGGACGACGCTCCTCGCCGACGCCGTCGCCTCCAGCGTGGACGAGCACGCGCGCTTCGGCGGCGTCGTCCCGGAGGTCGCCTCGCGCGCGCACCTGGAGGCGATGGTCCCGACCATCGACCGCGCCCTCAAGGACGCCGGGATCGCCGCCCGCGACCTCGACGGGATCGCCGTCACGGCGGGCCCCGGACTGGCCGGGGCGCTGCTGGTCGGGGTCTCGGCGGCCAAGGCGTACGCGTACGCGCTCGGCAAGCCGCTGTACGGCGTCAACCACCTGGCCTCGCACATCTGCGTCGACCAGCTCGAACACGGGCCGCTCCCCGAGCCGACGATGGCGCTGCTGGTCAGCGGCGGGCACTCGTCGCTGCTGCTCGCGCCGGACATCACCAGCGACGTACGGCCGATGGGCGCGACCATCGACGACGCGGCGGGCGAGGCGTTCGACAAGATCGCGCGCGTGCTCCATCTGGGCTTCCCCGGCGGCCCGGTGATCGACCGGCTGGCGCGCGAAGGCGACCCGGCCGCCATCGCGTTCCCGCGCGGGCTGACCGGGCCGCGCGACGCCCCGTACGACTTCTCCTTCTCCGGGCTGAAGACGTCCGTGGCGCGCTGGATCGAGGCGAAGCGGGCGGCGGGCGAGGAGGTGCCGGTACGGGACGTGGCGGCCTCGTTCCAGGAGGCGGTCGTCGACGTGCTGACGCGGAAGGCCGTCCGCGCGTGCCAGGACGAAGGCGTCGACCATCTGATGATCGGCGGCGGGGTCGCGGCCAACTCCCGGCTGCGCGCGCTCGCCGAGGAGCGGTGCGAACGGGCCGGCATCCGGCTGCGCGTGCCGCGCCCGGGGCTCTGCACGGACAACGGGGCGATGGTGGCCGCGCTGGGCGCCGAGATGGTCGCCCGGGGCCGCGCGGCCTCGGACTGGGGCCTCTCGGCGGACTCCTCGCTCCCGGTCACGGAGCCGCACGTACCGGCCGTACGGAAGGATCCGCAGGACCCCGGCCACGACCACGGCCACGGCCACCCGCACGACCACGACCACCTGCACGAACTGGCGAAGGACAACCTCTACTCATGACCGCCGCCTCATGACCGTCGCCCTGATGTGGGAAGCGAAGGCCGCCCCCGGCCGGGGCCCCGACCTGCTGTCCTGGGCTGCCGCACACACCCTGCCGGCCACCCCGCTGCGCCGCGAACTCCTCCGCGCCCCGGGCGACCGGGTCCTGGTCATCACCTGGTGGGCGGCCGCATACGACGCCGAACTGCCGGAACTCCCCGACCCGGCCCCGGACCTGACCGCCCGCCCGGTCCACCGCTGGCGCTTCGAGGCGGTCGACCCGGCCTGACCCCCGTCCGGGCCGGGCCGATATTCAGGGATTCAGGAGCACGGAGGTGTCGAGGGAGGGATAGGGCGTGGGCAGCGGCAGCGAACGCCCCAGTTCCACTTCGACTTTGGTCGCGTAGTGCGCTGTGGCCGGATCGTCGCCCGGCACCGGCTCGGAGAAGGCGTACGCCTTGCCTTCCTGACGGTGAATGAGGACATAAACCGGGATGCCGACACCACCGTCATCCCCTCGAAGTACTCGGGCCGAATCGGCGTCTCCGACGCTTCTTCGCACGCGATCAGTAGATCGACGGGGTCCTGCCTCAGCTCGTTCACCGGCTCGATGCTGGGGCATGATCGCGTACGTCCGTGGCCCTTTCCCGGGAAATCCCCCGAACGGGAACCCCGCGCTCGCCCCGCTACCGGCGGAGCGGCAGCCGGTTCAGCCCGCGCAGCAGGCCGGGGCGCCAGTCGGGGGGTGCGGCCTCGTCGGCGAGGGTCAGGTCCGGGAAGCGTTCCAGCAGCGTACGGAGGGCTATGGCGCCCTCCAGGCGGGCCAGCGGGGCGCCCAGGCAGTGGTGGATGCCGTGGCCGAAGGAGAGATGGGCCCGGGTGGCGGCCGGGTCGCGGTGGATGTCGAAGCGGTCCGGGTCGGGGAAGCGCTCCGGGTCCCGGTTGGCCGCCGCGATCGAGAACATGACGGGCTCGCCGGCGGCGATGCGTGTCCCGGCTCCGGTGCCGACGGGGCCGGCGGGGCCGCCAGGGCCGGCGGTGCTGCCAGGGCCGCCGGGGGTGCCGAAGTCGACCGGGGCGGCGGTGTGCCGGTACGACGTGGCCTGTACAGGTGGCTCGTACCGCAGGGTCTCCTCGATCGCCCCGTCCAGCAGCGTCCAGTCGGCACGGAGCGCGGCGAGCTGGTCGGGGTGGCGCAGCAGGTGGTGGACGGCGCTGGAGATCAGGTGCGCGGTCGTCTCGTGCCCGGCGACCAGCAGCACGAAGGCCATGCCGAGCAGTTCCTCGGTGTCGAGCGCCCCGTTCTCGTCCTCCGCTCCTCCGGCGGAGTGGATCACCGCGTGCAGCAGATCGCTCTCCGCCGCCCCGGCCGGGAGCGCGCGCTTCCGCTCGATGAGGCCGAGGAAGTACGCCGCCATCTCCTCGTTGGCCCGCTGCCCGGCCGCCGGGTCCGTCGGGTCGACCACCGCCGCCGACCAGGCCCGGAACGGCCCCCGGTCCGCGACCGGCACCCCCAGCAGCTCGCAGATGACCGTGACGGGGAGCGGGAAGCCGTACGCGTCCACCAGATCGAAGACCCGGCCGTCCCGCTCCACCGCGTCCAGCAGGCTGTCCGCGATCTCCTGGACGCGCGGGCGGAGCGCGCTCACCCGGCGCGCGGTGAACTCCCGGGCCACCAGGCGGCGCAGCCGGGTGTGGTCGGGCGGGTCGACCTGGAGCATGTTGCGGCCCACGGCATGGCCGCCGTCGCTGGTCCAGGAGGCGGAGTGGCGGATGTCGTTGCGCAGCCGGCCGGTGTCGGTGAGCCCGGCGCGGATCGCGGCCCCGTCGGTGACCAGCCACTGCGGGGCGCCGAGGGGGAGGCGTACGGGGTGGACGGGGCCGGTGGCGCGCAGCTCCGCGTAGCGGGGGTACGGGTCGGCGGTGAAGCCGGGCCAGTCGCCGAGGGCGAGATCCTCCGCCCCGGCGTCCTCGGCGCGCACCCCGTCGCCCGCGCCCGCGTCCGCGCTCGCGTCCTTGGGAGGGGGAGGCGTGGGGGTGGTGGAGCCGGTAAGGCCAGTGGAGCCGGTGGGGTCGGTGGGATGGGTCGGCATGGTGGCGGCCTCCTGGGTCCGGTCCGTCCAGCGGGAACCATGAAACGGGGAGTCCTCCCCGTTTCCTCTCCGCCCGGACGATAGCAGGAAATGGGGAGTACTCCCCGGTTATTCTCGGCGCGGTACGGTACGGCCGTGAGACAGGACGCGCAGCGCAACCGTGAGCGGGTGATCGCGGCGGCCCGCGCGGTCTACGCCGAGCAGGGCGTGGAGGCCCCGCTGGATGTGATCGCCCGCCGGGCCGGGGTCGGCAACGCCACGCTCTACCGGCGCTTCCCCGACCGGGCCGCCCTGATCGAGGCCGTGTTCGGCGCGGGGCTCGCCGAGACCATCGAGGCGGGGGAGCGCGCGCGGGCCGCCGTGGACCCCTGGGCGGGGCTGACGGCGTATCTGGAGCGGACGTTCGGCGGGCTCGCCACCGACCGGGGGGTCACCGACCTGATGACGACCGCGATCCCGGGCGTACCGACCCTGGAGGCGCTGCACGTGCACAACGCCGTGACCGTCGAGGCCCTGCTCGCGCGCTGCCGCGCCGAGGGCACCGTACGGACGGACCTGTCGACGCCGGACGTCCTCTTCACCCTGGCCGCGCTGGGCCGGGCCGTACCGGCGGCCGAGGCGGCGGCGCCGGGGTCCTGGCGGCGGCTGCTCGCGCTCTTCCTCGACGGGCTGCGCGCTGAAGGGGCCCGCCCGTTGCCGGGCGAGCCCCTTACCGATGAAGCGCTACGGACGGCGCTGGGCGAGCTGCACACCTCCTAAGAGGGCGGGCAGCGCGTCCCGGGGCGCCGTCCTGGCCGGCTACTGGCCGGTCTGGGCCAGCTCCTTCGCCTTCTTCTCCGAGACGAACTTCCAGACCCCGCCCTCGCCCTGCGTGCACGGCACGACCACGAGCGACGCGTCCGGCCCGAAGTCGTCCGAGTTGGGGTCGGCGCGCTGGAGCTTCAGGCACATGTTGTCGCTGGCGACGTTGCGGATGAAGTAGTGGGACAGGGTGTCACCGTCGTTGGGCTGGAGGTCGAGCCACCAGAGCTGGTTGTCGGCGGTGGTGCCGTCGCAGTGGAACTCGGCGACGGCCGTCCCGGGCTCGACCCCCCCGTAGCCGCCCAGGTCCATGCAGAGCTCGTCCGTGACGTTCCTGATCTGGAAGATGCTCGTTCCGTTGGGCGCCTTGTCCTTGTAGCGGACCTCAAGGTTCCAGAGCTGGTTGTCCTCGTCCGGGGGGTTGCAGAGCGAGTGCCTGACCGGCCCGTTCGGCTCCCCCTTCTCACGGCCGAGGATGTCGGCGCACTTGCCGGTGAGGACGTTCCTGATCTGGACGCGGGAGCGCTCGGCCGGGTCCTTCTTCTCCTTGGGCTCCTCCTCGCCTCCCCCCGAGTCCTTCTCGCCGTCGCCCGCCCCGGCCTCGGGCGAGGGCGCGGCCGGAGCCTCGGGCGTCTTCTCCTCGACGGGGGCGGAGGGCAGCGCGGCCGGGGGATCGGACGGCTTGATCACCTCGGCGGCGACCGGAGTGGTCTTCTCCTGGGCCAGGCTCACCACGCGGGGCTTGAAGTTGAACCACATGACCAGCCCGCTGATCGTGAGCACGAGCAGCAGACTCAACACCGTCATCAGCCAGTACGGCATCACACTGCGCTGCACATACGTACCGTCGACGGCCGTCGGCTCGGCGCCCGACCTGCGGACGTCCAGCTTGTACGGCCGGTCCTGCTTCGACCCGGCCCAGGTGATCTGCCGCGGCTTGAGGGTCGCCTTGACGAACGCGGCGCGCCCCGGCTCGATCTGCACACTGCCCGGCAGGATCTCGTACGAGAGCTGATCGCCGTTGTCGCTGCCGCTGATGGAGGCGGTGAGCTTGACGTTGCCGAGGTTGTCGACCGCCAGCTTGGGGCGCCCACGGAACCGCCCCTTGACGGTCGGCGGTACGAGTTCGGCGCGCAGCTCCGTGAAGGGCGCGATGGTGACATTGCCCTCGGCGACCGTCGTCGCTTCGGAGTTCTCGGTGGGCACCACCTGCACCCCGTACGGGTGCGGTCCCGCGGTGGAGTCGGGGGAGCGCGGGGGAGCGAAGGTGATGGCGACCGTACCGGTGGTACCGGGGTAGAGCCGCAGGCTGGGGGGCTCGACCGTGGCATACGGCGCGAGGTCACCGACGGTGACGAAATGGAATTCGTCGACGACGTCACCGGTGTTGCGCAGCCGCAACGTCACGGTCTTGGTCGCACCCGCGTCCATGGTGATCGAGGGGGGTTCGAGGGAGGTCCATAGGCTCACGCGCCCGACCCTAGAGACGTTCAGGCAGGGGTGACAGTGGCTCAGGGGCACAATGGCCGGCCATAAGGGCGCCCATGAGGGCGCGAAAAAGTGCCCGAAGGCGCATCGGCGCATGCGGTGCGTCGTCGGTGACGAACCCCGGTCGTCACTCTCTGTGAGAGAGGTGCTCCCGGACCCGGTCCTCGACCGGTTTCTGACATTCCTCTCCGGCGTGTGTCGATTCCGGTGTCTCCCGTTCGACGTAAGGGTGTGAGACGGGAAACACCCGTTCCCTACCCAAGGAGCAGAGTCACCATGCCGCGTTTTCTCTCCATGATCCGCATCGACGAGTCCACCGTCCCCGAGGCAGGCCCCAGCATCGAGCTCCAGCAGCGCATGGGGGCGCTGCTGGAGGAGATCACCAAGGCCGGCGTCATGCTCGACACCGCCGGTCTCACGCCCACCTCCGACGGAGTGCGGGTCCGGCAGGACAAGAGCGGGAAGATCACCGTCACCGACGGCCCGTTCACCGAGTCCAAGGAGGTCATCGGCGGGTACGCGGTCTTGCAGGCCAAGGACAAGACCGAGGCCGTCGAGTGGGCCCGGCGCTTCGTGGAGGTGCACGAGGGCGAGTTCGACATCACCTGCGAGGTCCGGCAGATCCAGGAGGGGTAGTCCGGGGACGACGTCCCCGGCCCGCCGCGCCGCCGGCCGGTCCGTGTGCTGTCATTGGTGCCCGTGAGGGCACACGGACCACGGGGCGGAGCCGATCCGGCCGGAGACGCCGGCCGGCCCGGCACCTCCGGCCGCGCCGAACCGGCCGAGGGCGCTGCTCCGGCCGATCACGCTGCCCCGCCCGAAGGCGCCGATCCGTCCGAGGGTGCCGAACTGCCCGGCCACGGCGAACCGTCCGGCCACAGCGAACCGTCCGGCCACAGCGAACCGTCCGGCCGCGCCGAACCGTCCGGCCGCGCCGACCGGGCGGTGGAGGCGGTCTTCAGGATCGAGTCCCCGAAGATCATCGCGGCGGTGGCCCGCGTCGTGCGCGATATCGGCATCGCCGAGGAGATCACGCAGGACGCCCTCGTCGCCGCGCTGGAGCGGTGGCCCGAGTCGGGCGTCCCGGAGCGGCCGGGCGCCTGGCTCATGGCCACCGCCCGGCACCGCGCCATCGACCTGGTACGCCGCAGGGAGACCTACGCCCGTAAGCTCGCCGAGGTCGGCCGCTCCCTGGCGGAGGTCTCCGGGCCGGGCGGCGAGCCCGCCGGACCGGCCGGGATCGCCGACGGCGAGGAGATCGACGACGACCTCCTCCGCCTCATCTTCACCGCCTGTCACCCCGTGCTCCCCACCGAGGCCCGGATCGCCCTCACCCTGCGCCTCCTCGGCGGGCTCACCACCCCCGAGATCGCCCGCGCCTTCCTCGCCCCCGAGGCCACCGTCGCCCAGCGCATCGTGCGCGCCAAGCGCCGGCTCGCGGCGGCGGGGGTGCCCTTCGAGGTGCCGTACGGTACGGAGCGCGCCGCGCGGCTCTCCTCCGTCCTGGAGGTCATCTACCTGATCTTCAACGAGGGGTACGCCGCGACCGAGGGCGACGACCTGCTCCGCCCCGCGCTCTGCGAGGACGCGCTCCGGCTCGCCCGGGTGCTCGCCGCGCTGATGCCGGAGGAGCCGGAGGCGCACGGACTCGCCGCGCTGCTGGAGCTCCAGGCGTCCCGTACCCCCGCCCGTACCGGGCCCGACGGCGCGCCCGTGCTCCTCGCCGACCAGAACCGGGCCCGCTGGAGCCAGGCGCTCGTGCGGCGCGGTTTCGCCGCCCTCACCACCGCCGGTGACCTCACCGCCCGCGCGGGCGGGGCGCCCGGGCCGTACGCGCTCCAGGCGGCCATCGCCGCGTGCCACGCCCGCGCGGCGACGTACGAGGAGACCGACTGGAGCGCGATCGCAGCCCTGTACGGCCGGCTCGCCGCGCTCACCCCCTCCCCGGTGATCGAACTCAACCGGGCCGTCGCGGTCTCCCTGGCCGAGGGGCCCGAGGCGGGGCTCGCGCTGGTGGACGCCGTCGCCGGCGCGCCCGCGCTCAAGGCGTACCACCTGCTGCCCAGCGTCCGGGGCGACCTGCTGGCCCGTCTCGGCCGTACGGCGGAGGCGCGCGCCGCGTTCGAACGGGCCGCCGGGCTCACCCGTAACGAGGCCGAACGCGCCCTGCTGCTCCGCCGCGCCGCGGAACTCGGCTGACACGATTCCACGGCGGCCCCGCACCTCCGGCCGGCTCCGGCCCGTACCCCGGCCCCTGCCCCGACCCAGACCCCGGCCCGTGGCCCGTCGGCGCCACCGGCCGGCTACCGGGATACGGCCATCCTGTCCTGGAGCCGGTGGCGGAGCCGGGGCGGCCCGATCTCGTCCAGCGAGGTCCAGCGGGCCCGCCCCAGCGCGGCCATCGCGGGGACCAGGACGCGTGAGTGGGTCCGGAAGAGATAGCGGAAGCCGAAGCGGGTGCGGCGGCCGTCCTCCGGGGCCGCGGGCGAGGTGTCGACCAGGATCGGGCCCTCCTCGCCGGGCGCCGTCCAGACCTCGGCCACCCCGGCGAACTCCTGGAGCACCCGCGAAGCGGTCCGGCTGAGCGACTGGTCCGACGGGGCGGGCGCACCCTCGGCGAACCCCCAGGCCGCCCCGTACCGCAGGGCGAGCGCGCGCCCCCGCTCGTCGAGGAGGATGGCGCCCGCGCGGACCACCGGGCAGCTCCCGTGGTGCAGACAGACGCCCTGGCGGGAGTGGTCGAGCAGCGCGTCGAACAGGGGCATGGTCGCCGACGTCTCGTCCGGGTGGCCAAGCAGGTAGTGATTCAACTCCTTGATGATGGCGCTCGCTTCGACAGCCACGGTCAACTCAACTCCTTGTGCTCTCAGCCCTGGACCCACCGGAACGGCCGCTGTGACGCCCTGAGGGCGAGGTCACGTACGGTGACGGGCAGATGGGGTTCGGTCGGTGTGACGAGGAGGCCGCGGCGGCCCCGGCGTGTTTGTCGATACGGGGCGGCGGCACCCGATTCATGGCCCTATGACGTCAACGTTTCTACCAGTTCACGGGGTTTGCGTCCCACTCCGTCCCGGCGCACGGCGAGGTCGATCGTCAGTTCCCGTACGGGTGCGCGCACATGAGGGGGCAACGTTAAGTGACGAAGGGTGCGGAGAGAGGGGACGGGAGGAGGTGGCTACTCTCATGCCCATGTCACGCCGCACGCCGCTGCCCCCGCCTCCGCCCCCGGCGCATCTGCGCTCCTGGCCCGACCGCGCTGCCCTGCTCGCGGATCGCGCCCTGGCCCTCGCCCACCTCGGCGGGCGCGTGCTGGGTCCCGCGGCGCTGGCGGCGTACTGGCTGCTGACGCTGGGGGTGGAGGCCGGCTGGGCGCTGATCGCGCTGGTGCTGAAGGCGTTCGTGGACGGAACCGATGACGCGATGGCCCTGATGTCCCTGCCCCTGGCGGGCATCGGCCTGGCCACCCTCCTCACGGCCGGGATCTTCCTCGCGGAGTCGGTCGGCAGGGCGCGCCGGGTGCGCGCGCTGATGGCCGAGTGGGCGGCGCTGGACAGCGACCCCGGGGCCGACGCGGGGCTGCGGATGCCGGCGCGGAGCCTGAGCTGGCTGCTCACGTCGTTCGTGGCGGGCGCTGCGGGGCTGGGCGTGGCGCTCGTCGTACCGGCCACGGCGGTGCGCGGCGAGGACACGTACACGGATGTCGCGTACGCGATGGTCGCGGGCACGGTCCTGTGGATCGCGGGTCTTGCCGGGGTGACGAGGGCGGTGGCCCACTACCGCTGGGCGCTGAGACTGCGGCCCCCGGCCACCCCGGCCACCCCGACCGACCCACCCACCCCGACCGACCCAGCCACCCCAGCCACTATGGCGGCCCCAGCCACCCCGGCCGCCTCGGCCACCCCGGCAGCCCCGCCGACTCCGCTGCCGCCCCCGACCGGTCGGAACGCGCCCCCGGAAGGACGCTAACCTCTCCCCAATGATCACTGGAATGATCACCCGTCGGCCCTTGCCGCCCGCCCCGCCGCCCGAGGACGAACCGGCCTGGCCCGACGAGGCGGCCCTGCTCGCGGAGCGGGCCACGGCCCTGGCGGAGCTGACCCGGCGCGGGCTCGGGGTGGCGCGGCTGCTCGGGCTCTGGCTGCTGGCGGGGGCCGCCGCCCTCGGGTGGGCGTGTGTCGCGCTCGCGGTCCAGAGCCTCGGCGAGACGGGCTTCGACCCCGTGGGCGGAGCGGTGGCCCTCTTCCTCGCCGCGCTCCTGCTGATACCCGCGGCGGTCGGGTTCGGCTTCTGGCTCCACCGGGGCGCCGTCATCCGGCAGCGGCTCACCGCGTGGGCGGAGCTGACCGACGAGCCGGCGGCCGACGAACGCGCCCTGGCCCACAGCAGGTCGGTGCTGTGGCTGCTGCCCTCGGTGGTGCTCTCCCCGGCGGGGGCCGGGGTGATCGGCGTCGCACTGGCCGAGGCCTCGTCCCGTGAGACCGCGGTGAGCGGAACGGCGTACCAACTCGGCCTGGGCGCGACGATCCTGCTCACGGGCGCCGTGGGGATCGCCCAGGCGCTCACCCAACGCCACTGGGCGGTCCGCCTCCGCCCCCGGCTCCCGCCCCGCCCGCGCGGCGGCGCGCACCGCTGAGGCGCGCATCGCCGACGCGGTTCGTACGGCGACGGTCTTATCCTGAAGAGAACGTATGCGCCATTCAGGTGCGAGGGGGCGGCGGATGGACTGGCTCTGGTGGATTTTCGTCTTCTTCATCGTCGGCGGCTTCGGCTGGGTGGCCGACACCGGAAGGACCGCGCTCAGGACCCGGCATGAACGGAAGATGCAGCGCCTGCAACTGGCCGAGCACGAACGCCAGGCCGAACGGGAGGCCCTGGAGGTGGCCCAGAAACCCCCGGAGCCGGTCTGCGGCTGCTCCCACCACCTCGCCAAGCACGACCGCCAGGGCAAGTGCCATGAGGACGTGGAGATCCCGACCGAACTGGACGAGAACAAGAAGCCCCTCAAGTACGAACTGCGCCAGTGCAACTGCCAGCAGTACGTAGGCCCCCAGCCCCTCTCCCGGATCTACGCCGACGAACTCACCGACCTCGGCTGACCGCCTCACCGCCGGGGACCGGCGTCGGGTGGCCCAGGAGCATGGTGGGGGCTCCTGCCGCGCGGGTCAGGAAGACGGTGGCCGTGTTGGGGCCCTTGAGTTTGAGGCGGCGGCGGAGTTCCTCCGGTTCCACCGCCGAGCCGCGCTTCTTCACCGTCAGGACGCCCACCTCGCGGTCGCGGAGCAGGGCCTTCAACTTCTTGAGGTTGAAGGGGAGTTCGTCGGTGATCTCGTAGGCGGTGGCGTACGGGGTGGGGTGCGCGCCGTCGGTGGTGATGTACGCGATCGTCTCGTCGATCAGGCCGCCCGCGATCTCCTCGGCGACCTCCGCGACCAGATGGGCCCGGATGACGGCGCCGTCCGGTTCGTACAGGAAGCGGCCCACCGGGCGGACCGGGGGGTCGGGAAGGCCGCGGCCCATGAGGGTGACGGGGGGTCTGCCGGGGGCGAGGAGGGTGGCGCGGCGGGTGTCCGGGGTGGTGGGGGCGGTGTCCGGGGTGGCGCGGCGGGTGTCCGGGGTGGTGGGGGTGGTGCGGGGGAGGTGCCAGAGGACCGCCTCCTTGACGTCGCCGCCGTCCGAGATCCATTCGGCCTCGAACCCCTCGGGGATCAGCTCGTGCGGGATGCCCGGGGCGATCTTGATCGCGCCCGCGCCGGCGCCGCGTACCGCCTCCACCGCCCAGGAGAGCGGGGGCGAGTAGGCCTCGGGGTCGAAGATCCGGCCCCGGCCGCCGCGCCGCGCCGGGTCGATGAAGAGCGTCCCGGCGTCGGTGAGGTCGTACGTGCGGACGTCCGCCCGGGTGACCTTCGCGGGCGGGGCGTCGGGGGCCAGGGTGGCCAGGTTCGTCCGGGCCATCTCGCAGGTCGGCGGGTCGAGATCGACGGCGGTGACGGCGAAGCCCGCCCGCGCCAGCTCGATCGCGTCACCGCCGATGCCGCAGCACAGGTCCGTGACCCGGGGCGCGCCCCCGTCGTCGCCGGTCGGGGGTACGAGGGTCCGGAGCCGCGCTGCCCGGTAGGCGGCGACCGAACGGCGCGTGGCCTGCTCGACGCCGTTCGGCGTGAAGTACATGCGGTACGCGTCCGCCGCGCCGAACTTCGCCACCGCCCGCTGGCGCAGCCGCGCCTGTGCGAGCGCCGCCGAGACCAGCTCGGCCGGATGGTCACGGCGCAGCCGGGTCGCGAGGGCCAGTTCGCCGGCCGGGTCGTGGTGGCGCAGCTCGGCGAGGAGCGCCTGGCCCTCGGGGGAGAGCAGGGGCGCCAGCGACGAGGAGGCGGGGGAGGAGGGGGAAGCGGGGGTGCGGGCGGTCACCTGGCCCATTGTGGGCCAGGAGAGGGACCGTACGCGCCGGGCGGCGGTGTCGGCCGGGCGGGGACGGCGCCCGCTGACAGGATGCGGCACCATGCAGCTAGTAGGAAAAAAGGAACAAAAGGCAGCAGAGGGAGCGCCCGTGGCGGCGCCCCGCACCCGCCGCACTCCCCACCGCACGCCCCGGCGCACCCGGCAGTGCGCCGTCTTCCTGACGGCGCTGCTCGTCGCCGCGGCCGGCTCGGCGTGCGGCTCCGGTGAAGGCTCCGGGGGAAGCTCCGGCGAAGGCGCGGGCAACGGCGCGCACGGCCGGTCGGCGGCCCCCGGCGCACCCGGCGCCCGCGAGGAGGGCGGCGCTGGCACCCTCTCGTACGCCGAGCAGACGCGCCGCTCGCAGGCCGCGCGCGCCGTCGCGGCGAAGAAGTGGGGGCTCGCGAGCACCCCCCTCCCCGCGCCCCCGCCCCCCGCCGTCAAGCCGGAGATCACCAACCGCAAGGGCTTCGAGATCACGGACGAGGAGGAGGGCGAGAACCTGCCGCCCGTCTTCACCACCGTCCCCGTCAAGGACCGCGTCGTCTTCCTGACGATGGACGACGGCTCCGAGAAGGACCCCGACCTGCTGCGGATGATGACCGAGCTGAAGATCCCGTACACGGCCTTCCTCAGCGACTACGTCATCAACGACAACTACGGCTACTTCAAGGAGATGCAGGACCGGGGGGTGACCATCCAGAACCACACCCTCAACCACCCCTACCTGCCGGGACTCTCCTACGAGGAGCAGCGCACCGAGATCTGCGACCAGCAGGACAAGCTGGAGAAGCGGTACGGGAAGCGGCCCACCCTCTTCCGGCCGCCCTACGGCAACTACAACCACGACACGCTGCGCGCCGCCAAGAGCTGCGGGGTGCGCGCCGCGCCGCTGTGGACGGCCGAGGCGTACCCCGACCACATGGAGTGGCGCGAGTGGGACCGGGACCTGCACCCCGGGGACATCGTGCTGACGCACTTCCGGGGCCGGGACGACTGGAAGGGCACCATGCCCGACATGATCCGGCAGGTGATGAAGGTGATCACGGACAAGGGGTACGCCGTGGCCAAGCTGGAGGACTACGTATGACCCCCGCGCACCGGCCGCTGGGGTCCGCCCTGGCCGGAGTGGTGGCGGCCGGTGCGCTCCTGACCGCCGGCTGCGCGCCGTCGGCCGACCCGCTCGACCCCATCGAACGCCTCGGCCGCAAGGCGGCGCACCTGCCCGCCGTCCCCGCTGCCCCCGTGGCCCCGGCGGAACCGGCTGCCCCCGTGGCCCCGGCGCCCGCCCCGGCCCCGGTCTCCCGCGCGGTCGCCGTCGTCCACCGCGTACACCCGGAGCACGCCCGTACCCATGCTCGAACTCCCGTACGTACACAGGTGTGGGACGACAGCGGAACGAACCCCTCGTCCCTCCCGTTTCCCTGTCGGAGAGACGCGCCGCGCCCATCCGTATTGGCACTCCGCTTGACCGAGTGCTAATCGCGGTCATAGTGTCGTCTCTGGCACTCCCCACTGGAGAGTGCCAAGCGCGACTGACGGATCCGGCACCCGCGACGACGGGTCCCAAGGGCGCCACCCTCAGACAGTTAACCCCGTGAGATCTCCGAAGGGGGAGGTCGGATCGTGACGACCGCCAGCACCAAGGTTGCCATCAAGCCGCTTGAGGACCGCATCGTGGTCCAGCCGCTCGACGCCGAGCAGACCACGGCCTCTGGCCTGGTTATCCCGGACACCGCCAAGGAGAAGCCCCAGGAGGGCGTCATCCTGGCCGTGGGCCCGGGCCGCTTCGAGAACGGCGAGCGGCTTCCGCTCGACGTCTCCGTCGGCGATGTCGTTCTGTACAGCAAGTACGGCGGCACCGAGGTGAAGTACAACGGCGAGGAGTACCTCGTCCTCTCGTCCCGCGACGTGCTCGCGGTCATCGAGAAGTAACTCACCCAAGATTTACTTTTGTTTGTGAGCCGCGCCCCTGGCCCTCCCCGCGAACGCCGGGCGGACAGGGGCGCGACTCATGTGAGAGGACAGAGAAGCTCCCATGGCGAAGATCCTGAAGTTCGACGAGGACGCCCGTCGCGCCCTTGAGCGCGGCGTCAACAAGCTTGCCGACACGGTGAAGGTGACGATCGGCCCCAAGGGCCGCAACGTCGTCATCGACAAGAAGTTCGGCGCCCCCACCATCACCAACGACGGTGTCACCATCGCCCGCGAGGTCGAGCTGGACGACCCGTACGAGAACCTGGGCGCCCAGCTCGTCAAGGAGGTGGCGACCAAGACCAACGACATCGCGGGTGACGGCACCACCACCGCCACCGTGCTGGCCCAGGCGCTGGTCCGCGAGGGCCTGCGCAACGTCGCCGCCGGTGCCTCCCCGGCCGCCCTGAAGAAGGGCATCGACGCCGCGGTCAAGGCCGTCTCCGACGAGCTGCTCGCCACCGCCCGTCCGATCGACGACAAGTCCGACATCGCCGCCGTCGCCGCGCTCTCCGCCCAGGACGAGCAGGTCGGCGAGCTCATCGCCGAGGCGATGGACAAGGTCGGCAAGGACGGTGTCATCACCGTCGAGGAGTCCAACACCTTCGGGCTCGAACTGGACTTCACCGAGGGCATGGCCTTCGACAAGGGCTACCTGTCCCCGTACATGGTGACCGACCAGGAGCGTATGGAGGCCGTCCTCGACGACCCGTACATCCTGATCCACCAGGGCAAGATCGCCTCCATCCAGGACCTGCTCCCGCTTCTGGAGAAGGTCATCCAGGGCGGTGGCTCCAAGCCGCTGCTGATCATCGCCGAGGATGTCGAGGGCGAGGCGCTCTCCACCCTCGTGGTGAACAAGATCCGCGGCACGTTCAACGCGGTCGCCGTCAAGGCGCCCGGCTTCGGTGACCGCCGCAAGGCCATGCTCGGCGACATCGCCACCCTCACCGGTGCGACCGTCATCGCCGAGGAGGTCGGCCTCAAGCTCGACCAGGCCGGTCTGGACGTGCTGGGCACCGCCCGCCGCGTCACCGTCACCAAGGACGACACGACCATCGTCGACGGCTCCGGTGCCGCCGACGAGATCACCGGCCGCGTCAACCAGATCAAGGCCGAGATCGAGACCACGGACTCCGACTGGGACCGCGAGAAGCTCCAGGAGCGCCTCGCGAAGCTGGCCGGCGGCGTCTGCGTGATCCGCGTCGGTGCCGCCACCGAGGTGGAGCTCAAGGAGAAGAAGCACCGTCTGGAGGACGCCATCTCCGCGACCCGCGCCGCGGTCGAGGAGGGCATCGTCTCCGGTGGTGGCTCCGCCCTGGTGCACGCCGCCAAGGTGCTGGAGGGCAACCTCGGCAAGGACGGCGACGAGGCCACCGGTGTCGCGGTCGTCCGCCGCGCCGTGGTCGAGCCGCTGCGCTGGATCGCCGAGAACGCCGGCCTGGAGGGGTACGTCATCACCTCGAAGGTGGCGGACCTGGACAAGGGCAACGGCTTCAACGCCGCCACCGGCGAGTACGTCGACCTGGTGAAGGCCGGCGTCATCGACCCGGTCAAGGTGACGCGCTCCGCCCTGGAGAACGCCGCTTCCATCGCCGCGCTGCTCCTCACGACCGAGACCCTGGTCGTCGAGAAGCCGGCCGAGGAGGAGCCCGAGGCGGCCCACGGCGGTCACGGCCACAGCCACTGACGCCACGGGACATGCCGGGTGCGGGGCCGTCCCCGTACGTACGGATGTCACCCCCGGCGCACGGACATCCGCAGGGAGGTCCGTACGTACGGAGGTACGCACGACGCCGAGGCCCGGTGTCCCCACGGGGGCGCCGGGCCTCCGGCATGTCCGTACGTACGGTGCGGTCGCGCGGTCCCGGCCGGGCGCCGTCCGCCGTCAGGAGCCGCCCCGGCCCTGGTGCTGCGGGCCGAACTTGTGGCCCATCTTCGACGTGACCCCGCCGAGCACCGAACGCGGCGTCAGCTTCGCCGCCCCCATCAGCGCCTTGTACCGCGGATCCGGTACGGACACGGTCTTCCCGCGCGCCAGGTCCGCCAGCGCGGCCGTCACCAGCTTGTCCGCGTCCAGCCACATCCACGCCGGGATGTTCCCGGTGTCCAGACCGGCCCGGTCGTGGAACTCGGTCCGTACGAAACCGGGGCAGAGCGCCATCAGCCGTACCCCCGACCCCGCCAGATCCCGCGCCGCCCCCTCGGTGAACTGCACGACCCACGCCTTCGACGCGCCGTACGTCCCGCGCGGGACGAACGCGGCGGCCGACGCCACATTGACGACACCGCCCCGCCCGCGCGCCTTCATCCCGCTCACCCCGGCCGACGTCAGCCGCAGCACCGCCTCGCAGTGCACCTTCAGCATCATCAGCTCGTCGGCCATCGACACATCGAGGAACCGGCCCTTGCTGCCGAAGCCCGCGTTGTTGACCAGCAGGTCCACCGAGTGCTTACGGTCCGAGAGCCGCTTCTCCACCGCCTCGATCCCGCTGTCGGCCGACAGGTCGGCGGTGAGCACCTCGGCCTCGATGCCGTGCAGATCGTGGAGTTCGGTGGCCTCGTCCCGCAGGCGCTCGGTGTCGCGGGCCACGAGCACGAGGTTGTGCCCGTCCGCCGCCAGCCGCCGTGCGAAGGCGGCGCCGATGCCCGCGGTCGCGCCGGTAATCAGAGCAGTCGTCATACGCGCACGGTAATGCCTGCGCCGGGAAGCCCCCGGAGCCGTCCCCCTTCCCGGCGCTTCCCGCCGCCGCCCGCCGCTCCCCGGGCTACTCCCCGGACTTCCCGGACGTCCCGTGCTTCGCCACGTACTCCCGCGCGGTCCGCAACTCCTCGCCGTGCAGCGCCTCTCCGGCCGCCAGCACCCTCGGCAGCAGCTCCCGCTCCGTCGTGGAGGCGCGGAACGCGAGGCTCACCGTCACGTCGTGGTCGGGGCGGTGGACCACCTCGATCGGATCGCCCGCCCGAATCTCCCCCGGAGTGATGACCCGCAGATACGCGCCGGTCACCGCCGCGCGGGTGAACCGCCGGACCCAGCCGGTCTCGCCCAGCCACGCCTGGAACGTACGGCACGGGATCCGTCCGCTCGTCGTCTCCAGCACCACCTCGGAGCCGATCCGCCAGCGCTCGCCGATCCGCGCGCCGGTGATGTCGAGGCCCTGGGTGGTCAGATTCTCGCCGAAGGCCCCGTTCGCGAGGGGGCGCCCCAGCTCGCGCTCCCAGAAGTCGAGATCCTCGCGCGCGAAGGCGTAGACGGCCTGGTCGGTGCCGCCGTGATGACGCAGATCGCAGACCGAGTCGCCCAGCAGCCCGCTCGCCCCCACCCCCTTGGGCCCCGGATCGGCCACCTGGACGGGGCCCTCGGCGGGGCGCTTGTCGATCCCCGTGGCGCCACCGGGCGCGTCGGTGTACTCCACGGCCTTCGGCTGTCCCACATTCACGGTCAGAAGCTTCATACCCGCCTACGCTAATCGGGCCCGGTGCGGACGTCGTGGTGATTTCCCGGAGGGGATCCCGCGGGGAACGCTCGCGGGACAGTGCCGCCCGCAGGGGAGTTGCAGAAACGTTTCTTTCCACAGTGGACGCGGTGCCGGATCAGTCGTCGTGGTGCCGTACCGCGGACGAGGGCGCCACCGAGTGGCCGGCGGAATGACCGGTGGAATGGCCGCCGGAATGACCGGCGGAATGACCGCTGGTGGAGTGGCCGCCGGAGTGGGCCGCGGAATGCGTGGTGATCAGCCGGGTGCGCGCCCGTCCCATCAGCTCCTCGCGCTCGTCCTCGGTCAGTCCGCCCCACACGCCGTACGGCTCCCTCACCGCCAGCGCGTGTGCCGCGCACTCCGCGCGGACCGGGCACCGCATGCACACCTCTTTCGCCGAGTTCTCGCGCGCGCTCCGTGCCGCGCCTCTTTCCCCCTCCGGGTGGAAGAAGAGCGAACTGTCCACCCCGCGGCAGGCCGCGAGGAGCTGCCAGTCCCACAGATCTGCGTTCGGTCCGGGAAGGCGGGAGAAATCTGCCATTGCTCATGTCCCCTTGAAACCGTGCTGAGGCGGATCCGGGCCGCTTGGACGCCGGGCGTGCGCCGGGTGCGAGCCCAGCGCGTACCCGCTCCGGTGCTCCCGACGGTACATCTACTATGTAAGTAGATGTAAATATGACTCATTGCGAATCTAGCTACAGACACCACCAAAAGTGAAGAAAAGCCGCTAAATGGGGCATGACTCCGATCGGGTAGCGCATGGACGCGCTCCCGCTCTGCTCCGTGTGCGCCCCCTTACGGGGAGTGCCGAACCGGGCTCGTGGACCCGTAACTCTTTCGAGTGACCGTCGTTGAAGGTGCGAGGCGGTTGAGAGAATGAGCGATCGGGCACATGTCCGAGAGCGTCAATCGCACAGGTGACGACATGTACCAGCCTGGAGGCTCAAGGTGACGCGCACTAGCTGCGGAGGACGGTCATGACATCCGTCCTCGTCTGCGACGACTCCCCGCTTGCCCGAGAGGCGCTCCGCCGCGCGGTCGCGACCGTGCCCGGCGTCGAGCGCGTGACGACCGCGGCCAACGGCGAGGAAGTCCTCCGCCGCTGGGGCGCCGATCGGTCGGATCTCATTCTGATGGACGTACGGATGCCCGGGCTCGGCGGTGTGGAGACCGTCCGCCGGCTGCTCTCGGCCGACCCCGGGGCCCGCATCATCATGCTCACGGTCGCGGAGGATCTGGACGGCGTCGCGCTCGCGGTCGCCGCCGGGGCCCGCGGCTATCTGCACAAGGACGCCTCGCGCGCCGAGTTGCGCGCGACGGTGACCCAGGCGCTCGCCGACCCGACCTGGCGGCTCGCCCCGCGCCGGCTCCGCTCCGCCGAGATGGGCGCGGCGCCCACGCTCACCGCGCGGGAGATCCAGGTGCTCGAAGGCATGAGCCACGGCCGCTCCAACGCGGAGATCGGCCGAGAGCTGTTCCTCTCGGAGGACACGGTCAAGACGCACGCCCGGCGCCTCTTCAAGAAGCTCGGCGCCTCGGACCGCGCGCATGCGGTGGCGCTCGGCTTCCGCTGGGGTCTGGTCCGCTGACCTGCGGCGACCCCCTTCGCCGCGCCGCGCCCCGCCCGCGCGGCCGGCCCCGGTGCTCCGCCCGCCGACGACGCACGGCGGCGGGCGGCCCAGCGGTCCCCCGGGCGGGTTCCCGGGGTGGTTCCGGGGCGTTCCGCAGGGAAATTCCCCGCCGGAGAGGGGGCGTTTTCGGCGTCGCGAGCGGCGCTTTCCGGGCGCCTGGTGAGGCAAACGTACGCCCGTACACACCCGTTTCCCGCGCTATGCCGCATCCTTGAGATGTGGACCTCCACGGGGACGAGTCGGACGAGCGCGAGGGGAGAGCGCAGGGAATGAGTTCTGCCGCACCCGCTCATAACGCTTCAGTGCACAACTACGGACGCGGTGCCACCGAGCATCAGGCGCCAAGGCACCATGGACCGATGCGCGAAGACGAGCCCACGGTGATCGGTGCGCTCGTTCACCGCGCCGTCGACGGGGACGAACGGGCAACCCACGATCTGCTCGCCCGCGTCCACCCGCTCGCGCTGCGCTACTGCCGTACGCGGCTGAACCGGCTGCCGGGTGACGCTCGCCACTTCGTGGAGGACCTCGCGCAGGAGGTCTGCGTCGCCGTCCTCATGGCGCTGCCGCGCTACCGCGACACCGGACGCCCCTTCGAGGCGTTCGTCTTCGCCATCGCCGGGCACAAGGTCGCCGACCTCCAGCGGGCCGCGATGCGCCACCCCGGATCCACCGCCGTCCCCTCCGACGAGATGCCCGAGCGGCCCGACGACTCGCTCGGCCCCGAGGAGCGCGCACTGCTCAGCAGCGATGCCGAGTGGGCGAAGAAACTCCTGGCCAACCTGCCCGAGAACCAGCGGGAGCTGCTGGTGCTGAGGGTCGCGGTCGGGCTCACCGCGGAGGAGACCGGGCAGCTCCTGGGGATGTCCCCGGGGGCGGTACGGGTCGCCCAGCACCGCGCCCTGAGCAGGCTGCGGGCGCTCGCCGAGCAGTAGGAGGAGGGCGGCGGCGGTTGCGGGGCGCGGTCGCCGGAGGGCTCACGGAGGGGTCACGGAGGGTGACCGTGCCGGGGGCGGGGTGGTTCGCCGTACGAACGTACAAAGCCCGATCGGTGATCTCCGGCGTGGAATGAGAGGCCCGCAGAGGCCGTTAGCATGGACATCCGCACCGATCAAGGCCATTTGGGGAAGGTGTCATGACTGCAAACGTCGACGGAGTGCCCGGGAAATTCGCGACGCTCGGGCTGACATACGACGACGTGCTGCTGCTGCCCGGCGCCTCGGAAGTGCTGCCCAACGAGGTGGACACCGCGTCTCTGGTCTCGCGGAACGTCAAGGTGAACATCCCGCTGCTCTCCGCCGCGATGGACAAGGTCACCGAGTCCCGGATGGCGATCGCCATGGCCCGCCAGGGCGGCGTCGGCGTCCTGCACCGCAACCTCTCCATCGCCGACCAGGCCAACCAGGTCGACCTGGTGAAGCGCTCCGAGTCCGGCATGGTGACCGACCCGATCACGGTCCACCCGGACGCGACGCTCGCCGAGGCGGATCAGCTCTGCGCCAAGTTCCGGATCAGCGGGGTCCCGGTCACCGACCAGGCGGGCAAGCTGCTCGGCATCGTCACCAACCGTGACATGGCCTTCGAGGGTGACCGTACCCGTCAGGTGCGCGAGGTCATGACCCCGATGCCGCTGGTCACCGGCAAGGTCGGCATCTCCGGTGTGGACGCGATGCAGCTCCTGCGCCGCCACAAGATCGAGAAGCTGCCGCTCGTCGACGACGCGGGCATCCTCAAGGGCCTGATCACCGTCAAGGACTTCGTCAAGGCGGAGAAGTACCCCAACGCGGCGAAGGACGCCGAGGGCCGGCTGCTCGTCGGCGCGGCCGTCGGCGCCAGCCCCGAGGCGCTGGAGCGCGCCCAGGCGCTCGCCGCCGCGGGCGTCGACTTCCTCGTCGTGGACACCTCGCACGGCCACAACAGCAACGCGCTGAGCTGGATGTCCAAGATCAAGTCGAGCGTCCCGGTCGACATCATCGGCGGCAACATCGCCACCAGGGACGGCGCCCAGGCGCTGATCGACGCGGGCGTCGACGGCGTCAAGGTCGGCGTCGGGCCGGGCTCCATCTGCACCACCCGGGTCGTCGCCGGGATCGGCGTCCCGCAGGTCACGGCGATCTACGAGGCCGCGGTGGCGTGCCACGCCGCCGGTATCCCGGTCATCGGCGACGGCGGCCTCCAGTACTCCGGCGACATCGGCAAGGCGCTCGCCGCCGGGGCCAGCACGGTGATGCTGGGCAGCCTGCTCGCCGGGTGCGAGGAGTCGCCGGGCGAGCTCCAGTTCATCAACGGCAAGCAGTTCAAGTCGTACCGCGGCATGGGCTCCCTCGGCGCGATGCAGTCGCGCGGCCAGGGCCGCTCCTACTCCAAGGACCGCTACTTCCAGGCCGAGGTCGCCTCCGACGACAAGCTCGTCCCCGAGGGCATCGAGGGCCAGGTCCCCTACCGGGGCCCGCTCGCCGCCGTACTCCACCAGCTCGTCGGCGGGCTGCGCCAGACGATGGGGTACGTGGGCGCGGCCTCCATCGACGAGATGGAACGCAAGGGCCGCTTCGTCCGCATCACCTCGGCGGGGCTCAAGGAGAGCCACCCCCACGACATCCAGATGACGGTCGAGGCGCCCAACTACACCGGGCGCTGACGATTCCGTCCACGTGGTCGACTTCACCCAGGTCCTCCTTGAGGAGTGAGCGCGGGGATACTGGGACGGCAGACGTAGAGGGAAAGGCCACACATCGTGACTGAGATCGAGATCGGGCGCGGCAAGCGCGGCCGCAGGGCGTACGCCTTCGACGACATCGCCGTCGTCCCCAGCCGGCGCACCCGGGACCCGAAGGAGGTCTCGATCGCCTGGCAGATCGACGCCTACCGGTTCGAGCTGCCGTTCCTGGCCGCGCCGATGGACTCCGTGGTCTCGCCGCGCACCGCCATCCGCATCGGCGAGATGGGCGGTCTGGGGGTGCTCAACCTGGAGGGTCTGTGGACCCGGTACGAGGACCCGGAGCCGCTGCTCGACGAGATCGCCGGGCTGGACGGGGCGACCGCGAACCGCAGGCTCCAGGAGATCTACGCCGAGCCGATCAAGGAGGAGCTGATCGGGCGGCGTATCAAGGAGGTGCGGGACTCGGGGGTCGTCACGGCCGCCGCGCTCTCGCCGCAGCGCACCGCGCAGTTCTCCAAGGCCGTCGTGGACGCCGGGGTCGACATCTTCGTCATCCGGGGGACGACGGTCTCCGCCGAGCATGTCTCGGGCGCCGCCGAGCCGCTGAACCTGAAGCAGTTCATCTACGAGCTGGACGTCCCGGTGATCGTCGGCGGCTGCGCCACGTACACCGCGGCCCTGCATCTGATGCGGACCGGCGCCGCGGGTGTCCTGGTCGGCTTCGGCGGCGGCGCCGCGCACACCACCCGTAACGTGCTGGGCATCCAGGTTCCGATGGCCACGGCCGTCGCGGATGTGGCGGCTGCGCGGCGCGACTACATGGACGAGTCCGGCGGCCGGTATGTCCATGTCATCGCGGACGGCGGCGTCGGCTGGTCCGGCGACCTGCCCAAGGCGATCGCCTGCGGCGCGGACTCCGTGATGATCGGATCGCCGCTGGCCCGTGCCACGGACGCGCCGGGCAAGGGGCGCCACTGGGGCATGGAGGCCGTTCACGAGGACGTGCCGCGCGGCAAGCTGGTGGACCTGGGCATCGTCGGTACGACGGAGGAGGTCCTGACGGGCCCCTCGCACATCCCGGACGGGTCGATGAACTTCTTCGGCGCGCTGCGCCGGGCGATGGCGACGACGGGCTACAGCGAGCTGAAGGAGTTCCAGCGCGTCGAGGTGACGGTGGCGGACTCGCAGCACCGGCGCTGAACGCTCGCCCTGGCGTGCTGCCGTGATCGGCAGAGCGAGTGACATACAGGTGGCCGCTTCCGTGGTGAGGAAGCGGCCACCTCTGTCTCTCCTGTGCCTCTCAGGACGCTGCCTTCTTGGCGCCCGAGAACGCGGCGAAGACGGCCAGCGCGAAGAAGAGCAGCGTCATGGCGCCGGCGCCCTCGCTCCAGGCCCGGGTCAGCTCCCCGAAGTGGTCGACGAGGATGTCCGTCACGGCGAGGTTCATGCTCTTGCCGATGAGGATGGCGATGCCCAGGATCTGGCCGAGATAGACCGCCCCGATCGCCAGCGCGGCGCTCACCACGGGCAGCACGGGGCCGGGTCCGCCCGCCTTGCCGGCGGCGAGGCCGATCAGGAAGCCGACGCCGATGGCCGCCCACCCCACCTCGCGCTCGATGGCCCCGGCGATCGCGCCGTAGATCCCGGCCGAGACCAGCGCGGCGACCACGGCCGCCAGCAGGCCGAGCGCCAGGTTGTCCCGTACGGGCGCGGGCGGCGGGGCGTACGGCGCGGGCGGCACCGCGCCCTGGGCGAACGGGTTGCCTGGTGGCGGTGCGGAGTTGCTCATGGTGATATCCCCCCTGGGAAAAATGGCGCATGCATGACTTGCACACGACAGCCCAGGACAGTAGCAGCCGGCTCCGGCAGCCGTCCCCGCGATATTTCTCCCGATACTTCGCGCCTCAGAGGCGGTACGCGGCGCCCGCCGGGCTCGCGCCCCGGGTGTCCAGCAGGAGTTGCGCCTTGACCGCGAGGCCCTGGAGGTCGTACGTGCGGTGGTGCTGGAGCAGCACCGTCAGATCGGCGTTGGCGGCGGCCTCGTAGAGGGAGTCCGCGCGGGGTACGGGGCGCTCGCGTACCCGCCAGCCGGGGACATAGGGGTCGTGGTAGCTGACCGCCGCGCCCAGGTCCATCAGCCGCTGGGCGATCTCGGTGGCCGGTGAGCGCTCCTGGTCGGCGAGGTCGGGCTTGTAGGTGACGCCCAGGAGCAGCACCCTGGCGGCGCGCGCCGACTTGCCGTGCTCGTTGAGGAGGGTGGTGCAGCGCTGGATGACGTACTCCGGCATGCGGTTGTTGATCTCCTGGGCGAGCCCGGCCAGCCGGAGGGGGTGGCCCGGGGCGAGCGGTACGCCGTGGCCGCCGACGCCGGGGCCGGGGCGGAACGCCTGGAAGCCGAAGGGCTTGGTCTCGGCGCAGCGGATGACGTCCCAGATGTCCACGCCGAGGTCGTGGCAGAGCACGGCCATCTCGTTGACCAGGGCGATGTTGACATGCCGGAAGGTGGTTTCGAGGAGCCCCGCCATCTCCGCCTCGCGGGGGCCCCGGGCCCGTACGACCTTGTCGGTGAGGCGGCCGTGGAACGCGGCGGCGGACTCGGTGCAGGCGGGGGTGAGGCCGCCGATCACCTGGGGGGTGTTGGCGGGTCCGTGGGTGCGGTTGCCGGGGTCGAGCCGGCTGGGCGCGTACGCGAGGTGGAAGTCCCGTCCCGCGCGGAGCCCGGAGCCCTCCTCCAGCAGGGTGCGCAGGAGGCCTTCGGTGGTGCCGGGCGGTGCGGGCGAGGCGAGGAGCACGGTGGTGTGCGGGCGGAGCCGGGCGGCGAGCGCGCGGGCCGCCTCGCCGAGCGCGGTGAGGTCGGGGGTGTGGTCGGCGCGGAGGGGGGTGGGCGCGCAGAGCACGGCGGTACGGACCCGGCCCAGCTCGGCCGGGCTGGTGGTGGGCCGGAAGCCGCGGGCGAGCATCCGGCGGACGTCGGAGGCGGTGAGCGGCCCCTCGACCGGGGTGTGGCCGGCGGCGAGCGCGGCGACGGGGCGGGGGTCGGTGTCGTAGCCGACGGTCTGGATCCCGGCGGTCACGGCGGCCTGGGCGAGGGGCAGTCCGAGATGACCGAGTCCGATGACGGCGAGGTCTGCGGGCATGGCGGTGGCCGTCCTTCCCTTAGGGCCTGTCTGGGGTCGTGATCTGCCAGATCACAACCCCAGACAGGCCCTAGCCGGAGTGGGCTGTGAGCGCAAGCCGTGTGGACAGAACGAGCGAGCGCAATGTCAGACTAGGCGTAAATATGACCGTTCTGTCGCATTGTGCGGCCGGGGCGTCGTGGTGGCGTTTCCGGGGGGTGACACGGGCGCCGGGCGAGGGGCGTTGGAGGGCCGGGCGGGGGCCGGGCGCGGGGCGGGCGGGGTTGTCCACAGCCGGTGGCTGAAGTCGGGGAGTGCGGACAGAATCGAGACGTGGGCCCGATCAGTGGGGGACGACGGGAGGCGTGCGGTGAAGACAGCGACACTGGGACCGGCGGAGCGTGCGCAGGCGCTCGCCACGATGGCCGAGCGTGAACTGGACGTGCTGGTCGTGGGCGCGGGGGTGGTCGGCGCGGGGACCGCGCTCGACGCCGCGACCCGGGGCCTGGCGACCGGTCTGGTGGAGGAGCGCGACTGGGCCTCCGGCACGTCGAGCAGATCGAGCAAGCTGATCCACGGCGGCCTGCGCTATCTGGAGATGCTGGACTTCACCCTCGTGCGCGAGGCCCTCAAGGAGCGCGGGCTGCTGCTGGAGAAGCTCGCGCCCCACCTGGTCAAACCGGTGCCGTTCCTCTACCCGTTGCAGCACAAGGGCTGGGAGCGGCTGTACGCGGGCTCGGGCGTCGCGCTGTACGACGCGATGTCGGTCTCCTCCGGGCACGGCCGGGGTCTCCCCGTCCACCGCCACCTCTCCCGCCGGCACGCCCTGCGGGTGGCGCCCTGTCTGAAGAAGGACGCCCTGGTCGGCGCCTTGCAGTACTACGACGCCCAGATGGACGACGCGCGGTATGTGGCGACCCTGGTGCGCACCGCCGCCACCTATGGCGCACAGGTCGCCAACCGGGCGCGGGTGGTGGGCTTTCTGCGGGAGGGCGAGCGGGTCGTCGGGGTCCGGGTGCGGGACATGGAGAGCGCCCGGCGCGGCGGGGCGGGGGAGTACGAGATCCGGGCCAAGCAGGTCGTCAACGCGACCGGGGTGTGGACGGACGACACCCAGGCGCTGATCGCCGAGCGCGGGCAGTTCCATGTCCGCGCCTCCAAGGGGATCCATCTCGTCGTCCCCAAGGACCGGATCAACTCGTCCACGGGGCTGATCCTGCGCACCGAGAAGTCCGTGCTCTTCGTGATCCCCTGGGGCCGGCACTGGATCGTGGGGACCACGGACACCGACTGGGATCTCGACAAGGCGCACCCGGCGGCCTCCAGCGCCGATATCGACTATCTCCTCGAACGGGTCAACGCGGTGCTGCGGACTCCGCTGACCCGGGACGACGTCCAGGGGGTGTACGCGGGGCTGCGCCCGCTGCTCGCCGGGGAGTCCGACGCGACGAGCAAGCTGTCGCGCGAGCACACGGTCGCCCACCCGGTGCCGGGCCTGGTCGTCGTCGCGGGCGGCAAGTACACGACGTACCGGGTGATGGCCAAGGACGCGGTGGACGAGGCGGTGCACGGCCTCGACCAGCGGGTCGCGGAGTGCGTCACGGAGGAGGTGCCGCTGCTGGGGGCCGAGGGGTATCCGGCGCTCTGGAACGCGCGGGTCCGGATGGCCGCGCGGACCGGTATCCATGTGGCCCGCGTGGAGCATCTGCTGAACCGCTACGGGACGCTGGTGGAGGAGGTCCTGGAGCTGATCGCCGCCGAGCCGGGGCTCGGCCGGCCGCTCGGCGGCGCCGAGGACTATCTGCGGGCCGAGGTGGTGTACGCGGCCTCGCACGAAGGGGCGCGCCATCTCGACGATGTGATGACGCGTCGCACCCGGATCTCGATCGAGACCTTCGACCGGGGCACGCGGAGCGCCCGGGAGTGCGCGGAGCTGATGGCGCCGGTGCTGGGGTGGGACAAGGACCAGATGGAGCGGGAGGTGGAGCACTACGAGAAGCGGGTGGAGGCGGAGCGGGAGTCGCAGCGGCAGCCGGACGACCAGACGGCGGACGCGGCACGGCTGGGGGCGCCGGACATCGTGCCCGGGTGACGGGGCGGGAGTTGAGCGGCCGGTGGCGGGTGTCGCGCCGATCGCGGGGGAGCGCGGGAGCGGGGCTCGGTGGCGGCGGGAGAGCGGGCGTAGGGCATACTCCCGTCACCCCCCTCCGATGTCATACGTCACAGTGGGCTCACCGGTTGCGGGCATACGTTCCCTTTTTCGGACGGGTGCCCGGGCCGCGGGGTGCGGGGACGGGCCGGGGGTAGTGGCACAGTAGGGCTTCTCCGCCGGGCCGGGCCGTGCGGGTCCGCCGGACCCGCGAGCAGTGGCCGTCCCGGAGTGAGGGACAATGAAGGCTCTGCCAGGGCGTGTTACGGCACCGCGCCGCGCGGGCAGTCGCGGGCCAGGATCAGGGATCGCAGAGGGGACGCATGTCGGAGTCGGAGCAGTCGCGGGACACGGTGCGGGAACCTCGGAAGGACGCGGGGACGAAGGTCGAGGACGCCCCGGAGGGGCGCCTGCTCGCCGGCAGGTACCGGCTCGAAGGCGTGCTCGGCCGCGGCGGTATGGGCACCGTGTGGCGGGCGCTGGACGAGACCTTGGGCCGTACCGTCGCGGTGAAGGAACTCCGCTTCCCCTCCAGCATCGACGAGGACGAGAAGCGCCGGCTCATCACCCGCACCCTGCGCGAGGCCAAGGCGATCGCCCGGATCCGTAACAACGGCGCGGTCACCGTCTTCGACGTCGTGGACGAGGACGACCGGCCCTGGATCGTCATGGAGCTGGTCGAGGGCAAGTCGCTCGCCGAAGCCATCCGCGAGGACGGGCTGCTGACGCCGAGACGGGCCGCCGAGGTCGGGCTCGCCATCCTCGACGTGCTGCGCTCGGCGCACCGCGAGGGCATTCTGCACCGCGATGTGAAGCCGTCCAATGTGCTCATCGCCGAGGACGGCCGGGTCGTCCTCACCGACTTCGGGATCGCCCAGGTCGAGGGCGACCCGTCGGTCACCTCCACCGGCATGCTGGTCGGCGCCCCCTCGTACATCTCGCCGGAGCGCGCCCGGGGCCACAAGCCGGGCCCCGCCGCCGACCTCTGGTCGCTCGGCGGACTGCTCTACGCCTCGGTGGAGGGGTGCCCTCCGTACGACAAGGGCTCGGCGATCGCCACTCTGACCGCCGTGATGACCGAGCCGCTCGACCCGCCGAAGAACGCGGGCCCGCTCAGCGAGGTCATCTACGGGCTGCTCGCCAAGGACCCCGAGCGGCGGCTCGACGACGCGGGCGCGCGGGCCCTGCTGGAGGATGTCGTCCAGGCGCCGGAGACGGAGCCGGAGCCGCCGCTCGACGCCACCCGGGCCGTCCCGATGGTGGTGCTGCCCGAGGAGTCCGGCCGGGGCGCCGGGGATTCGGGCGGCGACCGGGCGCGCGGAGCGCAGCGTTCCGGGCGCGGTGCGCCGGTGGCCGCCGCCTCCGCCTCCGTCGGCGCCGGATCCGCCGCCCCGGCCGCGCCGGGTCCGGGGGCCGGGGCGGTCACGTACCGTTCGGCCGGATCGCGCCCCTCGCTCACCGATGTGGTGCCCCGGCGCACGCTGGTGATCATCGCGATCGTCGCCGTGGTGGCCCTGTTCACCACGATCCTGGTCGTCGCCCTCACCGGCGGCGACGAGAACGCGGGCTCCGGCGCGAGCGGCGGCAAGGACGCGCCGGCCGTCGCCAAGAGCGCGGGCGCGGACGGGGGTCCGGACGCCGGCAAGAGCGCGGACGCGGACGGCCAGGGCACCGTCGCCACCGGCAGCGCGAAATCCGGCGACGACTCCGACGGCGATTCCGGTGACGATTCCGGCGAGGACCGCTCCGGCAAGAGCGCCGACCCGGCGGACGGTTCCGGCTCCGACGACGACAAGAGCGGGAACAAGGGCAAGGGAAAGAGTGGCGACGACAGCGGCGACAAGGCCGGACTTCCCGCCGGGTACACCACGGTGAGCGACGGCCGGTTCCGGTTCTCGATGGCGATGCCGGAGGGGTTCAAACGCACCGACGTCGCCGGAGCGAACTCCGGGGGCATCTACAACAGGTCCTCCGGGGCCTTCCCGCGCGTCCAGGTCGACTTCACCTCCGGGCCCACCGACGACGCGGCGGCGGCCTGGCGGAAGGCGGAGCCGACCGTTGCGGGCAGTAGCGGTAATTACAAGCTGCTGGGCATCACATCGGTCTCGTACAACGGCTATCCGACCGCCGCCGACTGGGAATTCGAGCGTGACCAGGGCGGTCAGCGAATACGGGTGCTCAACCGGGGCTTCAAGATCGACAGTACCCACGGTTACTCGATCATGGTGAGCTGTGCGGCCGACCGGTGGGACGACACCGAGTGCAAGACCCTCCGGGAGACCGCGCACGCGACGTTCGCGCCCAAGGACTGAGAGGTCCGAACGGACGGGTGAGTTCCGGCCGTGGACGGGAAGGATGCGGAATACCGGATGCGAACGTTCCGCAGCGGGTTGCCTCGACCCGGCGGCATGTTCACCCGCCGCCACGTATCGTGAGACCTCGCGAACCGTACGCATCCACAATGAGCCGGTAGACGACCGGAATTGGCGGTTACGCGGGTCTCCGTGACCAGGAGACGGCCTGTTTGTGGGGAGGCGTCGTGGACGAATACGCGGGTCGAGTGCTCGCAGACCGCTATCGCCTGCCGTTGCCGCCCTCCGACGAGTACGAGCTCGTCGAGACGCGCGCGTTCGACACGTACAGCGGACAGGAAGTCCTCGTCAGGCAGGTGCCGCTGCCGGAGGTCGTGGAGGCCGAGGTCGTGGAGACCGACGGCGGGCCGCCCCGGCGGGTCCACGGACGTACGGCACGCAGACATACCGATCCGGCGGTACGGCGGGCCATCGAGGCCGCGCAGAGCGCCGCCCAGATCCCCGACCACCCCCGCCTCGACCAGGTCTTCGACGTCTTCGCCGAGGCCGGGTCGCTGTGGATAGTGAGCGAGCTGATCGCCGCCAGGCCGCTCGCCGCGCTCCTCGCCGAACGGCCGCTGAACCCCTTCAGGGCCGCCGAGATCGCCTCCGACGTGCTCACCGCCGTCCGCGTGGTCCACGCACACGGCTGGACCCACCGGAACATCACCGTCCGTACCGTGCTCGTCTGCGACGACGGCCGGGTCGTGCTGACCGGGCTCGCCGCGGGCGCGGCCGAAGAGGCGCTGTGCGGTTACGCACCGGTACCGGAACCGCCGGATCCGGACCCGGAGCCGGTCGCCGGCCCCTACGCCCAGGGGCGGCCCGAGGGGCACTCCCCGGGGCAGAGTCAAGAGCCCGAACAGGCCGACGAGGCGCCTCCGCACGGCCTGGAAGGGCATGCGGGAACGGACGGAAGGCTCGGTTCACCAGGGCGGCTCGGACTCCCCGAGGGGTTCGCGCCGTCCGGCTCCGGGGGAGTCCCCGGCACCACCCGCCAGGGCCCCGCGTACGACCCGGGGCCGACGGTGGGCGTGCCCGGCGCCACCGGCCGCGCCGAGCTGGAACGGGCGCCTCGGGACGCCCCGTACGACGAGAACGCCTCCTCCGGTACGTCCGGCGCCTTCCCCCGGCCGCGCACCTCGCCCCCCGGGGCGCCCGCCCCGTACGGCGGCCGTCCCTCGCTGCCGAGCGGGAGCGCCTCGGGCGACATCCGCGCCGCGCGCGCCGGCGCGATCGCCGCGTACCGCGCGGGCGCACGCGCCGCCGCCCAGGCCAGCGAGGAGCAGACCACCGGCGGGACCGTCATCCCCCCGCTGCCCGAACCGCGCAGTGGCAGCACCAGCGGTGCCGGTGGTGCGGGCGGTGCCGGTGTTACGGGTGCGGGGAGCGCCGGTACGGGCACGGGCGGTCTGAGCGCGGGAACGGGCACCGGAACGGCGGGAACGGGCGCGGGAGAGGGCGCGGAGGGCACGGAGGGCGCCGACGCGGGTGCCGGTACCGGCGGCGTCGGCACGGGAACCGGCACCGGAACCACCACGGGAACCAGCACCAGCACCGGTAGCGGGATCAGCACCGGTACCGGGAGCGCGGACGGCGGGCGGCCCGAGGAGCCCGTACGCCCCGCCGGGCCCGACCCCGACTGGTGGGCCCAGCCGCGCGGCTTCTCCTTCGACCCGGACGGGGACGCCGACGGCGACGCCGACGAGGACGAGGAACCGCCCACCCCCTACCGCCCCCGGCTCGCCGGGACCTGGCGGGACGGCCCCGCGCCCTGGAGCGACACCTCCGGCTCGCTCCCCGCGGGCGGCGGCCTCCCCGGCGGCGACCCGGCACCGTACGGCGGACCCGGCGACGAGGACCCGCACCACGGCACCGACCTGGTGATGGCCCGGAGCGGCGGCGGCCGGTGGGACGAGGTGATGGCGAGCGGCACCACCCCCGCCTACCGGGGCCCCGCCACCCCGCTCGCCGCCGAGCGCGCCCGGCAGGCCAGGATCGCCCTGGTCGGCGCGGTCACCGAGCGCTGGTCGCCCGAGCAGGCGGGCCCCGTCCACGGCAACTGGCAGCTCGCGCCGCCCATCGGCCCCGCCACCGACCTGTGGGCGTTGGGCGCGCTGCTCTACCGCGCGGTGCAGGGCCACGCCCCGTACCCGGAGGAGAGCGCGATCGAGCTGGTGCAGCTCGTCTGCGCGGAGCCGCCCGCGTTCGCCGAGGAGTGCGGCCCGCTCCGCCCCGTGGTCGAGTCGCTGCTGCGGCAGGACCCCACCGAGCGCCCGGACTTCGAGGAGCTGCGCGGCTGGCTCCGCTCGCTCATACGCTCCGCGCCGGAGCCCGAGGCCGGACTCGACGTCGTGCCGCTGCTCTCCGAGGACGCCACCAAGCTGCCCATCAAGCGGCGCAGGGGCGAGCTGGTCCGCCGCAGGCGCCGCCGCGATCTGCGGCACGGGAAGCACCGTCAGAAGAAGGGCGGCGAACGGAAGGAGAAGCCCGCTAAGCCGGGGAAGGCCGGAAAGGCGGCGGCTTCCGGGACGGCGATGGCCGCGGGGACGCCGCTGCGCGGCGCGGCCGACGGACTCCGGCCGTACGAGCCGCGGGAGCCGAGGGGGTCGCGGGACGAGCGGGGGTCGCTGAGCCCGGAGACCGAGGAGCTCTTCCACCAGGAGGACCGCTTCGACGAGGCCCCGGAGCGCGCGGGACGCCGGGACCGGCGCGACCGGACGGACCGGCGCGACCGGGCCGGCCGGGCCGCTCGCGAGGAGTGGGACGAGCGGGACGAGGGCGGGCGCGGCCCGCGCGCCCTGGGCCGCACCCTGCTCCTCCTGATCCTGCTCCTCGTCGTCGGTGGCATCGCGTACGCCATGCTCTTCCTGCCCAGGAACGACGCGGCACAGCAGGGACAGAGCGTCAGCGAGGAGAGCCCGGGCGCCACTTCGGCCCCCCGGACCCCCTCAGGGGAATCACCGCCCCCCGAAGGGCCGGCCGGAGGAGCCGACACCACCGCGCCCCAGACCGACGGGCCCCCGCCCGAACTCGCCCAGGGGTACGCGATACGGCAGGACACCGAAGGGTTCCGTACGGCCGTCGACAAGACCTGGCAGCGCAGCCCCATCAACGACAGCGGCCAAGTCCGCTTCAACGGGGGCGGCTTCACACTGATCGTCGTCCCCGGCCGGGACAGCGTCGCGGACAACGGCGACGACCCGCTCGTCTACCAGAGCGACAAGGAGCGTGAACTCCAGCCGCTGCGCGACTCGTCGTGGTCGAGTTCCACCGGCGTACGCCGGATCGACGTGGGGCAGCAGGCCATGGCGGAGGGTCAGTACACCTGGCAGGACAGCAGCGGACGGGAGGTCTACGTCCGGAACCTGGCGATGATCGTCGCGGGCCGGTACCACATAGTGCAGGTGATCGGTCCGGAAGACCAGCGCGACAAGGTCACCGAGATCTATCAACAGGCCACCGGCAACTACCGGGTCACCCGCTGAGGCACCGCACCGGCGCGCCCCCGAGGTTCCCGCCACGGTGTTCGCTCCGTACCCTGTGATCCCGAGGAACGGGGCAGGGGACGTGATGCATGCGCAGGGTACGGGCGCGAACACCGGCGCCGGCGCGGGAAGGGGCGCGATGACAGGCGCGGGCGCGGGTGGCGGTACGGGGGCGCGTGATACGGGTGCTCGCGATGCGGGGGCGCGCGGTACGGGGCCGAACGGTACCGCCGTCGGCGCCGGGCCGGTGCTCGCCGGGCGGTACCGGCTGGGCGAGTCCATCGGCAGCGGCGGCATGGGCCGGGTGTGGCGCGCGCACGACGAGATGCTGCACCGCACGGTCGCCATCAAGGAGTTGACCGCCGGCCGGTACGCCTCCGAGGCGGACCGCGCGGTCCTGCACCAGCGCACCCAGAAGGAGGCGCGGGCCGCCGCCCGGATCACCCACCCCTCCGTCGTCACCGTCCATGACGTCCTCCACCACGACGGCCGCCCCTGGATCGTCATGCAGTACGTGGACGGCCCCTCGCTCGCCGACGCCACCAAGGAGCGGGGCCGGATCGAACCGACCGAGGCGGCCAGGATCGGCCTCGGGGTCCTCGGCGCGCTGGGCGCGGCGCACGCCGCCGGGGTGCTGCACCGCGATGTGAAACCCGGGAACGTGCTGCTCGCGCGGGACGGCAGCATCCTGCTCACCGACTTCGGGATAGCCGCGATCGAGGGTGACTCGACCATCACCAAGACAGGTGAACTGGTCGGCTCCATCGACTATCTGGCGCCCGAACGGGTACGCGGCAAGGACCCCGGCCCCGCCTCCGACCTCTGGTCGCTGGGCGTCACCCTCTACACGGCGGTGGAGGGTACCTCCCCGTTCCGCCGTGGCTCCCCGCTGACCACCATGCAGGCGGTCGTCGCCGACGAACCGGACCACCCCGGCCACGCGGGCCCGCTCGCCCCCGTCATCACCGCGCTGCTCGCCAAGGACCCGGAGAAGCGGCCGGATCTCGCGGAGTGCGCGCGGCTGCTCCGGGATGCGGCGGAGGGCCGTACCCCCGGGGAGGGCGGCGCGCCGTCGGGACCGGAGGCGGCGACGGCGTATGTGACGCGGCAGGTCGCGGTGGACGGCGCTGCCGCGGTCCCGGCCGCGCCCGCGCACGCCGGGAGCGCGGGCGGCCCCGGGGACACGATCGGCGCGGGTGTCTCCGGTGGTGCCGGTGGTGCCAACGGTCCGGGTGGTGCCAACGGTTCGGGTGGTACGAGCGGTTCGGGTGGTACGAGCGGATCCGGCGGCTCCGGTTTCGGCGTACCCGGTTCGGCGGTGCTGCCCCCGGCCGGGCCGATGCCGGGGCCCGCGACCGTCCCCGGGGCGGACCCCGGAACGGGACCGTCCTCCTCCGTACCGGCGCGCGGGGGCCAGAAGCGGCGCGGCCGGTGGCGTACGGCGGTCGTCGCGCTCGTCGTGGCGGCGGTCCTCGGCGGCGGCGCGGGGTATCTCGCCCTCCAGTACCCGGGCGGCTCCACGGACGCGGCCGGCGGCTCCGGTACGGGCGGCGCGGCGCGGCCCACCGGCGACGAGACCCCCGGCGACACCGTCGAGCCGGGGTGGAAGCGGATCGAGGCGCCGGAGGGCTTCAGCGTCACCGTGCCCGAGGACTGGGAGCGGGTGGAGGGCACCGGGCAGATCGACTACAGCCCGGACGGCGGGCTCCACTTCCTCCGTATCAGCATCGACAACCCGGACTTCGAGACTCCGCAGCAGCACATGGAGTCCATGGAGAAGAGCCTTCAGAAGCGGCTCGACTACACCGTGATCCAGATGCAGGCCAACCGCTACCGGGACCAGCAGAAGGCCGCGATCTGGGAGTTCACCTGGACCGAACTGGGCACCCACCCCGGCAAGCGGCACGCCATCGACCAGATCTACTACTCGGACGACAACGGCACCGAGTACGCCATCTACATGTCGGGCCCCGACGAGGACTGGGAGACGACGCGCGAGCAGTTCGACGCGGTCCTCAGAAGCTGGCGGGAACCGCCCGCCGCGTCGGCGGAATCCTCCTACTGAGCGCGGCGTACCGTTCCTACGGGCGCATGCGGCGTGGCGCGGCGTAGTGCGACACCGTGCGGCATCGTGCGGTACGACGGTGCGGCGCCGCGTACGGGGTGCGGTGCGCACGGGGCGACCGGGAGGAGCTGGGCATGCCCGCAGGGGACGGCGGGCCGCCGGACGGCCGGCTGATCGCCGGACGGTACCGGCTGGGGGCCAGGCTGGGCCGGGGCGGCATGGGCACGGTGTGGCGGGCGGAGGACGAACTGCTGGGCCGCTCCGTCGCCGTCAAGGAGCTCCATGCCACGGAGTTCCCCGCGACGGGATCCCACGTTGCCGGTGACGCCGCCGGTGGTGACGCCGACGCAGGGCGGGGCGCGACGACGCTGCGGGAGGCGCGCGCGGTCGCCCGCGTCAAGCACCCGCATGTGGTGGTCGTGCACGATGTCGTGCAGGAGGACGGCCGCCCGTACATCGTCATGGAGCTGGTCGAGGGCGGCTCCCTCTCCGACCGGCTCAGGAGCGGCACGCTCGACGTGCGCGAGGCCGCCCGGATCACGCTCGCGCTGCTGGGCGCGTTGCGCGCGGCCCACGGGCTCGGGGTGCTGCACCGCGATCTGAAACCGGCCAATGTGCTGCTGGAGGAGGGCACGGGCCGGGTCGTGCTGACCGATTTCGGTATCGCCCGTCTCGTCGGCGCCACCACGATCACCGATCCGGGTGTCTTCATCGGCTCGCCCGAGTACTCGGCGCCGGAGCGGGTACTGAACGCCGTCTCCGCGGGCCCCGCCTCCGATCTCTGGTCGCTCGGCGCGCTGCTCTGCGCGATGCTCAGCGGCGAGTCCCCGTTCCGCCGTGACTCGCTGCCGGGCGTGCTGCACGCGGTGGTGACCGGCGAGATCCGGCCACCCGCAGCGGCCGCGCCCCTGCTGCCGCTGGTCCAGGGCCTCCTGGAGCGCGAACCGGGCGACCGGCTCACCGCGGCCGAGGCGGAACGGCTCCTGACGGCGTACGTCGCGACGGGCACCCCACTGGCCCCGCTGCCGCCGGGGAGGCCGTCCGCCGGGGGCCCGCCGCCGGAGCAGCCGACTCCGCAGACGCCTCCTCCTGAGGACCCGCCGCCCGGGACCGCCCCACCGGCGGCCTCGCCCCCGCCGGACAGCCTGCCCCCCGGGCCCCCGCCCCCGGACGCCCCGTCACCGGCGGCCCCGTCTCTGGGTGCTCAAGCCCCGGGAGCCCCGTCCCAGGAGACCCCGTCCCCGGGGGGTCCCGTTCCGGGCGCCTCGCCGTCGGGGGTTCGGGCTTCGGAGGTTCCGGCTCCGTCTCCTTCCTCGTACTCCCGGACGCAGGCCGTCGGCAGGGCGGACGTGCCCACCGCCGGGCGGGCCGGCCCCGCCGCTGTCCCCGCTCCGGTGGAGCCCGCGCGGGCCCGGCGCCGGGGCCGTACCGCGCTGCTCGCGGGGGTGCTGGCCGCCGTACTCGCCGGGGGCGGCATCGCCGGGCTCCTCCTCTCCCGCGACGCGGGAGACGGCCGTACGGATGCCATCGGGAGCCGGAGCGCGACCGCGGACCGTACGCCCGCCACCGGCGGCCCCGTCCAGGGCGGCCCCACCGCCCCCGTACCGGCTCCGGAATCCCCCGGGGCCCCCGGAGCCTCGGCCTCGGACCGTACGGAGCCCCCGGTCCCCGCGCCCGACGGGTTCCACACCGTCCATGACCCCATGGGCTTCACCCTCGCCGTGCCCGACGGGCATGTCCGCTCCCACGACGACAAGCGCGTCTACTACATGTCGCGGGACAGGTCCCTCCGGATCGGCGTCCGCATCCAGCCCCTGGTCCCCGGCGGCCCCGTCGCGTCGATGACCCAGGCCGACGAGAACGGCCCGCACACCAACCCCGGCTTCCACGACAGCAGCGTCACCCCGACCACCCACAACGGGTTCCGCGCCGCGCTCTGGGAGTTCACCTGGGACGGGTTCACCGTCGCCGAGGGGCGGCGTCACACCATGGATCTGGCCTGGGAGGAGAACGGGCTGATGTACGACGTCTGGGTCTCCGCGCCGCTGAACAAGCTCGACACCGCCCGGGGCCAGTTCGACGCCGCGCTCGACTCCTTCACGCCCCCGCCGGAAGGGACATCCGTACCGGATCCCGTACGCTGATTGGCTGTTACTGCCGGGTATTCAAAGCCTCGCCCCCGGAAGTACGCTCGGCTCCATGACGGACTCGCAGGTCTCCACCGACGCCCCCACCCCCCGTACCAACCCCCCGGCCGCCGCCCCGGCCGGCGCGCGGACGGCGGCCGACGTGGTCACCCCCGAGGTGGTCGCCCAGCTCACCCGGGGCGTCGTCGGATCCGGCCGCACCGCCGGGCACACCCCCTTCACCGGGGAGAAGCTGGCCGACCTGCCCGAGTCCACCCCCGAGGACGTCGCCACCGCCTACGAGCGGGCCCGCGCCGCCCAGCCCGCCTGGGCCGCCCTCCCCGTCCGCCGGCGCGCCGCCGTCTTCCTCCGCTTCCACGACCTGCTTCTGGCCCGCCAGGCCGAGATCCTCGACCTGATCCAACTGGAGACGGGCAAGGCGAGGCTGCACGCCCATGAGGAGGTCCAGGCGGTCGCCGTGGCCGCCCGGCACTACGGGCACAAGGCGGCCTCGTATCTGCGCACCCGCCGCCACACCGGCGCCGTACCGCTGCTGACCAGGGTCAGCGAGGCGCGGCTGCCGCGCGGCGTCGTCGGCCAGATCGCCCCCTGGAACTATCCGCTGGAGCTCTCGCTCGGCGACGCGCTGCCCGCGTTCGTCGCCGGGAACGCCGTCGTCATGAAGCCCGACACGGAGACCGCCCTCACCGCGCTCTGGGCCCGCGACCTGCTGATCGAGGCGGGGCTGCCCGCCGAGGTCTTCCAGGTCGTCCTCGGGGAGGGGCCCGTGGTCGGCCCCGAGGTGGTCCGGCACGCGGACTACGTGTCGTTCACCGGCTCCACCCGGGTCGGCCGCGAGGTCGCCAGGGGCGCGGCGGAGCGGCTCGTCGGCGTCTCCCTCGAACTGGGCGGCAAGAACGCCATGCTGGTGCTGGAGGACGCGGACATCGAGCAGGCGGCGGCGGGCGCGGTGCGGGCCTGCTTCTCCTCGGCCGGCCAGCTCTGCATCTCCATCGAGCGGCTGTACGTGCACGAGAAGGTCGCCGACGCGTTCCTGGCGCGGTTCGTGGCCCGTACGAAGGCGATGCGGTTGGGCAGCTCGCTCGCTTACGGCGCCGATATGGGCTCTCTGGCGGGGGAGCGGCAGTTGGCGGCCGTCGTGCGCCATGTCGAGGAGGCCGTCGCCAAGGGCGCGACGGTGCTCGCGGGCGGCGTCGCGCGCCCCGACATCGGCCCGTACTTCCACGAGCCGACCATCCTCGAAGGCGTCGAGGCGCCGATGGCGGTCTGCACGGAGGAGACCTTCGGCCCGGTCGTCTCGGTCTACCGCTTCGGCGACGAGGACGCGGCGGTCGCCCTCGCCAACAACACGCCGTACGGGCTGAACGCGAGCGTCTGGACCCGGGACGCGCGCCGGGGCCGCGCGGTGGCGGCGCGGCTGCGCACCGGCACCGTCAACATCAACGAGGGGTACGCGTCGGCGTACGGCAGTGTGCGGGCGCCGATGGGCGGCATGAAGGACTCCGGCCTGGGGCGGCGGCACGGCTCCGAGGGGATCCTCAAGTACACCGAGGCGCAGACGGTGGCGGAGCAGCGGGTGATGCCGATGGCGCCGTCGTTCGGGATGGACGACGAGCGGTACGCGGCCTTCATGAGCACGAGCCTGCGGGTGATGAAGGCGTTCCGGCTGCGGTAGGCGCGCGTTCCGGGCGAGGGGAGTCGCTATGGGGCAGGAACATGAGCAGCACGAAGAAAGCCATGAGGAGAGCACCGATTACGACGTGCTCGTGATCGGCTCCGGGTTCGGCGGCTCGGTCGCCGCGCTGCGGCTGACCGAGAAGGGGTACCGGGTCGGCGTCCTGGAGGCGGGCCGCCGGTTCACCCCGGAGACCCTCCCCAGGACCTCGTGGGACCTGAGGAACTACCTCTGGGCCCCCGCCCTCGGCCTCTACGGCATCCAGCGGGTCCATCTCCTCGGCCATGTCATGGTCCTCGCGGGCGCCGGGGTCGGCGGCGGTTCGCTCAACTACGCCAACACCCTCTATGTGCCGCCCGCCGCCTTCTTCCAGGACCCCCAGTGGGCCGCCATCACCGACTGGGAGCGGGAACTGAAGCCGCATTACGACCAGGCGCGGCGCATGCTCGGTGTCCGCGTCAACCCGACCGAGACCCCCTCGGACGTCCATCTGCGGGCGGTCGCCGAGGAGATGGGCGTGGGCGACACCTTCCACAGGGCCCCGGTCGGCGTCTTCTTCGGCGACGGAGCGGACGCCTCCGGTACGGCGGTGGCGCGGCCGGGGGAGGAGGTCGCCGACCCGTACTTCGGCGGTACGGGGCCGGCCCGGCGCGCCTGCGTCGAGTGCGGTGAGTGCATGACGGGGTGCCGCCACGGCGCGAAGAACACCCTCACCGAGAACTACCTGTACCTGGCGGAACGCGCCGGAGCGACCATCCACCCCTTGACCACGGCCACCGAAGTCACGGAGAGCGGGGAGGACGGCCTCCGCGTCACCACCGTGCGGACGGACCAACGGCGCATGGGGCGTAGAAAAAAGCGGGTGAAGGGGCCCACAGGCGTCTTCACGGCCCGTCATGTGGTGCTCGCGGCGGGTACCTACGGCACCCAGACCCTCCTGCACACGATGCGCGACCGGGGGCTGCTGCCCCGGCTCTCGCCCCGGCTCGGGGAGCTGACACGTACCAACTCCGAGGCGCTGGTGGGTGCGCGGACCCTGGACCGGCGCTACCGCGCACGCCACGGCGCGCCGAAGGCGGACTTCACGCAGGGCGTCGCCATCACGTCCTCCATCCACCCCGATGCGAGCACCCATATAGAGCCGGTGCGGTATGGCAGAGGCTCCAACGCCATGGGCATGCTCTGCGTGGTCCAGGTCCCTTATGGGGAGCGCCGGGTGCTGGGGTGGCTCGGGAACGTCCTGCGCCATCCGGTACTGCTGTTCCGCTCGCTCTCGTACCGCAAATGGTCGGAACGGACGATCATCGGACTGGTCATGCAGACACTGGACAACTCGCTGACCACGTACCGCCGGACTACCGGCCCCGGCAAGGGCCTGCTCACCGCCCGCCAGGGCCATGGCGCCCCCAATCCGCAGCAGATACCCGAGGCGACGCGGGCCGCGACCCTGCTGGCCGAGGAGATCAACGGCTTTCCCGGCAGCAATGTGGGCGAGCTGATGGGCACCCCGCTGACCGCGCACTTCCTGGGCGGCTGCGCCATCGGCGCCTCGGCGCGGGAGGGCGTCATCGACCCGTACCACCGGCTGTACGGGCATCCGGGGATCTCCGTGGTCGACGGCTCGGCGGTCTCGGCGAACCTGGGCGTCAACCCCTCGCTGACGATCACGGCACAGGCGGAGCGCGCGATGTCCTTCTGGCCCAACAAGGGCGACCCGGACCCGCGCCCGGAGCAGGCCGGTGGGGGCGCGGGGGGCGCGCAGGGCGCGGAAGCGGCGGATTACGTACGGCTCGCCCCCGTGGCGCCGCGTGCGCCGGTGGTGCCGGCGGAGGCGTTCGGGGCGCTGCGGCTGCCGTTCCTGGGGATGCCCGCGGTCCCGCGCCGTCGCCCCGCGCCGTGACGCGTGCGGAAAGGCGCTGCACCCCCCTCCGAGTGCAGCGCCTTTCCTGGGCAGCGGCGTGTGGCCGCCTTGGTGTTACGCGGTGGCGTCACCGCTGCGGCGGCGCTTCATCGCGAACATCACACCGGCACCGGCGACGATGGCGATCCCGCCGACCGTGCCGATGACGGGCAGCATCGAGGAGGAACCGGTCTCCGCGAGGTGGCCCTCCGGCTTGATCTGGGTGTTGCCGGCCGGCTTCGCCTGGACCGGCTTCTGGCCGCCCGTCTGCGGCTTGGCCTCGCCCGGCTTGCCCGCGTCCGAACCGGCGGCGACGATGTCGAACTCGTAGTACGCGTCGTCGTCAGCGATGACGCAGTTGCCCTCGTCGTCGGCGTACAGGCCGATGCTGATGGCGTAACCGAGGCCCGCGGGGGCGGACTTGTCGACGCTCAGACGCAGGTTGATCGAGAAGGACTCCTTCGGCTGGACATCGGTGTAACCGAGGTAGCCGGCCGCCTCGTCGTCGTCGGCGAGGGAGATGTCGACCCACTTGCCGGACGTCGGGTCCTGGTACTGGAGCGTCAGGTGGCCGGCGTCGTCCTGCCAGGTCTTCTCGTCGACCTGGGAGGCGAAGACACCGAGGTCGACGCGCTTGTAGGTGTTCTTGCTCTTGTTCGAGACGTTGAGCTTGAAGCCGTGGAAGCCACTGCCCGCGACGATCCGCTCCGGCAGCCCGGTGAGGCTGGTCCGGAGGTTCTCGTCGAAGATCACGTCACCGTCGCACTCGACCGGGCCCGGCGCGGGGCTGGACTCCGTTGCGGTCGGCTCGGCGGAGGGGCTGGTGGAGGTGGACGGGGACGGCTTGCCCGGCTCGGAGGCGCCGGGGGTCGGCTCGGCCGACTCGGCCGGCGTCGACTCCGCGGGGGCCGGGGCGTCGGTGGACGGCGACGAGGCGCTGTCCGGCGTCTCCTCGTCGACGACCTCGGTGGTGTCGTCGCCGTTCTCGGTCCCGTTCTCGGCGCCGGTCCCGGGCGCGGGGGAGTCGGCGGAGGTCTGCGGGGAGGTGGTGTCGCCTTCGGTCGCGAACGCGGCCGGCGCCGCGAGGAAGGTGGCGGGTGCGATGACGGCGGTCGCGGCGGCGAGCGCCATCGCGCGGCGGAGCTTCATGAAAGACCTCAGCGAAGTTCGGCGCACCGGCAGGATGCGGTGCGGAGTCGTGGGGCCCTCCCAGATGATGTGGGGTCACGGGTGAGGCCGTTGTTTTCGCAAGCAAGACCCGCGGCCCCCGGCAATGGTTGCGGTGGACTTCACAGAATCTTTAAGTGTCCTGCGTCACAGTGCGCGAACCGTGTGTGCGGGGACGGCGGCCGGTCCCGGGCGTCCCCGGAACCGGCCGTTCCTCCGGTGACCGGTCAGGCTGTCCCCTGCCGTCCGGTCACGGGCGCCGGGACGAGGTCCCACGACGTACTCGTCGCACGTCCCGGCGGAGTCACGCGGTCCTTCTCCCGACTGCGATGGAAGTGCGCTGCGTGCCCGTACGGCCCAACGAAGCCCGGGCGGGGGCGGTCACGCGCCGTACGGGTGAGAGCGGTGCCCGAACGCAGGTGCGCCCCCTGGGGGCCTCAGACGCGGCCTCGGCTCAGCTCCAGCAGGGTCATCGCCAGCGTGGTGCCCGGCTTGCCGAGGGCGTCCCGGTAGTGGGCGAGGATCTCCATCTCCCGGGAGAGGTGGACCCGGCGGCCTCCCGAGCTGACGCGGGCGTCCTGGATGACGGCGGAGATCGCCACCCGTTCCTGGATGAGGCCGATGATCCGGTCGTCCAGCGCGTCGATGCGCTCCCGCGCGCCGCCGATGAGCGCGTCGGCCTCGGCGGTGCGGGCGCCGGTGGTGCCGGGGGCCGCCTCGGAGGGGGCGTGGGCGGGGGCGGTCGCGGGGACGGTGGTGTCGGTTGCCATGGCGGGTTCCTTCTCGGTTCGGGGCGGCCCCGTGCCGTACGGCCCCGAACGCGACAGACGCCCCGGGCCTGGTGGCCCGGGGCGCCTGGGAGGTCGCTTGTCAGCTCAAGCAGCACGACCATGGCAGCCGGACGGGCCGGTGCCATAGGTAAAGACGTACATGTGCCGCTGACGCATGGGCCCAGTATGGACCCGCCGGCGGGGCGGAGGGCAACGCGGGGCCGGATGGTGAGACGGGCCAGGGCGCAGGGCAGAGGGGCATATCGTCGTACCGCGCCTGTGGACAGAACGTCGGGCGCCTCATCGTCCCCCGGTAGAATCGGGGGCATCCGTACGTGCTCTCGCCCCACCTCCGCCGGAAGGCCGCCCCGTGCCAGCAGCGCCCCCCGCCGCCCCCGACGTCGTCCTCGTCGTCGACTTCGGCGCCCAGTACGCCCAGCTCATCGCCCGCCGGGTCCGCGAGGCGCGGGTCTACAGCGAGATCGTCCCGTCCACGATGCCCGTGGCCGAGATGCTGGCGAAGAACCCGAAGGCGATCATCCTCTCGGGCGGCCCGTCCTCCGTGTACGCGGCGGAGGCGCCCAGCGTGGACCGCGCGCTCTTCGAGGCGGGCGTCCCCGTCTTCGGCATGTGCTACGGCTTCCAGCTCATGGCGACCACCCTCGGCGGGACCGTCGACAACACGGGCGCGCGTGAGTACGGGCGTACGGAGCTGACCGTCTCCGGGACCGGCTCCACCCTCTTCGCGGGCACCCCCGCCGAGCAGTCCGTCTGGATGTCGCACGGCGACGCCTGCTCGGCCGCGCCCGAGGGGTTCACCGTCACCGCCTCCACCGGCGTCGTCCCGGTCGCCGCCTTCGAGAACGACGAGAAGCGGCTGTACGGGGTCCAGTACCACCCCGAGGTCCTGCACTCCACGCACGGGCAGCAGGTCCTGGAGCACTTCCTCTACCGGGGCGCGGGCATCGAGCCGAACTGGACCACCGCCAATGTGGTCGACGAGCAGATCGCCCTCATCCGTGAGCAGGTCGGCACCAAGCGCGCCATCTGCGGGCTCTCCGGCGGGGTCGACTCGGCGGTCGCCGCCGCGCTCGTGCAGCGGGCCATCGGCTCCCAGCTCACCTGCGTGTACGTCGACCACGGGCTGATGCGCAAGGGCGAGAGCGAGCAGGTCGAGAAGGACTTCGTCGCCGCGACGGGCGCGCAGCTCCGGGTGGTCGACGCAGAGGAACGCTTCCTCACCGCGCTCGCCGGGGTCTCCGACCCCGAGCAGAAGCGGAAGATCATCGGCCGGGAGTTCATCCGGGTCTTCGAGCAGGCGCAGGCGGAGATCGTCGCCGAGGCGGGCGCGGAGGGCGAGGAGGTCGCTTTCCTCGTCCAGGGCACCCTCTACCCGGACGTGGTCGAGTCGGGCGGCGGCACCGGCACCGCCAACATCAAGTCGCACCACAACGTCGGCGGGCTCCCCGACGACATCGAGTTCCAGCTCGTCGAGCCGCTGCGCAAGCTCTTCAAGGACGAGGTCCGGATGGTCGGCAGGCAGCTCGGCCTGCCCGACGAGATCGTCCAGCGCCAGCCCTTCCCCGGCCCCGGCCTGGGCATCCGGATCGTCGGCGAGGTCACCAAGGACCGCCTCGACCTGCTCAGGGACGCCGACGCGATCGCCCGCGAGGAGCTGACGGCGGCCGGTCTCGACCACGAGATCTGGCAGTGCCCGGTGGTCCTCCTCGCCGATGTCCGCTCGGTCGGCGTCCAGGGCGACGGCCGCACCTACGGCCACCCCATCGTGCTCCGCCCGGTCTCCTCGGAGGACGCCATGACGGCGGACTGGACACGGATGCCGTACGACGTGCTGGCGAAGATCTCCACCCGCATCACCAACGAGGTGGCGGACGTCAACCGGGTCGTCCTCGACGTCACGAGCAAGCCCCCGGGGACCATCGAGTGGGAGTGACCTCCCCGCGCAGGTCAACGCCGACGCCGTCGCTCATTCGTTTGGGTGGCGGCGTTGCCGTACCCCCTGGGTACGCTGCTGATACGGGTCAGACTCCGTCGCATGGGAGTAATCATGAGCGCCGCACCTGAGCATGGGCTGGAACCGCGATACCAGTGGCCGATCCCGCCCGCCGAGGGCTGGACCGCGGATGATCTCGACCGGATTCCGGGCCTCCCGCCGCACACTGAGCTGATCGACGGGAGCCTTGTCCTGATGAGTCCGCAGCGGAAGTTCCACACCCGCATGATGTGGCTGCTGGAATACGCGCTTCTGTCACAGGTGCCGGACGGCCTGGATGTCGACCGTGAGATGACCATCAAGATCGACCGAAAGAACCGGCCGGAGCCGGACCTCATCGTCTATCGAGCGGAGGCGGACACCGGCCTGGAACAGACCTGGTACGACCCTGAGGACGTCGTCCTCGCCGTCGAGGTCGTCTCGGAGGATTCCGTTGAACGCGACCGCGAGGTCAAACCGCGTAAGTACGCCGCCGCGGGGGTGCGCTGCTACTGGCGGGTCGAGAAGGAGGGTGACCACCCCGTCGTCTACAGCTACGAACTCGACCCGGCCACCCGGGTGTACGTCCCGACCGGCATCCACCGGGAGCGGCTGGAGCTGAAGCAGCCGTTCCTCATCTCCATCGACCTGACCGGGATCAACCGGCGGCGCCCCGTGGAGGAGTGAGCCCACGCGGGGCCGGGTCCTGCGTAAGGCCCGGCCCCGTGCGTCAACACCGTAACGAGGTTGTCACCCTCTCCGACCCGGCAAACTCCGTGAACGCCTCCTTCCGTGCGGGACAATTTCCCCCTGAGGTTCACGGAAGTCCGGCGGGCGGGACACGGGGCGGGGAAGGCGGCAATCGGCGTGGCGGTGCAAGAGGTGCGGCAGGGCGTGCACGGCGGTGGCTGTGCGTGCGGGGACTGTCCGCACGGGGCCAGGGAAGGACACCGGCGGGCCGTGGCCGCGTTCCTGGCGAAGCGGGACGAACTGGCCCTCGGTGAAGGGCTGCCGCCCGCCGTCGCGCACTCGGTGAGCGCCTCCCGGCAGTGGGTCTCCGACGAACTCACCCAGTCCGCCCGTACGGTGGCCGACCGCAGCCGCGAGGCGGGCGACGCCTGGCTGCACCGGGTCTGGCGGCACACCGTGTTCGCCGTGTGGGGCGGCGTCGTCCTGCTCGCCCTCGTCCAGACCGCGACCGCGATCGGCACGGGGTGGACCCTCGCCAGGACCGGCGGACTGCTCGCCGCGCTGGTCTGCGCCCTGCTGCTCACCGCCGCCGCCTGGCTCCACCGGGGCAGAGGCGGGCTCCTCGCCCCGCTCATCGGCGAGGACAACCGGCTCTCGACCTCCAGGACCGTCGCCTCCGCCTGGGTCTTCCTCGTCGTCTTCGCCGTCCTCACCCTCGCCCTCCAGCTCGCCGGCGCCTCCGGACCGCGCCACCGCGACGAGCTGATCGCCGGTCTCGAACTGGCCCGGGGCGTGGGCCTGGTGGCCGTACTCGCCACCGTCTCCGCCATCGCCGTCGTGGTCCGCCGGGTGATCGCCGTACGGGTGCTGGGCCAGCGGCTGCAGAAGGTGCGCGCCGACCGGCCCCGCCTCGCCGACCTGCTCTGCGACGACGCCGGGCGCGGCAGCTTCACGGATGTCCAGTACGCCCTGGTCAACGCCGTCGCCGTGATCTTCGCCGCCGTACGCCTCGGCCGCCGCCCCGAACAACTCCCCGACCTGCCCTGGGCGCTGGCCCTGCTCGTCGGGGTCTCCGCCGTCACCTACTTCGCCGGGAAGTACGCCGAGGGCGGGCGCCCCGTCGTCCTCTCGGTCGTCCGGGCCAGGGAGGCGGGCGACCTCGACGCCCCCATCAGGACCGGCGACGACATCGAGATCCGCGGCGCCGGATTCGTCCCGCCCGGCGCCGCCACCCCGGACCGGCTGGCCCGTATGGTCGTCCTGATCGGCCCGGTCCATGTCCATGTGCCACTGGTGCCCGTCCCCGGCGGCTTCGCCAACCCCTCCGACACCTCGCTCACCGTGCCCGTCCCCGTCGAGGTGGAACCCGGCGCCGTCGAGGTGCAGGTCGTCACCGCCGCGGGGATCGAGACCAACCGCGTGATCATCGAGGTCATGGACTGAACCGCCGCCTCCGGCCGAACGGACAACGGCCCAGCGGACCCGGCCGAGCGGACCTGGCCGGACGGGCCCGGCCGAGCGGAAACGGTCACATTCCCTTCTGTTCCTTCCGATTCCTTCCCGTTCCGTGGAAGAGTTTTCCGCTCTTTTCCGGGTAGGGCTGCCGCGTCGCACCGCCCGGCTGGTTCACTGAGCGCCGGACGCGTTCGGCACGTATCCACCCACGGGTGCGGGAGACGGAGAGGCGGACCCGGCGATGACACACGGCTACCGGACGGGCGGCTACGGAGGGCTCGGCGACCGGCGCCCCGGCAAGCGCGAACTCGCCGCGACCCACGCCCTCCTCCCGCTGAGGATCTTCCTCGCCGTCACCTTCTTCTACGCGGGCATCGACAAGATCACCCAGGGCGGCTTCTTCGCCGCCACCGGCAGCGGCTCGGTGGGCGAGCTGATGCGCGGGGTGCGCGACAGCGCCGCGATACCCGCCCTGGTGGACCTGGCCCTCAAGAGCCCGGCCGGCTTCGGCTACGCCATCGCCCTCGGTGAACTCGCCGTCGGCCTCGGTGTCCTGTTCGGCCTTCTCACCCGGATCGCCGCCCTCGGCGGCGCCCTGATCTCCCTCAGCCTCTGGCTCACCATGAGCTGGCAGGCCACGCCGTACTACTACGGCAACGACCTCCCCTACCTCATGGCCTGGCTGCCGCTCGTACTCGCCGGGGCGCCCTCGTTCTCCCTCGACGCCCTCCTCGCCGACCGGCGACGGCGTATGCGGTAATTGAGCCACGTCACCCCGGACGCCAGCAGCAGCCCCCAGAACACCAGCGGGAAGGCCACGAACCACGGCAGGTGCCAGACACCCGCCACCGCCCCCGCATAGGCGCCGGACGCCGCGAGCGCCGTGAGCCCCACGACCAGCCGGCCCGGCCGGAACTCATGCAGCAGCACGGTCCACCACCACCTGTCCCAGAGTGACCTCCAGAGTCAGCCGCAGCGTCCCCGCCGGGGCGCTGCCCGCCGAGGGCTCCAGCGTGAGGCCGCGCGACTGGTGCGGGGAGACCTCCACATCGTTGGGCGGCTCACCGGGGAACTGGATGTCCCCCAGACCGGCCTTCGCCGTCACCTCCACCCGCACCCCCTTCGGCACGACCACCTTGAGCCGCCCCGCGCCCACCTCGGCCGACGAACTCACCGTCTCCCCCTTCGCCACGGACACCCCGCTCAGATCGAGCGTGCCCGTCCCCGTCCCCACCTCGTAGTGGGGCCGCACCGACGCCACCGACGCGGGCGTCCACCGCCGGTCCGACCACTCCGACGTGATGTTCTTCGGCAGGGCGGCGCTCCCGGCGAGCAGCCCGGCCGTGACCACCGCGAGAAAGACCGTCCCCGCCCCCGTGCGCCCCAGGAAACTGCTGACCACGAGCCCGAGCCCGAACACCCCGAGCGCGGCGGCCAGCCCGATCTCCAGGCTCGTCCCCAGCGGCCGGTCCGCCCAGGAAGGCCCCGCCGCCAGCGCGCCCGCCGCCAGGGCCATCACGAAGACCAGCCCGGATATCCCGTGCGCTTCCCGCCGGGCGCACTCCGGTCTCCGCCGCGCGTCCGGGGCCTTCTCGTCCGCCCGCTCCGCACCCCGGTGCCACTCCCCGGCGCGCGCCTCCACCCGTACGCTCTCCGGACCCCACATGTAGTCCGCGCCCACCGGCCCCATCGGGCCGACCGGACCCACCGGGCCGTCCTTCGTGAGCGGGTCCCGCCACCACGACGGGGTGCCCGGTGGCGGCGGCGCCTGGGTCTCCGGCGGCGCCTCCGCGACCAGATGCGCCGACGCCGGATCCAGCGGCGCCCCGTCGGGCAGCGCGCCCCGCCGCCGCTGCGACCAGACCGCCGACCCAGCGACCGCCACCGACAGCATCCCGGCGAACGCCAGCACCTCCCCGTTGTCCAGCATCGACAGGAAGAGCCCGCACCCCGCGAGCGCCAGCAGCACCGCGATCAGCGACGCCCCGTCCACCCGTCCCGAGAGCAGCCTCCGCCCCTCGTTCTCCTCCTCGCCCTCCAGCGGGATCAGCAGCCACGCGAAGCCGTAGAAGACCAGCCCGAGCCCGCCCATGGCGGCGAGCACCCCGAGCACGATCCGGAAGATCACCGGGTCCACGTCGCAGTACCGCCCCAGCCCCCCGCACACGCCCGCGACCAGCTTCTGCCGCGGGCTCCGCCGCAGCAGCTCGGGCGCGCCCGGCACAGGGGTGGCGCCCGACGGCTCGGCCGTCGCGTCGGTCGGCGGTGCGTCGGACGGCGGCGGCGCGGTCGGCGCGGACGGCGGCTGAGTCGGCTGGGTCATAGCTCCATGGTGACGGTGCGGGGGCCCGGTCTCCACCGGCGACAACCCCGGTCCGACCCTGATATTCGCCCCGACCCCACCCAGGGTTCCGGATCAGGGTCACGTCAGGGGTGCGACCCTGATGCCCCGGCCCGCCCGCCCGTGTGACCATCGGTGTCATGTCAGCCGCTCCGCCCCGCACCGCCGCGCCGCCGCACTCCCGTGCCCCCGGGCCCGAGGAGCTGCCGCCGCGCAAGCTGTACCGCAGCGCGGACGGGCGGATGCTCGGCGGCGTCGCGCGCGGACTGGCCGGACACCTCGGACTGCCGGTGATCTGGGTCCGGCTCGTCTTCCTCATCCTCTTCTTCTCGCAGGGCCTGGGCGCCCTGCTCTACGCCGTGTTCTGGATCGTCGTGCCGCTCGGCTACGGCGGCCGGGCCGTCGTCTCCCGCCCGCTCTTCGAGACCACCCCCGACGGCAGGCGCCGGCTCCGCAAGCCCGACAAGGGCCAGGTCTTCGCCCTGCTCGCGCTGGTCGTCAGCGCCGCCACCTTCCTGGGCAACGTCAACTTCGGCCGCAACCAGGCCGACCGCTACATCTGGCCGATGCTGCTCATCGGCGCGGGCGTCGTCCTGGTCTGGCGCCAGGCGGACAACCAGCGCCGGGCCCGCTGGACCGAGATCGGCCGCCGCCCCCGCATCCTCCAGCTCGCCCGCGGCCTCTCCGGTGTCGCCCTGGTCGGCCTGGGCCTCGCCGTCTTCATGGTGGTGCGCGGCTCCGCCGCCCAGTTCGGCAATGTGCTGACGGGCGCCATCGCCGTCGTCGCCGGCATCGCGCTGCTCGCCGGGCCCTGGCTCGTCCGGATGACCCAGGACCTCTCGGAGGAGCGCCTGATGCGCATCCGCGCCCAGGAGCGAGCCGAGGTCGCCGCCCATGTCCACGACTCCGTCCTGCACACCCTGACCCTGATCCAGCGCAACGCCGACGACGGCGGCGAGGTCCGCAGACTCGCCCGCGCCCAGGAGCGCGAGCTGCGCGCCTGGCTCTACAAGCCGGAGGGCAGGGGCAAGGACGAGGAGGACGAGCCGGCCACCCTCGCCGACGCGGTGAAGCGGACCGCGGCCGAGGTCGAGGACCACCACGGGGTGCCCATCGAGGTCGTGGTCGTCGGCGACTGCCCGCTCGACGAGAAGCTCGCCGCCCAGATGCAGGCGGCGCGCGAGGCGATGGTCAACGCCGCCAAGTACGGTGGCCAGGGCGGCGCCGTCCAGGTCTTCGCGGAGGTCGAGGGGCGCACGGTCTTCCTCTCCGTCCGCGACCGGGGCCCCGGCTTCGACCTGGACGCCGTACCGGACGACCGGATGGGCGTCCGGGAGTCGATCATCGGCCGCATGCAGCGCAACGGAGGCACCGCCCGGCTGCGCTCCGTGCCCGACGGGGGGACGGAGGTCGAGCTGGAGATGGAGCGCGCCGAAGCGGAGTGACAGCGCGGCGCGGGGGATGGAGCGGTCGCCGCACGGGGACCGTACGGTACGAGGGCCGCGTGCGGCGGCGGAACGACAGAGAACGAGGGGCAGGGACCATGAGCGAGGGCGTACCCGCCGGATCCACACCGGCGGCGAGCGGCGGACCGGCGGGGGACGGGCGCCGCGTGCGCGTCGTGCTCGTCGACGACCACCGTATGTTCCGTACGGGCGTGCAGGCCGAGATCGGCCGTACCGAACAGACCGGCGTCGAAGTGGTCGGCGAGGCCGCCGATGTCGACCAGGCGATCACCGTGATCACCGCGACCCGGCCCGAGGTCGTGCTGCTCGACGTCCATCTGCCGGGCGGCGGCGGGGTCGAGGTGCTGCGCCGCAGCGCCACCCTGATGGCGGCGGCGGAGAACCCGGTGCGCTTCCTGGCCCTCTCGGTCTCGGACGCCGCCGAGGACGTCATCGGCGTGATCCGGGGCGGCGCCCGGGGATATGTCACCAAGACGATCACCGGCACCGACCTGGTCAACTCGATCTTCCGGGTGCAGGAGGGCGACGCGGTCTTCTCGCCCCGGCTGGCCGGCTTCGTGCTGGACGCCTTCGCCTCCACGGACGCGCCCCCGATCGACGAGGACCTGGACCGGCTCACCCAGCGCGAGCGCGAGGTGCTCCGGCTCATCGCCCGGGGGTACGCCTACAAGGAGATCGCCAAGCAGCTCTTCATCTCGGTGAAGACCGTGGAGTCCCATGTCTCCGCGGTCCTGCGCAAGCTCCAGCTCTCCAACCGGCACGAACTGACCCGCTGGGCCGCCGCCCGCCGCCTGGTCTGACCGGCGGCGGGCTCGGACGGGGCGGGCTCGTACGGGGGAGGGCTCGCGGACGGGGGCGGGCTCAGACGGGGCGGGTGGCGCCCGCGAAGGGCATCGAGTCGACCGGCGCGAGCCGGACCGCCGTACCGGGCCTCGGCGCGTGGATCATCTGCCCGCCGCCCACATAGATGCCGACATGGCTGATCCCCGAGTAGAAGAACACCAGGTCACCGGGGGCCAGTTCGGCGCGGGACACCCGGCGGCCCGCGTTGATCTGCGTGTACGTCGTACGCGGCAGCGCCACCCCGGCGGCGTGGTACGCGGCCTGGGTCAGCCCCGAGCAGTCGAAGGACCCCGGCCCGGTGGCGCCCCACACATACGGGGCGCCGATCGCGCCGTACGCGAAGGAGACGGCGGCCTCGGCCCGCGCGTTCCGTGCCCCCACCGTGGCGCGCGGTGTCCCCCGTCCCGCCCGCGCCGCGTACGCCCCGTCCGGGCCCGCTCCCGGTCCGTCCGACGCCTCGTACCGGCCGCGCTCCTCGGCGGTGAGCCGGGCCAGCAGCCGCTCGGCGGCGCTGATCTTGTCCTGGACGGCCTTCTTCCGCCGGGCCAGCTCGGCCTGATGGGCCTTGAGCTCTGTGAGCCGGGTGTCCGCCCGTGAGCGCAGCCCGGCGATCCGCGACAGCTCCCTCCGCACCCCGGCCACGGCGGCGGCCTGCCGGCTGCCCGCCCGCTCGGCGAGCCCGGCCCGCTCCAGATACTCCTCGGGCCGGGAGGTGAGGGCGAGCTGGACGGCCGGATCGAGGCCCCCGCTCCGGTACTGCGCTGCGGCCACCGAACCGAGCCGGTCCCGCGTGGTGTTCAGCCGCTCCGTGGACCGGGCGGCCTCGTCGCGCAGCGCGGCCAGCGAGGTACGGGCCGCGTCGGCCTTCACCTGCGCCCCGTTGTACCGCTCGGTGGCGGCCTCCGCCTCCTCGTACAACGTGTCGACCTTGGCCTTGATCTCCGCGGGGGTGAGCCGGGGCTCGGTGTGCGCCGGTCCTGCGGCGGTGGCGGTCGCCGCGCCCGCCAGTGCGAGCGTCACGGCGGTACGGCCGGCCTGGCCGCCGAAGAGGCGCCTGCGGGGTTTGCGGTGGTTGCGGTGGGCTGCCACGGGGGCGGGGTCCGTTTCCCTGGGTCCGTCGGTTCCGCGCACGGAACACCCGTACGCGGACGGTCCGTGAGCGGGCCGTCACGCAGGACGTTAGGGCGGCCGGTCACGATCCGGCCTCGGGATGGCGGTTATTGGCTGGAGCTGAAGGTTCCAGAGCCTTTGGCGATCACCTGGGCCGTCCGGAGTGCGTTATTCCGTGCGGGCCCGACCGATAAGCGGAAGTAAGTCCCACCTCACCGGAGAGGGGTGATACGGGCCCGGCTACGCTCCCGGCATGGACGTACTCATCAATGTCTTCGTCGCCCTGCACATCATCGGGATCGCCGCGCTGCTCGGCGGTTTCCTCACCCAGACGAAGGCGATGACCGCCGGTACGGCGCGCTTCACCCCGTCGATGCTGCACGGCGCGCTGACCATGCTGGTCACCGGGATGGTGCTGGTGGGGCTCAACCAGGCCGAGGACCACCAGGTCAACATGGTCAAGATCGGCGTCAAGCTCGCCGTTTTGGTGGTGATCCTCGGCATCGTCTACGTGCAGCGCGACGAGGAGAGCGCGGCGAAGCCGGTCTTCGGCGCGGTGGGCGGGCTGACCGTGGTGAACATACTCGTCGCCACACTCTGGACCTGACCCCCGGGGCGGCACCCCGGGGCGCCGTGTCCCGCGTACGGCGAGATCCCCGTACACCGAGATCCCGTACACCAGAACCCCGTACGCCGAGATCCCCGGCCCCGGGCGGGCGGCGCCGCCGGGGACCGGGGATCAGGGCCCGGGCTCAGGCCGGGCGGACGCTGCCGTAGATCGGCAGGTAGTAGATCGACTCCTCGCGGACGTTCGCGCCCGGCTTCGGCGCGTGGATCATCATGCCGTCGCCGATGTAGATGCCGGCGTGGCTGCTGTCCTCGTAGAAGAAGACCAGGTCACCGGGGAGCAGGTCATCGGTGTCGACCCGTGTCCCGGTGTGCGCCTGCTCGGTGATGGCCCGGGGCAGTTCGACGCCGGCCGCCCGCCACGCCGCCTGCGTCAGCCCCGAGGAGTCGTACGAACTCGGCCCCGAGGCGCCCCAGACGTACGGCTTGCCGATCTGGGCCCGCGCGAAGGCGAGCACCTTCGCCGCCTTGGCCGCGTACGTACCGGCGGTGTCGCCGCCGGTGACGGTCTCCATCCCGGCGGTGGCCGGGCCCGGGACCACGTCCGGAGCGGTGTCGGAAGGACCGGGCTTGGCGTGCGCGCGCGGCGGCTTGACCCGGCGCCGCCCCTTGGTCTCGACCGGGGCCGGGGAGTGCAGTTCGATCGTCATGTCGACCGGAGCGACCGGCGTGACCGGCGCCACCGGCATCTCGACCGGCAGGGCGGGCGTTTCGGCCGGTGCGACCGGCAGGTCGACCGGGGCGGCGAGCGCTTCGGCCGGCATCCCGGCGGCCGGGATAGGGAACTCACCGGTCCGGTGGACCGGCGGCTCGGCCGGGGGCTGCTGGAGCAGATGGGCCGGGAGCTTGAGCTGGGACAGGCTGTGGCCCGCCTCGAAGAGCTGCTCCGCCTCGGCCAGCCACCGCGCCTCCGCGCGCCGCTCGGCCTCCGTGAGACGGTCCGCCGACATCGGCGGCTCGGCCCCCGTCGGACGTCCCGCCGCCAACCGCCCCGCCTCGGCGAGGCGTTCCGCCTCCGCCAGACGCTCCGCTTCCGCGAGACGCCCGGCCTCGGCGAGGCGTTCCGCCTCCGCTTCGGCCTCCGCCTGGGCCAGCGACTCCGCCGTACGGCGGGCCTCTTCCTCCTGCTGGCGCCCCAGCTCGGCGAGGCGCGCCTGCTCCTCCTCGGCGAGCCGGCCCAGCAGCGCGCGGGCCGCCGCGAGCTTCTTCTGGATGCTCTCCTTGCTCGCCTGAAGGGTCGCCGGGGACTCCTCGGGCGACTCGGGGCCGCCGGCCGCACGGGTCCGCTGCGGGGGCACCTCCCCGAGCCGCGCCCCTCCGGGGCCGTCAGCGGCGGCGGGCGGGGTGCCGGGGGCTTCGGGGGCGGACGGGGCCGCGGAGGCCGCGGGGGCCTGCTGACGGTCGGTCAGCCGCGCTCCGTCCTGCTGCTGTTCGCGGTAGGCCGGTGGGCCGTCCGCGTACAGTACGGCGGCGCCGGGGCCGCCGGGTGTGCCGGGCGCGCCGGGGGTGCCGGGGGTGCCCGCGCCGCCGTCCCGGGAGAGCGACGCGGCGAACGAGCCGAGCGTGCGCCGGGCGTCGGTCGGCCGGTCACCGCCCTTGGCGGCGCCCTCGGCGCCCCGCTCGACCGCGCGCTTCTGCTTGGCCGTCGTCTCCTTGGCCTTGTCGGCTCTGCCGGTCTTGGGCGCGCCGCCGCCCTTCGGCCCGTTGCCGCCGCCCTTCGGCGCGTTGCCACCGGCCTGCCGGTAGAGATCGCTGACTTTTCTCTGTACCTCTTCGGGCGACGCCGTCGGTTGTACGGGCGCCGTGGGGGCGTCCGTCTCGCGCGTCGACAGTGGGGTGAACGAGGCGTTGGCGGCCGTCGTGATACCGCCTGCGGGAGTGTCGGTCTCCACTCCGCCGCGGGTGCGCGCCTTGCGATGCGACGCCAAGTTCGGCATCTCCTTCCGTGGACCGCCTACCGGGTTAGCTGTCGGGTTCGGGCGGGAACGGAAGGCTGCCCTACGGGCCTTGGACGTATGGCGTACGTACGGCCCGATTCACCCCGGTCGTGCAGAATGGGTCCCCGGTTCCGAACTTCCCTGGGAAAAGCCCGGATTCGGCGTGGGCCGCCCGCTCGGCGCGGATCGCCTTCAGAGGTACGGGCTGCCTGATCGAGCACGCTAGCCAAGATGTGGCGTCGGTGTGAAGGTGGATGGCCGATATGCCCGATACATTTCTGTGACCATTTGCTCGTGTGAGGTGCGAGGAGCCCCGAGCCGGGGTATAGCGTCACGCTGCGTACGCGGCCGTGAACGTTCCGGCTCCCCTTGTTCGACCGGTCGGCTCCCCCGCCCTGCGGGGGGACTCCTCCCGTCCCGCCGGGTCACTCCTCCCGTCCCGCCGGCCGGCTCTCCCCGTCCCGTTGTCCGGTTCCCTTCGCCCGGGGCGGCGCCGAGTGTCAGTGCGGCGGCCTAGACTCGTTAAGCGATGAGCAGCCTCTTTGACGACAGCTTCCTGGCCGATCTCCAGCCCTCCGGCGACGAGCCCCCGCCGCCCCCCGAGGACCTGGACGAGCATGCCCCGGAGCAGGTGCCCGACGACCTGTTCCAGGGGGCGTACGACGCGCCCCCGGCCCGGGACCCATACCACAGGAACGGCGCTCCCCGTACGGTCATCGACCCCGCCGCACTCCTCGAAGGGCTGAACGAGGAGCAGGCTGCGGCCGTCGTCCACTCCGGCTCGCCGCTGCTCATCGTCGCCGGGGCCGGCTCCGGCAAGACCCGGGTGCTGACCCACCGGATCGCGTATCTCCTGGGCCACCGCGGTGTCCACCCCGGGCAGATCCTGGCGATCACGTTCACCAACAAGGCCGCCGGTGAGATGAAGGAGCGCGTCGGCGACCTCGTGGGACCGCGCGCCAACGCCATGTGGGTGCTCACCTTCCACAGCGCCTGCGTCCGGATCCTGCGCCGCGAGTCGAAGCTGCTCGGGTTCACCTCGTCGTTCTCGATCTACGACGCCGCCGACTCGAAGCGGCTGATGGCGCTGGTCTGCCGCGATCTCGACCTCGACCCCAAGCGTTACCCGCCCAAGTCCTTCAGCGCCAAGATCTCCAACCTCAAGAACGAGCTGATCGACGAGGAGACCTTCGCCGGGCAGGCCGCCGACGGCTTCGAGAAGACGCTCGCCGAGGCGTACCGGATGTACCAGGCACGGCTGCGCGAGGCCAACGCCCTGGACTTCGACGACATCATCATGACCACCGTCCATCTGCTCCAGGCCTTCCCCGACGTCGCCGAGCACTACCGGCGCCGCTTCCGCCATGTCCTGGTCGACGAGTACCAGGACACCAACCACGCGCAGTACACCCTCGTACGCGAACTGGTGGGCACCACGGCGGGCGGCGCGGGCGGGGCCGGCGACGGGGCGGCGGAGGCCCGGGGCGAGGGCCCGGCCGAACTCTGCGTCGTCGGCGACGCCGACCAGTCGATCTACGCCTTCCGGGGCGCCACCATCCGCAACATCCTCCAGTTCGAGGAGGACTACCCGGACGCGACGACGATCCTGCTGGAGCAGAACTACCGCTCCACGCAGACGATCCTCAGCGCCGCCAACGCGGTCATCGAGCGCAACGAGAGCCGCCGCCCGAAGAACCTGTGGACCAAGGCCGGGGCCGGCGCCCAGATCACCGGCTATGTCGCGGACACCGAGCACGACGAGGCGCAGTTCGTCGCCGACGAGATCGACCGGCTGACGGACGCGGGCGACGCCAAGGCGGGCGATGTCGCCGTCTTCTACCGCACGAACGCGCAGTCCCGGGTCTTCGAGGAGATCTTCATCCGGGTCGGCCTGCCCTACAAGGTCGTCGGCGGCGTGCGCTTCTACGAGCGCAAGGAGGTCCGCGACGTCCTGGCCTATCTGCGGGTGCTGGCCAATCCGGAGGACAACGTACCGCTGCGCCGGATCCTCAATGTGCCCAAGCGCGGCATCGGGGAGCGCGCCGAGGCCATGATCGACGCCCTGGCGCTCCGGGAGCGGATCACCTTCCCGCAGGCGCTCCGCCGGGTGGACGAGGCGTACGGGATGGCGGCCCGCTCCGCCAACGCCGTCAAGCGCTTCAACACGCTCATGGAGGAGTTGCGCACGATCGTCGAGTCGGGTGCCGGCCCCGCGGTGATCCTGGAGGCCGTGCTCGAACGCACCGGCTATCTGGCGGAGCTCCAGGCGTCGACCGACCCGCAGGACGAGACGCGGATCGAGAACCTCCAGGAACTCGCCTCGGTGGCGCTGGAGTTCGAGCAGGAGCGCGCCCAGGCCGCCGGGGAAGGGGACGCCGGAGAGGCGGAGACGGGCGAAGGGGGCGCGGCCGGCGCTCCCGAGGCGGCCACGCCGACGCTCGCCGAGTTCCTGGAGAAGGTGGCGCTCGTCGCCGACTCCGACCAGATCCCCGACGAGGACGAGGAAGGCTCCGGTGTCATCACGCTGATGACGCTGCACACCGCCAAGGGCCTGGAGTTCCCCGTGGTGTTCCTGACCGGCATGGAGGACGGCGTCTTCCCGCATATGCGCGCCCTCGGCCAGGTCAAGGAGTTGGAGGAGGAGCGGCGCCTCGCGTACGTCGGGATCACGCGCGCCCGTGAACGGCTCTATCTGACGCGCTCGTCGATGCGGAGCGCGTGGGGGCAGCCCTCCTACAACCCGGCGTCGCGGTTCCTGGAGGAGATCCCGGGACACCACCTGGAGTGGAAGCGGACCGGCCCGCACCTCCCGGCGGGACCGGCCGGCGGAGGCTCGTCCTCCCGTTCCTCCTCGGGGGCTTCGGGCGGCGCGGGTGGTGCGGGCTTCTCGGCGGGCTCGCGCTCGCGGTCGGGCGGCGGCCCCTCGGGGTTCGCCACGCGGCGTACGGCCGACAAGCCGGTGATCGCCCTGGCGGTGGGCGACCGGGTCACCCACGACCAGTTCGGCCTGGGCACGGTCATGGAGGTGACGGGCGCGGGCGCGGACGCCCAGGCGACGGTGGACTTCGGGGACACCAAGCCCAAGCGGCTGCTGCTGCGGTACGCGCCGGTCGAGAAGCTGTAGCCGGGAGAGCGCGGCCGGGGGAGGACGGGCCGACGGTACGACGCCCCCGCGCCCCGCTGGGGCGTCGGGCGCGTACGCCATCACGCCGGGTCAGGCCGGTTCAGGTGGGGTCACGTCGGGTCGAGGCCGTGGCTGCGCAGCCAGGCGAGCGGGTCGACGGCGGCGCCCCCGCCCGGCCGTACCTCGAAGTGCAGGTGCGGGCCGGTGGAGTTGCCGGAGTTCCCCGAGTACGCGATCACGTCACCGGCCTTGACCGTGCCGGAGCGGATCTTCGTGGTGCTGAGGTGGCAGTACCAGGTCTCCGTGCCGTCCGGTGAGGTCACGATGGCCATGTTGCCGTAGGCGCTGTTGTACTGCGTCCGTACCGTGCCGTCGGTCGCTGCCATCACGGGCGTGCCGTACGAGACGGGGAAGTCGATCCCGGTGTGCATGGACATCCAGTTGACGCCGGCCTGGCCGTAGTACGCGCTGAGTCCGTGCTGCGAGACGGGGAGGACGAACTTGGGGCGGGCCGCCTCCTTGCGTGCCGCCTCCTCCGCAGCGCGCTTCCGCTCCGCTTCCTTGCGGGCCTGGAGGTCGATGCGCTCCTGGGTACGGCTGGCGCGGTCGCCGAAGTCGCGGGCGTCGGCGTCGAGGGCGGCGAGCTGGGTGTCCAGCTTGTTGTTGGCCGCCGCGGCGACCGGCTTGGCGGACGCGGTGTCCTCGGCCGAGGCGGTCGTGGTGGCGTCGTCCTTGGGCTCCTCGCCGGTCAGCCCGCCCACAGAGGCGGCGGCGATCCCGGCGACCCCCATCACACAGGCGGAGGGCACGGCGACGGTGAGGAGCGCGGAGCGCTTGGCGGTGGTACGGCGGCGGCCCCGGCTGCCACCGCCGCCGGAGCGGCGGACGGGGCGGGGGGTGATCCCGACGGCGGGGGTGGCCATCGTCTCGGCCAGGTGGTGGGCGTCGGAGGTATCGGAGACGTCGTCCGGGGAGCCGGGCTCGGCGGGGTCCTCGAACTCCGCGGCGAAGGGGGCGAAGTCGTCGGCTCCGGCGTGGTGTTCCCCCTCGTCGCCGGGGCCGGTCCCGGGCGCGGGGCGGTCGGGACCCTCGGTGGCCACGCTCTCGTAGCCGTGCTCCGTGTCGTACCCGGCGTCGTCGTAGCCGGCGTCCGGGTCATAGCCGGGTTCCGCGTCGTAGCCGGTTTCCGTGTCGTGGACCCGTTCAGGCTCCGGCCCGGGGGCTTCGTAGGCGTACGGGGTCTCCTCGTGCCCCGAACCGGCCGAACCGGGCGTACCGGCAGCACCGTTCGCCCCGTTCACGCCGTTCGTCCCGTTCCAGGCGGTCGCGTCGTACGCGCCGCTGTCGCCCGGCGAACCCGCCCATGGAGCGTTCGCGTCGTACCCGAACGCGGCGCCGTCGAACGGGGCCGCGTCGAAGTGTGCCGTCTCGAACTGCCCGGTCGCGAACTGCGCCGCGTCGAACTGCGCGGTTTCGAGTTGGCCGAGCTGAGCGGCCTGAGCGGAATGGGCTGCTTGCCCGGCGTCGAAGGGGCCCGTCGCCCCGGGCGTGTCGTATCCGTACGCCGCGCCCTCGAACGCCGTGGTGTCGAACTGCCCTGTCGTACCGGGAGCGTTCGGGTCGACGGCCTGCTGCCAGGCCCCGGAACCCCACTCACCGGTGGCGCCCTGCGGGTAACCGCCGTTGGCCGGGGCGCTCGGGTCGACCGTGGGCCACTGGCCGCTGGTGTCGTATGTCTGCGTGCCGTACGTGTCGTATCCGGTGACCTGGGGGTAGGCGCCGCTCTCCCACTGCCCGTTCTGCCCGCCCTGCCCGTCCGCCCACTGCCCGCTGTCCCACTGGCCGGAGTGCCCGGCCTGATGGTGCGTCATCTGCCCGGCCTGGTCGACCTGGACGGCCGAGCCGTCCGGCAGCGAGCCGAACAGTGGATCTGCGTCGAAGTTGCCGGTCTGGTAACCGTTGTACGCGGTGTACCCGGCGTGGGCGTGCTGGTCGTTCACCAACGTCTCTCTCGCCTCGGCAACAGGACCAGGGTCTGGGAATAATTCCGGCCCCGCGTCGAAGGGCGTCCCAGAGGAAAGCAGTGGCCGCGACTGTACCCGCCGGTCTACGACGGGGACAATCTTCCGCGAGTTTCGTGCTTTGCGGAAACGGGCATTCGGCCGTGTTTCGGCGAACTGCGGGCACAGGCTTGGCCATATGTTCGAAACGCGTTCGAATGCGGGAAGCGTCAAGACAGGGGCGCATGGGACGCCCCTTGTTCCAGGCCGCGTCCCGGGGCGCGTCTCAGGCCGTGTCCGGGGCCGCGTCAGAGGTCGCGTCTGAGGTGGTGTTTCAGGCCGTGTCCCGGGCGACCGGGGCGGAGTCCGCCGCCGGGCCGGGGCCGGAGAGCGCGTACCGGATGCCTGCCGCGACCCCGGGGTGGACCGGCAGGGCGAGATGGCCGACCCCGCTCACCAGTACGTTCTCCACGTTCAGATCGGGATGGTCGATCCTGGCGGTGGTGGCGGGCGTCATCAGCGGGTCGGTGTCGCTCCAGAAGCTCACGAAGCGGGTACGGCACCCGGGCGCCGGGCGCCGCAACTCCTCGATGACCGGCGACCCGGGGCGCATCTGCCGGACGACGGGGTGCGCGTCGGCGAGGGCGACCGCCGTGGTGCCCTCATGCGGTGTGCCCAGGGTGACCAGCGTACGGATCCGGGCGTCACCGCCCAGCCGCTGTACGTAGTATCGGGCGATCAGGCCGCCCAGGCTGTGCCCGACGACATCGACCCGCCGGTGGCCGGTGCGGGCGGTGAGCTCCTCGACCTGGCGGCCCAGCAGCTCGGCCGCCGCCGGGATGTCGCAGGTCAGCGGCGAGTAGTTGAGCGAGACGAGATGGCGCCAGCCGTGCCGGGCCAGAGAGCGGCGCAGCAGCACGAAGACCGACCGGTTGTCCACGAAACCGTGCAGCAGGACGACCGGCGGATGGCCCCGGCCCTCGCCCGGCAGCGGGACCGCCCCGGGTGGCAGCGCGGACGGCTCGGGCGGCAGGGGGGCCGAGCGGCGCTCCTGGATGATTCCGGCCGGGTAGAGGAAGAGGTGGGCGGTGAAGATCGCCAGGTCGAACGCGCCGGCCCGCAGCGGGCCCGCCAGGCCGGGACCCGCCGCGCGTACCCGCTCCACCTGGCGGCGTACGGGCGCGAGCGCGGGCGAGGCGAGGGCGGAGGTGGCGGCGGCGGAGAGGGCGGACGAGACGGCGGACGATACGGCGGCGGAGAGCGGTGCCAGCGGGGTGAGCGGGGCGAACGGCGTGACCTTCATGGCCGACCTCCGTACGGCATACGGGAGGCGGCTCTGTCCCCCGTATGCCCTCATGGGGTGCCGCGGTGTCCTGACGGGAGGGCCGGGCGGGTCGTGACGGCTCCTCCGTACGCGGCTCCCCTTGCGCCCCTTCCGCCAGGACCGGTGGGGCCGGGTCATGACGGAACGGCGCAAAGCGAACATGTCCCGTGTGTGATTTCCCCCTCGGGGGCCTCCGCGAAACGGCTGGTTGCGGGATGCTGTGGATAACGTTCGTTCACTCCTCCGGGCCTTGGCGGCGCGGAGAGCCCGTCCCAGAGTCGGAGCGGTCGGTATGTGGAGGCAGCGATGGGTGTGACAGGTCCGATCCGTGTGGTGGTCGCCAAGCCGGGGCTCGACGGGCACGACCGAGGGGCCAAGGTGATCGCGCGGGCCCTGCGGGACGCGGGGATGGAGGTCATCTACACGGGGCTGCACCAGACGCCCGAGCAGATCGTGGACACCGCGATCCAGGAGGACGCCGACGCGATCGGCCTCTCCATCCTCTCCGGCGCCCACAACACGCTCTTCGCGAAGGTGATCGAGCTGCTGGAGGAGCGGGACGCGGCGGACATCAAGGTCTTCGGCGGCGGCATCATCCCGGACGAGGACATCGCCCCGCTGAAGGCGAAGGGCGTCGCGGAGATCTTCACGCCCGGGGCGACCACCACGGAGATCGTCACCTGGGTCAACGACAACATCCGCGAGCCCGCGGGCGCGTGACACCGGGCAGGTGACACCGGGAGTGCGGCTGCTGGCGCGTGACATCGGGTGTGTGGCTGCGGGTGCGTGCCACCGTACGTACTCGCCACGTACTCGCCGGGCGCCGCGCGTACGTACGCGGCGCGCAGCGGCCCGGCCCGGCGCCCTTCCCGCCTGCTCAGGCGGCTCCCCGCGACCCCCGTGGCTCCGGTGACTCATGCGGCTCCGGTGGCTCCGGTACGGGGGCCAGCTCGGCCAGCATCTGGCCGCGCAGCCGCAGCGTGGAGACCAGGCGCTGGAACGCCTCCGACCAGTAGCCGCCCGCGCCCGGTGAGGCGTCCTCCGGGTCGTCCGGGGTCGCCGTGAGGAGTTCGAGTCTGCTCACCTCCGCCGGGTCCAGACAGCGCTCCGCCAGCCCCATGACACCGCTGAAGCTCCAGGGATAACTGCCCGCGTCCCTGGCGATGTCCAGCGCGTCCACCACCGCCCGGCCGAGCGGCTCCGACCAGGGCACGGCGCACCCGCCGAGGAGCTGGAACGCCTCCGGCAGGCCGTTCGCTGCGATGAAAGCGGCCACCCACGCCGACCGTTCGACCGCCGGCAGGGTGGCGAGCAGCTTCGCGCGCTCGGCGAGCGAGACGGTGCCGGGGCCCCGGTCGGGCGCGGCGGCGGGCGGGCCCAGCAGCGCCGCAGCCCACCGCGCGTCCCGCTGCCGTACGGCCGCCCGGCACCACGCGGCGTGCAGTTCGTCCGCCCAGTCGTCCAGGACGGGCAGGGCGACGATCTCCTCGGGGCTCCGGCCGCCGAACCTGGCCGGCCAGCCGGAGAGCGGGGCCGCCTCCACCAACTGCCCGAGCCACCAGGAGCGTTCGCCCCGGCCGTTGGGCGGGTCCGGGAGCACCCCGTCGTGCCGCATGTCCGCGTCGCACTCGTGCGGTGCCTCCACGGCGATGACCTGGCCCCCGCCGGTACGGTCCATGCCCACACAGGTGGCGGCGCGGGCCGCCATCCGGGCCGCGAACGCGGATTCCGGCAGTGCGGAGAGGAGTTCGGCGGCGGTGGCGCGCACATTGCGGCTGCGGTCCGACAGCGCCTGCTCCAGGAAGGGCTCGTCGGACGGGGTGAGCCCCTCGCGCAGCGAGTCGAGGAACATCAGCCGGTCCTCGGCCCGTTCGGTCGGCCACGTCGAGGCGAGCAGGGCGCGCGCCGCTTCGGGGTCCTGGGCGCGTACGGCCGAGAGCAGCGCCGTACGCTCCGCGAACAGCCCCTCCTCCCAGAGCCGGCGCCGCGCCTCCGGGTCCGCGGCGCGTCCGGCCGGCGGTACGGTGCCACCGGGCCCGCCGCGCAGCGCGAACCTCCACTCCGGGTTGAGCCGGGCGAGCCAGAGTCCGCGCGGCCCGGCGAACGCCAGGGCCCGGGGCCGCAGATCGGTCCGCGCGCGGGCCGCGTCCAGCAGCGCGGGCAGCAGCGGGGCGGGGGCGGCGTACCCCTGGGCGTTGGCGGCTGCGAGCCACTGCGGCAGCAGCTCCGTGAGATCCGGCGCCGTACCCCGCCGGGCCCCGCCGCCGGGAGACCCCCGGTCCGCCAGCAACTGCCCGAGCCGCCGCTCCGCCGCCTCGGGCAGCCGGGCCCGCCCGTCGGGTGCCGCCCGGGGCAGCCGCCCGGCGGCGGACGCGGGCCGAAGCCCCGCCCTGCGCCGTACGGTATGCAGCGCCGCCGCGTCCAGCAGCGCCACCGGCGTGTCCTTACCGGGCGCCAGCACCTCCACCGGCGGCACCCGCCGGTCGGTCCCCAGCAGCGCCGAGGTGACCAGCTCCTCCCAGGAGGACTCCCAGGACGCGGCACTCCCGGCCGGGCGTGTGCCGCCGGTCGGAACGGCCCGGCCCGCCGTCTCCGGCGTGCCGCCCGACGGGCCCGGCCCGGCCGCCGCCTTCGGCACGGTCGGCCCGTTCTCCCGGGCCGCCGCGTTCCGCACGGTCGGCCCGTTCTCCGGAGCCGCTGCGTTCCGCACGGTCCGCGCGGCCTCCGCGAGCCGGGTGCTCCAGTCGCTCCGGGGGCTCTCCATGTGCTGTGCCGACGTCATCAGGGGTGCTCCGTCCGTGAGTTGCGGGTCGGGTCAGGGGGTGCACAGGGCCGTGGCCCGTGGCGGTGTGGTCAGGTGAGCGGGACCGTGCCCGGTCTGCGGGGCGACCAGGCCGTGAGGGGGCGGAAGCCCCGGTGGCCGCATTCGCCGAAGACGGTGAGCGGCTCGCCGCCGGAGAGGGCGGCCAGTTTCCAGAGGCCCGGGCGGCCCAGGGCGGGCGGGGTGACGGGGAGGGCCGAGTCGCCGTCCGCGTCGGCCAGTTGCCAGCCTCCGGCCGCGTCGGGCACCGGGACGACCTCGCTCAGCGTCACCGGGCAGGACTCCAGCCAGGGATCGGAGGTCAGCGCCGCCCCGTACGCCTCGATCGCCGCCATCACCGGACCGCCGGGCGGCGGCCCCTCGAAGGGGACCGGCGGGCCGAACCCCTGGCCCCAGTCGGCCCGCGACTGGCCGGCGCCCCGGTGCGGGACGATCTCCGCCTCGATCACCATCCCCACCGGCAGCGCCAGTTCCGGCGCCCGCCCGCCGGCCCCGAAGGAGAGCAGCAGCGCCGACCGCCCCGACTCCCTTCCGTACAGCCGGATCCGGCGCGTGACGAGCTTGCCGTCCGACGTGTCGTACTGCGCGAGGACCAGCCAGTGGTCCCGCACCGGCGCGTCACCGGCGGGCGAGGGGAGGCCGACCCGGGTACGGACCGTGGTGGCCAGCGGCTCGGGCAGCCGGTCGAGCCCCAGCCAGGCCGTGTCCAGCAGATGCAGCAGCGCGGACTCCTCCAGCAGCCGCACCGGCCACCCGGGCCCCGAGCCCGGTATGGCCCCCAGCTCCCGCACCCGGCCCGCCAGCCCCGGCGCCTGCGCGTCGACCATCCGCGCCGCCGTCTCCTCCCACACCCCCTGCCCCGACTGCTCCGCCGCCGCGAGCCCGCCCCGCAGCAGATCCGTCAGCCGCCGCTCCAGCTCGGTCGCCCCCGCCGTGATCCGCGCGGCCCTGCGCTCCGTCCTGCGCCGGGCCGCCGCCGGATCGGCCGTCTTCGCCGGCCCCTTCGCACCTCCGTTCTCCGCCCGCCGCGCCTCCCGGCCGGCCCGCCACGAGGCCACCCAGTCGGGCGCCTCCGCGCCCGGGGCCACGGCCGCCTCGTCCGCCGCCCAGAGCAGCAGCAGCCCGAGCGCGTGTTTGCACGGGAACTTCCGGCTCGGGCAGGAGCAGTGGTACGCGGGGCCCGCCGTGTCCACCACCGTCCGGTACGGAGTGGACCCGCTGCCCTTGCACAGCCCCCACACCGCGCCCGCCGCGTCGCACCCCGCGTCCGACCACGGCCCCGCCGCGCCCAGCTTGGTCCCCGCCTTGCGTGACGTGTCGTCAGGAGCCAGAGCCAGCACCTGATCCGACGTCCAGCGCACCCCCGTCTGATTCATGTCCTCGAAGGTAGACGCCGCCACTGACAATCGCCCTGACCTGCGGAGACGGTCGATTGTCAGTGGTGTGGTGCACGGTGGGAACACAGCAGGTCGACCGATCTGAGGGGGATTCATGACCATGCCCGAAAACACCGCGACCGGGCCCGGGAACGCCGGGGACGGGGCCGGGAACGCCGGGGGCGAGGCGCTGCGACCGCACGCGGAGGACGCGTTCGCGCGGGAACTCGCTGCGCTCGCCGCCGCCGACGACCGGCCCCGCCCCGCCCGCTGGCGCCTCTCGCCCTGGGCCGTGTCCACCTATCTGCTCGGCGGCACGCTTCCCGACGGGACGGTCGTCACGCCGAAGTACGTGGGCCCGCGCAGGATCGTCGAGGTCGCCGTCACCACGCTCGCCACCGACCGCGCCCTGCTCCTGCTCGGCGTGCCCGGCACCGCCAAGACCTGGGTCTCCGAACATCTCGCGGCGGCCGTCAGCGGCGACTCCACCCTGCTCGTGCAGGGCACGGCCGGCACCCCGGAAGAGGCCATCCGCTACGGCTGGAACTACGCCCAGCTCCTCGCCAACGGCCCCAGCCGCGCCGCGCTCGTGCCCAGCCCCGTGATGCGGGCCATGGCCGAGGGTATGACCGCCCGGGTCGAGGAGCTGACCCGTATCCCCGCCGATGTCCAGGACTCGCTGATCACGATCCTGTCCGAGAAGACCCTGCCCATCCCCGAACTGGGCGAAGAGGTGCAGGCCGTAAGGGGCTTCAACCTGATCGCCACCGCCAACGACCGGGACCGGGGGGTCAACGACCTCTCCAGCGCGCTGCGCCGCCGGTTCAACACCGTCGTCCTGCCGCTCCCGGCCACCCCGGAGGCCGAGGTCGACATCGTCACGCGGCGCGTCGCCGAGCTGGGCCGCTCCCTCCACCTGCCGGACACCGCCGACGGCCTGCACGAGATCCGGCGGGTCGTCACCGTCTTCCGCGAACTCCGCGACGGGGTCACGGCCGACGGCCGTACGAAACTCAAGTCGCCGTCGGGGACGCTCTCCACGGCCGAGGCGATCTCCGTCGTCACCAACGGCATCGCGCTCGCCGCGCACTTCGGCGACGGGGTGCTGCGGCCGGGCGACGTGGCGGCCGGGATCCTCGGGGCGGTGGTCCGCGACCCGGCGGCGGACCAGGTGGTCTGGCGGGAGTACGTCGAGACGGTCGTCCGCGAGCGTGACGGCTGGAAGGACTTCTACCGCGCCTGCCGTGAGGTGACGGCATGACCACCGGCCCGGGCACCACGGCGAACACGTCCCCGGCTGGAGCCCCGGGCGGGGCACGGGCCGCGGGGCCGCTGCTGCTCGGCGTACGGCACCACGGGCCGGGGTCCGCGCGTGCCGTACGGAGCGCGCTGGACGCGGCGCGGCCGGGCGTCGTCCTGGTCGAGGGGCCGCCCGAGGGCGACGCGCTGCTGCCGCTCGCCGCGGATCCGGCGCTGCGCCCGCCCGTCGCGCTCCTCGCGCACGCCGTGGACGACCCGTCGCGCGCCGCGTTCTGGCCGCTGGCGGAGTTCTCCCCCGAGTGGGTGGCGATCCGCTGGGCGCTCGCGCACGACGTACCGGTCCGCTTCATCGACCTGCCGGCCGCGCACTCGCTGGCGCTCGCCGAGGCGACGGAGGACGGGGCAGCGGAAGTCCCGGCCCCGGAGCCGGACTCCGCCCCGGAGCCGGACTCCGCCCCGGAGCCGGGCCCGGAGGCGGCCCCGGACGCGGGCCTGGAGTCGGGCCCGGACGCGGCCCCGCAGGCGGGCCCGGAGGGAGGCTCCGACGCGGGTCCGGGCGCGGGTGTGGAGGACGGCGGGGCCGCTGACGGGGTGCGGGTCGATCCGCTCGCCGTCCTCGCGGAGGCGGCCGGGTACGACGACCCCGAGCGCTGGTGGGAGGACGTGGTCGAGCACCAGGGGGCGGGGCGTACGGCCGCGTCCGACGACCCGGCGGCGGCGTTCGCGCCGTTCGAGGCGGTCGCCGAGGCGATGGGCGCGCTCCGGGCGGAGTACGGCGCGGGCGGGCGGCGTGACCTCGTCCGCGAGGCCCATATGCGGGGCAGGCTCCGTGCCGCGCGCAAGGAGTTCGGGGACGGGGCGGTCGCCGTCGTCTGCGGCGCCTGGCATGTCCCCGCGCTGCGCGAGAAGACCACCGTCGCCGCCGACCGCGCGCTCCTCAAGGGGCTGCCCAAGGTCAAGACGGACATCACCTGGGTGCCCTGGACCCACCGCAGGCTCGCCCGGCGGAGCGGGTACGGCGCGGGTATCGACTCGCCGGGGTGGTACGGGCACCTCTTCGCCGCCCCCGACCGGCCCGTCGAGCGGTGGCTCACCAAGGTCGCCGGGCTGCTGCGGGCCGAGGACCGCACGGTCTCCTCCGCCCATGTCATCGAGGCGGTACGGCTCGCGGAGAGCCTCGCCGTGGTGCGCGGCCGGCCGCTCGCCGGGCTCACCGAGACCCTCGACGCCGTCCAGGCCGTGATGTGCGAGGGGTCCGAGGTGCCGCTCGACCTCATCAGGGACCGGCTGATCGTCGGTGACCGGCTCGGGGAGGTCCCCGACACGGCGCCCGCCGTTCCGCTCCAGCGCGACCTCACCCGCCTCCAGCGCTCCCTGCGGCTCAAGCCGGAGGCGGCCGACCGCGAGATCGACCTCGACCTCCGTACGGAGCACGACACGGCGAAGAGCGCCCTCCTCCACCGGCTCCTGCTGCTGGACATCGGCTGGGGCCGGGTGACCGCCGGGCGGAGCGGCACCACCGGCACCTTCCGGGAGAGCTGGCGGCTGCGCTGGGAGCCCGAGCTCTCCGTACGGGTCGCGGAGGCCGGGATCTGGGGCACGACCGTGCTCGCCGCCGCCACCGCCAGGGCCGAGGCGCGCGCCCAGGAGGCCACCGAACTCGGCGAGATCACCGCCCTCGCCGAGCACTGCCTGCTGGCCGCGGTGCCCGACGCCCTGCCCGGGGTGATGCGCGCCCTCGCGGACCGCGCCGCGCTCGACGCGGACATCGGGCGGCTCGCCCAGGCACTGCCCGCGCTCGCCCGCTCGCTGCGGTACGGCGACGTACGGGCCACCGACACCGGCGCCCTCCGCGAGGTCGCGGCGGGCCTCGCGGAGCGCATCTGCGTCGGCCTGCCACCTGCCTGCACCGCGCTCGACCCGGACGGCGCCACCGAGATGCGCGGCCACCTCGACCGCGTCCACACGGCGATCGCCCTCCTGACCCCCGGCGACCGTGCCCCCGGGGGCTCCGGCGCCCCGGACCCCCGCGACCGCGCCCCCGCGGATCCCGGCGGCTCTGCCCTCCGGGACCCCGGGGATCCCGGAGGGCAGGGCCTTGCCGGCCGGTGGGTGGCCGTGCTGGCCGGGCTCGCCCGGCGGGACAGCGTCCCCGGGGAGATCCGGGGGCGGGCCGCCCGGCTGCTGCTGGACGACGGACGGCTCGCCGACGACGAGGCGGCCCGGCTGATGGGGCTCGCCCTCTCGCCGGGCGTCCCGCCCGCCGACGCCGCCGCCTGGATCGAGGGGTTCGTCGGCGGCGCCCCGGGGAGCGGCGGCGGGCTGCTCCTCGTCCACGACGAACGCCTCCTCGGCCTGGTCGACGCCTGGCTCACCGGGGTGGCCCCCGACGCCTTCACGGACGTGCTGCCGCTGCTGCGCCGCACCTTCTCGGCGTACGAACCGGGCGTCCGCCGCACCCTGGGCGAGCTGATCCGGCGCGGCCCCACCACCCAGGGCCCCGGCCCGGCCGGGGCGACGGCACCGGGCTTCGGCGCAGGACTCGACCCGGAGCGCGCCGACGCCGTACTCCCGGTGGTACGGCTCCTGCTGGGCGAAGGGCCCCGGGACCGGGCGGACACCAGGGTGGGGGCGGACGTATGACCACGGCGGGGACGGAGGCGACGGACGAGATCACGGAGGCCGGAGTGATGGCAGGGGCGGTAGCGGTGAGCAGCAAGGAAATAGTCACGACAGAGGCCGAAACGGGGAAAGGGGGCACGGCGATCACCGGCGCCGCCGGAGGCGTTGAGGGCACCGGCGGCACCGGCGAAGTCAGGGGTGCTGGGGACACCGGCGGCACTGGAGGCACCAGCCATGCCAGAGACGCCGACGGCACCGGCCGCACCGGCGATGTCAGGGACGCCGGTGCCACCAGTGATGTCAGGGGTGCCGGAGACCCCGGTGAGGGTGAGCGGGTGCGGCGGTGGCGGCTGGTGCTCGGTGGAGGGGAGGGCGATGGGACCGGGTGTGGGCTCGGCGGGCGGGACGCGGCGATGGACGGGGCCCTCACCGCCCTCTACGGCGGCCAAGGCCAGGGCCAGGGGGCGGGGCGGGGGAGCCGGGGCGGGGGGCGTTCGGCGGGGCTCGGGGGGTCCGCGCCGGCCGTCGCGCGCTGGCTCGGTGACATCCGTACGTACTTCCCGGCCTCCGTCGTCCAGGTCATGCAGCGCGACGCCATCGACCGGCTCGGGCTCTCCGCCCTGCTGCTCGAACCGGAGATGCTGGAGGCCGTCGAGGCGGACGTCCATCTCGTCGGCACCCTGCTCTCGCTGAACAAGGCGATGCCGGAGACCACCAAGGAGACCGCGCGCGCCGTCGTCCGCAAGGTCGTCGAGGAGATCGAGAAGCGACTCGCCACCCGCACCAGGGCCACCCTGACCGGGGCGCTCGACCGCTCCGCCCGGATCAGCAGGCCCCGCCACCGGGACATCGACTGGGACCGTACGATCCGCGCCAACCTGAAGAACTACCTCCCGGAGCACGGCACCGTCGTCCCCGAACGGCTGATCGGATACGGCAGGGCCGCGCGGGGCGTCAAGAAGGACGTCGTGCTCTGCATCGACCAGTCCGGTTCCATGGCGGCCTCGGTCGTCTACGCCTCGGTCTTCGGCGCGGTGCTCGCCTCGATGCGCTCCCTCGACACCCGGCTCGTCGTCTTCGACACGGCCGTCGTGGACCTCACCGACGAACTCGACGACCCGGTCGACGTCCTCTTCGGCACCCAGCTCGGCGGCGGCACCGACATCAACCGCGCGCTCGCCTACTGCCAGTCCCGGATCACCCGCCCCGCCGACACCGTGGTCGTCCTGATCAGCGACCTGTACGAGGGCGGGATACGCGCCGAGATGCTGAAGCGGGTCGCCGCGATGAAGGCGTCGGGCGTGCAGTTCGTGGCGCTCCTCGCGCTCTCGGACGAGGGGGCCCCGGCGTACGACCGGGACCACGCGGCGGCGCTCGCCGCGCTCGGCGCCCCGGCCTTCGCCTGTACGCCCGACCTCTTCCCCGAGGTGATGGCCGCGGCGATCGAGAAGCGCCCGCTGCTCTACCGGACAGCCATGCCGACGCCCCCGCCGGGCGGTGACTCCCCGGCCCTCCGGGAGCGCGGATCGGTGGCCTCCGAGGCCCGGAAACGGCGCCTTTCCCGGCCCGGGAAGGGATCTGTGACGGGGATCACCGCTCTGTGACAGGTATCACCGCTCATCTGTGATCTGCGATTTAGGGAGCCACGGCCCACGGGGATAACCTGCGAGGCGGACATGCCGCGTATCCGGACACCGCGTACGCCTTCCTCAGTGACAGCGCAGTCACGTTGCCCTTCGCGGCACGCCCACGCAGACAACGAACCCGCGATCACCAGGCTGCGGTTAAAAGACACAAGGGACGGACACGCGTGGACCTGTTCGAGTACCAGGCGAGGGACCTCTTCGCCAAGCACGGTGTACCGGTGCTGGCCGGTGAAGTCATCGAGACGCCCGAGGCCGCCCGCGAGGTGACCGAGCGTCTCGGCGGCAAGGCCGTCGTCAAGGCACAGGTCAAGGTCGGCGGACGCGGCAAGGCGGGTGGCGTGAAGCTGGCCTCCGACCCGGCCGACGCCGTCGAGAAGGCCGACCAGATTCTGGGCATGGACATCAAGGGCCACACGGTCCACAAGGTGATGCTGGCCCAGACCGCGGACATCGCGGAGGAGTACTACGTCTCCTTCCTCCTGGACCGCACCAACCGCACCTTCCTCGCCATGGCCTCCGTCGAGGGCGGCGTGGAGATCGAGGTCGTCGCCGAGCAGAACCCCGACGCGCTCGCCAAGATCCCGGTCGACGCCAACGAGGGGTGCACCCCCGAGAAGGCCGCCGAGATCGTCGCCGCCGCCAAGTTCCCGGCCGACATCGCCGACCAGGTCGCCGAGGTCCTCCAGAAGCTGTGGACCGTCTTCATCAAGGAGGACGCCCTCCTCGTCGAGGTCAACCCGCTGATCAAGTCCGGTGACGGCAAGATCATCGCGCTCGACGGCAAGGTCTCGCTCGACGAGAACGCGGACTTCCGCCAGCCCGAGCACGAGGCGCTGGAGGACAAGGCCGCGGCCAACCCCCTCGAAGCCGCCGCCAAGGCCAAGAACCTCAACTACGTCAAGCTCGACGGCGAGGTCGGCATCATCGGCAACGGCGCGGGCCTGGTCATGTCGACCCTCGACGTCGTCGCGTACGCCGGTGAGAACCACGGCGGCGTCAAGCCCGCCAACTTCCTCGACATCGGCGGCGGCGCCTCCGCCGAGGTCATGGCGAACGGCCTGGAGATCATCCTCGGCGACCCGGACGTCAAGTCCGTCTTCGTCAACGTCTTCGGTGGCATCACCGCCTGCGACGAGGTCGCCAACGGCATCGTCCAGGCCCTCGAACTGCTGAAGACCAAGGGCGAGAACGTCACGAAGCCGCTGGTCGTGCGGCTCGACGGCAACAACGCGGAGCTGGGTCGCAAGATCCTGTCCGACGCCAACCACCCGCTCGTGCAGCGCGTGGACACCATGGACGGCGCGGCCGACAAGGCCGCCGAGCTGGCCGCGGCCAAGTAAGGGACGAGGGAAACCACAACCATGGCTATTTTCCTGACCAAGGAAAGCAAGGTCATCGTCCAGGGCATGACCGGCGCCACCGGCATGAAGCACACCAAGCTCATGCTCGCCGACGGCACCAACATCGTCGGCGGTGTCAACCCGCGCAAGGCCGGCACGTCCGTCGACTTCGATGTCGTGTCGGAGACGCGCGAATCGAGCACTGTCGAGGTGCCCGTCTTCGGTTCCGTGGCCGAGGCGATCGAGAAGACCGGCGCCGACGTCTCCGTCCTCTTCGTGCCGCCGGCCTTCGCCAAGGCCGCCGTGATCGAGGCGATCGACGCCGAGATCGGCCTCGCCGTCGTGATCACCGAGGGCATCGCGGTGCACGACTCCGCCGCCTTCTGGGCGTACGCGAGCAGCAAGGGCAACAAGACCCGGATCATCGGCCCGAACTGCCCCGGCCTGATCACCCCCGGCCAGTCCAACGCCGGCATCATCCCGGGCGACATCACCAAGCCCGGCCGGATCGGCCTCGTGTCCAAGTCCGGCACGCTGACCTACCAGATGATGTACGAGCTGCGCGACATCGGCTTCTCCTCCGCCGTCGGCATCGGTGGCGACCCGGTCATCGGCACGACGCACATCGACGCGCTCGCCGCGTTCGAGGCCGACCCCGAGACCGACCTCATCGTGATGATCGGCGAGATCGGCGGCGACGCCGAGGAGCGCGCGGCCGACTTCATCGCGAAGAACGTCACCAAGCCGGTCGTCGGCTACGTCGCGGGCTTCACCGCGCCCGAGGGCAAGACCATGGGCCACGCCGGCGCCATCGTCTCCGGTTCCTCCGGCACGGCGCAGGCGAAGAAGGAGGCCCTGGAGGCCGCCGGGGTGAAGGTCGGCAAGACGCCGACCGAGACGGCCGGGCTCGCCCGCGCCATCCTCGCCGGCTGACCCGACGCCGCCCGTCCGCCGACGGCTGCCCCGTCGGCCCGTACGGGGCCGTCCGTACGTTCGTACCGCCTGTACGTTCGTATGTCTGTACGGCCCCGGGCCACCCGCGCGTGGGCCCGCACCTCTTCGCAGGTGCGGGCCCACGCGCGTGTGTGTGTGCGTCCGGCGGGGCGGTCCGCCGGGCGGTCCGTGACGCCGTTCAGCGCGTCATCGGTACGAGCCGGTGCGGTCCCGTCATCGGCGCGGCGCGCAGCAGGGCGCGCAGGCGCAGGTCCTGCGGGGTGAGCCGCTCGGGGCCGCCCGGTACGGGCACCCCGCCGACCTGCTCGGGCGGCGACTGCGGCGGGTCGTACTGACGCGGCGCGGTCGCCAGCGTGAAGCTCGTCGCCCCGATGATCAGCACGGTGAACGCGATCGCGGCCCGGGTCCAGATCTTCGCCCGCCGCTCGCTCCCGTTCCGTACGGACGGGGCCGAAGCGAGCTCCATGGCGGGTACGGCGCGGACGAGCGTCCCCAGCCGCTCGCCGAGCCGCCCCGCGTCGGGCAGCCCGGGGACGCGCTCGCAGACGGTGTCCCTGGCGTGCAGCAGCCGGTGGGCGGTGGCGGGGGTGCTGGCCTCCGTCTCGGCGGCGGTCTCCGGCAGGTCGAGCCCGAGCCCGTCGTAGAGGAGCAGCGTACGGCGGTACGAGGGCGGCAGCGCGAGCAGCGCCTCGCGCAGCGCCCGGCTGCCGGGGCCCTCCCGTCCGCCCTGGCTGTCGCGGCCCTCCGGGAGCGGGTCGGGGCGGCGGTGCGTACGGCGCAGCCGGTGCCAGGGCGACAGCGCGTACTCGTACGCGGCGGCCCGCACCCAGCTCTCCGGGTCCCGGTCGACCGCGACCTTGGGCCAGTTCTCCCAGGCCCGGTGGAAGGCGCGCTCGACGGACTCCCGGGAGAGCGCGCGCCGTCCGGTGAGCAGATACGCCTGGCGTACGAGGGCGGGCGCGGTGCATGAGTACAGCGCGTCGAAGGCCTGGCCGGGCGTGAGCGACAGGGTGGCGGTCCGGTCGAAGGCGGCGGGGACGACGCCGGGCTCGACGGCGAAGGCGTCGTCGGAGTCGGCGTCGGTGTCGGTGCTGGAGCCGGTGGCGGCGTCGCCCGGGGCCGCCCCGTCCGCCTCGTCAGCCCCAGCCGTCCCGTCCGCCCTGTCCGTCTCGTCCGTCCCGTCCGTTCGGCTCCTCTCCGTCGTGGCCCCCGTGCCCGGCGCCTCGTCCTCCGGGGCGGGCCGTGCGAGGCCTGCCTCCCGTGCCGCCGCCGTTTCTGACGCCGGGTCGGTCGCTGACCCCGGCTCAGCCGCCCGCCGCCGTACCGCCTCCCGTGCCGTCTCCTGCCCGGTGCTCTGGTGCCGGCGCGCCGCCGAACGTTCCTGGGCCGCGCGGATCGCGGCCCGTTCGGTGCGCCGGGCCCGTTCCTCCGCCTGGCGCAGCTCGGCCGCGACGGCCCGCAGCAGCCTCGCGTACGCCTCGCCCTTCCGCCCGCGTGGCGTCGTACGCCCGGTCTCCCAGGACCGGATGGTCGCGCGGGTGACGCCGACCGTGGTGGCCGCCTGCTTCTCGGTCATCCCCTTCGCCTCGCGCAGTCGGCGCCGCTCCTTCGGGGTGGGGAGCGGCGCGTCGGCGGCGGTGGCCGGGGCGGGCTGCGGGGCGCTCCGTGCGGTGTTCTGGGTCATGAGGGACTCCCCGCAGCACTGTGATGGTCGAAAAAGCACATAAACGTATATTGGGCGACATGGCGAGTATTCGCCTGTTGCGCGGATAAAGCGCGTGTCGTGGGCACCATGATGGTGTGACCCAATTGACCGATCGCGGCACACCGTTGTCCTCCGCCTCGGCCGTCGATCGCGGCCGGGCCGCCGCGCTGACCGCCTCTTTCCTCCGTGGTGCCATCGCCGCCGGCCTCGGACTCGGCGCGCTGGGCGCGCTTCTGACGGCGATGTGGATCGCGTCGCCCTACCCGGACGGCGGAGCGGGGGCCGCCCTCCATGTGGCGGCAGGGCTCTGGCTGCTGGGCCACGGGATCGAACTGGTACGCCCCGAGACGCTCTCCGGGGGCCCTGCGCCGCTGGGTGTCGTGCCGCTGTTCCTCATGGCGGCGCCGGTCTGGCTGCTCCACCGCGCGGCGCGGGACACGCTGGAACCGGAAGAGGGGCGTCCGCAACTCACCGCGCTCGGCGCCGTGTCCACGGTGAGCTGCGGCTATCTGCTGGTCGGCGCCGCCGCCGCGGGGTACGCGGCGGGCGGCCCGCTCCCCGCGCACCCGCTGCGCGTCGCGCTCGCCCTGCCCGCCGTCACGCTTCTCTCGGCCGCCGTCGGGGCGTGGACGGCGAGCGGGCGGCCGGGCGGCCCCCTCCCCGCCTGGCTGCCCGGTCCCGTACGGACGGCGCTCGCGCGCACCAGGACCCGGGTCGCGGTGCGCGCCGGGGCGGCGGGCGCGCTGCTGCTGACGGGCGGGGGCGCGCTGCTCGTCGCGGTCTCGCTCGGCCTGCACAGCGGCGCGGGGTACGCGGCCTTCGAACACCTGGCCGCCGACTGGTCGGGCCGGCTGGCCCTGCTGCTGCTCGCGCTGGCCCTGGTCCCCAACGCCGCGATCTGGGGCGCGTCGTACGGCCTGGGCGCCGGCTTCGCCCTCGGTACGGGGGCCACGGTCACCCCGTACGCGGTCCTCGGCACCCCCGCGCTGCCCGCCTTTCCGCTGCTCGCCGCGGTGCCCGAGGGGCCGTTGACGCCGCCTCAGTGGGCCGTGGCGGCGGTGCCGGCCCTGGCGGGGCCGACGGTCGCCTGGTTCACGCTCCGGGTGGCCGCGCCGCCCTTCGCCGTACGGGAGGAGGCGTGGAGCGCACGGTCCACCGCGCTGGGGACGGCGCTCGGGGGAGTGGTGTGCGCGGGGCTGATGGCCCTTCTGGCGCTGCTGTCCGGGGGCCCGTTGGGCAACGGGAGGCTGGCGGACTTCGGCCCCGCGTGGTGGCTGACCGGGGCGTCGGCGCTGGTGTGGACGGTGGCCCTCGGCGTACCGACGGCGCTGGTGGTACGGGCCTGGCGGCTGCGGAAGCGGCGGCCGAGCAGGGCGGAACGGAGGGCGGAACGGCGAGCCGACCGGGAAGCCGCGCGGACGGCGGCGAAGGCGGCGAAGTCGGCTGCGAAGACCCCGGCTCCGGCCCCGGCCCCGGCCGCGGAGCCGGAGCTTCCGGCGTGGTGGCAGGCGCCCCTGTGGTGGCTGGGACTGCGCCGCGTCCCGGGGGACGGTGCGGTACTGGGCGGCACGGATCCCGTACCGCCGGGCGCCGCTGGGAACGCCGCCGCGTATACGGCAGGAGGAGGCGGACCGGGGAGCGTCCTGACGGACGAGGACGACGAGCCGTACGAGTTCCTGGCGACCGACGCCTGGCACGAGCGGGGGGCGCGGGAGGCACGCTGGGCCGCGTTCAAGGAGGCATCGGGCGGCCTGATGGCCGACTTCCCGCCCACCACCCCGCCCCGGCCACCGGCCGCATCGGCTCCGCCTTCGGCCGCGCCTACCCCGTCGTCCCCGCTGGCCCCGTCGGGCCTGTCGGCTCCGCCTCCGGCCCCACCTGCCCCGCCAACCCCGCCTGCTGCGTCGGGCCCAGCAGCCGCCGGACCCTCTCCGGCTCCTGAGTCTCCCGAGGCGCCTCCCCGGACATCTCCCCGGACGCCGCCGGAGTCCGGTTCCTGACGGGGAACCTTCGGGGGCCGGTGGGGTGTCTGTGTTCTGTCTGTGCCGGCTGTTCCCTTACTCCCTGACGCCGAAGACCGGCTCCAGGGAGTGCGGGAGCAGTTCGTTGCAGGAGAGCTGGCCCGTCTTTGTCAGCGCGTCGTTGACGCACGTGTAGTAGTCGCGGTAGACGAGCTGCACCGTGAACGTCGCCGCCACGATGGCCAGTGCCAGGCCGGCCGTCACCAGGCCGCTCACCGCCGCCGTGGTCTGCGACCGGTTCGAGGGCCGGCCGGGCTCGCCGGACGGGCCGGCGGGGCCGGACTTGGCGAGCTGGACGCGCGCGCCGGGCTGACCGGGCTGACCGGGGGGAGTGGCCGGTGGGGGCGGGATCTGCCGGCCCGTCGCAGAGGTGGAGGCAGCGGGGTTCTCCGTTGCCTTCTTGCTTTTGGCGCGCAGGGAGCTGGCGCCCCAGTAGACCGCGAGCGAGCCGAGCAGCAGGGCGATGTCGGGCAGGTCGAAGAGGGCGAAGAAGAACGCCCACATCCCGCTGAGCAGCGCGTAACGAGCGCGGCGCTGGGCCGGGTCCGTCGGATCCCAGCGCAGCCCGCCGCTCCGGCCGGGGTCGGCGCCCTCCGGGCCGTTGCCGGAACCGCTCTGCCCGTACGGGCCCTGGTTCTGGTCGCCGGGGCGGCTGCCGAAGCCTCCCGAGGAGCGGCCGGGCTGGCGGCTGCTCCACTGGCTGCCCCAGCCGCCCCGCCCGGAGCCGCCGTCCTGCCCCGCGCCCTGCCCGTCGCCGGACTCGGGGTGGCGGGGCTGCCACGGCTGGTCGGGCCTGCCCTCGGGCGGCGGTGCGAACGGATTGTCGTCGGGGGAGGCGCCGGAGGCACCGGACCCGGAGCCACCGGATCCGGAGGTGCCGGACGCCGGTCCGGATCCGGAGCGGCCCTCCGGCTCCTGGGACCCCGTGGAGGAGGACTGGCGTTCCCGCTCCAGCAGCACCGGCCCGGAGGGCGGCGGGAGGTGGAGTGCCGTGCGGCGGCGTCGGTCCTGCATGTGGTGAACGTCTTCCCCTCAGACCCGCTCACGCCCATCACGCGGGGGTCATGTACCAGATACGGCCCGTCCCGGAGACGAACCCTGTCCCCTGACGCTACCTCCCGGCCGCGCCCCCGTCCCGTGGGGGCCGCTCGGTGTGCCGGTATCGTTGCTGACGGTCGGCCCCTTCGTAGAGTTCCCCGGATCGGGGAACGTGACTCGTTCGTACGACCACACAAAAAGCCGCACGGCCGTCGCAGGGCAGTCGCACGGCCTGTGAAGCTGTCGCCCGCTCCCAGAAAGGCCCCGCCGTGGCCTCCCCGCCCGACGACGCACCCCGGCCGTCCGCCGCCTCCGGGGCGCCCGCCGCATCCGACCGGATCGCCCGGATCGTGGTGCTGGTCTCCGGATCCGGTACGAATCTCCAGGCCCTCCTCGACGCCATCGGCGACGACCCCGAGGGCTTCGGCGCCCGTATCGTCGCCGTCGGCGCGGACCGGGGCGCCATCGCGGGGCTGGAGCGCGCCGAGCGCGCCGGGCTGCCGACCTTCGTACACCGGGTCAAGGAGTACGCGACGCGTGACGAGTGGGACGCCGCGCTGGCCGAGGCGACCGCCGCGTACCGACCCGACCTGGTGGTCTCGGCGGGCTTCATGAAGATCCTGGGCAAGGAGTTCCTGGCCCGCTTCGGCGGCCGGTGCGTCAACACGCACCCCGCCCTCCTCCCCAGCTTTCCCGGCGCCCACGGCGTACGCGACGCGCTCGCGTACGGCGCGAAGGTGACCGGCTGCACGGTCCACTTCGTCGACGACGGTGTCGACACCGGCCCGATCATCGCGCAGGGCGTGGTCGCGGTCCGGGACGAGGACGACGAAGACGCTCTCCATGAGCGCATCAAGGAAGTCGAGCGACGCCTGCTCGTCGAGGTCGTGGGGACACTGGCCCGGCACGGCTATCGCATCGAGGGACGAAAGGTATACGTCGGTGAATAATCAGGGAACCAAGCGGCCCATCCGCCGGGCACTGGTCAGCGTCTACGACAAGACCGGCCTGGAGGAGCTGGCGCGCGGGCTGCACGAGGCCGGCGTCACCCTGGTCTCGACCGGCTCCACCGCCGGGAGGATCGCCGCGGCCGGCGTGCCCGTCACCAAGGTCGAGGAGCTGACCGGCTTCCCCGAGTGCCTGGACGGCCGCGTCAAGACGCTCCACCCGCGCGTCCACGCCGGCATCCTCGCCGACCTGCGCCTCGACTCCCACCGCGAGCAGCTCGCCGAGCTGGAGATCGAGCCGTTCGACCTGGTCGTCGTCAACCTCTACCCGTTCCGCGAGACGGTCGCCTCCGGCGCCACCCCCGACGAGTGCGTCGAGCAGATCGACATCGGCGGCCCCTCCATGGTCCGCGCCGCCGCCAAGAACCACCCCTCGGTCGCGGTCGTCACCAGCCCCGAGCGGTACGCGGACGTCCTCGGCGCCGTACGCGACGGCGGCTTCGACCTGGCGACGCGGAAGCGGCTCGCGGGCGAGGCGTTCCAGCACACGGCGGCATACGACGTGGCCGTGGCCTCCTGGTTCGCCGGCGACTACGCCGCAGCCGACGACTCTGGTTTCCCGGACTTCCTGGGGGCCACGTACGCGCGGAAGAACGTCCTCCGGTACGGCGAGAACCCGCACCAGCCCGCCGCGCTCTACACCACGGGGGAGGGCGGCCTCGCGGAGGCCGAGCAGCTCCACGGCAAGGAGATGTCGTACAACAACTACACGGACACGGACGCCGCGCGCCGTGCCGCGTACGACCACTCCGAGCCCTGCGTCGCGATCATCAAGCACGCCAACCCGTGCGGCATCGCCATCGGTGACGATGTCGCCGAGGCGCACCGCAAGGCCCACGCCTGCGACCCGCTCTCCGCGTTCGGCGGCGTGATCGCCGTCAACCGCCCGGTCTCCGTCGCGCTGGCCGAGCAGGTCGCGGAGATCTTCACCGAGGTCATCGTGGCACCGGGGTACGAGGACGGCGCCGTCGAGGTGCTGGCCCGCAAGAAGAACATCCGCGTACTGCGCTGCCCCGAGGCGCCCGCCGCCGCCGTGGAGACCAAGCCGATCGACGGCGGGGCGCTGCTCCAGGTCACCGACCGGCTCCAGGCCGACGGCGACGACCCGGCCAACTGGACGCTGGCGACCGGCGAGCCGCTCTCCGAGGCCGAGCTGCGCGAACTGTCCTTCGCGTGGAAGGCCTGCCGCGCCGTCAAGTCCAACGCGATCCTGCTCGCCAAGGGCGGCGCCTCGGTCGGTGTCGGCATGGGCCAGGTCAACCGCGTCGACTCGGCGAAGCTCGCGGTGGAGCGCGCGGGTGAGGAACGGGCGCGCGGTGCGTTCGCGGCGTCCGACGCGTTCTTCCCGTTCCCCGACGGCCTGGAGATCCTGCTGGACGCGGGCGTCCGGGCGGTGGTCCAGCCGGGCGGTTCGGTCCGCGACGAGCAGACGATCGAGGCGGCCCGCAAGGCGGGGGCGACGATGTACTTCACGGGGACGCGGCACTTCTTCCACTGAGCCTGCCGACCGCTGACTCGCTGACTCTGCTGACCGATGGCTCGCTGACCTGCTGGGTACTGCTCGTAGGGGCCGCGTAAAGCCGAAGGCCGTAGATCCAGCACCGGTTGCCCGGTGGGGATTTACGGCCTTCGGCTGTGAGCGTGCCCGAGCGGCGCACTCACGGGGATCAGTAGCGGGGGCGGTTGAACCACGCGGAGGCGGAGCTGTTCACCATCGAGGCGAGGATGATCCCGCTGCACGCGAGCGAGATGATCGCGCTGAAGGCGCCCCCGTTGCCCCCGTTGGCCAGGTTGCCGAGACCGCCGAGCAGGCCCAGCGAGGCGTAGACGATCGTCGTCACGCGGATGCCGGTGCCGCCGGTGGCGAACTTGACGCCCAGGAAGATCGAGAGGGCGCCGATGCCCACGAGGAGCACGCCGCCGACGATGCCGATGCCCGCCAGGGCGTTGCCGGCGTTCGACGAGCTGTGGGAGGCGGCGGCGCCGACGATGCCCATGCCGATACCGATGACGAGCCCCGCCAGGATCTGGAAGCCGGCGAAGATGAAGAGGAAGACGCGAGCGGTCTTCATCAGGCCGGGCATCTCCATCTGGCCGCTGTACCCGGTGGGGGCCGGCGGCGGGGACGGGTAGCCGTACCCGCCGGGCTGCTGCGGCTGGCCCTGCGGGTAGCCGTACCCCGGCTGGCCAGGCGGCGGACCCTGGGGCTGGCCGTAGCCGGGCTGCTGGCCCTGCTGGCCGTAGGGGTTGTTGGGATCGCCGAAACTCATGGCGGGGTTCCTCCGTTGGGTGGTGCGGGGACGGATGGCCCGCGCGCGGAGGAAGATCTCAGGCTGTGGTGCGGTCTGAGCGGTCTGGCTCCCCCGACGCCGGCCGCACTGCGACGTAATCGTGTTATCTACCACCGATTTTGTCCAGTCGCACACCATAGACGTTGTGCAAGTGCAATCTCTTGTGCGCCGACGTACGGGAAGGTGGCGGGGAGCGGATTGGAACCGGGGAGGGGTCTTCCGGGAGGATGGGGGTATGAGCGCCCAGATTCTCGATGGCAAGGCCACCGCAGCCGCGATCAAGTCCGATCTCACCGTCCGCGTGGCGGCCCTCAAGGAGCGGGGTGTCACCCCTGGTCTCGGCACCCTGCTGGTCGGGGACGACCCGGGCAGCCGCTGGTACGTCAACGGCAAGCACCGCGATTGCGCCCAGGTGGGCATCGCCTCCATCCAGCGTGAACTGCCCGACACGGCCACGCAGGAGGAGATCGAGGCGGTCGTACGGGAGCTGAACGCCGACCCCGCGTGCACCGGGTACATCGTGCAGCTCCCGCTGCCCAAGGGCATCGACACCAACCGGGTGCTGGAGCTGATGGACCCGGCCAAGGACGCCGACGGGCTGCACCCGATGAGCCTCGGCCGGCTGGTGCTCAACGAGCCGGGCCCGCTGCCGTGCACCCCGTACGGGATCATCGAGCTGCTCCGCCACCACGGCGTGGAGATCAACGGGGCGCATGTCGTGGTCGTCGGGCGCGGTATCACGGTGGGCCGCTCGATCCCGCTGCTGCTGACCCGCCGGAGCGAGAACGCCACCGTCACCCAGTGCCACACCGGCACCTGTGACCTGCCCGCGCTGCTGAAGCAGGCCGACATCATCGTGGCGGCGGCGGGGGTGCCGCACATCATCAAGCCGGAGGACGTCAAGGAGGGCGCGGCCGTTCTCGACGTCGGCGTCAGCCGGGACGAGAACGGCAAGATCGTCGGTGATGTCCACCCGGGCGTGGCCGAGGTGGCCGCCTGGATCTCGCCCAACCCGGGCGGTGTCGGGCCGATGACCCGTGCGCAGCTCCTGGTCAATGTGGTGGAGGCGGCGGAGCGTACGGCCGCCGACGCGGACGCGGGCTGAGCGCGGGCCCGAGCGAGAGCCTGAGCGGAAAGCCTGAGCGAAAGGGTGCCATTGATGGGTGCGGGGTCGGGTGCGGGTACGGGGTCGGGGTCGGGTGCGGGGGAGGGCGCCGGGGTTGCTGAGGGCACTGGTTCCGCCGGTGCCGTAGGCGCCGCCGAGTCCGTGGATGCGGCGGATACGGCGGAGGCCGGCGGGGCTGACCGTACGGCCGGATCCGGCGGTACGGATGCGATGGCCGGGACCGGGGGTACGGACGCGGCTGCGGAAGCCTCCGGGGCGGACGGGACCAGCGGGACCGCTGGAACGGGCGGAGCAGCCGGTGCGGCTGGTGCGGGCGGGGCCGGGCGGCGGTTTGCGCTCACCCGGGACACCGCCCGCCCCGAGGGCGGCGGCCGGGCCGCGCCCGGCGGGGCCCCGGCGCCCGCCCGGCAGTGGCCGCTGCTCAGCGTGGTCGGCACGGTCGGCCTCGGGCTGCTGATCGTCGGGGCGAACCCGTTCGCCGAGGCGTTCCGTATCGGCACCATCCTGGTCGGTATCGCCCTCATCGGCGGCGCGGTCCTGCGGCGCGTCCTGCCCTCCGTCGGCATGCTCGCCGTACGGTCGCGCTTCACCGACATGCTCACCTACGGGCTGCTCGGCGTCGCGATCGTGCTGCTCTCCCTGATGACCCAGCCCCGGCCATGGCTGGAGATCCCGTTCCTTGAGGACACGCTCCACTTCACCGTGCGCTGACCTCGTCCCCTGCTCGAACTCCCTGGCCGAATCGCTCCGTCCGGCCACAGCGGCGGTCCGCCCTCTCCCCCGTGGAAGGCGGACCGCCGTGTTCGTGCGGCTGCCCGTCCCCTCCCCCGAGGAGGACGGACCGCCGTGGCACGCACGGTGTGGTCGGTGGAGGGCGGCGCGGGGTGGACCGCGCCGCCCGTTGTGCACCACAGACTGTTCCGCGTCACGTCGGGTGACCGCCAGAGTGATCCGGGTAATCGGGCCCTTGTGGGACGGACGCCCCTCTGAACTGCTGGGACGCGATGTCCCATGGGACGTGGTGGGACGCAGGGGAACGGTTGGGAGCGCTTCCCCGCAGAGCGGAGGTTGGCCGGAAGCCGATGGGCGGGCGGTGAGGGGAGGAACCGTGAGTTCGCCAGGGGGCGCCCTGGGGAGGACAGGGTATGGGGAGGGCCCCCGTACCATCCGATAACGCATGAGGTGGACATGCCGCGTTGGAAAGAATTGCCTTCGGAGCTGCCGGAGAAGGATTTACAGCTTCTCGTTCAGCTACGGCGGCTCAAGGACCGCTCCGGCCTCGGGCTCACCGGGCTGGCCGCGAAGACCGGGTACAGCCGCTCGTCCTGGGAGCGCTATCTCAACGGGAAGCAGCCGGTGCCCCGGGGGGCCGTCGAAGCACTGGCCAAGGCGTGCGGCCAGGACCCGACGCGGCTGCTGGTCCTGCACGAGGTGGCCGCCGCCGAGGCGGGGAGGACCGGGGAGACGGCGGGTGCGGCCGGTGCGGCCCATGCGGCCCATGCGTCCGGTGCGGCGGAGGCCGCCGGGAAGAGCGCGGCCGGGGAGAGCGCGGCCGGGGAGAAGCCGGGCGGGGAGAAGCCGGGCGGGGCGAAGCCGGAGAGCCCGGAGAATCCCGGGAAGGCGACGGCGGCGGAAGCCCCGGAGACCCTGGGACCGGCGGGATCGGCGGCATCGGCAGGGCGGACGGGATCGGCGGGGCTCGCTGGGCCGGCGGGATCGGCGGCATCGGCGGAGGGGGGAGCCACGGCCGGCTCCGGGGGCGCGTCCTCCGGAGACCACGGCCCGGCGGGCGGGGGCGACCCGGATGCGGGTGCCCCGGAGGCCCCCGGGGACCGTCCCCGCCGTATGGTCCCGCTGTGGGCCGCCGTCACGGGCGTCGTCGTCGCCCTCGCCGCCGCCTTCGGCGCCGGGCTGCTGCTCGCGCCCGACGACAGGGCGCCGGAGAGCAAGGCGCCCGAGCCGGTCGTCTACGAACCGGGGCGTACGTACGACTGCCTCAAGGAGCGCAAGGACGGCGCGGCGTACGCCGGGCACAGCGTCACCCGCGATGCGCTGATGGACCTCAACGGCAGCGGCCGGGATGTCGTCGAGGCCCAGTGCCTGCTGAAGCAGCACGGTTTCGACCCGGGGGACATCGACGGCCTGTACGGGGTGCGCACCAAGGAAGAGGTCAGGAAATTCCAGACCTCGCGCGGTCTCGTCAGCGATGGCATCGTGGGCCCCGACACCTGGGGGGAGCTGCGCAAGTGAGTGAAGTGCGCCCGGTGGCGGCCGAATGTGCCCGGCTGGCCGCCGAGTTGAGCGCGTTACGGGAGCGTACGGGGCTGAGCCTGGCGGCGCTGGCCGACCGGACCCCGTACAGCAAGTCGTCCTGGCAGCGGTACCTCAACGGTACGAAACCCGTGCCCCGTAACGCGATCACGGTGCTCTGCGGGATCGCGCGGGAACCCGCGGACCGGCTGATCGCACTCTGGGAGATCGCCGACGCGGCCTGGAGCGGCCGGGCGGGTACGGCTCCCCCGTCCGCCCCGTCCACCGCCCCGGTTGCCGTCCCTGCCCCGGCCCCCGGACCGGCGCCCCCCGCTGCCGCTGCCCCTGCCCCTGCCCCTGCCCCCGCCGCCGCACCGGGCGGGGGCGCCGCGCCCGTACCCGTACCCCTATCCGTACCGGCCGGTCCGCGCGGCCCCGGGAAGCGGGGCGTGCGGCACCAGCGGTGGCTGCTGGCCGGCGGGGTGGTGGCCGCCGTCGCGGTCGCCGTCTCCGTGCTGGTGCTGGGGTGGCCGTACGGAGGCGGCGGTGGCGGGAGCATCGGGGCGGCGGGCGCGGGCCGCGCCGGGGCGACGGAGTGGATCACCGCCCAGCCGATCGCGCCGCAGTGCGTCGGCTCCGCCTGCGTCGGGCTCAACCCGGGGAGCATGACCTGCGCGGTCGGGGACGCCGTGAAGACCATCGAGACCTTCCGCGCCTCGGGCGGGCAGCGGCTGGAGCTGAGGTTCAGCGAGACCTGCCGCGCGCTGTGGCTCCGTACGACCGGGCTACGGCTGGGGGAGTACGCGGAACTCGCGGTGCCCGGCGGCCTCCCGCAGCGGATCCTGGTGCGGGACCAGCGGCAGGCCGAGAACTACCTCTCCACGAACATCGCGGGCGACGGCAACGCCGATTCGGCCCGGATCTGCGTGGGCGTGGGCGTGGGGGAGGGAGCCGCAGGGGCCGAGGGGGCCGCAGGGGCCGAGGGGGCCGAGGGGGCCGCGGAGAAGACCACCGAGCAGGTCTCGGACCGCGGTGAACCCGAGTGCTTCGACTGGAGGCGCCCATAGGCAGGCGCCCATAGGCAGGCGCTCGTAGACAGGCGCTCGTAGCGGCGCTCATAGGCGCGCCCTGTGGACAGGCCCCGTAACAGGCCCCGTAACAGGCCCCGTGGACAGGCGCGCGCAGGCAGGCGTCACGGCGGCGGCGACCGTCCTCACCCCCGATGAGAGGACGGGTGCCGCCGCCGTGACGTGAGATCAGCGTCACGTGAGAACACAAAGAGGCTCAAGCTCTCTTTGCCGCCTGTGGCACGGAAGTGACCATTCCGCGGTGGTGTGATGAGTGCGCAACGAATGCGAGACTGGGGCGGTGTCCGGTCCCGGGGCGTGCGCCGTGGCGCGCGTACGGTCTCGGACACTCCCGTGCGGGGCAGACCCCCGGCCTGGCATCCTGGCCGGGTACGCCTTCGCGGGCGGCCACGGCGGGGGAGAGCCGGGGCCGCGCCGTACGGCTCCGGCCGGGGCGGTGGGGGAACGGCGCGGGAGACCGCGGGAGATCGCGGGAGATCGCGGGAGACCGCGGGAGATCAAGTGCGGCGCGGGGGCGCCGGTGACGGTGCGCGGCTCATCAGGCACGTGCGGGGGGACAAGGGGGAGGCGGAATGCCTCGTTGGAAGGCGCTACCGGAAGGACTCGACCCGGAGGTCAGCGAGTTCACGAGCCAGTTGCGCAGGCTCGTCGACCGGAGCGGTCTGAGTATCGCCGCCGTGGCGGACAGGACCGGCTACAGCAAGACGTCGTGGGAGCGGTATCTGGGCGGGCGACTCCTCCCGCCCAAGGGCGCGGTCGTCGCGCTGGCCCAGGTGACCGGGGTCGACCAGGGGCATCTGACGACGATGTGGGAGCTTGCGGAGCGGGCCTGGAGCCGTTCCGAGATGCGCCACGACATGACCATGGAAGCGATCAGGATCTCGCAGGCGCGGACGGCGCTCGCCGAATCCGGGAAGAACCCGGTCGTCGCCGTCCCCGACCCGGCCCCCACTCCGGCCCCGAACGCGCCCGCCGGTACGGCCGCCCACGGTGCCGGTAACGGCAGTGGCGCCACCGTGGACCTGGGGCGCGGCCGTGGCACCGTACCCCCGCAGGGCGCGCCGGGAGCGCCGGGAGCGCCGTACTCCGCAGCGCCGAACATCTCCGGGCCGCCGTTCCCCGGCGGTCCGGGCGCCCAGCAGGCCCCGTACGGCCCGAACACCCCGTACGCACCGCATGCGCAGGCCGGTCCCGGCGGACCGGGCGGCCAGGCCGGACCCGGCGGCCAGGGCGGAGGCAAGCGTGGCGGACGGCGCAAGGCGATGATCTTCGTCTCGGGCCTCGCCGCCGCGCTCATCGGGGTCGCCGCCGCGTTCGCGCTCACCAACCTCGGCGGCGACGGTGACGGCAGGACCGTCGCCCAGTCCCCGACGCCCAAGGCGTCCACCAGCGAGCCGGTGCTGCCCGAAGGGGTGAAGTGCGCCGGTGACCGGTGCGCCGGCAAGGACCCCGAGGAGATGGGGTGCAGCGGCGAGTACGCCGAGACCGTCGCCAGTGCCACGGTCGGTACGGCGCTGGTCGAGGTCCGCTACAGCAAGACCTGCGGCGCCGCGTGGGCCCGGATCACGCAGGCGGCGCTCGGCGACGAGATACGGATATCCCCCGCCAAGGGGCCGGGCCAGAGCAGCGAGGTCGAGACCGCGACCAACGCCTACACCCCGATGACCACGGCGGAGGACGCGACGGCCGTCAAGGCGTGCGCCACCCTCAAGACCGGCGAGACGGGGTGCGCGACCCCGCAAGGGTGACCCTCTTTCAGGGGGAGTGCGGGGGAGTACGGGGGGGGAGTGCGGGGAGTACGGGGGGAGTACGAGGCCGCCGTACCGACGGTCGTACAGGGCATCCGTCAGGGCATCCGTGTCCCGTGGGACAAGTCCGTGAGACAAGTCCGTGGGAAAGCACGTGGGACAAGCCCGTGAGACGTGCCACAAAGGGGGCGTGGGCGCGCTCCGGCGCGGGTCGGATAGCCTGACCGCTGGATATCTCTTCACGTCAAGATTCGGATGACGGACGGTCGATCACCGGCCCGCCCCCGAGACCGCCGGGGGAGATGTCCCGATCAGGGGCTGGGCCCCCACCGCCAGACTGTCTTACGGAGACCGCCATGACCCGCACTCCCGTGAATGTCACCGTCACCGGCGCGGCCGGCCAGATCGGTTACGCGCTGCTCTTCCGCATCGCCTCCGGCCAGCTCCTCGGCGCGGACGTGCCGGTCAAACTGCGTCTCCTGGAGATCCCGCAGGGCCTCAAGGCCGCCGAGGGCACCGCGATGGAGCTGGACGACTGCGCCTTCCCGCTGCTCAGCGGCGTCGAGATCACCGACGACCCGAACGTCGCCTTCGACGGCGCCAACGTCGCGCTGCTGGTCGGCGCCCGCCCCCGTACCAAGGGCATGGAGCGCGGCGACCTGCTCGCCGCCAACGGCGGCATCTTCAAGCCGCAGGGCAAGGCCATCAACGACCACGCCGCCGACGACATCAAGGTCCTCGTCGTGGGCAACCCGGCCAACACCAACGCGCTCATCGCGCAGGCCGCAGCGCCGGACGTACCGCGCGAGCGCTTCACCGCGATGACCCGCCTCGACCACAACCGGGCGATCTCGCAGCTCGCCGCGAAGACCGGTGCCGCCGTCTCCGACATCAAGCGGCTGACGATCTGGGGCAACCACTCCGCCACCCAGTACCCGGACATCTTCCACGCCGAGATCGCGGGCAAGAACGCCGCCGAGACCGTCGACGACGAGACCTGGCTGGCCGAGACGTTCATCCCGACCGTCGCCAAGCGCGGCGCGGCGATCATCGAGGCGCGGGGCGCGTCCTCCGCCGCCTCCGCCGCCAACGCGGCCATCGACCACGTCCACACCTGGGTCAACGGCACCGCCGAGGGCGACTGGACCTCCATGGGCATCCCGTCGGACGGCTCGTACGGGGTGGCCGAGGGGCTCATCTCCTCCTTCCCCGTCACCACGAAGAACGGCACGTACGAGATCGTCCAGGGCCTGGACATCAACGCGTTCTCGCGCGCCCGGATCGACGCCTCCGTCAAGGAGCTGGCGGACGAGCGCGACGCGGTGCGCGAGCTGGGCCTCATCTGACCGTACGGTCGTCGCCCGACCGCAGGACCCACCAGCACCAGCACCAGCGCAAGCCCTGTGCCGCCGGAACACCACCGGCGGCACAGGGCTTTTCGCTGCCTCCTCCGCTGACGCGCCTCCATGCGCTGTTGCGTACCTTCGTCGCGATGTAGTACTTCTTATACATGAGCGAGCAGGTGCACAACAGGATGGCTGTCGTGAGGGCCGAACGGAAGGTCTCCCGGCAGCAGTTGGCCGAGGCAGTGGGCGTCCACTACCAGACCATCGGCTACATCGAGCGCGGGCAGTACAACCCCAGCCTCGACCTGGCCCTGAGGGTCGCGGAGTACTTCGGCCTCCCCGTGGAGGCGCTGTTCTCCCTGAAGCCCTTCAGCCCGCTCACGGACGAGGTCTACGGGAGGAAGCAGCGATGACCGCACGACAGGCAAATGGAACTCAGGCGCCCACGGCGTACGACCGGCGCATGCACGCGATCATGAACCGCGAGGAGGGCCGTTCCCTCTACGGCACCGCCGCGCGCAGGAGGCTCGTCGTCGGCGTCCATATCGCGCTGACGGCGGTCGGCGTCGGCGCGGCGCTGTTCGCGCTCGCCACCGACCGGGTGTGGCCGCTGTTCGTGATGGCCGGCGCGCTGCTCCCCTGGTGCCTGGCGACCGGCCTCCTCAACGGCGCCACGCGCGGGCTGCTGGAGCTGCGCGGCCGGATCCTCGACGAGCGCCAGCGCGCCGAGCGCGACCAGGCCGGCGCCCGCGCCCACCGGGTCATGCTCACCCTCCTGCTCGGTGGCACGCTGATCGCCCTCGGGCTCGGGCTGGGGCCGGGCGGCGGCTCGGACCTGACGGTTCCGCTGCCGTACGTCCTGACGCTCGCCCTGATCACGCACTGGCTGATGCCGCTGTGGGTGGCCGGACTCCGCGTCCAGGACGAGCCCGCGGACGCCTGACACCGGGCGCACATCCGACGTCCGGCGCACATCCGACGTCCGGCGCACACCCGGCGTCCGGCACGCGCCCGGCGTCCGGCGCACACCCGACGTCCGGCACACCTGCGTACTGCCGTACGGCGTGACAAAAAGTGACACGACGCACTTTCCGGCACGCCGTACGCATGCTTTCCGCACCCCGGGGCAGGTGCCCCCATCGCCAGTTGTCGCTGGTGAGGACTGTTCCGGGAATGGAAGGCAAACACGACGTGTCGGCACAACAGACGATTCATGTGGACGGGAAGTGGCGCGCTGCCGCGTCCGGTGCCACCCGGGACATTCTCGACCCCGCCGACGCGACGCTCCTCGCCGTCGTGTCCGAGGGCGACGCCCAGGACACCGACGCGGCGGTCGCCGCCGCCCGGCACGCCTTCGACCACGGCCCCTGGCCGCGCACCCCGGTCGCCGAGCGGGCCGCGCTGCTGCGCAGGACCGCCGATCTGCTGATCAGGAACCGCGAGCAGATAGCCCTGCTGGAGAGCCGGGACGCCGGCAAGACCCTCGAAGAGGGGCGCGTCGACGTCGACTGTGTCGCCGCCGCCTTCCGCTACTTCGCGGACCTCGTCGTCAACGAGAGCGGCGGCCGGGTCGTCGACGCCGGCGCGGACACCGTCCACAGCGTCGTCGTCCACGAACCCGTCGGCGTCTGCGCGATGATCACCCCCTGGAACTACCCGCTCCTCCAGGCGAGCTGGAAGATCGCCCCGGCGCTCGCCGCGGGCAACACCTTCGTCATCAAGCCGAGCGAGCTCACCCCGCTCTCCACCGTCGACCTCATCGACCTGCTCGCCGAGGCCGGCCTGCCGCCCGGCGTCGCCAACCTCGTCACCGGCGCCGGTGACCCGGTCGGCGCCCGGCTCTCCGCCCACCCCGACGTGGACCTCGTCTCGTTCACCGGCGGCCTCGTCAGCGGTACGAAGGTGATGGCGGCGGCGGCCCCCGGCGTGAAGAAGGTCGCCCTCGAACTCGGCGGCAAGAACCCGAACGTCGTCTTCGCGGACGCCTGCGCCACCGACGAGGGCTTCGACACCGCCGTCGACCAGGCGCTCAACGCCGCCTTCATCCACAGCGGCCAGGTCTGCTCGGCCGGCTCCCGCCTGATCGTCGAGGAGTCCCTGCGCGAACGTTTCGTCGCCGAACTGGCCCGCCGCGCCGGGCGGATCCGGCTCGGCCGGGGCACCGAGGACGGGGTGGAGTGCGGCCCGCTGGTCTCCGCGCGGCAGCTCGCCAGGACCGAGGAGTACGTGGCCTCCGCGCTCGCCGAGGGCGCGGTGCTCCGCTCCGGCGGCAAGCGGCCCGCGCCCTCCGCCGCCCGTCCCGAGGGCGGCTACTTCTACGAGCCGACCGTCCTCGACCAGTGCGACCGCACCATGCGGGTGGTACGGGAGGAGGTCTTCGGCCCCGTCCTGACGGTCGAGACCTTCCGCACCGAGGAGGAGGCCGTCACCCTCGCCAACGACACCGAGTACGGGCTCGCGGGGGGCGTGTGGAGCGCGGACCCGGGGCGCGCGCGGCGCGTGGCCGGACGGCTGCGGCACGGCACCGTATGGATCAACGACTTCCACCCCTACCTCCCGCAGGCGGAGTGGGGCGGCTTCGGCAAGTCGGGCGTCGGCCGGGAGCTGGGCCCGGCGGGGCTCGCGGAGTACCGGGAGGCCAAGCACATCTACCAGAACCTGGAGCCGCGCCCGGTCCGCTGGTTCGCGGGCTGAGGTTCGCGGGCTGACGTACGTACGGACCTGAACCCGGCCTCACCCAGGCCCCGGCCACCCCAGCAGAGGAGCAGACCAGACATGGGCACGACGGAGACTCCGCCCGCGTACGACCCGGACGACCACGCGTCCGGCGACACGTACGACTACGTCGTCGTCGGCGGCGGTACGGCCGGCTCGGTGATCGCCTCCCGGCTCACCGAGGACCCCGGCACCACCGTGGCCGTCATCGAGGGCGGCCCCTCCGACGTCGGCCGGGACGATGTCCTCACCCTGCGGCGCTGGATGGGGCTGCTCGGCGGCGAGCTGGACTACGACTACCCGACCACCGAGCAGCCGCGCGGCAACTCCCACATCCGCCACAGCCGCGCCCGGGTGCTGGGCGGCTGCTCCTCCCACAACACGCTCATCGCGTTCAAACCGCTCCCCGGCGACTGGGACGAGTGGGCGGCGGCCGGGGCCGAGGGGTGGGACGCGGCCGCGATGGACCCGTACTTCGGGAAGCTGCGCAACAACGTCGTCCCCGTCGACGAGCGCGACCGCAACGCCATCGCCCGCGACTTTGTGGACGCCGCGCAGACCGCGCTGGGCGTGCCCCGCGTCGAGGGCTTCAACCGGAAGCCCTTCCACGAGGGCGTCGGCTTCTTCGACCTCGCGTACCACCCGGAGGACAACAAGCGCTCCTCCGCCTCCGTCGCCTACCTCCACCCCTTCCTCGACCGCCCCAACCTCCACCTCCTGCTGGAGACCTGGGCGTACCGGCTGGAGCTGGACGGCACCCGCGCCACCGGGGTACGGGTCCGCACCGCCGACGGTACGGAGCGGCTGATCGAGGCCCGTACGGAAGTCCTGGTCTGCGCGGGCGCGGTCGACACGCCCCGGCTGCTGCTCCACTCCGGCATCGGGCCCCGCGCCGACCTGGAGAAGCTCGGCATCCCGGTCGTCCACGACCTGCCGGGTGTCGGCGAGAACCTGCTCGACCACCCCGAGTCGGTGATCGTCTGGGAGACGGACGGGCCGATACCGGAGAACTCGGCGATGGACTCCGACGCGGGGCTCTTCGTACGGCGCGACCCGGCGGCCGAGGGGCCCGACCTGATGTTCCACTTCTACCAGATCCCGTTCACCGACAACCCCGAGCGGCTGGGGTACGAACGCCCCGCGCACGGCGTGTCGATGACCCCCAACATCCCCAAGCCGCGCAGCCGTGGCCGGCTCTACCTCACCAGCGCCGACCCCGAGGTCAAACCGGCCCTGGACTTCCGGTACTTCACCGACGAGGACGACTACGACGGGCGCACCCTGGTCGACGGGATCAGGATCGCCCGCCGGGTCGCCGCCACCGGACCGCTGGCCGGCTGGCTCAAGCGGGAGGTGGCGCCGGGGCCCGGGATCACCTCCGACGAGGAACTGAGCGAGTACGCCCGCCGGTGTGCCCACACCGTGTACCACCCCGCCGGTACCTGCCGGATGGGCGCCGCCACCGATGAACAGGCCGTCGTCACACCCGATCTGCGGATCAGGGGGCTCCGGTCCATCCGTATCGCCGACGCGTCGGTCTTCCCGACGATGCCGGCGGTGAACCCGATGATCGGGGTGCTGATGGTCGGGGAGAAGTGCGCGGACCTGGTCAGGGCGGCGGCCGACGCGGAGGACGAGGAGAAGGGGCTGAGCCGATGAGCGCACCACTGGACAGGCCGGACGAAGCGGGCGGGGCCGGCGCCGAGGGGCCGGAGAGGCCGGCGGGCGCGGCAGGCACGGGCGGGGCCGCGACCGAGCCCGCGCCCGCGTCTGCATCCGCGCCCGCGCCCGCGCCTGATACGGGGACGAGTACGACCGCCGCCGGGCCCGCCGAGGGATCGGCCCCGCCGCCCGTCTTCGCCGTACGCGACCTCTGGAAGGTCTTCGGGCCCCGGCCCGCCCGCGTCCCCGCCGACCCCGAACTCGCCGCGCTCACCGCGCCCGAGCTGCGCGAACGTACCGGCTGTACCGCCGCCGTACGCGCCGTCTCCTTCGATGTCCGCAAGGGCGAGGTCTTCGTTGTCATGGGCCTGTCCGGGTCCGGCAAGTCCACCCTCGTACGATGCCTCACCCGGCTCATCGAACCGACCTCCGGCGCGATAGCCATCGACGGCGAGGACGTCCTCGCCATGGACCGGACCCGGCTGCGCGCGCTGCGCAGGCACCGCGCCGCCATGGTCTTCCAGCACTTCGGCCTGCTGCCGCACCGCTCCGTCCTCGACAACGTCGCCTACGGCCTGGAGATCCAGGGCGTGCCGCGCGCCGAGCGGCGCGCGAGGGCCGCGGAGGTCGTCGGCAAGGTCGGCCTCCAGGGGCTGGAGGAACGGAAACCCGGGCAGCTCTCCGGCGGCCAGCAGCAGCGCGTCGGGCTGGCCCGCGCGCTCGCCGTCGACCCGCAGGTGCTCCTCTTCGACGAACCGTTCAGCGCGCTCGACCCGCTGATCCGGCGCGAGATGCAGGAGGAGGTCATCCGGCTCCACCGGGAGGAGGGCCGCACGATGGTCTTCATCACCCACGACCTCAACGAGGCGCTGCGCCTCGGCGACCGGATCGCGCTGATGCGGGACGGCCGGATCGTCCAGCTCGGCACGCCCGAGGAGATCGTGGGGGCGCCGGCCGACGACTACGTACGGGACTTCGTCCGCGACGTACCGAGGGAGCAGGTGATCACCGTACGGGCGGCGATGCGCGCCCAGGCCGAAGGCGACTCCGGCGCGGGCCCGGCGCTGGCCCCGACCGCGACGGTCTCCGAGGCCATCGAGGCGGTGGCCCGCTCGGGCGACACCGAGGCCCGCGTCGTCGACGACGGCAAGGTGGTCGGCGTCATCGACCACGCCGGCCTCCTGGGCGTCGTCGCCGGCACGGGCACGGGTGCTTCCGGTACGGGCACGGGCGCCTCCGGTACGGGCACGGGCGCCTCCGGTACGGGCACGGGCGCCTCCGGTACGGGCATGGGCGGGGCCGGTACGGAGGTGGGCGGGGCCGGAGCGGCGGGCACGACCCCGGCCACGCACCCGGAAACCGGAGAGGCGGCCCTCCGATGACCGCCACGAACGACACCCCGGACCCCGCCATAGGACCGGGCCCCTCCGGGGCTGTCAGGACCTCCGGTGTCTCCGGTGAACTCGGAGCCCTCGCCTCGGTTGACGCCGAAGGGGCCGGCGCCCCCGACACCCCCGTTTCCGTATCCGCCCCGGGCGGGGACGGCGGGGACGGCGGGGACGGTAGGGCCGATGGCGCCGCCGGAATCGGTGCCTCCGTCGGATCCGGTGACCTCGCCGGCCCCGACGGCCCCGTCGGGAGTCCGCTCGCCGGGACGCTCACCATGCTGCGGCGGCGACCCTGGCTCGGGAAGGTGCTTCTGTTCGCGCTCTTCGCCGCCGTACTGGTGCCCGTCGCCCTCATCCGCTGGCCCGGGACCGCCTGGCCCGACGGGCTCACCGTCGATCTCTCGGGGCCGCTCGGCTCGGCCAGTGAGTGGATCATCGACAACCGGGACAGCCATCCCCTCTTCCTCTACTTCCTCGGCCACCTCAGCAACGCCGTGGTCCTCTCCGTCCGCGCCGTCTACCTGCTGCTGCTCGCCATGGGGTGGGCCGGGGTCACCGCCGCCGCCGGGCTGATCGCCTGGCGGGTCGCCGGGGTGCGGCTCGCGTGCACCACCGCCGCCGCCATCGCCCTCTGCGGGGTGCTCGGCATGTGGGTGCCCACCATGCAGACGCTCGCCCTGATGGTTGTCGCCGTCGCCGCCTCGGTCGTGGCCGGCGCGGTGCTCGGGCTTGCCGCCGGGCTCTCCGACCGGCTCCACCGCGCCCTGCGGCCCGTCCTCGACACCATGCAGGTGCTGCCCGCCTTCGCGTATCTGCTGCCCGTCGTGCTGGTCTTCGGCATCGGCGTCCCCGCCGCCGTCCTCGCGACCGTCGTCTACGCCGCACCGCCGATGGCCCGGCTCACCGCGCTCGGCCTGCGCCACGCCGACCCGGGCGTCATGGAAGCCGTCACCTCGCTCGGGGCCACGCCCCGCCAGCGGCTGCTCACCGCCCGGCTCCCGCTCGCCCGGGGGCAACTGCTCCTCGGCCTCAACCAGACCATCATGATGGCCCTCTCCATGGCCGTCATCGCCTCGGTGATCGGCGCCGGCGGCCTGGGCGACCGCGTCTACCAGGCGCTCGCCTCCGTCGACGTCGGCGCGGCGCTCGCCGCCGGGCTGCCCATCGTGCTGCTGGCCGTCGTCCTCGACCGTACGACCGCCGCCGCCGGTTCCAACTCCGGCTCCAACGCCGGCTCCGGCTCCGGCTCCGGGCGGAGACGTCCGGAGCTCGCCGCCCGGCTCCGTACCGCAGGGGCCGGGTGGGCCGGGTGGGCCGCCGTCGCCGTGGGCACCGCCGTCGTCGCGCTCGCCGGACGCCTCGCCGGGCGGCTCGACTGGCCCCCGGGCGGCACCGTCCGGATCGCCGCCCCCGTCAACCGCGCCGTCGACTGGATGACCGCCCACCTCTACTCCGGCGTCCCCCTCATCGGCGGCACCGCCGACTGGGCGGGCCACTTCACCACCTGGATCCTCGACCCGCTGCGCGGCGGACTCCAGGCGCTGCCCTGGTGGACGCTGCTCCTGATCGTCGCCGCGCTCGCCCTCCTCATCGGGACCTGGCAGACCGCGCTCACCGCCGTGCTCGCCCTCTCCGCCATCGGCGTCCTGGGCGTGTGGCAGCCGTCGCTGGACACGCTCTCGCAGGTGCTGGCCGCCGTCGCGGTCACCCTCGTCGTCGGCTTCGCCACCGGGATCGCCGCCGCGCGCAGCACCCGCTTCGAGAAGGTGCTCCGGCCGGTCCTCGACATCTTCCAGACCCTCCCGCAGTTCGTCTACCTGATCCCCGTGGTCGCGCTCTTCGGCGTCGGCCGCGCCCCGGCCGCCGCCGCTGCCGTCGTCTACGCGCTGCCCGCCGTCGTCCGGATCACCACCCAGGGGCTCCGCCAGGTCGACCCGGCCGCGCTGGAGTCCGCCCGCTCCCTCGGCGCGACCAGTGCCCAGCAGCTCCGCCAGGTCCAACTGCCCCTCGCGGGCCCGGCGCTCCGTCTCGCGCTCAACCAGGGCGTGGTCCTGGTCCTCGCCGTCGTCATCATCGGCGGCCTGGTCGGCGGCGGCGCGCTCGGGTACGACGTGGTGTTCGGCCTGGCCCAGGGCGACCTGGCCACCGGCCTCGTCGCGGGCGCCGCGATCGTCTGCCTCGGCCTGATGCTCGACCGGGTCACCCAGCCCACGGAACGCCGTGGCGGAGAGAGGAAGGGAGCCTGACATGGCACGCACCCGCCCGGTCCGGAGCCGCACGCGATCCGGCGCCCGTACGACCGGATCCCTGGCCCGTACGAACGAATCCGGCGCCCGTACGACCGGATCCCTGGCCCGTACGGCCGGAGCCCTCGCCTCCGTGACCGCGCTGCTCGCCGCCACCGGCTGCGGCGCCGCCGACATGACCAAGCAGGCCTCCCCGTACGCCAACGCCCAGGGGTCGAAGACCGTCACCCTCTCCGTGCAGTCCTGGGTCGGGGCCCAGGCGAACGTGGCCGTGGCGACGTACCTCCTCGAACACGAACTCGGCTACCGCGTCGACACCGTCCAGGTCGACGAGATCCCCGCCTGGGACGCGCTCAGCCAGGGCCGGGTCGACGCGATCCTGGAGGACTGGGGCCACCCCGACCAGGAGCGGCGGTACGTCAAGGAGAAGAAGACCATCACCCCGGGCGGCGGGCTCGGGGTGACCGGGCACATCGGGTGGTTCGTCCCCACGTACTTCGCGCAGCGGCACCCCGACGTGACCGACTGGCGCAACCTCAACAAGTACGCGGACCAGTTCCGCACCCCGGAGTCCGGCGGCAAGGGCCAGCTCCTGGACGGCTCCCCGTCGTATGTGACCAATGACAAGGCCCTGGTGGCCAATCTGAAGCTGAATTACCAGGTGGTCTTCTCAGGCTCGGAGGCCGCGCAGATCACCCAGATCCGGCAGTTCGCCAAGGAGAAGAAGCCGTTCCTGACCTACTGGTACACGCCGCAGTGGCTCTTCCAGCAGGTCCCGATGACGGAGGTGAAGCTCCCCGCGTACACGGAGGGATGCGACGCCGACCCGAAGAAGGTCGCCTGCTCTTACCCGCACACCCCCCTCCAGAAGTACCTGAACGCGGAGTTCGCGAAGAACGGCGGCGGCGCGGCCACCCTCCTGAAGAACTTCCGGTGGACGACCGAGGACCAGAACGAGGTCGCCCTGCTGATCGCGGACCGGAAACTCACACCGGAGAAGGCGGCGGAGACCTGGGTGAAAGCACACGAGCCGACCTGGCGGAAGTGGCTCCCGCCCCGGGAAAAGTAAATCGGGGCCGCTGGACGGCAACCAGGGGCGGGGGCACGGCTACATGTGGCCCAGCAGGGTGTCGATGGTCCAGTCGGCTTGCCGCAGGATGGACTTCAGCGTGCCGGGCGCCAGGCTGGAGTGCAGGGGAACGATGACGGTCCGGTCGGCCGCGCGGTACTTGGCGTGGCTGCCTCGGGTGGAGACATGTCCGAAGCCGCCCGCAAGAGGGCCTTGGCGACCGCTTCCCCGGACAGCCCGCGAGGGAGAGAGGGAGTCACGCGACACGGACCTCGATCGGCGCGGTGATGACCTCGGTCTCGTACGCCTCGGGGACGGGCTCGTCCTCAAGGTACAGTTCCAGCGCCTCGCGCAGGTTGTCGAGCGCTTCCTCGATGGTGGTCCCTTGGCTGGTCACCTCGACCTGAAGGCAACGCGCGACGTACCACTCGTCCTCATGCGTAACGGCGGCGGCCAGGTGCACGGCATGCTGCGTCATGTCGGCCACTGTGGCACGCGAGCCGATCGGCCGGGGGTGCTCCATCGGCAGGCTTCCCTCCCCCGGGCGACCTGCCAGGACTCTCGATCGCTCGGCTGTCCGACGTGACGGGCGGCTGTCCGACGCGACGGGTGACCAGGGGGGCGTTACCGATGGCTGCCGGGGGTGTAGTGCCCGGGCACCATCCGGCTGGTCACGGCGAACCGGTTCCACGCGTTGATCACCGTGATCGCCGCGATGAGATGCGCCAGCTCGGTCTCCTCGAAGTGCGCGGCGGCCTTCGCGTAGACCTCGTCGGGCACGAAGCCGTCCGTCAGGACGGTCACCGCCTCCGCCAGCTCGATCGCCGCGATCTCCTTCGCCGTGTAGAAGTGCCGCGCCTCCTCCCACGCGCTGAGCTGCACGATCCGCTCCACCGACTCGCCGGCCGCCAGCGCGTCCTTGGAATGCATGTCGACGCAGTACGCGCAGTGGTTGATCTGCGAGGCCCGGATCTTCACCAGCTCCAGCACCACCGGATCGACCCCCTGCCGGGCCGCCCGGTCGAGCTGGATCATGGACTTGTAGACCTCGGGAGCGAGCTTCGCGATCGCCAGCCGGGGAGTGTGCTCGGGCAGTCGGTCGGATGCCGTGTTCTTCACCGCTTCGGTCGTCATGATGACGACGCTACGCCGTTGACGGCGGACGGCCAGTGCGCTTCCGGGCAAGATCGCCCCGATACCGCTACCCCTCCGCCTCCCAGCGCGGGCCTTTCTCCCGGTCTCCGCTCCAGACGTACTGCTCCTCTCGTGTCCGTGTCAGCCCGAAGTCGAAGAGCGATGGCGCGCCGCCGCTCTCCCATCTCCGCCAGGCCGTCACGACGGCGTCGGCCAGCCGTCGCGGGCCGCCCTGGAGCGCCGTCGCCCGCCGTGCCCCGGGCGGTGCGGTGAGGGTCGCCCAGGAGGAGTGGCCGTCGTGCAGGTGGGCGGTCGGGCCGCCGCTCCCGCCGGTGTTCGTGGCGATCCGTACGGCCGGGAGCAGCACCCTCAGGGCGAAGAGCAGGTTCCCGTCCGTGAGGGCGCGCGGGTCCCCGGGGAACGGGGACTCCGTATCGGAGGGGACGGCCCCCCGGATCTCATGGAACTCCCTGCCCTGGTCAGGCCCGTACCGGCTGGGCATGAACATTCCCAGCCCCTGCATCCACCCCGAGGCGGACCGGCCGTCGGGCGCGACCGTGAGCGCCACATGGCCGAGCCTGCCCCAGGGGGTGACGATCCGGCCGCCGGGCCCGGTCTGCTCCACCCAGGACCAGGGCACCTCGTCCACCGCGTAGGTCGCGATCACCCGGTCGTACGGCGCGCCCTCCGGCACCCCCAGCGCCCCGTCACCCACCCGCACCGCCACCTCGGCCCCGGCGCGGGCCAGCCGCTCCCGCGCGGCGGCGGCCAGCTCCGCGTCGCACTCGACACTGGTGACACGGCCGGGGCCGGCCCGTATCCCCAGCAGCGCCGCGTTCCACCCCGCGCCCGTGCCGAGTTCGAGCACCCGATGGCCCGGCTCGGGCATCAGCGAGTCGAGCATGTCGGCCACCACCGACACACAGGACAGGCTGGAGGTGGCGACGCCGTCGGTGACCTGGACGACCGTCGCGTCGTACCGTCCCGGGTACACCGCCTCCGCCCACTCCCGTGGGCATCCCAGGGGGGCGGTGGTGCGCTCCACCGGCCGGTACTCCTCGCCGTTCCAGATCCAGACCCGCTCCGGCGCGAACAGGTCCCGGGGCAGCGACTCGACGGCGGCCCTGACCCAGGGGGAATCCCCGGGCCAGCAGCCCCCGGCCGCCATCTCGTCCACCAGGCGCCGACGGTACGCCTCGATGTCCACGGGCATCGTCACTTCCTGCGTTTGCCACTTGGCGGTGGGGGATCGGGCACCTTTCCGTCCGTGTTTCCCGGCGGCGGCTTGCCCTGTGCGGGGTCGGGCGGCGGCTTGGCGTGGTTGCCCATGGTCAACTCCGTTCTCCGCTCTCCCGTCTTTCGGGAGGCGCGCATCCATCGTCACGCACCGCAATAACTCTGCGCAAGGGGCTGATTACTCTATGGCGTCTACTCGCCAGACCTCTCCGCCTCCCCCGGCGCCTCCCCGAACCGTGCGAGCGCCAGCGCGCCCGACACCGCCACCACGAAGCCCGTGACCGCCAGCCACTCCAGGCCGCCCCGGGTCCGGTCGCCCAGCCAGACCACGCCCACCAGAGCCGGGGCGACCGTTTCGCCGAGGACCAGGCCGGCCGTCGCCGTGGTCACCGAGCCGCGTTGCAGCGCCGACGTCAGGAGCAGGAACGCCCCCGCGCCCCCCAGCGGCAGTGCGTACAGCGCCGGGTTCGCCGGGTCGAGCGGGTTCGTCGCGTCGATCAGGCGTACCGCCACCTCCACCACCCCGAAGCCGAGCCCCGCCCCCAGGCCGAGTACCGGCGCCCGCGCCCGTCCCGGCAGCCGCCCCGCCGCCGCGCCCAGCACGGGGATCGCCACCGCTGCCGCCAGCAGTGACCAGCGCAGGGCGGGCGGGGGTGTGCCGTGGCCCTCCGCGCCCGACGCCAGGCCGAGCATCGCCAGGCCCCCGCACACCGCCGCCACCGCGCCCCACTCGGCCGGGGCGAGCCGTGCCCGCAGCACCCGCGCCGCGACCACCGCCGTCACCGCCAGGCTCGCCGCCAGCGCCGCGCCCACCGCGTAGATCGGCAGCGCGCGCAACGCCACGATCTGGAGGACGAACCCCAGCCCGTCCAGGGCGAGTCCGACCACGTACCGCCACTGCCGCACCGCCCGCAGCAGCAGCGCGGGGTCCACCCCGGACCCCGTCCCGGGCTCGGCGGCCCGTGCGGCGACGGCCTGGAACACGGACGCGGTGCCGTAGCAGACCGCCGAACCCAGCGCGCAGATCATCCCGAAGAGCACAGAACGACCCTAGGGCCTCCGCGCACGGAATCGGCCAACTATCCTGTTCGAGTGGCCTGCTGGCCAGAATCGAACATCACGGGGGTGATGCGGTCGTGACCGCGCGTATGGGTAAAGAGGGCAAAGAAGGTCAAGAGGGCGAAGAGGGTAAAGGGAGTCGAGCGGGCAAGGCGGGCGGGCGGAGGATGCGGTCGAGCACCGTCGTCCTGGGGTCCATGGGGGTGCTGGCGCTCGCGCTCACCTCCTGCGGCTCCGAGCCCGACCGGCGGTGCGTCGACCGGGGGTCGGGGACGACCCTGCCGGAGTCCTCCTGCCGGAGCAGTACCGGCGGGGGTTCGTACTACTACGGCGGTTCCAGCCGCGACGGCAAGGTCTCCGGCGGCAGTTACGACAAGCAGGCGGTCGACCGCGGCGGCTTCGGCTGCTCCGGCAAGTCCGGGGGGACGGGCGGCTGATGGAACGTCACACCATCGACCCGCGCCCGGGCTGGCAGCAGACCGTCGAGGAGCAGGGCGTCATCTACCCGCTCACCCGCTACCCGGACGACTCGCTCCGCCCCTACTGGGACGAGAGCGCCTACTACAGCTTCACCCTGCCCGAGGTGGAGGCGCTGGAGGAGGTCGTCGAGGAGCTGCACGCGCTCTGCCTGGACGCCGCCGAGCACATCGTCGCGTACGACCGGTTCGCCGACCTCGGCATCACCGACGCCCGGCTGGCCGCCCTGGTCGCCGAGTCCTGGCGGCGCCGCGCCGAACTGCCGTCCCTGTACGGCCGCTTCGACCTCCGTTACGACGGGACCGGGCGGCCCGCGAAGCTGCTGGAGTACAACGCGGACACGCCCACCTCCCTGGTGGAGGCCGCGAGCGCCCAGTGGTTCTGGATGGAGGACCGCTTCCCCGGCGCCGACCAGTGGAACTCCCTCCATGAACGCCTCGTCGACGGCTGGCGGCGGCAGGCCGCCCTGCTGCCGCCGGGCCCGGTGCACTTCGCCCACTCCGACGACGACGAACTCGGCGAGGACCTGATGACCGTCGCCTATCTCCGCGAGACGGCCGAGCAGGCCGGCCTGGAGACGGCGGCGCTGTCGGTCGAGGAGATCGGCTGGGACCGGCTCTCCGGCCGCTTCGTGGACGACCGGCTCCGGTACATCCGTACCTGCTTCAAGCTCTACCCCTGGGAGTGGCTGGCCACCGACCACTTCGGCCCGCATGTCCTCGACACCCTGGACAACGGCGGCGGTACGGGCACCACCTGCTGGATCGAACCCGCCTGGAAGATGCTCCTCTCCAACAAGGCCCTCCTGGCCGTCCTCTGGGAGCTGAACCCCGGCCACCCCCACCTCCTCCCCGCCTACCTCGACGGCCCCCGCGAACTCGCCGCCACCAGCGGTTACGTCGCCAAGCCGCTGCTGGGCCGGGAGGGCGCCGGGGTGACCATCCACCGGCCGGGCGGTCCGGGCGGTCCGGGCAGTTCGTACGGTCCGGGCGGTCCGGGCAGTTCGTACGGGGCGGACCGGCCTCCGGCCGTACGGGCGGTACGGGACGGCGAGGCGTGCTGCTACCAGGAACTCGCCCCGCTGCCCGCGTTCGACGGCAACCACGTGGTGCTCGGCGCCTGGGTGGTCGGCGACGAGGCGGCCGGCCTCGGCATCCGTGAATCGGCCGGCCTCATCACGGACGGATACGCGCGCTTCCTGCCCCACGTGATCCGCTGACTCCGCTGCCCCTCTACTCCGCTGCTCCTCCTCCTACTCCTGCTACCCCTCCGCCAGCACCGCCCTGAGCTGGTCGAGCCCCCAGTCCAGGTCCTCCTTGCTGATCACCAGCGGGGGCGCGATCCGGATGGTGGAGCCGTGGGTGTCCTTGACCAGGACGCCGTGGTCCATCAGGCGTTCCGAGATCTCGCGGCCCGTGCCGTGGGCCGGTGCGATGTCGACACCGGCCCACAGGCCCCGGCCGCGTACCGCCTCCACCGCGCCGCCGCCCGTCAGCAGGTTCAGTTCGCGGTGGAGGTGGTCGCCGAGTTCACGGGCGCGGTCCTGGAACTCGCCGGTGCGCAGCATCGCGATGACCTCCAGGGCGACCGCGCAGGCCAGCGGGTTGCCGCCGAAGGTCGAGCCGTGTTCGCCGGGGCGGTGCACCCCGAGGATCTCCGCCGAGGAGACCACCGCCGAGACCGGCACCACCCCGCCGCCGAGCGCCTTCCCCAGCACGTACATGTCGGGCACCACGCCCTCGTGCTCGCAGGCGAAGGTCGCGCCCGTCCTGCCGAGCCCCGACTGGATCTCGTCGGCGATGAAGAGCACGTTCCGCGCCCGGGCCAGCTCCCGTACCCCGGCGAGATAGCCGGGCGGCGGCACCAGGACGCCGGCCTCGCCCTGGATCGGCTCCAGCAGCACGGCCACCGTGTTCTCCGTCAGGGCCGCCGCCATCGCGGTGAGGTCCCCGTACGGCACGATCTCGAACCCCGGGGTGTACGGGCCGTAGTCCGCGCGGGCCTCCAGGTCCGTCGAGAAGCTGATGATCGTCGTCGTCCGGCCGTGGAAGTTGTTGCCCGCCACGACGATCTTCGCTCTGCCGTCCGGTACCCCCTTCACCCGGTACCCCCACTTCCGCGCCGTCTTGACCGCTGTCTCCACCGCCTCGGCGCCGGTGTTCATCGGCAGGACCATCTCCATGCCGCAGAGCTCCGCCAGCTCCCGGCAGAAATCGGCGAACCGGTCGTGGTGGAAGGCCCGGGACGTCAGCGTCACCCGGTCGAGCTGCGCCTTCGCTGCATCGATGAGCCGCCGGTTGCCATGGCCGAAATTGAGTGCCGAGTACCCGGCGAGCATGTCGAGGTAGCGCCGCCCCTCGACATCCGTCATCCACGCCCCGTCCGCCGAGGCGACGACGACCGGCAGCGGGTGGTAGTTGTGCGCGCTGTGGGCCTCCGCGGAGGCGATGGCGTGTTCCGTTGCCGCCGTCGTCGCTGCCGCTGCCGCTGTCGTCGCTGGGGTCTCGGTCCTTTTCGTACGCTCCGTAGCCGACACGGGGCTCTCCGATCGTTCAGGTGGTTCATGTCGTTCAGGTGGTTCGTGTGGTTCGTGTGGTTCTTGCGGGTCGTGTCGTTCATCGGCGAGTCGACTAGCTGATCACCAAGCGGATCACCGCGTTGACCGGAGCCTGCCCGTGGCGGTCCCGGGCCGAACCGTTTCGAGCTGTCGGTCCCACCTGAGACAATGCTGAGCATGGCCTCTAGTCCTCGCGCCCTCTCCGGGATCCAGCCCACCGCAGGCTCGTTCCACCTCGGGAACTACCTCGGTGCGGTGCGTCAGTACGTGGCGCTGCAAGACACGCACGATGCGTTCTACATGGTCGTCGACCTGCACGCGATCACCGTCGCGCAGGATCCCGCCGCCCTGCGCGCCAACACGCGGCTGGCCGTCGCCCAGCTCCTGGCCGCCGGGCTCGACCCGCGGCGCTGCACGCTCTTCGTCCAGAGCCATGTGCCCGAGCACGCGCAGCTCGGGTGGGTCATGAACTGCATCACGGGGTTCGGCGAGGCCGCCCGGATGACGCAGTTCAAGGACAAGTCCGCCAAGGAGGGCACCGACCGGGCCACCGTGGGGCTTTTCACGTATCCGATCCTCCAGGTCGCGGACATCCTGCTCTACCAGGCCGACGCCGTCCCGGTCGGCGAGGACCAGCGCCAGCACATCGAGCTGACCCGCGATCTCGCCGAGCGGTTCAACTCCCGCTTCGGGCAGACGTTCACCGTCCCGGCGCCGCACATCGTCAAGGAGGTCGCCAAGATCTACGACCTCCAGGACCCCGCGATCAAGATGAGCAAGTCCGCGTCCACGCCGAAGGGCCTGGTCAACCTGCTGGACGAGCCCAAGGCCACGGCGAAGAAGATCAAGAGCGCGGTGACGGACACCGGCACGGAGATCCGCTTCGACGCGGTCGAGAAGCCCGGCGTCAGCAACCTGCTGACCATCTACTCCACCCTCACCGACACCTCCGTCGCCGACCTGGAGAAGCGGTACGACGGGAAGGGGTACGGCGCGCTGAAGACGGACCTGGCGGAGGTGATGGTCGACTTCGTCACACCGTTCCGGGCCCGTACGCAGGAGTATCTGGACGACCCGGAGACGCTCGACGCCATCCTGGCCGAGGGCGCGGAGAAGGCCCGTACGGTCGCCGCCGAGACCCTGGCCCAGGCCTATGACCGGGTCGGATTCCTGCCCGCCAAGCACTGAGCCCGCCGGGCGGCGGACCCGGCACCGGGCCCGCTGAGCCGGATGGGCGCGGCCCGGCGGAGCGGAAACGGGGGCCCGGGGCCGACCGTACGGACGAATCGGCGTGACGGGGACAGGTCGCCCGGTTACGCCCTGTACCGAGAGCGGCCCTCCGCTCGGGCGACCGCCGGCCGGAGCGCTGGCAGCATGACCGTACGACCGTCACACTAGCGATTCACTGGCGCGTCACACCGGGAAGACCGGCGAGACCGGCGAGACCGGCGAGACCGACGAGATGCCAGACCGACGAGATGGAGGAGAACGACGTGGGGACCGTAACGCTCGGCGTTTCGATCGCGGTCCCGGAGCCCTACGGCACTCTGATCCAGGAGCGGCGTGCGGGCTTCGGTGACCCCGCCGCGCATGGCATCCCCACCCACGTCACGCTGGTGCCGCCCACCGAGGTGGACACCGCCGCGCTGCCCGCGATCGAGGCACACCTCGCCGCCGTCGCCTCGGCGGGGCGCCCCTTCCCCATGCGGCTCTCCGGGACCGGTACGTTCCGCCCGCTCTCCCCGGTCGTCTACATCCAGGTCGTCGAGGGCGCCTCGGCGTGCGCCTGGCTCCAGCGCCGGATCCGGGACGCCTCGGGTCCGCTCGTACGGGAGCTGCAGTTCCCGTACCACCCGCATGTGACCATCGCGCACGGCATCGCGGAGGAGGCGATGGACCGGGCGTACGAGGAGCTGGCGGATTACGCGGCCGAGTGGAGCTGCGCCTCCTTCGCCCTCTACGAGCAGGGCGCCGACGGCGTCTGGCGCAAGGTGCAGGAGTACGCCTTCGGCGGCGGTACGGAGAGCTCGGGGGTGCCCTCCCAGGCCACCCCCGCCGACAGCCCCGAGCCGGTCAGCCCGTAAGCGCGTGAGCAGTACGTGAGCAAGTGCGTGAGCAAGTGCGTGAGCGGTACGTGAGCCCGTGAGCGGACGTCCTGGAGCCGGTACGTCTCAGAGGGGCAGCCTGCGGTAGAGCGGGCCCGGGACCAGCCGCAGCGCCGCCGCCACCGCCCCCAGCGCCCCCGGCACCCACACCGTCCGCGCGCCCCGCCGCAGCCCCGCCTCGATCGCCACGGCCACCTCCCCGGGCGTCGCCGCCAGGGTCAGCGCCGTCGGGGCGACCGGGGCGTCCGGCGCCCCCGGCGGGGTCCACGGGCGGACGAATCCGGGCCGTACGGCCATCACCCGTACCCCCGTGCCGTCCATCGCGTCCGCCAGCCCCCGCGTGAACGCGTCCAGGCCCGCCTTGCCCGCCCCGTAGAGGAAGTCGGCGCGCCGGGGCCGTACCGCCGCCAGCGACGAGAGCACCGCCAGCGCCCCGTGCCCCTGCGCCTGGAGCGCCGCGGCGCAGACCAGGCCGGCGGAGACCGCGCCCGCGCAGTTCGTCCGCACCACCCGCGCGGCGGCCGGCGGGTCCGCCTCGTCCCGCGCCTGGTCGCCCGGGACGCCGAAGGCGAGCACCACCAGGTCGACCGGGCCCTCGGCGAAGACCTTCCCCAGCGCCTCGGGGTGCGCTTCGGGGTCGAGCGCGTCGAAGGCGACGGTACGGACCTCCGCGCCCTGGGCCCGCAGCCCGGCCGCGGCGGCCTCCAGCGCGGGGGAGGGGCGCCCCGCCAGCCAGACGGTACGGGCGCGGCGGACGATCAGGCGGCGCACGGTGGCCAGGGCGATCTCCGACGTACCGCCGAGAACGAGCACGGAGCGCGGCAGCCGCACGAGGGCGGCGTCATTCGTGGATGAGCGCATGCCCGTGACCGTATCGTCAGGATCGACCGGTATCACATACTTCATGGCGTTTGTCGCGATGTGGCTCGTGGTCGTGATGTGGCTCGTGGTGTGGTTACTGATGGAGCCCGGGGCGGTAGACCCTCCCCATGGAGTGGCTGAAAAACCTCCCCGTCATCGGCCCGGTCGTGGCGCGCCTGATGCTGACCCACGCCTGGCGTTCGTACGAGAGGCTCGACCGGGTCCACTGGACGCGGCTCGCCGCCGCCATCACGTTCATCAGCTTTCTCGCGCTCTTCCCGCTGATCACCGTGGCCGCGGCGATCGGTGCCGCGCTGCTCAGCCAGGACCGGCTCGACCGGCTCCAGAACACCATCTCCCAGCAGGTCCCCGGCATCTCGCAGCAGCTCGACCTCAACGCTCTCGTCGCCAACGCGGGCACGGTCGGGCTGGTCGCCGGCGCGCTGCTGCTCTTCACCGGGATCGGCTGGATCGGCTCGATGCGGGAGTGCCTGCGGGCCGTCTGGGAGCTGGCGGACCCGGAGGACGGCAACCCGTTCGTCCTCAAGGGCAAGGACGGGCTGGTCCTGCTCGGCCTCGGCGCGGTCGTGCTCGCCTCGCTCGCCGCCTCCGGGCTCGGCTCGACGGCGGTCGGCTGGAGCGCCGCCCGGCTCGGGATCCCGGAGGGCGGGGCGGGCGGCGTCCTGCTCCGGACCGCCGCGCTCGTGGTGGCCGTACTCGCCGATTTCCTGCTCCTGCTGTACGTCCTGACGCTGCTGCCCCGGGTCCACCCGCCGCGCCGCCGCCTCGTCGTCGCCGCGCTCCTCGGCGCCGTCGGCTTCGAGCTGCTGAAGCTGCTGCTGGGCGGCTATATGAGGAGCGTGGCGACGAAGAGCATGTACGGCGCGTTCGGGGTGCCGGTGGCGCTGCTGCTGTGGATCAACTTCACGGCGAAGCTGCTGCTGTTCTGCGCCGCCTGGACGGCGACGCCGAGCAGGGCCGGGCAGCCGGGCGGGAGCGAGCCGCCGTCCGGTGACGAGCCGCCGGCCGATGACAAGCCGCCGGCCGAGAACGAGCCTCCGCACGCGTTCTCGGACGGGCCCCCGCCCCCGGGACAGGCGGCCGGCGGCGGTGCTACCCGCGCGGACGCCGCCGGACCAGGTCGGGGAGCGGCCAGCGCCGGTTGACCAGGTACGCCGTCCCCGCGAGCAGGACCAGCGCCCCGCCCGTGATGCCGAGCGCGACCCCCGCCCCGCCCGAGCCGCCGTTCGCCGCCGCCACCGGCTGGTGGCCCTCGGCGCCCGCCTTGGTGGCCTCGGGCGACGGGCTCGTACGGGCGGACTTCGGGCCCACCAGGACCCCTACGGGCTTGACCTTCCCGCTCGCCGCGAACCCCCAGTCCAGGAGCCGCGCCGTCTCCTGGTAGACCGCGTGCGGCTCGCCGGACGACGGGTTCATCACCGTGACCAGCAGCTTCTTGCCGTCGCGCTCGGCGACCCCGGTGAAGGTGTTCCCGGCGTGCGTGGTGCTGCCGTTCTTGACGCCCGCGATGCCCTTGTACTGGGTGACCCCGCCGGCGCCGGTCAGCAGCTTGTTGGTGTTCTGGATCTCGAACTTCTCCCGTACGGGCTTGAAGTCCTCCTCCTTCTCCCCCTTCTCCCCCTTTTCCCCCTTCTTCGGCTTCGAGTACTCGCCGGGGAACTTCGCGGTCTGCGTCGAGCTGTACTCCCGGAAGTCCTTCTTCTGGAGGCCGGAGCGGGCGATCAGCGTCAGGTCGTACGCGCTGGAGACCTGGCCCTTCTCGTCGTACCCGTCGGGCGTGACCACATGGGTGTCCAGCGCCTGCAACTCGTCGGCCTGCGCCTGCATCTCGCCGACCGTCTTCTCCACCCCGCCGTTCATCGCGGCGAGCACATGCACGGCGTCGTTGCCGGAGCGCAGGAAGACCCCGAGCCAGAGGTCGTGGACCGTGTACGTCAGGTTCTCCTTGACCCCGACCAGGCTGCTGCCCGCGCCCACGCCCATCAGGTCGGCGTTCTCGACCTTGTACTCCTCGTTCGCGTCCAGCTTCGGCAGCAGCGTGTCCGCGAAGAGCATCTTGAGGGTGGAGGCGGGCGGGAGCCGCCAGTGCGCGTTGTGCGAGGCCAGGACATCCCCGGTCTCGGCGTCCGCGACGATCCACGACCGGCCGCTCAGCTTCTTCGGCAGCACCGGCGCGCCCGCGCCGAGGTTCACCTGGGTCCCCGCCTTGCCCAGCAGCGTCCCGCCGACCGTGGACATCGACGCGGGCGGCTGCGGCTGCCCGTTGCCCGCCCCGTCGGCCCGGCTCTCCGCGGCGGAGGCGGTCGCGGAGGCCGCGGGCGCCTCGGGCGACTCGGGGGCGCCGCTCGCGGCCACGGCGGGCGCGGCGGGCAGCACGGTCAGAACGGGCAGCAGGGCGGCGGCCAGGACCGTCATGGCGGTCCTGGCGGTGGCGGTCCTGGAAGTCCTTGAGGTCCTTGTGGGTGCGGGCACGACGGAGAACGTACAGGGCCCTGTCATGGACGCCGACACCGGCGGTGGCACTCCCGGACCCCGCCGCCGGCGCCGGAACGGCGGCGGCGATACTGGATCCATGAAGCTCAGCCGCCCCGTGTCCTGGTTCCTGCTCGCGTTCGGGGTCTGGAGCTGGTTCATCTGGATCACTTTCGTGAAAAATCTCTGGCAGGACGGCAGCGGGCTCGCTTTCGACGACGCGGGGGACCCGACGGGGTACTTCTGGGTCCACCTGACACTCGCCATCGTGTCCTTTCTTCTGGGGACGGCGATCGGCGTGATCGGGTTCCGCGGAGTCCGCGCGCTCCGGCGTGAAGGGCCGGAGCGGGACGCGTGAGCGGCGCGACGTACCGGCGGCGCGACGTACCGGACGTATCGGCAGTGCGACACATCAGCGGGTAACGGGTAAACGGGTAGGGGAGCGTACTCCGTGGTCGGGGTGGTAGTGGCGGTTCTGGTGGGGCTGGTGGTCGTCGCGGTGCTGGTCGCGGCGCACTGGTATGTATGGCGGCGCCTGGTCCGCGAGACGACGACGGCGCCCGGACCGCTCCGCAGGCTGGGAACCGTTGCGGTCATTCTGCTTCCTGTTCTCTCCATCGGCGCTGTCACATCGGGCCGTTCGGGCGCACCCTTCTGGCTCCAGCAGACCCTGGCCTGGCCCGGATTCCTCTGGCTGGCGCTGCTGCTGTACCTGGTGCTGGCCCTGGCGGCCGGCGAGGCGGCACGTCCGCTCGTACGGCGCTACCTGGCCCGGCGCGACATGGCGGACAACTCCCCGGCAGGGAGTACTCCGTCAGAGCCACAGGAGGGCACGGAGCCACGGGAGGGCACGGAGCCCCCGGCGTCCTCCGCGACCCCGGAGCCCCCGGCGGCCCCCGCTGTCACGGAGCCACCGGCGGCCCCCGCCACCCCCGTCGTCTCCGCCCCCTCCCGCCGGCTCTTCGTCTCCCGGGTCGTCGGCGGGGCCGCCGCCACCGCCGCGCTCGCCACCGTCGGTTACGGCACGTACGGCGTCCTGCGCGGCCCCTCCGTCAAGCGCGTCACCGTCCCGCTCGCCAAGCTGCCGCGCTCCGCCCACGGCTTCCGGATCGCCGTCGTCAGCGACATCCACCTCGGCCCGATCCTGGGCTCCGCCCACAGCCGCCGTATCGTCCGGGCGATCAACTCCACCCGGCCCGACCTGATCGCCGTCGTCGGCGACCTGGTCGACGGCAGCGTCGCGGACCTGGGCCCGGCCGCCGAACCGCTCGCCGGTCTTGAGGCGCCGCACGGCTCCTTCTTCGTCACCGGCAACCACGAGTACTTCTCCGGCGCCGACGCCTGGGTGGACCACGTACGCGAACTGGGGCTGCGCCCGCTGGAGAACGCCCGCGTGGAGATCGACGGCTTCGACCTCGCCGGGGTCAACGATGTCGCGGGCGAGTCGTACGGCGAGGGTCCCGACTTCGCCAAGGCGCTCGGGGACCGCGACCCGGCCAGGGCCTCGGTGCTCCTCGCGCACCAGCCGATCGTCATCCACGACGCCGTACGCCACGGCGTCGATCTCCAGCTCTCCGGCCACACCCACGGCGGCCAGCTCTGGCCCGGGAACCACCTCGCGGCCCTCGCCAACCCCACCGTCGCCGGTCTGGAACGGTACGAGGACACGCAGCTCTACGTCTCGCGGGGCGCGGGCGCCTGGGGTCCGCCGGTACGGGTCGGGGCGCCGTCCGACATCACGGTCGTGGAACTGGCCTCGCGCCAGACGTGAGGGGACCTGCCCGTCCCTCCCGGCTTCTCATGTCCCTCCCGGCTTCTCCCGTCCCTCCCGACTTAACGTGAACGTTGCCTGTGAGAGCCTCCACATCCCTTCCACAGGCACAGACCCTTGTGGTTGGGTGAGCGCCATCACGGTCAGGGGTGGGCGTGATAGAGGGGCACAGCAATGCGGTCGGTCCGTGTTCGGATACTTGTCACATGTCTGGTACTGGTGGTCGCGGGCGTGGGCGGCTGGCAGCTCCTGCCGTCCGACAAGGCGGGAGCGAAGACCATCACCGTCGGCACGAGTGACGTCGTCACGTCGCTCGACCCGGCCGGGGCGTACGACGCCGGTTCCTGGGCGCTGTTCAGCAACATCTACCAGTCGCTGCTCACGTTCAAACCCTCCGCCATCACCCCGGTTCCGGACGCGGCCCGTTCCTGCGGCTTCGTCGGTACGGAACTCACCACATACCGCTGCGAGTTGCGGAGCGACATCCACTTCCGCAGCGGCGCGAGGATGACGGCGGAGGACGTCAAGTACTCCTTCGACCGCGTGCTGGCGATCAAGGCGGACGCGGGCCCCGCGCCGCTCTTCGCGACGCTCAAGTCGGTGACGGCGAACGGGCTGACGGTGACCTTCCGGCTCCGCTCGCGCGACGCCACGTTCCCGCTCAAGGTGGCCACCGGGGCCGGCGCGATCGTGGACCGTACCCAGTACCCGGCGGACGCGCTGCTCACCGGCGACGGGGTGAGCGGCTCGGGACCGTACCTCCTCGAACGCTATCTGCCGGGCTCCTCCGCGCATCTGCGGCCCAACCCGGAGTACCGGGGCGCGGTCGGGGCGACCGGGGGCCCGGTGGACATCGAGTACTTCAAGACCTCCGAGGCACTGGCCACCGCCTGGCGGGCCCGTACGATCGACGTCACGACGCGGCAGCTCCCGCCGGACGTGATCGCCGGTCTCGACAGCGCCGGGGACGGCACCCGGGTCAGCGAGTCCGAGAGCGCCGCCATCCGGAACCTGGTCCTCAACACGCGCTCCGGCTCGCCGATGGCCGACAAGGCGGTGCGCCGGGCGGTCGCCGCCGTGGTCGACCGGGCCAAGATCGTCTCCACCGTGTACGACTCGACGGTCGAGCCGCTCTACTCGCTGATCCCGCAGGGCATCACGTCGCACAGCACCCCGTTCTTCGACGACTACCCGGAACCGGACGCGGCGCGCGCCCGCGCCCTGCTCCAGGCCGGGGGCGTCACGACGCCGGTGAGCTTCACCCTCGGATACGCGCAGGGCGGGGCGGCGAAGCCGGAGGCGGAGGAGCTGAAGCAACAGCTCGAAGCGACGGGCCTGTTCAAGGTGGAGACCGTCGAGAAGGAGTGGACGGAGTTCCAGAAAGGTTTCTCCGGCGGCGCGTTCGACGCGTACACGGTGGGGTGGGTGCCGGACTTCCCGGACCCCGACAACTTCGTACAGCCGCTCATCGGCAGCGGCTCGATCCTGCACAACGGGTACAGGAGCGACCGGACCGAGGAGCTGATCCGGGCGACGCAGCGGTTCGAGGAACGGGGGCGCGCGGCCCAGGACTTCAAGACCTTGCAGCGGGTGGTCGCGGAGGACGTGCCGATGGTGCCGCTGTGGCAGAAGAAGGACTACGTGCTCAGCACGGAGGATGTGACGGGCGCGCAGTATCTGTCGGACGGGACGGGGATCTGGCGGCTGTGGAGCCTGGGCTGGGTGTGACGCGGGGGCCCTGGCCCGTACGGCGGCGGCTGCTCGTACGGCCGGCGGCTACTCCGCACGGTCGGCGACTACTCCGTACGGTCGGCGGGGAGCTTCGCCGCCCCCGCCATCCCCGCCGCCCCCGCCATCCCCGCCATCCCCGGCAGGAACTCGACGAACAACTCGTGAACCTCCCGTACGAGCGGCCGGAGCACCCGGAACCGGGAGAGCGCGGCGCCGCGTGCGATCAGCCGGGCGCCGCGCAGCGCCAGGCGGCGGGTGCGCTCGGCGCCGGGGGAGCGGTCGTACACCCAGTACAGGACCAGGCCCATCTGGGTCAGCCACATCAACTCGGGCAGGGCGAGCCGCAGTTCGGGGTCGACCTTGGTGGCGGAGCCGGCCAGCACATCCCGGTGCACGGAGATGGCGGCCTCCCGGGTGGGCCCGGACTCGGGGGAGAAGGGGCTCAGCGGGCTGTCGGGGTCGGCGGCGTTCTTGAAGAACTGGGCGGAGAACCGGTGGTACGGCTCCGCGATGTCCAGCCACGCCGTCAGCACCCCGCCGAGCCGCGCCTCCAGCCCGGTCTCCCGGGCGAGCACGCCCCGGATCGCGGCGCGGTGCTGGGTGGCGATCCGGTCGTAGAACCCCTGGACGAGGTGCTCCTTGCCGGAGAAGTAGTAGTACGCGTTCCCGACCGAGACCCCGGCCTCCTGGGCGATGGCCCGCATGGTCGTCCTGTCGTACCCGCGTTCCTGGAAGAGCCGCAGCGCGGTCTCCAGGATGAGCGTACGCGTCTGCTCACTCTTGGCCGTACCGGCCCCTTTGCCATCCTTGGCGCCCCGCTGGCCCCTCTGGCCCCGTTGACCCCGCTGGTCCGTCTCGTCCTTCACACTGCCCGAGCCTAGTAGGAGGCCCGCACGGGGAGCGCGGCGCGGCGACCGGAGCGCCGCCGGGGGACGGCCGCCCCGGTCGGGCGGCCTACGCGGTGGTGGCGATGCCGCCGTCGACGGGGATCACGGTGCCCGTCAGGTACGCGCCTGCCCGGCCGGCGAGGAACACGGCGACACCCGCCATGTCGTCGGCGCGGCCGATCCGGCGCAGGGGGGCCGCCGCGGCGATCGCCTCGCCCAGCTCGTCGAGGGTCGTGGCCATCATCGCCGACGGGAACGGTCCCGGTGCCACGGCGTTCACGGTGATCCGCTGCGGTCCCAGTTCCTTGGCGAGCACCCTGGTGAGCTGATGCAGCGCGGCCTTGCTGCTGGAGTACGAGTAGTTGGGCCGCTGGGGGATGTGGATGGCCGCGATGCTGCCGATGTTGATGATCCGCGCGGGATCGTCGGCGGTGCCCGCCTCGCGCAGTGCCGGCAGCAGCGCCTGGACCAGCCAGAACGGCGCCTTCAGATTGAGGTCGACGACCGAGTCCCAGGCCGCGTCCGGGAAGGTCTCCAGCGGCTCGTCCCACAGGGTGCCCGCGTTGTTGACGAGGATGTCGAGGGGCTCCGGGCCGGCGGTGACGAGGCCGGAGAGCCGCCGGCACTCGTCGTGGCGGGACAGGTCGGCGGGGATGGCCCGCACCTCACCGAACGCGGACAGCCGCTCCTGCGCCTGGGCGCACGCCTCCGCGTCGCGTGAGCTGACGACCACGCGGGCGCCCGCCTGGAGAAGGCCACGCGCGATCATCATTCCGATGCCTCTGGTGCCACCGGTGACGAGCGCGCGCTTTCCCCGCAGATCGAATAGTTCCGTATGCGTGGTGAAGGGGATGTCCATCACTTGCCGTCTTTCTCGTCGCATGGAGAAAAGCCTCTGGGATAAGGCAGACCGGCCCGCACCGATTTCGTGCCGCGGATTTCCTGTCGAGGATTTCCTGCCGGGCCGGGAGCCGGTACAGAGATTAGGCAGCCTTCCGGGAGGCGGGCGAGACCCTGCTGATACGGGTACTGCGAGGGCCTCCCTCAGGACCGCGAAGCCAGCAGGGCCAGATTGCGGGCGGCCGGCCCCTCCGCGGGTGCGGTGTAGACATTCAGGTGCAGGCCGGGGTCGGTGGGCAGATCCATGGACTCGAAATCCAGGTCGAGCCGGCCCACCACCGGATGGTTCACCCGCTTGCTGCCGTATCCGTGCAGCCGCACGTCCCGAGACGCCCACTGCCGCCGGAACAGCTCACTGCACGCCGACAATTCACCGACCAGGGCGAGGAGTTCCCCGTCGTGCGGATCGCGGCCGAATTCCATGCGCAGTACCGCGGCCGCGTTGTGTGTCATCTGGTCGTAATCGACGAAGAACGCCCTGGCCGCGTCGGGGTTCAGATACACGAACCGCGCGATGTTGGCGGGGCGCCGCGGATCCGCCAGCACCGGTGCGTACAGGGCTCGGCCGAGCTGGTTCATGGCGAGCACGTCGTGGCGGCCGTTGCGGATGCACGCGGGTGCGTCGGTCATGGCGTCGAGCACTTTTTGCAGCGCCGGGCGCACCGTCACCGCGGGGCCCCGGCGGCGTCGGCCGCCGGCTCCCCCGGACTGGCGCGCGAGGTGGAACAGGTGATCGCGCTCCGCGTCGTCGAGTCGCAGGGCCGAGGCCAACGCGGCGAGCACGCCCTCGGAGGTACCGGACAGGGCGCCGCGCTCCATACGCACGTAGTAATCGACCGACACCCCTGCGAGCAGCGCCACCTCCTCGCGGCGGAGCCCCTTGACCCGGCGGTTGCCGCCGTACGCGGGCAGTCCTGCCGTGTCGGGCGTGATGCGGGAGCGACGTGACCGCAGAAACTCCCGGATCTCGGCGCGCACATCGATCGTACCGGCCATCCCGCCATCGTACGCCCGCCGCCCTGGGGGCGACGGGGCCCAGTGCCGCGACGGGGCGGAGCTTGCCGACAGGCCCTAGATCCGCGACTTGCGCAGCGAGTGCCACGCGGCGCCGGCCAGGGCGCGGGTGGAGCGGGGGATCGAGAGGTGTTCGTGGTCGCGGTAGAGGGACCAGTTGTACGGGATGAGCGAGAGCTTGTTGGAGGAGAGGGAGTTCGCCTGGTGGGCCCGGTAGACCGCCAGCGGTTCGGGGAGGCCCCGGGCGTCGGCGCCGTCGCGCATGATCGACAGCCAGAGCGCGTAGTCCTGCCGCTTCCGCATCTCCGGCATCAGCCGGGTGCCGAGGGCCTTGCGGTCGTACATCGCGGTCAGCGCGCCGATGTGGTCCTGGACCAGCATCGCGCGGTAGTCCACGTGTTCCCGGGCCCGGACCACGCGTCCGTTGGGGGTGAAGGTGGTGCTCTCCCCCGCGTAGTCGGCGTCCATCTTGTAGTACGAGGTGTGCGTCAGGGGGGCGGTGCCTGCCGCGGCGAAGGCGATCTGGCGCTCGGTTTTCTCCGGGAGCCACATGTCGTCGCTGTCGAGGAACGCCACGTAGTCGCCCCGGGCCCGCTCGATGGCCAGATTGCGGGCCCGGCCCGCGCCGCCCCGCTCGGGTGCGGACTCCGGCCGTACGCGCTTGTCCTCTCGCGCGAACTCCCTGAGCAGTTCCATGGAGTTGTCGGACGACTGGTCGTCGGTGATCAGCAGCTCCAGGTCGGTGTGGGTCTGCGCGAGCACCGACCGGACCGCCGCGCCCAGCGTGGCCGCCGAGTTGTAGACGGGCATCACTACGGACACCAGGGGCACGGCGTTTCTCCTTGATCGGCGGGGCTACGGAGCGATGGGGCTACGGAGCGAGGGGGCCACGGGGCGCGGGGCCACGGAGCTGCGGTCTATTCAAACACTGGGACGGGGGGAGAAAGTTCGTTCATGTCCCGCCCTGGTGTGCGGTGCGGAGTGTCCGAGGGGGCGGACATGGTTGCGGAGACGGCACAACGATGACGGCTACAGCGATGACGGCTCCAACGATAGTGAGGACTTTCATGCGCATACTCTTCAGCGCGACCCCGGCACACGGTCACCTTTTACCGATGGCCCCGCTGATCCGGGCGGCGGTCGGCCGTGGGCACCAGGTGGCCCTGGTCACCGGCGGGGGCATGGCGCGGGTGGTGGCCGAGGAGCTGCCCCCGGCCGTGGAGCACCTGCCCGCCGGGCCCATGCCCGCCGAGTTCCTCGCCGAGGCGGCGCGGCGGGTGGGCCACGATGTCATGAATCCCACGCCGGACGAGGTCGGGGAGATCTTCGCCGCCACCCGGATCGACCTCACCGCCGAGGAGGCGATCCCGGCCGGGTCGGAGTGGAAGCCGGACGTCGTCGTCGCCGAGTCGTACGACGCGGTCGGCCCGCTCCTGGCGGCGGTCCTGGACGTGCCGTGGTACGAGGTGGGGCTCGGGCCGGCCATGCCCGCCCCGTTCGCCGCGTGCATAGCCGGAGCGGCGGCCCCCCGGTACGCCGCGCGCGGGGCGCGGCCGGTGCCGCCCCGGAGCTATGTCGACCCGTGCCCTGCGCTGCTCCAGGGGCCGGAGTGGGCGGGGCCCGCCGGTGACGTACGCCACTGGCCGGTGCGGCCGGAGGCCCACCGCCGCCCCGGCGCCACATGGACGGCGCCGGACTTCACGGACTCGACCCGGCCGCGTGTGCTCGTCACCCTCGGGACCATCTTCTCCGAGCCCGAGCTGCTGAGGACCGTGGTCGACGCCGTCACCGCGCAGAACGCCAACGCCCTGGTCACCTTGGGCTTCGGGATCTCGCGGGGGCCGGTGGGGGCCGCCCCTGCCGGAGGCTCCGCCGACCGGGGTTCCCCGGACGCCTCCGACGGGGCGGTGGGCGGGACGGCGAGCGGGACGGTGGGCGAGGCGCGGTACGTGCCCTTCGCGCCGATCCGGGACCTGCTCGACGGCGTGGACGCGGTGGTCGGCGTCGGCGGCTCGGGCACCGTCCTGGCGGCCCTCAGCCACGGGGTGCCCATGGTCCTCTGGCCGCAGGGCGCCGACCAGCCGATCACCGCGGCCCGTACGGAGGCCGCGGGCGTCTCGGTCGTCGCCGACAGCCCCGCGACGGTCTCCTCGGGCCTGGCCCGGATACTGGCGGACGACCGCTACCGCGCCGCCGCGAAGGACGCGGCCGAGCGCATCGCCACCCTGCCGAGCCCCGCCGACGTACTGGACGCCCTGGTCGCGGAGGCCGGCGCGGGAGCCGGTGCGGGGGCCGGTACGGGCGCGGGGTGACCCCGTCAGGGGGCCGGCCCCTCGGGGGCCCGCCCCCTCAGGGGCCGGTCCCCTGGAGGCCTCACCCGAACGACGTCTCGATCTCCCGGCCCAGCGCCGCGAAGTCCGTGGGGGCGCGTACGGAGGCGAGGACGGCGTAGCCGACGAGCGCGGCCAGTGCCGCCTCGGCCCGGGTCGTGTCCGCCGCCGTCGGCTCCGGGCCGGCCGCCGTCGGCTCCCTCCGCGCGTCCTCGCGGGTCCGCGCGTACAGGCGGGCCAGGTGGTCGCGGAGCGCGGTGTGCCGGGAGACGGCGACGGCCGCCAGGTCCTCGGAGACCGCCGCCTCCGCCCAGATCTGGATGACCAGGCGCGCGTGGTCCACGGAGGCGCCGGGCGGCGTCACGTACGAGGTGAGGCGGCGCAGCAGCTCGCGCGGGGTCTCGCCGGCCGGGAAGCCGCCCTCCTCCGTGCCGTCCCGCCCGCCGACGATCTCGGCCACCAGCGCCGCCTTGCTGGGGAAGTACCGGTAGAACGTGCCGGTCGACAACCCCGACGCCTTGACGATGGCCGCCATCGGCGCTGCCGTGAACCCCTTCTCGGCGAAGACGGTGCGGGCCGCTTCCACGATGCCTCTGCGGCGGGCGTCCAGGTACTCCTGGCTGACTTTGGGCACCGGCCCTCCTCCGTAGGACAATAAGACACAAATGAACGTTCATTCACTTGGCGGCGGAGACGCGCTCGACCCGTACCCGGCCCCCCTCCGGGCTCTCCACGGGACCGGCGGGCCCTGGACGGGGCCCCCGGTCCGGGTGTCACATGCTGCTCAGCGAGCGGGCGTAGTTGATCTGGCCCATCAGCATCTGGAACGAGTCCGGGCCCACCGCCGGGACCATCGTCGAGTGGTGCTTCCCCGCGCTGGTGACCATGACCTGGATGAAGCCCGTCGTCCGCTTCTCCTTCATCAGCAGGAAGAAGAGGCCGACCAGACAGAGCAGACCGAAGATGATCGCCAGCACGATCGCGTGCGTGGGGATCTTCTCCTCCGTGCGGGACATGTCCGTGGCGTTCCAGACCGCGCCCTTCAGTGGCATCGTCCCCGCCGGCGTGATGATCGTGTCGCCCGAGACCGTGATGTCGCCGATCGCCAGCAGCGGCGGGCCGCCCGCGTTCGCGCTGCTCATGGGCGCCGGCACGTAGTTGGGGCTGGTGTCCGCGTACGCGTGGGACGGCGGCGGGCTCATGGAGTGACCCTCGGCGAGGGTCGGCTGCGGGAAGTCGTACTCCGGCGTCCCGGGGGTGTGCCGGGGCGGACCCGGCTGCTGGGCCGGACCCCACTTGTACTCGCCATCCGTGTACGGATTCGGCTCCGTCATCTCTTTTCCCCGCTCCTCCTGGCCCGTTGGCCCACCGGCCCATGGGCACGCCGCTCGCGTTTATCTCGCCACGATCCTGACACACCGACGGCCCGTTCCCGTACGGAGTCCACAGGGAAATCCGTACCGGAACGGGCCGTCGGCCCGGGCGGCGGACGGGAGCCGTCCGCCGCCCGGCACACCTCTGGTGACCGGGTGTCAGAAGCGACGCGTGATCAGCGCGCGCTTGACCTCCTGGATCGCCTTCGTGACCTCGATACCGCGCGGGCAGGCGTCCGTGCAGTTGAACGTCGTGCGGCAACGCCACACGCCGTCCTTGTCGTTGAGGATCTCCAGACGCTGCTCGCCCGCCTCGTCACGCGAGTCGAAGATGAAGCGGTGCGCGTTGACGATCGCGGCCGGGCCGAAGTACTGGCCGTCGTTCCAGAACACCGGGCACGACGACGTGCACGCGGCGCACAGGATGCACTTGGTGGTGTCGTCGAAGCGCTCCCGGTCCTCGGCGGACTGGAGGCGCTCCCGCGTCGGCTCGTTGCCGGTGGTGACCAGGAAGGGCATCACGTCGCGGTACGCCTGGAAGAACGGGTCCATGTCGACGACGAGGTCCTTGAGGACCGTCAGACCCTTGATCGCCTCGATGGTGACCGGCTTGGTGACCGCGCCGCTCTTGTCCGTCGAGACGATGTCCTTGATCAGCGTCTTGCACGCCAGCCGGTTACGGCCGTTGATGCGCATGGCGTCCGAGCCGCAGATGCCGTGCGCGCAGGAGCGCCGGAAGGTGAGGGTGCCGTCGACATCCCACTTGATCTTGTGGAGGGCGTCGAGGACGCGCTCCTTCGGATCGATGTCGATCTGGAAGTCCTGCCACTCGGCCTCCGCGGAGACCTCGGGGTTGAACCGGCGGATCCGGAACGTCACCGCGATCAGGTGGGAGGAGGTGGAGTCCGCCTCCAGCTCGCTCAGCTTGTCCAGGGTCGGGGTAGCCATCAGTACTTACGCTCCATCGGCTGGTAGCGGGTCTGGACGACCGGCTTGTAGTCGAGACGGATCGACTCGTTGCCGTCGTCGCCGACCTCGCGGTACGCCATGGTGTGGCGCATGAAGTTCACGTCGTCACGGTTGGGGTAGTCCTCGCGGTAGTGACCGCCGCGCGACTCCTTGCGGGCGAGCGCGGAGACCGCCATCACCTCGGCCAGGTCGAGCAGGTTGCCCAGCTCGATGGCCTCCAGCAGGTCGGTGTTGAACCGCTTGCCCTTGTCCTGGACGGAGACGTTCAGGTAGCGCTCGCGCAGCTCGCCGATCTTCTCGACGGCCGTCTTGATGGTCTGCTCCGTGCGGAACACCATCACATTGGCGTCCATGCACTCCTGGAGCTCAAGACGGAGCGTCGCCACCCGCTCGTTCCCGGTGGACGCGCGGAGCCGCTCGACCTGCTCCTGGACCAGCGAGGCCGGGTCCTCGGGCAGCTCGACGAAGTCGTTCTCCGCCGCGTACGCCGCCGCCGCGATCCCCGACCTGCGGCCGAAGACGTTGATGTCGAGGAGCGAGTTGGTGCCGAGCCGGTTGGCGCCGTGCACCGACACACAGGCCACCTCGCCGGCCGCGTACAGCCCCGGGACGACCGTCGTGTTGTCGAGGAGGACCTCGCCCTCGACGTTGGTGGGGATGCCGCCCATGGCGTAGTGCGCGGTCGGCTGGATCGGGATCGGGTCCGTGTACGGCTCGATGCCCAGGTACGTCCGGGCGAACTCGGTGATGTCGGGGAGCTTGGCGTCGAGCTGCTCCGGCGGCAGGTGGGTGAGGTCGAGGTAGACGTGGTCGCCCTCGGGACCGCAGCCACGGCCCTCGCGGATCTCCGTGTAGATGGAGCGCGAGACGACATCGCGCGAGGCGAGGTCCTTCATGACGGGCGCGTACTTCTCCATGAAGCGCTCGCCGTCCTTGTTGCGGAGGATGCCGCCCTCACCACGGGCGCCCTCCGTCAGCAGGATGCCCATGCGCCAGATGCCCGTCGGGTGGAACTGGAAGAACTCCATGTCCTCCAGCGGCAGCCCGCGCCGGTAGCACGCCGCCTGGCCGTCGCCGGTCAGGGTGTGCGCGTTCGAGGTCACCTTGAAGAACTTGCCGGTGCCGCCGGACGCGTAGATGACCGCCTTCGCCTGGAAGACGTGGATCTCGCCGGTGGCCAGCTCGTAGGCGACCACACCGGCGGACTTCTTGACCCCGTCGACCTCGGTGATGAGCTGGTCGAGGACGTAGAACTCGTTGAAGAACTCCACACCCTCCTTGACGCAGTTCTGGTAGAGCGTCTGGAGGATCATGTGGCCGGTGCGGTCCGCCGCGTAGCAGGACCTGCGGACCGGCGCCTCGCCGTGGTTACGGGAGTGACCGCCGAAGCGGCGCTGGTCGATGGTGCCGTCCGGGGTGCGGTTGAACGGCAGGCCCATCTTCTCCAGGTCGAGGACGGCGTCGATGGCCTCCTTCGCCAGGATCTCGGCGGCGTCCTGGTCGACCAGGTAGTCGCCGCCCTTGATCGTGTCGAAGGTGTGCCACTCCCAGTTGTCCTCCTCCACATTGGCGAGCGCTGCGGCCATGCCGCCCTGCGCGGCGCCCGTGTGGGAGCGGGTCGGGTAGAGCTTGGTGAGCACCGCCGTACGGCTGCGCTTGGTCGCCTCGATGGCGGCGCGCATACCGGCGCCCCCGGCGCCGACGATGACGGTGTCGTACTTGTGGATCTTCATTGGTCTCGTCTGCCCCGGCTCTAGCGGATGTTCGGGTCGAAGGTGAAGATCACCAGCGAGCCCAGAAGGATGGTGAACACCGTGGCGGTGTACAGCAGGCCCTTGAGCCACAGGCGCGTGTTGGCGCGCTCCGCGTAGTCGTTGATGATCGTGCGGAGGCCGTTGGCGCCGTGCAGCATGGCGAGCCAGAGCATCAGCAGATCCCAGACCTGCCAGAACGGCGAGGCCCAGCGGCCCGCCACGAAGGCGAAGCCGATCTTGGAGACGCCGCCGTCCAGGACGAGCTGGATGAGCAGGTGGCCGATGACCAGGACGACGAGGACGACGCCGGAGAGGCGCATGAAGAGCCACGCGGCCATCTCGAAGTTGCCGCGCGTCGCCTTCGGGGTCTTGCCGGTGCGCTTGCGCGGCGGCTCGATGACCGGGGCGGGGTGGTCGACGTCGTAGAGGCTCGCGCCCTCGACCTCGCCGATCGCGGTGGCGGACTCGGTGGCGGGGGTGGTGTCGGTGGACATCAGTCTCAGCTCCCGAGGACTTCGCGTACGGCGTGGCCGAGCACGGGGTAGAGGGCGCCGACCATGAGGACGACCCAGACACCCACGACCGACCAGAGCATCTGCTTCTGGTAGCGGGGGCCCTTGGACCAGAAGTCCACGGCGATGACCCGGAGGCCGTTGAGCGCGTGGAAGAGAATCGCGGCCACCAGGCCGTATTCGAGGAGCGCCACGACCGGCGTCTTGTAGGTGGCCACGACGTCGTCGTACGCCTCTGGTGAGACGCGGACGAGAGCGGTGTCCAGTACATGCACGAACAGGAAGAAGAAGATGAGCACGCCGGTGACTCGATGAGCCACCCACGACCACATTCCTTCCCGGCCGCGGTACAGCGTTCCAGCCGGCACGGAAAACCCTTCGGGAGCGATGATCGGGGCCGGCCGCCATCTTCTACTCAATCAAGCACAGTGGTGTCGGTCGCGCCCGGCCGGGTACGGTCCACCGGCCCCGGCAATGGTAGCGACGCCTTGTCGGTTCCCCTACGCGGGGTCCCACAGGTGTGATCAAACTGGCAATCAAACAGCCACGGACGGGCTACCGCTCCGCCCGGAACCCCCGGATCGGGCCGAACGCCCCGCTGAATGACCCGATCCGCTTGCTGATTGGCCGGGAACGGCCGGGGGAGGGGGACCGGGGGAGCCCGGGGGAGCGCCGGGGGCGCCGGGGTCCGGCCCGGCGAGCAGCCGGGTGATCCGGCCCCGGGCGACCCGGCGCAGCTCCTCGGCGGAGACGGAGCGCTCCAGGTCGGGGTCGTGCGCGAGGCGGGTCCGGATGCCGGCCAGGACCTGGTCGAAGTGCTCCTCGGGCCGGTGGTCGTCCAGGCCGATCACGAACGCGTGTCCGAAGCTGCTCTCGTACGCGGCGTGCGCGGCCCGCAGCGCGGTCCTGGCGCTGGGCGGCGCGGGGTGCGCCGGTACGGCGGAGGACTCGGCGGCCAGCGCCTCGGCGAGGTCGGCCAGCGGCAGGTCGTATCCGGCCTCGTCGGAGGCGGCGAGCAGGGAGCCGAGGTCGGGGTAGGGCCGGTGCGCCGCGACCCGCCGGGCCCAGCGGAGGCTGCCGCAGCAGGCGAGCAGCGCGGCCTCGGCGGCCTCGGGCGGCGCGGCGTTGAACCGGGCGAGACCGGGGTGCGGGGTGGGGCCGGCGCCCGTCGGGCGCCCGGCGTCTGGTGCGCGGGACAGCGGAGGCTCCTGGTATGCGGGTGCCGGGGAAGTGGCGCGAAGTGGTGATCCACGGGGCGGCGGATGGTACGAAAGGCGTCAGGTGTCACACGCGTGTCGGAACACGCGACCGGCACCCCGTGCCCCACGTCTCCCCCGTCGCACAGACGACCTGCACGAGGGGAGACGTGATTCCCCGCGAAATGGTTGAGCCTGAAGGGGCGGAAACGCCGTCAAAGCTAGCGATGCCCTGCGCGGGCCGTCCGATGGCCGCGCGAAATTCACCCGGATGGGAGAGTTTCGGCGCGCGGAATGGACGGGGCCATGGGACCTTCGGCGTAACCGCGTCGACCTTGTCCCGCTTATATCCCACCTATGCAGTACATCCGCACATGGGAGGTTCGAGTGATGTGGTCATCCCCGGGAATACGGGCCGCCGGAGCGGCGGCCCTCGCCCTGGCCACCGCCGTCACCGTCGCGGGCTGCGACTCCGGGAGCGCCCGGGCCGGCGCCGCGGGCACCACCACGGGGCGCGCCGAGAGCGCCGCGGAGAGCGCCACGCCCTCACCCACCCGCTCCTACCCGCTCTCCACCGCCCCCCGGGGCATACCGTCCGTACGGGCCCACGAGGCGGCCCGGGGCCCCGGCTGGAAGCCCGCCCCGGAGAGCGGGGTCGTCATAGCCAAGGGCAGTGAGGGACTGGCCGACGAGGGGAAACTGCTCTCCCAGGAGCTGAAGATCTCCTACCGGGGCGTGACCGCCGCCCGGCCCGGCGATGTCGAGCTGGCGCTCGCGACCGGCAGCGGCGCCCCCGAGTCGTACACCCTCACCGCCCGCGACAACAAGGTCCGGATCACCGGCCCCGACCAGGCCGGGGTCTTCTACGGCACCCGGACGCTCAAGCAGGCCGTACGGGCCGACGGCGCGATGCCCGAGGGCGTCGTACGGGACGCGCCCGCGCGGCCCCAGCGCGGCCTCAACCTCGACATCGCGCGCAAGTACTACACGCCGGGGTGGATCGAGGACCGGCTGCGCGAGATGGCCGACCTCAAGCTCAACCAGCTCGGTCTGCACTTCTCCGACGACCAGGGGTTCCGGATCGAGTCCACCACCCACCCCGAGATCGTCTCGCCCGAGCATCTGACCAAGGCGCAGGTCAAGCAGATCCTGGCGGTCGCGGACCGGCTGCACATCACGGTCGTCCCCGAGATCGACTCGCCCGGACACCTGGGCGCGGTGCTCCGCCAGCACCCCTCCTTGCAGCTCCGCAACGTCAATGGGAAGGCGACGCAGGGCGCCATCGACATCTCCAACCCGGAGTCCGCGAAACTCATCGACGAGCTCCAGAGCGAGTTCGCCCAGCTCTTCCCGGGCCCGTGGTGGAACCTCGGCGCCGACGAGTACCAGGCGCTCGTGGTCGCCGACCCCGAGGCGTCGTACCCGAAGCTGGCCAAGCTCGCGGTCGAGAAGTACGGGAGCGGGGCGCGCATCCAGGACCTGACGACGGCCTGGACCAACGACCGGGGCGCGGCGCTCCGCCCGTACGGCAAGAAGCTCAAGATCTGGAACGACGGCCTCTTCAAGGGCGGGGTGGTCAAGGCCGACCCCGGCATGGAGGTCCAGTACTGGACGGGCAAGGAGTACGGGGCGCGGGAGCCGGTCGCGTATCTGAGCGAGGGCCGCAAGGTCGTGAACTTCAACGACGAGTACCTCTACTACGTGCTCGGCGAGCCGAACACCTTCGTCTACCCGACCGGGAAGCGGATCTACGAGGAGTGGACCCCGCTGGTGCTGCGCGGCACCAAGCCGGTGCCCGAGAAGTACTCGCCGCAGATACAGGGCGGCATGTTCGCCGTCTGGGGCGACTTCCCCAACGCGCAGACGCAGGACCAGGTGGCGAAGGGGATCCGGCTGCCGCTGGCGGCGGTCGCGCAGAAGGTGTGGGACGCGGAGAAGCCGAAGGAGAGCTGGAGCGCGTTCACGGCGCTGGCGGAGAAGGTGGGCTCCTGACGGAGCCGGGGACCTGAGGTGCGGTGAACCCGGTGGACAGGGCGCCCGCGGGACGCATATGTTCCGCAGACGCCCATGGTGGGTGCATGTCAGGCCCGTAGGGGTCTCCGGGGGGCCCGCGCCGGGCCGGGGGGTTGGCCGAAATCCATGCTCTGTTCCCAGTGCCGTACGAGAGCCGCAGCGACGGCGGAAGGACTCTGCGCCGAGTGCGCGGCCACGCGCGGAAACGCCGGTGAGGCGCCGGGTCAGGGCCCCTGGCAGGCGCCGGGGCAGGTACCCGGTCAGGCGCCGGGGCAGGCGCCCGGTCAGCCGTACGGGCAGGGGGCCGCGCAGCCGCCCGCGCAGGGGGCCGCGCCCGGGGCCTTCCCGCCGCCGCCCGTACCGGGGCCGCCGCAGGCGCCGGGCTATCCGCCGCCGGCACCCGGGTACGGGTACCCCTCCCCGGCACCTGGGTACCCCTCCCCGTACGCCCCCGGCTATCTGGCGGGCCCGCCCGTGCCGCCGGTCGTGCCGCCGGTCGGGCTCTTCAAGGCGCTGGTGGCGCTCTTCGCCGCCGTCGTCCTCGCCGACCTCTACGCCCTGGTGTCGGGCGCCCGGATCCAGTCCCTGATGGCCTCCGTCATCGCCGAGGACTTCGACGCCTACACCGACGCCGACCTGGACGCGGCCGACGCGAGCTACGCGCTGGCCGGTGTCGCGCAGACCGTGGCGATGCTGGCGACGGCCGTCGTCTTCCTGGTCTGGTTCCACCGGGTACGGCGCAACGCGCAGGTCCTCGATCCGGCCGCGCAGCGGATGGCCCCCGGGTGGGCGATCGGCGCGTGGTTCGTCCCGTTCGCCAACCTGGTCCTCCCGCGCCGGATCGCGGGCGACATCTGGAAGGCGAGCGGCCGGCGGGGGCCGGACGGGGCGCCCCAGGTGTCGTACGTCCTCGTCAACCTGTGGTGGACCGTGTATCTCGTCTCCCTGGTGGTCGCGCAGCTCGGCACCCGGCTCTACCTCCAGGCCGAGGAGGCCGAGGAGGTCAGGAGCGGGGCGTCCGTCATCTTCGCCGGTGACCTGCTGGACATCGTCGCCGCCGTCTTCGCCGTCCTCTTCGTACGGAAGCTGACGCGGATGCAGGAGGAGCGGGCGACCGGGGCGGCCGCCGCCGCGTAATTCCCCGTCCGCGTCCTTTCCTGTCCGCGCATTCCCCGTCCGGGGCGGCGGGTTGACGCCAACCCGTACGGCCGCCCTGGCCGTCCGCTCCGGCGCCCCGCATGCTGTCCCCATGACCATGGGTTTCTGGGGCTACTTCCTGGTGGGGCGGGGCGCGGCGCCGCTCGCCGAACTGCCGGCGCTGGCCGCCGTACGGGCCGGGCTCACCCTCCACCAGCGGCGCGCCGGCGGCTGGCAGGTCTGGCGCCACCCCGGCGAACCGGTCGTGGGCGAGCTGGGCGCGCTCTCCCGCGCGCTCTCCTCGCCGGTGCTCTTCGGGTACGTCATGAACAGCGAGTGCGTGGCGGTGGAGGGCGCGGCTCCGGAGAGCGGCACCTGGTACGGCTGCCTCGGGCGCGAGCCGATGGCCCGCCATCTCGCCGCGAGCGGCCGGTCGCTGGAGGAACTCTTCCTCTCGGCGGAGGACGCGGCGCGCCGCGCGGTGGAGTGGGCAGTGGAGGCGGGCGCCACGGTGGAGCCGCGTCCCCTCCTCGACGTCCTGCACGCCCGGCGCCCCGAATCGCCGCAGGCCGGCGGCGAGGGGCTGTTCTTCCGGCTGCTCGACGGGCTCGGGATCCCGGCGGAACCGGATCCTCCGGAGGGCGGAGGCACCCACGGCGGCCCGCCGCGCGGGCCGTTGGAAGATGGTTGATGCACGCATGGGCGTTCCATGCCCTATGGGCGGTCTACGCGCGAGATCGGAGTGACGTTTTCCGGATGATTGACGCAGTACTGGTCAGCACTTGGAGTGCTGGAGTACCGGAGTGCTCGGCAGTACCGCGTCCGTGACGGGAGACATCGCATGAGTCTGGTGAAACTGATCGCACAGGCGGACGAGCGAGGCTTGGCCGCCAGCGGTCTGGCCTGCCTCGACCGATGCCTGCCACCCCTGAGCGGCGACCCCGATGTCCTGCGCCCCCTGTGGGCGGGGGCCGCGGCGGGCGCGGCGAAGTGGCCGGAGCGACTGGCGGAGGCGCGGGAGGCGGTGGACGCGGTGATCGCCGCGGAGTCGGCCCCGGAGCTGGACGCGGTGGCGGCGGCGCCGCTGGGCGAGTCCGCCGCCGTACCCGGGTCCGGACCCGGCGGGGCGGAGAGCGGACGGCCCCCGAGCAAGGGCGTGACGCTCGCCCTCGTCCGTACGATGCTGGCGAACGCCCCGGCCGGATGGGACCCGGAGCCGCTGCGGGCCTGGGCGGACACCTGCTCGGTGGTCGCCCTGGAGATCCACCAGAAGCTCGACACGGTCGGCGAGAGCGGCAGCGCGGCGGCGGCCGAGTGGCTGACCCGCTGCCGCGAGGACCCGGCCGCGGTGGCCGACGCGGTGGAGGGCGCGGAGCGCGGCGACGGGGTGGGCCCCCTGGTCGCCGGTGAACTCCGCCGCCAGATCGCCATCCTGGAACTCCTCTCCGACACCACGGGCCCGGCGGCGGCCGGCGCGCTGCACCGCGCGATGGCCCTGTCGACCGAGGGCCAGCGGGTCCTGCGCGCGGTGGTCTCACGGCGAGCGCGCGCCCGGAGCTGAGACCGGAGCCGGGACCGGAGCCGGGACCGGAGCCGGGACCGGAGCCGAGGCCGGAGCCGAGACCGGTACGGTCACGCCCGACGTACCGGTGCCCTGCCGCGTCCGGCGACCGCCAGCAGCAGCGCCCCGGTGGCGGCGATGACGGCCGCGATGGTGAACGCCGTCGTCCACGAGCGAGCGTGCTCGACCACGGCTCCGGTGACGAGCGGCGCGAGGAACCCGGCGCATCCGGCGATGAACTGCACGACTCCGGCGACCGAACCGTACCGGGGCCCCGGCACCTCCTCGGCGACCACGGTCCAGTACTGCGCGCCGGTGAAGTAGAGCAGGAAGATGATGACCACCATGAGCGCCACGGCCTCGACGGCGCTCCCGACGAGCGGGATACAGCCGAAGAGCACGCCGATGACGCCGAAGATGATGAACGGGGCGCGCCAGTTTCCGTTCGTCGCCTGGATGACGGCGACCACGACGGGGGTGCCGACGGCCCCGCCGAGCGGGGTGGCGGCGTTGGCGGCACCGATGGCCGTGCCCAGCTCCCGCGAAGCGGCACGGAAAGCGGCAAACGGAAGCGGCAAACGGAGGCCGGAAGAACGAGGACGACCGGGGTCGCCACCCCCCACAGGAGAGACCCCGGTCGTCTTCGGACGGAGCCGTTGGGCGGCTCCGTATTCATATCAGCGTCACGGAGGCGTTTTGTGTCACACCGCGGAGCGCCTTCCCGCCGTCGCAGTGTGTGCCAGACGTGGACGCGGGCCCGGGTGAAGCCGTAGCGTGCAGGGACAGCGGGGGGAGGCGCGGTGGTGTGACCGGCCGCGGACATCGGACGGGTTGTGGGAGTGCTGGGGGACGACGCGGAGCTGACCACCGCGGTGCTCGCGGCACAGGGCGGGGACGAGGAAGCGTTCCGTACTGTGTACCGCGCGGTGCACCCGCGGTTGTTGGGGTACCTGCGGACGCTGGTCGGCGAGCCGGACGCGGAGGACGTGGCCTCCGAGGCGTGGCTCCAGATCGCGCGTGACCTCGACCGTTTCACCGGCGACGCCGACCGGTTCCGGGGCTGGGCGGCCCGGATCGCCCGTAACCGCGCCCTCGACCATCTGCGGATGCGCGGCAGGCGCCCCGCCATCGGCGCCGACGAGACCGAGCTGACCGGCAAGGCCGCCGACTCGGACACGGCGGACGAGGCCATGGAGGCGCTGTCGACCGGCCGCACGATGGCGCTGATCGCCCAGCTCCCCCGGGACCAGGCGGAGGCCGTCGTGCTCCGCGTGGTCGTCGGACTCGACGCCAAGAGCGCGGCCAGGACCCTGGGCAAGCGCCCCGGCGCCGTACGCACCGCCGCGCACCGCGGACTCAAGCGGCTCGCCGAACTCCTCGACGCCGACGGCGCGGAAGGGGGAGCGGAGGGCGAAGAGGGTACGGAGGGCGGGGGGCGCTCCGGGGGCCTCGCCGCCGTACCCCCGCCGCGTACCCCACTGCCGCAGGCCACCGCCTCCCCAGGTGTGACGTATTCGCGCCTGCGGACGCAGAAGGACATGTGATGGCCGACGAGCGTGACACGTGGCTCGACAAGGACGCGGCGGAGAGACTGCTGCGCGGTGAGCCTGTCGAGGCCCTGGACGAGGGTGCGCGGGCCCGGCGGGAACGGCTCTCCGGAGCCCTGGCGGACATCTCCGCCGTCACGTACGCAAACGATACGGAACTGCCCGGTGAAGCCGCCGCGCTCGCCGCGTTCCGCGCCGCCGGAGCCGGGGGTGCCGCCGGTGCCGGAGCCACGAGTGCGACGGGTGGGGCGGGCGATCCGCTGGGGACGGTACGGCTGGCCCTGGCGCCCGGAGACGTACGGACAGCAGGGACCGCACGGGCCGCACGGAGCGGACGGCGTGACGGGAAGGGCAGGGACGGGCGGCCGGGCCGGGAGTCCGGTCCGCTGCGCCGGGGGCTGATCGTCGCGGTGGCCGGCTGCGCGCTGGGCGGGATCACCGTCGCCGCGGGCGCCACCGTCCTGCCCGGTCTCTTCTCCACCGACGGTGCCGGGCCCGTCAGTTCCATCTCGGCCGGCGTCTCCCCGAAGGCGCTGCCTTCCGGGGGCCGCGCCGCCACCCCGTCGGACCGCCCCAGCGCGGACGGTACGACCGGACGCGAGCCCTCGGACCCGTCGGGGGCGACGGGCGCGCCGTCCGGCGGCGTACGGGGCGGGTCCGAGGACGCCGACGCCATGACCGGCGAGGCCACGGACGACCGGAGCGGGCCGTTCGTACCCGACGCGGACCCGGGCTCCGGCGCCCGCTACCGCAGGACCCTGGAAGCCTGCCGCGACTACCGCGGCGGCGAGATCGACCCGCAGCGCCGGAAGGCCCTGGACGCGGCGGCCGGGGGCCAGGGCGGTACGGAGCGCTACTGCGCCCGGCTGCTCGACCGCGAACCGCTCGACGTGGACGGCCGGAACAGCGACGGCCACGGCAAGGACGGGCACAACGGCGGGGACAGCACCAAGCGCGGCGGCGGCAGCGACCGCGTCGGCACGGGGGAGAAGGAAGGGGGCAAGGGGGAGAGCAGCGGAACACCGTCCTCCCCGAACCCGGCCCCGGACCCGACCCCGACACCGACGCCGTCACCCACCACGACCCTGGCACCGGCCTTCGGCGTGCCGGTCCCGGAGGAGTCGCCGTCCCCGGAGAGCTCGCCGTCCGCGGCGGAGCCGTCCGGCCCGGCGGAGCCCGCCGCGCCTGCCGCGTCCGCCGCCCCGGCCGACCCGCTCTCCTCCGCCGGGGCGTCCGCGTTCGCCGGATCCGTTGGGGAGACCGTCCCACCGTCCCAGTCTTCCGTCATATGGGACGGTATCTGAGCAGGTCAGTGCTTGGTATGTCCCATCAACGCGTCATTTTCCCGGTGGCTGTGGCGGCCCCTGTCGCCCGTCCCGCAGTCTCGTTGGCGAGCCGACCGCAACGGTCGGCCACCGACATCACCTCAGGGGGATCACACCATGCGTATGACCAACAAGATTGCGACCCTCGCCGGCGGCATCGTGCTCACCGGCGGCCTGCTGGGCGCCGGTGCGGCCCCGGCCGGCGCCGCACCGGCGGCGCCGCAGGCCGCGGCGGACTGCCCGGCGGGGTACTTCTGCGTCTGGGCCGGGCAGAACTACACCGGTCAGCGGCAGCAGGTCGCGGGGACCAACGCGGACCTGACCCAGTACGCGGTCTTCCAGAACTTCAAGTCCTGGTACAACCACGGCACGTCCTGCAACTTCCAGTGGTTCTCGGGGAAGAACCACACCGGCTCCAGCGGGATCATCGTCAAGGGCACCAAGGTGTCCGACACTGTGTCCCACTACATCAAGTCCAACAAGTGGGCCTGCTGACCGGTCCGACCGCCCGACCGGCAGCCGCCGGAACGCATGAGAGCGGCGCCCCGCCCGGGGCGCCGCTCTCCCGTGTCGGCTGTCGGCCCATGTGCCATGTGCCATGCGCCATGCGCCTTGTGCCTTGCTGACCTGGGGTTTTTCGGTGGGCTCGGGCGAGGTGTGACGTTTTTCCACCCGGTGGCGCAGTACAGAGTGAGCCGACTGGTCATCGGCTGCGTATCGAGCCGGGGTTCCCCCCGTACCTTCGGCTCAGCGCATCGGCGCGGGCGGGATACGTTCCCCCGATCCCGCCCGCGCCACCCCCTCTGTGCGCCTGAACCGGCGCCGCTTTAGCGGATGTGGTTGCTCCCGGTGGGGGGTGCTCAATTGACGGTGCGGTTGTCACCAGGAGTTGGGCGTCACCAATAAATGACTACCTTGTCGCCTGTCCGCACGTCGGCGAAGAGGGCCGCGATCTTCTTCTCGTCCCGTACGTTGACGCAGCCGTGCGAGGCGCCCGAGTAGCCGCGGGCAGCGAAGTCCGAGGAGTAGTGGACCGCCTGGCCGCCGCTGAAGAACATCGCGTACGGCATGGGGGAGTCGTACAGCGTCGAGACATGGTCCCGGGACTTCCAGCCGACCTGGAACTCGCCCTCGCGCGTGGGGGTGTACTCGGAGCCGAAGCGCACGTCCATCGCCGACTGGACCTTGCCGTTCACCATCCACGCCAGCGTGCTGCTCTTCTTGCTGATGCACATCACCCGGCCCGTCAGACAGCGCGGGTCCGGCTTGGCGACCGGCTTGGTGGTCGGGGGGTCGAGTTCGTCGGCGGTCGGGGTGCGGGTCATCGCGCGCAGCCGCTCCCAGGTGACCGTGTCCGTGGTGCCGGTCCTGGGCAGTCCGCGCTTGGCCTGGAAGGCGCCGACCGCGTTCGCGGTGACCGAGCCGTAGTAGCCGGTGGGCGCCCGGTCGAAGTAGCCGATCTGGCCCAGTCTGGCCTGGAGTTCGCGGACCTGGTCGCTGGTGGTGCCGGCCGCCATCAGGGTGCGCGGTACGGAGCGTACGGGCGCGGCAGGGGGAGCGGTGGTCTTCGGGGCCGGGGGCTCCGGGCTCCGGGTGGCGGGGCGTTCCGAGGGGGTGTACGGGGTCGGCGCCGCCGGGGTCGCCGTGGTGGCCGGGGCGGGGGCGGGCGGCTCCGGGGCCGGGCCCAGGCTCACCTTCAGCGGGTGGGTCCCCTTGCCGTCGGCGCCCGGTTCGCCGGTGGCCGGTTGCACCGTACAGCCCACACTCGCGGCCAGCACGGCGACCGCGGCGAACCCTCTGCGCAGGGCGGTTTTCGCGAGCATCTGGGCGGCTCCCCAGGAGAAGACGACAGGTTCCCGGCGCGCGGCCGGGCCGGAGTGACCGGAGTGCCATGATCCCGCGCCGGAGCCGCCCGTGGGCCGTAACTCCCTAATTTCCGGGCCTTATTGGACCTGTTGTGACCCGTCATTGAACCTGTTGTGACCCGTTGTACACGCTCCGTCCCGGTCCGGTGCCCGCGAGCCGGTACGGAGGTGTCCGAGGCGCCCCGGGCCGGCCGGACGGCGGTCGGGCGGGGCGCGCGGGCGGACTATCGTGGAGGCATGTCCGCCCCTGAGCTGATCCGTATCGTCTCCCGTGACTCGCCCATGGCCCTGGCCCAGGTGGAGCGGGTCCGCGCCGAACTGGCGGCGCTGTACCCGGCCACCGCGACCGAGGTCGTCCCCGTGAAGACCACCGGGGACAAGTGGATGGGGGACCTCGCGCAGGTCGAGGGGAAGGGCGCGTTCACCAAGGAGGTCGACGCCGCGCTGCTCGCGGGCGAGGCGGACCTGGCGGTGCACTGCGTCAAGGACGTCCCGGCGGACCGGCCGCTCCCGGCGGGCACCACCTTCGCGGCGTTCCTCAAGCGCGACGACATCCGGGACGCCCTGGTCCACCCCGGCGGCCTCACCCTGGACCAGCTCCCCGAGGGCAGCCGGATCGGCACGTCGTCGGTGCGCCGGATCGCCCAGCTCGCCGTCTCCCACCCGCACCTGGAGTGCGTCCCGTTCCGGGGCAACGCCAACCGCCGGCTGGAGAAGCTCGCGGCGGGCGAGGCGGACGCGCTGCTGCTCGCGGCGGCGGGGCTGGAACGGATCGGCCGCCCCGACGTGATCACCGAGGTGCTCTCGCCCGAGGTGATGTGCCCGCCCATCGGCGCCGGGGTGCTCGCCCTCCAGTGCCGTGAGGACGACACGGCGCTCATCGACGCGGTGAGTGCCCTGGGTGACCCGGCCACGTACCGCGAGACGACGGCCGAGCGGATGTTCCTCCATGTCCTCCAGGGTCACTGCAACAGCCCCATCGCGGGGTACGCCACCGCCCGCCCCAACGGCGATCTCTCGCTGCGGGCCTGTGTGTTCACCCCCGACGGCAAGACCGTGCTCAACGCCCACGAGTGGGCCGGGCTGCTCAGCCCGGCCGACCTCGGCGCCTCGGTCGCCCTCGCGCTGCTCCGTCAGGGCGCGCGGGAACTGATCGACTCCATCGCGCACTGAGACACTCGGACACGGAGCAGACGCTCGGACACGGAGCGAGGCGCCGCCCCGCCGCCCGGCTTCCCCCTGCCAGAGGCGTCAGCCCTTGTCGTGGGGGCGGTGGTCGACCACCGTGTCCGGACCCGGCGACATGATCGTCTCGTGCCCGTCCTCGGCCCGCACCCGGAACGGCGGCGCCCCCTCCGGCCCCAGCACCTCCACGACCTCCACGACGTGGTCCTGCTGCCCGACCGCCCTGCCGTGCACGACCAGCCGGTCGCCCTTGCTCGCCTTCATCGCCACTCCCTGTATTGACCCCGTCGCACCTCGTTACGGCACGAGCTTAGAGCGGCACCCCGCACCGGACCAGCCGAACCGCACCCCAGGGTGAGCGGGCGGATACGCATGGAAACGGCAGCAGATTATTTCCGGCCAACCCCGCACGCGCACCTGGCCGGCGTCGGCTGTACGGTTCCCGGGTGCCGTCGAACACCGGTCGGCAGGCGCCGCGTTGGCAGGAGGCGGACATGGAATCGAACGCGACGGGTCCGCCGGGCGGCCGTGCGGCCGGTGCGGTGGCCGTGGTCTGCCTGGCGTTCCTGCCGGCCCTGCTGGCCGCTCTGCCGCTCGCCCTCAACGGTGCGCAGCAGACGCTGAGCGCCCTCGGCCGGGCAGAGGCGCCCGAGGGCGCCACGCCTTCGCTCGGCTGGGGGGTCGTCATGCTGGGGACCGCGGTGCTGCCCTTCGTCGCGGCTCCGGTGGTGCTTGTGGCAGGGCGGGCCAAGCGCATTCCCTGGGCCAGGACGGCCAGGATCTGCGCCGGAGTCGTGCTCGGCTGTGGCGTGTTCGCCTGCCTGATGGCGGCGGTGTTCGCCGGGGCGTGACGCCCTGCGCTCTTTTCCTCCGGGAACCAGGGGTTCCCCTGACCGCCCGGACGCTTTTACGGCCGGTGAATCGACGGGACCGCCGCGGGGAAATCGGGCCGAGGCCGCTTTTCGCTCCCCATTTCGCTCCCCATTTCGCTCCCCACTTCTCCCGCCACTTCTCCCGCCATTTCTCACGCCCATCACGGGGCAATTGAGCGAACGGGGCGGCCGGGACGCCGCGTACTTGCGGAACGTATCCCGGCCGCCCTTCCGCGCCCGTACGGCGCTACGGCGTCCGCGCCCTCGCCCGTACGGCTACGGCATCCGTATCCGCTGGGCCTGGAGCTTCATCACCCGGCGCATGCGCGGGCCCACCGGGACCTCCACCAGGCGGTGGATCAGCCAGGCGACGGTCAGCAGCGAGACGATCGTGGCGATGAGCGTCAGCCGCGCGTCCAGACCGAATTTCCGGTGGTAGAGGGCGATCACGAACCAGCCGAGGTGTTCGTGGATCAGATAGAAGGGGTACGTGAGCGCGCCCGCGAAGGTCAGCCAGCGCCAGTTCGCCCAGCGCAGCCACCCCAGGGCCACCGCCGCCACCGACGCGAAGGCGAAGGTGACGATCAGGAGGATCACGTAGGGGGAGCGCTCCAGGTAGACATTGGTCGCTTCGGGGTTCCAGAGCGCGGTGGTCGAGTACCGCTGGCCCAGCAGCCAGCTCGTCCCGACGATCGACCAGAGCAGCAGATCGCTCCCGTACCGGTGGATGAGGTAGAGCGCGAGGCCGCCGATGAAGAACGGCGCGTGGTCCCGCATGACCAGCTCGTCGGTGAGCGGGTTGTCGGCGACCCGGGCGAAGACGGACGCCACCGTCCAGAGGCAGCAGAAGATGACGACGCGCCGGTAGGTGACGCCCTTCCAGACCACGAACAGCGCGAAGAGCAGGTAGAAGCGGGCCTCGACCCAGAGCGTCCAGCAGACGCCGAGCACCCGGTCCACGCCCATCGGCTGCTGGAGCATCGTCAGGTTCACCAGCACCTCGTCGAGGCGCAGCGGCGGGATGACGGACGGCGCGGCCACGCACGCCGCCGTGACCAGGACGATGGCGACCCAGTAGGCCGGGTAGAGCCGGGTGACCCGGGAGCGGAAGAAGTCCCCGAGCGACCGGCCCCAACTGCTCATGCAGATGACGAAGCCGCTGATCACGAAGAAGAGCTGCACGCCCAGCGCGCCGTACGTGGCGAACGCCGACAGGTCGGGGAAGAGGTTTTTCGGGGAGGCACCCCAGGCGTGGCCGACCTGCCCCTTCCCCGCGTAGTGGAAGAGGCACACCATCAGGGCGGCCAGGATCCGGAGGCCGTCCAGCGCGCGCATCCGGTCCGACCGGCCGCCGCCCGCGCCGGGAGCCTGCGCGGCGGGGGCCGGGGCCCCTGCGGGGGATGGTTCCGGGGCCGGCTCCGGCTGCTTGGCCAGGGTCGTCTGTGTCATCTCAGCCCAGCGCCGCCTTCTTGAAGGAACGCGCGTGCCGGGCGACCCTGCGGACCGTGGCGTTGCGCGGGATGAACGCGAGCTGTGCCGGGACCCCGCCGGGGAGCGCCAGCACCGCGAGGCGGCGGCGCTTGAAGTAGACGGCGGTGCGCGGGGTGAGGTGGTCGGTGAGGAACGCCTCGGCGGCCGGGCGCAGGGTGCGGTAGATCTGCGGCTGCATCGCGAAGCCGACCGCCTTGACCAGCTCGGAGAGGGGTTCGTACGGGGTGTACGAGGCCGCCGCCTCCGCCTGGGCCGCCGCCTCCGCCTCCCCGGGGGCGTCCGTGAGCGCGTCGGCCGGGGCGCTCTCCGGGCCCGCCACCAGCGGCGGAATGAGCGCGTCCACGATCGTCACCGGCACCCGGTTGCTGTTCTGGTACGGCGCCAGCCGCTCCAGCAGCAGCTCCGTACCCGTACGGGCGACGGGGAGTCCGTAGAAGGCCCGCGCCGTGAACAGGGCCGTCGAGAAGCAGGCGATCACGAGCGCCGGGCGCAGCCGCTGGTACAGCACCTCGGCGAGGACCGGGCCCGACCGTACGGTCAGCCGGGCGCCGAGCGAAGCGGCCTCCTCCTCCAGCCGGCGCGACCACCCCGCCGGGGCGGACGGGTGGGGCTTGAAGACGACCTCGCGGTGGCCCCGGGCGATCGCGCCCCTGACCATCCGCAGATGCAGGTCCTCCTCCTCCTGCGGGGTGAGGATCTCCAGCGCGGAGAGGTACTGGCCCAGGATGAGCGCGGGCGGCTCGTCGAACGCCGCGCCGACGGCGTCGGCGGGCTCCGCGTCCGCCATCTCGGCCAGCACCTTCAGGAACGTTCCGTCCGGGATGATCTCCGCCTCGACGCCGAACTCCGTGAGCAGCAGCGGCTTCAGCCCCGGGACGAGATCCAGGTGGAGCAGCCGCTCGACCCGGCCCCCGATCAGCGGGTCGAGCTTGCTGCGGGTCGGCCCGTAACTCATCAGCCCGTCCGCGTACACATGGACCGGGCTGTCCCCGAAGATCGTCGCGACCGCCTGGGAGGGGTTGGCCTGGATCGACTCGCAGGCGATCTCCACCGGCGTGTCGCCGAGCCCCCACGCCTGCCGGACCGCCCGCTGCCAGAGCGCGGCGTCCTGCTCGCGCGGGGACCAGCCGGCCGGATGGAACGGGCGGACGAAGTCGTTCCACGACCGGATCTCGTCGAAGTCCGGTCGCAGGCAGGCGAATCCGGGCAGCGAGTCGAGCGCGCTGCCCAGCTCGGGGGAGGACGAGGTGTCGCTGATGACCAGGATCCTGCGGTGCTCGGCGCGCGGGCCGAACTGGCCGGCCCGGATGGCCGCCGTGACGGTCGCCGCCGCGTACTGCGTGCAGGCGAAGAAGAGCTGCGTGGTGCCCGGGGGGCAGGGGGTACGTACAGCGCTCGCCGTGCCCGTGGTGTTCTCGGTACCTGTGGCTGAGGTCGACATCAGGCCGCCGCCCCCGGTCCGCGCTGCGCGACCGGACGCCGGCGCACCCGGCGGAGCCGGGCGGCGCGCTGGGTGTCCATCGAGTCCAGCGTCTCCGTGAGAAGGGGCGCGGGGATGCGCCGGAGGGCCGCCGCGCTGAGCGAGCGGAGTTTGCGTGCCACGGGTGGTTCGAACCTCTCGATGGAGCCAAGGTGGTGGGCCATGACCGCGCAGTACGTCCGTACGGCCTTCGGCAGCAGCAGATCGGCGTCCTTGTCCGTGGCGGTCTCGGCCACCACCTGGTCGAACGCCCGGATGAAGTCGAGCTGCCGCACATCACCGATCTGGGTGAGCGACGAGGTGACCCCGCGACGGTAGAAGACCCCTTGCAGGCTCACCGCGGCGAAGGACTCCGCCTCCCGGTGGAGCTTCCAGATCCAGGGCCGGTCCTCGGCGGTCCGCAGCCCGTCCGTGAAGTGCAGCAGCCCCCGGTCGACCAGCCGCCGGTGGTAGATCCCGGCCCAGGCGTACGCGTAGTCCACGGAGGTGGAGCGGTCGGCGGGGAGGATCGCGTCGCGCGGGCTCAGCACGGTGGAGCGCTTGCCGACCGGGACGCGGTGCACCGTACGGGACTTCCCGGTGAACTGGACGTGGTCGGTACGGAGGAAGTCGCACCCCAGCTCCTCGGCGGCCCCGAGGAGCTGCTCGAAATAGCCGGGCACGACCCAGTCGTCACCATCCAGATAGGTGATGTACGTGCCGGTCGCGGCGTCCAGGCCGGTATTGCGGGCGGTGGCGAGTCCTCCGTTCCGCTCATGTCTGATCACTCTGGCGCCCGGGAGGTCACCGGCCGCACGGTCCAGGATCTCGCCGGTACCGTCCGTCGAACAATCGTCGACAAGCAGGAATTCGAAGTCTTCACGGGTATTCGCCTGAAGACTGCGCAGGGTTTCGGGGGCATACGTCCGCACGTTGTAGAACGGCACGACAACAGAGAGCTTCACCACCCGGGCGACGCTAGGGGCCCTCACATCCCGAGGACCGACATCGCGGGGCATGGCAGATGAACGAAGAGTGTCGGATCGGTGAATCGGCCTTGCCCGGCGTTTATTTCGGGCATTTCCCGGGGTGCGACGCCATTCGTAGACGTGTTGTTAACCCTCCATTGCCATTGAGTTGGGCCGAAAAACGGAATGGCTTCCTAACGTCCAGGACGTGCCATCACCTATCAGCCGACCGGTCCGGGTCGCCGTGCTCGCCGACTCCGACACCCGGTGGAAGTGGGGCGCGCTCACCGCGCGCCGCATCGCCCCGGACGGCCGCCCCATCGAGCTCAGCGGCTTCCTGCTGCGCGGCCGGGCCACCCCCACCGCCCGCCAGATAGCCGAGGTCGGAGCGGAGGCGGACGCCCTGCGCGAGGTGACGGGCACGGAGTTCCTGCGGGAGCTGCGCGAGGAGGCGGCGGGGGCGGCGGGGGCCGGACGGCCCGAGGGCTCTCCCGAGGGGGCGCCGGACGACTCGCCCGGGGAGCCCGACGGCTCGCCCCGGGGACCCGGCGGTCCGTTCGACATCGTCGTACTGGCCCTCGTCGGCGGCGCCGTCCAGGCCATGCTGCACGGCATCGCCGCGCTGAAGCTCGCGCGGCGCCCCCTCCTCGTCACCGGCTACGTCGGTGTCGTCTACGAGAAGCTCTCCGACGGGCTGCTGCTGCGGCACGGCGCTGATGTCGTACTCGCCAACTCCGCGTACGACGCCGACAGGTTCCGCGCCGTGTACGAGGGCGTGGGCGCCGACGCCTCCAGCGTCACCGAGGCGGCCCTGCCCTTCCTCGGCGGCGCCCGCTACCAGCCCGAAGAGGGCCGCGACACGGTCGTCTTCGCCGCGCAGCCCTCCGTACCGGCCACCCGGGCCGACCGCACGTACCTGCTGCGCCGCCTCGTCGAGCACGCCAGGCTCCACCCGAACCGCGAGGTGCTGCTCAAGCTGCGCAGCAAGCCCGGCGAGCACACCACGCACATCGAGGAGTTCCCCTACCAGCGCCTCGCCGAGAAGGTGCCCGGCGGGCTGCCGGCGAACTTCCGGCTGGTGTACGGGAACATGGGCGAGGTCCTGGACCGTACGGACCTGCTGGTCACCGTCTCCTCGACGGCGGCCCTGGAGTCCCTGCACCGCTCCATACCCACCGCGATCCTCACCGACTTCGGGGTCCGCGAACCGCTGGGCAACCACCACTTCATCGGATCCGGCTGCCTCGCCTCCTGGGACCAGCTCGACGGCGGCGGCAGGCCCACCCCCGACGCGGCGTGGGCGGACCGGCAGGGCGTCGCCGCCGACGGCTCGTACGCCAGGGCCTTCGACACGGCGCGCGCCCGCGTCACCGAACTGACCGAGCGCGCCGCCGCCGGGGACCTCCCCGAGATCACCCCGTACTACACGGCGGCCACCGCCCCCGGTTACCTCCCCGGCCTGCTGGCCCGCTACCACCTCGCGGCGGACGGGACTCCGCTGCCGGCGGCGGCCAGAACGGCGGAGAGCCAGGTGGGCGGCGTACGCCGGGTGGTCCGCGAAGCGGTACGCGGCGCGGCGCGCGGCGCCTACCGCCACGGCGTCCAGCGCGTGGCCCCGGTCATCCGCCGAATGGGCGAACTGTGACGGCGCGTACGGCGCGCGGGGCCTCGGCTCCGGCCGGGGCGCGCGTCCCCGGGCCGGTCGGAGCCTCGTTCCGGGCGCCGGGCGGGACCCCGGCGCTCGTGGCGTCCGTACGGCCGGTATCCGTGCGGCCCGTACGCGTACGGCCGGTATCCGCGCGGCCCGCATCCGGGACCGCAGGGACCCCGGCAGCCCCCGCCCCCGCAGGGGCCCATGCCTCTGCCGCCGCCCCCGCCCCGGCAGGAGCTTCCTGCCACGTACGAGCCGCACATTCCCGACCCTCTACGGAGTACTGATGACCGTCCTCGCGGTGATCCCCGCACGCGGCGGATCCAAGGGCGTCCCCGCCAAGAACCTCGCCTCCGTCGGCGGCATCCCGCTCGTCGTCCGCGCCGTCCGCGCCTGTCTGGAGGCCCACCGCGTCACCGATGTCGTCGTCTCCACCGACGACGCGCTGATCGCCGACGCCGCCCGCTCGGCCGGTGCCGAGGTCGTCCTGCGCCCCGCCGCGATCGCCGGGGACACGGCGACCAGCGAGGCCGCCGTCCTGCACGCCATGGACGCGTACGCCGCGATGCGCGGTGCGGGCACCCCGAGCGCGGGCACGCCGAGCGCGGGCACGCCGAGCACGGGCACGGGCACCGGCGGGGAGAGTGCGGCGGCCCCCGCGGCCCCCGCCTCCGCCGACCCCGATGTCGTCCTCCTCGTCCAGTGCACCAGCCCCTTCCTCACCGCCGAGGACGTCGACGCCGTCACCGGCGCGGTCACCGAGGACGGCGCCGACACCGCGCTCACCGTCGCGCCCACCCACGGCTTCGTCTGGCGCGAGGACGGCGCCGGGCGCAGCCGCCCCGACGGGTACGGCGTCAACCACGACAAGGCCAACCGGCCGCGCCGCCAGGACCGCCCCCAGGAGTACCTGGAGACCGGCGCCGCGTACGCCATGCGCGCCGACGGCTTCCGCGCGGCCCGCCACCGCTTCTTCGGCCGCACCGCGCTCGTACCGACGGACCCCGCGCGCGTCCTGGAGATCGACGACCCGCACGACCTGGCCCGCGCCCGGCTCCTCGCGCCGCTGCTCGACCCGCAGACGCTCCCCGCGTACGACGACATCGACGCGGTCGTCCTCGACTTCGACGGCACCCAGACCGACGACAAGGTCCTCATCGACGCCGAAGGGCGCGAGACCGTCGCCGTCCACCGGGGCGACGGCCTCGGCATCGCCGCGCTGCGCCGCTCCGGGCTCCGCCTCCTCATCCTCTCCACCGAGCAGAACCCGGTCGTCGCGGCCCGCGCCCGCAAGCTCCAGGTGCCGGTGCTGCACGGCATCGACCGCAAGGACCTGGCGCTCAAGCAGTGGTGCGACGAGCAGGGCATCGCCCCCGAGCGGGTCCTCTACGTCGGCAACGACGTCAACGACCTGCCCTGCTTCCGGCTGGCCGGCTGGCCCGTCGCGGTCGCCAGCGCCCATGACGAGGTACGCGCCGCCGCGCGCGCCGTCACCACCACCCCCGGCGGCGAGGGCGCCATCCGCGAGATCGCGGCCTGGCTCCTCGGCCCCACCCTCTCGGCCCCGGCGGCACCCGGAGCCCCCCGTACGGCATCCACCCCCGCCCCTCAGACCACCCCCACCACCCTCCACGCAGTCAACAAGTAAGGACGCACCGCCATGAGCACCAACCCCTCCTCCCGCCTCCGCACCTTCGGCTCCCGTACGGCGGGCCCCGGCCACCCCGTCTACATCACGGGTGAGATCGGCATCAACCACAACGGCGAGCTGGACAACGCCCTCGCCCTGATCGACGTGGCCGCCGAGGCGGGCTGCGACGCGGTCAAGTTCCAGAAGCGCACCCCGGAGATCTGCACCCCGCGCGACCAGTGGGACATCGAGCGCGACACCCCCTGGGGCCGGATGACGTACATCGACTACCGTCACCGCGTCGAGTTCGGCGAGGACGAGTACCGCGCCATCTCCGACCACTGCGCCAAGCGCGGCATCGACTGGTTCGCCTCCCCGTGGGACACCGAGGCCGTCGCCTTCCTGGAGAAGTTCGACGTCCCGGCCCACAAGGTCGCCTCCGCCTCCCTCACCGACGACGAGCTGCTGCGCTCCCTGCGCGCCACCGGCCGCACCGTCATCCTCTCCACCGGCATGTCGACGCCGAAGCAGATCCGCCACGCGGTCGAGGTCCTGGGCAGCGACAACATCCTGCTCTGCCACGCCACCTCCACCTACCCGGCCAAGGCCGAGGAGCTCAACCTGCGGGTCATCAACACCCTCCAGGCCGAGTACCCGAACGTCCCGATCGGCTACAGCGGCCACGAGACCGGTCTCCAGACCACCCTCGCCGCCGTCGCCCTCGGCGCCACGTTCGTCGAGCGCCACATCACCCTCGACCGCGCCATGTGGGGCTCGGACCAGGCCGCGTCCGTCGAGCCGCAGGGCCTCACCCGCCTCGTCCGCGACATCCGCACCATCGAGGCCTCCCTCGGTGACGGCGTCAAGAAGGTGTACGAGTCGGAGCTGGGCCCGATGAAGAAGCTCCGCCGCGTCGCGGGCGTCGTCGCCGAGGCCGCGTCCGCCGAGCCGGCGGCGGTCTGACGCCATGACCGGTGCCGGCGGGACGAGCACCCCGCACCCGACCCCCGGGGCGTCCGCGGCGTCCACGGCGACGATCGCCTTCGTGGAGAGCCCCGTACAACTGCTCAACGTACTGGAATGGGCCCACGTCAGCGGCGAGACGGCCGGGGCGAACGGGACGGCCGGGGCGAACGGAACGGCCGGGGCGGACGCGGGCGCCGGGCTGAGCATCGTCGTGCTCTCCCCGACCGACCCCATGTCGCGCGGCCAGCTCCGCCGGGTGGCCGACCTGGCCCGCGACGCGGGCTTCGCGGTCCGCTGGCAGGAGGCGCGCGGCGGGGCGGGGGCGCCCGTACGGACCGTACGGGAGCTGGCACCGGCACTGCGCAAGGCGGACCGGGTCGTCATCGGCGACCCGTTCTCCCGCTACGTGCAGCTCCTGCTCGCCCTGGTAGGCACCAAAGAGCTGACGGTGGTAGACGACGGCACCGCGACGATGGAGTTCGTCGGCCAACTGGCCCGGGGCGAACGCCTGGTGCGCTGGCACCGGCGCGGCGGCTCGCGCGGCCCGCGGGAACTGGCCCTGGCACCGGTCACCGCGGCCGCGCGCCGCCGGCTCACACCGTCGGCGGCGCGCTCGGTCGAGGTCTTCACCTCGATGCCGGTGGAGGAGGTCCCGGAGGGCATCACGGTCACACGCAACACCTTCGCGTGGACCCGGGCGACCTACGGCCCGCCCCGGATCACCACGGGCGCCGACATGGTCGGCACCTCCCTGGTGGAAACAGGGGTGGTGGACGAGGCCCCGTACCTGGAAGCGGTCATGGCCCTGGCCCGAACCCACGGCGCCACCCGCTACTTCGCCCACCGCCGCGAACACGTCGACAAGCTGCACCGCCTGCACACGGCGACAGGCCTGGAAATCGTCCGCCCGGACCTCCCCCTGGAACTGATCGCCCGCCGCGGCCCCATCGGCCGCATGGTCCTCAGCTTCCCCTCCACGGTGGTCCACACCCTCCCCCTGGCCCTGGCGGGCACGGGCGTCAAGGTGGCGGTCTGCGACATAGCCCCGGAATGGCTCAAGTCCACGGCGTCCCCCCGAGCCCAGGGCTTCCTCTCCGGAGTGACAGGCACAGCCAAGGACATCCACCGCCTCCCCCGACTCCCTTCCCCGGCCTGACTTCCCAGGCCCCGCCCTTCCCGACGCCGCCGGCCCGCCCCCGCACTTACGGGGGCGGGCCGGCGGCGTTCAGGGACGGCGGCGCAGAGGCGGCGCGATGGCAGAAGGCCCGATGAACTCTCCGGCGAGCTGGTCCATGATCACCTCGTCGCAGACCTGCCCCAGCCAGTACCCGGCCTCACGGAGCATCCCCGCCGATCGGAAGCCCGCCTTCTCGTAGGCATGTACGCCTGCGGTGTTCGGGGCGAGAACCTTGAGCCAGACCATGCGCAGGTTGGTGATGTGGAAGGCGTAGTCGAGTGTGAGCCGGGTCGCCGCCGTCCCGAGCCCGCGTCCCCGGGCCTCCGGGGCAAGCATGATCACGTACTCGGCGGTCCGTACGGAGTGGTCCGGCAGCAGCGTGGTCACCCCGGCCGGGACGGGAGTGCCCGAGGCCAGGTCGTAGACGGTGAACCGGATGTTCTCGCCCCGGAGTTGGTGGGCCATGCCCTCGGTACGGGCTTCGAGCGACTCGGGCGCCTGGCGGCCGTACCCGACCAGCAGGGCCGGGTCCTGCTCCCAGCGCCAGTACGTCTCGACCAGATCGGCCCGGTAGGGGCCGAGGGCACAGGTGTCATGGGTGATCCACAGGACGGGGTCAGGACTGGTGTCGATGACGGTCTCCGATGGTGAGTACAGGGGTGTAACCGAGTGTTGAGGGCGGTTCCGCGACGGGACCGCCGTCCTCCGTCCGTATCCAGGCGTGCAGTCGCACCGGATCCGGTGCGATGCCATGACACCAGGTGACGGCGAGTCGCCGCGAGGCGAGCAGGAGAGCAGCGGCGGTCGACTCTTCCAGGCAGGCCGTACGGCCCGGGAAGTGCCATCCGGCATAGCGGACGGCGAGGACAGCGGCGCGGGCCTCGGCGGGGGTGGCCGCACGACGGCAGACCGACGTGGCGGCGCGGAGAGTTGTCGTGAGCCGCAGCATGATGGACCTCCGGTTTCCTGCCCGCTTGACAGCGATGACGGAAGCCAGGGCCGCGACTGCGGCGGCGCTCCGCCCGTGGGGCACGGCGGGCGGCCGGACTGCTCCCGCCGCGTGCTCCGCGCTGCCCCAACTCGGGGGAGCGGGGCCGGCGATGGTCGCGGGGCGCCATGGTGTGGGCGAGGAGACCGTTCGCAGTAGTCCGGCGGCGAGGAGACGGGTGGCCAGGGCGGGGGCCATGGCCGACAGGTGGCCGTGACAGGCGGCGTTCCGCCACTGGATCGCGGCTGCGGGCAGCAGACACCGGAGGAGACCGCTGCGGTAGTCGATGAGGACCAGGACATGTCCGAAGTCCACGGCACGGACGTGCCCGGGGGCCGTGGCGAAGCGTGGCGTTTCAGCCATGTACGTTCTCCGCTGACCGGTCGGTCCACGCGGGACCGGGGGTGTGCCGGTGCGCACGCAGCCATGCTTCGGCGGACAGCGCCTGTTCCAATGTGGCCAGGGGCATCGGGACACCGGCGGCGGCCTGACGCAGGTGTCCGCGCAGCCGGCCGGGGTCGAGAAGCCCGAGTTCCGCGAGGTGACCGTCGGCCAGTGCCAGGAGTTCGGGCAGGTTGGCGCGGAGCCCGGAGTAGTGGTCGGCGTTGAAGCTGCCCTTGGTGGTGCGAGCGGCTACGTCGGTGGGGAGCAGATGCCGCATCGCTCCGGCCAGGACCGGCTTGTAGCTGTGGACCGCCGGCCGCTGGTCGAGAGGGGTGCGCAGTACCGCGTCCACGACGCGCGCGTCGAGGAACGGGTTGTGCAGGGCGATACCGCAGGCTGCGGAGAGCTGGGCGTCGGCGGCGGCGGTCCGGGCGACCTCGCGGATCTCGTCCACGAGCGTCCGGACCGAAAGGTCCGCACCGGGGACCGGGTCCTCGGCGTCCACCGCCTCGGCGGCAGCGTCGGCCAGCAGCCGCAGGGCTTCGGGGGTGGCCCAAGACGGTACCGGCAGAGTGTGGAACCAGCCCACACGGTGGTGGCGGACGCCCGGGGAACGCGCCGGGGAGGCGAGCGTACGGGCCAGGACGGCGAGGGCGGCGCGGCGGCTGGTCCGTGCCGTGGTCACCGCGTCCCTCAGCAGGGGTGCGGCCGAGCAGTGCCGCAGACGGGCCCAGCCGAGCGCCTCGCTCAGCGCTCGTGACCAACGGTGACGGCGGATCAGGTCGGCGAGGTGGATGGGCGGCTGGAACAGCACACTGTCTCCGCCGTCCCCGGTCAGGTGGTTCCTGCTGCCCAGGTGCCGGCGCATCCAGCACAACTGCGTGGTCAGACGGGCGACGGTGAGCGTCGAGGGGGCGGGTTCGTCCGTGACCGGCACGGAGGAGATGCCGGTGTAGGGCAGGTGCGCGTCGGCCAGAGGAAGAAGGTGGTGGGTGATGCGGTCCGGGTATGCCTCGGAGGCGAGCCTCGCGTAATGAAGATCCGCGCCGCTCTCGTCCCCCTCGGGATGGACCGTGACCGTGTTGAGCCGGTGCCGCGCGGGCAGGCGCGACGCGGCCAGGACGGCGACCGAGGTCGAGTCCAGTCCGCCGGACAGGTCACAGGACAGCTCCGGGTCGGCGGCCACCCGGAGCGCCACGGCTGCCGACAGGGCGCCGAGCATACGGTGCTGTGGCGGGCCCTCGAAGGGATCGGGGCGCCACAGGGGGGTGCGGCGCGGGCTGCCTCCGGTTGCGGGAAGCTCGATCCGGCAGCCTGGGACCAGTTGTGTCACTCCGGTGTAGCAGGTATACGGGCCGACGAGCGCGGGCAGCGACGGGGCGAGGACGGCGCAGGCGAGCCGCCTGGGATCGATGGGCGCCCCGGTGAGGCGGGCGAGCAATCGGGCCGAGGTGGACCACGCCCAACTCTTCGACCATTCCGCCATATAGACGGGTTGGGCGGCGGCCGGGTCGGTGTGGCAGGCCACGCCGTCGCGGGTCTCCTCGATCACTGTGTACGCGCCCGGCCACCGCCAGGCGACATCGGCAGGCAGGGGAGCATCGGCCAGTTCCCGCAGCTCGGGGCCGGTGGCAGCGCACCAGCCGAGGACGAGCACGCGACGCTCACCGCCCGGGGTGGTGACGACCCGGGCCGGGGCTCCGCCGAGCCGCCACGTGGACGACCCGGTGCCGAAGCGCTCTGCCCCTTCGGGGAGGGGCCACGCACTCCCGGCCCTCCCTGCACTCCCGGCCGCACTGAAACCGCCGAATGTCACGGACCCTCCACGTGGCGAGCGGGACGAACGGGGCGACACGGCACCGGGATTCACATTCCCCGTCGCGTCGCCCCGCAGGGGCAGGTCAGCAGTTGTAGGCGCGGCGCTTGTCCTCGCTCTGGCCGCCGCCCTGGCCCTCCGTCAGCTCGGCGATGTCGCCGAGTGCGACGGGCAGCAGCTCGTCCTCACTGCTGACATCGGTGCGAAGCGGATCACTCATGTCACTCATGGCGGTTCCTCTCTTCTCCGGATGCTGAGGAGAGTAGAGGCGTCTGCCTCTGTCGGAACAGAGGATTTCTTGGTATTTCCAGAAATTCCGCCGAGCGGAGGCCCGACGGGAAATTACCCGTCAACTTCCGTGGTCTCAGGGACCTCTGAGGCAAGCTCCTCGACGACCGCCGTCATGAGGGTGCGCGCGGCTCGTCCGTAGCGGGCCAGGGCGGCAAGCCGCGCGAAGACGGTCCCGTACAGCGTCACTTCGGCCGGCTGGGCGAGGTTCAGCTCGGCGGAGTAGGTCTCCACCATGACCCTGTCGTGATCAAGGATCCAGAAACCGTGCCAGGGTGCGATGGCACAAGGGGTGTCGAACCCGATGATGCCCAGCCGGACGTTCGGGAGAGTCGACAGCGAGATCAGACGGTCGAGCTGCCCGAGCATGACCTCGGGGGCGCAGAGACGGAAGCGCAGGGCGGCTTCGGTGAGAACGAAGTGGAAGCGTTTGTCCGGGCGGTAGAGAATCTCCTGACGCTGCGTCCGTACGCGCACCGCTTCGTCCACATCGTGCGGCACATCGAGCGTGGGGACACCCTGGGCGAACCGTTCCCGCGCGTACCCGGCCGTTTGCAGCAGGCCAGGTACGACCGTCGGTTCGAACGCCCGGAAGAGTCTTGTCCGCGCGTCCAGTTGGGTGATCACCCGCTGGTGGGAGGCGAGGCCGGTCCTCAATTGCCGCTGCCACTCGGCGTATTGGAGATCCAGAGCGTGCAGCGACGTGAGCAACGCGTCGGTCTGGTGTTCACTGCCGGTCGCCGCCGTCCAGTCGCGGATGTCCTGGGCGGTCGGTGTCTGCCGGCCGTTCTCCAGCTTGGAGACCTTGGACGGCACCCATGCAAGTGACTCCGCGAGCCGCTTGCCGGTGAGCCCGGCCTGCTGACGCAGCTCGCGGAGCCGCTGCCCGAGGGCGCTGCGCGCCTCGTGAACGGTGGTCACGCCCGGTGGATCCACTCGGTCGCGACATCGTCCCGCCTGATCGCGTGGTGCCAGGCGGTATCCCGCCAGTAGCTGTGCTGTACGACCGCTGCGGGGGCGTCGACCAGCTCACCTCCGAGGAAACGGTCGGCCTTGTCGAAATGCATCCTGATCAGTTTGCGCGAGTCGAACAACCAGTAGTCGTGGTCGGGCAGTTCCGCCGCCTCGGCCCGTTCGCGTTCGAGATAGCGGATGTCCTCACCGGCTCCGTTGGTGAACTGCGCACACCACACGCCGAATCGGCTGTAATCGGTGAGCGGCCTGCTCACCACACGTACCCGGGAGAAGCGACGGCCCGCAGCGGTGGCTTCGCCGATCATGGACAGCCATTCCCGCATCCACGGCAGGTCGTCCTTCTCCCCCGCGAGGAATTTGGCCAGAGAGGCGTTCTCGTACGGCGCGTCATAGCGGTCACGGACCTCCAGGCGGAACGCGGTGTGCTCGAACGTCCTGAAGAGCCGACTGAACGCGTCGCCGGTGATCAGGCTGATCGCTGTTCCTCCTCGTACCGGCGTACGTAGAACTTGAGTACCTCTTCGGGGATCTCGATGATCGCTTCCCCCTCGGGTACGGGACCGACATCGGCAAGGGTCTGCGGGTCGGTCACCACCCACCCTTGGGCGATACAGGTCTTGCGGTCCGTCCGGTCCGTCGCGAACAACGTCGGCGACTGTCCCACCTGGGACTCGGGATCCTTGCCGAGAAAACGAGCACGCATGCTGATCCTTTCTCGAAACTTCCGAAAGGTGCTCAGGGATTGTCCCGACGCATCGAGGCGTCAGTCAAGAGCGGTGGTCAGGAGAGGCGGAACGGGCTGTCCACGCGAGCAAGCACGCGGCCCCAGCCGTGCGGCGACACGTATCCGGCCGGGGCGGCGGCGGGGGCGGAAGCGGTCGTACCAGCGGGGTTTGCGGTGTCTGCGGCGGCCGGGGCGGCTGTGCCGGAAAGCCGGGGGAGCCGGGGATGACGGGAGAGCCGGGAGAGCCGGGGGCGACAGGGAGGACCGGGCCGACAGAGCGGGCGCGGGTACGGGGAGTGCTGTGAGCAGGTAGCGCCCGGTGTGGTCGGCGGCGCGGAAGGTGAACTCCGTACCCGCGAGGAGCTGATTCCGGGCCTTCTCCTGGGCCACGAAATCGTCGCACCAGCACCGGAGTTCGGTGGGCGCGTCCGGAACGGGGAGTCCTACCGGAACGAGGGTGCCCCGAGGGGCCCACAGGGACTGCGGGTCGGGGTCGAGCCCGTCGGCGATGCGCAGGGCCTGGCAGCGCAGGAAGGACAGGGTGCGGTCCGGGGACGCCGCCTGCCGGGCGGCGAGGACGACCCGTACCCACGTACCGTTGACCGGCCCCTCACAGACCACGGTCAGACGGTAGAACGGGCCGGTGTTCATCCCTCCCTCCGCGCGGGAGGCCGCTGCCTGCGGTGGAGTTCCGCGAGGGCACGGAGCTGGGTCCGCTCCCGCTCGGTCGCCGGCCGCACCGACTGCCGGGTCGCTTCCCAGGTGTGGCCCGAGGGGCGGACCAGGCGGACCATCAGTCCCGCGAAGGACTGGATGAAGCCGGGCATGTCGGTCCTGTGGTCGAACACCGCCATCCCCACCCGGAGTTCCTGCCCGGAGCCGGCCGCGTCCGTCTGCGGCCTCTGGCTCTGACTCTGGCTCGGGAGACGCCGGGGCCGCCGGGGCTGCCATACCGGGTAGGGCCATTCGTCGCGCGCACCGGGCGTCATACGGGGTCCCCCGCCCTGCGATGCGGGTGCGCCGCGATCTGCCGGGCGCACTCCAGGGGCGTGGCCGGGGCGATCCCGCGCTTGGCGTTCTCCCTGCGCCTGTCCCACCAGGCGCAGAGGTCACAACCGGGCTCGGGCGCAAGGTCGATCGGGGGCTTGGGCCCGTCGGGGGACGGCGGGTACGGGGGTTGCTGCTGCGGCTTGGTGGAAACGCTCTTGTCGGGCACGACGGCTCCTCTCCGTAGTGAATCCACTACCAAGCGCGTTCAGGTTCGCCTACGCTGAGTTAGGCAGCAACGTGGCAGCGAAGAAGGAAGGGGCGGCCGCAGCATGGTCAATCGCAAGGAGCTGAACCCGGAAGCATCTCCGCGGGAGGCGTTCGGAGCCCGCCTGCGCAGCGTGCGAGAGGCGCGTGGCGTGACGCAGGATGCCCTCGGGGGACAGATGGAATATTCAGGGCAGCATATTTCGGCAGTTGAAACTGGTCGCAAACCGCCAACTCTTCCCTTCGCGCGACGTGCTGATCTGGCCTTGGACGTCGGAGACGAGTTCGAGCGCGAGTGGGGCAAGATCCGGAACGGCAGCCTGCTGGAGGGCTTCTCGGAGTACGTACGGTGCGAGGCGCGCGCCGTGGAGATCCGTATCTTCGAGGTCGGCTCCATTCCGGGCCTGCTCCAGACAACGGAGTACGCGACGGCCATGGAGGCGGCCAACGTCAAGCGCGGAGTTATCCCGCCCGAGCAGGCCGAAGAGCGGCTCACCGTCCTGGCGGAGCGACAGGCCGCTCTGGAACGGCCCAATCCGCCCATCGTGATCGCGGTGTTGGACGAGAGCTGTATCCGGAGGCCGATCGGAGGCCCGGAGGTCATGGACGCCCAGTTGGCTCGGTTGATCACATTCGCGGAGCGGCCGAACACGATCCTCCAGATCGCCCCCTACGTCATAGGGGAGCGCTGTCCGTTCAGCAGGGTGGTCAATCTGCTGACCCTGTCCGACCGGTCCGTGGTCTCGTACGTCGAGTCGCAGACCCGGGGTTATCTGGACCGCGATATCCCTACTGTGGTGCCCCTGGTGAGGGCCTACCATCAACTACAGGCCGAAGCCCTCTCCCAAGCGGCGTCCGTGGCCCTGATCAACGAGGTACGAAAGGGCATCCTGTGACAACCGACGAATCCCCTCGCTGGTTCACTTCCTCCTACAGCGGCAATGGCGGTACCTGTGTGGAGGTCGCCGTCAACCTCGTCGCTTCGCGCGGTGTGGTTCCCGTACGTGACTCCAAGAACCCGTCCGGTCCCCAACTGACGTTCCTCGCCGACTCGTTCGCGACCTTCGTGGCGGGAGTCAGCGCCGAAGCGCCCGGCACCGTCTGAGCACCCACCCCGGAACACGGCCCGGCCCGCCGCCCTCCCAGGGAGGCGGGCCGGGCCGTGTTCCGGGGAGAACGCCCGCTACCTGAACAGGAGGAAGAACGCTGAGCCTGCTCATCGGCCCCGAGTTCAGCAAACTTTTTCGCACCTTCGAGCACACGGCCTTCCGGCTGGAGACGCGCGACCACTACAAGTCCGCCAACGAGGCGGAGGCGCTGCGTCAGTTCGTCGCGGGGGAGCCGGTCGACCTGGAGTGGTTCCAGAACTGGCTGGCTATGATCCGGGAGACCACCGCCCAGGGCCGCCGCTTCACGCGCGTGCGGGTGGTCACGATGCCGCCCACGGATTACAGCCGCTTCGGGGTGTTCTGCTCGCAGCACACCAACGCGGCCGGTGAGGACATCCGTTACCTCAGGCGGGACGATGCGGCCGAACTCCCGGACTACGACTACTGGTTGTTCGACTCGCGCATGCTGGTACGGATGCACTTCGATGACGACGAGAACTTCCTGGGCGGTGAAATCATCGAAGATCCTGCCGTGATCGTGCAGCACAACTACTGGCGCGATGCCGCCTGGCACCTCGCCACACGACGGGATGACTTCGCCGCCGACCAGTAGAACCCACCGGCGTCACCAGCGTGCACGAAGCGCGTGACGCCCTGGGCAGACGCCGTGCGGCGGTGCGCCGCTCGTATATCTGGATCTATACGGATCCGTATAGATCCAGATATACGAGTCTCATGCCGGGTCGCGCGGCAGCAGCAGCGGGGTGGCCAGGAGGAGGATTCCGGCGGCGGCCAGGGCGGGGCGGGGGCCTGTGAAGGTGGCCAGGAGGCCCCAGAGGGCGGTCAGGGTGGCGATGGCGGCGCTGGTGGAGATCGACCAGGCGGTCAGGGTGCGGGCCATGCGGTCGGGGGGTGTGTGGGAGAGGCGGTACGTGGCCAGGACCGGGTTGAAGACGGCGCAGCAGGTCACCAGGGCCAGTTGGAGGGCCATCAGCAGGGCCATTCCCGGGAGCCCCGGGGGGATGAAGGCCAGGCCGACGGGCCAGCAGGAGCGGAGGGCGCCGGCAGTGCGCAGGACCTTGTGGGGGCCGAATCTCCGGACCAGGCGCGGTGCCATGCGGGCGCCCAGCAGGCCGCCCAGGCAGGGGAGGGCGAAGACCAGGCCGTACTGCCAGGGGGCGAGGCCCAGATGGTCCAGGAGGAGGACGGCGAGCAGCGGTTCGCCCGCCATGATCAGGCCGTTGACCAGGAGGGCGTTGAGGAACAGGGGGCGCAGCACCGGGTGGGTGAGGATGTGGTGCCAGCCGGTGAGGAGGTCCCCTTTACGGGAGGAGGCGGGGTTACGGGAGGAGGCGGGGGACGGTGCGGGGCGGGGTGCGGGGGGTTCTGTGCCGCCGATCGCCCGGATGCCCAGCGCCGAGAGCAGGTAGCTGACCGCGTTGGCGAGGACCGTCGCCGTCGGGCCGGAGACGCCGATCGCGGCGCCCCCGAGCGGCGGGCCGATCGCCGTCGCCGACCAAGTCGTCGACTCGAACCGGCCGTTCGCGACCAGCAGGTCCTCCGGGGGCAGCAGCGCCTTCAGATACGCGCCGCTCGCCGCCCGGAACGCGATGTCGGCCGCCGCGACCACCACCGAGATCAGGAGGAGGTGGGAGAAGGTCAGGCGGTCCAGGGCGTAGGCGAGGGGGATGCTCGCCAGGGCCGCGAAACGGATCAGGTCCGTCGCGATCATCACCGGGCGTTTACGGCGGAACTCCACCCACGGCCCCAGCGGCACCGCGATCACCGCCCCCACCGCCCGGCCCGCCGCCGCCAGCGCCGCCACCTCGCCCGGGCCCGCGTGCAGCACGATCACCGCGATCAGGGAGAACGCGCCGAAGCCCAGCCCCGTGCCGTACGAGCTGACCGCGAACGCCGCCCACAGCCAGCCGAACCGCCGCCCCAGGTGACGCCGCCGGGGCGGCGATGGGGGGTTGGGTTTCGCGGTTGCTTCTGTTGTCTCTGTTGATTTTGGGCCTTCTGTGCCTTCTGGGCCTTCTGTTGTTTCTGTGGCTTCTGGGTTTTTCATGCCTCGCCCTCGTCGCCGTCACCCTATCCAGGCCCGTCGCGGAGCCGGAGGCTGATCAGTGCGGTGATCGTGAAGGTGGCGACCTGGTAGAGCATGGCGTGCCGGAACGCGGTGGCCGCGTCGGCGGCGGGGGCGTAGTAGGCGAGTCCGGCGGCGGTCACTCCGATGGATCCGCCGAGCTGCTGTGCGGTGGGGAGCAGCCCGGAGACCGAACCGGCGGCCGGGCCGTGCACCCCGGCCAGGACCAGGGTGAACACCGACGCGGTGAAGGCGCCGAACGCGGCTCCGCCGACGGCCAGTACGGGCAGTAGGGGCAGTAGGGGCAGTGTCGTTTGGTGGTCCGTCGCCGAGGCGATCAGCGGGGCCAGTGTCAGGCACATCCCGGCCAGTGCCAGGGACGTGACGGTGAGCACCCTCGGTCCGTACCGGCGGGTGAGGGCGGGCGCGGCTCTGCTGCCGGCGACGGCGGCGGCGGCGAACGGTGCCGACGTCAGCGCGGCCGCCAGGGCCGAATACCCGACGGCGGACTGGAGGTGGAGGAAGAGCAGGTACGTGAAGGAGGGCACGCCCGTGTTGAACACGAACACCAGCAACGTGCCCCTCCGGGCCGACCGGTCACGCAGCACCGAGGGATGGATCAGCGGGTCGGGCCGGTGCGGGAGGCTCCGGACGAAGTGGCCGAGGGCGGCCACGGCCACGGCGAAACAGGTCCACGTCCACCAGGGCCACCCTGCTTCCCGCCCCAGCGCCAGGGGCAGGACCAGCGCGCCGGCTCCCACGGTCACCAGCAGCGCCCCCGGTTTGTCGACGCGGAGTCCGTCCGCCCCTCGGGTGCGGGGCAGCGCGGTCGCTCCGGCCAGCGAGGCGAGCGCCACCGGCACGGTGAGGAGCAGCACCGGCCGCCAGCCGAGGCCGAAGAGATCGGCGCTGAGGACGAGGCCGCCGATCAGCGGCCCGGCCAGCGACGCGACGGCCATGGTGGCTCCGTACAGGCCGAGGGCGCGCGGCCGGTGGGTCGCGGGGGTGGTGGCCTGGATGAGCGACAGGACCTGGGGGGCGACCAGGCCGCTGCCCGCGCCCTGCACCAGCCGGGCCGTGATCAGCGACAGGGCGTCGGGGGCACACGCTTCGGCCACCGAACCCGCGGCGAAGACCACGGTGCCCACCACGAACAGCCGGCGGTAGCCGTACCGGTCGCCCAGCCGTGCGGCGGGGATGAGCAGGCACGCGTACGTCAGGGTGTATCCGGCGAGGACCAGTTGCACGGCGCCCGGACCGGCGCCCAGGCCGGCCTGTATCGCCGGCGCTGCCACCTGGGCGACGGTGACGTTGAGCAGTTGCGCGAAGGTGGCGCTGAGCACCACCGGCAGGACCAGTCGTCCGGTGAGGTGTCCTGCGAGGCGTCCGGTGAGGCGTCCGCCGCTCACGAGAGCAGGGCCGTGGCGAGCTCACGGGGCCGGGCGGCGAATGGGCTGTGGCTGCCCGGGAGCGTACGTACGGTGAACGGGTTGCCGGGCATGGCCCGGTCGGCTTCCGCGATCATCAGATCCTGCACGGCCGTCGGCAGCGCCCGGTCGTCCGCGCAGCGCAGGAAGGTCCGCGGGACGTCCCCCCACCGTCGCGGAGTCACGGCGACCGGGGTGGTGGGGATCGCCAGCGGCAGATCGGGGCTCAGCGCCGAGCGTCAGCGGCCGAAGCGGTCCGGAGGGGTGTCGTGGTAGTGGGTCTGCCGCAGTTCCTCGACGTACGCGGGGTCCTGCGAGAGCGGGTTGATCCGTACGGCGCCCACTTCCCCGGGGTCGCCGAGGTTGAGGCTCCGGCCCCGTGCCGTGGCGTTCTCGGGCGAGTCGAGGTAGTCGGAGAACCGGGGCCGTCCGGCGGGCACGAAGGCGGAGAGGTAGACGATCTCGTCGACGAGTTCGGGCGCGCGCTCGGCGGCCAGTGACGCGGGGCCGCCGCCCGCGCTGTGTGCGACGAGCACGACACGACGGTGGCGGCGTGCCTGGCGCAGCGTGTCCAGCACGGCCGCTGCGCTGTCGTCCATCGTCACGGTGGCGAGCGCGGACCTCTCGGTCAGCAGGCCCGGCTGGCCCGGCTGGAGGTATCCGCTGGGCAGCGGGGCGTCGAAGCCGTGCCCCGGCAGGTCGACGGCGATGCTCGCGGCACCGAGCCCGGCGAGTGCGCGCTGCGTCGCCGCCCACTGCCCGGAGCTGTGCCAGGCACCGTGCACGAGGACGAAGACGGTGTCCGCGGGGGCCGTAGTGGCCGTGGGGGAAGAATCAGTCATGAACGCATTCCACACGGCCCGCCCCCGATCATCCAGAAAAAGATCTGACAAACTGATCGGCGATACATTTGAGATATGGATGGTGGGACGGGGATGGTGGGACATGGACGGCGGGATAGGAACGGGAGGCTGACATGGAGGCGCGGCATCTGCGGTACGCGCTGACCCTCGCCGAGCACGCGCACTTCGGCCGGGCGGCCGGTGCGCTGGGCATCGCGCAGCCTCCGCTGTCCAAACAGATCGCCGACCTCGAACGGGAAGTCGGCACCCGCTTGTTCGACCGCACCCGCCAGGGGGTGTTCCCGACGGCCGCGGGCGCGGCCTTCCTCGCCCGGGCCCGCAGGGCGCTCGACGAGATCGCGGCGGCCTCGGTCGACGCGGCCAGGGCGGCACGCGGCGAGACGGGGCGGCTGCGCCTGGGGTTCATCGCCTCGGCGCTGCTCGATCCCCTGCCGGACGTCCTCGGCCGGTTCGGCCGTGAACGTCCCGATGTGCGGCTGGAGCTGCACGAGATGGCGACCCGGCGCAGTACGGCGGCGCTCGTCGCCGGGGAACTGGACGTGGCGATCGGCCTCGGCCGGCCAGGGGGCATCGGGGCCGAGCATCTGGTGTCGGTCCCGATCGGACACGACCACCTGGTCGCGGTCGTGAGCAGTACGCACCCGTACGCGGGACAGCCGTCGGTGGACGTGGACCGGCTGCGGCGACAGCCGCTGATCATCGCGCCGGGGGAGGACGAGCCCGCCGTCGCCACCGTGCTGCGGACCCTCCTGGGCGAGGACTCCCCGGCGCTCTCCGGTGCGACCGTGGCGAGGGACGTCCACACCATCATCGGCCTCGCCGCCTGCGGGGTGGGCGTCGGCCTGGGACCCTCTCGCATGCTGGCGGTCCCACGGCGGGGCACGTGGTTCTGCGAGGTGACCCCGCGCACGCCGCTGCCCGATCTGGTCCTGTCCTTCAGCGCCCGGGACCGTTCCCCGGCGCTGAATGCCTTCCTCGGCGTCATCCGAGGGAACTGCCCCGATATCGGTGCCGCGCTCGACCACCGGCTCGGTCCACTCGATCCACTCGGCCCGCCCGGCCCGCTCGACACCGCCCACCAGGCGGACTCCCGGGCCGGGACGTGGACACCCGACTGGGTGAAGCCGCCTGTTATACCCGCTGTCACCGATCGCCATACATGGACGCCGTAAATTTCTTCCTCTGAGTGGCTGAAATTTTGTAGATCCAGGGTTGGTTGATCACTAAAGGGGCCTACCCTTCGACAGGTGAGCCAGTTGATGTCCCGCGAGTCCGAAACCGACCAGCCCGGTGCTCCCACGCACCCGTTGCTCCCCGGCGCCCTGCCCGAACCCCTGCGCGAAGAGCTGATCGCCTTCCGCCGGGACATGCACATGCACCCTGAGCTGGGGAATCAGGAGTTCCGGGCGACCGCCGCGCTCAAGCGGAGACTGGAGGCGGCCGGTCTCGCGCCGCGCGTGCTGCACTCCGGGACCGGGCTCGTCTGTGACATCGGGACCCCCGACCCCGCGCGCCCCATGCTCGCGCTCCGGGCCGACATCGACGGGCTGCCCATCCCGGATACCAAGACGGGCGTCCCGTACCGCTCCACCGTGCCCGACCGGGCGCACGCCTGCGGGCACGACGTGCACACCACCGCCGTCCTCGGCGCGGGGCTCGTCCTCGCCGACCTGGACCGGCGCGGGCTGCTGCCCAATGCCGTACGGCTGGTCTTCCAGCCCGCCGAGGAGGTGCTGCCCGGCGGCGCCGCCGACGCGATCGAGTCGGGGGTCCTGGACGGGGTCGGTTCGATCATCGCCGTGCACTGCGACCCCAAGGTCGACGCCGGAACGATCGGACTGCGGCCGGGTCCGATCACCTCCGCCTGTGACCGGCTGGAGGTCTCCCTCGACGGGCCCGGCGGCCACACCGCCCGCCCGCACCTCACCACCGACCTGGTCACCGCCGTCGCCAAGGTCGCCACCGAGGTCCCCGCGCTCCTCGCCCGCCGGATCGACGCCCGCTCCGGGCTCGCCGTCACCTGGGGGCGCATCGCGTCGGGCCACGCCTCCAATGTCATCCCGCAGCACGCCGAGCTCTCCGGCACCGTCCGCTGCCTCGACCTCACCTCCTGGCGGGAGGCGCCGGACCTGGTGCACGCCGCCATCGACGAGGTCGCCACGCTCCACCGCGCCAAGTCCCAGATCACGTATGTGCGCGGGGTGCCGCCGGTCGTCAACGACCCGGCCGTCACCGAGCTGCTCCGTACCGCCCAGGCCGCGCGCCGCGGATCGTATGCGATCGAGGACACCGAGCAGAGCCTCGGCGGCGAGGACTTCTCCTGGTACCTGGAGCAGGTGCCGGGCGCCATGGCGCGGCTCGGCGTACGGGTCCCGGGCAGCCAGGCCCGGTACGACCTGCACCGGGGCGACTTCGACGTGGACGAGCAGGCCATCCAGGTCGCCGTGGAGCTGTTCACGGCCGCCGCGCTGCTGGACGGGGAGAGTTCCGACCGTACGTAAGGGGGCGGGGGCGGGCGGTGCGTAAAACGTATGCAAAGGGGCGCGCGGCGACCATCTGTGACCGGCCGGTAACCCCGGTGTGTCCGTCGGTCGCCTCGCATCGCCCCGCCGTCGGCTCCCGTTCGCCTCTCGTTCGCGACGATCCGATAACGGCTTCCGTACAGGTCTTTATCTGACATCTACGCGCGTTACGATCGCCGCGAAACCAGCGCCGGAAGAGGCGCTTAGGCCAGAAGGAGCCTCCCTTGCGCCGGATCACCAGGATAGCCACCGTGGGCGCCGCCACCGCGGCCCTCGCGCTCTCCGCCACCGCCTGCGGCGGCAAGTCGTCGTCGGACGCCGGAAGCGGCTCCGGGGAGGCCAAGGCGGCCATCGCGTACGACATCGGCGGCAAGGGCGACCAGTCCTTCAACGACGCCGCCTACGCCGGCCTGGCCAAGGCCGAGAGCGAGCTGAAGATCAAGGGCACCGACGCCGAGCCCACCTCCGGGGAGGCCGACGCCGACAAGGTGCAGCGCCTCACCGACCTGGCCCGCGCCGGCAACAACCCGGTGATCGGCGTCGGCTTCGCCTACGCGCCCGCGCTGGAGAAGGTCGCCAAGAAGTTCCCGAAGACCACCTTCGGCATCATCGACGACTCCTCCAAGACCGGCCCGAACATCGTCAACATGGTCTTCAACGAGGAGCAGGGCTCCTACCTGGCGGGCGTCGCCGCCGCCAAGGTCACCAAGACGAAGACCGTCGGCTTCATCGGCGGTGTCGAGACCCCGCTGATCAAGAAGTTCCAGGCCGGTTTCGAGCAGGGCGTCCAGGCCACCGACCCCTCGGTCAAGGTGCAGGCCCAGTACCTCACCCAGCCGCCGGACTTCAGCGGCTTCTCCAAGCCCGACCTCGGCAAGGCCGCCGCGCAGGGCCAGCTCGACAAGAAGGCCGACGTGGTCTACCCTGCCGCGGGCCTGGCGGGCTTCGGCGCCATCGAGGCGACGGCGACGGCCGGCAAGTGGGCCATCGGCGTCGACTCCGACCAGTACGAGCAGAAGGGTCTGGCCAAGTACAAGGACCACATCCTCACCTCGGTCACCAAGGACGTCTCCGACGCGGTCTTCAACCTGATCAAGTCGGTGAAGGACGGCAAGCCGCAGAGCGGTGAGGTCCGTTACGGCCTCGACAAGGACGGCGTCGGCCTGGCCGACTCCAACCCCGCGTACACCAAGATGACCGATGTCGTCGCCGCCGTGGACAAGGCGAAGAAGGACATCATCGACGGCAAGATCACCGTCAAGACCACCCCGTGACCCCCCGCGCGCGGACCCCGGCTCCCCCCGGCCGGGGTCCGCGCGCAGGGATGCGACAGGGACCCGTGAGTTCTGCCACGTTCTCACGGGGCCCTGCTCCCGTATCCGCGTCACGTAGTCACGCGGTCACGTATCCCCGTCCCGTATCCCCGTCCCGTATCCGCATCACGTTCTGGCAGCGCTACGCGTGTTGACGTCACCCCGGCGCGATAGCTCACCCCGCCCTGCCCCGCGGCCTCACCCCCGCTCCTTTTCCGCCGAGGAGAGTGCGTCATCAACGCGTCCAGCACCCCGACCGGTTCACAGGCCGGCACCCCGCCGCCCGGTACCCCCGTCGGCACCCCGCCGCCCGCCGTCCATCTGCGCGGGATCACCAAGCGGTTCCCCGGTGTCGTCGCCAACCACGACATCGACATCACCATCCGCAAGGGCACCGTGCACGCCCTCGTCGGGGAGAACGGGGCCGGCAAGTCGACCCTGATGAAGATCCTCTACGGGATGCAGCGGCCCGACGAGGGCACCATCGCCATCGACGGCGACCAGGCCGTCTTCGCCAGCCCCGGCGACGCCATCGCGCGCGGTATCGGCATGGTCCACCAGCACTTCATGCTCGCCGACAACCTCACCGTCCTGGAGAACGTCGTCCTCGGCGGCGAGAAGCTGCACGGCATCGGGAACAAGGCGCGCCGGAAGATCAAGGAGATCTCCGACGCGTACGGGCTCGGCGTGCGCCCCGACGTGCTCGTCGAGGACCTGGGCGTCGCGGACCGGCAGCGCGTCGAGATCCTCAAGGTCCTCTACCGGGGCGCCCGGATCCTCATCCTCGACGAGCCGACCGCCGTCCTCGTCCCGCAGGAGGTCGACGCGCTCTTCGACAACCTGCGGGAGCTGAAGGCGGAAGGGCTCACCGTCATCTTCATCTCGCACAAGCTGGGCGAGGTGCTGTCGGTCGCCGACGACATCACCGTCATACGGCGGGGCACCACCGTGGGCACCGCCGACCCGGCGGCCACCACCGTCAAGCAGCTCGCCGAACTGATGGTCGGCAGCGAACTGCCCTCCCCGGAGACCCGCGAGCGCACCGTCACCGACGTGCCCGTGCTCACCGTCGACGGGCTCCGGCTCACCGCGACCGACCCCGACGGCGTCGTACGCGAGGTCCTGGACGGTATCGGCCTCACCATCCACCGGGGCGAGGTGCTGGGCATCGCCGGGGTCGAGGGCAACGGCCAGACCGAGCTGATCGAGGCGCTGATGGGGATGCGCGACCCCGACGGCGGCACGATCACCCTCGGCACCGAGGACATCTCCCACGCGCCCACCCGCAAGCGGCGCGAGGACGGCATCGGCTACATCCCCGAGGACCGCCACCGGCACGGGCTGCTCCTGGAGTCCCCGCTCTGGGAGAACCGCATCCTCGGCCATGTCACCGAGGAGCCCAACAGCCGCCGGGGCCTGCTCGACCTCAAGGCGGCGCGCGCCGACACCGAGCGGATCGTACGGGAGTACGACGTCCGCACCCCCGGTATCGAGGTCACCGCGGCCTCCCTCTCCGGCGGCAACCAGCAGAAGCTGATCGTCGGCCGCGAGATGAGCCACCGCCCCAAGCTGCTGATCGCCGCGCACCCCACCCGGGGCGTGGACGTTGGCGCGCAGGCCCAGATCTGGGACCAGATCCGCGCGGCCCGCCGGGAGGGCCTGGCCGTCCTGCTGGTCTCCGCCGACCTGGACGAGCTGATCGGCCTCTCCGACACCCTGCGGGTGATGTACCGGGGCCGCCTGGTCGCCGACGCCGACCCCGCCACGATCACCCCCGAGGAGCTGGGCTCCGCGATGACGGGCGCGGCCTCGGGCCACCTGGAGGCGGACCCCGCTTCCGTATCCGCGGCGGCCCCCGCCTCCGCGGACGCCACCACCGACGCGGCCCCCGAGCCCGCGGCAGACGCAGCGGACTCCGCATCCCCGGAGGGCGACGCCCGATGAAGAAGTTCGACAAGGACCGGCTGATCCTGGGCCTCGCGGGCCCGTTGCTCGCCCTGGTCGTCGCCCTCGCGCTCACCACGGTGGTGCTGCTCGTCTCGGGCAGCGATCCGGTCGAGCCGTACCGCATCATGTTCGAGTCGGCCTCGTACGAGGACGTCCAGGTCCTGATCGTCAACCAGGCCGGTACGTACTACCTCGCCGCGCTCGCCGTCGCCATCGGCTTCCGGATGAACCTCTTCAACATCGGGGTCGACGGCCAGTACCGCCTCGCCGCGATGACGGCCGCGCTCGTCGGCGCCAGTGTCGACCTGCCGGGGCCGCTCCAGATCGCCCTGATCGTGATCGTCGCGATGCTGGTCGGCGCCGTCTGGTCCGGGATCGCCGGCATCCTCAAGACGACGCGCGGGGTGAGCGAGGTCGTCTCCACGATCATGCTCAACTCGATCGCCACCGCCCTGGTCGCCTGGCTGATCCTGCCGGCCAACTTCGGTGTCCAGCCCGCCGGTTCCAACAACCTGACCACCGGCGACATCCCGCCGTCCGGCTGGTTCCCCGGTCTGGACATGGGCGCGGAGGCCGGCGAGATCTACGGCTTCACCTTCGTCGCCGCCGCGTGCGGCATCGCGTACTGGTTCGTCCTCGGCCGTACCCGCTTCGGCTTCGACCTGCGCGCCACCGGCGCCAGCGAGTCCGCAGCGCAGGCCTCCGGGGTCGACGCCAAGAAGATGGTCCTCACCGCGATGCTGGTCTCCGGCGGTATCGCCGGGCTCGCCGGGATGCCGACGCTGCTGGGCGACACCCACACGTACAGCCTCGACTTCCCCACCGGCATCGGCTTCACCGGTATCACCATCGCCCTGCTGGGCCGGAACAACCCGCTGGGCATCGCGTTCAGCGCGCTGCTGATCGCCTTCCTCGACAAGTCCTCCGCCTCGCTCGACCAGTTCGGGTACGAGAAGGAGATCGCCACGATCATGCAGGGCCTGATCGTGATCTCGGTCGTGGTCAGCTACGAACTCGTCCGCCGGTACGGGCTCCGCCGCCAGCAGCAGAAGGTCGGCGAGGAGCTCGCGGCGGGCGGCGCGCTCACCGCGAGCCCGGCGGGCGGTCCTGCGGGCGGTACGGCGGGCGGTACGGCGGGCGACAACGCGCCGGAGGCCGCGTCTTCGGGCAACGTAGCGGTTGACACGCAGGACAACGGCTCCCGCGACGACAAGAACGAGAAGAACGAGAAGGAGGGATCCGCGCTGTGACCACGAGCACCGGCACCAGCAGCAGCACCAGCACCGTCTCCGCCACGAGCGGCGCCCCCCGCAAGGGCGGCGGCCGGCCCGCGCTCTCCCTCCCCGTCATCCTCCTGATCGTCGCCGCCGGACTCGCCCTCGTCTCGCTCGTCCGGCTCATCAGCGGCGCCGACGACATCACCTCCGTCGGCCAGGTCGCCGGCGCCCTCGAACTCGCCATCCCCATCGGCCTCGCCGGACTCGGCGGCCTCTGGGCCGAGCGCGCGGGCGTCGTCAACATCGGGCTCGAAGGGATGATGGTCCTCGGCACCTGGTTCGGCGCCTGGGCCGGCTACCAGTGGGGGCCCTGGACCGGGGTCCTCCTCGGGATCGCGGGCGGCGCGATCGGCGGGCTGCTGCACGCCGTCGTCACCGTCTCCTTCGGCGTCAACCACATCGTCTCCGGTGTCGCCATCAACATCCTCGCCGTCGGGGTCACCCGCTACCTCTCCCGGTTCACCTTCGACACGGCCGACGGCGGCTCCTCCAAGCAGTCCCCCCGCGTCGACGCGCTGCCCAGGATCACCGTCCCCGGGCTCTCCGACTGGATGCAGGACCTCCAGGCCAGACACTGGTTCCTCGTCTCCGACCTGGCCGGCCTGGTCGGCGGTCTGGTCACCGGGCTCTCGCTGCTCACCGTCCTCGCGCTGCTGCTGATCCCGGGCACCTGGTGGCTGCTCTGGCGCACGGCCTTCGGGCTGCGGCTGCGCTCCTGCGGTGAGAACCCGGTCGCCGCGGAGTCGCTCGGCGTCAACGTCTACACGTACAAGTACATCGCCGTGGCCGTCTCCGGCGCCCTCGCCGGGCTCGGCGGCGCGTTCCTGGTCATCGTCTCCACCGGCATCTACCAGGAGGGCCAGACCGGCGGGCGGGGCTATATCGGCCTCGCCGCGATGATCTTCGGCAACTGGATGCCCGGCGGGATGGCGCTCGGCGCGGGGCTCTTCGGCTTCACCGACAGCCTCAAGCTGCGCGGCGGCGCCGAGAACGTCCACGCGATGCTGCTGCTCCTGGCGATCCTGCTGGTGCTGGTGGTGGGCTGGCAGCTCTACAAGAAGAAGTACCTCCAGGCCGTGATCTCGGCGGCCGTCGCGGCGCTGCTCTTCGTCTGGTACGGGCTGACCGACCAGGTGCCCAGCCAGTTCGTGGACTCGGCGCCGTACGTCACCACCCTGCTGGTCCTCGCGCTCTCCGCGCAGCGGCTCAGGATGCCGAAGGCGGACGGACTTCCGTACCGGAAGGGCCAGGGCAAATGACCCGGCGTACGGACGGTACGGAGCGCCGTGAGGCACCGGTCGACTGGGACGCCCTGCGGGCGGCGGCGCGGGACGCGATGTCCCGCGCGTACGCCCCGTACTCCGGCTACCCGGTCGGCGTCGCGGCCCGCGCGGTCACCGACGGCGGCCGTACGGTCCGTACGCTCACCGGGTGCAACGTCGAGAACGCCTCGTACGGCCTCGGCCTCTGCGCCGAATGCGGCCTCGTCTCCGCGCTCCAGCTCAGCGGGGGCGGCCGGCTCACCCACTTCACCTGCGTGGACGGCGCGGGCGAGGTGCTGGTGCCGTGCGGGCGGTGCCGGCAGCTCCTGTACGAGTTCGGGGGCCCCGGGCTGATCCTGGAGACCCCGGACGGAATCCGTACGCTGGCGGAGATGCTCCCGCAGGCGTTCGGCCCGGACCACCTGAAGCGGGCCGCCCACCTGGACCAGGACGACGACGGCCCGGCGGGCCGCGTCCCCTGAACCCGGCCCCGGCCCCGCCGCGACCCGGCGGCGCCGGGGCCGCTTGAACGTTCGTACACCGCTCCACCCCGAGAACGTCGCTCACCCCCCAAGAACTAGGACTTGCCCATGGACGTCATCTCCGTCATCCGCACCAAGCGCGACCGGGGCGAGCTGAGCCCGGAGCAGATCGACTGGGTGATCGACGCCTACACCCGGGGCGAGGTCGCCGACGAACAGATGTCGGCGCTGGCCATGGCCATCCTGCTGAACGGCATGAACCGTACGGAGATCGCCCGCTGGACCGCCGCGATGATCGCGTCCGGCGAGCGCATGGACTTCTCGGCGCTCTCCCGACCGACCGCCGACAAGCACTCCACCGGCGGCGTCGGCGACAAGATCACCCTCCCGCTGGCCCCGCTGGTCGCGGCGTGCGGGGCCGCCGTACCGCAGCTCAGCGGGCGCGGCCTCGGTCACACCGGCGGCACGCTCGACAAGCTGGAGTCCATCCCCGGCTGGCGCGCGCAGCTCTCCAACGCGGAAATGCTCGACGTGCTGGACACCACCGGCGCGGTCATCTGCGCGGCGGGCGACGGGCTCGCCCCGGCCGACAAGAAGCTGTACGCGCTGCGCGATGTCACCGGCACGGTGGAGGCGATCCCGCTGATCGCCTCGTCGATCATGTCGAAGAAGATCGCGGAGGGGACGGGTTCGCTGGTCCTGGACGTGAAGGTCGGCTCCGGCGCCTTCATGAAGACGATCGAGGACGCCCGCGAACTGGCGTCCACGATGGTCGGCCTCGGCACCGACCACGGCGTACGGACGGTGGCCCTCCTCACCGACATGTCCACACCGCTCGGGCGCACCGCGGGGAACGCCCTGGAGGTCCGCGAGTCCGTCGAGGTCCTGGCGGGCGGCGGCCCGGCCGACGTGGTCGAACTGACCCTGGCGCTCGCCCGCGAGATGCTCGACGCGGCGGGCCTGAAGGACGCGGACCCGGCGAAGGCGCTCTCCGACGGCCGGGCGATGGACGTCTGGCGCCGCATGATCCGGGCGCAGGGCGGCGACCCCGACGCGGCGCTTCCGGTGGCCCGCGAACACCACACCGTCACGGCCCCCGCCTCCGGCGTCCTCACCCGCCTGGACGCGTACGGCGTCGGCGTCGCCGCCTGGCGCCTCGGCGCGGGCCGCGCCCGCAAGGAGGACCCGGTCCAGGCGGGCGCCGGCATCGAACTCCACGCCAGGCCCGGCGACCCGGTCACCGCGGGCCAGCCCCTCATGACCCTGCACACGGACACCCCGGAGAAGTTCGCGTACGCCACCCAGGCCCTGGAGAACACGTACGACATCGCCCCCCAGGGCACCCCGTACGAAGCGACCCCGGTGGTGCGGGAACGTATCGCCTGACCTCGGCTCTGACCTGCGGTTTCCCCATTCGGGTGAACGGGATCGGTGGACGGCCACCGGTCCCGTTCGGCATGCTGGAATCGGTGACAGAACGAAAGGAACCGCCATGACCGCACTCACCGTCGAGCCCGAGCCCAACCAGGGCTGGGACGACCTGGTCCATCTCTGGAAGGAGACGGACGTACCCGAGGGCTGCAAGGTGGAGATCATCGAGGGGATCGTCACCGTGTCACCGTCGCCGTCCTGGGACCACAACTCGACTGCGGACAGTGTTCAGCGCCTGCTGTACACAGTCATTCCGAGCAACTGGAGGATTTTCCAGACACAGGAAGCAGCCGTGCCGGGCCGCAAGGGCCTTTACATCCCCGACCTGCTGGTCGCGGCGGAGGAGGACCGGCCCGCGCCCGGCGATCTGTTCCCCGCGAGCGATGCGAAGCTCGTCGTCGAGATCACCTCACGCGCCAACGGCAACCATGACCGCATTGCCAAGCTTCACGGCTACGCCCAGGCCGGTGTTCCGCTCTATCTGCTGCTCGACCCGTGGCACTTCGGGCGCCCGTCCGCAACGCTCTACGGCGAGCCCGAGGGCGCCACGTACCGGACGCTCGCAGCGGTCGAATACGGCGACAAGTTCACCCTCCCCGCCCCCTTCGACCTGGTGATCGACACCTCCGAACTGCCCATCAGTTGACCGGCCGCCCCGCCAGCAGCCCCGGCAGCTCGCGCATGTCCTCGAAGAGGACCGTCCCCGGCCCCGCCAGCCTGTGCGGGGCCGTCAGGCCGCCCGCGTAGCCGAAGGCGCGCATGCCCGCCGCGCGGGCCGCCGTCACGCCGTACGGGCTGTCCTCCACGACCGCGCAGCGCGCCGGGGGTACGCCCATCACCCGGGCCGCGTGGAGGAAGAGGTCAGGGGCGGGCTTGCCCCGGGGGACGTCGGCGGCGCTGAAGACGCGGCCCTCGAAGTGGTGGTACAGGCCCACGGTCGTCAGGTTGCGGCGGATGACGGCGTGGGCGCCGTTCGAGGCGAGGCAGAAGGGGAGGCTCAGGGCCTCCAGCGTCTCGGTGACGCCGTCGATCTCGGTCAGTTCGGCGTCGAGCGCCTCCCGGTAGAGATGCTGGTACGCCTTGTCCCACCCCGGCTCCAGCGGGCGGCCCAGGCGTTCCGCGACGGCCGCCTCGTAGATCTCCCCCGAGGAGCCGACGAAGGTCTCTATGATCTCCTCCTCGGTGAAGTGGACGCCCAGCGCCGCGAAGACCTGCGCGTCCACCCGGACGCAGATCCGCTCGCTGTCCACCAGGACACCGTCGCAGTCGAAGATCACCAGTTCGACAGGGTCAGAGCTCATGCCTGGCAGCGTACGGGCTCTGCGCGGGGCAGAGCGATGAGTTCCGGGGGTGGGACCGGTCTCCCCGGGTGTGGATGCGGATGCCAGGAATACGATCGCTCTCGTCATCGCGGGGCAGGTGACCCCCGGTGATGTGCCCCGGCTCCGCGCCGAGTTGGCGGAGCGGCTGGCCGGGGCCGGGCCCCGGGTGGGGGTCGTGTGCGATGTGGCGGGGCTGCGGCGGCCGGGGCTCGCGGCGGTGGAGGTGCTCGCCGCGCTGCATCTGGACGTCCGTCGGCGCGGGTGTGCGCTGCGGTTACGGGGGGTCGGGCGGGAGCTGGCCGGGTTGCTGGAACTGGTGGGGCTGGCCTGGCTGGGGGAGGAGGCGGGGCCTCCTGGGGGGTGACCCTGGGGTGACCCGGGGGTGGTTCGGGCCCGGGGGCGGAACCGGGGCGTGTGTCCCGGGCGTTGTCGGAGTACCGCGCCCGGCGTGGCGTACTCGCCGACCAGCCGGTCGGCCCGGCCGAGAGGACCAGCGATGACCGCAGCCGAGTCCGAGCCCGAGTCCGACGTCGATGTGCGTATCGCCGCGGGGGTGGTACGGGGGCGCCGCGAGGGCGGGCTCTCGGTGTTCCGGGGGATTCCGTACGCGCAACCCCCGGTCGGCGCCCTGCGGTTCGCCGCGCCGCGCCCCGTGGAGGGGTGGGAAGGGGTCCGGGACGCGGGGGAGTTCGGCCCGCCGTGCCCGCAGGCCGCGCCCAGCCTCGCCGCCCGGCCGTCGGATGCGGGGACGCGCGGCGGGGACGGCGCGGAGGACGAGGGCGGGGCCTGGCACGGGGACGGGGGACGCCGCGACGAATGGCTGACCGTCAATGTCTGGACGCCGGAACCGCTTCCCGGGGGCGCGGAGACCGGGGCCGGGGAGTCCGGGGCCGGGGAGTCCGGCGGGGCGCCCGTCATGGTGTGGATCCATGGCGGTGCCTATATGGCGGGGAGTTCCGCCGACCCCCTGTACGACGGGGCCCGGCTCGCCCGGGAGGGCGGGGTGGTGCTCGTCACGCTCAACTACCGGGTCGGCGTCGAAGGGTTCGTCTCGCTGGAGGGGGCGCCCGAGAACCGGGGGCTGCTCGACCAGGTCGCCGCCCTGGAGTGGGTACGGGAGAACATCGCGGCGTTCGGCGGCGACCCCGGCCGCGTCACCGTCTTCGGGGAGTCCGCGGGCGCCGGCTCCGTCGCCGCGCTGCTGGTCATGGACCGCGCCGCCGGGCTCTTCTCCCGGGCCATCGCGCAGAGCGTGCCGGGGACGTACTTCTCACCCGGGCTGGCCAGGGACTTCGCCGCCGCCATCGCCGCCGAGGTCGGCCCGGATGCCGAGGCGTCGGCCGCGGATCTGGCGTTGGTCGCGCCGGGGCGGCTGATCGCGGCCGGGGAGGCCGTCGCGCGCTCCATGCCCGCCCGGGAGGACCGCTGGGGCCCGGTCGCGCATACGTCCGTACCGTACTCGCCCGTGGTCGACGGCGAGATCCTGCCGCGTGCCCCGTGGGAGGCCCTGGCGGACGGCGCGGCGCGGGACATCGAGGTGATCACCGGGCACAACCGGGAGGAGTACCGGCTGTTCAGCGCGATGGGCGGGGCGCTCGGCCGGATCACCGAGGAGCAGGCCCTCGACGTGCTGGGCGCCCTCGGCCCGGTGACCGACAGCGTCGCCGCGTACCGTACCGCCTACCCGGACGCGAGCGCCGAGACGCTGCACGAACTCGTCTTCTCCGACTGGCTGTTCCGGATGCCGAGCCTCCGCCTCGCCGAGGCGCACGCCGCATCGGGCGGCCGTACCCGGAGTTACGAACTGACCTGGCCCGCCCCGGGAATGGGCGGCGCCCTAGGGGCCTGCCACGCCCTGGACGTGCCGCTGACCTTCGGCAACTTCGCCGGTGGGCTGGCGGCGATGCTGATGGGGCAGGAACCGCCCCCGGCTGCCGAGGAGTTGTCGGCCCGCGTCCGCGCCGAGTGGACCGCCTTCGCCACGGGCGCCGGGGACGGTGACGGGGCCGGTGACGGGAACGGGGTCGGGGCTTCGGTCGCGGGCCCCGCTGCGGGTTCGGCCGCGGGTCCGGACGGCGCCCCGGGCGGCGCATGGCCCGCGTACGACACGAAGGAGCGCCGCGTCCTCGTCCTCGACGGCACGGCGAACGCGGCCGTCCCCTACCCGGAGGAGGCCTCCCGCCGGCTCTGGGAGGCGTACGCCTTCACCGCGCTCCGGCTACCGGGGGAGGGCATACCGGCAAGCGGCTCCTAGCCGGCCGACGGGGACCGCCCCGGCCGCCGGGCCGGAGCCCGCCCGGCCGGAGCCCTCCCCGCCGGAGTCCGGGCCCGCGCCCCGCCGCCGGTACGGCAGGACGCGGGCCGGGCCCCAGCGGTGTCCGGGCCCCGGCCGGCTCCGGTGACGTCCGGTGCTCCGGCGGGCCCCAGCGGTGTCCGGCCCCGGCGGTGTCCGGGCTCAGGCACCCGGCGGCCCCAGCGGTGTCCGGGCCCCGACGGCGTCCGCGTTACGGTGACGTCGGGGCCCCCGGTGTCCGGTTACTCCTTCTCCAGCCGCATCGGCAGGTCGAAGAGCGGGAACCACCGCGCCGTGTCCAGGAAGCAGTGCCAGGTCGAGATCCGGCCGCCCTCGATCTCGATGACCTGGAGCGCCCACGGCATGTACCCGTCGCCCGACTCCGTCGGCTTGTAGTGCGCGAAGGCCGGCGTGCCGTTGGCGAACGTCGGGAGCAGCCGCGAGCCCCGGCACGCCGCGCCCGGGCCGAGCAGCCAGGCCACGATGTCGTCGTGACCCTGGAGCCAGAGGTCGAACGGCGGCATGGTGAACTTGGCGTCGTCGTGGAGCAGAGCCGTCAGCGCCTTCATGTCGTAGCCCTCGAAGGCCGTGACGTACCGCTCCAGCAGCGCCTTCTGCTCCTCGTTCAGCGGATCCGAGGTCTCCGTCGTGGCCGCCTCGGACTCGGCGATCGTCGCCCGCGCCCGCTGGAGCGCGCTGTTGACCGAGGCGACCGACGTGTCCAGCAGCTCCGCGACCTCGCTCGCCTTCCACGCCAGCACCTCGCGCAGGATCAGCACCGCCCGCTGCTTCGGCGGCAGATGCTGGAGCGCCGCGACGAACGCCAGCCGGATCGTCTCGCGGGACACCGCCGCCTCCGCGGGGTCCGCCATCGACGGCAGCACCCGCCCGTCCGGCACCGGCTCCAGCCAGACGACCTCCGGCTGCGGATTGAGCTGTGCCTGCGCCACCGGGGTGGGGCCGCTGAGGTCCATGGGGCGGGCGCGGCGGTTGCCTGCCGTGAGCATGTCGAGACAGACGTTGGTCGCGATCCGGTAGAGCCAGGAGCGGAGCGAGGAGCGGCCCTCGAACTTCTCGAAGCTCTTCCAGGCCCGGACCATCGTGTCCTGGACCGCGTCCTCCGCCTCGAACGCGGAACCGAGCATCCGGTAGCAGTAGCCGGTCAGCTCCGTACGGTGCTTCTCCAGCCTGACGTCCAGGTCCTGCGTCGCGGCACTCTCACTCATGGCCTCACCCCGATAGCCCTCTGGCCTTCGGCCTCTGGAGCCTCTGGCCTCTGGTGTCCAGTCTCTCGCCCATCACCTCGTGGGTCTCTCCGGAAGTTACCGTCCCGCGCCGCTCCGTGACACGGATTCGCCAAATGCCCGGAAGACCAGGAGCCCCGGGATTCAGGGGTCCCGGGGCTCCTGGAGTTATGGGGTGACGGAGGATCGGCGGGGTGACGGGGAGAGGATGGGGAGAGGGACGGGGAGAGGACGGGGAACGGGGGGTTACGACAGCGCCGTGCGCGCTTCCGTCTGTGCCGTCCGCCCGGCCTGCGCCGTCCGCGCCCCGCGCTCCTCCGCCTGCGCCGTCCGCGCCCCGCGCTCCTCCGCCCGCGCCGCCCGGGTCCCGTACAGCGTGATCGCGACGACCCCGAGCCCCGCCGTGAGGCCCAGCGCCACCGTCGCCGCCCAGCCGCCCGCGTGGAAGGCGACAGCGCCGAGGGTGCCGCCCGCGCTGCTGCCCAGGTAGTACGCGGACTGGTAGAGCGCGGAGGCCTGCGCGCGCGCCGTCTTCGCGGTGCGGCTCACCGCGGCGGAGGCGACCGCGTGGCCCGCGAAGAAGCCCGCCGTGATCAGCACCAGGCCCAGCAGCACCGCCGCCAGCGTGTCGCTCAGGGAGAGCAGCAGGCCCGCCGTGGTCGTGGTGACCGCCAGGTAGAGCGCGCCGCGCCGGCCCAGCCGGGCGACGAGCCGGCCGGCCGCCGCCGAGGAGACCGTACCCACCAGGTAGACCAGGAAGATCGAACCGATCACGCCCTGCGACAGGTTGAAGGGTTCGGCCACCAGCCGGTAGCCGATCACCGTGTAGACCGCGCCGAACACCACCATGAAGAGCCCGCCGATCGCGTACAGCCGGCGCAGCAGCGGGTCGGAGAGATGGCCGCCCACCGTGCGGGCCAGGCCCTTCGCGCTGAGCGAGCGGGGGGTGAAGTGCCGCGCCCTGGGGAGCAGGATGCGGAAGGCCACCGCGCACGCCAGGGCGAGCAGCCCCACCGCGCCCAGCGCCGCGCGCCACCCCCAGAGCTGGGCGACCCAGCCGGTGAGGATCCGGCCGGTCATCCCGCCGACGCTGTTGCCCGCGACGAACAGTCCGATTGCGGCGACCAGCGCCTTCGGCCGTACCTCCTCCGCCAGATACGCCATCGCGGAGGCCGGCAGTCCGGCCAGCGCGGCCCCCTGTACGGCGCGGAGCGCGATCAGCGTCTCGACGTTCGGCGCGAAGGGCACCAGCAGCCCGACCGCCACCGCCACGACCAGGGAGACCGTCATCAGCGTACGGCGCCCGAACCGCTCCGAGAGCGCGCTCAGCGGCAGCACCAGCACGGCGAGCGCGCCCGTCGCCGCGGAGACCGTCCAGCTCGCCAGGCCGGCGCTCACCCCGAACCCGGCGGAGATCGCGGGCAGCAGCGCCTGCGTGGAGTAGAGGAGGGCGAAGGTCGCGACCCCGGCGGCGAAGAGCGCGAGGCTCATCCGGCGGTAGCCGGGACGGCCGGGGGAGAGAAGGGAATCCGAGGCCGTCGAAGGCATCGTGGTCGTCGAGGGGGCGGCACCCGGGGTGGCGGGCGCCTCGGTACTGGCGGAAGGCATGTATCGAAGGTAAGCATGGACCTTTCATGCGTCCAATGCATGGAACGGCCATAATCGTTCCCATGGCGCATGAGCAGAGGTCACCGGCGTCCCTGTCACGGAGCGGTTACCAACAAGACATTCAACAAGGCAACCAACAAGGCAGCCGACAAGGCAGCCGACAGGACATGGGTCACACGGCGTCGACGCCCTGGTCCGCCGTGCTCGCCCCGCGCCTCGCCCACTTCGCCGGGGTGGCCCGCCACGAGCATGTCACCCGCGCCGCCGAGGACCTGGGCGTCCCGCAGTCCACCCTCTCCCGGGCCATGGTCCGGCTCGAACAGGACCTGGGGGTCGCCCTCTTCGCCCGTAAGGGCCGTACGGTCGCGCTCACCCACGCGGGACGGGCCTTTCTCGCCTCCGTCGAACGGGCCCTCGGCGAGGTGGAGCGGGCCGCCGAGTCGGTACGGGCCGACGCCGACCCGGCCTCCGGCAAGGTCGCCTTCGGCTTTCTGCACACCATGGGCTCCGAGACCGTACCCGCCCTGATCAGGGCCTTCCGCGTGGACCACCCCCGGGTACGGTTCCAGCTCGTCCAGAACTACGGCGAGGCCATGATCGAACGGATGCGCGCGGGCGAGCTCGACCTCTGTCTCACCTCCCCGGTCCCGGACGCCCCCGACCTGGTCTCCCGCCGCCTCGACGAACAGCGGCTGCGGCTGGTCGTCCCGGACGACCACCGGCTCGCCGGGCGGCGCAGGATCCGGCTCGCGGAGGCCGCCGACGAAACGTTCGTCACCCTCGAACCGGGGTACGGGCTGCGCCGGATCACCGACGACCTCTGCGCGGAGGCGGGGTTCCGGCCCCGGGTCGCCTTCGAGGGGGAGGAGGCGGAGACGCTGCGCGGGCTGGTCGCGGCGGGTCTTGGGGTGGCGCTGCTGCCGCCGCCCGCGGTGGCCCGTCCCGGGGTGGTCGAGCTGACGGTCACGGCGCCGCGCGCGGCGCGCGAGATCGGCGTCGCGTGGCTCGCCGGCCACCCGGACACCCCGCCGGTGGCCGCCTTCAAACGCTTCCTGCTCTCGCGCCGGGGCCGGCTCCTCCCGGAGTGAGCCGGTCCTGGACCGGAGTGAGCGCCGTCCCGGGCTTCGGGCCGACGCGGCTTACTGCGGCGGCCAGTTGACGAACTTCTTCGGCCGGGGCGGCGCGTACGTCCGTACCTTCGAGGTGGTGAGCCCGAGACGTACGAGCGACTCGGCGATGGTCACGGCGGCGGTCACCCCGTCCACCACCGGCACCCCGGTCCGCGCCACCACCCGCTCGGTCAGCCCCGACATCCCGCCGCACCCCAGGCAGACGACCTCGGCCCGGTCCTCGTCGACGGCGCGCGCGGCCTGTTCGGCGATGGCCTCGACGGCGGCCGACTCGTCCCGCTCCAGGTCGAGTACGGCGAGCCCGCTGGCCCGCACCGAGGCGCACCGGGCGCCGAGCCCGGCTATGCGCAGCCGCTCCTCGATCAGCGGGACCGTACGGTCGAGGCTGGTGACGACGGAGTACGTACGCCCGAGGAACTGGGCCGTGCTCGCCGCCGCCTCCGTGATGTCGACCACCGGCACGTCGAGGAGTTCCTGCAACCCCTCCCTGCCGTGCTCGCCGTACCCGGCCTGGATGACGGCGTCGAACGGCTCCGGGTAGGCCCGTACGGTCTCCATCACGGCGACGGCGGCGAGATAGCTCTCGTAGTTCCCCTCGACGGACTCGGCGCCGAAGGCGGGCGTGAGCGGGACGATCTCGGTGCCGGGCGAGGCCGCGCCGGCCGCCTGCGCGCCGATGGACGCGGTGATGCTGGGCGTGGTGTTGACGTTGACGACGAGAATGCGCACGGTGCCGCCTTCTGCTGCTCGATGGATCGACTCGATGGATCGAAGGGGGAGCGGGAGGGGTGGGGAAGGGGAGCGGGAGGGGAGCGGAAGGGAAGCGGGAGGGTGTCATTCGGCGGCGACGGCGATCGACTCGCCGTCCACGTCCTGGATCTGCCGGCTCCGGTCAGCGATCACCGCGTACAGCACCGCGGCGATGAACGCCCCGATGAACCAGGAGAATCCGGCCGCCGCGTGGAAGAACGGCGCCAGCGCGACGACGACGGCGAGCGCGGCGCTGGGGACGAAGGCGGCGATGGCGCGCGGGTTGTACCCCCGGCGGTAGTGGTACTCGCCCCGGGCGTCGTCGGTGTAGAGGTCCGGGACGTTGACGCGGGACTTCCGCAGCAGCCAGTAGTCCGCCATGATCACGCCGAACAGCGGCCCGAGCAGCGCGCCGAGCCCGCCGAGGAAGTAGTTGACCACGACCGGGCTGTTGTAGAGGTTCCAGGGCAGGATCGCCAGCCCGATCACGGCGCTCACCAGCCCCGCCTTACGGAAGTCGAGGCGGCGCGGGAAGAGGTCGATCAGCGCGTAGATCGGCGCCACGAAGTTGGCGAGCAGGTTCACCGCGATGGTCAGGGCGATGAGCGCGAGCGAGGCGAAGGCCAGCAGGAACGTGTTCGGGATGGTACGGACGATGTCCGTGGTGCTGGTGATGACATGGCCGTTCAGCTTGAGCTGGGCACCGCTGAGCACGATGACGATGACGGCGAAGAAGAGCATGTTCACCGGGATGCCGATGACATTGCCGCGGATGATGGAGCCGCGGTCCTTGGCGGAGCGGGTGAAGTCGCAGAAGTTGAGGACGAACGTCCCGTAGATGACCACCCAGAGCGCGGCGCCCTGGAGGATCTGGAGCCACATCGCGCCGCCGGAGAGCGGGTCCGGTATGGAGAAGGCGATCGAGCCGTCCGCCTTGACGAACATCCAGACGGCGAGGGCCAGCATGGTGATCAGGGTGGTGGGCGCCGCGAAGGCCATGTACCGCCGGATCATCTGCATCCCGTAACTCACGATGAGGACCTGGAGCACCCAGAGCGCCAGGAAGGTGAGCCAGCCGAGCGTGGACTGCCCGAGGACGGAGTGCTTCTCCAGCGCGTGCAGCCCCGGGAAGAGCGCGACGAGCAGCGCGCTCAGCACGGAGGAGGCGAGATACGTCTGGATGCCGAACCAGGCGATCGCGACCGCCCCGCGCACGACGGCCGGCACCTTCGCGCCCCGGATCCCGAAGGCCATCCGGCCCATCACGGGGAAGGGGACGCCGGTCTTGTGCCCCATGAAGCCGGAGAGCGTGAGGAGGAGGAAGAGCAGCACGGAGGCGAGGGCGAAGGCGGCGAGGATGCCCCAGACGTTCAGCCCGAGCGCGAAGAGCCCGATGGCGAACGCGTAGTTGCCGAGGCTGTGCACGTCGTTGGCCCAGAGGGTGAAGACGTTGTACGCGCCCCACCGGCGCCCTTCCTTCTTGGTGGGCGCGAGGTCGTAGGTGTACAGGTCGGAGCTGACGCCGCCGCCGTCACCGGTACCGGAATCGGAGTCCACGCGGGTTCGGTCATCCATCGCTGTCATACGAAGCTCCGAGCTGGGGAGGTTTCATAAAGCGGAAGCAGTTTTCCGATGCGCAGAACCTAGTTTTCGCTTCCTTCACCGTCAAGGGTTCGGAAGCGGACACTTTTTCGTATCCGGAGTGACGGCGGCGGCAGCGGGGCCGGGCCCGCTAAGAGGCCGCCGTCGTCCCCGTCCCCGTCTCCGTCGTCGTCCCCGCCTCCGTCCCGCCGGTGGCGATCTGGCGGATCAGGTAGTGGGGCGCCTCGTCGCTCAGGACGTCGTTGAGATCGGGGTTCTCGGCGCCGGACGCTGCGCTGCGCGGGAAGAGCGCCTCCTCGTACGCGGCGAGCGCGGCCTCGGTGTCGGCGGGGTGGGCGGCGATGGCCTTGGCCAGCTCGGCCCCGTCGTACATGGCCAGGTTGGCGCCCTCGCCGTTCGGCCCGGTGAGATGGGCGGCGTCGCCGACCAGGGTGACCCCCGGGGTCCGCTCCCACCGGTGGTCGTGGGGGAGGGCGTGCAGGGCGCGCGGCACCAGCGCGGTCTCGCCGCCGGTGATCAGCGCGGTGAGTTCCGGCGCCCAGCCGTCGAACTCCCGTGCGATCCGGGCGGTGGCCGAGGCCGGGTCGGCGGCGTCGAGACCGGCGAACCACCCCTGCGGCCTGGCGAGCATCACCCAGGTGTGGAGGTTGCCGTCGCGCTCCCGGTGGGCCAGGATGCCCCGCCCCCGTTCGAGCACCATCAGCGTCCCGCCGCCGACCGTCTTCGCGCTGCCGGGGTGCCGGGTGTCCCCGTCGTACAGATGGGTCTCGACGGTCGAGATCCCGGTGTACGACGGCACCGCGTCGGAGAGCAGCGGCCGGACCCGCGACCACGCCCCGTCCGCGCCGACCAGCAGCGTGGTGACGACGGTGGTGCCGTCGGCGAAGGTCACCTCATGGCGGCCGGCACCGAGGGCGGCGACCGTACGGACCTTCCGCCCCCACCGGACCGTGCCGGCCGGGAGCGAGTCGATCAGCATCTGCCGCAGCTCCCCGCGGAGCACCTCGGGCTTGCCGCCCGTACCGTCGTCGGCGAGGTCCAGCAGCACGTTCCCGCCCCGGTCCATGAGGCGCAGCGCCTGGCGTCCCGCCAGGATCAGGGCGCGGAACTCCGTCATCAGGCCGGCGTCCCGCACCGCCAACTGCCCGTTGTAGTCCCGGATGTCGAGCAGGCCGCCCTGCGCGCGTGCCGTCGGGGAGGGTTCCGCCTCGTAGACGGTGGAGGGAATGCCGTGGACGTGCAGGACGCGGGCGAGTGTGAGGCCGCCGAGCCCGGCGCCGATGATCGTGACATGAGGGGTCATGGCGATTCCTTGCGGTTCGCGCCCGCCGGAAGGAGGTCCGGCAGGTCTCCACCGAAGGTCCCGGCGCCCGTCGACAGCGCACCGACGGTGCGCCGACACCCCCGACGCCCCGCCGACAGCCCCTGACGCCGAGCCGACAGCGCGCCGACACCGCGCGGCGGGTGACCGTATGCGGCGCTCGGCGTGCGGCGGTACGGGGGTACGGGGGTACGGCGGTGCGGGGGTACGGGGGTACGCGCGTCCCGCTGTACGAGTACGGCCGGGCTGTACGAGCACGGCCGGGCCCCGGCCTGCCCTGCCCCGGCCTGCCCTACGGGCCTACGGGCGCAGCGAGCGGCCGAACCCGGCCGCCAGGGGCATCCGCAGCCCCAGCGGCGGCGGGGCCGCCAGGGCGTCCGCGACCGGCCGGGAGTAGGCGCGCTCCAGCAGCGAGCCCAGCACGAAGTCGCCTGCCAGGGCGAGGACTTCGGCATGGTGCTGGCGGAGGGCGTGGCCGTCCGAGTGGACCTCGAAGCGGCAGATGTCGCGGCTCGCCTTCTTCGCCCGCTCGGCCAGCCGGAAGGAGAGTTCGGGGTCGGTCCTGGCGTCATTGGTGCCGTGCATGATCAGCACCCGGCGCCCCCGGAGCTGGCGCACCGGCTCGGGACCGGCCGCCCGGTCGTCCTCCGGGAGCCAGGGGGCCAGCGCCAGGACGGAGGTGACGGCGGGGTGGTCCGCCGCGTGCAGCGCCGCCCGGCCGCCCATCCCGTGCCCCACCAGACAGACCGGCACGTCCCCGTACCGCCGGCCGATCTCCTCCGCCGCCCAGCGGGCGTCCGAGGCGAGCGAGGCCTCCGTACCGTTCCAGCCGCGCCGCGCGTACCTCACCACATGCGCCACCACCCCGTCCGCCGCGCCCGCCGCCGCCAGCGAGCGCGCGAGGGGCAGCATCCGGGCGTGTGCGAGGAGCGACGCGCCCCGGGAGGAGACCGGTTCACCCGAAGGGAGGACGAGTATCGCGCCCCCCACGGCGATATCGACGGCCCGCGCCACGACCGCCCGGCCCAGTCGCGCCCGTGGTTCCGCGCGGTGCGCGCCTGCCCATCCGTCCCGGCCTGCCGAACGTCCCCCCGGCGCGGGAACCGCATGCTGTCCCATAACAGAACAGTCTCAGAAGCGCGGGTGTACGGCGCCCGTCCGCATGGTCACCGTTGGGTATCGTCCCTGTGGACTCTACGCGCGTAGGCAGGGAAGCGTTACAGTGCACGGATGACGAGCCAGACCTCCCGTCCGCCCACCGCCGACCAGATCCGCCGCGCCCCCAAGGTCCTGCTCCACGACCACTTGGACGGCGGACTGCGTCCCGGCACGATCATCGACCTCGCCGACGCCTGCGGCTACTCATCCCTGCCCGAGCGGGAGCCGGACAAACTCGGCCTCTGGTTCCGCGAGGCGGCCGACTCCGGCTCGCTCGAACGGTATCTGGAGACCTTCGCCCACACCTGCGCCGTGATGCAGAGCCGCGACGCGCTCTTCCGGGTCGCCGCCGAGTGCGCGCAGGACCTCGCCGAGGACGGCGTCGTCTACGCCGAGGTGCGGTACGCGCCCGAGCAGCACCTCGAAGGCGGGCTCACCCTCGAAGAGGTCGTCGAAGCCGTCAACGAGGGGTTCCGCGAGGGCGAGCGCCTGGCCCGCGCCGACGGCCACCGGATCCGGGTCGGCGCGCTGCTCACCGCGATGCGGCACGCCGCCCGCGCCCTGGAGATCGCCGAGCTCGCCAACCGCTACCGGGACACGGGCGTGGTCGGCTTCGACATCGCGGGCGCCGAGGCGGGCTTCCCGCCCACCCGGCACCTCGACGCGTTCGAGTACCTCAAGCGCGAGAACAACCACTTCACCATCCACGCGGGCGAGGCCTTCGGACTCCCCTCCATCTGGCAGGCCCTCCAGTGGTGCGGCGCCGACCGGCTCGGCCACGGCGTCCGCATCATCGACGACATCGAGGTCGCCGAGGACGGCACGGTGGCGCTGGGCCGGCTCGCCGCGTACGTACGGGACAAGCGCGTCCCGCTGGAGCTCTGCCCCAGCTCCAACCTCCAGACCGGCGCCGCCACCTCGATCGCGGACCACCCCATCGGACTGCTGCGCCGGCTGTACTTCCGGGCGACCGTCAACACGGACAACCGTCTGATGAGCGGCACCAGTATGAGCAGGGAATTCGAGCTGCTGGTCGACGCGTTCGCGTACACGCTCGACGATATGCAGTGGTTCACCGTCAATGCGATGAAATCAGCATTCATTCCTTTCGATGAACGACTGGCCATGATCAACGATGTGATCAAGCCGGGATATGCCGAGCTCAAGTCCGAATGGCTGTTCCAGCAGACCCCGGTGAACAGCTAGAACCAGGCGCGGACAGTTCGAACACACCCGAATACCAGAAGAGCAGGGCGGCCGGGAACACGCTTTCCGGCCGCCGTCCGGTATTTGCGGGACGGGGGCGCGGCTGGCTACCTTGCTGAGCCGCGCAGACCCAACGGGGAGTCTCCGAAGCTCCGCGACAGAGCCTCCGGAATTGGGCTCCGCTTTCCCCGATTTCTCCCGAGTCCCCAAAGGACGAGATTTCCGATGAAGCAGTCCGCCGCCAAGACCATCGGTGCCGCCGCCCTGGGCGCCGCCTTCGCCGCAGCCGCCGCGTCCACCGCCTCCGCCGCGCCCGCCCTCCCGGACACGGGCGCCGCGCTCGACGTCGTCGGCTCCGTCAGCAAGACCCTCCCCGTCGAGCAGCTCGCCTCGACCCTGCCCGCGCCGCTCCCCGAGGCGGCGAAGGGCGCGGCCGGCGCGGTCGACACCGTCGAGTTCACCGCGCCGTACGCGCTCGACGCGGTCGGCAAGGCCAACCCGGTGCAGAACCTCCTCGGCGGCCTCCCGGTCAACGGCCTGGCCAACGGCGGCACCACCCTCAACGGCCTCCCGCTCGGCGGCTGACATGTCCTGAGTGCGTACGCCCGTACCGGCATCTACGGCGTTACGGGCGTACGCACGGCACAGGGGGAGCGGAAAGCGGGCCGCGCCGGGCCGGTGGAATCACCGCCCACCCGGGTCGCCGGAATTACCAGGCGGTGGAGGCCGCCGAGGCGGACTTCTCGCCCGGCAGGAGTATCCACAGCGCCAGATAGACCAGGAACTGCGGTCCTGGCAGCAGGCACGACAGCAGGAAAATCACCCGCATCGTATTCGCGGAGGTGCCAAAACGCCGTGCCAGCGCCGCGCACACCCCGCCGAGCATGCGCCCTTCGCGGGGGCGGACCAGACCGGCCATGGTGGACTCCTTAAAAGAGCGTCAGGGGAGCGTTTCCTGTCCCTGCTCCCGATGACTCCATGGTGCTCCACCGCGCACCGCGCGGCATCGCTCTAAGGGGCGATACCGACCCTGGGAATCGTCGGGGTCGCCCCCTGCGGGTTCTCGTCCCGCCCGCGGTGCTCTCTCAGGGGCGCCGCCCCCCGGCGCGCGGACTCCCACGCCCACTCGTTCCGCCGCCCTTCCCTGCTCCGCCGGGTCCCCTGGCCCCGTTCGCTCCCCTGAGACCCGCCCTGAGAACCCTGCCGGGGCCCGCCCTGAGGCCTGCGGAGCCGGGCCCGGAACGCGGGCACCACCGCGAGGTGCGCGAGCGCCACCCCGGCGGTGTGGAGCAGCACGGAGTCCACGTCGAGGACCCGCCCCGGCACCGCCGTCTGCACCATCTCGATCCCGATGGCGAGCAGGGCGCCGGCCGTGACCGTACGGGTCAGGGAGGCCCAGAAGGAGACGGCGATCCGGCCGCCCGCCATGGGCAGCAGCACCCCGACCGGCGCGAGCAGCAGCAGCCCTTCCCCGATTCTTCGGGTGGCCTCCAGCGGCCCGAGGGCCAGATCCGCCCTGATACCCGCGAACGGCGTGAGGTTCGCCGCGTTCACCCACATGACGTCGAGGGGGCGGAGGCTCACCCACGCCACCAGCGACAGATGCGTGAGGAGGAGAGCGAACCCCGCCATACGGAAGCGGAAGACGGCACTGCCGTCCGGACCTTGCAGCACGCTCCCCAAGACGCCCGGGGCCGGGCCATCGGTTCCGGAAGGGCCCCGGCAAGCCCCTCATGAGACCGGCGTCACCCCGGGGCCCCACCGGCCACAAGCGGAATCCCGGCGGGCCGCGGCCTGCCGTGATCCCGCCCTGCCGGGCCTCCGCCCGTCAGGACGGGCTCGCCGTACCGGCCGGGCTCGGTGCCAGGGTCGGCACCTCGGCGTCCGGGCGGCGCTTGGTCTCCCGGTCGCAGCCGTATGTACGGGCCGCGTAGGCGCCGGGCCCGCCGAGCACCACCCGGCCGTCCGTGGCCCCGCTCTCCGCGAGCGTGCAGACGATCTGGGCGAGCGCCGCCGACGGCAGATCCTCCGGCTGACGGCTGAGCCGCAGCCCCCCGGCCGGATCCCCGGGGTGCGCGGCCGTGACGATCAGCGGCCCCGGTACGGAGGTGGTGAACCCGGCCTCGCGCTCGGCGGCGGACGGTTCGGCCTGCAACTCGTCCAGCAGCGCCTGCGCGATCGCCACCCGGTCCCCGGACGGCCGCCCCTCCGGAAGCCGCGCGGCGCGTTCGACGGAGGCGAGCCCCGAGGAACAGACCAGATAGACCCGGACCGGAACCCCCGACTCCGACTGCGTGATGACGTCCTTCGAGGAAATCTCGCACGGCATCCGCGAAGGCGCGGGCCCGGCGTTCACCGGCACGGACGTCGTCCTGATCCCGCACCCGCCACTCAGCGCGGCGAGCGCGACCAGCACCACACCCCCGGCGGCCCGTCCGGCCGCCCGTCTGGCGGCGGCGCCGCGTCCGGTTATCGGTCCGTTCGCGCCGGTCGGCCCGTGCTCGCCGTGTCCGTCCACACTCCCCCGTATCACGGTCTCCCACCCGCCCCTCGCGGCTCTCCCGGCTCTCCGGGCCCGTCCGGCCCGTCGGGCTCGCGGCTCCCGGTGCGTCCGTCACCGGCCCGGGACCCAGGACCCTGCCCCTGCCCCGTACCGGTGACCTGCCCCTGACCTTGGCTTTGGCCCTGGCCCTGGCCCGGCTCCGGTTCGCGGGCGCCGTCGCGCGGCAGCCGCAGGACGAACATCGCGCCGCCGCCGTCCGGCACGTTCGACGCCGTGATGTCGCCGCCGTGGATGTGCGCGTTCTCCATGGCGATCGACAGACCGAGCCCGCTCCCCTCGGAGCGGGGCCGCGACGCGCTCGCCTTGTAGAAGCGGTCGAAGACATGCGGCAGCACCTCTTCCGGGATGCCGGGCCCGTGGTCCCGTACCGCGATGACCAGCTCGTCGCCCTCGGTCCGCACCGCCACCCGTACCGGCGAACCGCCGTGCTTGAGCGCGTTGCCGATCAGATTGGCCAGGATCACATCGAGCCGGCGCGGGTCGAGCCGCGCCATGGTGCCGCGCGGGGCGTCCAGATCCACCGCGTCCAGCCAGGCGCGCGCGTCGATGCACGCCATGACCTGGTCGGCGACATCGACATCGTCCAGGACCAGCCGCGCCGTCCCCGCGTCGAAGCGGGTGACCTCCATCAGGTTCTCGACCAGGGTGTTGAGCCGCCGTGTCTCGCTCACCACCAGCGTCACCGCCGGTGCGATCATCGGATCGAGGCTGTCGACCTCTTCCTCCAGGACCTCCGTCACGGCGGTCAGCGCGGTCAGCGGGGTGCGCAGCTCGTGCGACATGTCCGCGACGAAGCGGCGGCTCGACTCCTCCCGGGCGCTCATGTCCGCGACCTTCTTCTGCAAGGACTCGGCGGCCCTGTTGAAGGTACGGGAGAGATCGGCCAGCTCGTCCTTCCCCGACACCCGCAGCCGAGTCCCGAACTTCCCCTCGCCGAGCTGGCGCGCCGCCACCCCGAGCCGCTGCACCGGCTTGAGCACGGTCTCGGCGGCGGCCTGCGCGATCAGCGCGGAGCCGATCAGGGCGAGCGCCGTGGCGATTCCCAGCGACCAGGCCAGTGAGTTGAGATCCGCCTGCTCCTGGTCGAGCGACTTGAACATGTACCCGGTCGGGCCGCCGCCGATGATCCGCGTACCGCCGACCAGATACGGCGTGCCGTCGCGCTCGGTGCGCTGCCAGAACACGTGGTACGGGTACTTGTTGGCCGAGGTGACCTTCTGCTGCTCGTTCACCGCGTCGCGCAGCGCATCCGGTACGTCGTCCATCGTGAAGACATCCGGGTCGGACGCCCCGACGATCGGCTTGCCCCGGTCGCGCGAGGCGATCAGCACCACGCTGTACCCGGCGTTGCCGCCCGCCATCCGCTCGGCGGTGCTCTGGAGATCCGACTCCCGTGGCCAGAGCGGCAGTTCGGCGGCGCGGCTCTGCATCTCCTGCTTGAAGTCGTTGAGCGCGGAGTTCTGCGTACGGGTCAGCACGGCCTGCCGGTTGAGCCAGTACGCGATCCCGGAGGCGGAGACGGCGGCGGTCAGCGCCACCAGACCGAAGACGATCACCAGCCGGAGCCGCAGACTGGTCCAGCGGAGCCCCGCGAGAAACGTCCTGCCGACCTTGCCGGTGCCGGTCCCGGTGCCGGCGCCACGGCGCGGCTTGACGTACGGGTCGACGGCCTCGCCCGCGTACTCCTGGTCACCGCGGGCATCGGGCCCGCCCTGCTCCGTACCGGATATGCCGGACGTACCGCCGGACGTACCGCCGGACGCACCGGCCGAGGCGTCGGCCGTGGTGCCGGTTCCGCTGCCGCCGCCCGTGCCGGTGCCCGCACCCGCACCCGTGCTCTTCCCGGTGCCGGTGGCATCGCCGGCGGTGTTGTTCCCGGCGCCGATGGTGTCGCCGGTGTTCGATGTGTCGCTCACGAAGGCGCGTCCAGCCGGTAGCCCACCCCGCGGACCGTACGGATGAGCGTCGGTGACGACGGCACGTCCTCCACCTTCGCGCGCAGCCGCTGCACACACGCGTCCACCAGACGCGAGTCACCGAGGTAGTCGTGCTCCCACACCAGCCGCAGCAACTGCTGCCGGGAGAGCGCCTGCCCGGGGCGGCGGCTCAGCTCCAGCAGCAGCCGCAGCTCGGTCGGCGTGAGCTGAAGGTCCTCGCCGTTCTTGGTCACCGTCATCGCCGAACGGTCGATGACCAGGCTGCCGAACGTCGCCGAATCCGTGGACTCCCGCTCGCCGCGCCGCAGCACGGCACGGATCCGGGCGTCCAGCACCCGCCCCTGCACCGGTTTGACCACATAGTCGTCGGCACCCGACTCCAGCCCGACCACGACGTCGATGTCGTCGTTGCGGGCGGTCAGCAGGATGATCGGCAACTGGTCGGTACGGCGGATACGACGGCAGACCTCGAACCCGTCGATCCCGGGCAGCATCACATCCAGCACGATCAGGTCCGGCCGTTGCTCACGGAGCAGTTTCAGGCCGTCCTCACCCGTCGCCGCGGTGGCCACCCGGTGGCCCTGGCGTGACAGGGAGAGTTCGAGGGCCGTGCGGATGGCGTCGTCGTCCTCGATCAGCAGCAGAAAAGGCACGGAGGTCATTCTGTCCCATGAGGGGACCGGAGTTCGACCGTTGCGTGCCACGGGCTCCTGTGACAGGCCTGTGACAGTCGGGGGACAGGCCCATGAAACTGGCTCGGCAAGCTTTTTGCCACACGGAACGAAGCGAACCGGGCAGCGGGAACGGGCCCGGCGGGCAAGCGGACCGGGTGACCTGACCAAACCGAAGCAAGATCCAGCCGACGGGGGGCGCGGGATGAACGCACTGCACGGAACGACCTCAAGCGCAGTGGTCACGCGTCTTCACGACGTCGCCAGGATCACCGAGAAGTCCGGCGCCGTGAACGGGCGGGGGTGCGTTCGCGGCGCCGGGCGTCAGCACAAGCCGTCGTACATGACGGTGGTTGACGCGCCGCCTCCGGCGGGCAGCGGGGGAGTCGCGTACAGGGAGGCCACGGGGGCCACGGGGGAGCGGACGGCTCCGACGACGGGGACGGGGGACGCCGAAGCGGCGTTCACCGCCTACGTCCAGGAGCGCCGCGCCTCCCTGTACGCGACCGCCTACCACCTGACCGGGGACCGCTTCGAGGCGGAGGACCTGCTCCAGAGCGCGCTCTTCTCCACGTACCGGGCCTGGGACCGGATCACGGACAAGGCGGCGGTCGGCGGGTATCTCCGCCGGACGATGACCAATCTGCACATCAGCGCCTGGCGCAGGCGCAAGCTCAACGAGTACCCGACGGAGGAACTGCCGGAGACGGTGGGCGACACGGACGCGATGCGCGGCACCGAGCTGCGCGCCGTGCTCTGGCAGGCGCTCGCCCGGCTGCCGGAACTCCAGCGGACGATGCTCGTCCTGCGCTACTACGAGGGCCGCACGGATCCCGAGATCGCGGACATCCTCGACATCAGTGTCGGCACGGTGAAGTCGAGCATCTGGCGGTCGCTCCGCCGGCTGCGCCAGGACGAGGTCCTCAGCTTCGGCCGTGACGAGGAAGAGTCCTTCGGCGAACTGGTCGCCTGAGGGCACACGGGGGAAGCACGGGGGGGGGTACGGGGACCCGTCGTTTCGGGGGAGACGGCGGGAGTACGGGGGAAATCGGGGGACCCGGGGGGATACGGGGGTAAACGGGGAAACCCGAGGGGAAATGGGGGGAGCCCGAGGGGGGATGGGGGGAGAAAAGGGGAACACGGGGGACCGTGAAAGCCGCGGGGGAACTGCGGTGACCATGGGGGAAACGAAGCGGGACCGTACCGGCTGGGGGGCCGTACGGTCCCGCTTCTCGTGCGGCGGCGCCTCCTCCGCCCGGCACCCCGTATCCCGGTCGCGCCGTCACGGGGGCCGCCCGTACGAGGTGCCCGTACGAGGTGCCCGCACGGCGCGTCCGTACGACGCGCCTGTACGGCGTATCCGTACGGCGTATCCGTACGACGCGTCCGCACGACGCGCCTGCACGGGCCCGCCCCCTGCCCGTACGGAGCCCCTAGGGGTGCCCGTACGCGTACCCCTACGGACCCTGCCCCTAAGGACCCTGCCCCTAAGGACCCTGCCCCTACGGGTCGGGTCGGGTCGGACGGGTCGGGTCGGACGGGTCGGGTCGGACGGGGCGGGTCAGACGGTGTTCCCCGTACGGGTCGCACCGCGGGGCGGGGCGAGGGTGCGACCGCCCGCGGCGGCGGCGATCCGGCCCAGCGCCTCCGCCTTGCCGCAGGGGTGCGCGCCCAGCGCCGTCTGCTTGCCGACGATCGCGCGCTCGGCGCGCATCAGCCGCCAGCCGCGCCGCAGCAGGAACGGCACCGACTTCCGCCCCTCGCGCAGATCGCGGGCGAGCCGCCGCCGGAACGTGGTCGACGGGCGGCCCCGCAGACAGAGCGCGTCGGCCAGCACCCCCAACTCCCGGCAGCGTGCCACGATGTCCGCGGCGAAGATCCCCTCGGCGAGGAAGAGCGGGGTGCGTTCGATGGCCAGCTTCTCGGTGTCGACCCGCGAACTGGTCGCGATGGAGTAGACGGGAACGGTCGTACGGCCCGTACGGCACAACTCCGCGATCGCGGTGACCGCCGCCTCCGTGTCCCAGGAACGTACGGAGTCCCAGTCGATGTCCGCGCTGCCGGGGACCAGGGGGAGGGTCGGGTCGTCGCCCTCCTTGTAGAAGTCGTCGAGGCGCAGCACGGGCAGCCCCGTACGCGCGGCGAGGGACGACTTTCCGGAGCCGGACGGCCCGGCGAGCAGTACGACACGGGTCGGAAGGGTGGGTGCGCTCACGGGACACCAGTGTGGGGCATCCATCGGCACGGTGAACCTTGGGGGGCGTTCAGGCCGCGATCAGGCGAGATCCGGGGGCCGATGTGGCGGGTTCGGCGCCATGACCGGCCGCCACTCACTACGCTGGGTGCGGATCCGCTGACACAGCGCAGCGGATCCGTCCGTCCCCCCACGCACACACACCCAGGACAATCCCCATGGCACGCACCCCCCGTACCCCCCGCACCCCACGTCACGCGCTTCCGCCCGCCCCGCGCCGCAACCTGCTCCGCGTCGGCCTCACCCTCACGGCGGCGGGCGCGGCCCTCGGCCTGAGCGGCGCGGCGGCCCAGGCGGCGGCCCCCGCCCCGGCCGCCAACTCCTCCGCCGGCTCCGGCACATCGGCGTCCGATACGGACTCCCAGCTCACCGAATCGGGCAAGGCGGCCGGCCAGGCCCTCACCGGAGCCCTCGGCTACGCGGCGGCGGGCGCCCTGAACCCGGTCACGTCCCTGAAGCTCAACCCCCTGGCGGGCACGGGCGTGGACCCCCTGGACAACGGACTCGGCACCCAGATCGCCGACTTCCAGCCCATCTCCACCACCCCCCTGACCGACCCCCTGACCCAGGGCAGCGGCGCCCTCAAGGACATGCCGGTACTGGGCGACGCGGTGAGCCAGGTGACGGGGCTGCTGCCGGGGTGAGTCGTATCACCAGGTGCGGCCGAGGTGGGTGACCAGGATACGGATGACGCCCTCGTCGATGACGTACAGGACGCGGTACTTGCCGACGTGTAACCGTCGCTCTTCGGGCGATCCGTACGCGATCGAGGTGTCCGGGCGAGGGGGCGTCGCAAGCGCGTCCACGGCCTCGAACATAGCGGAAAGCCCGACCGGGTCGTCCTTGAGGAAGCGTAGAGCCGCGTTGGTCGCACGCGGCTCCCAGATGATCTCGTAGGTCACTTGTCCAGCCCCAGCATGCGGCGGACTTCGTCGTGCGGAATGCCCGGCTTGAGAGTCCCGCGCTCCTTCTCCAGCCGGTATTCCGCGATTGCGAGCGAGTCCTCCAGATCCGCGAGGTCCTGCGGGTTGATCAGTATGGCCGCGACGTGTCCGTGGTCCGTAATGGCGATCCGCTCGCGGGAGTGGGCCGCCCGGCGAATCAGTGTGCCGAAGTTGGCGCGGGCCTCAGTCATGGCGTAGGTGTCAGTCATGTACAGAAACGTATGGCTCTGCCAAGTGCTGTGCACTTAGGAAGCCCTGTTTCCGCTCAAACGAGGGAAACCAGGGCTTCCATGTTGACGGTTCGGCGGCGCCGCCCCGTTCGGTGCCCCGTCCAGCGGGGCCGATACGGCGGCGCCGTCCCCGTCAGTACGCCGAGCCCGATGCCCCCAGGCTGCCCGTCGGGTGCCAGACCGTCTTCGTCTCCAGGAAGGCCGTCAGGCGGGCGGTGCCCGGGGCGGTGGTCCAGTCGGCCGGGGCGGGGGCGGGGCGGCGTACGCGCTTGAGGTTGTCCGCCGCCGCGATCTCCAGCTCCTTGGCCAGCGCCTCGTCCGCGCCGGTCAGGTCGATCCCGTTGACGTCCTGGTGCGCGGCGAGCGGGGCCGCGATCTCGGCCGTACGGCCCGACAGGATGTTCACCACCCCGCCCGGCACGTCCGACGTGGCCAGCACCTCGCCCAGCGAGAGCGCGGGCAGCGGCGCGGTCTCGCTCGCGACGACGACCACCGTGTTGCCCGTCGCGATCACCGGGGCGATCACCGACACCAGTCCCAGGAGCGACGACTCGCGCGGCGCCACCACCGCCACCACGCCGCTCGGCTCGGGCGTGGAGAGGTTGAAGAACGGGCCGGCCACCGGGTTCGCGCCGCCCGCGATCTGGGCGATCTTGTCCGTCCACCCCGCGTACCAGACCCAGCGGTCGACCGCCGCGTCCACCACGGCCGCCGCCCTCGCCTTCGACAGCCCCTCGGCCTCCGCGACCTCCCGTACGAACTGCTCCCGGCGCCCCTCCAGCATCTCGGCGACGCGGTAGAGGACCTGGCCCCGGTTGTACGCCGTCGCGCCCGACCAGCCGCCGAACGCCTTGCGGGCCGCGACGACCGCGTCCCTGGCGTCCTTGCGGGAGGAGAGCGGGGCGTTGGCGAGCCAGGAGCCCTTCGAGTCGGTCACTTCGTACACCCGGCCGCTCTCGCTCCGGGGGAACTTGCCCCCGACGTACAGCTTGTAGGTCTTGAAGACGTTCAGGCGGCCGGGGGCGGTGGTGCCGGCGCCGGCGCTCCCGGTGCCCTTGGCCGACGGGGATTCCTTAGACATCGAGGTACGCCTCCAGGCCGTGGCGACCGCCCTCGCGGCCGTAACCCGACTCCTTGTATCCGCCGAACGGCGAGGTCGGGTCGAACTTGTTGAACGTGTTGGCCCAGACGACACCCGCCCGGAGCTTGTTCGCGACCGCGAGGATCCGCGACCCCTTCTCGGTCCAGATGCCCGCCGACAGGCCGTACTGCGTGTTGTTCGCCTTGGCGACCGCCTCGTCCGGGGTACGGAACGTGAGCACCGACAGCACCGGGCCGAAGATCTCGTCCCGGGCGATGGTGTGCGCCTGGGTGACGTTGGTGAACAGGGTCGGCGCGAACCAGTAACCGGCGGACGGCAGTTCGCACGCGGGGGACCAGCGCTCCGCGCCCTCCGCCTCGCCGGTTTCGGCGAGCGCCCGGATCCGGGCGAGCTGCTCCGCGGAGTTGATCGCGCCCAGGTCGGTGTTCTTGTCCAGCGGGTCGCCCACGCGGAGCGTGGCCAGCCGGCGCTTGAGCGCGTCCAGCACCTCGTCGTGGACGGATTCCTGGACCAGCAGCCGGGAGCCGGCGCAGCAGACCTGGCCCTGGTTGAAGAAGATGCCCGTGACGATGCCCTCGACGGCCTGGTCGACCGGGGCGTCGTCGAAGACGATGTTCGCGCCCTTGCCGCCCAGTTCGAGCGTGGCCCGCTTCCCCGTACCGGCGATCTGGCGGGCGATGGCCTTGCCCACGGCGGTCGAACCGGTGAAGGCGACCTTGTCGATCCCCGGGTGCCCGACCAGCTCGGCGCCCGTCGTGCCGTCCCCGGTGACGATGTTGACGACGCCCTTGGGGAGCCCCGCCTGGCGGCAGATGTCCGCGAAGAAGAGCGCGGAGAGCGGGGTCGTCTCGGCGGGCTTCAGGACGACCGTGTTGCCGGTGGCGAGCGCGGGGGCGATCTTCCACGCGAGCATGAGGAGCGGGAAGTTCCAGGGGATGACCTGCCCGGCGACCCCGAGCGGACGCGGCGCCGCCCCGTAGCCTGCGTGCTCCAACTTGTCGGCCCAGCCGGCGTAGTAGAAGAAGTGCGCGGCGACCAGCGGGAGGTCCGCGTCGCGGGTCTCCTTGATCGGCTTGCCGTTGTCGAGGGTCTCCAGCACCGCCAGTTCGCGCGAGCGCTCCTGGATGATGCGGGCGATCCGGAAGAGGTACTTGGCCCGCTCGGCGCCGGGCAGCGCCGACCACTTCTCGAACGCCTTACGGGCGGCCCGTACGGCCCGGTCGACATCGTCGGCCCCGGCCTGGGCGACCTCGGAGAGCACCTCCTCGGAGGCCGGGCTGAGGGTCTTGAAGACCCTGCCGTCGGCCGCCTCGGCGAACTCTCCGTCGATGAAGAGCCCGTAGGAGGGCGCGATGTCGACGACGGAACGGGACTCGGGGGCGGGCGCGTAGGCGAAGGGGTTCGCGGGGGCGGACGCGGACGCGGGGGCGGACGCGGCGGGCTGCGCGGACGTGGGCGCGGCGGGCTGCGCGGACGCGGGGGATTGGTTGTCGGTTGCCATCTCTGCCTCAGTCCACCGTGACGTAATCGGGGCCGGAGTACCGGCCGGTGCTGAGCTTCTGACGCTGCATCAGCAGGTCGTTCAGCAGGCTGGAAGCGCCGAAGCGGAACCAGTGGTTGTCCAGCCACTCCGCGCCCACGGTCTCGTTGACCAGCACCAGGAACTTGAGCGCGTCCTTGGTGGACCGGATACCGCCGGCGGGCTTCACCCCGACCTGCACCCCGGTCTGCTCGCGGAAGTCGCGTACGGCCTGGAGCATGAGGAGCGTGTTGGCGGGGGTGGCGTTGACCCCGACCTTGCCGGTCGACGTCTTGATGAAGTCCGCGCCCGCGATCATGCCGAGCCAGGAGGCGCGGCGGATGTTGTCGTACGTGGAGAGTTCGCCGGTCTCGAAGATCACCTTCAGCCGGGCGGTGCCGGCCGCTTCCTTGACGGCGCGGATCTCCTCGTACACCTTCAGGTACTTCCCGGCGAGGAAGGCGCCGCGATCGATGACCATGTCGATCTCGTCCGCCCCGGCGGCCACGGCGTCGCGCGTGTCGGCGAGCTTCACCCCGAGCGCGGCCCGCCCGGCCGGGAACGCGGTGGCGACGGAGGCCACCTTCACCCCGGAGCCGGCGAGCGCGGCGACCGCGGTCTCCGCCATGTCGGGGTAGACGCAGACGGCGGCGGTCGCCGGGACCGTACGGTCGGTCGGATCCGGACGCACGGCCTTGGCGGCGAGCGCCCGGACCTTGCCCGGGGTGTCCGCGCCTTCCAGCGTCGTCAGGTCGATCATGGAGATGGCCAGGTCGATGGCGTACGCCTTGGCCGTCGTCTTGACCGACCGCGTCCCGAGCGCGGCGGCCCGGGCCTCCAGGCCGACGGCATCGACACCGGGCAGCCCGTGCAGGAAGCGGCGCAGTGTGCTGTCGGACGCGGTCACGTCAGCGAATGCGGGGGTGATGGTGGGCATGGTCACCAGATGAGCATATCTACGCGCGTAGCAGCCTGTACAGGGGATGTGAGCTTCGCGGACGAGGTTGTTCCCGACCCGTGATACGGCGTGCTCATATGCGGGGATACGGGCGGGCCGGACCAGGGGGCAGGGCCCGAACCGGATGCGAACCGGATGCGAGGCGGGTGCGGGGCGGGTGCGGGGCGGCCACTGTCAGTGGCGTACGGCAGAATCGGACCCATGACGACCCCTGCCCCCGACGCCGACCCCGCGCCCGAGCCGACCCCGGAGCCCGAGCCCCGGCCCGAGCCCGGCACGCCCTCGGCGCCCCCCGAGGGCACGCGCGACACCGAGCCCAAGGCGGCCCGCGCAAGGGCAGGACGTCCGACCCCGCCCGACACCACCCCGCCCGGGACCGACACCCCGGCCGGGACCGACACCCCGGCCCGGACCTCCCAGGACCCCACGCCCCCGACCGGCTCCACCACCCCCGAAACCTCCACCACCCCCGACCGGGTCTTCCGCTCGGGCGGCGGCATCCTGGGCGGGGGAGCGCTCCTCATCCTGGTCCTGTGGATCGGCATCGACGCGCTCGTCCGGGGCACCGGTCACACCCCGTGGCTGGCGCTCGCCGGGATGCTCTTCGCGCTGCCCCTGATCATCGCGTTCAGCCTGCGCCCGGCGGTCTACGCCAACGCTGACCGGCTCAGGATCAGGAACCCGTTCCGTACGATCGTCCTGCCCTGGGGCTCCGTCACGGACATCAGGGCCACGTACTCGTGCGAGGCGTTCACGCGGGACCACGGCAAGTTCCAGCTCTGGGCGGTGCCCGTCTCCCTGCGCCAGCGGAAGCGCGCCGCACGCGGGCAGACCCGCATGGCGGGCGCGGACCCGCACGGCAGAACGTCCGTCAACGTGGACACCACGGACACCGAGGCCCGCATGGCCACGGCCGACCGCACCACAGCCGACCTCCGCGAACTGGCCGAACGCTCCACCACCCGCCCCACGGCCCAGGGCACCCCGGTCATCCGCTGGGCCTACGAGGTCATAGCCCCCTCCCTGGCCGGCCTGATCGTCCTCCTGATCCTCCTGTCCCTGGGCTGACCTGCCGTTCTATGGTTCCGGCATGACGACTACGCTCCGCCTGGAGACGGTTACCGCCGCCAACTTCGATATCGCGATCGGGCTGAAGGTCCACCCCGACCAGGAGCACGTGGTGGCACCGGTGGTGAAGTCCCTCGCCGAGGCATATGTGCATCCGGACATAGCGTGGCCCCGCCTCATCTTCGACGGTGACCGGCCCGTCGGCTTCCTCATGGCCTTCCTGGGCATCGACTTCGCGGGGGACGGCACAGGCACCGACATCCGCTCGGGGCTGTGGCGGCTCAACATCGCCGCAGGTGAACAGGGACGTGGGTACGGCCGCTTCGCGGTCGAGTCCGTGGCCGCCGAAATACGCCGACGCGGCGGCACCCGGCTGACGGTCACCTGGCACCCGGGCGAGGACGGCCCCGAGGGTTTCTACCTGCGGCTGGGTTTCCGGCCGACAGGCGAGACGAGTGGGGGACCAGCGGGTCGGGGAACTGGAGCTGGGGCCGGTGAGGGTGGTGAGGCGGCGGCTCTGACCATGCTGACCACGCAGTACGCCAAGGGCCCGGGGGCCGGCACCGGACGCTTCCTCTCCCGCGAGGGCGAGATCGCCTGGTCGTCACCTGCCCGGTCCTGAAGGCCGCACAGAGGCCCCCTGCGGCCGGGCGGCCAGGACGCGTCCGACCGGCTGGCGGAGGACGGTCTTCAGCTTCTCGGGGGCCGTCCTCCGGGGATCGCTGAGGTAGATCTCGTGGTGCAGGCCGGTGGGCCGCAGGCCGTTGGCGGCGAGGTAGGTGTGGTGGAGTTCGTGCAGCACCGGCGCCTCGTCGTCGTACGAGCCGATGTGCAGCACCTGGGCGCTGGGGCCTTCGTGGAGGGTGAGGTGCCGGAGTCCGGAGATCGCGGGGAGCTTCTTCTTGGCCAGCGCGGTCCTTCGGGCCTCCGCGACCATCTCCCCGGTGATCCAGGAGGGCATGGCGATGAGCATGGTCCAGCTCCAGGTGTCCTTGGCGCCGCTGGTGAACGCCTCGGGCCGGTCCGCCCACCACAGCCCTTCCAGCGGAGCGACGACGAAGTCGCCGTTGCTGTTGCCGTCCGGCCTGCGCTTCGCGGCGAACTTGAGGGTGTAAGCGACCGCGTACAGGGCCTGGACCGCGTCGGCGTAGGCGGGCGCGGTGTTGGGGTTCCCCGCACCGTCGACGGCGATGAACCGCTGCTCGGGGACGTCCACGACGGCCCAGGTCCTGTTCTTGGGCGCGTAGAACTCTTTCCGCTCCCGCTTGACGTCGTACGGTGCCATGGGCGTCGCTCTCCTCCGGCTCTTCGGGTCCTTCAGGCCGTTCAGGCCCTTCCCGGACCTGGACCTCAGGCGTGTTCGGGCAGCAGTTCGGTGAGCAGACTACGGACGCGCCGCTCGATCTCGTCCCGGATCGGGCGAACGGCCTCGACCCCTTGTCCGGCCGGGTCGTCGAGCTTCCAGTCGAGGTAGCGCTTGCCGGGGAAGACGGGGCAGGTGTCCCCGCAGCCCATGGTGATCACCACGTCGGAGGCGCGGACGGCGTCCACCGTCAGGATCTTCGGGGTCTCGGCGGACAGGTCGACGCCCCGTTCCGCCATCGCCTGGACGGCGGCCGGGTTCACGGCGTCGGCCGGCGCGGAGCCGGCGGAGCGTACCTCCACCCGGCCGCGCGCGAGGTGGGTGAGGAAGGCGGCGGCCATCTGCGAGCGCCCCGCGTTGTGGACGCACACGAAGAGCACGGACGGGGTGGACCGGAGGCCGGATGGCGCGGGCTGGACGTCAGGCATGGGTGGAACCTTCCGAAGCGGTGGTACGGGTGGATCCGGCGGCCCCGGCGGCCCCGGCGGCCCCGGCGGCCCCGGGAGTTACGGGGGTTACGGGAGCCGTGTGGGCCGGGGGGAAGAAGCGGCGGGCGGCGAGGGCGACGTACACGAGGCCGATGAGGACGGGCACCTCGATGAGGGGGCCGACGACCCCGGCGAGGGCCTGGCCGGAGGTGGCGCCGAAGGTCGCGATGGCGACGGCGATGGCGAGTTCGAAGTTGTTGCCCGCCGCCGTGAACGCCAGGGTCGTCGCCTTCGGGTAGCCGAGGCCGACCGCGCGCCCGACGGCCAGGGAGCCGGCCCACATCAGCGCGAAGTAGACCAGGAGGGGGAGGGCGATCCGGGCGACGTCGAGGGGCCGGGAGGTGATGGCGTCGCCCTGGAGCGCGAAGAGCACGACGATCGTGAACAGCAGTCCGTACAGGGCGAAAGGACCGATACGCGGGACGAGCGTCGCCTCGTACCAGACCCGGCCCTTCGCCTTCTCGCCCAGGCGGCGGGTGAGGAACCCGGCCAGCAGCGGGATGCCGAGGAAGACGAGGACGGAGCGGCCGATCTCCCACACGGAGACGTCGAGCGCGGCCTGCTCCAGGCCGAGCCGGCCCGGCAGCACGTCGAGATAGAACCACCCGAGCCCGGCGAACGCGACGACCTGGAAGACGGAGTTGAGCGCGACGAGGACGGCGGCGGCCTCGCGGTCGCCGCAGGCGAGGTCGTTCCAGATGATGACCATGGCGATGCAGCGGGCCAGGCCGACGATGATCAGACCGGTGCGGTACTCGGGCAGGTCCGGCAGGAAGAGCCAGGCGAGGGCGAACATCAGCGCCGGGCCGACGAGCCAGTTCAGGACCAGGGACGGGACGAGCAGGCGCCGGTCGCGGCTGACGGTGCCGAGGCGGTCGTACCGTACCTTTGCGAGGACCGGGTACATCATCACCAGCAGGCCGAGCGCGATCGGCAGCGAGACCCCGGTGACGGTGACCTTCGCGAGCGCGTCGCCCAGTCCGGGCGCCAGGCGGCCGAGACAGAGCCCGCCGGCCATCGCGGCGAGGATCCACACGGCGAGGAACCGGTCCAGGAAGGAGAGGCGGGCGGCGATGGGCCCGTCCCCGGCCCCGGCCCCGGTCACGTCACCCGCACCGCGTACGTCGCCCATATCGCTGATGTCGCTCACGTCGCTCACGTCGCTCACGGGGCGGTCCCGGCAGGCTCGGACGGTGCGCGTACGGGTTCGGCCGGTGCGTCCACAGGCTCGGCCGGGGCCGTGCCCGGGCGGGTCAGGACGGCGGCGAGCCGGTCCGTCGTCTCCGGCAGCAGCCGGTAGTACACCCATGTCCCGCGCCGCTCGGAGCCGATCAGCCCGGCCTGCTTGAGCAGCTTCAGGTGGTGCGAGATCGTCGGCTGCGACAGGTCGAAGGCGGGGGTGAGGTCGCAGACGCAGACCTCCCCGCCGTCCCGCGAGGCGATCATCGAGAGCAGCCGCAGCCGCACCGGGTCGCCCAGCGCCTTGAAGACCCTGGCGAGTTCGTGCGCCGTCTCCTCGTCGAGAGGGGCGCTCAGCAGCGTGGGGCAGCAGACGTCGTCGCCCGCGCCGTTGTCCGTGCTGTCTCCCGCGCTGCCGCCCGCGCCGTCGTCCGTGCCGGCACTCCGGCCGAGCACCACAAACTCTTGTTTCGACATTCTTCTATGTTGACGTTCTTCGATCCAGAGTGCAAGGCTGGATCGAAGAACATGGATGCAACCTGGATGCAGCGCAATGTGCCCCGTCACGACCGAGGAAGCGCGGCGACTGCGTCGGCTGCGTCGCGGGCGCCCGCCTCCCGGCGTCTCCGGTGATGTCGGCTATCGGCATCAGCTCCTGAGGAATTCCAGCAGGTCCCGGTTGAACCTCTCCTTGTCGCCGGGGACCATCGCGATGCCGTGCGAGCCGCCCTCGTAGACCTTGAGGACGGCGCCGGGGACGAGCGAGGCGGTCTTGCGGCCGGTGGCGTCGATCGGGACGACCTGATCGTCGTCGCCGTGCACGACCAGCACCGGGATGTCGAACTTGCTCAGGTCGCCGTGGAAGTCCGTACGCCCGAAGGCGTCCACGCACCGGACGCCGCCCTCGATCGTCTGGGCCATGGCCATGTACCAGAACGCGTCCACGTTCCCCGGTGTGGCGGTGCTGCCCGTCCGGTTGGTCCCGAAGAACCCTGCCGCGGTGTCCTTCCAGAACTGGGAGCGCTCCGTGAGGATCCCGGACTTGATCTGCTCCAGGACGCTCTCCGGAACCCCGTCGGGGTTGTCGGGCCCCGCCAGCATCAGGGGCGTGATCGCCGAGAGCAGCACCGCGGACCTGACCCGCGAGGTGCCGTGCCGCCCGATGTACCGGGCCAGCTCCCCGCCGCCCATGGAGTGGGCGACCAGGGTGACGTCACGCAGGTCCAGGCCGGCCAGGAGGTCGTCGAGGTCGTCGGCGAAGGTGTCGAAGTCGTACCCGTCCCACACGGGCGTGGACCGCCCGTGCCCCCGCCGGTCGTGCGCGATCCCCCGAAACCCGGCGTCGGCCACGGCCTTGAGCTGATCCTGCCAGGCGTCACCGTTCAGGGGCCAGCCATGGATGAAGACGACCGGGCGGCCGGACCCCCAGTCCTTGTAGAAGATCTTGACGCCATCGCGAGTCGTGCGGTACGGCATGAACCTGACCTCTCTGAGGGGGGCGCGGGTACGCGGATACGTGGGTACGCAGGGGTGCGCAGGGGTACGCGGACACGTGGGTACGCAGGGGTACGCGCCCCACGGCCAGGTAATCGGTGCCCCCATCGGGCGCGGGCCCCTTCCCGGTGCGGTCGAACGAACCGCAATTCCGTCCGAAAGAGTGAGCACTCGGAGGCGGGGCAGCGGCAGTCCCTACACGGTCAGGCTTGTTGTGCGGGCCGGTGTGAGGCTGCGGGTGAGTGGGGCGAAGAGGTGCGGGTCCGGTTGCCTTGCGGGGCACGCGGTAGTGGAGTGGGGTGGTGGCACGCCGTCTCGGCGTCCGCCCGCCGTCCGTTTGCCGGGACTCAGGCCCCGCTGTTCACCGTTCGTCGTTCGGCGAGCGGTTCCGGCCGAGGGGTAACTGGGGTGGCCCCGGTACGTTTGGGCGCCCTGAGGGCGGCCCCCTTCCAGCTCTGATTGTCGCGGCTCCGGTCCGGGTATCAAGGGCGCTCCTTCGTCGCGTCGGCTGCGCCGATTCCGCTGCGCTCCACCCTTGACACCCGGCCCTCCGCCGCGTGAAGAGCTTCCGGGAGGGGGCCGCCAGGGGAAAGACTCCCCCTGCCCAAGCACGTCCGTTGTCCTGCCGTCGGCAGGCTGCGGCTCGGCTCGCCCTGCGGGGCACGCGACAGTGGAGTGGGGTGGTGACGCCTCGGCTCAGCGTCCGCCCGCCGTCCGTTTGCCGGGACTCAGGCCCCGCTGGTCACCCGCCATCGTCGCCCACCCCGGTCACGGCCGAGAGGTATCCACGGTGATCCCGGGTGCGAGGGCTCGGCTCTGAAAAAGGAGGGCCGAAGGCTCCTTCTGGTTGTCGCTTTTCGCGCACGTGGCCCGATGCCGTGTCGCGGGTGGGGCGGGGTGGGCCTGGTGTGATGGGGGAGGTGCCCGGAGGGGTGGTCGTGGTGGGGATGGTGTGCGGGGTGGGCGTGAGGGCGCCCGCATACGTCCCCGCCCCGGGGCCGATCCGTCGATCCGGCGGACCAGTGGAGCGCCGGGGCCAGTACGGGCCCCGTGCCTCTGCGCACCCCGAGGGCACGTGCGGCCTTTCCCGTAACAGGTTTGGCTGCTGACGGGCATGACTGTGACACAGGAGGCGCCCCGAGGCAGGGACGTGCGCAAAAAGTGCCTCCCCCCAACACCACTCCCCACGCACCGCCTTGCCTCCGCACCCCGTTGAGGGGGCTCCCCGTCGTACCAGGCCCGTCCCGCCCCACCTGCCTCGTGGGCGGGTGGCCCGTGCGCGAAAAGCGACAACCAGACGGAGCCTTTGGCCCACCTTATTCAGAGCTGATATCCCGCACCCGGGATCGCCTCGGCTACCTCTCGGCCGTGACTGGGGTGGGCGAAAGAGATGGGTGACCAGCGGGGCCTGAATCCCGGCAAACGGACGGCGATCAGACGCTTAGCCGAGGCGTCACCACCCCACTCCACTGCCGCGTGCCCCGCAGGGCGAGCCGAGCCGCAGCCTGCGGACGGCCCGGGCGACAGACGTGTCGTTGCAGGGGGAGTCTTTCCCCTGGCGGCCCCCTCCCGGAAGCTCTTCACGCGGCGGAAGGGCGCGGGTCAAGGGTGGCCGAAGGCCATCGGCGAAGCCGACGCGCAGCGCCCTTGACGCGCGGCCTGGAGCCGCGACAATCAGAGCTGGAAGGGGGCCGCCCTCAGGGTGCCTATACGTACCGGGGCCACCACGGTTACCTCTTGGTCTGAAACCGTTCGCCGACAACGGCGGGTGAACAGCGGGGCCTGAGTCCCAGCAAACGGCGATCAGACGCCGAGACGGCGTGCCACCACCCCACTCCACTGCCGCGTGCCCCGCAAGGCGGACCATCCGCACCCATCCAACCCACCACCCGCAGCCTCACACCGGCCCGCACAACGAACTCGGCTTCCCCGGGGGAGCGGTCCCGCAGCGCCGACACGCTCTGCGCCCGCGCCGCGCTGGCCCACTGGGGACCATCCCCGCGTACGCGGGGCAGACCAGGAGCCTCCGCTGCGGTCGAACGCGTACGCCGGAGCATCCCCGCGTGCGCGGGGCCGAGCGTGCACCAGCGGCTCAGAGTGGCCCTGGTCCATGGACCACCCCCGCGTGCGCGGGGTCGAAGCGATCGGGTTCCTGATCGTGGGCCGGTCCGGGGGACCACCCCCGCGTGCGCGGGGCTGAGGCTTGTCGGCCTGGGAGTTTATCTGGCGCAGGGGGCGTTGGCGTTGGGGTCAGGGCATGCGGGCGGTGACGCGTTCGCCTCGTACCAGGTAGGCCGTGCGGCCCGTTGCCCAGGCTTCGTACGCGGCGCGGATGCGGTCCCGTTCCGGGACCAGGCAGAGGCCTGCCGTTTCGTCCATCGAAGCCCAGCGGTACGCGGTGAGCTCCGGGGCGGCGTTTTTCTCTGGCCCGGGGAGGGTGACCTCCGTACCCACGGGCAACTCGCCGCCGTTGAAGACGATCTGGATGCCCTCCGGTGCCGTACCGGTGAGCGGTACGTAATCCACCGCCAGGACTTCTTCCGGTGGGGCGACCGGGATGCCGGTCGTTCGTCTGATCTCCCGGAGGTATGTGGTGTGCGGTGCCTCTGATGCGGGGGAGTCGGTGCCGGGCAGGCGCCAGAAGCCGTGGTCGGGGGCGTCGTTGCCCGGCAGGACGAGGAGGATTCTCAGCCCGGGTTCCACATCCTGGGTGAAGAACGCGGCGATGCCGGTTCGGCGGGGTGGGGTTTCCGACCAGGGGCCGCCGCTGGGGCCTCCCCTGGGGTTGTCGTCGGGGCCGCCCCAGCGGTTGTCGTCGGGTCCGCCCTCTCCGGGGCCGCCACCGCGCTTGCCCCCAGGTCCGGCCCCGGGCCCGCCCCTGTCCGGCCCGGTCGGCCTGTCCGTTGCCATGTGCCGGGTCCCTTCTCGTTTCTGTCTCTCCCCACGCTTCTCTTTCCGGCCGGGGGGTTTGGGGCGCGGCCCCTCCGCCGCGTCGTCGTCCGCCTCCAGCGGTACGGCGCCGCCCAGGCCCAGCAGGACCAGCTTCAGCAGGCGTACGTACGCCGGGTCCTCGCGGGTCAGGGGCCGGTCGGTCGGTACCAGGTCGGCGGCGGAGCCTTCGGCGACGGAACCTTCGGCAAAGGGGCCTTCGGCACCGGGGCCTTCGGGGTGGACGGGCATGCGGTGGACTCCAGGGTGAAGATCAGGCTCTTGCCGTTGAGCGTCGTGACCACGGACCAGCCGGGGGCGAGGGCGTCGAGCAGTTCGAGCCCTCGGCCGTGGCTGTCCCACGGGGTGACCGCGCGGCGCGTCGGCTCGTCCTTGGACCGGTCGTGCAGCTCGATCTGGATCGAACTCCCCACGGGCGAATGGCAAATCAGATCGAACCCGCCCCCGCCGGCATGCAGCACGGCGTTCGTCGCCGTCTCGGTCACCAGCAGCTTGACGGTGTCGTGGTCCACCCAGGGGTACGGCGCGTAGGCGCGGGCCGCTATGGCTCTGGCCTCGGGCACGGCAATCGCCGTACAGGGGTAGCGCTCCAGCGCCAAGACGTAACCACGCTGCTCCATTGCCGACACCTCTCAGGCGCGCGGGACGAAGGTCACACACAGCGGCGCGATGCGTGCGCTGAGTGCGCGAGCAATTGTGGTCGCGCGACCCGGTCGCGCGCAAGCTGGCTGTGCGAAGTCGAGTGCGCGAGCGATACGCTGCGGGCGTCGGAGCCTCATGCCGCCTGGGAGGGAACGCTCTTGTCCGTGAGTGCCAACGCCAACGCGGTCTTCGTCATGAGGCGGGTTGGCGAAGAGCTTGCGCGGCTACGTGAGGGGGCTGGCCTTCGGCAGGACGACATCGCGGTACGCCTGGGCTGCACGCGGCACACCGTCAGCAAGATCGAGCGGGGTAAGGCTTTTCCCACTCCGGACCAGCTCGAAGAGATGCTGCGGGAGTACGGCGCGAACGCGGGGCAACGCACGGCTGTGGCGTCGATGGTCGACCAGGGGAGGTCGCAAGGGCGCGCGTGGTATGAGCAGGCCAGATTCCGGGCGCTCTACCCTGGCTTGAGCTATCGGTACTTCTCTCTTGAGGACGGTGCGGAGCGTATCTCGGCACACTCGGGAACGTATGTTCCCGGTCTCCTTCAGACCCGTGAGTACATTGAGGCACTTGCCGCCTACGGCCAGAAGGATGAGGGGCTGGAGCGTCGGGAAGCTTTTGTAGAGGCTCGGATGAACCGGAAGGCGATTCTCTCGCGTAGCGATCCCGTCATCCTGGACGCGCTCATCCTTGAGGCTGCTCTTCGTTCGATGGTGGGTGGCCCAGAGGTGATGCGTACGCAGCTCAAGTACTTGATTGCCTGTGCCGAGTTGCCGAACGTCACCTTGCGGGTCATCCCCTTCTCGGCAGGAGCCGCGAGTGCGGTGGGCATCCCGTTCACCATCATGGATTTTCCTGGGGACGGAGATCGCAGCGTTGTCTGGCAGGATGTCGTGAGAGGCGATGTCGCCGAGGATGACCCGGCCGATGTGCGGCGCATCAGGCGGAAATTCGCCGACTTGACTGCCAGCGCGCTGAGCGAGGTAGAAACAGTTCGGTACATCGAAGAGATCGAGAAGGAAATCCCGTGATCAATCCGAAGGGTGACCTGTACGCCGCGCCGCTCGACGGTGAGTGGGAGAAGTCCTCGTTCAGCCTTGCCAACGGCAATGACTGCGTCCAGGTCATGCCCATCGAGGGCGGCGTCGCCTTCGGGGACACCAAGCGCCGGGACCTGGACGGCGCCCTCCGGTTCACCGATCGGGAGATGCTGGCGCACATCCTCGCCGTCAAGGCGGGCCAGTACGACCACCTCATTCCGGAGGGCACCGAACTCTGATCCGTCGCGCCGTCCCTGACGTTCGCTCAGTTCCTTTGCAAACTCTTCGCAACCCGCGCCTCCGCTGACAGCCGCTGGTCCAGGGCTGTCCCGAGCCCCAGGGTATTGTCCTGGCCGGGGGCGATTCGCGAGAGTGAAGGGGGCCACGCGTGGCGTGGGACGAGTGGGAGCAGGCCAAGGCCGATGCGGCCGGGCGGCAGGCCGTGGCGATGCGGCTGAATCAGGTTCCGGCGGACCAGGGGGCCTCGGCCAGCGAGGTGACCGGTGGGCTGAAGACCAGCAAGAAGGCGTGGACCACGGCCGGCGAAGGGGTCGGCTCGCTGCGCACGGGCATCGGCACCGCGCTGACCAAGCTGGAGGATGGCCAGTCCGGGCTCGGGGCGACGACCGGGTGCCTGAGCGCCGCCGCGCAGAAGGAGGTCTACGACTCCTGGAAGGCGTACGCCAAGAAGGTCAGCGGGCGGTGCGGCTCGCTCCAGAGTCTCCTGGAACGAGTGGGCAACGACCAGTTGCGGACCGATGAGTCCGTCAAGAGCGAGCTCGACCAGCTCAAGAAGAAGTACGCGGACACGCCTGCCGTCGGCGGTCAGACGGGCGGCCACACGGGCCACACCGGTGGCCGGTGACGGTGACAGCCATGGACTACAGCACGCTCAAGGCGTTCAAGCCTGCCGAGTACGAGGAAGCCGCCACCGCCTACCACTCCATGAGCCAGATGGCGCAGGCGGCCAAGGAGCACATCGAGGACACCGTCGCCACCGGGATGCGCAAGTCGCTCGCGGGCGAGGCGGCGACAGCGGCACAAGGCGAACTCAAGGCGCTGGCGGGCAACTTCCACTACACGCAGACCGAGTGCGGGGTGATCAGTACCGCCCTCAACGCGTTCGCCTACGACATGGCGGAGGCCAAGCGGAAGCTCGACGCGGCATGCGCGGACGCCGAGGCCGGCCGCTGCAAGGTGAACACGGACGGCTCGGTCACCTTCCCGCCCGGCAAGAAGCCCGACGCCGAGGAGACCGCCGACGGCGGCACGGTGACCGGGAACGCCAATTCCGGGAGCAGCGAGACAGCCGACGCCATCGAGCGCCAGGCCGTCAACATGCACCCCAACCCCCACTACGGCAACGCCGTCGCCTACGCGAACCGGATAGCCGGCGCGGTGAGGGAAGCCGCCGAGGCGGATGCGAAATGGGCGCCCAAGCTGCGCGCGCTGAAGGCCGACGACGATCTGACCGTCTCCGCGCGCGACTGGCAGGACGCCAAGGCGGACGCGGAGGGCGTACGGGGCGCGGCCGACGCGTACCTCCACAGCATCAAGCCGCCACCGGAAAACGGCTCGCCCCACTCCAACGCCACCTGGTGGAAGGGGCTCAGCGAGGAGGAGCGCGCGGACTACGCCGCCATGTACCCCGCGAGTATCGGCAAGCTCGACGGCCTGCCCTCCGACGTACGCGACGACGCGAACCGCCTCGTCCTCGCCGAGCAGCGCGCCGCCAAGCAGGTGGAGTACGACACCTGGCTCAAGAAGCACCCCGAACCTCCGTACCGTGAGCCTCTGGTCGACCCCGAAACGGACCGTGAGGTGGAGGGCGTGAAGGTCGTCAGCGCTGAGTGGCTGGCATGGAACAACGAGAAGAGGGAACTGGAGGACGGCTTCAAAGGGATGGACGCCATCGAGAAGCGGTTCGACAGCTACACGAGTGAGAGCAACCGCCCCTATCTGCTCGGATTCGACAGCAAGGACATGGGGCGCGCCATCGTCTCCATCGGCAATCCCGACACCGCCGACAACGTGGTGACGTACGTGCCCGGAACGTATGCCGAGCTGGGGTCCATAGATGGTGACCTCAGGAGGGCCGAGTTGCTCCACCAACGAGCTGAGCGCATGGATCCGGGGCATTCGACCGCTTCGATCACGTGGCTCGGTTACGACGCCCCCCAGAGCATCGTCCCCGAGGCGACGGAAACTAAGTGGGCCGACAACGCGCAGGATTCACTGGGCAACTTCGTGCAGGGCATCCAGGAAGCCAATGGCCGTGACCCCAACCAGACCCTCCTGGGGCACAGTTACGGGTCCCTGGTGGTGGGTCAGACGATGAGGGACGACGCGGACCTGCCGGTCGACAACGCGATCCTGGTGGGCAGTCCGGGCGTGGGCGTGGACCACGCGAAGGACCTGAACATCCCGCCGGACCGGGTATTCGCCGCCACGGCCCAGTGGGACCTCATCAACCTCGCCCCGCCCCCGGCAGGGCCGCTGGCCCCGCTCAACCCGAAGGCGTACGAGAGGCTCTTCGACGACCACTCGATCGTCCACGGCACCGACCCGGTCTCCGACGAGTTCGGCGGACAGGTCTTCGATGTCCCCGGAGGGAAGTGGCCGATTGTGAGCGGCGAACTGATGCCCGCGCACTCTCAGTACTGGGGCGACAAACCCCTCAACAAACTGGCGACGATCGTTACCGGAGGACAGCCGTGAAGCTGCGCAGGGTGATTCCGGCTGCCGTACTGATGGCCATGATGCTCATGGCGACCGGGTGTGGGGGGCCGGGCAATGGCCAGGGAATCGGCATAGGGAAGAGATGGATCACGATGACTGAGCAGCACGCGATCGACCGGGCAGAGGAGATTATTCAGCAGGCGGTAGAAGGCATGTCTCCCAAGCCGACGCTGGAGCGAGTCGGCCCTGTGCCCGTCGGCGCCTGCATTGCTCGGGATGACCACGGCCCTGACGACCGGGTGCAGGTCAGCATCGCTTACATACTGAAGGGTGTTCCGTCGACCGAGGCCGAGAAGCTCGTGCGCCAGGCACGGGACGCCTGGCTGAAGAAGGGCCATGAGTACACGTCGGGTGTGGACGACTGGGACACCCACTTTCCTGCGGTCTACATGCGCACGAAGTCCGACGACTTCAGGATGAACGCCCTCACCGGAGTCGTGGACCGCGCCAAGGGAGAGGGCCAAGCTTCTCTTGGCGTAACCTCCCCCTGCTTCATGCCCCCCGCCACCCCCACCCCCTCCACCACCGCCGACCCCGCCGCCCTGGTGACCCCCGAGACGTCCCCCGAGGCTTCCCAGCAGGCCGGCGGTTCCGCCGGGCGGCGGGCCCTCGCGTACTCCAGCCGGATCTATGACGCGCTGCGGGTCAAGGCGGCGCCCACGCAGCCCGGGGAGGGGCTGCGTACCGTCCGGGAGGAGACAGGGACCCTGGTGCAGCACACCTGGTCGTCCGAGCCGTTGCCGGAGGGCGGGATGGTACGGGCCCTGGAACGCGGCGGGGCGTACCTGCGGGGCGAGGGGTGGAAGGTGGGGGGCATACCGACTGCGGCGGGTATCCCTGCCCTGGTCGCCCTCCACCCGAGTGAAGGCACGACCGTGCAGCTCGCGCCCTCCACCACCGGGTCGCTGCGCGTCGGGGTGACGACGCCCGCCGACGAGCCGCAGGGGCAGGGGCAGGGGCAGGGGCAGGGGCCCGGTCCGGCTACCGTGCTGTCATGAAGTCCGCCGGGGGCAAGGGGCGGTTGACGATGCGGGTGTCTCCCAGCCAGCCGTAGAAGCCGTGGCTGAAGCGTTCGGCGAACTGGGTCGCGCCCAGGACGAACGGCTTGCCCTGGGTGGCGATTCCGGTGGACCGTTGCGTGGGGTTGCGGGCGATCTTGGAGCCGTCCACGTACATCACCGTACGGCGCGTGTCGTTGACGATGGCTATGTGCATCCAGCGGCCCACCGGCACCGCGTGGCTCCACGAGGTCGGGTCCGCGTCCTGGACGTGCGGGTAGACGACGAACTGGAGGAAGCGTTCCGGGGAGAGGTTCAGGCTGCACGTCGGCTCGTCGGGGGACCAGCCCGTCGTCTTGCCCGCGTCGCCGTTGCGGCCCTCCCAGCTCAGGATGCCCATCCAGGCATGGTCCCCCTCGAACGGCTTCGGCAGCTTCACGAACGTCTCGATCGTGTACCCCGACGTGAACTTCTCGCTGTTCAGGGGCGCGCCGGCGGACGTCGTGAGGACCGCGGCGCGGTCCGGGGACTTTCCGCCGTCGAAGCGCAGGCTGGCGTGGGCCGGCTGGTCCGCGTGGTGCTCCTCCGACCAGGTCAGGGTGGTGTCCTCGGCGGCGTTCAGCCTGCTTACCGTCAGGTTGTTCCCCCGGCCCGTCAGGTCCCGGGCCACCGTTCCGTCGGGGACCGTGGTGCCAGTGCCAGTGCCAGTGCCAGTGCCAGTGCCAGTGCCAGTGCCAGTGCCAGTGCCAGTGGCAGTGGCAGTGGCAGTGTCTTTGTCGAACCGCCAGTACGCCAGCGTGCCGCGCGGCATCACCGCGCTTGCCGGGCGGGGGGCGCGGGGCTTCGGCGGGGCGAAGGATGCGAAGCGGGCCGTGAAGTCGATCTCCATCGTGAAGCGGTCCGTGTCGCCCGTGAGTTCCACGGTCTCCGCCTCCAGCGGGGTCCGCTCGCGCGGGTTCCGGGCCAGGAACCATGGTGCGAACGTCTCTATGTCTATGACGCCGCGTACGACATCGAAGTTGTACAGCCTGATCATGCCGGCGCCGCCGTAGTAGCGGTCCTGGTAGTTGGTGATGTGGATGTGGACGTCATGGCCCGCGTCGTTGGTGAGGACCGTGCGGCCCGGGGGCCAGTAGTGGCCCCCCAGCGCCAGGAAGATCTGGTCGTGGTCCCGGATCAGGCCGTCCCACAGGCGGCGGCCGTTGTCCGAGAGCGACGCAGCGCCGTTCTCGTCCGACCAGGCCAGGTCGTGCGTGGTCAGGACGGCCGGGAGGGCGGGATGACGGGCCAGTACGTCGCGCGCCCAGCGCAGGCCCGCGTCCGACACCCGCCAGTCCAGCGCCAGGACCAGCCACGAACGGCCCGCCGCGCGCAGTACGTGGTAGCTGTTGTAGCCGTCGGGCGACGCGCCGCCGAAGGTCGGCATCGTCGCGAAACGGTGCGGGCCGAAGGAGCGGAGGTACGCCGTGTCGCCCCGCTGGTCGTCCGTCGAGCCGTTGATGTCGTGGTTCCCCGCCAGCACGCTGTACGGCACCTTCCCGTCCAGCGTCCGGAAGGTCTTGGCGGCGAGCGCGATCTCGTCCTGGGTGCCGTGCTCCGTGACGTCGCCCAGGTGCGTCATGAACGCGATGTTCGCGCCCCCGGTGCTCCCTCGCTCAGCGATCAGGTAGCGGAACGTCTCTCGGAGCGGGGCCGGGTCGGCGCTGTCCGCGTCGAAGAGGTACTGGGTGTCGGGGAGCACCGCCAGCGCGAAGCGGGGGACATCGGGGTCAAAACGGCCCCCAGCGGCAGAAGCGGTTGACGGTGCGTTCGTACGGTCCAGCGCTTGCGCCGGTACGGAGCCCAGCGCGGTGGCGGCGGCACCGGCTGCCGGTACGGCCAGTGCTGTCTGGAGCAGTGACCGTCTGTCGAGTGTCCTTCCGGACGGCTTGCCGGGGCCGGGGCTGTCTTCTGTACCCGCCGTACCCGCCGTACCCGCTTTACCCGGTCTGTCTTCCGTTGCCATCAGCACTCCAGAGGAGAGGTAGGTCCACAGGACGACTGCTGTCCTGCCCTACCGCGCACTGTGCTGACCCCGGATGGCCGCCCCATGGCGGGCAATTGAACGCCCGCCCCAGAGCCGAGAGTTGTGTCTCAGATGCCTGCCGCCTCCGCCACATCCCGCTTCAGGGACGCCAGTACGCCGTCCGCCACGTCCCGCGCCGCCGGCAGCGTCGCCGCGTCCGTCACCGGGACCACCACCTCCAGGTAGCACTTCAGCTTCGGCTCCGTGCCGCTCGGGCGGACGATCACGCGGGCCCGGTACGTGCCCTCCAGGTGGTAGCGGAGGCCGTCCGTCGGGGGGAGGGTCTCCGTGCCCTCCGTCAGGTCCTCGGCGGACGTCACCCGCAGGCCCGCCAGCTCCACCGGGGGGTGTTCGCGCAGCCTGCGCATCGCCTCGGCGATCAGGGAGAGGTCCTGGACGCGTACGGAGAGCTGGTCCGTGGCGTGCAGACCGTGCGCCACCGCCAGGTCGTCCAGGAGGGCCTGCACCGTACGGCCGGACTCCTTCAGCTCGGATGCCGCCTCCGCCACCAGCAGCGCCGCCGTGATGCCGTCCTTGTCGCGTACGCCCTCGGGGTCCACGCAGTACCCCAGGGCCTCCTCGTACCCGTACCGCAGCCCCTCGGCGCGCGCGATCCACTTGAAACCGGTCAGCGTCTCCGCGTAGCCGACGCCGGCCGCCGCCGCGATCCTGCCCAGGAGGGAGGACGAGACGATCGACGCCGCGAACGTGCCCCTGGCGCCCTTCGCGACCAGGTGCGCCGCCAGCAGCGCGCCCACCTCGTCGCCGCGGAGCATCCGCCACCCCGCCTCCGCCGCCGGGTCCGGGACCGCCACCGCGCAGCGGTCCGCGTCGGGGTCGTTGGCGATGATCAGGTCGATCCCCGGGGACGGGGACGGGGAGTGGAGGGGCGCGTCGGACGCTGCCTTGTTCGCCGTCGCGTACGCCAGGTCCATCGCGCCCGGCTCCTCCGGGTTCGGGAACGCCACCGTCGGGAACGCCGGGTCCGGCTCCGCCTGTTCCGGTACGAGTACGGGCGCCGGGAAGCCCGCCCGCGCGAAGGCGGCGAGCAGCGTCTCCGTACCCACCCCGTGCAGCGCCGTGTGGACGGTGCGCGCGGTGCGCGGGGAGCCGGGGGTCAGGACCGCGTCCGTACGTGCCAGATACGCGGCCAGGATCTCGTCGCCCAGCACCTCCCAGCCGGAGTCCGGGCGCGCCACCGTCTCCAGCGCCCCTACCGCCGCGATCCGGGCGGCGATCTCCGCGTCGGCGGGCGGCACGATCTGGGAACCGTCCCCGAGATAGACCTTGTAGCCGTTGTCCCGGGGCGGGTTGTGGCTGGCGGTCACCTCCACCCCGGCGACGGCGCCGAGGTGGCGTACGGCGAAGGCGAGGACCGGGGTCGGCAGCGGGCGGGGGAGTACGGCGGCGCGGAGGCCCGCCCCGGTCATCACGGCCGCCGTGTCCCGGGCGAATTCGGCCGACTTGTAGCGCGCGTCGTACCCGATCACCACCAGGCCCGCCCCGGCGCCGGTGTCCTTGAGGTACGCGGCCAGACCGGCCGCCGCCCTGATCACCACGGCCCGGTTCATCCGCATCGGGCCCGCGCCCAGCTCGCCCCGGAGCCCGGCCGTACCGAACTGCAACGTCCCCGCGAACCGTTCCGCCAGGTCGGCGAGGTCCCGGGGGTCCCCGGAGTCGATCAGGCGGCCCAGTTCCTCACGGGTCTCGCTGTCCGGGTCCTCGGCCTGCCAGGTCTTGGCGCGGACGAGGAGGTCCTGGTGCGCGTTCTGGTGCATGGGCCGGCTCCTGGGGGTGATGGCTTCGGAAGAGCAAGAGCAAGAAGAATGAGGCAGAGGAGGAGGCAGCGTGGGGATCAGACCCGCGCCAGCACCCGCCCCAGCAGCGTGCCCATCTGGGTCGCCGAGTCGCGGCCTGCCTGGAGGACCTCCTCGTGGTTGAGGGGGGTGCCCGAGATGCCCGCCGCCAGGTTGGTGACCAGGGAGATGCCCAGGACCTCGGCGCCCGCCTCGCGGGCCGCGATGGCCTCCAGGACGGTGGACATGCCGACGAGGTCGCCGCCCATCGCGCGGACCATGTTGATCTCGGCCGGGGTCTCGTAGTGCGGGCCCGTGAACCCTACGTACACGCCCTCCTCCAGCTCCGGGTCGATCTCCTTGCAGAGGGCGCGCAGCCGGGGGGAGTACAGGTCGGTCAGGTCCACGAAGTTGGCGCCCAGGATGGGGGAGGCCGCCGTCAGGTTGATGTGGTCGCTGATGAGGACGGGCTGACCGGGGCGCATGCCCTGGCGGAGGCCGCCGCAGCCGTTGGTCAGGACGACCGTCTTGCACCCGGCGGCGACCGCCGTACGGACGCCGTGCGCGACGGCGGCCACGCCACGGCCCTCGTAGTAGTGCGTACGGCCGAGGAAGACCAGGGCGCGCTTCTCCGCGATCCGGTACGACCGGATCCGGCCGCCGTGGCCCTCCACGGCCGGCGGCGGGAAGCCCGGCAGCTCGGTCACGGGGAACTCGGCCTCGGGTTCCCCGAGCGCGTCGGCCGCCGGAGCCCAGCCGGAACCCATCACCAGAGCGATGTCGTGGGTCTCGGCGCCGGTGAGTTCGCGCAGCCGGGTGGCGGCGGCGTCGGCGGCGGCGAGGGGGTCGGCGGGTCCGTCGGCGTTGGCCGGGATAACAGATACGTTCACGCGGATGAGGGTAGCCGGTCATGCCCTACGCGCGTAGATGCATCCGGTTAGGTCTCCATATTGTTGTCTTGTCGATTCGACTGAAAGGGGGGCTAAGGGGGGCATTGGGGGAGGGGTGGGGAGGGGTGGAGGGGGCCGGAAGGGCTCCCGGAAGGGCGCCCGGAGGGTGGCTCCGTGTCCTCGCTCGGGGCCTTTCGGGCAGCGGTCGGGGCGAGGGCGGTGCGTGAACGGTCTGAGATCGACCGGTTTCGTACTGTGTGGTAGCCCCGTGCGCCAACCCCCGGGGGCAGCCCTGCGGAGGATGTGTGCGGATTTCCCCGCAAGGGTGTGTGGATTCCCTCACCCCCGGCCGGGCAGCGCTCAGCAGGGGCGCTTGCGCAGCTCCATCACATAGTCGTGGGGCGCCCCCGCCGACTCCGCCGCGTCCGCGATCTCGCCCAGGTAGCGCGCCGAGGGGAGCCCGCCCTCGTACCCGTTGAGGACGTACAGCCAGGTCGGCTCCTCGCCGTCCAGGGTGTGCACCCGGACCCGCATCCGCCGGTAGATGTCGAGCCCGACGCCCTCCCAGCGGTCCATCGAGTCCTCGTCCATCGGCGCCAGGTCGTACAGCGCCACGAAGACCTGGGAGCGGGGCGCCTCCACGATCGTGGCGAGCGCGCCCTCCCAGCCCATCTGTTCCCCGCCGAACGTCAGCCGCCAGCCGTTGAGCCAGCCGGTGCCGCGCAGCGGGGAGTGCGGGGCGCGGCGGGTCATCAGCCGCGCGTCGAGGTTGCCGGCGTACGCGGCGTAGAGCGACATGGGATTGAGGGTACGGGAGGTGGGGGCGTGGCCGCCGGTGCACCGGTCCGGTGCTCCCGGCCGTGGCCGCCGGTGCGCCGGTCCGTCCGCGCCCCCACCTGCCGTGCGCCCGGATGGAGGGGCCCGGGGCGAGGCGGTTTGAAGGGTGCGGGACAATGGAGTACGTACTGCATCCCCCGGGGCATCCCCGGAACCCCGGCCGGGGTGGCAGACGGGCCGGGTAGACAACGAGGCGGACTTTTTCGTGACCCGGATCGTGATCATCGGTGGCGGACCCGGCGGCTACGAGGCGGCGCTCGTCGGCGCCCAGCTCGGCGCCGAGGTGACCGTCGTGGACTGCGACGGGCTCGGCGGCGCTTCGGTGCTCACCGACTGCGTACCGTCCAAGACCCTCATCGCGACCGCCGAGGTGATGACCACCTTCGACTCCTCCTACGAGGAGCTGGGGATCATCGTCGCCGACGACACCCCCTCCGAGCAGGCTGCCCGCGTCGTCGGGGTCGACCTCGGCAAGGTCAACCGGCGGGTGAAGCGCCTCGCGCTCGCGCAGTCGCACGACATCACCGCCTCCGTCACCCGGGCCGGCGCGCGCGTGGTGCGCGGCCGGGGGCGGCTGGCCGGGCGGCAGGCCGTGGACGGCTCCCGCCAGGTCGTCGTCGCCACGGCGGACGGCGAGGAGGAGACCCTCACCGCCGACGCCGTCCTGATCGCCACCGGCGCCCACCCGCGCGAGATCCCGGACGCGCTCCCCGACGGCGAGCGCATCCTCAACTGGACGCAGGTGTACGACCTCGACGAGCTGCCCGCCGAGCTGATCGTGGTCGGCTCCGGGGTCACCGGCGCCGAGTTCGCCGGCGCGTACCAGGCGCTCGGCTCCCGGGTCACCCTCGTCTCCTCCCGCGACCGCGTGCTGCCCGGTGAGGACCCGGACGCCGCCGCCGTGCTGGAGGACGTCTTCCGGCGGCGCGGCATGAACGTCATGTCGCGCTCGCGCGCCGAGGCGGTCAAGCGGGTCGGCGACGGCGTCGAGGTGACCCTCTCCGACGGCCGGGTGATCACCGGGACGCACTGTCTGATGGCGGTCGGCGCGATCCCCAACACGGCCGGCATCGGTCTGGAGGAGGCGGGCGTCCTGGTGAAGGACTCCGGCCACATCAAGACCGACCGGGTCTCCCGCACCTCCGCGCCCGGCGTCTACGCGGCGGGCGATGTCACCGGGGTCTTCGCGCTCGCCTCGGTCGCCGCCATGCAGGGCCGGATCGCGATGTACCACTTCCTGGGCGACGCGGTGGCGCCGCTCAACCTCAAGACGGTCTCCTCGAACGTCTTCACCGACCCGGAGATCGCCACCGTCGGCTACAGCCAGGCGGACATCGACGCCGGGAAGATCGACGCGCGCGTCGTCAAGCTGCCGCTGCTGCGCAACCCGCGCGCCAAGATGCAGGGCATCAGGGACGGCTTCGTCAAGATCTTCGCCCGGCCCGGCACCGGGATCGTGGTGGGCGGGGTGGTCGTCGCCCCGCGCGCGAGCGAGCTGATTCACCCCATCGCGCTCGCCGTCGACAACAACCTGACGGTCGAACAGATCGCGAACGCGTTCACGGTCTATCCGTCGCTGTCGGGTTCGATCGCCGAGGTGGCACGGCAGCTCCACACCCGGAAGACGGCGGAAGAGGCCTGAAGACGGCGGAAGAGGCCTGATCGGGCCGGGAGCCGCCGGATCGGGCGGGGAGTCAGCAGCCGGTACCGTTCGGGCCGTTCCGTTGCCCGTAAGCCCTTTCTACGGGCTTGAGGAGACGCCCGAGCGGGCATGGTGGCTCTATACCATCAAGCGCGTTCGTTGATGCGCAACATCTGTTATTCGGCGCAAACTGCTGAAAGCAGACGGACATTGGGGTTACTGTCAGTTTCGTGTTCGCTGCAGAACGTCGCCAACTGATCCTTGAAATGGTGCGCGCCAACGGGGCCGTGTCGCTCCGAGAGCTCGCCCGCGTCGTCCAGACCTCCGAAGTGACCGTACGTCGGGACGTGCGGGCACTGGAGGCCGAAGGACTCCTCGACCGCCGGCACGGCGGTGCGGTACTGCCGGGTGGATTCACGCGAGAATCCGGCTTTCCGCAGAAATCGCATCTCGCAACGGCGGAGAAGACCGCCATCGCCGACCTCGCCGCCGGCTTCGTCGAAGAGGGCGAGGCCGTCGTCGTCGGCGCCGGTACGACCACGCAGGAGCTGGCCCGCCGGCTCGCGCGCATCCCGGGTCTGACCGTCGTCACCAACTCCCTCCTGGTCGCGCAGGCCCTCGCGCACGCCAACCGCGTCGAGGTCGTCATGACCGGCGGCACCCTGCGCGGTTCCAACTACGCGCTGGTCGGCAGCGGGGCCGAGCAGTCCCTCCAGGGGCTGCGCGTCACCCGCGCGTTCCTCTCCGGGAGCGGGCTCACCGCCGAGCGCGGCCTCTCCACCTCCAACATGCTCTCGGCCAGCGTGGACCGGGCGCTGGTGCAGGCCGCCGCCGAGGTGGTGGTCCTCGCCGACCATACGAAGCTCGGCACCGACACCATGTTCCAGACGGTGCCCACCGACCTCATCAGCCGCCTCGTCACCGACGAACCGCCCGCCCAGGACGACCGCGCGGGGGCCGAACTCCAGGCCCTCGCCGACCAGGGCGTACGGGTCTCGGTGGCCGTCACGGGACCGGGCGCCGGAGGTACGGAGGCGACGGCGGCCGGGGGCGGCGTCGGCACCGGGGTCGGGAGCGGGGCCGGCGGCGGGGTCGGGGGCGAGCCGCTCCCGCCGGGCAGCCGGGCCCGCCGCGATGTCCCGCTGCCGGGCCAGCGCCGTACCCACCCGGCGGGCCCGGGCGCGGGCCCCGGCGGCCCGGCCGGTCCCGGCGGGCAACTGCGGGGCGCGGGCGGCCCCTTGGGCCCGCAGGACCCGGGCGAACGGGCCCGGGTGGCGGACCTGCGGCGCCGGTAGGCCACCGGGAGGCCATCGGTAGGCCGTGGGGCGGCGTGGGGGCGGCGCGGGTCGGCGTGGGGGCGGGGGCCCTTCGCCGGGGCCGGTGGGCCGCTCGCCGGGGCCGGGAGGGCGCCGTACCGCCCGTACCGTCGCCCGTGGCGCCGTAACCCCGCGAGTACGGGGCGAGCGGGGCCTCCGGGGTGCCCGGGGTGTCAGGGCTGCCGGGGTGTGCGCGGCCGCCTCGGGACGCGTCCGTCCGTCCGTACGTACGGGGTGCCGCCCTGCCGCGCCCCGAGGGGCGCGGCACCGAAGGCGCCTTCCCCGGCGGCGTTTTCAGGACGCCTTCAGGACGCCTTCAGGCCCGTCAGCGTCAGGGTCAGCAGCCGGTCGGCCAGGCCGGGGTCGTCCGGGGACTGCTCCGCCGCCAGCGCGATCGCGTTCGTGAGCTGGAGCAGATCCCGGATGGGGACGTCCGGCCGTACGTCCCCCGACTCCTGCGCCCGGGTCAGCAGCCGCGCGCCCGCGGCGCGGAGCGGGTCGCCGCACTCCGCGAGCGCCGAACTCCGGTCGCCGTACGCCGACATGAGCGCCCGCGAGAACCCCCGGTACTCACCCGCATGAGTGATCACGGCACGGAGCCACTCCGTCAGCGCGGGGCACGGATTCTCCGCTTCCGCCAGCTCGCGCGAGCGCTGGAGCAGGTCGGCAAGCGCTTCCTGGAAGACCGCGTTCAGCAGGGCGTGCCGGTTGGGGAAGTGCCGGTAGAGCGTGCCGATGCCGACGCCCGCGCGCCGGGCGATGTCCTCCAGCGAGGTGTCCGTACCGCGTTCGGAGAAGCTGGTGCGGGCCTCGCCGAGCAGCCGTTCGTAGTTGCGGCGGGCATCCGCGCGCATCGGCCGGGGTGGTGTCCGTGCCGGGCTCTCCGCCATCGCGCGGTCCTCCTGTGTTCGCCTGCTCGGCCGCCGGGCTGCTCGGCCGCTCCCCGTAATTCGCACCTGTGTGCCGCCGCCCCCCTTGCGAGTCTACGGCGCGGCCGGGTACGCGGCAGGCCCCGCCCGGACCGGATCCGGGCGGGGCCTGCCGTACACGCGGGTCAGTCCTTGATCTCGCAGATGGGCGCGCCCGACGTCAGCGAGGCGCCGACCTCCGCCGTGAGGCCCTTGATGGTGCCCGCGCGGTGGGCGTTGAGGGGCTGCTCCATCTTCATAGCCTCCAGGACGACGACCAGGTCGCCCTCCTTGACCTCCTGGCCCTCCTCGACGGCCACCTTGACGATGGTGCCCTGCATGGGCGAGGCCAGGGTGTCCCCGGACGCCGCCGCCGCGGACTTCTTCGCCGCGCGCCGCTTCGGCTTGGCGCCCGCCGCCAGCCCCGTACGGGCCAGGGACATGCCGAGGCTGACCGGGAGCGAGACTTCGAGACGCTTGCCGCCGACCTCGACCACCACGGTCTCGCGGCCCGGCTCCTCGTCGCCCTCCGCTTCGGCCGGGGTGGCGAACGGCGGGATGTCGTTGACGAACTCGGTCTCGATCCAGCGGGTGTGGACCGTGAACGGGTCCGCGGTGAACGCCGGGTCCTTGACCACCTTGCGGTGGAAGGTCAGCGCCGTCGCCATGCCCTCGACGGTGAACTCGTCCAGCGCGCGCGCCGCCCGCTGGAGCGCCTGCTCCCGGGTGGCGCCGGTGACGATCAGCTTGGCCAGCAGCGAGTCCCACGCCGGGCCGATCACGGAGCCGGACTCCACGCCCGCGTCCAGCCGGACCCCGGGGCCCGACGGCGGGGCGAAGGCGGTGACCGTACCGGGGGCGGGGAGGAAGCCGCGGCCCGGGTCCTCGCCGTTGATCCGGAACTCGAAGGAGTGGCCGCGCAGCGGCGGGTCGTCGTACCCCAGCTCCTCGCCGTCCGCGATCCGGAACATCTCGCGCACCAGGTCGATCCCGCTGACCTCCTCGGTCACCGGGTGCTCCACCTGGAGCCGGGTGTTGACCTCCAGGAAGGAGATGGTGCCGTCCGTGCCGACCAGGAACTCGACGGTCCCGGCGCCGACGTAACCGGCCTCCTTGAGGATCGCCTTGGACGCCGCGTACAGCTCGGCGTTCTGCTCGGGCGTCAGGAAGGGCGCGGGGGCCTCCTCCACCAGCTTCTGGTGGCGGCGCTGGAGCGAGCAGTCACGGGTCGACACGACGACCACGTTGCCGTGCTGGTCCGCCAGGCACTGGGTCTCGACGTGCCGGGGCTTGTCGAGGTAGCGCTCCACGAAGCACTCGCCGCGCCCGAAGGCGGCCACGGCCTCGCGGACCGCCGACTCGTACAGTTCGGGGACCTCGTCGAGGGTGCGGGCGACCTTGAGGCCCCGTCCGCCGCCGCCGAAGGCCGCCTTGATGGCGATCGGGAGGCCGTGCTGCTCGGCGAAGGCGACGACCTCGGCTGCGCCCTCGACCGGGTCCGGCGTGCCGGCCACCAGCGGGGCGCCGGCGCGCTGCGCGATATGCCGGGCGGCGACCTTGTCGCCCAGGTCGCGGATGGCGTGCGGGGGCGGGCCGATCCAGGTGAGGCCGGCGTCCAGGACGGCCTGGGCGAACTCGGCGTTCTCGGACAGGAAGCCGTATCCGGGGTGGATCGCGTCGGCGCCCGAGTCCTTGGCGGCCTGGAGCACCTTGGCGATGTCGAGATAGCTGGCCGCCGGGGTGTCACCGCCCAGGGCGAACGCTTCGTCGGCGACGCGGACGTGCAGCGCGTCCCGGTCCGGGTCCGCGTAGACGGCCACGCTCGCGATCCCCGCGTCGCGGCAGGCACGGGCGACACGGACAGCGATTTCGCCTCGGTTGGCGATGAGCACCTTGCGCACGATGGCTCCCTCCGTTGAAACAAGCTGAGTTTAGGGACTGCCGACACGCGACGCCGGACTGTCCCCGCTGGTGAGCTTCACCGCACGGAGCGTGTTCCGATCCTCGCCCACAGGGCGAAATCCCTTGTGGCACCACGGTACGCCGCGATCCTCCGTCGCACAGTAGCGCTCGGATGTGGTCCGGATCTCTGTCGGACTGTCCCTCGGCCGCTCACGATTCTTTGTGGAGTTCCTACGAATGGCGGTAGGAAAGTCTGGGCCGACTCGGACCCTTGTCCCCCTGTTTACCGGTGGGTACCGTGCGCGATGCGGAGCGCGGGGACGGAACGTACCGCCGGTAACGCTGGTGGGTGAGACGGAGGGTGGGGGCCGTGGTGCGCAGATGGATGGCGGGAGCGGGGGCGCTGGTGCTCGCCGTGGAGGCGCTCGGCGCGGTCTTCGTCAACGGGGTGCTGGCCACGGTGGTCGACCATCAGCGGATGACGCTCGCGGGCGTCGACGCGGGCGGGCTGTACGCGGGTACGTGGGCCATGGGCGTCGTCTTCGCGCTCTACCTGCTGGCCTGCGCGGTCGTCCTGGTCCGCACCGCGCTCCGGGACCGGAGCCCCGGGCGCGCCGGGCGGCTCGCCCTGATCGCGTGCGCGGTGGTGCACGGGGTGCTGGGCGCGCTGGCGGTGGGGCTGGTGGGGTGGGAGGCGTTCGCGGTGATGATGGCGGTGCTGGGGCTGGTGGTACTGGCGCTGGTGGCGTACGAGCCGGAGGACGCGGCGGGCGCTGAGGGTGTGGCGGGCTCGGAGGGCGCGGAGGCTACGGGGCCGGAGCGCGCGTCCGACGGCGCGGCGCACGCCTGAGCGGTTCGTGCGGGCGTGCGACTGAGGGCGCCGTGTGGGGCGTGCGCCGGAGAGGCCCGCGTGGGGCCCGCGTCCTGAGGCCCGCGTGGGGCCCGCGCCCAGAGGCCCGTGTGGGCCCCCGCGCCCAGAGGCCCGCGTCCTGAGGCCGGTTCCCTGAGGTCCGGGCTCAGGTCCAGAGGGTGGTGATCCCGATGCCGTGCTCCCTGAGCAGTTCCCGCAGGAGGGGGAGCGAGAGGCCGATGACGTTCCCCGCGTCGCCCTCGATCCGGTCGACGAACGGCGCCGAGCGCCCGTCCAGCGTGAACGCCCCCGCGACGTGCAGCGGTTCGCCCGAGGCGACGTACGCGGCGATCTCCGCGTCGTCCGGGGTGCCGAAGTGCACCGTGGTCGAGGCGGTCCGGCCGGCCCGCTTCCCCGTCGCGGTGTCGATCACGCAGTGCCCGGTGCGGAGCACCCCGGCCCGGCCGCGCATCGCCTTCCAGCGGGCGGTGGCCTCCTCGGCGTCGGCGGGCTTGCCCAGCGCCTCGCCGTCCAGCTCCAGCACCGAGTCACAGCCGACGACCAGCGCCCCGGCGGCCTCGGGGAGCGCCGCCACGGTGGTCGCCTTGGCCTCGGCGAGGACGAGCGCCAGCTCGCCGGGGGTCGGTGCGGAGAGCGCCTCCTCGTCGACCCCGCTGACGATCACCTCGGGCGTGATTCCGGCCTGCATGAGCAGGCCGAGGCGGGCGGGGGATGCGGAGGCGAGGACGAGCCGGCGTCGCTGATCGGTCATGCCGTTCATCGTACGGAGCGACCCGGACCGGTCCGGGCGCGGGCCCGGCACCGTACGGCTCCGGCCGCCGCCGCACCCGCGCGCCCCGTACCCGGGCGCCCCGCACCCTGCGCCCCGCCTCAGCGCACGCCCAGCACCAGCATCGCCACCACCATCGCGAGGGCGAGCACGATGCCCACGCGGTGCATCATCCCCTGGGTCTCGCGGTAGATCCGGGGCGGCCTGTTCTCGGGATCGGACCACAACATGGCTTCGATACTCCTCGGTAACGGGGCGGGGGGGCCGCGTGCGGGGGGAGAGGCGCCCCCCCCCCCCCCCCGCGCAACCCCCCCCCCCAGGACCACGACCCCCCCCCCCAGAGC
>NZ_JBFBFB010000008.1:0-303415 GCF_040683935.1 Streptomyces sp. NPDC093085 | reverse complement strand
GGGACCCTGTGGGAGAGTAGGACGCCGCCGAACAATCATTGTGGGAATGCCCCGTACTACAGTTACTGACTGTGGTACGGGGCATTTCTGCGTTCTGGACCGCTACCGCCTGCAAAAGAAAAGAAAAAGTAAGGGGTCAGGGCGCCGGCCCGGACCCTGTACGTCCTTTCTTCCTTCCTTTCCTTCCCCTCTTGTTGTCTCAGAGCCGTCCCGCTGCCTTGAGCGCGAGATAGGCGTCCGCCAGAGCAGGCGCCAGCCTGTCCGGGGTGGCGTCGACGACCGTGACGCCCTTGCTCTGTAGCAGTTCTGCCGTGCGGCGGCGCTGGGACAGGGCGTGGGCGCCGGCCGCTGCCTCGTACACCGCGCCCACTGTGCCCCGTTCCGTGCTCATCCTCTCGATGTGCGGGTCGGCGACCGAGGCCACGATGACCGTGTGGCGGCGGGTGAGCTGTGGCAGGACCGGAAGCAGGCCCTCTTCCACCGGTGCGGGGTCGAGGCTGGTGAGCAGGACGACGAGTGAGCGGCGCGGGGCGCTCCGCAGGGTCACGGAGCTGAGGCCGCGCGTGTCCGTCTCGACCAGCTCGGGTTGCAGCGGGGCCATCGCGCCGACCATGGCGGCGAGGACATCACCGGCCGGGCGGCCCTGGACCTGGGCGCGGACGCGGCGGTCGTAGGCGAGGAGGTCGACCCGGTCCCCTGCCCGGGAGGCGAGGGCGGTCAGGAGGAGGGTGGCGTCCATCGCCGCGTCCAGGCGCGGGATGTCGCCGACCCGGCCCGCCGAGGTGCGGCCGGTGTCGAGGACGACGAGGAGGTGGCGGTCCCGCTCGGGGCGCCAGGTCCGTACGGTGACGGTCGACTGGCGTGCGGTGGCCCGCCAGTCGATGGACCGGGTGTCGTCACCGGTCACGTACTCCCGCAGGCTGTCGAACTCGGTGCCCTCGCCGCGGGTCAGCACGCTGGTGCGGCCGTCGAGCTCCCGGAGCCGGGCGAGCCGCGACGGCAGGTGTTTCCTGCTCGTGAAGGGCGGCAGTACTCGGACCGTCCAGGGGACGTCGTGGCTGCCCTGGCGGGAAGCCAGGCCCAGTGGGCCGTACGAGCGCACCGTTACCCGTTCCGCGTGCCGGTCGCCCCGGCGCGAGGGGCGGAGCAGAGTGGTGATCCGGCGTCGCTCGCCCGCGGGGACGGTCACCGTGTGGCGGGAGCTCTCGCGGTCGGTGCCGGCGGGCCAACTGCTGGGCGGCCAGGCGTCGCGGAGCCGGGCGCGGAGCCGGCGGCCGGTCGGGTTCGTGATGGTCAGATGGACTTCCGCGCTCTCGCCGAGTCGAACAGACGTATCACCAGATCGGGTGAATCGGAGCGTTCGCACTGGCGTGGCGAGAGCGTAGTCGCACAGAATGGCGAGGGAAAGCGGGGCATTCACGGCCAGAATCCCCGCCCAGCCAGGGGCGTAGATGCCGACGGGGATCGAGCCGAGGGCTGCGAGGAGAGCGCTCCGTCTGGTGAGGGCCACGGTTTCACCGCCTCATCGGGGGACGGGGACGTGGGCGAGGATCGCGGTGATGACGGAGTCGGCGGTGACTCCCTCCATCTCCGCCTCGGGGCGGAGCTGGACGCGATGACGGAGTGTCGGAAGAGCAAGGGCCTTGACGTCGTCGGGGATGACGTAGTCGCGGCCGGTCAACCACGCCCAGGCGCGGGCGGTGGAGAGCAGTGCGGTGGCTCCTCGGGGGGAGACGCCGAGGGAGAGCGAGGGGGATTCACGCGTGGCACGGCAGATATCGACGACATAGCCCGCGATCTCGGGTGAGACGGAGGTCTTGGCGACCGCGTCGCGTGCCGCCGCCAGATCGGCGGCGCCCGCGACGGGCAGGACGCCGGCGGCCTGGAGGTCGCGTGGGTCGAAGCCTTCCGCGTGGCGGGTCAGCACGCTGACCTCGTCGTCGCGCGAGGGCAGAGGCACCGTCAGTTTGAGCAGGAAGCGGTCGAGCTGGGCCTCGGGGAGGGGGTACGTGCCCTCGTACTCGACCGGGTTCTGGGTGGCGGCGACGAGAAACGGGTCCGGGAGGGGGCGTGCGACACCGTCGACCGTGACCTGGCGTTCCTCCATGGCCTCCAGAAGAGAGGACTGGGTCTTGGGAGGCGTGCGGTTGATCTCGTCCGCGAGCAGGAGATGGGTGAAGACCGGTCCTGGCTGGAAGGAGAACTCCGAGCTGCGGGCGTCGTAGACGAGGGAGCCGGTGATGTCGCTCGGCATCAGATCGGGGGTGAACTGAACGCGTTTCGTGTCAAGTTCGAGGGAGGCGGCGAGTGCTCGTACCAGCAGGGTCTTGGCGACGCCCGGGACCCCTTCGAGGAGGACATGGCCACGGCAGAGCAGGGCGACGACCAGCCCGGTGACGGCGGGGTCCTGGCCGACCACCGCCTTGGCTATCTCACCGCGCAGGGCTTCCAGGGCGGTGCGGGGGCTGTCCGTGGGGGCGGGGGTGCCGGAGTTCGCTGCGGTCGGGGCACTCATGAGGTGCGTACCTCTCTTTCGAGGGCGTCGAGTTGGTCCGCCAGGCGGATGAGAGCGGCGTCTCCGGTCGGGGCCGGGCCGAAGAGGAGGGTGGCCGGGTCGTGGTCCGTGTGCGGGAGGCGGGCGGAGACCGCGGGGATCAGGATGTCGGGCTGGTGCGCCTTGGTGGGCGGGACGCCGAGGAGCCGGGCGAGGCGGTCCCGGCAGGCCGTGCGCAGGGCGGTCGCGGCGTGGTCGCGGGCGTTGGCCTTGCGGTAGAGGCGGGCGCGTCCTTCGGTGGATTCCGAGGCGCGGATGGCCACGGGGAGACGTTCGGTGACGAGGGGGCCCAGCCTGCGGGCGCGCCAGACGGCGGCGAGCAGGGCGGCCACGAAGAGCTGGAGGGTGGCCCAGAGCCAGCCGGAAGGGATCAGATCGAGGAAGGTGCTGCCGGCGTCGCCGCCGTCGGCGTCGGCAGCGGATTCATCACTCAGCGAGGGGAGGTACCAGACGAGATGGGCGCGGGAGCCGAGGAGTTGGAGGGCCAGCGAGGCATTGCCCTGCTGGGCGAGACGGTTGTTGTAGAGGAGGTCGGGGGAGCCGAGGAGGACCAGGTCGCCGGCGGCGGGGTCGGTGGACGGCATTCCGGTGGAGCCGGTGTTCGGGGCCGGGATCCTGAGGAGGGTCGGGGTGCCTTCGCTCGGGTAGCAGGAGTCGGCGCCGGGGAGGTCCGTCTCGTACCGTTCGCCGCCGAGGTCGGCGCTGCCCGCGCGGACGGCGGCGGGCAGGGTGCACCGTGGGGCCTGGGCCGCGACCGGTACGGGGGTGCCGGTGCGGACCTCCGGGGCCAGGGTGCCGAGGGAGGCGGGGCCCGCGCCGAGCAGGACCGTGCGGCCGCCCGTGGCGGAGGTTCTGGCGCTCAGCGTGTGCTGCTGTGCGGAGGTCAGCAGGTCGGGGTTGGTGACCAGCAGGGTGGCGTCGGGGCCGGCCCCGTCCGTGGCCTCGTGGAGTGTGGTGGCGACGGTGACGGTGACGCCCTGGTCCCTGAGGAGTTCCGCGACGGCGCGGCTGCCGTACGGGTCCGCGGAGCGCGGGTCGAGCCGGCCGTGCTGGTCGCCGGAGCGCAGGGCGGCCAGGGCGACACCGGCTGCCACGAGGAGCAGGAGGGCGAGGAGAAGGCCTCGGCTCCGCGTCCAGAGCAGGCGGGGGGTCGGGGCGAGCGAGGTGGGGCTGTGGGGGGAGGTCACTCGGCGGTTCCTCCGGCCACGGCGCTCAGGTGGGGGGTGGTGCCTTCGATGTCGGTGTCGAGGTCGCGCAGCCGCAGGTATGTCGGCTCGTCGGCGGTGCGGCCCCCGTATGTGACGTCGTCGAACTCCCGGGCCGCCGTGCGCAGGCGGTCCGCGTGGCCGGGGAGGGCGCGAGCGGCCTCGGAGGCGGCCTCGTCGGCGGTGCGGCCGGGGCGCGGGTCGAGCAGGGCCCGTTCCTCCAGGGAGCGGACGAGGGCGCGCATCCGCTCCTGGACCGCCTCGGTCCAGCGGTGGGCGGCGGCGTGTGCCTCCGCCGCGGTGCGGTGTTCCGCGGCGCTGCGGGGGCCGTCGTGGAAGAGGGCGTCCTGGGCGGCGGAGATCCGGCCGGGGGTGCCGAGCCGCCACCACAGGGCGGCACAGAGCGCCACGACGATCACGGCGACCACGACCAGCCCGAGCGGGCCGCCGGGGGCGACGTCGGACGCGGCGTGGAAGAGCTTGCCGATCCACTCGCCGATGTGGTCGAGGGCCCGTTCCACGAGGTTGGGGTCGTTCTCGTGGTACATCGGCTTGGACAGCTCCCGGTCTGCCGCCTCACGGGCGGGGATCCGGGAGATGTCCACCGGCGGGTCCCCGCCGGCGCGGAGCAGCGGCCGGGCCGTCGTTCCCCCCATGGCGGTCACCGCATCAGCTCCCCGAGGGGCCGTGGTCCGGCCGGGCGGTGCCGTACCCCGGGATGCCGGCGGCGCGGGCGAGTTCGAGGTCGAGGGCCTCGCGCCGGATGCGCTGGTCCACGTAGAGGAGGACCGTCACACCGGCGGAGATCGGGTAGGTGATCGTGGAGGCGATCACGGCGCCGATGCCGGTGATGATCAGGAAGGGCCAGCCGGTGAGGGTGTCGCCCGCGACGATGCGGGAGACGGCCGCGAAGGGGATGGCGATGAGGAAGGTGAGCAGGAAGGAGAGGAGCAGCGTCAGCGCCAGCACGCCGAAGGTGCGCCACCAGGCGCCCGACACGAGCTTCGCGGAGCGGCGCATCGAGGGGATGATCCCCTGGCGTTCCAGCATGAGCGCGGGCGAGGTGAGGCTGAAGCGGACCATCAGCCAGATGACGATGAAGAACGCCGCCATCGCGCCGAGCAGGGCGAGCGCGACTCCGGCGACGGATCCGATCAGCACGCCGGGCAGCATGCACACCGTCAGGACGGCGACGCTCATCAGGGCCAGCAGCAGGGTGAACCCGAGCAGCCTGGGGATCCGGGGGCGGGCCTCCTGCCAGGCCTCGGCGAGGGTGACGGGGCGGCCGAGCACCGAGCGGCTGATCACCACGGTGAGTATCGCGGTGGTGAAGAGCGTGCAGACCATCATCAGGGCGAGCGAGGGAATGTCCGCGGTGAGCTGCGCCTGGGCCGAGTCGGCGGTCTTGGCGAGGGTCTCCTGCAGCGGCGCGTTCGGGTCGGGGGTGAACGGCGCCGGCACCAGGTAGCGGCGGAGGAGGATGTCGCCGATCTGGGCGATCACGGAGACGACGAGGCTGACGCTCAGCACCGTACGCCAGTGGACGCGCAGGGTGGACACGGCTCCGTCGAGGATCTCGCCGACGCTCAGCGGGCGGAGCGGGATGACCCCCGGCTTGGCGGCCGGCGGGGCGCCCCAGCCGCCGCCGTGGGGGCCGCCCGGTGGCGGGCCGCCCCAGTTCTGGGCGGGGCGGGGTGCGGTGGGGCCGTGGCCGGGGGTGCTCGGCGCGGACCACTCTCCGGGGGGTGGCTGGGTCGCGGACCACTTCGCGGGGGTGTCGGTGTTGTCGGCGGGCTCCGCGGGCCGGGGCACGGTGGTGTCCTGGCCGTCGGACGGGGCGGATCCGGGCGAGGCCCAGCCCGGAGTGTCGTTCACGGTCGTCCACCTCGTGGATTGGTCGGGAGGCCGGCTCGGCGGGTCGGCGACGCGGAATGCGGTACGAGGCGTCGCGGACCGTGCGGGTGCGCCGGACACGGCCTGGGTCCTGGTGGCCATCGTGCCACGCGCCGCGCCGGGACGGACCGGGGGATGTATCTCCTTGTCACCTCCGCTGCCGCCTTCATTGTCGGCGGCGCGGCGGGCAGACTGGGCGGATGGCTGATCAGTACGCACAGACTTCTGCCGGTGTGGAGCCGCCGATGCTCCCCTCGCTGCGCTGGGACGAGCCGCCGGAGGGGCCCGTGGTGGTCCTCCTCGACCAGCGGCGGCTGCCGGCCGAGGAGGCGGAGCTGGTCTGCACGGATGTGCCCGCGCTGGTGGTGGCGATCCGGACGCTGGCGGTACGGGGTGCGCCGTTGCTGGGGATCGCGGGCGCCTACGGGGTGGCGCTGGCCGCGGTGCGCGGGTTCGACGTCGAGGACGCGGCGGAGCGGTTGGCGGGGGCGCGGCCCACCGCGGTGAACCTGGGGTACGGGGTGCGCCGGGCCCGGGACGCGTTCCGGGCCGCCGTCGACCAGGGCGCGGATCCGAAGGCCGCCGCCGCTGCCGCGCTCGCCGAGGCGCGGCGGCTGCACCGGGAGGACGCGCGGGCCAGCGCCGATATGGCGGCGTTCGGACTGACGCTCCTCGACGAGCTGCTGCCGGGCGGCGGGCACCGGGTCCTGACCCACTGCAACACCGGGGCGCTGGTCTCGGGCGGCGAGGGCACCGCGTTCGCGGTGGCGCGGGCGGCGCACCGGGCCGGGCGGCTGCGGCGCCTCTGGGTGGACGAGACGCGTCCGCTGCTCCAGGGGGCGCGGCTGACGGCGTACGAGGCGGCGCGTTGCGGGATGCCGTACACGCTGCTCACGGACAACGCCGCGGGGTCGCTCTTCGCGGCGGGCGAGGTGGACGCCGTGCTGATCGGCGCGGACCGGATCACGGCCGACGGGTCGGTGGCGAACAAGGTGGGGAGCTATCCGCTGGCCGTGCTCGCCAAGTACCACCATGTGCCGTTCGTGGTGGTCGCGCCGACCACGACGATCGACCTGGACACCCCGGACGGGGCGGCGATCGAGGTCGAGCAGCGACCAGGACAGGAGGTGACGGAGGTCACAGCGCCACAGGTGGTGGTGGGGGCGGAGCAGGGCGTGGGGATTCCGGTGGCGCCGCTGGGGACCCAGGCGTACAACCCGGCCTTCGATGTCACTCCGCCGGAGCTGGTGACGGCGATCGTCACGGAGCGCGGTGTGCTCTCGCCGGTGACCGGCGGCGGGCTCGCGGAGCTGTGCGCCGGGCGGGCGGGACGGTGAACGAAAGGTCCTGGACCGGGGCGGGCGCTGGGACGGAGGCGGGAGGGCGGGGCGGCCGGTTTCGGTAGGCTCTGCGCCGTAGTTGGCTGAAAAATCAATCGGGGGACAGCGATGACAGGGCTTCAGGGGGACCCACGGGCCCGTGCCGGTGGGGGAGGCGGCGGGGAGGAACCGCCCGGGGGCCAGGAGGTGTTCCAGCCGCTGGCCGAGGACGATCCGCGGAGCGTGGCCGGATACCGGATCAGCTCCCGGCTCGGCTCCGGCGGTATGGGGAAGGTGTATCTCTCCTACACGCCCGGCGGGCGGCCGGTCGCGATCAAGGTGATCCGGCCCGAGTTCGCCGAGGACGCCGACTTCCGCCGGAGGTTCCAGCGGGAGGTGCGCTCCGCGCAGCGGGTGCAGGGGCTCTACACGGCTCCGGTGATCGACAGCGACACCGAGGGGCCGACGCCGTGGCTGGCCACCGCGTATGTCCCGGGGCCCTCCGTGGCGGCGGCGGTGGCCGCGCACGGCCCGATCCCGGTGGGGACCGTGCTGCTGCTGGTCGCCGGGATCGCCGAGGCGCTCCAGGTCATCCACCATGCGGGCATCGTCCACCGGGACCTCAAGCCGTCCAATGTGCTGCTCTCCGCCGACGGGCCGCGCGTGATCGACTTCGGGATCGCGCGGGCCGCCGACACCACCGCGCTCACCGGGACCGGAGCCATGGTGGGCACCCCGTCGTTCATGGCGCCCGAGCAGGTGCTCGGGGCGGCCTGCACGGCGGCGACGGACATCTTCGCGCTCGGCCAGCTCGCGACGTTCGCGGCGACGGGGACGCCCGCCTTCGGCGACGGGTCGGTCCACGCCGTCCTGTACCGGATCGCGCACGAGGAGCCGGATCTGTCGCGGGTCCCGGAGGAGCTGCGGGAGATCATCACCGGCTGTCTCCACCGGGATGCCGGGCAGCGGCTGTCCACGGCCAGGATCATCGAGCTCTGCGGCCGGGCCTCCCAGGATCCGGCGCTGCGCCGCCCGGACGGCTGGCTGCCGTCCTCGTACGACGCGGACCTCACCCAGGCCGCCGCCCCGACCCCGCCGCCGCAGACGCCGCCCCCGGCCGCGTATGCCGCGCCGACGCCCCCGCCGCAGACCCCGCAGACCCCGCAGACCCCGCAGGGGCAGCCGGCGCAGGCGGCGGCCGGGTACGGCTATCCGGCGACCCAGGCGGCCGGGCATGCCGCGCCGCAGGTCGCCCACGCGCCGACCCAGCTCGGCCACCAGGGCCCCGGCTATCAGGGCCCCGGCTACCCGGGGGCCACGGGGGCCGGTGGCTACCCGTCGTACCCCACCCAGGGGATGACACACCCTCAGCAGGGCACCCCGCCCCGGCCGAACGGGCAGCAGGGCAAGGGGAAGCGGGCAGCCCTGGTCCTGGCGGCGGTGGCCGTGGTCGCGGTCGTCGGGGCCGGGGCGTATCTGGCCGGGAAGATGGGGGCCGACAGCGACGGTCGGAACGCCCAAGGCGGTGGCAAGGGGAGCAGCCGGTCGCCGTCCGCGGGACAGGCGACGGGACCGGCCCCGGGACAGTCGTCCGAAGCCCCTTCGGGGGGCGAGGAGAGCACGGCGCCGGCGGAGCCCGAGGCCGCCGGGTACGAGAAGATCAGCATCCCGGCCGGATATGCGCTGACCTTCGGTGACGACCCGCCGCGCCCCGAGGAGATGGACGTCTCCTACGAAGGGGACTTCGGGTACGCGAGCTACGCGGTGGGCGGCCGGTATGTCGCCACGGGCAAGAGCAACAAGAACACCATGGCGCTCCAGGAGGCCGGGGAGCCGGCCACGCTGGAGGGGTGCCGGGCCAACACCCGGTACACCACGTCCATCGAGTACAAGCTCCTCACCACGGGGTCGCGGATCTGTGTGAAGACCGGTACGGGCCACTACGGTCTGGTCACCGTCCTGGGCTTCGCTGCGAAGGATTCGGCGAGCGACTACGTCAATGTGGATCTGACGGTGTGGCGCAACGTGCCCGCCTCCTGAACCGGAGCGGGAGACGGAGGGGCGGGGAGGGGACGGGGGAACGGGCGGTCGGGGAACGGTGTCCGCTCCACTACGGTGTGGGGCGGACGGGAGGCGGGATGCCGGTCAGTGAGACAGATCACGCGTGTCTACGCAACGGAAATGAAAATGGGATGATGTCGATATGAAGGGACGCGTCCTTGTCGTCGATGACGACACCGCACTGGCCGAGATGCTCGGGATTGTGCTGCGTGGTGAAGGTTTCGAGCCGTCGTTCGTAGCGGACGGTGACAAGGCACTCGCGGCCTTCCGGGAGGCCAAGCCCGACCTGGTGCTGCTCGACCTCATGCTGCCCGGACGGGACGGCATCGAGGTGTGCCGGCTGATCCGGGCCGAGTCCGGGGTGCCGATCGTCATGCTCACGGCCAAGAGCGACACGGTCGATGTGGTGGTGGGCCTGGAGTCCGGGGCCGACGACTACATCGTCAAGCCGTTCAAGCCCAAGGAGCTGGTGGCCCGGATCCGGGCGCGGCTGCGCAGGTCGGAGGAGCCGGCGCCGGAGCAGCTCGCCATCGGTGACCTGGTCATCGATGTGGCCGGGCACTCGGTGAAGCGGGACGGGCACTCCATCGCGCTGACGCCGCTGGAGTTCGACCTGCTGGTCGCGCTGGCCCGTAAGCCGTGGCAGGTGTTCACCCGCGAGGTGCTTCTCGAACAGGTGTGGGGGTACCGGCATGCCGCGGACACCCGGCTGGTCAATGTGCATGTCCAGCGGCTGCGCTCCAAGGTCGAGCAGGACCCCGAGCGCCCCGAGATCGTGGTGACCGTGCGCGGTGTCGGCTACAAGGCAGGACCGAGCTGACATGCCCGGCGGCGGCGCTGCCCCGAAGCCCGGTGAACCCGGTGGGCCGGGGGTCCGTGCGGGGCGGGCCGCCGGGCCCGGGGAGCTCTTCCCGAGGGTGGTCCGGCTCCTCCAGAGCGGCCGGCTGCTCCAGGACGGCTCGCCGGGCGCCCCGGTGCTCCGGCTGCTGGTGCGCTGGGTACGGCGCCCGCTGCTCCCGGCGGTACGGCTCTGGCGGCGGAACATCCAGCTCCGGGTCGTCGCGGCGACCCTGCTGATGTCGCTGGGCGTGGTGCTGCTGCTCGGGTTCGTGGTGATCGGGCAGGTCCGCAACGGCCTGCTCGAAGCCAAGGAGAAGGCCGCCCAGAGCCAGGCGGCCGGCGGCTTCACCGTGGCCAAGGAGAAGGCCGACTCCCCGGCCGCCCAGTTCGGCGGCAGGGACGGCGACGGATCCGGCGCACGGTCCGGCCGTAACTCCGTCAACTGGCGCTCCGACCTGGTCGAACAGCTCGCCAGCGGCGGCCCCGGCGCCTTCAACGTGGTCGCCCTGAGCCCCGACGGGCAGGACGCGGCCTCCACCAGCCGGGCCCCCCGGGTCTCCGGCGGCGTCGACTTCTCCAGCGTCCCCCTCGATCTGCGGACCGCGGTCGCGCAGGGCACCGGGACCTACGAGACATACGCACTGATCCGCTACACCCGGGCCACCGAGGCGCGGGACCCGGAACCGGGGCTGATCGTCGGCAAGCGGCTGAACGACGCCGACGGCAACGCGTACGAGCTCTACTACCTCTTCCCGCTGACCCAGGAGGAGCAGTCGCTCAACCTGGTCAAGGGCACCCTGGCCACCGCCGGGCTCTTCGTCGTCGTCCTGCTGGGCGCCATCGCCTGGCTGGTGGTGCGGCAGGTCGTCACGCCCGTACGGATGGCCGCGGGCATCGCCGAACGGCTCTCCACCGGACGCCTCCAGGAACGCATGAAGGTCACCGGCGAGGACGACATCGCCCGCCTCGGTGAAGCCTTCAACAAGATGGCACAGAACCTCCAGCTCAAGATCCAGCAACTGGAGGAGCTGTCGCGGATGCAGCGGCGCTTCGTCTCCGACGTCTCGCACGAGCTGCGCACCCCGCTGACGACCGTACGGATGGCCGCCGACGTCATCCACGAGGCCCGCGCCGACTTCGATCCGGTGACGGCCCGCTCCGCCGAACTCCTCGGGGACCAGCTCGACCGGTTCGAGTCGCTCCTCTCCGACCTGCTGGAGATCAGCCGCTTCGACGCGGGCGCGGCGGCCCTGGAGGCCGAGCCGATAGATCTGCGCGAGGTGGTACGCCGGGTGATCGGCGGCGCCGAGCCGCTGGCCGAGCGGAAGGGCAGCCGGATCCTGGTGCGCGGCGACGAACAGCCCGTGGTCGCCGAGGCCGACGCCCGCCGGGTCGAGCGGGTCCTGCGCAACCTGGTCGTCAACGCCGTCGAGCACGGCGAGGGACGGGATGTCGTGGTGCGGCTCGGGGCCGCGGGCGGCGCCGTCGCGGTCGCCGTGCGCGACTACGGGGTGGGGCTCAAGCCCGGCGAGGCCACCCGGGTCTTCAACCGGTTCTGGCGCGCCGACCCGGCCCGCGCCAGGACCACCGGCGGCACCGGGCTCGGTCTGTCGATCGCCGTGGAGGACGCCCGGCTGCACGGCGGCTGGCTCCAGGCGTGGGGCGAGCCCGGCGGCGGCTCCCAGTTCCGGCTGACCCTGCCGCGCACCGCCGACGAGGCGCTGCGCGGCTCCCCGATACCGCTGGAGCCGGAGGACTCCCGGCGCAACCGGGAGAACGCCGGGGCCGCCGACCCGAAGGCGAGCGCGCACCGGCTGGCCGCCGTGCCGGCCCAGCCACGCATGGAGCGCGCCGCGCTCCCGGCCGCCCCGGGGCCCGCGACGCTGCCCCGTACGACCGCGGCGGTGGACCCCGCCGCGCTGCCGGGGAGCGGCGCCCGGGTGGTGCGGCCCGCCGAGGAGCGGGTGCCCGAGGGCGGCGGCGAGGGTGGTACCGAAGGCGCCGGGGGGCGGGCGGACGATGCGGAAGGCGCCGGAAGCGGGGCCGACGGTTCCGCGCGGGCGGCTCAGGAACGGCAGGAACGACAGCAACGGGAGGGCACGGTACGTGGGCGCTGACCGCCGTCGGTTCGGGCTGGGAAGGGCGGTGCGCACCCCGGTCGTGCCGGGAGTGCTCGCCGTGCTGCTGGCCGGGTGCGCCTCGATCCCCGACAGCGGGGACGTGGAGCCGGTCAAGGCGTCCCCGGCCGGGGAGTCCCAGGTGCGGGTGTACGCCGTACCGCCGCGCGAGAAGGCCCGCCCCGCCGAGATCGTGGACGGCTTCCTGGAGGCCATGACCAGCGACGATCCCGACTTCGCGATGGCCAGGAAGTATCTGACGCCGGAGGCCTCCCGCTACTGGCAGCCCGGCGCGGGTACGACGGTGCTGCGCGCCGCGCCGGACCCCGCGACCCCCAAGGAGGCGTCGGGCTCGGAGACCGGCGGGCTGACCTATCCGCTGTACGGCGACCGGATCGCCGATGTGGACTCCTCGCACGCCTATCAGCCGATGGAGCCGACCGCGTACAACGGATCCATCCATCTGGTGCGCCAGAACATCGGCGGCACCAAGGAGTGGCGGATCGACGAGCTGCCCCAGGGGCTGGTGCTCGGTGAGTCGGACTTCCAGCGCAACTACCGCTCCGTGAACAAGTACTACTTCGCCTCGGGGGAGGACTGGCTGGTCGCCGACCCGGTCTACATCCGGCAGCGGATAGACCCGACGAGCCGGATGGACCCGGTCACCCAGGCGGTCAAGGAGCTTCTCGACGGTCCGACGAACTGGCTGAAGCCGGTGGTGGACTCGCCGTTCCCGGCCGGTACGGCGCTCCAGAAGGGCACCACCTCGCTGGAGTTCGACGACCGTAACGCCCTCAAGGTGCCGCTCAACGCGAAGGCGGCCAAGGCGGGGCGCACACAGTGCCGCAAGATGGCCGCGCAACTCCTCTTCACCCTGCGGGACCTGACGGCCACCCCGGTGGGGCAGGTCGAGCTGCTGGCGGACGGCTCCTCGCTCTGTGTGCTCAGCGGCGACCAGGCCAAGGAGTTCGCGCCGGACCGCACCACGGGGCGGCCCGACAACCCGTACTACGTGGACGACCAGGGGCGGCTCTCGCTGCTCCAGACCGCGGGCGGCGGCGAGAGCGTCGACCGGTCGCAGGTGATCGGGCCGCTCGGCAAGGGCGAGCTGAAGCTCGGCTGGGTCGGGGTGGCGCGCGACGAGAAGCACGCGGCCGGGGTCACCAAGGACGCCAAGTCGCTCTATGTGTCGTCGATCCTGGCGGACAGCGAACCGGGCGAACCGCTGGCCGCCAGCAAGGGACCGGACGAGAAGCGGCGGCTGTCGGCGCCGTCCTGGGACGGGCGCGGCGATCTGTGGGTCGCCGACCGGGACCCGGCCGCGCCCCGGCTGCTGCGCTTCGCGGGCGGTACGGGGACCCCGCAGCCGGTCACGGTCGAGGGGCTGGACGGGGCCAGGATCGAGGGGCTGCGGGTGTCGGCGGACGGGGTGCGGATCGCGCTGCTGCTGACCAAGGACGGCCGTACCACGCTCCAGATCGGGCGGGTGGAGCGGCAGGGCTCGGGGCCCGACCCGGTGGTGTCGGTGACGGCGCTGCTGTCGGCCGCGCCGCAGATGGAGACGGTCACCGCGGTCTCCTGGGCGGGGCCGAGCAGGCTCGTGGTGGTCGGCAAGGAGCAGGGCGGCGTCCAGCAGGTCCGCTACATACAGACCGACGGGTCGACCTCGGCGTCGAGCGTGCTGCCGGGGCTGAACCAGGTGACGGCGATCGCCGCGGCCGACGACGACCAGCAGCCCGTGGTGGCCGACTCCGAGGACGCCGGGATCGTCCGGCTGCCCACGGGGGCGAACTGGCAGACCATGGTCGAGGTGGGGTCCTCCCCGGTCTACCCGGGCTGACGCCGGGGCGGGCTCCGGGGCGGGGGCCTCTGGCTCCGGGGGGCCTCCCGCAGGGCGCTTTCGGGGGCTTCCGGAGGGGGTCAGGGGGCTTCAGCAGGCTTCCGCAGGGGGTCTGCTCGTACGGTCTTCACGGGGCGGGCGTACGGCCGTGAGGGCACTCCGCGCGTGGTGCGCCGGGGGCGCGCGGGTTCTGCGCGGGCGCCCTCGCGGGGGTGGAAACGGCCGGTGGCGGCTTTGCCGGAATGTGTTGTCCACAGGGGTGGCCGGGCGGAGCCCGGGTTGGCACAGTGTGTCTCATGCGGGCGTGGTGGCGGGAGATCACCGGCCTGGTGCTGCCGGTCGCCTGTGGCGGCTGCGGGAGCCCCAGGACACCTCTGTGCGAGCCATGTGGCCGGGCCCTGTACGGGGCGTGGCCGTGCCGGGTGCGGCCGGTGCCGGAGCCGCCGGGGCTGCCCGCCGTGCACGCCGCCGCGCCGTACGAGGACGCCGTACGGGCGGTTCTGCTCGCCCACAAGGAGCGCGGGGCGCTGGGCCTCGCCGGACCCCTGGGGCGGGCCCTGGCGGGCGCGGTACGGGCCGCCGCGCCGCCCGGGACCGGGGTGGGGCCGCTGCTGCTGGTCCCGGTGCCGTCCACGCGGCGCGCGGTGGGCGCGCGGGGGCATGACGCGGGGCGCCGGGTGGCGCTGGCCGCAGCCGGGGAGCTGCGGCGCTCCGGGCGGGAGTGCCGGGTGCTGCCGCTGCTCCGGCAGCGCCGCGCGGTGGCCGATCAGGCGGGGCTCGGCGCCCGGCAGCGGCAGGCGAATCTCGCGGGGGCTTTGGAGGTCGCCGTCGGGGGTACCCGGCTGCTGGAAGGAGGCCGGGTGGTGCTGGTGGACGATGTCATGACAACCGGTGCCTCGATAGCCGAAGGCGCGAGGGCACTGCGTGCCGCAATAGGTTCCGGTATTTCCGGAGGCGTACCGGTGAGCGCCGCCGTGGTGGCCGCTCCGCCGCTGTCTTTCGAAATAAACCGGAACTGACGGCGAGCGTGCATCGTTGCAGGTAAACAGGGCAGGAAAAGAGCGGAACAGAGGTACCTCCCGGTAGCGGGTGCCGACACCCGTCCGGGGGGTCTATGTTCGGTTATGAGGAATGGCGCGAGCCATGACTCGTGGAATGCACTGGTGTGCTCCGGCGCTTTTCAGACCCCCGTGAGTTCAGGGGAGTGGGGATCTCGCCGCTGGGGGAGGAGGAGGTGAAAGTCGCCAAGTCCGAGGCTCCGGTGACCACCCGGGGCCTGGTGCAACAAGGAGAACTCCGCGACGAGGCGGAGTGATCCGGGAACGGAGTTCTGCGTGGACATCGTCGTCAAGGGCCGCAAGACAGAGGTACCTGAGCGGTTCCGCAAGCACGTGGCGGAGAAGCTGAAGCTGGAGAAGATCCAGAAGCTCGACGCCAAGGTGATCAGCCTCGATGTCGAGGTGTCCAAGGAGCACAACCCGCGGCAGGCCGAGCGGAGTGACCGGGTGGAGATCACCCTGCACTCGCGGGGCCCCGTGATCCGTGCGGAGGCGGCCGCCGCCGATCCGTACGCGGCGCTCGACCTGGCCACCGGCAAGCTGGAGGCGCGGCTGCGGAAGCAGCACGAGAAGCGCCACAACCGGCGGGGCAACGGCCGGTTGTCGGCGGCGGAGGTGGTCGATGTGGTTCCCGACGTGGCCCGGCTGGACGCGAACGGCGCGACGGTGGCGGACGAGGTCCGCGAGGCCGTCCCCACCACCATGATCGGGACGTTGGAGGTACAGGGCGAAGGCCCGCTGGTGGTCCGTGAGAAGACCCATGTCGCCGCGCCCATGACCCTCGATCAGGCGCTCTACGAGATGGAGCTGGTCGGTCACGACTTCTATCTCTTCGTCGATTCCGACACCAAGGAACCCAGCGTCGTCTACCGGCGCCACGCCTACGACTACGGCGTCATTCATCTCAGGACGGACCCGCTGGCCGGCTCGGAGGCGGGCGGCGCGGGCGGTGCGCTCGGCGGCTGACCCACGGGTCGGATCCACCGGCCGGCCCCGGCGATCACCCGTGGAAACGCCGGAATCCAGCCGGAAAAGCGGCTGGAACAATACGCCCGTCGGTGTCCCCGAGCGTTCGTAGAGCCCTTGGGGACACCCGGGCACGTCCTGAGGACGACCCCTTCACCTCCCGGGCATGAAATCATGGCAGGGCAAGCCAACAAGTGGTCTGCGAACTGCGGTTGGCCGGTACTCATGACTCATGAATGCGGGCCATGGCCCTCAGGGGGAGGAATGATGGCGGACACCTTCGGACCGGTGCATCACGCCGGTGGGGCCGGCGGCGCGGTGGGCGGCGCCGAGGCCGACGCGGAGACGGTTCCGGGCGGTACGCGCCCGGAACCGATCCGGGTCCTCGTCGTGGACGACCACGCGCTCTTCCGCCGGGGGCTGGAGATCGTCCTCGCGCAGGAGGAGGACATCCAGGTCGTCGGGGAGGCGGGGGACGGCGCCGAGGCCGTCGACAAGGCCGCGGACCTGCTGCCGGACATCGTGCTGATGGACGTCAGGATGCCCAAGCGCGGCGGTATCGAGGCGTGCACCTCCATCAAGGAGGTGGCGCCCAGCGCGAAGATCATCATGCTGACGATCAGCGACGAGGAGGCCGACCTCTACGACGCGATCAAGGCGGGCGCCACCGGCTACCTCCTCAAGGAGATCTCCACCGACGAGGTCGCCACCGCGATCCGCGCCGTGGCCGACGGCCAGTCGCAGATCAGCCCGTCCATGGCGTCCAAGCTGCTCACCGAGTTCAAGTCGATGATCCAGCGCACCGACGAGCGCAGGCTGCTGCCCGCGCCCCGGCTGACCGACCGGGAGCTGGAGGTGCTGAAGCTGGTGGCCACCGGGATGAACAACCGGGACATCGCCAAGGAGTTGTTCATCTCCGAGAACACCGTGAAGAACCACGTCCGCAACATCCTGGAGAAGCTGCAACTCCACTCCCGGATGGAGGCCGTGGTCTACGCGATGCGCGAGAAGATCCTCGAAATCCGCTGACTCCGGAGCCCCCGGGCCCCGGAGTCACCCACTCTCCCGAGTCATCTCCGCCCCGGAGCCACCTCGTGTTCCGGTCTCACTCCGCCTCGGTGAGGGCACGCTCCAGCGGGGCGCGCAGCTCCGGCGGGTCGACGCGCTCCACCCGTACATCCGTGCAGCCGACCCACTCCGCGGCCTCCCGCAGCGCCGTCGCCATCGGGGCCACGGCCTTCGGGGTGTCCAGCGACACCTGCTTGGCCACCAGCGTCCGTCCTTCGCGCGCCGGGTCGACCCGGCCCAGCAGCCGGCCCCCGGAGAGCAGCGGCATCGCGAAGTAGCCGTGTATCCGCTTCGCCTTGGGGACGTACGCCTCCAGCCGGTGGCTGAATCCGAAGATCCGCTCGGTGCGGGCCCGCTCCCAGATCAGCGAGTCGAACGGCGACAGCAGGGTCGTACGGTGCCGGCCGCGCGGGGGGCTCGCCAGCGCCGCCGGGTCCGCCCAGGCCGGCTTCGACCACCCCTCGACCCGTACCGGGACCAGCCCCGAGTCCGCTACCACCGCGTCGAACTGCTCGCCCTTGAGCCGGTGGTAGTCGGCGATGTCGGCGCGGGTGCCCACCCCGAGCGACTGCCCGGCGAGCGCCACCAGCCGGCGCAGGCACTCCGTGTCATCCAGGTCGTCATGGAGCAGCGGGTCCGGAATGGCGCGCTCCGCGAGGTCGTACACCCGCTTCCAGCTCCGCCGCCCGGTGCACACCACCTCCCCGTACATCAGGGCGCGCTCGACGGCGACCTTCGCCTCCGACCAGTCCCACCACAGGCCGCCGTTCTTGGCGCCGCCCAGCTCCGTGGCGGTCAGCGGGCCCTCGGCGCGCAACTGCTTGATCACCGCGTCGTACGCGCCGTCCGTCAGCTCGTGGTGCCAGTGCGGGCGGGCGCGGTAGGCGCGGCGGCGGAAGGCGAAGTGCGGCCACTCCTCGATGGGCAGCACGCACGCCGCGTGCGACCAGTACTCGAACGCGTGCGGCTCGGCGGGCGCGGTGCCGTCGCCCGGCGGCGTCCAGTAGGCGTCCTCGACCGTACGGCGGCCCACCGCGCCCAGCCGTGCGTACGGAATCAGCTCGTGCGACCTGGCCAGCACCGAGATCGTGTCGAGCTGGACGGCGCCGAGGTGGCGGAGCACCCCCCGTACCCCGCCGCGTCGGTCCTGCGCGCCCAGGAAGCCCTGGGCGCGCAGTGCCGTGCGGCGGGCCTCGTCGGCGGAGAGTTCGAGAGTGGCGGGCGGCGCAGTCGTCATGGACCGCACGATAGACGCCGGCACTGACAACGGGCCCGGGAGACGGTGGCGGCCACCCTTTGACCTGCGGATACGCGCCGTCGGCCCGCCTGATCGGCGGGGCCCGCCGGTCACCCCGGGTGGGGCAGATACGCGTACGGCCCCGCCAGCCCCAGGTCCGAGGGGAGCAGCGAGCCCACCCACGCGTCCCGCAGCGTGCCCTGCTGGAAAACCGCCGCGCGCAGCACCCCCTCCACCGTGAAACCGGCCCGCTCCGCCACCGCCCGTGACCCCGTGTTGCCGACCTCGGCGCGCCACTCCAGCCGCCCCGCGCCCAGCGCCGTGAAGGACCAGTGCGCCACGGCCCGTACCGCCTCCGTCGTATAGCCGCGGCCCCGGTGCTCCCTCGCCGTCCAGTAGCCGATCTCCCAGGTGCCGGTCTGACGGTGCGCGTTCACGGCGCCCAGCAGCGGGCCGCCGTCGGCCGGCAGCATCCCGAAGGTGCAGATCGTCCCCGAGCGCCAGCCGTCCGGCACGCTCTGCTCGACGAAGCGTTCCGCGTGCTCGGGCTCGTACGGGGTGGGGAGGGCCACCCAGCGCTGTATCCCGGGGTCCTGGCAGATCGCGTGGACGGCGGCGGCGTCGTCGGGGCCCAGGGGGCGGAGCAGGAGGCGCGCGGTGGTGAGGGAGACGGGTTCCATGGACGGATTCTGCGGAGCCCGTAGACCCGGGGCGAGTGGTTTTCGGCCGTACCGGCACCTTCCGTGGTCTCCGCGCGTTCATATAGGCGGGTGGGCGGCAGACCCGCGCGACGGCGGCCCTCCCGGCGCGGCCGCGTCCTCGCTTACGATGGCCGTTGCGGTGGGGCCCGCCTGCCGTGCCCGCGCCCGTGTCCGATACCGACCACGTGCCAGGCCCGACCGGCAAGGAGACCAGCCTCAGTGTCCGTCTTCAACAAGCTCATGCGTGCAGGCGAAGGCAAGATCCTGCGCAAACTGCACCGCATCGCGGACCAGGTCAACTCCATCGAAGAGGACTTCGTCAACCTCTCCGATGCGGAGTTGAAGGCGCTCACCGCCGAGTACAAAGAGCGGTACGCCGACGGCGAGAGCCTGGACGACCTGCTCCCCGAGGCGTTCGCCACCGTCCGTGAGGCGGCCAAGCGTGTCCTGGGCCAGCGCCACTACGACGTGCAGATCATGGGCGGGGCCGCGCTCCACCTCGGCTTCGTCGCCGAGATGAAGACCGGTGAGGGCAAGACCCTCGTCGGCACGCTCCCCGCGTACCTCAACGCGCTCTCCGGCGAGGGCGTGCACCTGATCACGGTCAACGACTACCTGGCCTCGCGCGACTCCGAGCTGATGGGGCGGGTCCACAAGTTCCTGGGGCTTGAGGTCGGCTGCATCCTGGCGAACATGTCGCCCGCGCAGCGCCGCGAGCAGTACGCGTGCGACATCACATACGGCACGAACAACGAGTTCGGCTTCGACTATCTGCGCGACAACATGGCGTGGTCGAAGGACGAGCTGGTCCAGCGCGGCCACAACTTCGCCGTCGTGGACGAGGTCGACTCGATCCTGGTGGACGAGGCGCGTACGCCGCTGATCATCTCGGGCCCCGCCGACCAGGCCACGAAGTGGTACGGAGACTTCGCCAAGCTGGTCCGGCGGCTCACCAAGGGCGAGGCGGGCAACCCGCTCAAGGGCATCGAGGAGACCGGCGACTACGAGGTCGACGAGAAGAAGCGCACGGTCGCCATCCACGAGTCCGGCGTCTCCAAGGTCGAGGACTGGCTCGGTATCGACAACCTGTACGAGTCGGTCAACACCCCGCTCGTCGGTTATCTCAACAACGCCATCAAGGCGAAGGAACTGTTCAAGAACGACAAGGACTACGTCGTCATCGACGGCGAGGTCATGATCGTCGACGAGCACACCGGCCGTGTCCTCGCCGGACGCCGCTACAACGAGGGCATGCACCAGGCGATCGAGGCGAAGGAAGGGGTGGACATCAAGGACGAGAACCAGACGCTCGCCACGATCACCCTCCAGAACTTCTTCCGCCTCTACAACAAGCTCTCCGGTATGACCGGTACGGCCATGACCGAGGCCGCCGAGTTCCACCAGATCTACAAGCTGGGCGTCGTGCCCATCCCGACCAACCGGCCGATGCGCCGCCTCGACCAGTCCGACCTGATCTACCGCACCGAGGTCGCCAAGTTCGCGGCGGTCGTCGACGACATCGTGGAGCGGCACGAGAAGGGCCAGCCGGTCCTGGTCGGCACCACCTCCGTCGAGAAGTCCGAGTACCTCTCGCAGCAGCTCAGCAAGCGCGGCGTGCCGCACGAGGTGCTGAACGCCAAGCAGAACGACCGCGAGGCGATCATCGTCGCCCAGGCCGGCCGGAAGGGCGCCGTCACCGTCGCGACCAACATGGCCGGCCGTGGTACGGACATCAAGCTCGGCGGGAACCCCGACGACCTCGCCGAGGCGGAGCTGCGCCAGAGCGGCCTCGACCCCGTCGAGCAGGTCGAGGAGTGGTCGACCGGACTGCCGCGCGCTCTGGAGAAGGCCAAGGAGGCCGTCAAGTCGGAGTTCGAAGAGGTCAAGGAGTTGGGCGGGCTCTACGTGCTGGGCACGGAGCGCCACGAGTCGCGCCGTATCGACAACCAGCTCCGCGGTCGCTCCGGACGTCAGGGCGACCCCGGCGAGTCCCGCTTCTACCTCTCGCTCGGCGACGACCTGATGCGGCTCTTCAAGGCGCAGATGGTCGAGCGCGTGATGTCCATGGCGAACGTGCCGGACGACGTCCCGATCGAGAACAAGATGGTCACCCGGGCCATCGCCTCCGCGCAGTCGCAGGTCGAGCAGCAGAACTTCGAGACCCGTAAGAACGTCCTGAAGTACGACGAGGTGCTCAACCGGCAGCGCGAGGTCATCTACGGCGAGCGCCGCCGGGTCCTGGAGGGCGAGGACCTCCAGGAGCAGGTGCGCCACTTCATGGACGACACGATCGAGGCGTACATCCAGGCCGAGACCGTCGAGGGCTTCGCCGAGGAGTGGGACCTGGACCGGCTGTGGGGCGCCTTCAAGCAGCTCTACCCGGCCAAGGTCACCATCGAGGAGCTGGAGGACGCGGCCGGCGACCGGGCCGGGATCACCGCCGAGTTCATCTCCGAGTCCATCAAGGACGACATCTACGCCCAGTACGAGGAGCGCGAGAAGCAGCTCGGCTCGGACATCATGCGGGAGCTGGAGCGCCGCGTGGTCCTCTCCGTCCTGGACCGCAAGTGGCGTGAGCACCTGTACGAGATGGACTACCTCCAGGAGGGCATCGGCCTGCGGGCGATGGCCCAGAAGGACCCGCTGGTCGAGTACCAGCGGGAGGGCTTCGACATGTTCAACGCCATGATGGAGGGCATCAAGGAGGAGTCCGTCGGCTATCTGTTCAACCTGGAGGTCCAGGTCGAGCAGCAGGTCGAGGAGGTCCCGGTGGAGGACGCCGCGGAGCGCACCTCGCTGGAGAAGAAGGAGGACGCGGTGCCCGCCGCCGCGCGCCCCGAGATCCGGGCGAAGGGCCTCGACGCGCCGCAGCGCCCCGACCGGCTGCACTTCTCCGCGCCCACGGTGGACGGCGAGGGCGGCATCGTCGAGGGCGACTTCCAGAGCGCGGACGGGCCGACCCGCTCCACGTCGGACGGGATGACGCGGGCGGAGCGCCGCAAGGCGCAGAAGAGCGCGCCGGGCCGCCGCCGCAAGAAGTAGCCGGGAAGGCCGTACGGGCCGGGGCGCGCACCGCTGTGGTGCGCGCCCCGGCCCGTTTCCGTACGGCGGCCTCGCGCGCCCCGTGGTGCGGGTCACCGGTCGGCGCCGCGTGCCGGGGCCCCGCCGACCTCGACGGCCGCGCACCGCCAGCGGAGGTCCGGGCTCTGTTCCAGGCGGAAGGCGAGGGCGCGGACCTGTTCGCCGGCGGCGATGCTGGCGGATGCCTCCAGGACCCCCGGGCGGGGCTGTGAGCAGCGGCAGGTGCGGATGACCGGGCGGACGCCCCTGGCCCTGAGCGGGGTGCCCGGGGCGAGCCGGACGAGCTGTTCGTACGCCTCGCCCACGGTCCTGCCGAGCATCCAGTGGACGGGTCGGTGGCCGCTGAGGACGGCGAGCAGCCGTTCGGCGAAGAGTTCGTGGGGCGCGGGGGCGGTGGGCGGGCGCCGGAGCGGGCGCGGGCGGGCCGCGCCGGGGCCCCGGGCGTCGCGGCGGCCCGGCGGCCGGGTCCTGGCGGCGGAAGCCGTCCTCGTGGACGAGGTGTTCCTGGTCGTTGTGGTCCCGGTGGAAGCAGTGGTCCGGTGCATGCAGATCGCCCCCGTTCTGCCCGTCCGGTGGATACCGGTCGGTAACTTCTGTTGGGGCATCTTTTACGGGGCCTCGGCGGAGCGTCGCAAGGGGCGGGGAGCGGGGTGGACACACGGCGCCACGTTCACCTATCCGGGCGAACTTCGGACGGTGCGACGCGTGGCGGTACCGGCCGGCGTGGTTTCCGGTGGACGGCTGCGGGTGCCTTGGGCGTCACCCCGAAGAGGGAGCGGCCCACGTATCCTTAGGTCTTCTCCCGACGACGAAAGCGGCCCCGCCATGCGTGTCTACGTCCCCTTGACGCTCTCCGCTCTCGCCGAGGCGCACCGGGCGGGGGAGGTGGGACCGGGACCGCTCACCGCGTACGCGGTGACCCCGGGGCTGCGCGAGTGGTACCTCTCGGACGACATCGAGGAGCTGGAGTACGCCGCCCTCAACCGGGCCGCCGCCGCCTCGCTCCGGCTGATCGCCGCTGACCCGGCCGCCGCCCGCCGCCGGGTGGTCGTCGCCGCGGACGTCCCGGACCGGGAGGCCGTCTCCGACCCCGATCTGCGGCTGGACGCCTCCTCGCTCGGCGAGGTGCGGATCGCGGGGGCGATCGCGCTCCGTACGGCCGCGGCGGTGCACGTCGACTCCGACGAGGCGGACGCGGACGTCACGGCAGCGGCGGCGGCGCTCGGCGCGGCGGACCACGGCGACGACGACGCGCGGTTCACGGTGGACGGCGCGGAGGACCACGAGCTGCTCTGGTACGGCGTCCAGGAGATCCCGCAGCTCATCGCCTGACCCCGTCCGCGCGACGGTTTGCGCTGGTCAGCGCCGCGCCGGGGACGTTGTCAGACCCGGCCGGTACGGTTTTGGGCATGAGGAATCGCACCCCCCACCTGGTGTGGGACTGGAACGGCACGATCCTCGACGACATGCGCGCGGTCGTCGGGGCGACCAACGCGGCGCTCGCGGAGACAGCGGTCGGGCCCGTCACGCTCGACCGCTACCGGGAGCTGCACTGCGTCCCCCTGCCGCGTTTCTACGAGCGGCTGATGGGGCGGGCGCCGAGCGACAGCGAATGGGTCGCCATGGACGAGGCGTTCCACCGCCACTACACGGAGCTGCGGGTGGCGTGCGGACTGACGCGCGGCGTCGAGGAACTGCTCGCGGGGTGGGCGCTCGCGGGCGGCAGCCAGTCCTTGCTGAGCATGTACGGGCACGACCAACTCGTCCCGGTCGTGCGGGGATACGGGATCGAGCCGCACTTCCTGCGGGTCGACGGCCGCACGGGCCCGTCCGGCGGCAGCAAGGCGCTCCACCTGGAGCGCCACCTGACCGCGCTCGCGGGGCTGCCCGGGGCCGCCGGGGGGATATCCGCCGAGCGCACGGTGGTGATCGGCGACGCGGTCGACGACGCGGTGGCGGCGGCACATGTGGGAGCGCGGGCCGTCCTCTACACCGGCGGCACCAACAGCCGCGCCGCGCTGGAGAGGACCGGCGCCCCGGTCGTGGACACCCTGGAGGAGGCGGTGTCCCTGGCCCGGGAGACGGCGTAGCGCCACCGCGACGAACACGGGATGCCGGCCGGTCAGGTCACCGGGGCCTCGGTGCGGAGCAGGGTCAGGAAGGCGCGCATCCAGGCGGAGTGGTCGGGCCAGGCCCGGGAGGAGATCAGGGGGCCGTCCACCACGACCTCCGTGTCCTGGAAGGTCGCGCCCGCGCTCTGCATGTCGGGTTCCAGGGCCGGGTAAGCGGTGACGCGCCGGCCCGCCAGTTCGCCGATCGCGGCGGTCAGCAGGGGGCCGTGGCAGATCTGGGCCACCGGCTTGTCCGCGTCGAAGAAGGACTTGAGGATCTTGCGCAGCTCCGCGTCGCCGCGCAGATATTCGGGGGCCCGGCCGCCCGGGATCACCAGGGCGGCGTAAGCCGTCGGGTCGACCTCGGAGAAGGCCAGGTCGGCGGGGAAGGTGTACCCCGGCTTCTCGGTGTACGTGTCGAAGCCGGGCTCGAAGTCATGGACCACGAACCGGAGTTTCTTTCGGGAAGGAGCGGCGATATGGACCTCGTACCCCTCTTCGCGCAGACGCTGGTACGGATAGAGGACTTCGAGGGACTCGGCGGCGTCACCGGTGACGATCAGGATCTGCGGTGCCATGGCTGCTCCCGGGGAGGATGGGGCTCTGGTCTCAACGTAGCCCTCTCCGACGAGTACCGCTGGCCGTCCGCACGGGCCGTCCGGGTCACCCCGCACCACCCCGTGGGCCTGTCCGAAGTGGCCAATTCGGAGCCTTGCTTTTGTACACAAGCAGATCATGACGGCGCCCCGGTGGGGAGAGATAGCCTTGTGCCCGTGATCAGCGCGATACGCCGTGGGGGCAGTGGAGCCCCCGGCCTGCGCCCGGACCGCCACGGCGCCCGGGCGACCGCCGCTCACCTCGGGCATGGCCCAGGCCAGGATCGTCCGTCCGGTACCGAACCGGAAGCGCGGCGACTGTCAAAATTGGTCAATAAGGCCCCGGACATCTCTCATCGCGGCATAACGTCGACCTCGACCGGAAACACCGCGTCGTGGCGTTGTGTCGCTTCCTTCACCTACGTCACGCAACGGCGCGCGACAGGAGCCAGAGGACATGCAGACCAAGCTGGACGAAGCCAAGGCCGAGCTGCTCGAACAGGCGGCCCGGGCCGCTGAGAACAGCCCGGTGGGGGGTACCGGGGGGCCGGGGGGCCGGAGTCCGGACGACACGGTGTCCCCGTACGGGGACGGCGCCGACGGTGCCGCGCTCCTCGCGTACCTCCAGCGCTACTACCTGCACACCGCCCCCGAGGACCTGGCGGGCCGTGAGTCCGCCGACATCCTCGGCGCCGCGCTCTCCCACTACCGGCTCGCCGGACACCGTCCCCAGGGCACCGCCAACGTACGGGTGCACACCCCGACGGTCGAGGAGAACGGCTGGACGTGCAGCCACTCCGTGGTCGAGGTCGTCACCGACGACATGCCCTTCCTCGTCGACTCCGTCACCAACGAACTCTCCCGGCAGGGCCGCGGCATCCATGTCGTGATCCACCCGCAGATCACTGTGCGCCGCGATGTCGCCGGAAAGCTGATCGAGGTGCTCCCCGAAGGGGTGGCCGACTCCGCGGAGCGCCCCCACGACGCGCTCACCGAGTCCTGGATCCATGTCGAGGTGGACCGCGAGAGCGACCGCGCCGACCTCCAGCAGATCACCGCCGACCTGCTCCGCATCCTCTCCGACGTCCGCGAGACCGTCGAGGACTGGGACAAGATGCGGCAGGCCGCGCTCCGTATCGCCGAGGACCTGCCCACCGAGCCCACCGCCGACGACCTGCGCGACCAGGAGGTCGAGGAGGCCCGCGAGCTGCTGCGCTGGCTCGCCGCCGACCACTTCACCTTCCTCGGCTACCGCGAATACCAGCTCACCGACAGCGACGCGCTCTCCGCCGTCCCCGGCACCGGGCTCGGCGTGCTCCGCTCCGACCCGCACCACAGCGAGGAGGACGACCACCCGGTCAGCCCCTCCTTCAGCCGGCTCCCCGCCGACGCCCGCGCCAAGGCCCGCGAGCACAAGCTGCTCGTCCTCACCAAGGCCAACAGCCGCGCCACCGTCCACCGCCCCAGCTACCTCGACTACGTCGGGGTGAAGAAGTTCGACGACAAGGGCAATGTCGTCGGCGAGCGCCGCTTCCTCGGGCTCTTCTCCTCCGCCGCGTACACCGAGTCCGTCCGGCGCGTCCCGGTCATCCGCCGCAAGGTCGCCGAGGTCCTGGACGGCGCGGGCTTCTCGCCCAACAGCCACGACGGCCGCGACCTCCTCCAGATCCTGGAGACCTACCCGCGCGACGAGCTCTTCCAGACGCCCGTCGACGAGCTCCGCTCGATCGTCACCAGCGTGCTCTACCTCCAGGAGCGCCGCAGGCTCCGGCTCTACCTGCGCCAGGACGAGTACGGCCGCTACTACTCGGCCCTCGTCTACCTGCCCCGGGACCGCTACACCACCGCGGTCCGGCTGCGGCTCGTCGACATCCTCAAGGAGGAGCTGGGCGGCACCAGCGTCGACTTCACCGCGTGGAACACAGAATCGATTCTCTCCCGGCTGCACTTCGTCGTCCGGGTCCCCCGGGGCACCGAGCTGGCCAAGCTCACCGACGCCGACACCGACCGGATCGAGGCCCGGCTCGCCGCCGCCACCCGCTCCTGGGCCGACGCGTTCGGCGAGGCGCTCAACGCCGAGTGCGGCGAGGAGCGCGCCGCCGAACTGCTCCGCAGGTACGGCGCCGCCTTCCCCGAGGGGTACAAGGCCGACCACGCGCCGCGCGCCGCCGTCGCCGACCTCGTCCACCTCGAAGCCCTCGACCAGGAGCGCGAGGATTTCTCGCTCTCCCTGTACGAGCCGGTCGGCGCCGGCCCCGGCGAGCGCCGCTTCAAGATCTACCGCACCGGCGAACAGGTCTCCCTCTCCGCCGTCCTCCCGGTCCTCCAGCGCCTCGGCGTCGAGGTCGTCGACGAGCGGCCGTACGAGCTGCGCTGCGCCGACCGCACCCACGCCTGGATCTACGACTTCGGGCTCCGGCTGCCGCAGAGCGCGGCCGGCGCGGGCACCGGCGGCGACTTCCTCACCGAGGACGACCGCGAGCGCTTCCAGAACGCGTTCGCCGCCGTATGGACCGGCGCCGCCGAGAACGACGGCTTCAACTCCCTCGTCCTCGGGGCCGGCCTCGACTGGCGGCAGGCGATGGTGCTCCGCGCGTACGCCAAGTACCTGCGCCAGTCCGGCTCGACCTTCAGCCAGGAGTACATGGAGGCCACCCTCCGCTCCAACACGCACACCACCCGGCTGCTGATCTCCCTCTTCGAGGCCCGGATGTCCCCGGAGCGGCAGCGCGCGGGCACCGAGCTGACCGAGGCCATGCTGGAGGAGCTGGACGGCGCCCTCGACCAGGTCGCGAGCCTCGACGAGGACCGCATCCTGCGCTCCTTCCTCACCCTCATCAAGGCCACGCTGCGGACCAATTTCTTCCAGCGGACCTCGGCCGGTGAGCAGCATGGCTATGTGTCGATGAAGTTCGACCCGCAGGCCATCCCCGACCTGCCCGCGCCCCGCCCCGCCTACGAGATCTGGGTCTACTCCCCGCGCGTCGAGGGCGTCCACCTGCGCTTCGGCAAGGTCGCGCGCGGCGGGCTGCGCTGGTCGGACCGGCGGGAGGACTTCCGTACCGAGATCCTCGGCCTGGTCAAGGCCCAGATGGTCAAGAACACGGTGATCGTGCCGGTGGGCGCCAAGGGCGGCTTCGTCGCCAAGCGGCTCCCCGACCCGGCCGTCGACCGGGACGCCTGGCTCGCCGAGGGCATCGCCTCGTACAAGATCTTCATCTCGGCGCTGCTCGACATCACCGACAACATGGTCGCCGGCGAGGTCGTGCCGCCCGCCGACGTCGTCCGCCACGACGGGGACGACACCTACCTCGTCGTCGCCGCCGACAAGGGCACCGCCAGCTTCTCCGACATCGCCAACGACGTCGCGGTCGCCTACGACTTCTGGCTCGGGGACGCCTTCGCCTCCGGCGGCAGCGCGGGCTACGACCACAAGGGCATGGGCATCACCGCGCGCGGCGCCTGGGAGTCCGTCAAGCGGCACTTCCGCGAGCGCGGCCACGACACCCAGACCGAGGACTTCACCGTCGTCGGCGTCGGCGACATGTCCGGCGACGTCTTCGGCAACGGCATGCTGCTCTCCGAGCACATCCGGCTGGTGGCCGCCTTCGACCACCGGCACATCTTCCTCGACCCGCACCCCGAAGCGGCCACCTCCTACGCGGAGCGCCGCCGCCTCTTCGAACTGCCCCGCTCGTCCTGGGCCGATTACGACAAGGGGCTGCTCTCGCCGGGCGGCGGGATCCACCCCCGTACCGCCAAGTCCATCCCCGTCAACGCCCATGTCCGCGAGGCCCTGGGCATCGAACCGGGCATCACCAAGCTGACGCCCGCCGAGCTGATGAAGGCCATCCTCCAGGCCCCCGTCGACCTGCTGTGGAACGGCGGGATCGGTACGTACGTCAAGGCGTCCACCGAGACGGACGCGGACGTCGGCGACAAGGCCAACGACGCCATCCGCGTCAATGGCGAGGACCTGCGGGTCAAGGTCGTCGGCGAGGGCGGCAACCTGGGGCTGACGCAGCTCGGCCGCATCGAGTTCGCCCGGCGCGGCGCCGGCGGCGAGGGCGGCCGGATCAACACCGACGCCATCGACAACAGCGCCGGGGTGGACACCTCCGACCACGAGGTCAACATCAAGATCCTGCTCAACGGCCTGGTCGCCGAGGGCGACATGACCGTCAAGCAGCGCAACAAGCTGCTCGCCGAGATGACCGACGAGGTCGGCGCGCTCGTCCTGCGCAACAACTACGCGCAGAACACCGCCCTCGCCAACGCCCAGGCCCAGGCGCCCTCCCTGCTCCACGCCCACCAGCGCTTCATGCGCCGGCTCACCCGGGACGGGCACCTCGACCGGGCGCTGGAGTTCCTCCCCACCGACCGTCAGATCAAGGAACTCCTCAACTCCGGCAAGGGCCTCTCCCAGCCCGAACTCGCCGTGCTGCTCGCCTACACCAAGATCACGGTGGCCGAGGAGCTGATCCACACCGAGCTGCCGGACGACCCGCATCTGCGCGCGCTGCTCCACGCGTACTTCCCGCGCCAGCTCCGCGAGCGGTTCGCCGAGCAGATCGACGCGCACGCGCTGCGCCGCGAGATCGTCACGACGGTCCTGGTCAACGACACGGTCAACACCGGCGGTTCGACCTTCCTGCACCGGCTCCGCGAGGAGACCGGCGCCTCGGTGGAGGAGATCGTACGGGCGCAGGCGGCGGCCCGGGAGATCTTCGGGCTGAACGCGGTCTGGGACGCCGTGGAGGCGCTGGACAACCAGGTCCCGGCCGAGACGCAGACCCGGATCCGGCTGCACTCCCGCCGCCTGGTCGAGCGCGGCACCCGCTGGCTGCTGGGCAACCGGCCGCAGCCGCTGGAGATCGCGGGCACCATCGCCTTCTTCGCCGCCGGTGTCGAGCGGGTCTGGGCCCAGCTCCCGACGATGCTCCGCGGCCCCGAGCTGGAGTGGTACCGCTCCATCGTGACGGAGCTGACCGACGCCGCGGTCCCTGAGGAGCTGGCCCTGCGGGTCGCCGGGTTCTCCTCGGTCTTCCCGGCGCTCGACATCGTCGCCATCGCGGACCGTACGGAGCAGGACCCGCTCGCCGTCGCGGAGGTCTACTACGACCTCGGCGACCGGCTGCGGATCTCCGGGCTCATGGACCGGATCGTGGAGCTGCCCCGGGCCGACCGGTGGCAGTCCATGGCGCGCGCCTCGATCCGCGAGGACCTGTACGCGGCGCACGCGGGGCTGACGGCGGATGTGCTGACGGTGGGCGACGGCTCGGCGACGCCCGAGGAGCGCTTCGCGGCGTGGGAGAAGAAGAACGCGGCGATCCTGACCCGGTCGCGGGCCACGCTGGACGAGATCCAGAACTCCGACGCGTTCGACCTCGCCAACCTGTCGGTCGCGATGCGCACGATGCGGACGCTGCTGCGCACGCACCGCTGAGGGGTACGCGGGTGCGAGGGTACGTGTGAGGGGCGCCCGGCTCGCCATGAGCCGGGCGCCCCTGGCGCGTTCACGGAACAGCGGGGCCGTTGGCGCGGGCCCCGGGCCCCGGGCCCGAGCCCCGAGCCCCGAGCCCCGAGCCCCGGGCCGGTGGTCGAGGGCCGAGGGCCGGTGGCTGGGGCCGGACGGTGGCCAGTGCACGGAGGCCGAGGGCCGAGGGCCGCGGAGCTACTTCTTCTTGTTCCTCGTGGCGCCGGTGAACTCCTCGTACGCGGCCACGACCTCCGCCGCCGGGCCGTCCATCCGCAGTGTGCCCGACTCCAGCCAGAGCGCCCGGTCGCAGGTCTCCAGGATCGACTTGTTGCTGTGGCTGACCAGGAAGACCGTCCCCGCCTCCGCGCGCAGCTCGGTGATGCGCTCCTGGCTGCGGCGCTGGAAGCGGGCGTCGCCGGTGGAGAGCGCCTCGTCGATGAGGAGGACGTCATGGCTCTTGGCCGCCGCGATGGAGAAACGCAGCCGGGCGCCCATGCCGGAGGAGTACGTGCGCATCGGCAGCGAGATGAAGTCGCCCTTCTCGTTGATGCCGGAGAACTCCACGATCTCCGCGTAGCGTTCGCGGATCTGCTCCCGCGTCATGCCCATGGCGAGCCCGCCGAGGACGACATTGCGCTCGCCGGTCAGGTCGCTCATCAGCGCGGCGTTGACGCCGAGCAGCGAGGGCTGGCCACGGGTGAAGACCCGCCCCCGGCTGGGCGGCAGCAGCCCGGCGACCGCCTTGAGCAGGGTCGACTTGCCGGAGCCGTTGGAGCCGATGAGGCCGATCGCCTCGCCCTTGTACGCGGCGAAGCTGACGCCCTTGACCGCGTGCACCTCACGGGCGCCCGGGGCGGCGCGCCGTGAGAGGATCCGGCTCAGGGCGGAGGTGGCGGAGCCTTTGCCGCCCTTGGTGCCATGGACGGTGTACGTGACATGCACGCCGTCGGCCACGACGGTGGGCTCCGGCTCCGGGGCGCCGGAACCGGCCGTACCGGTGGAGAGGGGCTCAGCCACGTCCGTACTCCTCCTCGGCCTTCCAGAAGAACAGGAACCCGCCGGCCCCGGCCACCAGCGCCCACCCCAGCGCGAGCGCCCAGACATGCGGGGGGAGCTGGGCGGCGGTGAAGCTGCGGACGAACGCGAAGCGCAGCAGGTCGATGTAGACGGCGGCCGGATTGCACTGCAACGCCACGCCCACGAGGTGCGGTACGTCACTGCTCCGCGTCACCTTGTCGACGCTCCACATCACCCCGGAGAGGTACATCCAGGTGCGCAGCAGGAACGGCATGAGCTGCGAGACATCCGGGGTCCTCGCCGCCACCCGCGCCATCGCCATCGAGACACCGGTGTTGAAGACCGCCTGGAGGAGCAGCGCGGGCACCGCGAGGAGCCACGCCGGGCCCGGGTACTCGCCGAAGCCGATCAGGATCACCACCAGCGCGCCCAGCGAGAAGAGCAGTTGCTGGAACTGCTGGAGGGCGAGCCCGATCGGCAGGGCGGCGCGCGGGAAGTGCAGGGCCCGTACGAGGCCGAGGTTGCCGGAGACGGCACGGGTGCTGGCCATGATCGAGTTCGAGGTGAAGGTCCAGATGAAGACGCCGGTCACCAGGAACGGGATGAAGTCGGGGACATCGCGCTTGGTGTCGAGCAGCACCCCGAAGATGAAGTAGTAGACGGCCGCGTTGAGCAGCGGGGTCATGAGCTGCCAGAGCTGGCCCAGCTTGGCCTGGCTGTACTGGGCGGTCAGCCGGGCGGTCGCGAACGCGGTGATGAAGTGCCGCCGCGACCAGAGCTGCCGGAGGTACGCGGGGAGGGCGGGGCGGGCGCCGCTCACGGTGAGCCCGTGGCGGCGGGCGAGGGCGGAGAGGTCGGTCTCCGGTACCGAGGACCCGGGTGGGGCCGGTGGGACCGGAGGGGGCGGTGTGTCTGATGGGGCCGGTGGGGCGGCTGAGGTCGCCGCGATCGTCTGGCTCTGGCTCACAGGGTCGCTTTCGACGGGGCAGGTGCGAACGGGCGGGTCCGACGGGACCGGTACGGCGAGGCAGGTACGGGAGGCAGGTACGACGGGACCGGTACGACGGGACCGGTACGACGGGGTGCGGGGGCGGGACGGGTCCGTATCGTCGTAACGGCCACGGTAGGCCGGAGGGCGTCGCAACGCAACCGTATCGTCGTTACGTAGTCGGGGCGCCCTGGCGCCGCTATGCTCGGCACCGATGACTACCGAACCGACGGCCGCCGACCCGATGACCACGGGCCCCGGCGCCGCCCAGGACCGTCCCGCCGAGGACCCCCGTACGCCGCGCCGTGCCCCCGCGGGCGCCGCCGTGCTCCGGGAGGAGGTGACCGACGCCATCCGCGCCGCCGTCTTCGCCGAACTGGGCTCCGTCGGGTTCGCGCGGATGTCCATCGAGGGCATCGCGCGGCGCGCCGGCGTCGGCAAGACCGCCGTCTACCGGCGCTGGAAGTCGAAGCTGGAGCTCGTTCTCGACCTGGTCACGGCCGTCGCCGCGGAGGGGCTGCCCGCCCCGGCGACCGGCTCGCTCCACGGCGATGTGCGGGCCCTGCTGGAGGTGGCCGCGCACGCCCTGTGCCATCCGGTCGCCTCGCAGGTCATCCCGGATCTGCTGGTGGAGGCGGCCCGGCACCCGGAGATCTCCGAGGCGATCAAGGCGTCCCTGCTCGACGGGCAGCGCGGTATCGCGGCCGTGATCGTCCGGGAGGCCGTGGTACGCGGGGAACTGCCCGAGGGCGCCGACCCGGACCGGGCCCTCGACCTGATCGTCGGGCCGCTCTACTGGCGGCTGGCCGTGGTCCGCACCCCGCTGCCCCCGGGGTATCTGGACGACCTCGCGGCCTCGGCGGTCGCGGCGCTGACCCGCGCCTGAGGCCGCGCGGGGCGCGGGGCACGCCGTACCGCGACGGGGTGCGGACCGCCCCGTACCGTACGACGCGCAAGGGGCCGTCCACCGTCGACAGCGACGGTGAACGGCCCCTCGGCCGGTGCCTTGCGGCTCTGTCTCGCGGCCGTGTCTTCCGGCCGTGTCGTTCCCAGCGCTCGTCGTCCGTACGGCGCTACTTGACGGCTCCCGCCATCACGCCCTGCACGAACTGCCGCTGGAACGCGAAGAACACCACCAGCGGGATCAGCATCGAGACGAACGCGCCCGGCGCGAGCACGTCGATGTTGTTCCCGAGCTGCCGCAACTGCTGTTGCAGCGCCACCGTGATCGGCGGGTGGTCGGAGTCCGCGAAGATCAGCGCGACCAGCATGTCGTTCCAGACCCAGAGGAACTGGAAGATGCCGAGCGAGGCGATCGCGGGTCCGCCCAGCGGCATCACCACCCGGACGAAGAGCCGGATCTCGCCCGCCCCGTCCAGCCGCGCCGCCTCCAGCAGCTCCCTCGGGATCTCCGCGAAGAAGTTGCGGAGCAGGAAGACCGCGAAGGGCAGCCCGAAGGCGACATGGAAGAGGACCACACCGAGGGTGGTCTCGAAGATGCCGATGATGCCGAAGAGCTTGGCGACCGGCGCGAGCGCCACCTGTACCGGGACCACCAGCAGCCCCACGACCACCAGGAACCACCAGTCGCGGCCGGGGAACTCCATCCAGGCGAAGGCGTATCCGGCGAGCGAGCCGATCACCACGAGCAGCACCGTCGAGGAGACGGTGATGACCAGGGTGGAGAGGAGCGAGTTGGTGATGACGTCGTTCTGGAGCAGCTTCTCGTAGTTGCCGAAGGTGAGCTGCGCGGGCGCGGTGAAGACCTTCCACCAGCCGGTCGTGCTGATGTCCGACGCGTCCCGCAGCGAGGAGAAGAAGAGGCCGATCGTCGGCATCAGCCAGAAGAGACCGACCAGCACCAGGAAGACCTGGACCGCCGTACCGCCGAGGCGGGCGCGGATCCGGGCGCCGAGGGAGGGCCGGGGCTCCGCCGCCGTCCGTACCCCACCGTCACCGGAGGCCGGTCCGGGGACCGGTCCTGGGGCCGCGTCCGAGGCCGTTGTCGTGGTCATCGCCGCGTCTCCCTTCGCATGCGCCGTACGTTGACGAGCATCACCGGGATCACCAGCAGGAGCAGCAGGACGGCGATGGCGCTGCCGGCCCCCAGGTCCGCGTCGGTGCCGAACGAGGTGCGGTAGAGCTGGAGGGCCAGCACATTCGCGTCGGCCTCGTTGGAGCCCATGGGGATGATCATGACAAGGTCGAAGATTTTCAGGACGTTGATCATCAGGGTCACCATGACCACGGCGAGGACCGGGGCCAGCAGCGGCACGGTGATCCGGCGGAAGACCTGCCACTCGCCGGCGCCGTCCACCCGGGCGGCCTCCAGGAGCTCCCGGGGGACGCTCGCCAGACCCGCCGCGATCAGCACCATGGCGAACCCGGCCCACATCCAGAGATAGCTGCCGATGATCGCGGGGGTGACGAGGGCGGGGCCGAGCCAGTTCACCCCGTTGTAGGGCTCCCTGAAGTTGTCGGCGGGCAGCCGGAGCTGGGCCCCGTCGGCCGCCGCGGGGAGGGTGAAGGTGCCGTCGGCGCCGGTGGTCGTGGTGGCCACGACCTTGCCGTCCTTGACCGCCTCGACGGTGAGGCCCTTGAGGGCCAGCTCCTTCGGGTCGATGACGTTCGGCTTGCCGCCGCCGCCCGGGGTGAAGTCCAGCCACGCCGTGCCGGTGACCTTGCCGTCACCGGAGGAGCCGGAGGCCGTGGCCTGGGCGTGCCGGGCGTGCTGGGCGTCCGAGGGCATCTTCGCGGGCGCGACACCGACCAGCGGAAGCAGCACCTCCGTACCGGCGGAGACCGGCTCCTTGGTGACGAACGAGCCGCCGCCGCCCGCCTTCAGCGGATGGACCGGGAGCGGATGCGCGTTGGGGTAGCCGGTCGACGGGCTGAACGTGTCATGGACGCCGACCACCACCGCGTTGGCGACACCGCGGGCCGGCTCCTGCTCGTACACCAGCCGGAAGATGATGCCCGCCGCGAGCATCGAGATCGCCATCGGCATGAAGACGATCAGCTTGAACGCCGTGCCCCACCGCACCCGTTCGGTGAGGACGGCGAAGATCAGGCCCAGCGCGGTGGCGACGGTCGGGGCGACCACCACCCAGATCGCGTTGTTCTTGACCGCCGTGAGCGTCGAGGGGTCGGTGAAGAGCGACACATAGTTGTCGAATCCGGCGAAGTTCGCACCGGACTTGTCGAAGAAGGACCGGTAGATCGAGAAACAGATCGGGTACACCACGAGCGCGCCCAGCAGCACCAGCGCCGGCAGCAGGAACCCCGCCGCCAGGAGCTTGCTCGTACCGGTGACACTGCGCGGCCCGCCGCGCCGGCCCGGACGGACGGAGTCCGCCGGACCGGCCTGGGGGACGGGGGGCGGCGTGGCGCCGTCCCCCGTGGTCGTCGTCGTCATCGTGTCAGCTCTTGTACGCCTTGGCCGCGGCGTCTTCCAGCGCCTTCTGCGTGCCGGCCACGTCCTTCGGGTTCTTCAGGAAGTCCTGAAGGGCCTTCCACTCGCCCTTGCCGGGCGTCCCGCCGAACGACTGGAGCATCTGGTCCGACATGTCGAAACGGAAGTTGTCGCCGGCGTCGATCAGCGCCTTGGCGATGTCCCGCTGGACGTCGTTCGGGTACGCCGCCAGGTCCAGGGACTTGTTCGGCGAGATGAAGCCGCCCGACTCGGCCGCGATCTTCGCGGCGTCCGCGGAGGCCAGGAAGGTCAGCAGCGCCTGGGCGCCCTTGGTGTCCTTCAGCGCCACGGCCGCGTCGCCGCCGGTCACCACCGGCGAGTCGGCGCCGACGGCCGGGAACGGGAAGACCTTCGCGTCCGTACCGATCTTCGCCTTCGTATCCGCGATGTTGACGCCGACGAAGTCCCCTTCGAAGACCATCGCGCTCTTGGGCTGGTCGCCGCCGGTGAACGTCTGCGTCACCGAGGTGGGGAACTCCGTCTGGAGCGCGCCCTGCGTGCCGCCCGCGATCAGGCTGGGCTTGCCGAAGAGCTCACCGAGGGTGGTGAGCGCGTCCTTCACGGACGGGTCGGTCCACTTGATCTCGCGGTTGGTGAGCTGGTCGTACTTCTCCGGGCCCGCCTGCGAGAGATAGATGTTCTCGAACCAGTCGGTGAGCGTCCAGCCGTCCGCGCCGCCGATCGAGACGGGCGCGACACCGGAGGCCGAGATGGTCTCGGCGGTGGTGAGGAAGTCCTTCCACGTCTTCGGGACCGAGGCGCCCGCGTTGTCGAACGCGGCGGTGTTGTACCAGACCAGCGACTTGTTGGCGGCCTTGAAGTACACGCCGTACTGCGTGCCGTCCACCGCGCCGAGCTCCTGCCACCCCTTGCCGTAGTTCTTGGCGAGCTGGGCCTTGGCCTCGGCGCCGGCCGGCTTCGCCCACTTCCGCTTCACGGCCTCGTCGATGGCGCCGACCTGCGGGAGCATCGCCACATCCGGCGGGGAGCCGCCCGCGATCTTCGTCCCGAGGAAGTTGACGATCGGGTCCTGCGCCGGTACGTACGTGACCTTCGCGCCGGTCCGCTTCTCGAACTCCTTGAGGACCTTGGTGAAGTTGGCCTGTTCCGAACCGGACCAGACGGCGGAGACCTGGACCGTCTCGCCGTCCAGCTTGGGGAGTTCGACCGTGACGGCGGCCGGCTTGCCCGAGCTGTCGCCGGAACTCTTCTCGTCACCGGAGCCGCCGCAGCCGCTCAGGGTCAGCGCGCCGACCACGGCGAGGGCGACGGCGCCCCCGCGGGTCCCGAGCACCGTCCTGGAGGCGCCGGTGCCCCTGCCGTCTCTGCCGCCAAGAGCCCCAGGTGCCCTGAGAGTTGTGCGCATCACTGCCCCGTTTCTGTCCCTCTGCGTCGCATCCGCACGTGGATCTACGCGCGTGCGGGACCGGCATCGCGGCATGACGTAGCGGCGCTGCTCTCGTCCCGTGTGCCCCTAGTCCTACGCCGGGTGACCGGGGGCCGCAATACCGGGCCGGGTGGGAACGAGCCGATCGTGATGGGCTCGTGACGTGGTCCCGGAGCCGGCCGGAGAGGAAAAAGGATGGTCTGATGATCTTGTGTGGATATCCCCGCGGCGCGTGGGCGGATACCTCTGCGACTCAGGTGTGCGCGGGGGTCAGTGGGGCGAGCGGTACGGCGTCCACGGAGCGCGCGGCCCGCTCCAGCGCGCTCGCCAGAAGGGCCAGATCCGTCGGTCCGTTGCCCAGCTCACGGACCGGGCGGCGGGCGGGCGGGTCGCCCATCCGCTCCCACTCGACCACGGTGACCGTGGGCCGCAGCGTCCCCGTGCGCGGGATACGGCCGGTGACCCGGCCGCCCTGGAACGGGGTGACCCGCCCGTCGGGATGGCCGAGTCTGCCCCGGCCCGGCGACGGGTCGTCGGGGGCGGGGGCGGCCGGCGGCGCGTCCAGGACGACGCGCAGCCGCGCCCCCTGGGCGAGTTCGGTGTCGACGGTGGCCTCCGGGCAGGCGGAGGCGGCCACCAGATGGACGCCGAGCCGCTCGCCCTCCCGGGCCACGGCCTCCAGGGCGCGCACCACGGAGCCGGCCGACGGACGCCCCGGACTGCCCAGCGAGGGGGCCACCAGGGCGTCGTACCCGTCGACCAGCACGACGAGACGGGGGAGGGGGCCGCCGGACCCGGCGGCGCCGGGAGAGCCGTGGGCCGACTGGGACCCATGGGATCCCTGGGCCGACTGGGAGCCGTGAGGTCCCTGGGATCCATGGGCTGACTGGGAGTCACGGGGACCATGGGACCCATGAGGCGACGAGGACCCGTGGGGTCCGTGGGATGACGAGGATCCGTGGGGGCCGTGGGTCCCGTGGGGCTCGCGTGACTCCCGGGGCCTGTGGAGTTCCCGTACGCCGCTGTGCCACTCCGCGAAGTCCAGCCGCCCCAGCACCTCGGCCCGGCGCTTCAGCTCGCCGCCCAGCGCCTGCGCGAACTGCCGCATCCGCACCGGGTCCGACGCCACCAGATGCTCCGTCACATGCGGCAGCTCCGTACAGACCGAGAGCCCCTCACCGGGCGCGCCCCCGGCGCCGTCCACCAGCAGCAGCCCCAACTGGTCGGGGCGGGCCGCGGCGCCGAGCGAGGCGGCGATGGAGCGCAGCAGCTCGGTACGGCCGCTGCCCGGCGGGCCCTCGATCAGCAGATGCGGGCCCTCCTCCGTGAGGTCGACGCCGACCGGGCCGTGCGGTCCGGCGCCCAGCACCACCGTGCACCCCTTCGTCCGGTCGGCGGCCGACGCCCACCGGGCCATCAGGGAGGCCGGGGTGGCGCGCGCGAGCCCCAGCTCGTCCAGGAGCCGCGCCGAGCGCGGCAGCGCGGCCACCGGCCTGGCCCGGCCGCTCCCGGCGGCGCGCAGCGGCGCCAGCGCCCGCCCGAACCGCTCGGCCCAGGCCGCCGACACCGCGTCCACCACGGCGAGCGTGCCATGCCCCGCGGGCTGTCCCACGGCGGTACGGAGCAGCCGCAGCCCGGTGGCCACATCGCCGCTGAGCAGGGCGACCGCCCCGCAGTCACGGAACGGCGGGGAGGCGGCGCACGCCGCCTCGTACACCGCCGTGACCGGCGAGTGCGGAGCGGCGGACTCCGTCTCGGCGAGGCAGAGCAGATGGATCCCGGCGGCGGCGCCCCCGCCCGCGAGCCGCGCCGTCGTCTCGCGCAGCGCGGCGGAGCCGGGGTCGCCGTCCACGACCACCAGCGTGTACGGGCCGTCGTGGCGGGCCGCCGCCTCCGTGACCGTCCACGGGTCGGCCGAGGCCCAGGCCGTACCCAGCACGCCTTCGTCGAGCCGCCGGGTCAGCTCCTCCGTCCGCGCGGCGGCCTGCTCCCGGTCGTACGCGAGAAGCAGCCGGCACTCCTGGCCATGGCCCGGCCGGACATGCGGCAGCCAGCCCAGCCACCCCCAGTCGCGGGTGCGCTCCGGCAGGCTCCGCGCCCGGTCCGCGCTGATCAGCACGATCTCCAGCTCGGCCGGCGCGTGCAGGGCGGCGAGCTGCGCCACCGCCCAGCGGGCCGCCCCGAGCAGCCGCTCGCGCGGGCCCGCGAGACCCAGCGAACCGGCCTCGCGGAGCCCGACCGTCACCGGGACGAGCGGCAGCCGGGTGCCGTCGGCGGAGGGCCGGTCGGCGGTGCCGAGCCGGACCGCCAGCGCCTCGGGGTGGCGCCCGCCGCGCTCCCAGAGCCGGGGCCCTGGACCGAGCGCGGTCAGCAGCACCGTGGCCGGATCGGGCCAGGTCTCCGGGGTGGGGCCGCGCCCGGTGGCGCCGGGACCCGCGGGGCCCGGCACGCCCCCGGCCCGCTCCTCGCCCCGGCCGCCCGCGAGCCGCCGCGCCCAGGCCCCTATCCGCCCGCTCCGGCGCGCGCCCAGGTCGGGCGCCTCCGTCCCCCGCGTGGGGGTCTCCTGACGGCGCGAGCCCGGGGTCCTGCTGTGCGCGCGGGGCTCCTCGTACGCCGCCGGGTCCGTGCCCTGCCCGGCCGCCTGGGCCCGGCTGTGCGCGCTGTCGTGGATCGCGTACGGCGACTCGGGGGCGCCCTGCGCGGGACCGGCGTGGGCGGGACCGGGCCGTGCGGGACCGGGCTGTGCGCCGTCCCGCGGTACGAGCGGGGAGCGCCCGCCGTGGTGGGTGTCGGCGGTACGGGGGTCCGGGCCGGTGCCGGGGGAGCCGGCGCCGAGCGGGCCCGTGGCGCGGATGCCGGTGGCGTGGGTGGCCGTCTGGGGGTCGCCGGCGCGCGGGGCGGGGACGCGCGGGGCGCCCGGGGGGTTGCCGAACTGGGAGCCGCCGTACTCGGGGCGCGAGCCGCTCTGGCCGTCGTACGCCGACTCGTACTCCGCGTCGTACCGCCCCCGCTCGTACCGCCGCCCGGGGATCCGGGGCGGCGTGCCGGGCGCGGCGCCCGGCCCGGCACCGGCCGGGGGTCTGCCGGGGTCGTACGTCCCGGCCGTACGGGAGCCCGCGTGGCGGCCCGCGCCGCCGGGGGCGGGGTCCTCCGTACCGTACGGGAGCCCTCCCGGCGCGGAGCCCTGCGTTCCGCCGCCCGGCAGCGGCTCGCCCACGCCTGCCGGGGCCCCACCGGGCCCCAAGTCCCCCGCACCCCCGGAACCGGAGCCGCCCGTACCGGAGCCGCCCGTACCGGAACCGTTCGCACCGGAACCGCTCGCACCGGAGCCGCCCGTACGGGATCCGTCCGTACCCCCCGCGCCCACGGAGCGGCCCGGACCGTCGCGCCCCTCCGCCCTGTCCGCCCTGTCCGCGCCCTCCGGGCCTGCCGGGCCTGCCGCGCCCTCCGCCGTCCCCGGCCGGGTGAGCCGCAGATGGCCCTCGCCGTCCGACGCCGTCGCCAGCGCCGCGGGGCGGGCCCCGCCCGTCAGCCGCAGCGCCGACTCGCCGATCCTGAGCAGCGCGCCCGGGGCGAGCCGGACCGGCGCGCCGCCGACCGGGGCGCCCTCCAGCGTCGTCCCGTTCGTGGAGCGCAGGTCGGCGACGGTCACCCCGCCGTCCTCCGCGACCGTCACCGCGCAGTGCAGCCGCGACACGTCCGGGTCGTCCAGCGGCACCTCGGCCTCGGCGGAGCGGCCGATCCGGATCTGGCCGCCGTGCAGCAGATGGACCCCGCCCGCGTCCGGGCCCGCGACCACATGGAGCTGGGCGGGCGCGTCCTCGGTCGGGACGTCCGCCTCGTTGGGCACCTGGAGCGAGAGGACCGCGCCGTCGATCAGCGGTGGCTCGCCCAGCGTGCGGCGCTGGAGGTCGAGCCGCTCGCGCCCCGCGTACAGCAGCACGGTGGCGGGCGCCTCGCTCCCCGCGACGGCCGTGGCGATCCCCGCGGCGACGGCGGCCAGCGCCGTACCCGCCGGGGCCGTGACGAGTACGTCACAGGAGCGCCCGGCGGCATGTCCGCCACGCGGCGCGAGGACGGTCAGCCGGATCTGCATCGCCGTCAGCGGTCCCTTCTGCGCGGAGTGCCCGGCAGAGGCAGCGGGGGAAGCCCGGTGATCTCCCCCCACCACCACGCACGGACGCGTCGTCCGGTACAGGTCGGCACGGGGTGGTGTGATTCCCCCACTCACTCCACAGTCACGTGCTTGAGGGCATCTTCGCACCCGCCACTGACAACACGCCCGGGTACCGGCAACAAGTGATCTTGAATAGTCGGCTGTTGGCGTAAAAGTGCCTGCTTGGCCCCTTCTTCACGGCGCCTTGAGATCGGGTGTGATGTCCTCGACGACGCCCTGTGGCAACCGGCCGTACGGCGCCCGCGTCTTTCCTTCGGACTGCGGCACAGGTGTCCGGACTACAGTGGACCGGGCGCCCGGTCCGCCGGGCATGATGATCACGACCAGCGAGACGACCACGATCAGCAGGGAGTGCGTGACGTGCGGCCCGTAGGCAGCAAATACCTGCTCGATGAGCCGATCGGACGCGGCGCCACGGGCACCGTCTGGCGAGCCCGGCAACGCGAGACCGCGGGGGCCGAGGCGGCCGTCGCCGGCCAGCCCGGCGAGACCGTCGCGATCAAGGTCCTCAAGGAGGAGCTGGCGAACGACGCGGACGTGGTGATGCGCTTCCTGCGCGAGCGCTCCGTCCTCCTCCGGCTGACCCACCCGAACATCGTGCGCACCCGCGACCTGGTGGTCGAGGGCGATCTTCTCGCGCTCGTCATGGACCTGATCGACGGGCCCGACCTCCACCGCCATCTCCGCGAGAACGGCCCGTTCACCCCGGTCGGCGCCGCGCTGCTGACCGCGCAGATCGCCGACGCGCTCGCCGCCAGCCACGCCGACGGGGTCGTCCACCGCGACCTCAAGCCCGCCAACGTCCTGCTCAGGAACGACCGCGGCGCCCTGCACCCGATGCTCACCGACTTCGGCATCGCGCGCCTCGCCGACTCCCCGGGGCTGACCCGCGCCCACGAGTTCGTCGGCACCCCCGCCTATGTCGCGCCCGAGTCCGCCGAGGGCCGCCCGCAGACCTCCGCCGTGGACATCTACGGCGCCGGCATCCTCCTGTACGAGCTGGTCACCGGGGAGCCCCCGTTCGCCGGCGCGACCGCCCTCGAAGTGCTCCACCGCCACCTCAGCGAGGAGCCCCGCCGCCCCTCCACCCTGCCCGAGCCGCTCTGGACGGTCATCGAGCGCTGCCTGCGCAAGAACCCGGACCAGCGGCCCAGCGCCCGTAACCTCGCCCGCGCCCTCCGCACCGTGGCCGACGGGGTCGGCGCGCACGCCACGCCCGCCCAGGCCGACGCCGCGCTCGGGGTCGCCGCCCTCCTCGCCCCCGACCCGGCGCCCGCGCCGGTCCCGGGCCAGGCGGGCGGGGACGCGGAGCCGACGCAGGTGCTGCCCTCCAACGCCGCCTCGTACGACCCGGCCGCCGCCACCAGCGTGCTGCCGACCTCCGGCGCCCCGGGCGGCTTCGACCCGAACGCGGCCACCAGCCTCCTGCCCGGCACCGGCCAGGGCGGCCCCGGCGGGCGCGGCCCCGGCGCCGCCGACCCGACCGCGATGATGCCCCCCGTACCGCAGGAGCCGGACGGCCCGCACCCCTGGCAGGGCCAGCTCCAGGCCGCGCGCGACCGCAACGAGCAGACCCAGGTCCAGTACCTCGACCCCAGCGAGGACCCGCTCCGCCGCCGCCCACAGCGCCGCCCGGCCCCGCAGCAGCAGCCCCCGCAGCCGCAGCGCCGCCAGCAGTACGCACCGCCCCCGCCCCAGCAGCAGTACGCGCCGTCCCAGCAGCCCCAGTACCAGCAGCAGCCCCAGCGGCAGCAGTACGCCCCGCCCCAGCAGCCGCCGCCCGCGCAGCCCGCGCCCCGCCCGCAGCGCGAGCCACGGCCGCCCCGTGAGCCCCGCCCGCCCCGCCCGCGCAGCGCCAACCCCATGCGCATCCCCGGCCTCGGCTGCCTCAAGGGCTGCCTCTTCATGGTCGTCCTGCTGGTCATCGCGGGATGGCTGGTCTGGGAGCTGACCCCGCTCCAGAGCTGGATCGCCGAGGGCAAGAGCTACTGGCAGGCGATCGGCGACGGGATCTCCAAGGTCACCGGCTGGTTCGACCAGTTCACCACCGGCTAGCGGGCGGGGAGATTTCCCCGCAGACCACCCGCTATCCGTCGCTCCCGGGGGAGTTGACGGCCGACCCGGCCACGGAACGCCCCGACTTCCGCGTACGTTGAGGGGCGACGCGGGACGCCGCGGGACGCGGGACGACGTGGAATGACGCCGGCCGTTGAGGGAGCTGAGGGAGCAGTCTTGGCACGGAATATCGGCAGCCGGTACACCGCCCATCAGATCCTGGGGCGGGGCAGCGCCGGCACGGTGTGGCTCGGCGAGGGGCCCGACGGGCCGGTCGCCATCAAGCTGCTGCGCGAGGACCTCGCCTCCGACCAGGAGCTGGTCGGCCGCTTCGTCCAGGAGCGCACCGCGCTGCTCGGGCTCGACCACCCGCGCGTGGTCGGCGTCCACGACCTGGTCGTGGACGGCAACGACCTCGCGCTCGTGATGGATCTGATCCGCGGCACCGATCTCCGCACCCGCCTCGACCGGGAGCGCAGGCTCGCCCCCGAGGCGGCCGTCGCGATCGTCGCGGATGTCGCCGACGGCCTCGCCGCAGCGCACGCCGCCGGGCTCGTCCACCGCGACGTCAAGCCGGAGAACATCCTGCTCGACATGGAGGGCCCGCTCGGCCCGGGCGGCGCGCACCCCGCGCTCCTCACCGACTTCGGCGTCGCCAAGCTGATCGACACCCCCCGGCGCACCAAGGCCAGCAAGATCATCGGGACGCCCGACTATCTGGCCCCCGAGATCGTCGAGGGGCTGCCGCCCCGCGCCGCCGTCGACATCTACGCCCTGGCGACGGTCCTGTACGAGCTGCTTGCCGGGTTCACCCCGTTCGGCGGCGGCCACCCCGGCGCCGTGCTCCGCCGCCATGTCACCGAGACGGTCGTCCCGCTGCCCGGCATCCCCGAGGAGCTGTGGCAGCTCCTGGTCCAGTGCCTGGCCAAGGCCCCCGCGTCCCGGCTGCGCGCCTCGGAGCTGGCCGCCCGCCTCCGCGAGCAGCTCCCCCTCCTGGCGGGCATCCCGCCGCTGGACGTGGACGAGCCGGACGCGGAGCCCACCGAGCAGCCGTACGAGGACCAGGGCACCCCGGAGGAGCCGCGCCGCAGGGGCGCCGTCCCGCTGGTCCAGGGCGCGGCGCCGGACTCCAACCGCGACACCCATACGTCCATGCGCGTCCCGGGCCCGGACGAACTGGCGGGCGGCGCCCGGGGCACGGCCCGCGCCCCCCGCTCCCCGGGCCAGCGCCGCCCCGGCAGCGCCCGCCACAAGGCCGGCGCGGTCCGCAAGCGCCGGATCACCCTGGGCGTGGCGGCACTGCTGCTGGTCGCCGTGGCGGGCGTGGGCGGCTGGCTCGCCACCACGGGCGACACCCCCGACCCGGCCCCCAGAGACTCCTCGGGCACCTCGGCGCCCGGCCCCTGACGGAGTTGGTCCTTCTTCGGGCCCCATGAGCCCGACCAGGCCCCGCTCGCCCCTACGACGGTGGCTTCCAGCGCCCGGAGGCGAACCGAGCCTCAAAAAAATCCGCGTTAGGGTGGGTGCGTGGCAGTCGTCGATGTATCCGAAGAGCTGAAGTCCCTCTCCTCGACCATGGGGTCGATCGAGGCCGTCCTTGACCTCGACAGGCTCAGGGCCGACATCGCCGTGCTTGAGGAGCAGGCCGCTGCCCCGTCCCTCTGGGACGATCCCGAGGCGGCGCAGAAGATCACCAGCAAGTTGTCGCACCTCCAGGCCGAGGTCCGCAAGACGGAGGCGTTGCGCGGGCGTATCGACGACCTGGAGGTGATGTTCGAGCTGGCCGAGTCCGAGGACGACGCGGATGCGCGCGCCGAGGCCGAGACGGAGCTGGAGGCGGTGCGCAAGGCGCTGGACGAGATGGAGGTCCGTACGCTCCTGTCCGGCGAGTACGACGAGCGCGAGGCGCTGGTCAACATCCGGGCCGAGGCGGGCGGCGTGGACGCCGCGGACTTCGCGGAGCAGCTCCAGCGCATGTATCTGCGGTGGGCCGAGCGGCACGGCTACGGCACGGAGGTCTACGAGACCTCGTACGCGGAGGAGGCCGGCATCAAGTCGACCACCTTCGTCGTGAAGGCGCCGTACGCCTACGGCACGCTCTCGGTCGAGCAGGGCACGCACCGGCTGGTGCGGATCTCCCCGTTCGACAACCAGGGCCGCCGGCAGACCTCCTTCGCGGGCGTCGAGGTGCTTCCCGTGGTGGAGTCGAGCGACCATGTGGAGATCGACGAGACCGAGCTGCGCGTGGACGTGTACCGCGCCTCGGGCCCGGGCGGACAGGGCGTCAACACCACGGACTCCGCGGTCCGCATCACGCACATCCCGACCGGCATCGTCGTGTCCTGCCAGAACGAGCGTTCGCAGATCCAGAACAAGGCGAGCGCGATGAACGTCCTTCAGGCGAAGCTGCTGGAGCGGCGCCGCCAGGAGGAGCAGGCGAAGATGGACGCGCTGAAGGGCGACGGCGGCAACTCCTGGGGCAACCAGATGCGTTCGTACGTCCTGCACCCGTACCAGATGGTCAAGGACCTGCGGACGGAGTTCGAGGTCGGCAATCCGCAGAGCGTGCTCGACGGTGAGATCGACGGCTTCCTGGAGGCCGGAATTCGCTGGCGCAAGCAGCAGGAGAAGTAATTTCGCGCTTTGTCGACAAGGCAAGCAAGGGGAACTGTCGCCTCCACGGCGGCAGTTCCCTTTTACGTCACAGTTGCATCCCCGCACGCCGGACAACTGCCTTGATAACGGGCATCGCTCGCGCAACGTCCTTGACGCTCATATGAAAAACGGGAACTCTGGCGCGTGGCATGCGTATTTAAGGGCCGCGTGAGGCCGGGGGCGGCGAGCACGGACCCCCAGCGCCCGCGGCCCCGGCGCTGCACCGATGACGAATGAGCTACTGGGGGTAGCAATCAGATGACGAAGAAGACGCGGATCCGCGTGGCGCGTGTCGCGGCCGGCGCGGTCGTCGCCGCCGGCGCCTCGCTGACCATCGCGGGCGTCGCTCAGGCCACCGATATCACGGTGAACACAGGCATCGTCGATGTCGGCCTTGGCATCAACGACGAGTCGGACGGTGGCACCACCGACGGCGGTACGACCGACGGCGGCGGTGACCCGGGCGGCGTCGACGGCGGCGGCACCTCGGACGGCGGGACCACCGACGGTGGCACCTCGGACGGTGGCACGACCGACGGTGGTACGGCGGACGGCGGGACCACCGATGGTGGGACCACGGACGGCGGCACGACCGACGGCGGGACCACCGACGGCGGCACCACCGACGGTGGCACCACGGACGGCGGGACCACCGACGGTGGCACGACGGACGGCGGCACCACGGACGGCGGCACGACCGACGGCGGCACCACCGACGGTGGCACGACGGACGGCGGGACCACCGGCGGTGGCGGCACCGACGGCGGGACCTCCACGGCCGGCCAGTCCACCGGCGGCTCCACCGGCTCCACCGCGACCGGCGGTTCCTCCGGCGGTTCGACCGCCACCGGCGGCTCGACCACCGGCGGCAACGGCGGCGCCGGCACCTGCACCGTCGACCTCGACGGTGCCGCGTGCGACGACGCCATCGACACCAACAACGCCGGCTCCAGGCCGGTCCAGCAGGGTCAGGCCAAGGAGGAGCTGGCGGAGACCGGCGCCGCCCAGACCTCGTTCCTGCTGATCGGCGCCGCCACCATGATCGCCGGTGGCATCGGCTTCCGGATGCTGCCCCGCCTGGTCGGCGGCGGCCGCGCGGCCGTCTGATCAGGGCCGTCCGATCAAGGACTGACTGATCACCGTACGGGCACGGTGTGACCGTACGAGCACATGAGGAAGGGCCCGGGGCTTGCCTGCCCCGGGCCCTTCGTCCACGTACCTTCGTGCCCTCGTACGGTCCAGCCGATGTCGCACGTGTCGCACCTGTCGCACGCGTCGCACGCGTCGCCGGTACAGCCTGACGCGCCCCTGTGCTCGACGTCACGCGATACGCAGGGCATCCCGCATCGCGTCACGCGCCGCACCCGTATCCGCCCGGCCACGCACCGTCATCACGCGGGCTGGTGCACCGCGACGAACGCCACCGCCGCCAGCAGCAGCACCACCAGCGTCAGCAGCGCCACGGGGCTCAGCGCCCCCAGAGGGCCCTGCTGCTCCAGGCGCTCCCGGTGGGCCCGGCAGACCTTGCAGCGGCCCTCGGTGACCGGCCCCGCGCAGTTGGCGCACACCAATCGGTCGTAGGTCATGCGCACTCCTCCTCACCGCGCGGCAGAGCCGACGAAATCGCTGTCTCTCCGCTCAACGCTCGGGGGAACACCACCGTTCCCCCACACCCCCACTGTGCCAGTTCCGGGCCCGTTCGGCGCGGTCGGACGCATTCCGGCCGGGCCGCTTCCGGTCGCGGTGGCACCGTATCCGTGCCAAACCGCCCAAGCCGGTCCCCTCGACTTCGGAGCCGGACTGCGCGCGCCGACCCGGTTCGCGTAGTGTCTCGCTCACCTACTCCCGGCCGACCGTGGTGCACCCGTGATCCGATTCGACAACGTCACCAAGACCTATCCGAAGCAGAACCGCCCCGCCCTGCGCGATGTCTCGCTCGAAATCGAGAAGGGCGAGTTCGTCTTCCTCGTCGGCTCGTCCGGTTCCGGAAAGTCGACCTTCCTCCGTCTGCTCCTGCGCGAGGAGCGCACCAGCCATGGCGTGGTGCATGTCCTCGGCAAGGACCTGGCCCGCCTCTCCAACTGGAAGGTCCCGCAGATGCGCCGACAACTCGGCACCGTCTTCCAGGACTTCCGGCTGCTGCCGAACAAGACCGTCGCCCAGAACGTGGCGTTCGCGCAGGAAGTCATCGGCAAGCCGCGCGGCGAGACCCGCAAGGCGGTCCCCCAGGTCCTCGACCTCGTCGGTCTGGGCGGCAAGGAGGAGCGCATGCCGGGCGAGCTCTCCGGCGGTGAGCAGCAGCGGGTGGCGATCGCGCGCGCCTTCGTCAACCGCCCCATGCTGCTGATCGCGGACGAGCCCACCGGCAACCTCGACCCGCAGACCTCCGTCGGCATCATGAAGCTGCTGGACCGCATCAACCGCACCGGTACGACGGTCGTCATGGCGACCCACGACCAGAACATCGTCGACCAGATGCGCAAGCGCGTGATCGAGCTGGAGAAGGGCCGTCTCGTACGTGACCAGGCCCGCGGTGTCTACGGCTACCAGCACTGATACGGCCGGCAGCACTGATACGGCCGCCGGCACCGACCATGGCGGGACCACCGGTCGTCCCGCCGCCGGTCACCCCGCCGTCGGGCATCGAGCATTGAGCACCACGAAAAGCTGAAAGGACGCCATGCGCGCCCAGTTCGTCCTGTCGGAGATCGGCGTCGGTCTCCGCCGCAATCTCACGATGACCTTCGCGGTCATCGTCTCCGTAGCCCTCTCGCTCGCCCTGTTCGGCGGCGCGCTGCTCATGCGCGAGCAGGTCGGCGTGATGAAGGACTACTGGTACGACAAGGTCAACGTCTCCATCTTCCTCTGCAACAAGAACGACGCGGCCACCGCGCCCAAGTGCGCCAAGGGCGCGGCCACCGGTCAGCAGAAGGACCAGATCAAGGCCGACCTGAAGAAGATGGACAGCATCGTCGAGACCGTCCACTACGAGACGTCGGACGAGGCATACAAGCACTACAAGGAGCGGTACGGCGACACCCCGATCGCCGCGACCATCACCCCGGACCAGATGCCGGAGTCCTTCCGGGTGAAGCTGAAGGACCCGGAGAAGTACCAGGTGGTCGCCACCGCCTTCGCGGGGCGGGACGGGGTGGAGTCCGTCCAGGACCAGCGGAACATCCTCCAGAACCTCTTCGACCTGATGAACGGCATGAACGTGGCTGCGCTCTGCGTGATGGCGCTGATGCTGGTGATCGCGTTGATGCTGATCGTGAACACGGTGCGGGTGTCGGCGTTCAGCAGGCGCCGGGAGACCGGGATCATGCGGCTGGTCGGCGCTTCCAGCTTCTACATCCAGATGCCGTTCATCATGGAGGCCGCGTTCGCCGGGCTGATCGGCGGCGGGGTGGCGTGCGTGATGCTGCTGCTCGGCAGGTACTTCCTGATCGACCACGGCATCGCGCTCGCGGACAAGATGCAGTTGGTGAACTTCATCGGCTGGGACGCGGTGCTGTCGAAGCTTCCCCTGGTGCTCGCGATCGGTCTGCTGATGCCGGCCGTGGCGGCTTTTCTCGCGCTGCGCAAGTACCTCCGGGTGTGACAAGCGCCCTTGGGCGGGTGTGACGGCAAGCACCGTCCGGTTGGGTCGCGTTGTCCTAGACTCAACGCCATGTCCGGTTCAGAGGCGGTTCACAGACCCTGCGGTTTACGCCGCGGGGCGGCCCTGACGTTGGTGTTCGCGACCGTGCTCGCCACGGCCGCGGCGACGAACTCGCTGCCGCGCACCCCTGAGGAGCCGGTACGGGAGCAGGCCGCGCCCGTCGCCTCGACCGCCGACCGGGACGAGGTCGCGCGGGCCGCCGCCGACGCCATGGCCGAGGGCGCCTCCGGCACCGACGCCGCAGAGGAGGTCGTGAGCCGCAGCGGGGACCGCTGGGGCGCCGTCTACGACAAGCGGGAGTACGAGGAGTTCCGGCAGGCCCTGGACGGCGCGTACACGGGCGTCGGCATCTGGGCCCGCCGTACGGCGGGCGGCCTGGTCGAGATCACCCGGGTGCAGCCGGGCGGTCCCGCCGAACGGGCCGGGATCGGCGCCGGGGACATCATCAGGGAGATCGACGGCCGCACCATGGCCAAGCGCCCCGTCACGGAGGTCATGGCGCTGCTGCGCGGGGACCGGCGTACGACGGCGGTGGAGGCCGCCGAGGCCGACGAGACCGCCGGAAGCACGGACCCGGCCGGCGCGGACCCGGCCCGCGAGAGCACGGCAGGCACCGCCGTGGCGCTCGGCCTGGAGCGCGCGGGGCACCACTGGACCGAGCGGCTCCGCCGCGCCCGGCTCACCACCGAGTCCGTCACCGTCGAGACGATCGAGGGCGGCGCCCTCCGGATCAAGGTCGGCGCCTTCACCAAGGGCACCGGCGAGCGGGTGCGCCACGCGGTGCTGGCGGCGCCGAAGGGCGCCGGTGTCCTGCTCGACCTGCGGGGCAACGCGGGCGGGCTGGTCAGCGAGGCGGTGACGGCTACCTCCGCCTTCCTCGACGGGGGCCTGGTGGCCACGTACGACGTACGGGGCGAGCAGCGCGCCCTCTACGCGGAGCCCGGCGGCGACACCGAGCGCCCCCTGGTCGTGGTGGTCGACGGCGGCACGATGAGCGCGGCCGAGCTGGTCACCGGGGCGCTCCAGGACCGGGGCCGGTCGGTCACGGTCGGCTCGCGGACCTTCGGGAAGGGCTCGGTGCAGATGCCGAGCAGGCTCCCGGACGGCTCGGTCGCCGAGCTGACCGTGGGCCACTACCGCACCCCGGCCGGGCACGGCGTGGACGGCCAGGGCGTCACCCCCGACCTCCAGGTCGGCGCGGGCGCCCAGGAGCGCGCCAGGACGGTGCTGACCGGTCTCGGCGGCGGCGCCGACTGACACCCGGGTACGGGCCCGGCGCTCCGCCGCGTAAAGGAGTTGCGCGGGGGTGCGAAAATGGGGGGACCATGGCTAAGGAAAAAGGGCGCAAAATCATTGCGCAGAACAAGAAGGCGCGGCACGACTACCTCATTCTGGACACCTATGAGTGCGGTCTCGTGCTCACCGGTACCGAGGTGAAGTCCCTGCGCCAGGGGCGGGCCTCCCTGGTCGACGGCTTCGTGCAGATCGACGGGCACGAGGCGTGGCTGCACCAGATCCACGTCCCCGAGTACACCCAGGGCACCTGGACCAATCACAGCGCCCGCCGCAAGCGGAAGCTGCTGATGCACCGGGCCGAGATCGACAAGCTGGAGTCGAAGGCCCAGGAAACCGGTCATACGATCGTGCCGCTCGCCCTCTACTTCAAGGACGGCCGGGCCAAGGTCGAGATCGCGCTCGCGAAGGGCAAGAAGGAGTACGACAAGCGCCAGACGCTCCGCGAGAAGCAGGACCGGCGTGAGACCGACCGCGCCATCGCGGCGGTCAAGCGCCGCCAGCGCGCCTGACCGTCCGGGGGATCCCCGAGGGATCGCCCGGAGGATCAATGGGCTGGCACGTGGCGGTGTCGGTCACGTACCATGGGCCGTGCACCCCGCAGTGGGCGCACATTTTGAAAAATAAACATGGGGATGATCGGTTTCGACAGCGGATGTCGAAGCAGGGGAAGCGAGCCGAGGAAGCGGCAATGATCTCGTAAACCATATGTCGCAAACAATAATCGCCAATTCCAAGCGCGATTCCTCCGCCTTCGCCCTCGCTGCCTAATTAGCAGCTAGCGAAGACTCTGCGGAGTGTCAGCCCGGGGCTGTTCCCGACCCGGATCCTGGCATCAGCTAGGGGACTAAACTTCCGAGCCCGGTCGCGGGGCGCGGAAGGAAATCAAACAGTGACTGAGCCCGTCGGAGACTTGTCCGTGTGATCTCCGGGGCCGAGAAAATCGTAACGGACTGCGCTCGGAGAAGCCCTGGTTCCGCACCGTTGGACGCGGGTTCGATTCCCGCCATCTCCACTCACCACCATCTCCACCCATGTTTATGAGGAGCGGCACCTTCCACCCGGGAGGTGCCGCTTTTCTGTTTCCGCCGGGCGCGCCATGCGGTGACCACCAGCGTGGACCCGGTCACGGCCGCCTCCAGCGGCGGGGTCCGGCGGGCGGGGGCGAACTGCGGGGGTCTGTACGGGAGAAGCGGCATGCCCCCACCCTCGCGGTCCGCGCCCCGCCCGGTCCAACACCTGGTCAGCCGCCATTCACACAATTCTGTTGTCAGTGCGGTGCGGCGGCGGTTCACTGAGGTGTGCCCCAGGATCTCGACCCCCGGCTGCTGCGCGCCTTCACCGCCGCCGCCGAAGAGCTGCACTTCACCCGCGCCGCCGCCCGGCTCTATGTGGCCCAGCAGGCGCTGAGCCGCGATATACGCCGCCTGGAGCGGGAGTTGGGTACGGAGCTGTTCGTACGCACCACCCGCCAGGTGACCCTGACCCCGGACGGCGAACGGCTGCTTCCGTATGCCCGGCGGATGCTCGCCGCCCAGGATGAGCTGCTGGCGGCCTGTGCGGGCGGCGCGATGACGCCCCTGCTCGTGGACCTCAACACCGAGGGCCTGATCTCCGGCCGGGTGCTGGCCCGGGCCCGCGAACTCGCCCCGGAGCAGGAGCTGATGGCCCGCTTCGGCTCCGGGCTGACCGGCGCCGCGGGGGAGATCCTGGCGGGCCGGCTCCACGCCGCCTTCGGGTACGTGGGCGGTCTCGCCCCCGCTCTCCGCGCCGGGCTGGACCATCAGCTCGTACGGTACGAACCGCTGGCCGTGCTGGTGCCGGCCGGCCATCCGCTCGCCGCGCTCCCCGAGGTGCCGCTCGGCGCGCTCGCGGGGGAGCGGGTCTACGCGGGCGCCGGGAACCCCGGGACCGCCGAGTGGACCGCGCTGGCCCGGCACCTCTTCGCGGGGCGCCCGGCGGAGGTGGCCGCGCCCGCGCCGATGGCCGTGGGGGCCGAGGAGTTCCGCCGAGTCATGGCCAAACATCGCCAACTGGTGCTGGCCGTCGTAGATTTCCCGGTGATGCCGGACACAGTGCTCCGTCCGCTCGTCGATCCCGTGCCGCTCGCCCCGCTGTCGCTCGTCTGGCGCAAAGGGGGGCGTCATCCGGGCCTGAGGGCGCTCAGGGCGGCCGCCACCGTTCTCGCGGCGGAGGGCGGATGGCTGGAAAGCGACCCTGCTCATCTCCTCCTACCACGGTCATTGCTTTGATACGTCACAACTTGTGAACCGGATCCACACACTCTCTCCGTGCGCTACATTCGTTGTCCGGGTGCGGTGTGATAGTGACGCGTGGTTCGGATGGGGATCCGGCGACGGAATCGGCCAGTTGTGTATGCACCCAAATCGTTCAGTGGTGGGGGATGTGCGCACTTCAGTGGAAAATTGGCGCGAAGGTGCCCGTACGGGGCACACATATGAGCCGAACGACGTCACCGTCGAGATGGACGGCCTCGGCCGGCAGCTCTCCGAGCTGCCCACGGGTGCGGGGGCCGAGGCGCCGACCAGAGCCATGAGAACCGTCAGTGTGGACGCCGAGGCCGCCCTCGCCGCGGAGCCGGGCCCGTACCCGGGCTCGTATCCGGCGTCGAACGCGTACCCGGCATCGGGTTCCTGCCCGGCCCCGGGCACGTACCCCGCATCGGCCCCCGCTCCGTCGGAGCGCTCCGAGCGCTCGGAGCACTCGGAGTTGTCGGAACTGGAGCCGGAGGCGCCGGAAGGCCCCGTCTTCGTGGACGAGAGCGGCCGGCGGAGCAAGAAGCTGCGCCGGGCCGGCTGGGTCGTCGCCGCCGCCTGCGCCTGCTACGCGGTCACCGTCGTGGCCGCCCTCGTCGGCGGCGACTCCTCCGCTCCCTGGCTGCCCATACCCGGGCTCGCCGACAAGAAGAACCCCGACACCGTACAGATACAGCCCGCCCCCTCGGAATCCCCGTCCGCCGGGGGCCCGAGCGGGGACCCGAGCGCCTCGCCCTCGGCCACCGACCCGGGGGACACCGTCGTCTCCCGTAACCCCGGGACCGTGACCACCGGCGCCACCGGCTCCGCGCCGGGCACCACCAACTCCCCTTCCCCGACCGCCTCTTCCCCCGACTCCGGCACCGTCCCGGCCCCGGGCGGCTCCCCGGAGCCCGGCACCGGATCCGACAACGGCGGCGGTACGGGCGCCACGGGCGGCGGGAACGCCACCCCGAGCGCGCCCGCCACCGGGACCAGCCCGGACCCCGTCGACTCCAACACCCCCGTCGACCCGCCGTCGGGCGACGACGCTCCTCAGGCCGCGGAAGGCGCGTAACAGATGAATCCGTCCGGCAGGCGGGCCCGGCGACACCAGGCCACGCCGCGCGACACCGCGCCCGGCCACGTCCCCAGTTGGGCCCGCACCGACCCGCCCGGGACCGGCGCTCCCACCGCCCCCGGCGGCCAGGGCGGCCCCGGCGCCTTCGGCGAACCTCCCCGCCCCACCCAGGGCACCCACACCACCCCAGGCACCCCCTCGCCGTACTCCACCCCCTCCACCCACCGCAAGCAGTCCCGCCCGCCGAAACCGCCCCGGCCGGCGAGGGCAGCCAAGTCCGCCCCGGCCGCGCGCCGCCGCAGACTGCCCATGCGCTACCTGCTGCCCGTCCTCGTCCTCGCCGCCATGGCCGCCATGCTCATGCTCCGCGGCTACGTCCACAGCGAGATCCTCGCCGACCACCGGGTCCGCCCGCCCGCCGACACCGACCAGGTCCCCCAGCACATCCTGGAAGGCGGCCCGGTCATCGACGCGCGCGGCACCGGCGCCGCCCAGTCCATCGACATCCCGGACCGCAAACTCGTCCTCACCTTCGACGACGGCCCGGACCCCGAGTGGACCCCCAAGGTGCTGGACGAGCTGAAGAAGTACGACGCGCACGGCGTCTTCTTCGTCACCGGCACCATGGCCTCCCGCTACCCGGACCTGGTCAAGCGGATGGTGGACGAGGGCCACGAGATCGGGCTGCACACCTTCAACCACCCGGACCTCTCCTACCAGACGAAGTCCCGCATCGACTGGGAGCTGACCCAGAACCAGCTCTCCCTCGCGGGCGCCGCCGGGATCCGCTCCTCCCTCTTCCGGCCCCCGTACTCCTCCTTCGCCGACGCGATGGACAACAAGTCGTGGCCGGTCACGGAGTACATCGGGAGCCGGGGCTACATCACCGTCCTCGACTCCCTCGACAGCGAGGACTGGAAGCGCCCCGGCGTCGACGCCATCATCGAGGGCGCCACGCCCAAGGGCCACGAGGGCTCCGTCGTCCTGATGCACGACTCCGGCGGCGACCGCTCGCAGACCGTCGAGGCGCTGGGCCGCTACCTCCCCGAGATGCAGAAGCGCGGCTACGCCTTCACCAACCTCACCGAGGCGCTGGGCGCTTCGAGCGCCCATACCCCGGTCACCGGCTTCGAGCTGTGGAAGGGCAAGGCGTGGGTCGCCGCCGTCGCGCTCTCCGACAACATCACCGCCGTCCTGGTCGGCGGGCTCGCCGTCATCGGGGTCCTGGTCATCTCCCGGTTCGGGATGATGCTCATCCTCTCCTTCGCCCACGCCCGCAAGGTCCGCCGCCGCGGCTTCAGCTGGGGCCCGGAGGTCACCGAACCGGTCACGGTGCTCGTCCCCGCGTACAACGAGCGCGAGTGCATCGCCAACACGGTCAACTCCCTGATGGCGAGCGAACATCCGATCGAGGTCATCGTCATCGACGACGGCTCGACGGACGGTACGGCGGACATCGTGGAGGCGATGTGGCTCCCCAATGTCCATGTCGTACGCCAGCCCAACGGCGGCAAGCCGGCCGCCCTCAACAACGGCATCGCGCACGCGAGTCATGACATCGTCGTGATGATGGACGGCGACACGGTCTTCGAGCCGTCCACCGTACGGGAGCTGGTGCAGCCGTTCGCGGACCCGAGGGTCGGCGCGGTCGCGGGCAACGCCAAGGTCGGCAACCGGGACACACTCATCGGGGCGTGGCAGCACATCGAGTATGTGATGGGCTTCAACCTCGACCGCCGGATGTACGACGTACTCGGCTGCATGCCCACCATCCCCGGCGCGATCGGCGCCTTCCGGCGGCAGGCGCTGGAGCGGGTCGGCGGGATGAGCGAGGACACCCTCGCCGAGGACACCGACATCACCATGGCCATGCACCGGGACGGCTGGCGCGTCGTCTACGCCGAGCGCGCCCGCGCCTGGACCGAGGCGCCCGAGTCCGTCCAGCAGCTCTGGTCCCAGCGGTACCGCTGGAGTTACGGCACGATGCAGGCGATCTGGAAGCACCGCCGCGCCGTCGTCGAACGCGGCCCCTCCGGCCGCTTCGGCCGGGTAGGACTCCCGCTGGTCTCGCTCTTCATGGTGCTGGCGCCGCTGCTGGCCCCGCTGATCGATGTCTTCCTCGTCTACGGCCTGGTCTTCGGCCCGACGGAGAAGACGGTCGGCGCGTGGCTGGGCGTGCTGGCGGTGCAGGCGGTCTGCGCGGCGTACGCCTTCCGGCTCGACGGGGAGCGGATGACCCACCTGATCTCCCTCCCGCTCCAGCAGATCCTCTACCGCCAACTCATGTACGTGGTGCTGCTCCAGTCCTGGATCACCGCCCTCACCGGTGGCCGCCTCCGCTGGCAGAAGCTGCGCCGCACGGGCGCGGTGGAGGCCCCCGGCGCCATCCCGCAGCCGCGCGGACGCGGGGCACGGAACACGAGCCAGGGCCAGGGGCAGGGCATGGGCACGGACCGGAGGCCGGTGGCATGAGCGACTACTTCTCGAACGGCGGAGGTACGGGCGGCGGTACGGGCGCGACGGGCGGCGGCCCCGGGGGTACGGTCCCTTCGGGCGGCCACCCGGGCCCGTACGACCGGCAGGGCCCGTACGACCATCCGGCCCCGGCGGCGAACCCGGCCCGGATCCCGGTCCACATCCCGGCGCAGCCGACGGGGGAGGGCGCGTACGACCGTACAAGCACCCCCACGCCCACACCCACGCCCACCCCCGCTCCCGCTCCCGCCTTCACCAAGCCGAAGCCGGAGCCGTCGGCATCGCCCCGCCCCTCGGGACGGGACCGCTACCTGGACCTGCTGCGGGCGATCGCGCTCGTCCGTGTCGTCGTGTTCCACATCTTCGGCTGGGCGTGGCTGACGATCCTCTTCCCGTCCATGGGCGTGATGTTCGCGCTGGCCGGCTCCCTGATGGCCCGGTCGCTGGAGAAGCGCCCGCCGTGGAGTGTGCTGCGCGGCAGGCTGCGCAGGCTGCTGCCGCCGATGTGGGCGCTGGCGGCGCTGATCGTGCCGGTGATGTTCCTGATGGGATGGAAGCCGTTCCGTGAGGAGGGCCTGTGGGGTCTGGTCCGGCTCCTCGACTACCTCCTCCCGATCGGCACCCCGCCGTACCCGGCGGAGAGCGGTGACGGCAGCGGCATCCTGGACACGACGTGGGCGGACGACACGGCGGGCCCGCTCTGGTACATCCGCGCGTATCTGTGGTTCGTGCTGCTTTCGCCGCTGCTGGTACGGGCGTTCCGCCGCGCGCCCCGGGTCACGCTGGTCTTCCCGGTCGCGCTGACGGCGGTCATCGGCACCGGACTGGTCACCGTGCCGGGCGAGTCGGGCGAGGCGCTGACCGACTTCGCGGTGTACGGGGCGTGCTGGATCCTCGGGTTCGCCCACAACGACGGCCTGTTCCAGAAGGTGCCGCGCTATCTGACGGTCTCGCTGGCGTCGATGACGATGGCCTTCGGCCTGTGGTGGGCCTCCGGGCACCTCACCGACGAGGGGTGGAACCTGGACGAGATCCCGCTGGCGCAGGCGACGTGGTCGCTCGGGTTCGTGGCGATCCTGCTCCAGTACTCGCCGTCGTGGCGCGAACTGCCGCCGAAGATCAAGCAGTTCGACCCGCTGGTCACCCTGGCGAACAACCGGGCCGTGACGATCTACCTCTGGCACAACCTGCTGATCATGCTGACGTATCCGATGATCGACCAGCTCTGGAACGTGCCGGGGCTGAGCGGCTTCGAGGAGCAGTTGAACGCCTCGTACGACATCCTGCCGGTGGTGCTGGTGTGGCCGATGATCGGCCTGGCGATCCTGGCGATGGGATGGGTGGAGGACCTGGCGGCGAAGCGGCGCCCGAGGCTGTGGCCGAACGGCGAGACGCGGGGGACCGGGGAGCGGAAGGGCGCACGGGCCAGGTCCCGCTGAGGGGCGGGCTGCGGGGGCCCGTCGACAGGGCGGGGACGGGCCCCGTACCCCCGTACCCCGTACCTCTTCTCCGCCGCCTACTGCTTCCTGTCTGCCTACCTCCTTCCCTGCCTACCTACCTCCTTCCTCTACTCGCTCCCCTGCTCCCTCCCCTTCCCCGACGGCCGGGCCGGAGCTCTCCCGGACGATCAGCTCCGGGTTCAGGAGCACCTGTCCGGGCTCGCCGTCCGGGTCCTTGATGCGGTCGAGGAGGAGCCGGGTGCAGGCGCGCCCGACCTCGGCGAGCGGCTGCCGGAGGCTGCTCAGGCTGGGGGAGATCAGCGCGGCGGCGGAGGAGTCGTCGAAGCCGACGACCGCGACATCCCGCCCCGGTGCCCGCCCGTCGTCCAGCAGGGCCCGGTAGCAGCCGAGGGCGAGGGTGTCGCTGGCGGCCACCACGGCGGTCGTACGGCTGGCTGTGCGCGTGGCCCTACGGGCGGTCGTACCGGCGCCCGTACCGTGACGGAGCAGGGGGGCCACCGCCTCGCGCGCGGCGTCGACCTCGTTGACCGCGTACGCCCGGAGCCCCCGTATCGAGAGCCCGTGGCGGCGCATCGCGGTCCGCCAGCCGTCGGCCCGGTCGTCGCCGACGCCGGAGCCCTTGGGCCAGCCGAGAAAGGCGATCCTGCGGTGGCCGAGGGAGACGAGGTGGTCGACGGCGGCGGCGGTGCCGTGCGCGCCGTCCACGTCCACCCAGTCCCCGGCGGACGCGACCGGCGTGCCCGACGTGGCGGACTTGCCGGACGCGGCGGACCAGGGCCGGCCGAACGCCACGAAGGGGACCCCGCGTTGGCGCAGCCAGGCGGGGCGGCGGTCGCCCCGGTAGGTGTGGGTGAGGACGAAGCCGTCGACCGGCTGTTCCTTCAGCAGGTCGGCGTAGCAGTCGGGTTCGTGTTCCGCGCCGACGGGTGCGGTGAAGAGGATGACCCGGTATCCGGAGGCGTTGGCGGAACGGGAGAAGGCGCGCAGGAAGTGCTCCATGACGGGCCCGGACACCCCGTCGGGCGTCGGCGTGACCCCGTATCCGATGAGCCTGCTGGATCGGGTGCGCAGGGCGCGGGCGGCCTGGTGCGGCCGGTAGTCGAGGTCGGAGATGGCCCGGCGGACCCGTTCGAGGGTCAACGGTGCGAGCAGCTCTGGCGAGTTGAGCGCGTTGGACACGGTCTGTGGGGAGACTCCGGCGCGCTGGGCCACCTGGGCCAGGGTGACCGGCCGGTCGGTGGGGCCGTTGGGGCCGTTGGGGCCGTTGCCCCGGCCGCCCCCACCGGTCTTGCCGCCCCTACCGGACGTACCGGACCCGCCGGGCCTCGTCCTCGTACCTGCCATCGGTCTCCTCTGTGTACGGGCGCCGCGCCGGCCGGATCCGACGCGTGGTCAGGCGCCCCCGGTTCGGAACGATAAACGGAGTACGGCGGCGAGTGGTCCGAATATCGGCGGGGGCACGGCTCCGAGCCCCGTTCCTTGGGGGCCTTGTGGGTCTTCTGGTGCCCCGGAGGCCCGCGATACCCGGTCAGCGGTGGTGGACGACGGGCGCGCTGAGGGTATGGGCGAGGAGGTAGTCGACGGTGTCCGCAGGCTGTCGGCGGCGTCGCAGTGCGGCGCGCTGCCGGACCGAGCCGGTGCCGTGGAGGGTGAGCCGGGAGATCAGCCGGTCGGCCAGAGCCGTGTCGCCGTGCCGGGCCAGGGCGGGCTGAATCCAGGTTAACAGGTGGCGCATCCGGCGCCAGGACGGGGTGAGTTGGCGGCTGACCGGGTCCAGGAGCGCCCCGGTGAGCCCTTCCCGGGCGCCGCGCCAGGACGCGGCCCGCAGCAGATGGGGGTCGGGGCGCGGGGCGGGCCGGCCCGCGCGTACGGCGTCCAGCGCGGTCGCCGCGGCGGCGCGGACCAGCGCGGCGAAGAGCACCGTGTCGTCGACGGTGAGGCCCGCGTCGGCGAGGCGTATCTCCAGGGTGGGGAGGTGGTGGGAGGGCCGGATGTCCCAGTAGATCCCGGCGGGGTCGAGGACCACGCCGCTGGAGACGAGGGTGGCGACGGCGTCGTCGTAGTGCGCGGCGGAGTCGAAGTACGGCGGGGGTCCCGCGGCCGGCCACCGCGCCCAGCAGAGGCTGCGCCAGCTCGCGTGCCCGGTGTCGCGGCCGTCCCAGAGCGGGGAGTTCGCCGCGGTGGCGGTGAGCACGGCGATCCAGGGCCGTAAGTGGTTGCTGACGAGAACGGCCTCCTCTCGGCTCGCCATCCCGACATGGACGTGGCAGGCGCAGCACACCTGCTCCTCGTCGAGCGCCCCGAACCTGCGGGCGCTGCGTTCGTAGCGCTCCCCGGGCATGAACGCCATCGCACCCGCCGGGGGGAGGACCGGCGTACCCGTGGCGACCACCCCGGCCCCGTGTGCGGCGGCCGCCCGGGACACGTACAGCCGGTTGACGTAGAGCTGCTCGGCGAGCGCGTCCATCCGGCGGTGCGGCTCGGTGCGGGTCTCGACCTGATACCGGGTCAACTCCGGTGCGACCAGCCCCCCGAGCCGCTGCCGGGCGGTCCCGACGACGGGCCCGGCCAGGGCCACGGGTACCCGGGTCCCCGGATCGACCAGGAGGAACTCCTCCTCCACCCCCACGGTGAGCCGGGCCCCCCGCCCCCCGGCCCCGCCCCCGCCGGCGGCGCGGGGAGCGCCCGCGCTCCGGGGAACACCGACGCCCTGGGGAGCGCTCACGCTCCGGGGAACGCCGGTGCCCTGGGGAACGCCGGCACTGCGGGGAATGCTCGGGCTACGGTCCTGCCGTCTCTCCACGCGAGCATCTTCCACCGGCGGCACCCGCAATCCCCCACGTACGCCCGAACGCGCCCCGAACGGAACGACGGATGGCCGAAGACCTCCGCCGGGGGCCACGGACGACGGCCCGTACGGCTTGTGCACGCCGGGCGGTGACTTCCTCGGCGAAGAGGGAGTCGGCTCCGGCCGCGATGCAGGACATCCCGGCGTGCGGCCTGCGCGGTGCGTACGCCGTGGTCGATGTACTGGGTACTGGGTCGGGCCCGCCGCGCAGGCGATCAGGTAGCGCACTCGCGTCGCCGTGCGGGCAGTCCACAGCGTGCGGCCACGGGCACGCAACTCCCCGCTGGGCGCTGGGGCGCGCCGCCCGATGGCCGGTCTCTGGGACGCCGCCTGAGTTGGGCTCAGCCCGCCCGTGGGTATGGCCGCGCCCCTGTTCCCTCCCGGGGTGGTAGGGCACGCGGGGTGGTCCGCCGGGGTTGGGCGTACCGTGGAAGCTCACCTTCTGGCGGGGGTAACGATGAGAGCCGCGTCATCGAGCATGGGCGACCGCATCGCGGAGCTGCGGTTCCGGCGGGGGATGACCCAGGAGCAACTGGCCGAGCGTGCCGGGCTCTCGGTCGACGTGGTGAGAAAGCTCGAACAGGGGCGGCGCCAGACCGCCCGGTTGTCCAGTATCAACGCACTCGCGCGTGCCCTGGACACGGAGCCGAGTTATCTCGTCGGCCAGCCCACCACCTTCGATGTGCGCACCACGGAGGAGAGCGCGCTCCCTTCCGTGCTCGCGCTCCGGCAAGCGGTCTCCCCCGTATCCGACCTGCTGGGCGGGGACGCCGACCCCGAGGAACCGCCCACCGTCGAGGCACTCCGGGCCGCTCTGGCGTCGACGGAGGTCATCCGCCGTGACGGGCGCATGGCGGAGATCGGCGCGCTGCTGCCCCAGTTGATCCGGGACGCGCGCACTGCGGCCCATGCCTATACGGGGGCGGACCGGGCCGCGGCCAACTCCGTTCTCGCCGTGGCGTATCAGGTCGCGGCGACGACGCTGACCGCGCTGGGCAAGGAGGACGCGGCGTTCACCTCGATGGAGCGCTCCCTGCTCGCGATCGAGCAGTGCGACGACCCCGCGCTGGAGACGCTGACCGCGTCGACGCTGTCCTGGGTGTTCACCAAGCAGGGCCGCCTGGCCGACGCGGAACAGGTCGCCCTGGCCCGCGCGGAACAGATCGAACCGTCCTTCCGGTCCGCCCCCGAGGAACTGGCGCTGTGGGGGATCCTGCTGCTGCGCGCGGCGACGGCGGCGGTACGGCAGGAGAAGTACGACGCCGTGAACGAGTTCCTGCGGATGGCGCGGGGCGCCGCCGGGAGCATGGGCGAGGACCGTCTGGTCCACGCGACCCCGTTCGGGCCGACGAACGCGGCCGTCGCCCACGTCAACTTTCTGGTGGAGATGGACCGGGGCGCCCAGGCCATCGCGGCGTCCCGCGTCCCGGGGCTCGGCTCGCTGCCCCCGACCTGGCGTGCACGGTTCCACGTCGACCGGGCGCTGGCCTACGACAGTCTCGGCGAGGACCGGGCGGCGGCCGGGGCGCTGCTGAAGGCGGAGTCGGCCGCGCCCGAGTGGATGCGCTACCACGCGACCTCGCGCCGCCTGGTGGCAGACCTCCGCGAACGGGCGCCCCGCCGCGACACGGCTCTGCTGGGGCTCGCCGACCGACTCGGCCTGATCGGGTAGGACGCCCCGCCCTACCCGATCAGCGGACTGGGGCCGCTCGGCGCTGGGCTGTGTTCGTCTCGTTCCATAGCGTGACCGCATGACGTGGCGCCGACCTGCCCTCCGACGGCCCGAAAACCCCGGGGAGCCCGGGGCCCGTCCCGCCTGACGCCCCGGTCGCGAGTCCGCCCCCGGTCGTCGCCGGGCGGGGGCCGCAGGCGCCGCCCCGTACGCACCCCCGCTCACATCGAGCCCCGCCCCCGCGTGAGAGCAAGGTTGCGCTCCGGTCATGTTGAGGCACGGGGGTGAAACGCGCCGTATCTACGGTCGGGACCATCTACCGAACCCCGTCCGTGGAGGCGTGATGACTGCCCCGAGCACCACTGTCGCAGCACGTAAAGGGGGCCGCTGGATCGAGCACTGGGATCCGGAGGACGAGACCTTCTGGCGGGAGGGCGGGGAGCGGATCGCCCGGCGGAATCTGCTCTACTCCGTCGTCTCCGAGCACATCGGCTTCTCCATCTGGACCCTCTGGTCCGTCATGGTGCTCTTCATGGGGCCCGAGTACGGGGTCGATCCGGCGGGCAAGTTCTTCCTCATAGGGACGGCCACCCTGGTGGGGGCCATCGTGCGGGTGCCCTACACCTTCGCCGTCGCCCGCTTCGGGGGGCGGAACTGGACCGTCTTCAGCGCCCTCCTCCTGCTCGTCCCGACCGTCGCCGCGTACGTCGTCATGGAGCCCGGCACCTCGTACACCACCTTCATGGTCGTCGCCGCGCTCGCCGGGATCGGGGGCGGGAACTTCGCCTCCTCCATGACGAACATCAATTCCTTCTTTCCGCTGCGGAAGAAAGGGTGGGCCCTGGGGCTCAACGCCGGTGGCGGCAACGTCGGCGTGCCCGTCGTGCAGCTCATCGGGCTGCTGGTCATCGGGACCGCCGGGGCCGGCCACCCCCGGATCGTCCTCGGGATCTACCTGCCGCTGATCATCGGCGCCGCCGTCTGCGCCGCGCTCTTCATGGACAACCTCACCCCCGTCACCAACGACACCGGCGCCGCCAGGGAAGCCGTACGGGACCGGCACACCTGGATCATGTCGTTCCTCTACATCGGTACGTTCGGCTCGTTCATCGGGTACAGCTTCGCCTTCGGTCTCGTGCTCCAGACGCAGTTCGGGCGGACGCCGCTCCAGGCCGCCTCCATCACCTTCATCGGGCCGCTGCTGGGTTCGCTGATACGGCCTGTCGGCGGGGTGCTCGCCGACCGGTACGGCGGCGCCCGCATCACCCTGGGGAACTTCGCGGCCATGGCCCTCGCCACCGGCGTCGTCGTCCTCGCCTCCGTCATCGAGTCGCTGACCGTCTTCCTGATCGGCTTCGTCGCCCTCTTCCTGCTCTCCGGGCTCGGCAACGGCTCCACGTACAAGATGATCCCCGGGATCTTCCGGACCAGGGCGGTGGAGCGGGGGCTCACGGGGGAGGCCGCGGCGGCGTACGGGCGGCGGCTCTCCGGGGCCTCCATGGGCCTGATCGGGGCGGTCGGCGCGCTCGGCGGGCTGGGCATCAACCTCGCGTTCCGGCAGTCGTTCCAGACGGCGGGCACCGGGACCTCGGCGTTCCTCGCCTTCCTCGTGTTCTACGGTTGCTGTTTCGCCCTCACCTGGGCGGTATACCTTCGCAAGGCGCCGGCCGGCGCCGTACGCGCCGAGAGCAAGCCCACGCTCAGTTATGCCGAGGTGTAGGCCAGGCTGCCACGGGGTGTCTTAACGCCGGTGAAATGGTGGCGTACCGGGGCTGTCATCCGGTGTTGACAGGCTCGGTACGGCTTGGAGGTGTGGCCGGGACGTGGGTGAGAGGAGATGTACGTGCAGATGGACGACCCGCAGCGGCAGGACCCCCAGCGGCAGGACCCGCAGCGGCAAGGCCCGCCGTCGCAGGACCCGCGGTCGCAGGACCTCCAGCGGCAGGACTCGCAGCCACCGGACCGGCCGTCGCAGGACCCGCAGTCGCAGGACCAGCCGCGCCGGCCCCCGCAGGGGCACGGCCCGCTCGCCGGGTTCACCATCGGGGTCACGGCGGCGCGCCGCGCCGACGAACTCGCCGCGCTGCTCCAGCGGCGCGGCGGCTCCGTCGTGCACGCCCCCGCCCTCCGTATCGTGCAGCTCGCCGACGACGCGGAGCTGCTGACCGCCACCAAGGAGCTCATCGGGCAGGTGCCGGATGTCGTCGTCGCGACCACCGCCATCGGCTTCCGGGGGTGGGTCGGGGCCGCCGACGGGTGGGGGCTCGGCGAAGAGCTGCTGAGCTGCCTGCGGGGGGTGGAGCTGCTGGCCCGCGGGCCCAAGGTGAAGGGCGCCATCCGGGCCGCCGGGCTCACCGAGGCCTGGTCGCCCACCTCCGAATCGATGGCCGAGGTCCTGGAACGTCTCCTCGGCGAAGGCGTCGAGGGGCGCCGGATCGCGCTCCAGCTCCACGGCGAACCCCTGCCCGGCTTCGTCGAGGCGCTCCGGGCGGGCGGCGCGGATGTCGTGGTCGTCCCCGTCTACCGCTGGATGCCGCCCGAGGACCTCGGCCCCGTGGACCGGCTGATCGACGCCACCGTGGCCCGTACCGTGGACGCGGTCACCTTCACCAGCGCGCCCGCCGTCGCCTCCCTCCTCGCCCGCGCCGAGGAACGGGGCCGCCTCCCCGAACTCCTCGACGCCCTCCACCACGACGTCCTCGCCGCCTGCGTCGGCCCGGTCACCGCGCTGCCGCTCCAGGCGCGCGGCATCGACACCGTCCAGCCAGGACGCTTCCGGCTCGGCCCGCTGGTCCAGCTCCTCTGCGCGGAGCTGCCGGGCCGCGCCCGTACGCTGCCGGTCGCGGGCCATCTGATGGAGGTACGGGGCCACGCGGTCCTGGTCGACGGCGAACTCCGGCCGGTGCCGCCCGCCGGCATGGCGCTGCTGAAGGCCCTGACACGGCGGCCCGGCTGGGTCGTCTCCCGGGCCGACCTGCTCCGTACGCTCCCGGGCGCCGGGCGCGACGAACACGCCGTCGAGACGGCGATGGCCCGGCTGCGGACCGCCCTCGGCGCCCCCAAGCTCATCCACACCGTGGTCAAGCGCGGCTACCGGCTGGCCCTCGACCCCTCGGCCGACTCCAAGTACGCCGAGGAAGGATCAGAGGGGACGTAGGAGGAAGTCTCGGAAGGCGCGGGAGTCTCGGAAGGCGCGGAAGGTACGGAGAGCGCCGAAGTCACCGAAGGCACCGCAGGCACCGCAGGCACCGAGGGTGCGTAGGGGGAGCTGGAGGGGCGTGGATAAGCGCGGGTGTGTACGGGGCCCGTGTGGATACCGTACGCGCATGGTTCCTGACTCCGAGCCCACCCCGGGCACCCCCGCGCCGATCCCGGATTCCCCCGAGCCCACCCCGGGCACCCCCGAGCCCACCCCGGACGCCTCCGTCCGGCTCCGGCCCGCCACCCCCGATGACGCCGAAGCCCTCCTCGCCTCCCTCATACGCAACCGGGAGCACATGCGGCGCTGGGGGCCCGACCGGCCCGCCGACCACTTCACCGTCCGCGCCCAGGTCAACCGGCTCGCCGATCCCTCCCTCCGGCTCTGGCATCTGCGCGACGGGGACCTCGTCGTCGGCCAGTTCACCCTCTCCAACCTCGTCCTCGGGCCGTTCCGCAGCGCCGATCTCGGGTACTGGGTCGACGCCGGGTACACCGGGCGCGGGCTCGCCACGTACGCCGTCGAGGAGGTCTGCCGCGCCGCCCACCAGGAGCTGGGGCTCCACCGGGTCCAGGCGGGCACCCTCCTCGACAACGCCGCCTCCCAGCGCGTGCTGCGCAAATGCGGCTTCGAGGAGATCGGGGTCGCCCCCCGGTACCTGCACATCCACGGCGCCTGGCAGGACCACCGCCTCTTCCAGCGCATCCTGCACAACGGCCCCCCGAACACCGCGGCCTGACCCCCTCCCCGGCAGGAGGGGTTCCGGCGGCGCCGCCGGACGGGCACTCTGAGGGGAGCACGGCACACGGCACCCACGGTGTGAGTGAACCCGAGGCGGTGACAGGCGCATGGCGGCGGGCACGGCGGGTACGGCAGGTACGGCGGCGGGCACGGGCGCGTACGGCTGGCGGTTCGACTCCGGGCGGGTCTGCCTGGATCTGGTGGCCACCGCAGAGCCGGGCGCGGGCGGACGGGGCCGGCTCGACGGGGCCGGGCCGCTGAGGCGGTGGCTGCTCGGCGCCGGACTGCTGCCGCCCGGCACCCCGCTCACCGGGATCGACACCCGCTGGGTCCGTGCCTTCCTCGAACTCCGGGACGGGATAGGGCGGTTGGTGCGGGCCGAGATCGACGGCCGGGCGGCGCCCGCGGCGCTGGAGCGGGTCAACGCGCTGGCCGCCGCCGCGCCGCCGGGGATCCGGGCGGTACGGAACGAGGCGGGCGCCCTGGTACGGGCGCCGATCGCCGAGCCGGAGTGCGCCGCCCTGCTCGCCGCCGTCGCCCGGGACGCCGTGGACCTCCTCACCGACCAGGAGGCGCGGGCCCGGCTGCGCCGGTGCGAGGGGGACCGGTGCGGGCGGGTCTACCTCGACACCTCGCGCGGCCGGCGGCGCCGCTGGTGCTCCAGCGAAGTTTGCGGAAATCGCGAACGCGTCGCCCGGCACCGCCGCCGCGCCGCCCTCACACAGGGCTGAGACCCGCTCAGGGGACTCCCGTTATGCGGGATTTGTCCCGTGCGCGCGCCCCTGAACCGGCCCTGACGGTGACCCGGATTTCGACCCTGATCACACCCCAGGGCGCACTCCGGCGCACAACAGGTTTACGCCCCGGCGCACCCCTGGAGTGCACCAATGGCCACACAACCGGCCGTCCCGCACACTCCGGACGGCCCGGCAAGGGCGCCTCCCCGGCCGATTCCAGGGGCTTCTTGGCCTATTTCAAGCCAACTCTGCATGCCCCTTTGCGAGTCGCGGACATGTCCTCCACGAGTTCTGCACGAATCCCGGAGCGAGGCCCGGACCGGCGCGAACCCGCTCAGGAGGCCTGGGAGCGCATCCAAAAGATCTTGAAACTTTTTTCGGAACCGTTGAGTACCCCCGCTCGGGCTTCCGTAGTGATGAGGGAGAAGCAGCCATGAAGGTCTCGACCGGGAGGTTTAGGTGCGCAAAGATGCGGCCGTGGCCGATGACCGCCCTCACCGGGCCCGACACCGGAGCGCGACACCGCGCACCAACACTCCCGCACCAGACGAGGAGTTGATGCGAGCCCTCTACCGGGAACATGCCGGACCGCTGCTCGCCTACGTCATGCGTCTCGTCGCGGGCGACCGCCAGCGAGCCGAGGATGTCGTGCAAGAGACGCTCATCCGTGCTTGGAAGAACGCCGGTCAGCTCAACCGTGCGACCGGCTCTGTCCGACCTTGGCTGGTGACGGTCGCACGGCGGATCGTGATCGACGGACACCGCAGCCGGCAGGCCCGGCCGCAGGAAGTCGATCCCTCGCCGCTGGAGGTCATGCCCGCGGAGGACGAGATCGACAAGGCGTTGTGGCTTATGACGCTCTCAGATGCCCTTGAGGATTTGACCCCCGCCCACCGGGAAGTACTCGTGGAGACGTACTTCAAGGGGCGTACCGTCAATGAAGCGGCCGAGACGCTCGGCATACCCAGCGGGACCGTGCGTTCCCGTGTGTTCTACGCACTGCGTTCGATGAAGCTCGCGTTGGAGGAGAGGGGGGTCTCGGCATGACCACGCACGAGCAGTACGGACTGGGCGACGAAAGTTCAGTGCATGAAACCGTCGGAGCGTACGTTCTCGGCATCCTGGACGACGTCGACGCCTCCGTCTTCGAGGCGCATCTGGCCGGATGCCGGATCTGCGCGGTCCATCTGGAGGAGTTCTCCGGGATGGAACCCATGCTCGCGATGCTCGCGGACAGCCCCGACCCGTTCGGCTCCCAGACGTCGGCAGGGTCGCTGGCCTCCGTCTCCTCGATCGGACCACCGGGCTCGCCCCCGGTGTCGCTGGCCCAGCTCCCGACCCCGTCCGTCTCCGTACGCCCCAGTCCCCAGCTCCTCGACAAGCTGGTCGACGAGGTCGCGGCCAAGCGCGCCAAGCGCAAGCGCCGCGGGCTCTACCTGGTCGCAGCCGCTGCCGCGCTGATCGTCGGCGGCCCCGTCGCCGTCGGATTCGCCGTCCAGGGCGGGGCCGACGGCACCAAGGACATCGCGTCCCGCTCCACCCTGGCGCAGGATTTCAGCCATATGACCAACAAGGTCGGCGCCACCGACGCCGACACCAAGGTCAGCGGCACCGTCGCGCTGGAGGAGAAGGCGTACGGCACGCTGGGCACCCTGGAACTGAAGAACGTCAAGGGTCCCCTGAAGTGCAACATCGTCGCCGTCTCCAAGACCGGCGAGCAGGACGTCATGGCCTCCTGGTCCGTCCCGAGCTGGGGATACGGGCTCGCCGACAGCCCGAATCCGCAGGGCAAGCAGCCGCTGTACATCACGGGGAGCACCTCGATGGAGCTGGGCGACATCGATCACTTCGAGGTCCGCAACACCATCGACGGCAAGCTGCTCGTACGGATGGACGCCTGACGGTGAACGCCCGACGGTGAACGCCTGACAGCGGTCAGGACACAGGCGAAGATCGACGCCTGACATACGTGCCCCCTTCGCGTACGGTTGACGGCTGCCCGACGCACGTCATGAAGGGGGCCTCGGTGGCCGCGCAGGATGCCGCTGTTGAATCCGCTCAACCCGCTGGACCCGCCGCCGGTCCCGGGCGCGACACGGGGCACGACTCCGTACGCGTCCGTGAGATCGGCGTCGAACAGCACCATCTCGACCAGGTGTACCGCCGCCTTGAGGAGAAGATCCACGAGGCGGAGTTCCTGATGAACGACGCCGCCAAACGGGGGCAGGTCGGTACGCCGGGCGCGCTCGCCGAGCGGGACGCCCAGGTCTTCCGGGCCGGGATCCACCTCAACCGGCTCAACAGCGAGTTCGAGGACTTCCTCTTCGGCCGGATCGACCTGCTCCAGGGCAAGGACGGCCAGAAGGGCCCCGACGGCGCGTACACCTCCGTCGAGCCCGCCGAGGACGCGATCGGCGCCGACCGTACGGCCGCCATCGCCGAGACGCTCCACATCGGGCGGATCGGCGTGCTCGACTCCGACTACGCGCCGCTGGTCATCGACTGGCGCGCGCCCGCCGCCGCGCCCTTCTACCGCGCCACGCCGGTCGAGCCAGGACGGGTGGTACGGCGCCGGGTCATCCGCTCCAAGGGGCGCCGGGTCCTCGGCGTCGAGGACGACCTGATGCGCCCCGAGCTGACCGCCTCGCTCGGCGGCGAGCGGCTGGCGGTGATCGGGGACGGCGCGCTGATGGCCGCCCTCGGACAGGCCCGCAGCCACACCATGCGGGACATCGTCGCCTCCATCCAGGCCGAGCAGGACCTGGTGATCCGGGCGCCCGCCGCCTCCGTCACCGAGGTCTCCGGCGGCCCCGGCACCGGCAAGACCGCCGTCGCGCTGCACCGTGCCGCGTACCTGCTCTACCAGGACCGGCGGCGGTACGCGGGCGGCATCCTGGTCGTCTCGCCGACCCCGCTGCTCGTCGCGTACACCGAGGGCGTGCTGCCCTCGCTGGGCGAGGAGGGCCAGGTGGCGATCCGGGCCGTCGGTTCGCTGGTGGACGGCGCCGAGGCCACCGCGTACGACGAACCGGCCGTCGCCCGCGTCAAGGGCTCGGCCCGGATGGTGAAGGTGCTGCGCAAGGCCGCCAGGGGGGTGCTGGAGGACGGCGGCGCCGGCGGCGGTACGGGGCGTACGCGCGGCGCGGGCGGTACGAGCGGCGCAGGCCGTACGGGCGGTACGGGCGCCGCCGGGCAGCTCGCCTTCGACGTACCGGACGACGACGCGGCGGATGCCCCCGACGACACCGGCGGGATCGGCGAGACCGACGAGGCGTACGGGGCCGGCGCTCCGGTCCGTACCGACCTGCTGCGCGTCGTCGCCTTCGGCCGTCGCCTGGAGGTGGAGGCGGACGAGCTCCGCCGTATCCGGCACACCGTGCTCGGTGGCACCGCCCCCGTCAACCTGCTCAGACCCAGGGCCCGCAGACTCCTGCTGGACGCCCTCTGGGCGCGCTCCGGCAGCGCGGGCCGGCACACCGATCCCGAACTCGCCGCCGAACTGCGCTCCTCCTTCGACGAGGACGTCACCGCCGAGGACTCCTTCACCGCCTTCCTCGACGCCTGGTGGCCCGAGCTGACCCCGCGCGGCGTGCTCGCCGCGATGGCCGACGAACGCCGCCTGGGCCGCTGGTCGCGCCGGGTCCTCAACCAGGGCGAGAGCCGCCGCCTGGCCCGCTCCCTCAAGCGGCTCGGCCCGGACGGCACCGGGCCGCTCTCCGTCCACGACGTGGCGCTCCTGGACGAGCTGGAGACCGTGCTCGGCGCCCCGCCCCGGCCCCGGGTGCGCCGCGAACTCGACCCGCTGGACCAGCTCACCGGGGTGGAGGAGCTGATGCCCCGGCGCGAGGAGTCGCAGCGCGAGCGCGCCGAACGGCTGGCGGCGGAGCGTACCGAGTACGCGCATGTCATCGTCGACGAGGCGCAGGACCTGACGCCCATGCAGTGGCGCATGGTCGGCCGCCGGGGCCGCACCGCCACCTGGACCGTCGTCGGGGACGCCGCGCAGTCCTCCTGGTCGGAACCGGACGAGGCGGCCGAGGCCAGGGACGAGGCGCTGGGCACCCGCCCGCGCCGCCACTTCACCCTGACCGTCAACTACCGCAACCCGGCCGAGATCGCCGCGCTCGCCGCGCAGGTCCTCGCGCTCGCCATGCCCGGCATGGAGTCCCCGCGCGCGGTCCGCTCCACGGGCGTACGGCCGCGCTTCGCCGTCGTACCGGACGGCGGGGAGCTCGCCCGTACCGTGACCGAGGAGGCGCGGCGGCTGCTGGAGCGGGTCGACGGCACGGTGGGCGTCGTCGTCGCGATGCACCGGCGCGAGCAGGCGGCGCGCTGGCTCGCCGGGCTCGGCGACCGGGTGGTCGCGCTGGGCAGCCTGGAGGCGAAGGGGCTGGAGTACGACGCGACGGTCGTGGTCTCGCCCGCCGAGATCGCCGACGAGTCCCCGGCGGGGCTGCGGGTGCTGTACGTGGCGCTGACCCGGGCGACCCAGCAGCTCACGGTGGTGTCGACGGCGCGCGACGAACCCGACGCCGCGGGCGTCCCCGACCTGCTCAGGGAGTGACGGGCGGGGCGCCCCTGGGGCGGGTCTCCGGGGCGGGCCCCCGGGGCGCCCGCCCGGGGGATGCCCCGGCCGTGGGTTGACCCCGTACGTTGACTTACGGTCAACTCGCGAGGAGCGAGTCACTTCCCGGGGTGATTTGTTAGCCTGGGGGAGACACCGGCCCGATCCAAGCCCCCGGGCCCAACCTTCGTCGCTACGAGCGACCACTTGCCGCGAGGCGAGCATGGCGGGCCGGTGTCGCCTTCTTTTACCTTCCTTTCAACGGGCCTTCACCTTTCCCTGGTGAGGGCCTGCTTTCGTTGAATCCGCCGCTATTACCTGTTACCGGCCGGTAGGTGCGACCATTCGAGGGCGCCGCGCGGACAAGTGTTCCCGCGGTGCGGAAAAGCGGCTAGGGAAAGAAGAGGAAATCGGTCATGGCAACGGCGCCCAGCGTCTCGTACTCGATGACGGTCCGGCTGGAGGTGCCCGCGAGCGGTACCGCGGTCTCCCAGCTCACCACGGCCGTGGAGTCCTCCGGCGGCTCCGTGACCGGCCTCGACGTGACCGCATCCGGCCACGAGAAGCTCCGGATCGACGTGACCATCGCGGCCACCTCGACCGCCCACGCGGACCAGATCGTCTCGGAGCTGCGCGGGATCGAGGGCGTCACCCTCGGCAAGGTCTCCGACCGTACCTTCCTGATGCACCTCGGCGGCAAGATCGAGATGGCGTCCAAGCACCCCATCCGCAACCGTGACGACCTCTCCATGGTCTACACGCCCGGCGTGGCGCGGGTCTGCATGGCGATCGCCGAGAACCCCGAGGACGCCCGCCGCCTGACCATCAAGCGGAACACGGTCGCGGTCGTGACGGACGGCTCCGCCGTCCTCGGCCTCGGCAACATCGGCCCGATGGCCGCCATGCCGGTCATGGAGGGCAAGGCGGCCCTCTTCAAGCGCTTCGCCGACATCGACGCCTGGCCGATCTGCCTGGACACCCAGGACACCGACGAGATCGTCGCCATCGTCAAGGCGATCGCCCCCGGCTTCGCCGGCATCAACCTGGAGGACATCTCCGCGCCCCGCTGCTTCGAGATCGAGGCGCGGCTCCGCGAGGCCCTGGACATCCCGGTCTTCCACGACGACCAGCACGGCACCGCCATCGTCGTCCTCGCGGCCCTGACCAACGCGCTGCGCGTGGTCGGCAAGGACATCGGCGACGTCCGGGTCGTCATGTCCGGCGCGGGCGCCGCCGGTACGGCCATCCTCAAACTGCTCCTCGCGGCGGGCGTCAAGCACGCCGTCGTCGCCGACATCCACGGCGTGGTCCACGCGGGCCGCGCCGACCTGGTGGACGCCGCCCCCGAATCGGCGCTGCGCTGGATCGCCGACAACACCAACCCCGAGGCGATCACCGGCACCCTCAAGGAGGCCGTCGTCGGCGCCGACGTCTTCATCGGCGTCTCCGCCCCCAACGTCCTGGACGGCGACGACGTCGCCGCCATGGCGGACGGCGCGGTCGTCTTCGCGCTGGCCAACCCCGACCCGGAGGTCGACCCCGCGGTCGCCCGCGAGACCGCCGCCGTGGTCGCCACCGGCCGCTCGGACTTCCCCAACCAGATCAACAACGTGCTGGTCTTCCCCGGGGTCTTCCGCGGCCTCCTGGACGCCCAGTCCCGTACCGTCAACACGGAGATGATGCTCGCCGCCGCGACCGCCCTCGCGGATGTCGTCACCGAGGACGAGCTGAACCCCAACTACATCGTGCCGTCCGTCTTCAACGACAAGGTGGCGGGCGCCGTCGCGGGCGCCGTGCGGGACGCCGCGAAGGCGGCCGAGAGCGCCGCCGCCCCCACGGTGTGACCATGCCCACCCCGGGCCGGTCACGGTAGCCGTCACTGCGGCGCATCTCACGTCCGCCCGGTGCCCGGCGCGTCGCGATTCGCCGGGCCACGCGGGCCCCTCTAGGGTGACGGACCATGAGCCCCGCAGCTCCGGGGAGGTTTCCGGGCCTCCGACGGGCCCACAGCGGGCTCACGGGGCCCCGTAAAGGCTCCGAGGAGTCCCCACAGAGTCGACGGAACGTCACGACGGCGAGGCGGTGGCGGTCTCCGGCCGGCTCCGGAGGGTGCCGGATTGGCTTTCCCGCCGCTGGTGGGGGCAGGATGCGTATTCGGGCGCGAGGGTCTGTCCGCAGACCCGGGTCCGGGGACTGTCCGAGGGCCCTGGCAGCATCGGCTTCGATCTCACGCCTCACAGGCAAGAAGAACACGGGAGTACAAACATGAACCGCAGTGAGCTGGTGGCCGCCCTGGCCGACCGCGCCGAGGTGACCCGCAAGGACGCCGACGCTGTGCTGGCCGCTCTCGCCGAGACCGTCGGCGAGGTCGTCGCCAAGGGCGACGAGAAGGTCACCATTCCTGGCTTCCTGACCTTCGAGCGCACCCACCGTGCCGCTCGCACAGCTCGTAACCCGCAGACCGGCGACCCGATCCAGATCCCGGCCGGCTACAGCGTGAAGGTCTCCGCGGGCTCCAAGCTCAAGGAAGCCGCCAAGGGCAAGTAACCCGCACACCCACAGGCGAAGCGCGGAGGCGGCCCCCCGACCGGGGGGCCGCCTCCGCTGCGTACGCCCCCGTCCGGAGCCGGAACCGCCCCGGGAACGCCGGTGGCCCCGCTCCGGGGAGAGCGGGGCCACCGGCGTGCCGCACAGGGGCGGGCAGGCGGGCCGGGGTCAGACCAGCGCGCCGCCGCCCGGCAGCTCCACCTTCGCGCCCAGCTCGACCAGCTTCTCCATGAAGTTCTCGTACCCCCGGTTGATCAGGTCGATCCCGTGCACCCGCGACGTGCCCTGCGCCGCCAGCGCCGCGATCAGATACGAGAACCCGCCCCGCAGGTCGGGGATGACCAGATCGGCGCCCTGGAGCCGGGTGGGCCCCGAGACGACCGCCGAGTGGAGGAAGTTCCGCTGCCCGAAACGGCAGTCGGAGCCGCCCAGGCACTCCCGGTAGAGCTGGATGTGCGCGCCCATCTGGTTGAGCGCCGAGGTGAAGCCGAGCCGCGACTCGTACACCGTCTCGTGCACGATGGAGAGCCCCGACGCCTGCGTCAGCGCCACCACCAGCGGCTGCTGCCAGTCCGTCTGGAACCCGGGGTGCACATCCGTCTCCAGCGCGATCGCGTTGAGCGAGCCGCCCGGATGCCAGAACCGGATCCCCTTGTCGTCGATCTCGAACGCGCCGCCCACCTTGCGGTAGGTGTTGAGGAACGTCATCATCGACCGCTGCTGCGCGCCGCGTACGTAGATGTTCCCCTCGGTGGCCAGCGCGGCCGACGCCCAGGACGCCGCCTCCAGACGGTCCGGCAGCGCCCGGTGGGTATAGCCGTCGAGCCGGTCGACGCCGGTGATCCGGATGGTCCGGTCGGTGTCCATCGAGATGATCGCGCCCATCTTCTGGAGCACGCAGATCAGGTCCTCGATCTCCGGCTCCACCGCGGCGTTCGACAGCTCGGTGACGCCCTCGGCGAGCACCGCCGTCAGCAGCACCTGCTCGGTCGAGCCGACCGACGGGTACGGCAGCCGGATCTTCGTCCCGCGCAGCCGCTGCGGGGCCTCCAGGTACTGGCCGTCGGCGCGCTTCTCGATCGTCGCGCCGAACTGGCGCAGCACGTCGAAGTGGAAGTCGATCGGCCGGCCGCCGATGTCGCAGCCGCCGAGCCCCGGGATGAACGCGTGGCCGAGCCGGTGCAGCAGCGGGCCGCAGAAGAGGATCGGGATACGGGACGAACCCGCGTGCGCGTCGATGTCCGCGACGTTGGCACTCTCGACATGCGTCGGGTCGAGGACCAGCTCGCCCGGCTCCTCGCCCGGACGCACCGTCACCCCGTGGAGCTGGAGCAGCCCCCGTACCACCCGCACATCGCGGATGTCGGGCACATTGCGCAGCCGGCTCGGGCCGCTCCCCAGGAGCGCCGCGACCATGGCCTTGGGCACCAGGTTCTTCGCGCCTCGGACCCGGATCTCGCCCTCCAGCGGGGTGCCGCCGTGGACAAGCATTACATCGTCGGTGCCGGTCATGAATCTCGCGTTCCGGAGTGGGCGGGCGGGTGGCCAAGGAAAAGGGTAAGGGTCCCCACCCCCTGCGCCGTAAGGGCCGGGCGGCGTCGGATACGTAATGGACACGTAAGGGAGCGCGCTTGATACGTACGGTGGAACGCCCCTCGCACAGGGTCACCGGCGGGGACGCCCCGGGCGCCCCGGCCGCCCCGGCCGTCCCCGCGGCCCCCGGGCCCGACCCGCACCCCCCGGGTACCGCCGCGACGCCGGTCCGTACGTCTCCCGCCGCCCCGTGCGCTCCCGTTGCCGCTGTGCGCCCTCGGCCGTGCGCACGCTCACTCTGCCGGGTCCCCCACACGGACGGCGAAGATGCGGGATCATGTCTGCCATGACCGAGGTGTCCTCGCTCACAGGGCGGCTGCTCGTCGCGACACCCGCCCTGGCGGACCCGAACTTCGACCGCGCGGTCGTCCTGCTGCTCGACCACGACGACAAGGGCTCGCTCGGCGTCGTCCTCAACCGGCCCACCCCCGTGGACGTCGGGGAGATCCTGGAGCCCTGGGGCGGACTGGCCGGCGATCCCGGCGTGGTCTTCCAGGGCGGCCCCGTCTCGCTCGACTCGGCGCTCGGGGTCGCCGTGATCCCGGGCGACGAGGGGCCGTTGGGGTGGCGCCGGGTGTACGGGGCGATCGGCCTCGTCGATCTGGAGACCCCGCCCGAACTGCTGGCCCGCGCGCTCGGCTCGCTGCGGATCTTCGCCGGGTACGCGGGGTGGGGCCCCGGCCAACTGGAGAGCGAACTGCGCGAAGGCGCCTGGTACGTGGTGGAGTCCGAGCCGGGGGACGTCTCCTCGCCCCGGCCCGAGTCGCTGTGGCGGGCGGTGCTGCGCCGGCAGCGCAGCTCGCTGGCGATGGTGGCGACGTACCCGGACGACCCGTCGCTCAACTGAGGGGCGGTGGGCCGGTGCGGGGCCGGCCGGCGCGGGACGCGCCCGGTGGGCGGGTTGGCCGGAACTCGCCACTCGGGGGGCGTCGGCGCGCGGGGGACGGTTCCGGCTGCGGAGTGCACGGACCCGGCTACTCCGTGATGTCTCCGGCGTGGGTACCCTAGGTACTCATGAGCACTCTTGAGCCCGATCGCGGGGCAGGTACGAGCACCCTCGTGGAGCCGACACCCCAGGTGTCGCACGGCGACGGCGACCACGAGCGCTTCGCCCACTACGTCCAGAAGGACAAGATCATGGCGAGTGCCCTCGACGGCACTCCGGTGGTCGCGCTGTGCGGAAAGGTCTGGGTACCGGGGCGCGACCCCAAGAAGTACCCGGTCTGTCCGATGTGCAAGGAGATCTACGAGTCCATGGGCCCCGGCGGGGACAAGGACAAGGGCAAGAGCGGCAAGGACAGCGGCAAGAAGTAGGCAGGAAGTAGGCAGGAAGCAACGGCCTGCCTGCCTGTTCCGCCCGTACGGCCCCCGGGGCACGCGCGCACCGCGTGCCCCGGGGGCCGTACGCGTGCCCGGGGCGGGTGCGGTCGTACGGTGCCGCCTCACGGTCGGGGTTCCGGGGGCGCGGTCCCGGGTAGGCAAGCGGTCCCGCCCCCGGACCGCAGGAGCGACCACCCCATGGACCTGATCCCCGACCCCCGGCGCTCCTGGCCCGCGCCGCACACCCGGGACGGCCTCCCCGACGGCTTCCCGCTCGACGCGGAGACCGCGATCGAGGCGGGGCCCGGCACGGAGGCCACGGCGCGGTGGCTCCGTACCGCCGTCGGCGCCGCCACCGGACTGCCGTTCCCGGACGCCGGTACGGGGCCGTCGGCGGGCCCGGCCGGCCCCGGGGACAATCTGATCGCCCTCGCCGTCGACGCGGAGCTCGGGCGCGCGCTGGGCCCCGAGGGATACCGGCTCACCGTCGCCGCCGACGGCGTACGGCTCGACGGCGGCGGACCCGCCGGGGTGTTCTGGGCCGCGCAGACGCTCCGTCAGCTCCTCGGCCCCGACGCCCACCGGGCCGCGCCGCTCGACCCCGGCCAGCGCTGGTCGCTGCCGGCGACCGTCATCGAGGACGCGCCCCGCTTCGGCTGGCGCGGGCTGATGCTCGACGTCTCACGCCACTTCACCCCCAAGGACGGCGTTCTGCGGTGGCTGGATCTGCTCGCCGCGCACAAGCTGAACGTCTTTCACTTCCATCTCACCGATGACCAGGGCTGGCGCATCGAGATCAAGAGCCGCCCGGGACTGACCGAGGTGGGTGCCTGGCGCCCCCGTACCACATGGGGACACCGCGCGTCCGGCCAGTGGGACGAGACACCCCACGGCGGCTACTACACCCAGGACGACATCCGCGAGATCGTCGCGTACGCCGCCGCCCGGCATATCACCGTCGTGCCCGAGATCGAGATCCCGGGCCACTCGCAGGCCGCCATCGCCGCGTACCCCGAACTCGGCAACACCGATGTCGTCGACACGGCCTCCCTCACCGTCTGGGACACCTGGGGCGTCAACGACAACGTACTCGCCCCCACCGACACCACCCTCCGGTTCTACGAAGACGTCTTCACGGAGGTGCTGGAACTTTTCCCGCCGGACACCTCACCGTTCATCCACGTCGGCGGCGACGAGTGCCCCAAGGACCAGTGGAAGCGCTCCCCGGCCGCCCAGGCCCGGATCCGCGAGCTGGGCCTGGCGGGCGAGGAGGAGTTGCAGTCCTGGTTCATCCGCCACTTCGACCGCTGGCTCTCCGCGCGCGGGCGGCGCCTCATCGGCTGGGACGAGATCCTGGAGGGCGGCCTCGCGCCCGGCGCCGCCGTCTCCTCCTGGCGGGGGTACGCGGGCGGGGTCGCCGCAGCACGCGCCGGACACGACGTCGTCATGTGCCCGGAACAGCATGTCTACCTGGACCACCGTCAGGCGCCCGGCGAGGACGAGCCGATGCCCATCGGATACGTCCGCACCCTGGAGGACGTCTACCGCTTCGAACCCGTACCGCCGCACCTCACCGCCGAAGAAGCCGCCCATGTGCTCGGCACCCAGGCCAACGTCTGGACCGAGGTGATGCAGGACCGGGGCCGCGCCGAATACCAGGTCTTCCCCCGGCTGGCCGCCTTCGCCGAGGTCGCCTGGTCCGCGCTGCCCGCCCCGGAGGAACGTGATTTCGCCGACTTCGAACAGCGCATGGCCGAGCACTACCGCCGGCTCGACGCCCTCGGCGTCGGCTACCGGCCGCCCGGCGGCCCCCTGCCCTGGCAGCGCCGCCCCGGGGTGCGGGGACGGCCGCTCGACGGGCCGCCGCCCCGCGTCTGAGCCACCGGGGAGTCACCAGGAGAAGCACACCGGACTCCGCGTCACCTCAGGCGGATAAGTCATACAACGACCGCCGAAGAGTGGCATTCCGTGCGTCGCACAGAAGAGGGACGAAAGGGGACCTTCCTCCTGGTCGGGGACGGATGCGTCCTTCGTGGACCCTCGCGTCGCCCGGCCCGGAAGATGTGCCAGAGTTGCCACGTCCGGGCTGTGAGCACGTACGGTACGGCAACACAGGCGGGACACCGGGACACCGGAAAGGGGCAGTGGGGTTGACCACGCACGCACCGCAGACAGCGCAGTTCGTGACGCTGCCGGCCTCGCTCGACGAGGCCGTGGCGGCGCTCACGGAGATGCCTGCCGCCGTACCCGTCGCGGGCGGCACCGACCTGATGGCGGCCGTCAACAAGGGCCAGTTGCGGCCCGCGGGACTGGTCGGCCTCGGCCGGATCAGCGAGCTGCGCGGCTGGCACTACCAGGACGGCCACGCGCTGCTCGGCGCCGGCCTCACCCACGCGCGCATGGGCAGGCCCGACTTCGCCGCGCTGATCCCCGCGCTCGCCGCCTCCGCGCGCGCCGCGGGGCCGCCCCAGATCCGTAACGCCGGCACCCTCGGCGGCAACATCGCCACCGCCGCCCCGACCGGCGACGCCCTGCCCGTCCTCGCCGCCCTCGAAGCCGACCTGGTCGTCGCGGGCCCCGAGGGAGCGCGCCGCGAGATCCCCGTCTCGCACCTCCTCGCGGGCCGCGAGATGCTCGCCCCGGCCGAGCTGATCGGCTTCGTACGGGTGCCGCTGCTCCACGCCCCCCAGGTCTTCCTCAAGGCGACCGGACGGACCGGACCCGGCCGGGCCACCGCCTCCGTCGCCGTCGTCCTCGACCCGGCCCGGCGCGGCGTGCGCTGCGCCGTCGGCGCGATCGCCCCGATGCCGCTGCGCCCGCTCGACGCGGAGCGCTGGATCGCCTCGCTGATCGACTGGGACGGCGCGCGGGGGCTCGCCCAGGAGGCGCTGGCGGCCTTCGGCGAGTACGTGGCCGCCGCGTGCATCCCGGACCCGCCGCCGCCCGCCGACGGGGGAGAGGCGCCCGCGCCGTCCGCCGCCGTACTGCACCTGCGGCGCACCGTCGCCGCGCTGGCCCGACGAGCACTGGGGAGGGCGCTGTCGTGACCACCAACGACCCTTCGGGACCCGGCCAGGGGAGCCCCGGCCAGGGGGCCGTTCCGGGCCAGGACGCCGAGCGGCGGGGCGGCTGGCAGCCGGTCCCGCACGGCGGCGAGTACGACGCCGAGGCGACCGCCTTCGTCCAACTGCCGCCCGAGGACGCCCTGGACGCGCCGCTGGCCGCGCCCGGCCACGGCTACGTGCCGCCCAGCATCGACCCACAGGCCCCCGCCGGCCCGGCCGGGGCCGATCACTCCACCCCGGGCGGCTGGGCCGCCCAGCCGGTCGCAGGGGCCCCGGACGGGGCCTATGGGCAGGACGCCTACGGCGGCGGTTACGTGCACGGCGGCGGCCACGGCGGATACGGCCCCGGCGGCTACGAGCCACAAGGCACGAGTCACTGGAATTTCAGTGCCGTCGTCCAGGACGGCGCCCAAGAGGGCGTCCAGGACGGCGCCCAGGACGGCGTCCAGGTCCCGGGCACCGGTTTCCCGCCCGCCGGGGCCACCGCCCCCGGCGACCCCGGGAACGGATCCGGAGCCGCGCCTTCCGGGGCCACCGGCGCCACCGGCCAGTGGTCGATCCCGGTGGCGGGCGCCGATCTCCCCGACGAGTCCGGCGAGTTCTCCACCTCCGTCCTCGCCGCCCAGTGGTCCGCGGACGCCGCCTCCGCGACCCTGCCGGGCGTCGGCACCCCCTGGGCGCCCGCCGAACCGGCCGAGGAGGCCCCCGTACCCCCGGGCGGCCCGGAGCCCGCACCGGAGGCGGAGGCCCCGGTGGCCCCCGTACCGGAGCAGGCACCCTCGCCGGACCCCCTGGCCGCCCTGGACTCGCCGGACTCCCCGGACGCCGACTTCGCTCCGCTGACCCACAGCAACGACAGCGCCGAACACCCCGCGGGCTCCTACGTCCTGCGCGTCAACGGCGCCGACCGCCCCGTCACCGACGCCTGGATCGGCGAGTCGCTCCTCTACGTGCTCCGCGAACGGCTCGGCCTCGCGGGCGCCAAGGACGGCTGCTCCCAGGGCGAGTGCGGCGCCTGCAACGTCCAGGTCGACGGCCGGCTCGTCGCCTCCTGCCTGGTCCCCGCCGCCACCGCGGCCGGCTCCGAGGTACGCACCGTCGAGGGCCTGGCCGTCGACGGCGAACCCTCCGACGTCCAGCGGGCCTTGGCCGCCTGCGGAGCCGTCCAGTGCGGCTTCTGCATCCCCGGCATGGCCATGACCGTCCACGACCTCCTGGAGGGCAACCACGCCCCCAGCGAGCTGGAGACCCGCCAGGCCCTCTGCGGCAACCTCTGCCGCTGCTCCGGCTACCGGGGCGTCCTCGACGCGGTCGGCGAGGTCGTCGCCGAGCGCAGGGCGAGCGCGGAAGCGGCGGCCGCGGCCTCCGAGGAGGCCCGCGCCGGCGCCGCTGGAGACCAGCACCGGAACGCGAACGGGGCCGGGAACCCGAACGCGAACGGACACCAGAGCGCCAACCCGAACGCGAACGGGAACCTGAACGCGAACCCGAACGGGAACGCACACCAGAACCCGCACCCGCACCCGCACCAGAACCCGCACCCGAACCCGCACTCGCCCGACGGAGGCATGGCGTGAGCAACGACGCGGCCACCGGGACCACGCTCGACGGTCCCCACCAGGAGCCGCCCGCGCACGGCCTGGGCGCCTCACTGGCCCCGGCCGACGCACGCGCGAAGACCGAGGGGACCTTCCCCTACGCCGCCGACCTGTGGGCCGAGGGCCTGCTCTGGGCGGCCATCCTGCGCTCGCCGCACCCGCACGCCCGTATCGCCTCCGTCGACACGGCCGCCGCCGCCGACATGCCCGGCGTACGCGCCGTCATCACCCACACCGACGTCCCCGGCGACTCCGCGTACGGCAGGAAGGTCGCCGACCGCCCCGTCTTCGCCGCCGACGTCGTACGCCACCACGGCGAGGCCATCGCCGCCGTCGCCGCCGACCACCCCGACACGGCCCGGCTCGCCGCCGCCGCCATCGCCGTCGAGTACGAGATCCTCGACCCGGTCACCGACCCCGAGAAGGCCTTCGCCGCCGAACCGCTCCACCCCGACGGCAACCTCATCCGCCATATCCCGCTCCGCTACGGCGACCCCGCGCTCACCGGCGAGGTCGTCGTCGAGGGCCTCTACCGCATCGGCCGCCAGGACCCCGCCCCCATCGGCGCCGAGGCGGGCCTCGCCGTCCCCCGGCCCGACGGCGGCGTCGAGATCTACACCGCCTCCACCGACCCGCACACCGACCGCGACCTGGCCGCCGCCTGCTTCGGCCTCGACCCCGAACAGGTGAAGGTCGTCGTCACCGGCGTCCCCGGCGCCACCGGCGACCGCGAGGACCCCGGCTTCCAGATCCCGCTCGGCCTGCTCGCGCTCCGTACCGGCTGCCCCGTCAAACTCGCCGCCACCCGCGAGGAGTCCTTCCTCGGCCACGCCCACCGCCACCCCACCCTGCTCCGCTACCGCCACCACGCGGACGCCGAGGGCCGGCTGCTCAAGGTCGAGGCCCAGATCCTCCTCGACGCGGGCGCGTACGCCGACGCCTCGTCCGAATCGCTCGCCGCGGCCGTCGCCTTCGCCTGCGGCCCGTACGTCGTCCCGCACGCCTTCATCGAGGGCTGGGCCGTCCGTACCAACAACCCGCCCTCCGGCCATGTCCGCGGCGAGGGCGCCATGCAGGTGTGCGCGGCGTACGAGGGCCAGATGGACAAACTCGCCGCCAGACTCGGCATGGAACCGGCCGAACTGCGCCTGCGCAACGTCCTGGCCACCGGCGACATCCTCCCCACCGGCCAGACGGTCACCTGCCCCGCCCCGGTCGCCGAACTCCTCTCCGCCGTACGGGACTACCCCCTCCCCGCCCTCCCCAAGGACACCCCGGAAGCCGCCTGGCTCCTCCCCGGCGGCCCCGAGGGCGCGGGCGAACCGGGCGCGGTACGGCGCGGGGTCGGCTACGCGCTCGGCATGGTCCACATGCTCGGCGCGGAGGGCGCCGACGAGGTCTCCACGGCGACGGTGAAAGTCCACGACGGCATCGCCACCGTCCTCTGCGCCGCCGTCGAAACCGGCCAGGGCTTCTCCACCCTGGCCCGCCAGATCGTCCAGGAGACGCTGGGCATCGAAGAAGTCCACGTGGCCTCCGTCGACACCGACCAGCCCCCCGCGGGCCCGGCGGCCCACGGCCGGCACACCTGGGTCTCGGGCGGCGCGGTCGAACGGGCCGCCAAGATGGTGCGCACACAGCTCCTCCAGCCGCTGGCCCACAAGTTCGGCATGTCGACCGAGCTGCTCCAGATCACCGACGGCAAGATCACCTCGTACGACGGTGTGCTCTCGACGACCGTCACCGAGGCCATGGACGGCAAGGAACTCTGGGCCACGGCCCAGTGCCGCCCCCACCCCACCGAACCGCTGGACGAGGCGGGCCAGGGCGACGCGTTCGTCGGGATGGCCTTCTGCGCGATCCGCGCGGTGGTCGACGTCGACATCGAACTCGGCTCCATCCGCGTCGTGGAGATGGCGGTGGCCCAGGACGTCGGCCGCGTCCTCAACCCGGCCCAGCTCGCCACCCGTATCGAGGCCGGCATCACCCAGGGCATCGGCACCGCCCTCACGGAGAACCTCCGCACCACCCGAGGCGTGGTCCGCCGCCCCGACCTCACCGGCTATGCCCTCCCGACCTCCCTGGACGCCCCGGACATCCGGATCGTCCGCCTGGTCGAGGAACGCGACGTGGTGGCCCCCTTCGGCGCCAAACCCGCCAGCGCCGCCCCGGTCGTCACCTCCCCGGCAGCGGTCGCCTCAGCGGTACGCGCCGCCACGGGCCGCCCGATCAGCCGCCTCCCGATCCGCCCACAGGCGGCGGTGGCGGCGGTGGCGGGGGCGTAGACAGCTCCTTCTTCCTCCTCTCCCTGCCCCTTCTCCCTCTTCCTGCTCCCCACTCCCAACTCCTTCTTCCTCCCTCCTCGGCATCTATTGGTGTGCAACTGGTACTGGCGTGATCTAAGTTGCAGATGCAAGCCCGACGTGTGCGGTGTCAGAGGCGCTGGTTAGAGTGGCCTCCGTAGCTGTGTGTGCACTGGGGGACAACGGGGAGGCGCGCCGATGGCGCTGGACGACGGGACGGGAAGGCCGGTATATCCGACGCTGCCCACCCAGACGGGGAACGCGGATGTCGATGTCGACGAGACGGAGTTGAAGACCTTCAAGAAGGAGGTCGACGAACTCCTCACCAAGCTGGAGGAGTCGGAAGCCGCACCGAAGAAGGTGGGCGGCGTCCGCATGGTCCAGAGCCATCTGGGCACCGCCGCGCTGAGGGAGAGCGAGTACCTGTACGGCACGTACCAGGTCGTCCACGACGAGCTGGAGAACCTGTCGAAGATGCTGGCCATGCAGATCGAGGGCCTCTCGGTCGGCCTGGACGCGTCCCGCAAGGGCTACGAGAACATGAACGAGGACGTCCGGTCCCGCATGCTGCTCCTGGCGAAGGAAGCCGGCACGGAATACGACGAACCGGCGGCCCAGCAGAGCGGGGTGCGGGAGCAGGGCGGGGCACAGGGCCGGCCTTCGGGCAACGGGAACGGCACAGGCGACCAGCCGGGGCCCGGAGCCAAGACTGGTCAGATCTGATGAGTGGGGTAGCGGGAACGTTGGACGCGGGGGTGGGACATGGCTGACGGTGAGAAGGGGCGCCGCAGGGCGCCGGCGCTTCAGGAGACCGACTTCGAGTCGAAGTCGCATCAGGAACTGATCGACATGCTCGAAGGCGCGAGCAGCGAGTCGGCCGCGGAGCTGGCACGGAAGCTGTCCGGGGCGTCGACCACGATCAACCGCATCGGCATGGGCCTCAAGTCCGTCGTGGCCCGCCTCGAATGGCAGGGCAAGGCGGGCGACGCCTTCCACGACTGGGGCCACCAGGCGGCCATAGCCACCCTGGACCTCGGCGCGTACAGCAAGAACGCCTCCTCCTGGCTGGCGGAGGTCGCCACCGCCATCACCCAGGCCAAGTCGGCGCTCCCGCCCAGGTCCGCGGCGCTCGAAAAGCAGGCCAAGGACGCCCAGATCGTCATCCAGGCGGCCCGGCACGACGCCGGTGCGGGGGACATCTCCAAGCACCGCGAAGAACTGCGGGGCGCCCAGGACGGCATGGAGTCCCGCCGCCAGGAAGCAGCCCAGCAACTGAGGAAACTGGCCCAGACGTACGTCTACTCGGCCGAGCAGATCTCGTCCCAGGCCCCGCCTACATTCCCGGCGCCACCGGCGCAGTTCATGCCGGAACGCCCTCACACACTTGAGGGGACACAACGTTCTACCGTCGACTCCTCCGGAGCGGGTGGCGGAGGCACTCTTGCGTCTGCGACTGCTTATACCTCCGGAGCGCAGTCTGCAGCGGTGGATGCACATTCTTTGCCGTCCTCGCCTGGTGGCACGTCGGTGCCGACAGAAGTAGCACGGCCGACCTTGCCGTCCGTTTCCGTGCCGGAACGTCCGGTCGACATGGGCATCGACAGCGTGACCACGTTGCCGCAGACTCCCAACGGACCTTCTGTGACGCCGAGCGTGATGCCGCCCGGTGGCAAGTCGGAAGGGCTGACCTCCCTGCCGGTCGGTGTGGTGCCGCCAGCGTTCGGCGGCAAGCCTGTGCCTCAAGGGCCCGGCGGGATCGGCGGGCGCACTGGTCCCGGGCTCCGTGGCCCGTTGCTCCCCGGCCAGAGTTCCGGCGGTTCGACTGCAGGGGCACGGCTCCCTCAGCAGAACGGCATCACTGGAGGCAGGCCCGTACCTCAGAACCCGGGCCGCCCGACCGGCGGGATCCCCCGAGGCACCGTCATCGGTGGCGAGTCGAGTCAGGCGCGTGGGCAGGCTCAAGGCCGAGTCCCCGGAGCCATGCCTCACGGGGGAGGAACAGGTGCGGGAAGCGGCCGGGGCGGCATGATGTCCGGTCGGCGGCTCGCGTCGGAGACCGGTGGTGTTGTCGGCGGAAGGCAAGGTACTTCGCAGGGACGACCCTTCACCCCGGGTGGCTCGGGTCTGGTTCGTAATGGGCAGTCAGGGCGTATGGGCGGGACAGTGCCCGGCGCCCGCAATGCCGCCCCTCGCAGGGATCGTGAGGATGCCGAGCGCCCGGATTACCTGGTCGAGGACGAAGAGACCTGGCAGCAGGGCCGTCGGCGCATTGTGCCGCCGGTGATCGACTGACCTTCTCCCCACCACAGCGACTCCCAATCCCCATCCCCCCACGGATCTTGGTAAGAGGAATCAGATGCGCAGCAGCAGTGGTTCAGCGGTCAGGTATGCACGGGTGGTGTCTGCCGCTCTGGGAATGCTGTTGGTGGGCATTGCCGCGATTCCGGCTTATGCGAAGACTGTCCGCGAGGATCAGTGGCATCTGGATGCCATGAAGGCCGATGAAATGTGGCGCACGAGCACAGGCAAGGGTGTCACGGTTGCAGTGATCGACACAGGCGTTGACAAGAACTTCCCCGATCTCGTCGGGCAGGTCGTGCCGGGGCGTGATCTCTCGACGGAGAAGCCAGGTGACGAGAATACGGATCCCGATGGACATGGGACATCTATGGCCGTCCTCATCGCGGGAACCGGAAAGCGCTCGGGAGGAAAAGGCATCTTTGGCCTGGCTCCCGGTGCGAAGATTCTTCCCATCAGGATGCCTGAAGCCGATGAGGGGCCGTCAGGGCTGTCGTTCGATGTCGACATGTACACCGGAGCCCTCAGTGAAGCAATTCGGCACGCTGTGGATTCGGGTGCGAAGGTCATCAACATATCGCTGGGTACGAGGGTGACCGGAGATAACGTAACTGATGCTGTTAAGTATGCCCTTGATGAGGGTTCCCTTGTCTTTTCTGCCGTGGGAAACAGCGGTGACGACGGGAACCTCGTCTACTACCCGGCTGCTACGCCCGGTGTGGTGGGTGTAGCAGCGGTTGACAAGAGCATCAAGGCGACCAAGGAGTCGCAGCATGGTCCGCAGGTAGACCTTGCGGCTCCCGGTGCGGAGATCATGACACCCTGCAAGATTGGATCTGGGATATGTAGCAGCGACGGGACCAGTGACGCGAGTGCCCTTGCTTCTGCTTCGGCTGCGCTGATCTGGTCCAAGTATCCGGACTGGACGAACAATCAGGTTCTTCGCGTCATGCTGAACACTGCGGGTAAGGCGAAGAACGGTGATGACAGCAACACCTATCTTGGTCACGGCGTGGTCCGCCCCCGGATAGCCCTCACGGCACCCGGTGACCCTGGCCCGGCGGACGAGTACCCGTTGGACGACCTGGTGGAGGCGGAGCCTTCGGAAGGGCCTTCGCCTGAGGCGGCTCCGACGCCGGCGAGTACTGCGGGCGACAGCGAGGCCAAGGACAAGCAGCCGGTGGCCGCCGCGTCGGACGATGGCGGAGACGCCGGTCTGTGGGTTGGTCTGGGTATTGGTGCGGCTGTGCTGCTCGGGGGTGCTGTGGCGATACCGGTAGTCCGGTCACGCCGCCGGGCCTCGGCGGATGCGGTGCCCTCGGCTCCGCCGGCTCCGTCCTACGCGCCGCAGCAGTACCAGTACCAGCAGCAGTCGGTGCACCCCGGCCAGGGGCCGATGCCGGGGGCGGCGCCCGTTGACCCCCGCAACGCCGCTCCGGGGCCGAGGGCTTGAGGCCGACTGGAGTCAAGGCTGCTGGACTCTTCAGAGTAAACGTGTATGAACCAGCGCGGGGGCATGTCTCACGGCGGTGAGGTAGGCGGCGGATGCGACGGCAACGGGGCACTTTACAGGGGAGGGGACCATTTACTCCAGGCGGTTCAGTTCTGGTCCGTAACGGGCAGTCCGGACGTACGGGGGGAACAGTGCCGGGAACCCGTAGCACCGCCCCTCGCCGGGACCGTGAGGATGCCGAGCGCCCGGATTATCTGGTCGAGGACGAGGAGACCTGGCAGCAGGGCCGTCGGCGCATTGTGCCGCCGGTGATTGACTGCCCCCCCACATGGACAGCAACTCCCAGCCCTCATCCCCCCCATGGCTCTTGGTAAGAGGAATCAGATGCGCAGCAGCAGTGGTTCAGTAGTCAGGTATGCGCGGGTGGTGTCTACCGCGCTGGGAATGTTGTTGGTGGGCATCGCCGCGACTCTGGCCTATGCGAAGACTGTTCGCGAGGATCAATGGCATCTGGATGCCATGAAGGCCGATGAGATGTGGCGTACGAGCACCGGTAAAGGCGTCACAGTGGCGGTGCTGGACACGGGCGTCGATAAGAGCATGCCGGATCTTGCGGGCCAGGTTCTGTCGGGGCTTGATCTTTCGACGGAGCAGCCAGGTGATGAGAACACCGACAAGGTCGGACACGGCACGTCGATGGCCTCGCTGATCGCGGGGACTGGGAAGCGGTCCGGAGGGAAGGGGGCATTTGGTCTCGCCCCTGGTGTAAAAATTCTCCCGATAAGGCTTCCCAGGATAAATGAGGGCACGAAACTCGCGGCAAATGCGGAAAAATGGACCGATGCACTTAGCCAAGCCATTAGGTATTCGGTGGACGAGGGTGCAAAGGTGATCAATATTTCGCAGGGGTCAAGGATAACGGACGGCAGTATAAATGACGCCGTAAAGTACGCTCTCGATAACGGATCGCTGGTGATCGCGGCCGTTGGGAACAGTGGAAAAGAGGGGAATCCGGTAATGTATCCGGCGGCGACACCTGGTGTGGTGGGTGTGGCTGCTGTTGATAAGGATATTAAGGTCACCGACGAGTCTGAGCGTGGGCCCCAGGTGGACCTTTCGGCCCCTGGTGCGGAAATGCTCTCGGCTTGCCCTGGCGGAACGGAGATCTGTCTCAGCCATGGAACCAGTGACGCTTCCGCCCTCGTGTCTGCCTCGGCCGCGCTGATATGGGCCAAGTACCCGAGTTGGACGAACAATCAGGTCCTTCGCGTCATGCTGAACACTGCGGGCAAGCCGAAGAACGGTGAGGAGCGCACGGACTTCGGAGGCTACGGCGTGGTCCGCCCCCGGATAGCCCTCACGACACCCGGTGACCCTGGCCCGGCGGACGAGTACCCGTTGGACGACCTGGTGGAGGCGGAGCCCTCGGAGGGGCCTTCGCCCGAGGCGGCCCCGACGCCGGCGAGCAGCTCGGGCGACAGCGAGGCCGAGGACAAGCGGCCTGCGGCTGCGGCCGGGGCGGACGGTGGCGGTGACACCGGTCTGTGGATCGGCCTGGGTATTGGTGCGGCCGCGCTGCTGGGAGGTGCGGTGGCGGTGCCGGTGGTGCGGTCGCGCCGCCGGGCCTCGGCGGATGCGGTGCCCTCGGCGCCGCCCGCTCCGGCCTATGCGCCGTACCCGTACCAGTATCAGCAGCCGATGCCGCCCGGCGGCCAGGGGGCGGTGCCGGGGGCGGCGCCCGTTGACCCTCGTAACGCCCCTCCGGGACCGGGTCATTGAGGTCGGCTGGGCGCGGGCGGGGTCGTCGGCCTTTTCAGGGGGTGGGCGACCCGCTCGGGGGCGGTGTGGTCGCGGACCAGAAGTCGGAGTGCACGGAGGGGTAGGGGACGTCCTCGCCCTCGAAAGGGGTTCCGTTCGCCTTGGTCTTGGGCGGAGCGACGTCGGACTCGATGTAACAGGCCGTCGTGACGGTGAAGAAGAACTGGCCCTTGTCGCCTACGGTGACACCCATACGGAAGTCCTCCGGCGTCCGGGCGAAAATGGCGGGATGCTCCTTGGAAGGGTTTGTACCGGTGATCTCGTATCCCTTCTGCTTCCATGTTCTCTCCAGCACGCCGAGCAGGCTGCCTCGTCGCTCATCGGAGACCATGGTCATCACTACCGCACGCCGGGTCGCCGATCCGGTCTTCTTGCCATCGATGGTGTAGTCGGGACACCTGCTGTCAGTGTCCGCGTCATGCACCCAGTTCAGGGGTGGGCGTACAGACGAGAAAGTGCCCAGCATGATCGCGTCGGCTTTCTCTGCTGCTTCTTGCAGGCTGATCTTGCTCGCCATGTGATCGTCTTCTTTCTGAGTCCAGGGCGCACCGGAGACGCCACATCCGGCCGTCAACACCACCAGGGCTGTGGCCAGAGTGTGGCGCACTGCCTTCGTCATCGATGCTCCTGAAACGTGAGACCGTTCGAGCCCGCGACAATCCTCGCAATGTTGTCTGCTGACTCCCTGTCTTTTTCGGGGTTGAAGTAGTTCGAATGGGCTGGTGTCGGCCCTTGCCCACCGACGACCGGGACCGGACCGTCCGCCACCTTGAAGCGCGTTGCGCCGAAGTCCTTGTGTGCTGGGTCTGTGCCGAACCAGTTATGGCTCTGGTCCTCGGACAGTCTGTGGCCTGCGACGGCATCTCCTGTCGGACCAGCGAGTCCGCTGGCGGGGCCTCCGGCGACGTTCAGCAGCAGTTCCGAGTAGCCGCCGAGTACTCCGCGCTTGCTCGGCATCCTGGTGACCGGGTCGTTCTCCGCAGCTCCTACGTACACGTGGTTCTTGCCCACTCCGAGGTCTTCGGCGGAGTTTGCGCCAGTGCCGGGGCTCCCCAGGAGGATGATGTCATCGGCACCCGGGATGCCGCCCTTCTGCTGTGCCGCCTGCCCCACCGTGAAGGAACCGTAGGAGTGGCCGATGGCGGTGACATGAGGATCGGCGTGCTGGTTCGTCGACGAGATGCCCGCCATGAACTGGTTGTAGCTGGATGCCCCGGCCTTGGCTCTGCCTTCGAACATCACGTCCGTATTGTTGATCAGGCTTTCGGCCGGAAGTTGCGGTGCGTCGTAGCCGAGCCAGACGATCGCCGCGCTCGACTTGTCGTACCCGCGCGCGCCCTTGGCCGTGTCGCGTGCTCGTTGGATGTCCGTCTCCGCGAAGTCCCCGTCCAGCTTGGTGCCCAGCCCCGGAACGTACGCCGCGACGTTCCGTGCGGCGTCAGGGTTGCCGAAGGACACGATCGCGCGGCCGTTGCCCTGGTCGCCGATGCCCAGCAGGTACATCGGGGGTGCTCCGTCCCTCGGCTTTTCACGGAGTTGCTGATCGATCGACCGCAGCCCCTCCAACTGAGCCCGGGCCTTCTCGCCGTCCCGGCCCGCCAGTTCGCCGATCAACAGCTGGAGGTTGTCGCGGTTGGCCGTGTCGCGTACCTCGGCCGGGATGCCGTCCAGGTTGCCGATGATGTCCGGGTAGGTCGCCAGGTACTGTTCGCGTTCCGCCTGGGTGAGGTGGGTCCACCAGGTGGTGCGTTCCGCTGGGGGGCTGTCCAGCGGGATGTTGTCCTTCAGGTAGGTGTGGGCCATGGCGCGGACCGCGTCGGCGTCGCCGGCCGCGTCCGTCCAGGTCTTCGTGTCCACCGTCAGGCCCGGCGCCGCCTTGAGTTTGGCCAGGGCCGCGGTGCCACGGCGGTCGGCCTCCTTGGCGTCGTCCAGGGCGCTCCGGATGCGGTCCGCGATGTCCTGTGCCCTGGTGTGGTTCGGGCTCTGGATGGCCAGGGGCGGCGGGCCCGAGGTGAGGCCCAGGGTGGGGCCGTACGGGGTGCCTACCGTGGAGGAGGTCGCCTTGCCGGCGGGGTACGGCTTGCCGTTGATGGCCTTGCCCTCGGACGGGTAGCTCACCGCGCCGTCCGGGTGGACGGTGAAGCCGGAGGCCGACGCGTCGTCCAGAGCTGCGGTCAGGCGCTTCTGGGCGTCGCTCAGTTCGAATGCCAGGCTGTTCAGCGTCGTACGGACCAGGCCGCACTCTGTGTAGAGGTACTCGAAGTTCCGGTCCAGCCGCCTCAGTCGGCTCAGGGCCGCGCTTGCCGCTTCGCCCTTCTCGGTTTCCGCGAGCCTGTTCAGCATCTCGTTGCTGATTTTCGTACGGGCGGCATCGGCACGGTTGCTCACCTCGGCCCAGCCGTCAGCAGCGTTCTGGAGGTCGGAGCACTTCAGGCTCCGCGCTGCTGCCAGGTCAGGGGCGTGGCGGTCACTTCGGTCACTTCGCGTTCTCCTCGCGCGGGCGTTCCAGTCCCGCGAAGGCGGACTTCACTTCCGCGTTGCGTTCGCCCTGGCCCTTGGCTACCAGGCGGAGCTTCGGGGCGAGGGAACCGCACTCGCTCCCCACCGACCCGAGCCGTTTCTCCCAGGACGTCAGAACCGACGCGAGGGCGGCCGCGCTCGCCAGGCCCGCCAGGCCCGGCGACACGTCCTCGTGTGCCGTGGTGAGGCTCCGCTTCGCGGTTGTGACCGTGGTGTGCAACTCCTCGGCCACTCCTGCCGCCTTGGTCCACGGTTCGTCGCTGTGGTGGAGGTCCGCGTCGCCGCCGCCCGCCGCCGTATCTCCCGCCGTACCCCCTGCCGTGGCCGATGCCAGTGACATGTGGGCAGATGTCTGGCTGGTCGGCGGTGCTGTGGGGCCGGACTGGTCCGAAAGGTCGAAGAGTTGCTGCCACTTGGCCGAGTACGCCCCGGTGGTCATCCTGGGTGTCTCCCCGTTCCCCTGTCCCCGTCTCCTGTCCGGATCAAGATAGCGGAGCGGGTGTGCGTATGCACACGGTGTCAGGGGAGGGGGAGACCCTCGTTCAGGCCAGGCCCGCCGCCCACGCCGCCAGTTCGCGCTGCGCCGCCGCCCGTAGTTCCGGGGTCGCCGGGGCCTCCGCTATCAGCGCGTAGTGCACGGTGCCCGCCGTGTCCGACGCGGGTGGGGCGGTGAGCAGCAGGCGGTTGGCTGTGGTCAGGGGGTCGTCTGCCGTGGTGCCCTGTTCCGGGGCCGTCGCCAGTGGGTGGTCGGCCGTCTCGCCCTGCGCGGTGTACGCGGGCAGGCCCGTCGCCGTGCCCAGGTCGGAGATCACCGTCGTCCCGTCGGGGGTGAAGCCGGCCGGGAGGTGGAGTTGGGTGGGGGCGCGGGTGGGGCCCTGCGAGCGCCAGGCCAGGACGCCGTACCGGCCCGTGCCCACCAGGCGGGCCGTCTCCGGCATGGTGGCGGGGATACGGTTCCAGGTCAGGGGGGTGCCCGTGGTCGTGCCGGTGGTGTCCGTCGCGCCGTCCCTGGAGCGGTCCTCGTACGTGAACGCGACGGTACGGCCCGCCACCGCGTCCGGGTAGATCCGGTCCAGCAGTCGTGCGTCCTGGCGGAGCACCGCGCGGCCCGACGCGTCCTGCCGTACGGCCGAGAGGTCCTCGTCGTTCCAGGCGTCGGCCTCCGTGAGGATCTTGTCGGGATTGCCGTTCATCGCCTCGCGGTGGCGCCCGCTGTAGATGTCCCACTGCCACTGCGTCGACGAGAGCACCGGGCCCGAGCGCGTCGCGTTCGCCCACCAACTCGCCCCGGACAGGCGGGAGTCGAGCGCCTGATACATCGCCTTGTTCACGGTGGGCGCCTTGTCGGCGGTCAGTCCGTTCAGCGGGTGGCCGAACTCGCTGACGATCCCGGTCGTGCCCAGCGCCGCCGCGCGGTCGCGGACGGTCGTGAAGTCGTTCACGTACTGGCCGTCCTCCGCCTTGCCCCACATGAAGATGCCGGAGATCGCCTTCTGGTCGTAGAAGTGCGTGTTGAAGACGTAGCGCGGACCGGCGGCGCCCGCGTCGAGCAGGCCGCCCGGCTGCCGCGCGAAGTCCAGGTTGGCGTTCCAGAACATGTTCGGCTCGGCGAAGAGCGGCTTGTCGCGCCACCCCGCCGCGTCCATCCGGGCCCGGAACTTCTCGTAGAACGGCCAGAGCACCTCCCGCTCCCAGGCGCGGCTGTCCTGACCGGCCGCGTACTCGCCCGCGTACGGTTCGTTGTACGGGTCGAAGCCGACGACGCCCGCGAACTCCTCCGCGGTGAGATTCCGCGCGAGGTACGTCATCGTCGTCTGCGCCGTGTCGAGGAACGCGGTCTGGACGGGGCGCGTGGAGCCGTCGCGGAGCGTGAGCGTCCGGTTGGTCCAGAAGTCCCGGGTGGCGCTCTTCACCGCCTGGTTCTGGGTGATGTTCTGGCCCCACATGACGCAGATGCCACAGGACTCACGCGGGTACGCCCCCGCCTCGACGGCCCAGCGGGGCGCGCCGTCCCCCGTGTACCAACTGTCCTTGTCGAAGAGGTACCGCGAGTGGAGATCCTGGTGGAAGTCGGGGAAGACGCGGAGCCCGGCGGCGCGGAGCGCCTTGATCTGGTCGGTCGCGCGGCGCAGGTACGCGGTGTCGACGACCCCCGGCTCGGGCTCGGCGTACGCCCAGGAGAGCAGGAACCGTACGGCGTTTCCGCCGGTCAGCGTCCGCAGCGCGGCGGCGGAGGCGCGGGCGTCCGCCGCGTCGGCGAAGGGCAGGCCGCCGTTCTCGGCCAGCTTGGTCTCGCCGGAGACGTTGAACCCGCGCAGGACGACCTCCCGGCCGTACCCGTCCGTGAACCGGGCGCCCGCCCCGTCCCCGGACCCGGCGGGGGTCACGGAGACCTCGGTCGCCGCCCGGCCGTCGAACCAGAGGGGGGTGGTGGCGGTTGCGGTGGACGCTGCGGTGGCTGTGGTGGTCGCCGTCGCGGGGGGCGGGGCGGCCAGCGCGGCGCCGGTGAGCAGGGCGAGCGCGGCGCCGAAGAGGGTGGCCCGGGCGGCCCTGCGTGGGGTGCGACGCGTCGTGGTGCGCCGTTTGGTGGTGCGACGTGCCGTGCGTGATCCCGCTCCGGTGGTCGTCGTCATGGCCACAACAGTGGAGCCGCTACTGACGGGTAGTCAAGGGGGAGGAGGGGGGAGGAGGGGGAGGCGGTGGAGGGAGGGGGACAGGCTGTACGGCGGTACGGGCCGCCTGCCCCGGTGGTGCCGGGGGCGGGCGGCCCGTACGCGTACCGGGACCAGAGGCCGTGGCGGGAATCGAACCCACGTAACTCGATTTGCAGTCGAGCCCCTCAACCACTCGGGCACACGGCCATGTGCTCTGCTCTGCTGTGTTCTGCTGACGAAGTTACGGCGGGTGTGTCCCGGGGCTCAAGGCCTTCCCGTGGTCCGCAATACGACTGCCATACGCCGTTCACGGTCGGCCGCCCGCGAACACCGGGGCAGGGGAGGGGCGCGCTCAGACGTCGCGGCGCCGTACGACGAGCACGGCGAGCGCGATCGTGAGCAGAGGCCAGAGCGCGTACACGGCCCAGGAGCCCGGGACCGTGGCGGGGTGGCCCAGGAAGCCGGGGCCCGGCTCCCAGTTCTGGATCAGGCGGTTCCACGCGGCCGCGACCAGCGCGTGTCTGACCCCCGCCGACCAGCGGTTCGTCTCCGAGAAGAGGGTGGGCAGAAGCAGCAGGACGAAGACGCCGGTGACCATGGTCGCGGCGGCGTGCCGGAGCAGGACGCCGAGCGCCAGGCCGACCAGGGCGCAGACCGGGGCCAGCAGCGCGGACGCCACCAGCGGCCTGAGCACCCCGGGGTGGGTGATCGGAACGCCGGCGTGGTGCCCGTCCAGGATGGCCTGGGAGACGAGGAACGAGCCGGTGGAGGCGGCCGTGCCTACCGCCGTCCACAGCGCGGCGGTGACGGCCGCCTTGGCGAGCACCACGGAACCGCGCGCGGGGACGGCCACGGTGGTGGTACGGATCAGCCCGCTGCTGTATTCGCTCACGGCGGTGAGGGCGCCCATGCTGCTGGCCACGAGCATCAGCGTCCAGTAGCCGGCCGCCGGATAGGCGTCGAAGGACCGGAAATCTACGGGGCCGGAGCGCGCGGCGTGGTCCGTCAACGTGGCCACGGCGGCGGCCCCGATGACGAACAGGACGGTGAGTCCCGTCGTCCAGGGGGTGGAGCGCAGGGACCATACCTTGATCCACTCGGCGGCGAGCAGGTCACGGAAGCGGGCGGCCGGGGCGGTGGTGAGATCGGGGGCGGGGGTGGGGGTGGTGACGGGGGTGGTGCTGGGGGTGGTTACGGGGCCTGAGCGAGGGGCGGAGTCGGGGTCGGGGGCGGGGCTGGAGTCAGGGTCGGGGAGGGAGGTGAGTGGGGTCATCGGGGGGCTCCTGCCAGGTACTCGGTGCTGTCGGCGGTGAGGTGCATGAAGGCCGCCTCCAGCGAGGCGGTGCGGGGCGTCAGTTCGCTCAGCCGGATGCCGTTCTCGCAGGCGAGGGCTCCGATCCGGTCCGCCGGGAGCCCGGTGACGGTGAGCCTCCCGGCGCCGGCCGCGCCTTCGGCGGCGCTCTCCGGACCGTCTTCGGCGGCGCCCTGCGCCACACCCCGACCGCCCTCCGTCGCGCCCTGCGGATCGCCCTCCGCCATGCCCGGATCGCCTTCCGCCGCGCCCTCCGCGCGGACGGAGGCGCCCGCCGCTGTCAGCAGGGCCGCCAGCGCGGCGGGGTGCGGGGTCGCCACCACGACATCGCGGCGGGTGCCGCGTGCCGCGAAGTCCCGTAGCGGCTCGGCGGCGATGAGACGGCCCCGGCCGATGACGACCAGATGGTCGGCGGTGTTCTCCATCTCCGCCATCAGGTGGCTGGAGAGGAAGACCGTACGCCCCTCGGCGGCCAGGCGCCGGAAGAGCCGGCGCATCCAGAGGACGCCCTCCGGGTCCATGCCGTTGATCGGTTCGTCGAACAGGAGCACGGGCGGGTCGCCGAGCAGGGCGGCGGCGATGCCGAGGCGCTGCTTCATGCCGAGGGAGAATCCGCCGACGCGGCGGTCGGCCACCTCGGCCAGCCCCACGTCCTGGAGCACCTCCTCCACCCGGCGCCGGGGGATGCCGTTGCTCCGGGCCAGAGCGGTCAGGTGGGCCACGGCCCGGCGGCCACCGTGGACCTGCCCGGCGTCGAGGAGCGCGCCGACGTGGCGCAGCCCGCGCGGGTGGTGGCGGAAGGGCACACCGCTGACGGTGGCGGCGCCGGTGGTGGGCGCGTCCAGGCCGAGGATCATGCGCAGGGTGGTGGACTTGCCGGCTCCGTTGGGGCCGAGGAATCCGGTGACCCGGCCCGGCCGTACGGTGAAGGAGAGATGGTCGACGGCGGTCTTGCGGCCGTAACGCTTGGTGAGTCCGCTGACTTCGATCACGGCACCACACTGCCGGGAGCTGCCCTGTCCGGGCATGGGGCCGTGGGACGCAATCGCGCGGGCCGCCCTCGCCCGTGGGCGTACGTCCCCGGGCTGATGCCGTACCGGCGGTGGCCGGTTACTCTCGCGGCGTGCACCCATGGCGGCCGGCCATGGAGTGAACGTCACGACGGCCGCGCCGCCGTGACCGCCTGAGCGTGCCGTGCCGTGCCGGTGCCGGTGCCGGTGCCGGTGCCGGTGCGGTGCCACCGCCTGCGCGCGCCGCGCCACTGCCTGTGCGGGCCGCGCCCTGCTGGGCCAGGCCGCACGGATGACGTTCCGGGGAGGACGAGAGAGGGGGAGTGCCGCCGCCGATGACGAGAACCAAGACCCTGGCCTGGGCCGGGAGTGCCGGGTACCTCCTGGTGGTGGCTCTGCTGGTGGGCGCCGCGCCACGGGCGCCGGGCACGGTCCACGGCAGCGGGGCGTTGCTGGCCGCGACGCTCCTCGCCGGCGTGGTACGACGGGCGCCGCTGCCGGCTCTGGCCCTGGCGCTCGTCGGGTCCACCGCCGTGATCGTGGGCCCTCCGAGTTCCAGTCACGCGACCCTGGCGACGTCGTACCAGGGCGAGTTCCTGTCGTATCTGGCGGTGGACCTCGTGGTCGGGGTCATCGTCGCCACCCGCGCGCGGCGCACCGCGACCGTCGCCGTGGCGGTGTCGTTCGCCGTGCAGCTCCTGGTGATCGGCGCCGGCGCGCACGGGGACGGTCTGGTCGTCAACGAGGTGATCGCCCTGCTGGCGCTGGCCGCTTCCTGCATGGCCGGTCTGCTGTGCCGCGAGCGCCGCGAGCACGCGGCGGTGCTGCGCGGGCGGGCGGTGGCGGAGGCGGTGACCGCCGAACGCCTGCGGATCGCAAGGGAGTTGCACGACATGGTGGCGCACAGCATCGGCATCATCGCCATCCAGGCCGGTATGGGCGGCCGGGTCATCCAGACGCAGCCCGCGCAGGCACGCGAGGCCCTGCGCGCCATCGAGGCCACCAGCAGGGAGGTCCTGTCGGGCCTTCGGCGCACCGTGGTGTCGCTCCGTCAGACCGACCAGGGGGACCCGGCCGACCACGGCGACCACGCCGCCCGGAACGGAACCGCCCCGCAGGGGGCCCCGCTCGCGCCGGCCCCCGGGCTGGCGGACATCGAACGGCTGGCGGCGGCGACGGCGGACGCGGGGGTACGTGTCGAGGTGTGCCGGGGCGGGGTACGGCGCCCGGTGCCGGCCGACATCGAGCTGTCCGCCTACCGCATCGTGCAGGAGGCACTGACCAACATGGTCCGCCACGCGGGCACCGGGCACTGCCGGGTGACCATCGACTACGGGGAAGAGGAACTGTCCGTGGAGATCGTCGACGACGGGCACGGCGCCGCCACCGATGGCCCGGCGCCCGGGGCGGCGGGCAATGGCCCGACCTCCGGGCCCATCGCCGACCACGCGGCGCCCGGCGGCACCGCCAACGGCCCCGGCCCCGGTCCCGGCCCCGGTCCCGGCCCCGGTCCCGGCCGTGGTCCCGGCCGTGGCTTCGGGATTGTCGGGATGCGGGAGCGGGCCGTCCTGCTGGGTGGTCAGCTCACTGCCGGGCCGCGCCCCGAGGGCGGTTTCCGGGTGGCGGCCCGGCTGCCGCTGCCCGTACCCCTCGCCTCCCCCGCTCCCCTCGCCTCCCCCGCTCCCCCGACTCCCCCCACTCCCCCCGCTCCCCTCACGGTTCCGGCGGAGCCCCGGTGACCGTCCGCGTGGTGCTCGCCGACGACCAGCCGCTGGTGCGGTCCGGGCTGCGGGTGCTCATGGCCGACCACGGCGACCTCCAGGTCGTCGGTGAAGCCGCCACCGGCGCCGAGGCCGTCCGCCTGGTGAACGACATCCGCCCCGACATCGTGGTCATGGACATCCGGATGCCCGGCATGGACGGGATCGAGGCCACCCGCCTGATCACGGCCGGCCCCGCGCCCACCCGCGTTCTCGTCCTGACCACCTTCGACGAGGACGACCATGTCTACGGCGCGCTCCGGGCCGGCGCGAGCGGCTTCGTGGTCAAGGACATGGCGCTGGACGACATCCTCGCGGCGGTCCGCGTGGTCGCCGCCGGGGACGCGCTGATCGCGCCGAGCACGACGCGCCGCCTGATCGCGGACTTCGTCGGACGCCCGGCGCCGGCCCCGGGGCGCCCTCCTCGCGGGGGCGAGGGCATCACGGAGCGGGAACGGGAAGTACTGACCCTCATCGGCCGGGGCCGGTCGAACGCCGAGATCGCCGAGGAGCTCTTCATCACCGTGGCCACCACCAAGTCGCACGTCTCACGCCTGCTCACCAAAGTGCGCGCCCGGGACCGGGTCCAGCTCGTCATCACCGCGTACGAGATGGGGCTCGTCACCCCGCCCCGCTGACCCCGGCACCGGGGCGCGCGAGCTGCACAGGGGCGGTCGTACGACCAAGGTCCTGCTCCGAGATCAGCCCCGCGACAGGGTTCAACCGCCGGTACGCCTCTTACCCTGGCCCAATGGACTCACGGGAACGCGCCGCCCATCCCCCCGCGCGGGCGCTCACTCCGGCCTCGACGCCCGCATCGACGCCGTCGCCGATGCCCGGGGCCGGCGTCGGGTGGCGGGGAGGTGTGCTCGGGCCCGCGCACCGGGCGCTCACCGTCGCGATCGTCGCCGTCGTGCTGCTCATCGCCTTCGAGGCGACCGCCGTCGGTACGGCGATGCCGGTCGCCGCGCGGGATCTGGACGGTGTGTCGCTGTACGCCTTCGCGTTCTCCGCGTACTTCACCACCAGCCTCTTCGCGATGGTCCTCGCCGGCCAGTGGTCCGACCGGACCGGGCCGCTCGCACCGGTCGTCGTCGGCGTCCTCGCCTTCGCCGCAGGGCTGCTCCTCTCCGGCGCGGCGGACTCCATGTGGGTGTTCATCCTGGGGCGGGCGGTGCAGGGGTTCGGCGGCGGGCTGGTGATCGTCGCGCTGTACGTCGTCATCGGGCGCGCGTACGAGTCCCGGCTGCGGCCCGCGATGATGGCCGCGATCGCCGCGTGCTGGGTGGTCCCTTCGGTCGTGGGACCGCTGGCCGCCGGTACCGTCACCGAACACCTCGGCTGGCGCTGGGTCTTCCTCGGCATCCCCGTCCTCGTCCTGCCGCCGCTGCTCCTCGGCGTCTCCCCGATCCGGCGCATGGCCTCGGGCCCGGCGGAGGCCGCCCCGGCTGGGGTTGCCGTCCCGGCTGACGGTGCCGACCCGGCGGGCCGTGCGATCCCGGCGGAGGCCGCCCCCGCTGACGCTGCCGCCCCAGCAGACCGTGCCGCCCCGGCGGAGGCCGCCCCGGCGGAGACCTCTGCCCCCAGGAAGGAACGCCCCCGCCCCGCCTCCCGGTTCGGCGGTCGCCGGATTCGGCTTGCGTTCGGGATCTCGCTGGGGGCCGCGCTGCTCCAGTACGCCGGGCAGGACCTGCGGCCCCGTTCGTTCCTGCCCGCAGCCGTCGGGCTCGCCCTGCTCGTGCCCGCCGTGCTCGGGCTGCTGCCCGGCGGGACCTGGCGGGCGGCGCGCGGGCTGCCCTCCGTGGTGCTGCTGCGCGGGGTCGCCGCCGGGTCGTTCATCGTGGCGGAGAGCTTCGTGCCGCTGATGCTGGTCACCCAGCGCGGTCTGTCGCCGACCCTGGCCGGGCTCTCGCTCGCGGTCGGCGGCGCGACCTGGGCGCTCGGCTCGTACATACAGTCCCGGCCCCGCATGGAGCCGTACCGCGTGCGGCTGATGGCGGGCGGCATGGTGCTGGTGGCGCTGGCCATCGTGACCGCGCCGAGCGTCCTGATCGACGCCGTGCCGGTCTGGGTGGTGGCGGTCGCCTGGGCCTTCGGCTGTCTGGGCATGGGTCTGGTGATCGCCTCCACCAGCGTGCTGCTGCTCCACCTCTCGGCGCCGGAGGAGGCGGGCGAGAACTCGGCCGCGCTCCAGATCTCCGACGGCCTGTCGAACGTCCTGCTGCTCGCGGCGGGCGGCGCGGCGTTCGCGGCGCTGGGGGGCGGGGCGGTGGGCGGCGCGGGCCACGTGGCCGGGGCGGCGTCCGCCGCGTCCGCCGCGTCGGCCTCGCAGCCGGTGGCCTTCGCCGCCGTGTTCCTGCCGATGGCGGCGGTGGCTCTGGCGGGGGTGTGGGTCGCGACGCGGGTACGGGTGCAGTAGCTGGTACCACCATGACCCCATTGGTGGTACCGTTCTGGTATGGCTATGAATCTGCGACTGCGTGAGGAACAGCAAGAGGCGCTCCGGCTCCGGGCGGAACAAGAGGGGCGCAGCATGCACGCCATAGCGCTTCAGGCGATCGACCGCTACCTGGAGCAGGAGGCGGACAAGGAAGCGGTCCGACGCCTCGGTGCCAAGTACGCGGCGGGCCACGCCGATCTGCTGCGGCGGCTGGGGGAGTAGGACAGTGAAGTACCTGACGGTCCAGGAAGTACTGGACCTGGCGGAACTCGCCTGCGGGCAGCCGGTCGCGGTGCGCGACCTGGGTCTGCTCACCTCGGCGGTGCACCGCCCTCAGTCGCAGATGTTCGGCGTTGAGGCGTACACCGATCTCTTCGAAAAGGCCGGGGCGCTGCTCCAGTCGTTGGCCGTGAACCATCCCCTGGTGGATGGGAACAAGCGTATGGCGTGGATGTCCACGGTCGTCTTCCTGGACTTCAACGGCGCCGACATGCTCGGCGTCGATCAGGACGCCGCGTACAAGCTGGTCATCGAGGTCGCCATGGGCACCCTTGAGGATGCCCCGGAGATCGGGCGGCGGCTGCGCGCCCTCCACGACGCCATGTGATCCGGGTCCCATCTCCCGGATGACAGGCGTTCGTGCCGCGAGCCCCGGGTCACCCCGCCGGTAGGGTGGCCCGGTTGTCGTACGTACGGGTGCTTCGGCCGTACGGGGAACCTCGGCGCACCCCGCGCCCCCGGAACCTCGCACGCCCGCTGCACCCCGTACCCCTGGTACGCCCCGTACCCCCGGTACCCCGCGTACCGCGTGCCCCCGTCGCCGAGCGTCCGAACCGGAGACCGTGACTACCACCGCCGCCTCCTCCCACCACCTCTCGCCCGCCTTCCCCGGCCGCGCCCCCTGGGGCACCGCCAACAAGCTGCGTGCCTGGCAGGAAGGTGCCCTCGGCCGCTACCTCCAGGAGCAGCCCCGGGACTTCCTCGCCGTCGCCACCCCCGGCGCCGGCAAGACGACCTTCGCCCTGACGCTCGCCTCCTGGCTGCTGCACCACCATGTCGTCCAGCAGGTCACCGTCGTCGCGCCCACCGAGCACCTCAAGAAGCAGTGGGCCGAGGCCGCCGGCCGGGTCGGCATCAAACTCGACCCCGAGTACAGCGCGGGCCCGGTGAGCAGGGAGTACGACGGCGTCGCCATCACCTACGCCGGGGTCGGCGTCCGGCCCATGCTCCACCGCAACCGGTGCGAGCAGCGCAAGACCCTCGTCATCCTCGACGAGATCCACCACGCCGGTGACTCCAAGTCCTGGGGCGAGGCCTGCCTGGAGGCGTTCGAACCCGCCACCCGCCGCCTCGCGCTCACCGGGACGCCGTTCCGCTCCGACACCAACCCGATCCCGTTCGTCGCGTACGAGGAGGGCAACGACGGCATCCGCCGCTCCGCCGCCGACTACACGTACGGATACGGCAGCGCCCTGCGCGACGGCGTCGTCCGCCCGGTCATCTTCCTCAGCTACAGCGGCAACATGCGCTGGCGCACCAAGGCGGGCGACGAGGTCGCCGCCCGCCTCGGCGAACCCATGACCAAGGACGCGGTCTCGCAGGCCTGGCGCACCGCCCTCGACCCGCGCGGCGACTGGATGCCCAGCGTGCTCCGCGCCGCCGACCAGCGGCTGACCGAGGTCCGCAAGGCCATCCCGGACGCGGGCGGCCTGGTCATCGCCTCCGACCAGGAGGCGGCCCGCGCGTACGCCAAGCTCATCCGGGAGATCACCGGCACCAAGGCCACCCTCGTCCTCTCCGACGACGTCGGCGCCTCGCAGCGCATCGACGACTTCTCCGCGAGCCAGGACCGCTGGCTGGTCGCCGTCCGGATGGTCTCCGAGGGCGTCGACGTGCCGCGCCTCGCCGTCGGCGTGTACGCGACGACCATCTCGACCCCGCTCTTCTTCGCGCAGGCCGTGGGCCGCTTCGTGCGCTCCCGCCGGCGCGGCGAGACCGCCTCCGTCTTCCTGCCCACCATCCCCACCCTCCTCGGCATCGCCAACGAGATGGAGGTCGAGCGCGACCACGTCCTCGACAAGCCGAAGAAGGAGGGCGAGGAGGAGGACCCGTACGCCGAGTCCGAGAAGGAGATGGCGGAGGCCGAGCGCGAACAGGACGAGGACACGGGGGAGCAGGACATGCTGCCCTGGGAGGCGCTGGAGTCCGACGCGGTCTTCGACCGGGTGCTGTACGACGGCGCCGAGTTCGGCATGCAGGCGCACCCCGGCAGCGAGGAGGAGCAGGACTACCTCGGCATCCCCGGGCTCCTCGAACCCGACCAGGTGCAGATGCTCCTCCAGAAGCGCCAGGCCCGGCAGATCGCGCACAGCCGGAAGAAGCCGGACGCCGAGGCCGATCTCCTGGAACTGCCCGCCGAGCGCCGCCCCGTGGTCTCCCACAAGGAGCTGCTGGAGCTGCGCAAGAAGCTCAACACCATGGTCGGCGCCTACGTCCACCAGAGCGGCAAGCCGCACGGGGTGATCCACACGGAGCTGCGCCGGGTGTGCGGCGGTCCGCCGAGCGCGGAGGCGACGGCGGGGCAACTGCGGGAGCGCATCGCGAAGGTGGGGGAGTGGGCCACGCGGATGCGCTGACCCTGTAGAGGTCTGTCGCAGGCGCTGTGCGCAATGTCATCGTTGTTGTAACGGTTCGTGTACGGAAGTGGCCGCCCCGGGGTCCCGGAGGCGGCCATTTCTGTCCCACCGGCCCTCCTGTGCCCCCCGGAAGGCCTTCCGAGGGGCCTCCGGGAGCCGTGGCGCCCCCTTCGTGATCACGCTCTGATTCACATACATGTACGGGATGTCATCGTCCGAACGGACATTTGCCACCAATACGCGTTGACTTACCTCGGATGCCCGGATTCTGGACGAGGGCTTCCGCTGAGCGGTACCGGTGGTTACTGTCCCGGCAGTGTGAACGCTCCGTGGCAACTCCGCCCCGTAGCGCAGCCGGTGGCCCCCGGGGACAGGGAGAGCGCCGTCGTCACCATCTCCTCACTCATCTCCGAACTCACTCCGAAGGAGAGGGCGTCGTGACCGCGGAGACCTCCCAGACGCTCGACCGGGGACTGCGCGTCCTCAAACTGCTCGCCGACACCGATCACGGGCTGACCGTCACCGAGCTGTCCACCAGGCTCGGCGTCAACCGGACCGTCGTCTACCGGTTGCTCGCCACCCTCGAACAGCACACCCTCGTACGGCGCGACCTGGGCGGCCGGGCCAGAGTCGGCCTCGGCGTGCTGCGCCTGGGCCGCCAGGTCCATCCGCTGGTACGGGAGGCCGCGCTGCCCGCGCTGCGCTCGCTCGCCGAGGACATCGGCGCCACGGCGCATCTGACCCTGGTGGACGGGGCGGAGGCGCTCGCCGTCGCCGTCGTGGAACCCACCTGGACCGACTACCACGTCGCCTACCGGGCCGGCTTCCGCCACCCCCTCGACCGGGGCGCGGCCGGCAAGGCGATTCTCGCCGCCCGGGGCGCCCCCCTCACCGAGCCGCGGTGCACCCTGACCAGCGGCGAACTGGAGGCGGGCGCGAGCGGCGCGGCGGCGGCGCTGGTCGGGGTGACCGGCATAGAGGGGAGCGTCGGCGTGGTGATGCTCGCGGACGCCGTACCGGAACGGGTCGGTCCGCGCGTGGTCGACGCCGCCCGCGAGGTCGCCGACGCCCTGCGCTGAGACGGGAGGAGGAGGGGAGAGGGAGGGGGAGGGGGAGGGTGCTGAGGCGGCGACCGGTGCCCCGTACGGGCTGAGGCGACTCCCGGTGCCCCCGTACCCGCCGGGCAGAGGCTGAGGCGGCGCCCGGCGCCCCCGTACCCGCCGGGCAGATAGATTGGCCACCGTGTCCCCTCGCCTCGCTCACCTCGCCCGTTCCCTCCGCCCCGCCGTCCTCTCCCGCCCCGGCGTCCTCGCCGTCTGCGCGCTCCCGATCGTGGCGCTCTTCGTCGTCGTCGGTGTCGCGCCGCTGCCGTACGCCGTCGCGCAGCCCGGGATGACGGCGGACGTCCTCGGCGCGAACAAGGGCGAGGAGGTCATCACGATCAAGGGCGTGCCCACCCGCACCCCTCAGGGGCAGTTGCGGATGACGACGATCGAGGCGACGGGCCCCTCCACCGATGTCGACTTCGGGGACGTGGTCGAGGGCTGGTTCCGCAGGGACCGGGCGGTCCTGCCGCGCGAGGCGGTCTACCCGTCGGGCCAGTCGGACCAGCAGGTCCGCCGGCACAACACCCAGGACATGATCAACTCCCAGAACTCCGCCACCACCGCCGCCCTCGCCCTGCTCGGCGAGGACCCGGCGAAGGTCGACGTCAGCCTCCATCTCGCGGACGTCGGCGGCCCCAGCGCCGGGCTGCTCTTCGCGCTCGGCATCGTCGACAAGCTCGACGGCGACGGCGCGGGCGGCGACCTGACCGGGGGCCGCACCATCGCCGGTACGGGGACCATCAGCGACGGCGGCGAGGTCGGCGCCGTCGGCGGGGTGGCCCTGAAGACCCAGGCGGCGGGGCGCGACGGGGCGACCGTCTTCCTCGTCCCCAGGGCGGAGTGCGCGGACGCGCAGGCCGAACTGCCGCACGGGATGCGGCTGGTGCCCGTCACCACGCTCAAGGGCGCGGTGACGGCGCTCAAGGCGCTGGCGCAGGGGCGGACGGGCCAGGTCCCGAGCTGCTGACGTCGGTGGCGCCGGTGGCGGTGGCGGTTCCGGCGTCGGTGCCGGTGGCGGTTCCCGTGCCGGTGGTACGTTCCATCGTCCGCCAGGCCGGGAAGACCAGCGGGCTCAGCGTCGCCAGCAGATAGATCCCGCCCAGGGTCAGCAACGCGCCGGTGAGCCCCGCCCGTTCGACCAGCAGCCCGGCCCCGAGCCCGCCGAGCGGCATGGTCAGCTCCACCCCCGCCGTCGTCACGCTCGACACCCGGCTGCGCAGCGCGTCCGGCACCCGCTCGTAGATCACGGTGGTCAGGATCGGGTTGAGCACTCCGGCCGCGAACCCGCCCAGCGCCATCGTCACCCCCAGCGGCAGGGTCCCGTCCGTCACCGCCGCCACCACATACCGGGGCGCCCCGCAGAGCAGGAACGCTCCCGCGAAGACCGCCCGGCGCGGGAAGCGCTCCCCGTACGCCCCGTACAGCAGCGCCCCGAGCAGCGCGGCCCCGCCGAACACCGCTGTCAGCAGCCCGAGTTGGGTCGCCCCGCCCAGCGCGTCCCGGGCGTGTACCGGCAGCAGGACCGAACTCCAGCCCTGGTCGAGGCCGTTGGTGACCATCACCATCAGGGTGATGGCGAGCAGCAGCGGCGTCCTGACGAGAAAGGCGTACCCCTCGCCCAGCTCCGTACGGTACGAGGCGAGCGAGACCGGGGCGAGCCGCTGAGGCTGGGCGGCGCCGACTCCCCGTAGCCCGGAGGCGATCAGCCCCGCCGAGGCCGCGAACGTCACCGCGTCCAGGAGCAGCACCGCCTCCGCGCCCACCACCGCGATCAGCACCCCGGCGAGCGCCGCCCCGGACATCCGGGCCCCGCGCGAGGCCGCGTCGTACAGACTCGCCGCCCGTGGCAGGGTCGTCCCGGCGCGCGCTGCCAGGTCGGGGAGGAGTACGTAGCGGGCGGTGAGCCCCGGGGTGTGGACGAGGCCGCTGAGCGCCATCAGCGCGCAGAGCATCCAGAACCGCAGCGCGCCCGCGTAGTGCAGCAGCGGGATCGCGGCGACGGCGAGCCCGCAGACCAGATCGGAGGCGAGCGAGACCCGCCGCCGCCCGAGCCGGTCGATCACGGGCCCGCCCACGATCGCCGACACGACGACCGGCAGCGTCGCGCAGAAGGCCACGATCCCGGCGTCGGCCGCGCTCCCCGTCGTCTGGAGCACGAACCAGGGCACCCCGATGAGGGTGAGCGAACTCCCCGCGATGGAGACGGTGTTGGCGGCCAGCGTGGCGACGAGCGGCCAGCGCTCGCGGCTCCCGGGAGGCGTGCCGGGGGTCTTGGTCCCGGTCATGCGAGGTGTGTTGCCGGGTGCGTTACCGGGCGGTTGACGAGCCGCAGCCCCAACTCGACCAGCGACCAGCCGAGTCGGACGCGGAGTGCGGTACGGGGCCGACGCGGCCCGGGGAGTTGGCGGCTCCCCGGGCGGAACTCGGCGGCCTCCGAGCGGAGTTCGGCGGCGCGCAGGGTGTGGAGCGTGAAATGGATGTCGGCGTGCATGACAGGCGGTTCCCCCCTGGGATCGCTCTGGGACGGGCGTCAGCCCGTGGGGCCGGCGTGCGGAAAGGCGTGGAGATGGATACGGACCTTCGGGGCGTCCTCGGCGGCCGGGCCCAACCGGCGGTAGCCCTCGATCACCTCGTGCACCTTCTCGTTCATCTCGATGAGCTGGGCCGCCGTCAGCCGGAGCGTGAAGTCGCTCATGTCCGCCGCCTGGGACCACTCCACCGGCCAGTCGCCCGCCGTGCCCAGCCAGGTGGTGAGTTCCTGGGTGTGGGTGGTGGCCACCTCGTGCAGGAACAGGTCGGCCGCGCCCCGCACTTCGGGATCGGGGTTCGCGTGCAGCTCCTCGGTGAAGCGGACCCCGTCCTGTGCCGCCTTCCACCACCGCTCGCGGCCCTTGCCGCGCTCCGGGTCGTCCTCGACGAAGCCGTACTCGGCGAGCTGGCGCAGGTGATAGCTGGTGGCACCGCTCGACTCGCCGAGCCGGGCGGCGAGTTGGGAGGCGGTGGCGGGACCGTTGTGGCGCAGCGTGCTCAGCAGGCGCATACGGAGCGGGTGGGCCAGACCGCGCAATGACCGCGCGTCCAGGGTCCGTACGTTGTGCGGCGGCGGCTGCGCCCCTTCGGGCGGGGGCTGGGGCGTGGACTCGGTGGACTCGGACATGGGTTCGGGCTCGGGCTCGGGCATGGTGCCACCGTAGCCGTGCAAAGACTCCGTTGCAACGCTTTCTTTGCAACGGAATCTTTGGATCGGGGATGCCCAGCGCCGGCCGCCCCCCCCGGCGAGCCTCACTCGTCCCGCGCCGCCTGCTCCACCAGCGGGATGATCCTCAGCGGCACCGGGTTCTCCATCACGATCGCCGTCGACGCCCGGACGATCCCCTCGAAGCCGACCACCCGGTCGATCACCCGCTGGAGATCGGCGTTCGAGCGGGCGACCAGGCGGCAGAGCATGTCCCCCTCGCCCGTCGTGGTGTGCAGCTCCAGCACCTCGGGGACGCCCGCCAGATGGGCCCGTACGTCCGTGCCCTGGCCCTGCTTGATCTCCAGCGTGGCGAAGGCGGTGACCGGATAGCCCAGCGCCGCCGGGTCCACCGCCGGGCCGAACCCCTTGATCACCCCGTTCGCCCGCAGCCGGTCGAGCCGCGCCTGTACGGTGCCGCGCGCCACCCCGAGCCGCCGCGACGCCTCCAGCACCCCGATCCGGGGCTCCTCCGCCAGCAGTACGATCAGCCGCCCGTCCAGCCCGTCGATACCCATCGTCGCCGCACTCCCTTCGCCGTGGTCATGGTGGTCATGCTGTACAGAACGTCCCGCCATTCTCGCGATCCGCTGTACAGATCGCCCAGCGAAAACCAGAACTGTTGCGCACCTTGTGGAACGGGGCGACGCTGACCCCATGGCTGACACCTCGACGCACAGCACCCTCGGAACCCCGGTCGCCACGTCCGGAGTCACTCCCGGAACCACCACCCCCGGAACCGTCACCCCCGACACCGCGCGCGAGGCCGATCCCTTCCCGGTCAAGGGGATGGACGCGGTCGTCTTCGCCGTCGGCAACGCCAAGCAGGCCGCGCACTACTACTCCACCGCCTTCGGCATGAAGCTCGTCGCCTACTCAGGACCCGAGAACGGCAGCCGCGAGACCGCGAGTTACGTGCTCACCAGCGGCGGCGCCCGCTTCGTCTTCACGTCCGTCGTCAAGCCGTCCACCGAGTGGGGCCGCTTCCTCGCCGGCCATGTCGCCGCCCACGGCGACGGCGTCGTGGACCTCGCCATCGAGGTCCCGGACGCGCGCGCCGCGTACGCCTACGCCACCGAGCACGGCGCCCGGGGCCTCCAGGAGCCGTACGAGACCAAGGACGCGCACGGCACGGTCGTACGGGCCGCGATCGCCACGTACGGCGAGACCCGTCACACCCTGGTCGAGCGCACCGGCTACGACGGCCCCTACCTGCCCGGCTTCGAGGCGGCGGAGCCGATCGTCGCGCCCCCGGCCAAGCGGGTCTTCCAGGCCATCGACCACTGCGTGGGCAATGTCGAACTCGGCCGGATGAACGAGTGGGTCGCCTTCTACAACAAGGTCATGGGCTTCACCAACATGAAGGAGTTCGTGGGCGACGACATCGCCACCGAGTACTCCGCGCTCATGTCGAAGGTCGTCGCCGACGGCACCCTCAAGGTGAAGTTCCCGATCAACGAGCCCGCCGTCGCCAAGAAGAAGTCCCAGATCGACGAGTACCTGGAGTTCTACGGCGGCGCGGGCGTCCAGCACATCGCGCTCGCCACCAACGACATCGTCGCCTCCGTACGGGCCATGCGGGCCGGCGGCGTGGAGTTCCTGGACACCCCGGACTCGTACTACGACACGCTCGGCGAGTGGGCGGGGGAGACCCGGGTGCCCGTCGAGACGCTGCGCGAGCTGAAGATCCTCGTCGACCGGGACGAGGACGGCTATCTGCTCCAGATCTTCACCAAGCCGGTCCAGGACCGGCCGACCGTCTTCTTCGAGATGATCGAACGGCACGGCTCGATGGGGTTCGGGAAGGGCAACTTCAAGGCGCTCTTCGAGGCGATCGAGCGCGAGCAGGAGCGGCGCGGCAACCTCTGACGGAGGCGCGCGTCACCGTCCGTACGGTACGTGGGTGAGCGGGGCCCGGTCCGAGGAGACCGGGCCCCGCTTCCCGTACGCCGAAGCGCGCCCCGCCTCCCCTACGCCGAAGCGGGCCCCGCCTCCCGTACGCCGAAGCGCGCCGTCAGTCCGTCAGCCCGCCCGTCAGCCCCACATGCCGAGGGTGAACTCCGCGATCACCACGGAGAGCAGGAACGACGCGCTGATCGCGACCAGCCCCACCGGGACGATCTTCCAGCCGATCTGCCGCAGCAGCGGCAGGTCCTTGCCGAGCGAGAGACCCGCCAGGGTCAGCATGATGGTGGCGATCGACAGGAAGTCCACCGCGCTCACCAGCGGGTTCAGCGTCTTGGCGGCGAAGAACCACGGGCTGGAGACATAGGCGCCGATGGTGGTGATCCACACTATCGCCGACACCTTCCGGACCACCCTGGCCAGCAGGAAGCCGAGCACCACCAAGGCCAGGAGGATCGCGTACCCCCCGACGATCTTCAGGCTGAGGCCCCCGGCCGAGACCGAGGCGGTGCCGATGCCCACCACGGTCAGCACGCCGAGCGAGAGCCAGTGCGGCAGCTTCACCTCGGCCGAGGACGCCGCCACCCGCTCCCGGAACGCCCGGTTCGCCGCCGCTTCCTCAGCGGCCGCTTCCCTCGTCGCCGTTTCCTTCGTCTCCGCACCACCGTCCGCTACGGGAGTCGCGCCCTCCGCCGTCGCGTGCGCCTCCGCCGGCGCCGGCGCGGTGCCGTCCCTCCGCCGGGTGAGGACGCGGTAGAACCGGTCGGCCAGCGGCAGCGCCAGATAGATCCCGACGTACACGCCCAGCACCGTGGTGATGAGGTTGGAGACCGCGGCCATGCCGAGGATGGCCTCCTGCTGGTCCGGGTGGGCGGCCACGATCGACGCGGAGGCCGCCGCCATCATCGACCCGGAGCCGACCCCGGCGCCCATCGCCAGCGCCAGCGGGTCGAAGAGGTGCCAGTTCGAGACCAGGGAGGACAGGAGCGTGATGTACACGGCTCCGAAGAGCGTCCCGAACACGTACATCGCGAGCACGCCCCGGTACTGGTCCGAGTCGGGCCCGTACTTCTCCGAGACCATCGCGAACGACGGCTCCCGGTCCAGCGAGAACGTCGCGCCCACCGTGGCCTTGCCCATGCGCAGCAGTACGGCGAGCGGGAGGGCCAGCGCGATCGTCCCCAGGAGATGGCCCGCCTCCTGGAGCAGCAGCGCGGGGCCCGCCTTGACGAGGGTGGGCAGGCTCGGGCCGATGTTGAAGGCCAGCCGGGCCACCAGCAGCAGTACGGCCACACCGACCAGGGCCGACGCCGTCCGCTGGAGGTCCAGGCCGAGCGGTTTGACCTTCTGTACGGAGACCAGCAGGCCCAGGATGAGGCCCCAGACCATCGGGAAGAGGATGATCGAACCGATCCCCAGATGGATGTCGGCCTCCCCGATGGCCTGCACGGCCAGGGCGATGACCAGCGCCAGGGCGGCGATCGGCAGCGTCTGCCTCGTGATCTGCCGGGTCCCGGCCCCGTTCCCGTTCCCGGAGCCGTTCCCGGAGCCGGTTCCGTTCCCGTTCCCGGTCGCGGCCGGATCCGAGGCGGGACCGGGCGAGGAGTTCGCGGTGGAGAACTTCATGATGGTGTTGCTCCCTATCCCGAGTAGGACAGCGACGGGAACGGTGCCCCGGCGCCCCTGGTCGGCACCCAGACCGCCTTGGGCTGGGTGTACTCGTCCAGCGCTCCGGGTCCCGAGGAGCGGCCGTGTCCGGAGTCGCCGAATCCGCCGAAGGGGACCGCGACATGGATGGTCTTGTAGGCGTTGATCCAGAACGTGCCGGCCCGCACGGAGCGCGCCACGTGGTGCGCCCGGGAGACATCGCCGGTCCAGACCGCCCCGGCCAGGCCGAAGTCGGTCGCGTTGGCCCGCTCGACGGCCTCCGCCTCGGTGTCGAAGGCGTCGGCGCCGACCACCGGGCCGAACACCTCCGTGGTCTCCAGCCGGTTGCCGGGGGTGACCCCGTCCAGCAGGGTCGGCGCCACCCAGTGTCCCCCCGCCAGCGCGGAACCGGTGAGCGCCGCGGGCAGTTCGGCGCCGGTGACCCGGCGGCCCCCGTCCCGTATCCCCGCCTCGATCAGCTCGTTCACCGTGGCGTACTGCGGCGCCGTCAGGATCGGCCCCACCTCGGTGGCCGGGTCGAGCGGGTCGCCGAGGCGCAGCCGCGCCGCCCGCTCCGCCACCAGCGCCACGAACTCCGCGTGCACGCTCCGCTCCACCAGCAGCCGTGAACCGGCCACACAGGACTGCCCGGCCCCGGAGAAGACCGCGGCGACCGCGCCGTCCGCCGCCCGCTCCAGGTCCGCGTCGGCGAAGACGATGTTGGCGCTCTTGCCGCCCAGCTCCAGCACGGTGGGGATGCCGGCCCCCGCCGCCGCCACCGCCACCCGGCGCCCGGTGGCCACCGAGCCGATGAAGGAGACCTTCCCGACCCGGCGGTCGCTCGTCAGCGCGGCGCCCACGGTCCCGCCGAGCCCGACGGCGACGTTGAAGACGCCGTCCGGCAGCCCGGCCCGGTGCGCCAGTTCGGCGAGCCGGAGCGTGGAGACGGGGGTGAACTCGCTGGGCTTCACGACGACGGCGTTCCCGGCCGCGAGCGGGGCCGCCGCGTTCCAGCCGGCCGTGAAGAGCGGGGCGTTCCACGGGGTGATCGCCACGACGACGCCGTGCGGGACGCGTTCGGTGTACGTGTGCCAGTTTCCCGGTACGGGGATGGTCAGCCCGGTCACCTTGTCGGCCCACCCGGCGTAGTAGCCGAACATCTCGGCCACCTTCGCCGCCTCGCCCCGGGTGTCCCGCAGCGGCTTGCCGGTGGTCGCGGACTCCAGCACGGCGAGTTCCTCGGCGTGTTCGGCGACCGTACGGGAGACCTCGCGCAGGATCGCGGCCCGCTCGAAGGGGTCGGTCGCGCCCCACACCGCCGCGCCCCGGACGGCGCTGGCGAGCACGGCGTCGGCGCCTTCCCGGCCGGGGTCGGGGAAGCCGCCGAAGCGCTCGCCGGTGGCGGCGGCGGTGAGCGGCACGGTCTCGCCGCCGCCGACGGCGATCCGGCCGTCGACGAAGGCGCCGAGACCTCCCGGGAAGGCGCCGTCCAGGGCGGACCGCGCGGTGGCGGCCGAGGAGGAGGCCGAAGAAGAGGCCGAGGAGGCGGCCGGTGTGTTCGCCGGGGCAGCGGCCGGATCCGCCGGAGTGCCGACCGGGGTGTCGGCCGGGGTGGTGGGGAGGGTGCTCATGCGGTGGATGCTCCTTCACGGCAGGTGGGTGCGGCGTCACGGCAGAGGGACGGGGCGACGGTGCGGGCGATCTCGGTGAAGTCGGCGCCGGGCCCGAGGGCGGCCAGCGCCTCCTGCCACCGCTCGCTCGCGGCGGCCAGCAGCTTCGGCCGCTCGCCCCGCTGCCCGGCGATCTCGACGGCGAGCGCGGCGTCCCGGGCCATCAGCCCGAGGGCGAAACCGGAGTCATGGGTGCCGGAGAGCACCCAGTCCGGGTACATGGCGGCGGACACCTTGCTGCCCCCGGAGGCGCCGCTGATCCCGGCCGCCGCCGCCGAGGGGTCGACCCCGTACGCCTGCGCGACCGCCAGGGCCTCGCCCACGGAGACCAGGTTGACGGCGGCCAGTACGTTGTTGAGCAGCTTGACCACATTGCCGGAGCCGGGCCCGCCCAGGTGCCGGTACTGACCGGCCGTCAGGTCGTCCAGTACGGGCCGAGCCGCCTCCAGGGCGCTCTCCGTACCGCCGACGAACGCCGTCAGCCGCCCCGCCAGCGCCCCGTCCCGCCCGCCCGAGACCGGCGCGTCGACAAAGGCCGCGCCCCGCTCCGCCGCGCGGGCGGCGAGGGCGGCGCTGGTGGCCGGTTCCGAGGTCGTCGTGTCGACCAGGGCGACGGTGCCGGGCCGCCCCAGCAGCGCGGGCACGGTCGCCTCGACCACCCGGGCCGAGGGCAGCGAGAGCACGGCGTACGCCGTGCCGGCCAGCTCCTCGACCCGGTCCACGGTGGCCACACCGGCCTCCTCGGCGGCGGTACGGGCGGCGGCCGACGGGTCGTACCCGCGCACCTGCCACCCCGCGGCGCGCAGGGCCGATGCCATGGCACCGCCCATGGAGCCGAGGCCGACGACGGCGACATGCTGCTTGCTCATACGGAGCTCCTGATCCAGGAAGTGAGGGGGGACGGGGGCAGGGGGCGGGGCCGGAGCGTGGGCGGGGCCGGAGCGTGGGCCGGGCCGGGGCGGGCCGCGGCGTGGGCCGGAGGGGCGGCCTACTCCAGATAGATGTCGAGGTCCTTCCACAACTGCTGGGTACGGCGGATGGCGGCCCGGCTCCGCTCCGGATGGGCCGCCTGCATCCCGGCGAGCAGCCCGTAGACGACCGAGGTGGCCGCCGTGACGGACTGGAAGAAGGAGATCCCCTCCGACGGGACGATCAGCAGATGGTGGGCGACGGCGGTGGCGAGCCGCCCCCGGCGCATGTCGGTGAGCGCGACGACCGTGGCGCCCGCCTCCCTGGCCGCCTCGGCGGCGGCGATGACCTGCTTCATCGACCGCCACATGTTGACGACGACGAGCACATCGCCCGGCCCCAGACTGTTGACCGCGCTGGCCAGATGGACGCCCGCCCGGTTCTCCAGGGTGATCGGATACCCCATGGTCGAGCCGAGGTGCGCCATCACACCGGCGGGCCCGGCGAAGGAACCGATGCCGACGACGAGGATCGACCGGGCGGCGGCCAGCGCCGCGATGGTCTCCTCCGTGTCCGCCGCCGTGTTGTTCTCCAGGGTCTGCCGCAGATTGTCGATGTCGTGCGTCAGCGCGTCGTGCAGCGGGCTGCGGTGCTCACCGTGCTCGGTGAGGGTGTCCTCGGTGGAGATCAGCACCAGATAGCGGGCGCGCAGCTCCCGCTGGAGATCCGGCCATCCCCGGTACCCGAGCGCCTGGGCCGTCCTGACCACGGTGGAACTGTTGACGTCCGCGCGCTGCGCGATCTCCGCGATATCCGCGTAGGAGGCGAGCTGCGGGTTACGGACGACCACGTCCACCACGCGCGACTGCGCCTTGGTGAGCGACACGTCCGGCAGCGCGTCGCCCAGCCACGAGGCGTCGCCCGGCGACGAGGCACCGGAGCCGTCGGGGACACCGGCGCCGTCGGGGACGCCGGAGGCTCCGGAGGCACCGGAGGCACCGGGGGAATGGTCGTCGTTCTGTGTACGGGGCACGGGGCGCTCCCAGGTACGGGCGGGATCCGCCGCAATCGAGATTGCAGAACTGTACATCGCAATTTCGCTTGCAGGAACCCCTTCGCGGGCCCCGTCCACCGGGGCCTTTCCCGGGTCCTCCCGTCACTCCCGGGCGGTCGACGGAGGCCGGTGCACCCGGACGTAGACGGTCACGCGCGCCCCGTTGACCTGCGTCGTTCCGCCCTCGCTGAAGTGGCGCCGCAGGGTGCTCGCCTTCGCCTCCGCCTGCGGGCCGGTGGGCGCGTGCGCACCCGCCGGGGCGCGGACCACGACGATCCGGTCGAACTCCAGCATGCGTGCCGCTGTGTCCGGGGCGGGCAGCTCGACCCCCGCGAGCGTGTTCGACGAGGCCGGGTCCCGGGCCAGGGCCAGATCCGTCAGGGCACGGGTGTCCCCGGGACCGGCCGCCGTCCAGATCCGGTGCCGCCCGTCGAGGAAGAGCAGCCCGTCACCGGGGCGGCCCGCCTCCCGTACGGCGGCGCCGATGGCGACGACATCGGTGCTGCGGCTCCCGGGCGTCCTCAGCGCCAGGCTCACCGGGACGAGCGCGGCCAGCACGGCGACCGCCGCGACCGGCGCGGCCCGGGGGAAGCGCCGCGACCGGTGGAAGTGGTCCGCCCAGGCGCCCAGCAGCAACGCGGCCCCGACACAGCTGTAGAGCACGTACCGGTCGACGAAGAGCGGCCTGACCAGCGAGGCGAGCATCAGCAGAAGGCCCGGGAGCACCAGGAGCGGCACGGCCACCACGGAGAGCCGGACCGGGCCCGGTCCCCCCAGGGGCGCGCGGGCACACGCCAGGCCCGCGGCCACCATGGCCAGGAAGGCGAGCAGCCGCGCCGTTCCGGGCCAGCCGATCCAGGCCACCTGCCCCGACTGCCCCGCGCTGAGGACGATCAGCGGCGACGCCCCGGCCACCACGCACGCGGCCGTCACCCCCCACGCCCGCAGCACGGCTCGCGGCACCCGGGAGACGACGAGCGTGACGCCGTGGGCGACCAGGGCGAGCACCGCGAACTCGTGGAGCAGAGAGGCGAGCAGCATGAGCGCGCCGTAACCGGCCCACCGCCACCGCGTCCGCCACCGCGCCCGCCGCCCGGCCCGGTGCGGGACACCGGCCACGAGCGCACAGGTGGCCCAGGCGACCAGGGCGCAGACCATCGCGTACGAGCGGCCCTCCTGCGCGTACTTCTGGACCTGGGGAAGGAGCGGGAAGACCAGCCCGGCCAGCAGCCCGGCCCGGGGCCCAGCCAGCCGCAGCCCCAGCAGCCCGACCCCGCTCGCCGCCACGGCCATCGCCAGCACGGACGGCAGCCGCAGCGTCAGCAGCCCGCCGCCGAAGAGGCCGAAGAGCCCGTGCATCAGGGCGTAGTGGAGGGCATGGACCAGATCGACCTCCTGGGCGGTCCGCCAGATCTGCCCGAGGCCGCGGTGCGCGAGCTGGTACGTGACGGCCTCGTCCCCCCACATGCTGTTCTGCCTGCGGACCCCCCAGAGACCGAGAGCGATGGTCAGTACCAGGGGCGCGCAGACGACAACGGCGGTGGCGGGCCCCGGTGCCGGCCGGCGGACGGGCGCGGTCGCGGGCGCGGGCCCGGAGAGGGGTCCGGGGGCGGTTGCGGAGAGGGGCCCGGGGGCCTTCAGCAGTGGTGAGGACACCGGACCAGCCTGCCCGGACCTCGTTGACCGTTCCCTGACCCGACCTGACCGGGCGATCAGGAAGGCGCCCGCGCGCTGTGCGAGGCTGCACCCCATGCGCATCCTGGTGGTCGAAGACGAGGTGGACCTCGCCCACACCCTGCACACCGGCCTGACCGCCGAGGGGTACAGCGTCGACCTCGCCCATGACGGCCGGCAGGGCCTGTGGATGGCCAGGACCGGGGAGTACGCCCTGATCGTCCTGGACCTGATGCTCCCCGGGCTCAACGGCTACAAGGTCTGCGCCCAACTGCGCAGGGAGGGCAACGCGACCCCCATCCTGGTGCTCACCGCCAAGGACGGGGAGTGGGACCAGGCGGAGGCCCTGGACACGGGGGCCGACGACTACCTGGCCAAACCCTTCTCGTACCTGGTGCTCGTCGCCCGGCTCCGCGCCCTGGTCCGGCGGGCCGCCACGGCCGTCCCGCCGGTCCTCGCCGTGGGCGACCTCTCGCTGGACGTCGCCGCCCGGGTCTGCCGCCGCGCCGGGACCCGGGTCGACCTCACCCCCCGGGAGTTCGCCGTGCTGGAGCTGCTGGCCCGCCGGGCGGGCCAGGCGGTCTCCAAGGCGGACCTGCTCTATCACGCGTGGCCCGACGAGGCCCGGGACCCCAACCTGGTGGAGGCGCGCGTCAGTGCCCTGCGCAAGAAGGTGGACGCCGCGTTCCACCGGCACTCGCTCCAGACCGTACGGGGCACCGGCTACCGCCTGGTGGACGACCGTGACCGCGACTGACCGGCGCCCCCGCCCCCGCCGCTTCCCCCGGCGGACGACCGCGGACGCCCCCGGACCCCGCCCCCGCCGCTTCCCCCGCCTCCGCTGGTGGCCGCGTTCGGTACGGGCCCGCGCCGCCCTGGCCGCCGCCTCGGCCACCGCCGTCATCCTGGCCGGCGCGGGCTGGTGGGCGTACCACGACGTCCACCGCCGGAGCGTGGAGATCGCCGAAGCCGAGGCGCAGCGGCAGCTCGGGTATCTCTGCGAGCAGGTGCGCGACGGTGTGGTCCCCGCCCGCAGAAGCTCCGTACCGTACGAGATCGTCGCGACCGGCCGGCGCTCCGCCGTCGCCTACGGCGGGGGCATGGAGGAGCTCGACCCCGGCACCCGCCACGCGCTGCCCGCCCCGACGGAGGCCAGGGCCCCCGGGCTCCTGACGATCCTGCCCCTCCGCGTTCCGGCGCCCCGCGACAACAACCCCAGGGACCGGTTCGAACGGGCCGGCCGGATCCATACGGTCATGTTCTACGACATCGGCGCCGGCGAACTCGGCGCTGCCAAGGCGGCGGCTCTGGGCGTCGCCGACGACGCCACGCTCCGCGTCTACGCGGTGGTGGTCCCGGACACGGCCGACGCGATCGCCGGGACCGTCGGCCGCCCGCTGCTCCTGGCCGGGCTCGCGGTCCTCGTCCTGATCACCGCCGTCGCCTACTGCGCCGTCCGGATCGCGCTGCGCCCGGTCGAGGCCATCCGCGTCCTCACCGCCTCGGTCACCGCGAGCGACCCGCGCGAACGGGTCACCGTCCCCGCCACGGGGCACGAGCTCACCGCCCTCGCCACCACCATCAACACCACCCTCCAGCGCATCGACAACGCCGCAGCCCAGCAGCGCCGTTTCGTCGCGGACGCCGCCCACGAACTGCGCAGCCCCCTCACCACCCTGCTCGCCAGCCTGGAGGTCGCGCTCGCCTACCCGGAACGCACCGACTGGCCCGCCGCAGCCACCACCGCCGCCCGGCAGACCCGCCGCCTCCAGGCCCTCGCCGAGGACCTGCTCCTCCTCGCCCGTCTCGACACCCGCGCGCCCGTGGCCGCCGGGCCCGGCACCGTCGACCTGACCGCCCTCGCCACCCGGCTGACCGAGCAGTACCCGCTCACCGCACGGCCGTTGACCCTCACCTGCGACAGCACCGCCCCCGCCTCGGCCCCCGCGCACGTACGCGGAAACCCCGGCGAGTGCGAACGGCTGCTGCGCAACCTTCTCGACAACGCCGCCCGCCACGCCGCCCACCGCATCCAGGTCACCATCCGGAACGAGGACGACCGGGTGGTCCTCACGGTGCACGACGACGGTCCCGGCGTGCCCGCCGAGGACGCCGAGCGCATCTTCGAACGCTTCGTCCGGCTCGACGACGCCCGCTCCCGCGACAGCGGCGGCACCGGACTGGGCCTCGCCATCGCCCGCGACCTGGCCCACCGCCACCAGGGCACCCTCACCCTCACCCCCCGGACCCTCGGCGCCTGCTTCGAACTGCGCCTCCCCCGGGCGCCGGAGTGAGGGAGGGAATGAGTGAGGGAATGAGGGAGTGAGAACTCCTCACCGAAAGGGGAAGGCCCCTCACCGGAGGGCGACAGCCGTCGCCACATGTATCGCGGTCAGCAGCAGGGGGCCCGCGATCATCGTCCACTTCCGGCGGGCGACGCCGATCGCCGCGTCGCCCACCTGGGCGGCTGCCGCCGCGTACAGGACGGCCGCGGTGGCCGGACCCGACCACAGCAGCGGTACGACCCCGGCCGCCACCCCCAGCGGGAGTCCCCTGGCCGCGTACATCCAGCCGTAGAACCGTTCACCGCCGGTCGGCGGATCGCTGGCGGTCAGTGCCGCCGGCCGTACGCCGCCCACCACGGCGAAGGCGGTACTGGCCACGGCGGCGACGGTGTTGGCCACGAGCAGCAAGGTCACGGGGGTCACGGGGATCACGGGGCGTACTCCGTGGACGGTTCGGTGCCGTACTTCGTCCAGACCTCGGCCACGGAGTCGGGGGTCAGCGGCTGTCCCGACTCCACCATGTCCTTGAGGTCGCGGAAGTACCGCACATAGAGGTCCGGGGTGAAGGTGTTCAGCATGGACGCGGGTTCGTCGCTCACATTGGCGAAGGTGTGCGGCGCGCCCGGCGGAACCATGACCCAGGTGCCCGCGCAGGCGTCGTGGTCGACCTGCCCCACGGTGAACCGCACACTGCCCGAGAGCACGTAGAAGCCCTCGTCGTGCTCGGCGTGGCGGTGCTGCGGCGGGCCGGGGGTGTGGGGAGGGAGGGTGATCTCGCCCATCCCCAGGCGGTGTTCGGTGTTGCTGCCGTCCTCAAGGATGCGGATCCGCGACGGCCCGTTGACGAAGAGCTCGCCCTCGTCCGGACCGATGATCGACACCTTGGCCATGAAGTCTCCCGGTGACTGGTTGATGTGACCGTTGCCAGGACTCTAGGACCGTTCACCCTCCTCGTGCAAGTGAACTTTCACGAAGGTGTCAGTCATTCACGGCGAGGGTGCCGCCCTATACTGCCGGGGGAGGACCCGGAGGACAGAGGAGGATGGTCATGGACGGGCAGGATCGCCCACGCCGGCTCACCAACCAGATGGAACGCACCAGGTCCGCGATTGTCGAGGCGGCCCGCGCCCGCGCGGAGAGCGGCGCGGAGATCAAGGCGTCGGCGATCGCGGCCGACGCGCGCGTCTCCGAAGCGACCCTCTACCGGTACTTCCCCGACCTCGTCTCGCTCCTGCGCGCCTCCGTCCCGGCGACGGACCAGGTCGAGATCCTCCGGTCGATGACGGACAGCGACGACCCGGTCGTACGGATCGGCCAGGCCGCCGAGGTCCTCGGCCGGGCCGTGCTGCGCAGGGAAGGCGCCGTCCGCGCCCTCGTCGCCGCGACCGTCGCGAAACCGGCCGCCGCCAAGAGCCGTCCCGCCCACCGCTTCGCGCTCATCGAGCACGCGCTCGCCCCCTGGATCGACCGGAACGGCCTGGCGGGACGCCCGGAGACGGAACAACTCGTCCGCGACCTCGCCGTCGTCATCAGCGCCGAATCGCTGTTCACCCTGATCGACCTCTGCGGCCAGTCACCCGACGCCGCGGTCACCGCCCTCGCGGCCACCGCCCGCCGCGTCACCGAGGCGGCGGTCGCGAACACCCCCACCTCCCCGGGGTGACGGGCCGGGCCCCGCCACCCCGGGGAGGGTGACGGGGCCCGGTGAACCGCTGGGCGCCGTGCCGCGGAATCAGGCGCTACGGAACCGGCCCGCTTTGACGCCCGCGACGAAGACAGCGAACGAGCCGACCGGTAAGCCCAGGACGGGGCCGTGCGGGTTCTTGCTGTCGCGGACGGGGACGGTGCCGGAGGCTGCGTGTGCGGGGGCCCATTCGAGGCAGTCGCCCCCGTTCGAGTCGCTGTAGGTCGACTTCATCCACCGCGCATGAGCGAGGTCGGGGGTCATGGGTGTACTCCGCTCCGGGGGAGGGGCGCAGGGGGCCGGTGAACCCGTACCCGCTGCGCCGGGTGATCAGGCGGCGCGGAACTCGCCTGACTTGACGCCCGCCACGAAGGCGGTGAACGAGTGGGCGGGGAAGCCGAGGGCGGGGCCGTGGGGGTTCTTGGAGTCCCGGACGGGGACGATCCCGGGGATCCCTTCCCCGATCTCAAGGCACGTGCCTTCGTTGGGGCCGCTGTAACTGGACTTGCGCCAGCGGACGGGCAGCTTGCTTGCGCTGGTCATTTCGCTAGTTCCTCCATGTGTCGCCGGATCAGCCCGGCCGACTCCTGAGGGGACAAGGCATAGCCCCTGAGCAGATCATAGGCGTGCCCGGCGTAGGTGACTTCCGCCTCGTCCAGGGCAGTCCGGCCCCGTGAGAAGCCGTCGACGTACAACACATCATGAGGCGGACGACGGTTGCCCGTCTTCGGGTTTTCGCCTTGGCCGAAGCTCAGCAGCGTGAAGGATCCGTCCAGCCCAGGGTGGGAGACCACGGTACGGGGGAGCACCTGGATCACGGTGCGCGGCTCCTCGCCCACCTCCAAGAGCCGGGCCAACTGGGCGCGCATGACCGCCGGACCGCCCAGGGGGCGGGTGAGCGCATTCTCGTCCAGGATGAACCAGGCGCGCGGACGGTCCTCCCGCTCGAAGATCGCCTGTCGCGTCATACGAGCGGCGACGAGAGGTTCCACCCTGTCCGGTCGTCCACTCTCCGCCACCGCCCGCGCGTACCCCTCCGTCTGGAGAAGGCCGGACACCACCTGACCGTCGAACGCGCGGATCGAGGACGCCTGCGCCTCAAGCTCAACATAGGGCAGGAACCAGCCCGGGTAGGCGTACCGGATCACGAACGGCAGGAACTCCTCGAAGAAGTCGGTACCGAAAGCCCTGTCCAGGTCCGCCGCCAAGTCGGCGCTGGGTACGCGCTTCGCGTTCTCCACGTAGCTGATCATGGCCCCGGTCGCGTGCGCCTTCGTGGCCAACTCCTGCTGCGACCAGCCCCGTTCGGTCCGCAGCCTGAGAACTCGTGAGCCGAAGAAGGACAACAGGCTCGCTGTCGCTTCCGGTTGACCGTTGTCGTCTTCCTGTGGCACGAGTACGCGCCCCCTTAGTGGTCTCGGGCACTTAACTTCCGCAGCGTTAAAGCGATGCCCCTAGTGAGACTACGCGCCGCCGCCGAATCTGTAATTAAGCAAGCACAATACGTAGGCGCTGGAGGCGCGGAACATGGATCAGCGAATGGTCCCCCTAATGGGCGAAGACATGACAGGCGAGCTGCCCGCTGTAACGGCGACCAGTGGCCTGCCGGGCCCCTGGCGACCGGCCCCGGTTCCCGGTTGTGACCTGTGTGACTGGTGGGACCGGCGGCGGGAGAACGCCTGTCGGGGGATCGGGGAGGCCAGCGTGGCCCACTGCGCGCGGCAGATCGCGGCGCACCCGCACCGGCGGGCCGGTGAGTCCGGATGACGACTCCCGAACCGCCCGTCCCGCCCCGCTACCCGCCGCGCCGCCGGGGCCTGCGTTCCGCCCCGTCCACCTCTTCCGCCCCTGAGTCGTCCTCGCTGCCTGCTCTGTCGGGTCTGCGGGTCGGGATGGCGGTGTACGACCGGCGGACCGAAATGCCGGGCATCATCAGCTCGTTCGCCGGATCACTGGTCTGCCTCGTCCGCCCCTCCGGGCACACCTGGCAGGCCACGCTGAACGCCGTACGCCCCGCGACCGAACGCGAACGCACCCAGCTCCGCGCCCTCGCCGAACTCCACCGCCGCCAACGCCCCCCGGCCACACCCCCCACCGGGTGGCGCCCGGCATGAGCAGCGCCCGCTTCTACAACGTGACCGTGGTCTGCGAAGGACCCACCGCCACCGGCACCCAGGCACGGGTCGTCCTCGCCGCCCGACAAGCGGTCACGGCGGATGCCGCCCTGGTCTTCCTGCGCCAGCAGGCCCGCCGCATCGCCAACGGCCTCGACCCCGGCCCGGGAACCGCATGGACACCACGCGGAACCCTCACCCCCGTATGGTCCCCCGACCCCGACGTCCCCACCACCCTCCGCATCTGGTGCCACACCCCCCAAGCACAGAGAACCGCCCGGGAACGCCTCCTCGCCGGAGCCGAATTCACCCTCACCGCCAACGACTTCAGCGGCCGATACACCCTCAGAGCACTCCCCGTACCCCTACCCGCACCCGTACTCGCGCCCCTGTCCGTGCCCGGGTACCTGCCCCTGCCCCTGTCCGCGTACCCACTGGCACGCCATGCGCAGCCCCCGGAGCGCCGCAGGCACCGCAAGAGCAAACCTGGCTGGTTCGACCGGCTCCGGCTCCGGCTGCCGTTTCCGTTCCGGCGGCGGGTCCGCACGGCGCATGCGGCCTGATCCCGATGACACCGCACGGGCCCTGCGAACGGTACGGACCGTGCTCGTCGTCAGCGCCGCCCTCGCCGCCTACACGGTCACCGGATGGCTCCTCGCCGAACACTTCACCCGCTGACGAACGCTCCCGGGGTGGGCAGGAACGACCGGAACACCGAGAGCCGCCGAGGCTCCAAGCACCGGCCGTACACGAGAGCGGGGCCCGGTTCCCCCGAACCGGGCCCCGCTCCCTTCGTACCCCCGTGCCGGTACGCCGCTCCCGTACGTACGCCGCTACCGCCGCCCGCCCCTCAGGACGCCGACGGCACCGGCGCCTCAGACGCCACGGGCGCGGCCGGAGTCCCACCCCCTGTCGGCGTTCCACCCGGGGCCGGAGTCCCGCTCGGGGCCGGGGCCGGTGTCGCCGCACCCGAGGTGGGGCGGGCCATCTCCGCGGGCTGCGGGGTCGAGCCCGCGCCCTCGATGTCGCGCGGGCCGCCCTCCACCGGCTCGCCCAGCGACTCCAGCGCGTCGATCGCGCGGGGCGCCAGCAGCGGCGAGAAGTACGGGTTGATCCGCAGCGCGTCCCCGACATGGCGGCGGGCCGGGCCGTACAGGTCCAGGGAGCGTTCGATCTCGGCCCGGTGGTAGAGGAAGAGCGCGCTCCGCCGGCCCTGGTCCGTCGCCTTCTTCGCGTACGGGAGTGCCTCCTGGGGGCGGCCCACCCGGTAGAGGGCCCAGGCCAGGGCGTCCGCCACGTCGATGCTGCGGTGGCCCCGGCCCCACTCGGCGCGCAGCCGCGCCACCGCCGCCGCCGGGTCCCCGTGGTCGGCCTCGAAGCGGCCGAGGACCAGCTCCTCGTTGACCCCGTCGCCCTGGGCCCGCGACGCCCGCGCCCGCAGGGTCGCGTACTGGGTACGGGCGTCGCCGTCCAGGCCGCTCGCGTCGTACAGCTCGCCCAGTTCCAGGGCGTACTCCGGGCGCGGCAGACGGTTCAGGGCGGCCTGGTAGGCGCGGTACGCCTCGTCCGTGCGGCTCAGCGCGGCGAGCGCGCGGGCCCGGCCCGCCAGCGCCGCGGGGTGGTCGGGGAGCGCGGTGAGGGCCGCGTCGTAGTGGCCCATCGCCTCCGACGGCTCACCGCGCTCCCAGGCCAGCTCGCCCAGCGCGCAGAGCGCCTCCGCCTTCTCGGTGGGCGAATCCGCGTGCGTGGACGCCTCGTCGGCCTTCGCCTCCGCGTCCTCGCGCCAGCCCCGGTCCCGGTAGACGGAGACCGCGCGGCTCAGCGCCGCCGGGGAGCCGGGGCGCAGCTCCTTCAGCTTGTCGAGCGCCTTGCCGGCCGCCGCGTACTGGCCCAGGCCGGTGTACGCGTCGATCAGCGCCGGATACGCGCGCCACGCCCGGGGCTGCCGGGCCCGCAGCGTCTCCGCCCACTTCTTGGCGGTGGTGAAGTCATGGCGGGCGTTGGCCAGCGAGGCGAGACCCGCCAGCGCCTGGGTACGGGCGGGCACGCCCGCCCCGCCCCGCTTGCTGTCGTCCCCGGAGCCGTCGGCGGTGCCGTCCGCCTCCGTATCCTCGGCACCCTCGGCCCCCGTACCGTCCGCTCCGCGCGCGCCGTGGTCCTCCGGGCCCGCCGCCCCCACCGGCTGGCCCTTCAGGGAGCGCTGGAGCGCCTGGTCGGCCTTGGAGTAGTACGAGGAGTCCCCGTGCCGCTCCCCGCGCTCGACATACGCCGCGCCCAGCACCGCCCACGCCGAGGCGTCCTCCGGGTGGACCCGTACCCACTTCTCGCGGTCCTGGATGAGCGCGTCGAGGTCGGCCAGCGAGGCGGGCGCGCCCGCGCTCACCGCAGCCAGGGCCCGTTCCTGCGGAGTGCGTTCGTCCGCTCCGTCCCGGTCGGGGACGAACAGCACGACGCCCGCGACCAGTACCGCGCCCACCCCGGCGGCCAGCGCCGCCCGTCTGACCTGCCTGACCTGCTCCGTCTTCATGGGGTTCATGGCGATTACTGTGCGTCAATATGAAGAGCACACCGTGTTGTGGGCCGTGAGACGCACACGGGTTCACACCGATGGCCCCGGGTGCGAGCCTGGGGGTATGGACGATCTTCTCGCACGGCTCCGGACCGGCCTCCCCGCCGATGCCCTGATCACCGATCCCGACATCACGCGCTCCTACGCCAACGACATGGCCAGCTTCTGCCCGGCCGGCGACCCGGCCGTCGTCGTGCTCCCGCGCACCGTCGAACAGGTCCAGCACGTCATGCGCACCGCCACCGCGCTCCGTACCCCCGTCGTGCCGCAAGGCGCCCGTACGGGGCTCTCCGGCGCCGCCAACGCCTCGGACGGGTGCATCGTCCTCTCCCTGACCAAAATGGACCGGATCCTGGAGATCAACCCGGTCGACCGGATCGCCGTCGTCGAGCCCGGCGTCATCAACGCCACGCTCTCCCGCGCCGTCGCCGAGGTCGGCCTCGCCTACCCGCCCGACCCGTCGAGCTGGGAGATGTGCACCATCGGCGGGAACATCGGCACCGCCTCCGGAGGGCTCTGCTGCGTCAAGTACGGGGTGACGGCGGAGTACGTCCTCGGACTCGATGTCGTCCTCGCCGACGGCCGGCTCCTCACCACCGGACGCCGCACCGCCAAGGGCGTGGCCGGATATGACCTCACCCGGCTCTTCGTCGGCTCCGAGGGCAGCCTCGGCATCGTCGTCCAGGCCGTCCTCGCGCTCAAGCCCGAACCGCCCCAGCAGCTCGCCCTCGCCGCCGAGTTCGGCTCGGCCGCCGCCGCGTGCGAGGCCGTCTGCCGGATCATGGAGCGCGGGCACACCCCCTCGCTCCTCGAAATCATGGACCGGACGACCGTCCGCGCCGTCAACGCGATGGCCAACATGGGCCTCCCCGACTCCACCGAGGCGCTCCTCCTCGCCGCCTTCGACACCCCGGAGCCCGCCGCCGACCTCGCCGCCGTCGGCGAGCTCTGCACGGCGGCGGGCGCCACCCAGGTCGTCCCCGCCGACGACGCCGCCGAGTCCGAACTGCTGCTCCAGGCCCGCCGCCTCGCCCTCCCCGCGCTGGAGGCCGTCAAATCGGCCACCATGATCGACGACGTCTGCGTACCGCGCTCGCGGCTCGGCGCGCTCTTCGAGGGCACCGCCGCCATCGCCGAGAAGTACGACCTGACCATCGGCGTCTGCGCGCACGCGGGCGACGGCAACACCCACCCCGTCGTCTGCTTCGACCAGGCCGACCCGGACGAGTCCCGGCGGGCCCGGCAGTCGTTCGACGAGATCATGGGCCTCGGCCTGGAGCTGGGCGGCACGATCACCGGCGAGCACGGCGTGGGCACCCTGAAGAAGGAGTGGCTCTCGCGGGAGCTGGGGCCGGTGGGGCTGGAGTTGCAGCGGAACATCAAGCGGACCTTCGACCCGCTGGGCCTGCTCAACCCGGGCAAGCTCTTCTGAGCCCCGCCCGTCAAAGTGGCCCGCCGGGGTCACTGTCGTCACCCGCTTCCCGCGCGTCACGCGTCGAACCTCCTTGCGTTACGTGCGGAGGCGTCCGCGGCGGTGTGCGCGGCGGAGTGCGGGGCGGTGTGCGCGGCGGCGCGCCGGGCCGGGCGGCTCACGCGTCGCCGTCCGCCGACTCGTCCGACGGCCACGGGTCCCGCAGCCAGAGTTCGTCGGCGGCGGCCGGGGCCAGCAGCTCGGTGAGCGCGGCGTCGAGCCCGAGCCGCCCGGCCTCCGTACCGGGCGGCACGATCCGCAGCGTCCGCTCCAGCCACGCCGACACCGCCGCCGCAGGACCCTCCAGCAGCGCGTCCCCGTCCGGGGAGGAGAGCGCGACACAGAGCAGATGACGCCCGTCGACCCGGGTCGGCCAGATCCGGACATCGCCGTGACCGCACGGCCGGAACACCCCCTCCACCAGCAGTTCCCTGGCGAAGGTCCAGTGCACGGGGGAGTCCGAGCCGATATGGAAGGTGATGTGCACGGCGTACGGATCGGCCACCCGGTACGTCAGCCGGGCCGGCACGGGGATGGAGCGCTCGGGGGAGAGCACCAGATTCAGTTCCAGTTCACGTTCGACCACAGAGTGCATGGGCGGGCACTTCCTCTCCTGCGACAGGGCCCGGTGGTGGGACCTCATCAGAAGAGAGGCGGCGGCGCGCGCTTTATGACGCGGCTTTCGCAAGGAACTCACGACTTTCCGCGCCGGCATCCCCGGCGGCTCTCCCAGCCGTCTCCCGGAGGCTCCCCAGCCGGTCTCCCGGCGGCCCCCGGGCGGCCCCCCGGGCGGCCCTTCCGGCGGCTTTCGGGAGGAAGGTCAATCGACCGATCATGCCGCACCGATGTGCAGGTTTCGTGCACCATGGCGAACAGATTCCACCCAGCAGCCTTACGCTTCGCAGCAGTGCTCCCGGCCCCTCGCCCGAAGACGCCCGATTCCGTCGGGCGCCAGCTTCCGGACCCCGCGTTCTTCGTTAATGTCTTCCCCGATGTCCCTCTGGATGTCTTCCTGGACGTCTTCCTGGACGAGCGGTGGCGGCGGATCCGGTGACCGGTTCGGCGCCGAGCGGTCCTGTCAGGTCAATCTTGGTGTGAACGAACGGAGTTGGGGTCAGTGGCTACTCCTCCTGGTGACGGCGGGAACGTACCCCGGGAAGGCTTCTACCCGGACCCTTCCATCCCCGGGTACATCCGGTACTGGAACGGTGCCGCCTGGGTGCCCGGCACCTCGCGCCCGGCGCCCCGCGAGGGCGAGAGCGTGCCCGCGCTCCCGGCCGCCGCGCCCGCCCCGGCCCCGGTCCCCCCGCCCGCGCCGCCCGCCGTGGACGAGACGGGCCCGGTCTTCCTGGACGACGGCTCCGGCGGGCGGCCCGCCCAGGAGCCCGCCTCCGCGTGGCGGGCCGACGCCTCCCGCCAGTCCGGCCTCGGCGGCGCCCGCGACGCCCGGGTCTCCTGGGGCGCGACCCCCGGCCAGGACCCCCGGATCCCCGCGCCCTCCCCGGCACCCCCGGCCGCCGCCGACGGCGGCGAGGGCCCCGGAGCCCCGGCCCCCGACCCGACCGGGGGCGCGCTCCCCGGCGTACGCGCCCTGGGGCCCGGCCCGAGCGCCACCGGTACGGAGCCGGGAGGCGCGCCCGGCGGCGACGGCACCGGAGCCGGTGGCGGCAACGGCATCGACGTGGACCACGACTCACCCGTCACCGACGGTACGGTCGCGATCCGCCCCCTGCGCCGCAACAAGCCCCCCACGCCCCGCGAGAGCGGCCCGCCCGCCGACTCCACCATGACCATCCGGGCCCTGCGCGCCGCCCGCCGCGCCAAGGACGAGGAGGCCGCCTCGGGGCGTACCGGCCGGGACGAGGGCACCATGGCGATCCGCGCGGTCGGCGCCGGGCCCAGGCCCCAGCTCCCCGCCCGCCAGCCCGGCCAGCAGCAGCCCCAGGACCGGACCGCGTCCCCGGCCCCCGCCGTTCCGGCCCAGCCCCAGCCCTACGCACCCGTCCCGGCCCCCGCCCCCGAGCCCGCGCCGGGGCCGGAGCCGGGGCCGGTCAGCGCGGGCAGCGGCGGCGGCGCCACCTCCTGGGCCCAGCAGGTGCACCGGCTCGCCCAGGCGGACCCCGGCGACCAGCCCGTGGTGCCCTGGAAGCCCCCGGTCGAGGACCCGTTCCTCCAGGCCGCGCGGGCCCAGGCGGCGGCGCGCCCGGCCGGCCTCGGCAAGCGCGTCGTGGCCCGGCTGATCGACACGCTGGTCCTCGGCCTGGTCGTCGGTGCCGCCGCCGTACCGCTGATCAGCGGCGCCCTGGCCCATATCGACACCAAGGTCGAGGCGGCCCGGCAGACCGGCGAGACCGTCACCGTCTGGCTGCTCGACGCCACCACGGCCGGGTACTTCGGCGGGGTCCTCGCCACGCTGCTGGTCGTCGGCGTCCTGTACGAGGCGGTGCCGACCGCCAAGTGGGGCGCCACGCTGGGCAAGAAGCTCTGCGGGCTCGACGTCCGGGACATCGAGACCCACGAACCCCCCGCCTTCGGCGCCGCGCTCCGCCGCTGGCTGGTCTACAGCGTGCTCGGGGTGCTGGTGGTGGGGATCGCCAATGTGCTCTGGTGCCTGATCGACCGCCCGTGGCGGCAGTGCTGGCACGACAAGGCCGCCCACACCTTCGTGGCCCGCTGACGGCCGGACGGCCAGACGCCTGACAGCCGGACGGCCTGACAGCCGGACGGCCTGACAGCCGGCCGGCCTGACGGCCCGTAGGGGGCGGAAGCCGCCGTTCCGCCGAACGGCGGCACGCCGTTGCGGGCCCCCGCCGCCCGGGGTGCACTGCCCCCATGAGCAACGACCAGCCGCCGTCAGGACCGCCGCCCGGTGACGACCCCTCCGACCCCTTCCTCAAGCACCCCGAGGGGTCCCAGGGGCCCCAGGAACCCACCGGGCCCCAGGGGCCGCCCCCGTCCTCGGGCGGCTCCTCGGGGGACTCCTGGGGCTCCTCGGGGGGTTCCTCGCACGGGGCGTACGGCGGGGAGCACGGGCCGCCCAAGGCGCCGCCATACGACCCCGACGCCCCCGGCGGCGGCGCGTTCGGCGCACCGCCCCACGGACAGGACCCCTACGGGGGAGGCGGGGGAGGCGGCGGGCGCGACCCCTACGGGGGGACGGACCCGCTCGCCGGGATGCCGCCGCTCGCCCCGTTCGCGACCCGGCTCGCCGCCCGGGTGATCGACGCGCTGATCATCTTCATCCCGCTGGCGATCATCTCGCTCCTCACCGGCGGCTGGCACGCGTCGAACAACGGGAACTGGAACGAGGTCACCAACCAGGTCAACACCGGTACCCAGTGGCTCTGGTCGCTGATCTCGATCATCGCGTACGTCGGCTACGACACCCTGATGACCCGGAAGTACGGGCAGACCCTCGGCAAGCGCTGGCTCCGGCTGCGGGTGGCGATGCTCAACGACGGCGCCGTGCCCTCGCCCAACGCGGCCCTGGTGCGCGCGCTGGTGCTCTGGGTGCCCGCGCTGGTCTGCTGCCTCTTCCTCTGGTGGCTGATCATCATCATCACGATCCTGGCCAGCCGGCCGTACCGGCAGGGCCTGCACGACAAGGCGGCCAGGACCGTCGTGGTGACAGCGCCTCAGTAGGCGGCGGCGGTCCGGCGGCGGACCGCCGCCCGCCGGCCGGCGGGCGTCAGCGGTGGGCTTCCGCGTTGACGGCGCTCCCGCCCGCCCCCTGCGTGCGCTGCCCCGGCGCCGTGGCGCGCGCCGCGGTGGTCTCGGCGGCGGGCCTGCGGTGCGGGGTGGCGGAGCGGGCGGCACGGGCCTTGCGGGGCAGCGGCGCGGTCATGGCGACGAGCAGCCCCAGACCGAGCGCGGCGACACCGATCACCGCCACGCCGATGCCCGTGCTCGTACCGGAGAGCAGCAGCATGACGAGGGTGGAACAGACGATGGTGGCGGAGCCGTAGGCGAGCTGTGCGGCAGTCGGACGCGGCATGGCGGAATCCGTCCCTCGGGGGTGTGTGCTGTGGGGTATTGGGGATTCTTTGTCTCTGGGGATGTTTTGTTGCGTCTCGCGGGGTCTCGTATCACTCCGTGCACTGGACAAGTGGTGTCAGGACGTCGCAAGGCGGTCGCACTCGCTAGCGACTCTAAGGGCGTGGATACCCCGAGGGGAACGGGGACTAAGCCCGACCCGGCCTCCACCCCCGGTGCACAGGGGGCGCACCGCATCACGCCCCCGCATCAACCGGCCGAAAATATGCGCCCGTTGGCCGGTTTGCCCTCACTGTCCGCATACCGGATCCGGACAATCGCATAGTGCAATTGACGGGTTCAAGTCAAGGTCTGTCTTTTCTCCGGCAACTCCGGTCCAATGTCGTCACTTATGACGCGCAGTCGCGCGCGGATCCTCCACTTCCGGTCCGCGGACCGCTGCGCCGGGGAGGAACACAGACCAAGTGATCAGAAACCCACGGGCGAGAAGAGTGTCGGCGGTGATCGTGGCGCTCGCCGCCACCGCCGCGACGGCCTCAGCCTTCACCACGGCACAGGCCCAGGACAACCCCGCCTCCACCGCCTCCAACGCGTCCGCCGCTTCCTCGGCCGACCGCCACGACCCGGCGCCGGGCGCCGGCCACGTGGAGCACGACCTGGACGGCCCGTTCAGCGACCAGCAGACGAAGCAGCGCGACGCCGCGCTCCGCCAGGTCCTGTCCGGCAAGGCCAAGAAGGAGAAGCGCGGCGGCTCCCAGGTCGTCAAGCTCGACAGCGGCAAGTACGTGGAGCTGGCCCGGGAGAAGACCGACAAGATCTTCACGATCCTGGTGGAGTTCGGCGACGAGGTCGACAACACCACCATGTACGACCCGGACGGCCCCGACGGACCGCTGCCGCCCGTCGTCAAGTACGGCGGCGACCCCGGCCCCGCGCACAACGAGATAGCCGAGCCGGACCGGAAGGTCGACAACTCCACCGCCTGGCAGGCCGACTACAGCCAGCAGCACTTCCAGGACCTCTACTTCGGCACCGGCAACGACGCCAAGGGGCAGCCGAAGCAGTCCCTGAAGACCTACTACGAGAAGACCTCGTCCGGCCGCTACTCGGTCGACGGCGAGGTCTCCGACTGGGTCAAGGTCAAGTGGAACGAGGCCCGTTACGGCTCCAACTACTGCGGCTCCTCCAACTGCGCCAACGTCTGGGACCTGGTCCGCGACGCCCTCGCGTCCTGGACCGCCGACCAGAAGGCCCAGGGCAAGACGGACGCCGAGATCAAGGAGTACCTCTCCCAGTACGACCAGTGGGACCGGTACGACTACGACAACGACGGCGACTTCAACGAGCCCGACGGCTACATCGACCACTTCCAGATCGTCCACGCCGGTGAGGACGAGTCCGCCGGCGGCGGCGTCCAGGGCACCGACGCCCTCTGGGCCCACCGCTGGTACGCGTACGGCACCCAGGCGGGCTCCACGGGCCCCGCGTACAACAAGGCGGGCGGCGCGCCCATCGGCGACACCGGCATCTGGGTCGGCGACTACACGATGCAGCCGGAGAACGGCGGACTCGGGGTCTTCGCCCACGAGTACGGCCACGACCTGGGCCTGCCCGACCACTACGACACCCAGGGCGGCGAGAACTCCACCGGCTTCTGGACGCTGATGTCCTCCGGTTCCTGGCTGGGCACCGGCAAGGACCAGATCGGCGACCTCCCGGGCGACATGACCGCCTGGGACAAGCTCCAGCTCGGCTGGCTCGACTACGACCAGGCCAAGGCCGCCACCGCCTCCACCCACAAGCTCGGCGTCTCCGCCTACAACACGGCGAACCCGCAGGCGCTCGTCGTCGAACTCCCCGACAAGGAGAAGACGACGACGATCGTCAAGCCGGCCGAGGGCGCGAAGCAGTGGTGGAGCGACATGGGTGACGACCTCAAGAACACCCTGACCCGCTCCGTCGACCTGACCGGCGCCTCGTCCGCCGCGCTCTCCCTCACCGGCTGGTGGGACATCGAGGAGAACTACGACTTCCTCTACACCGAGGTCTCCACGGACGGCGGCGCCAACTGGACCCCGCTGGACGGCACGGCGGACGGCGCGGCCCTGCCGCGCGACGACGCCGGACGCACGGCGCTGACCGGCGTCTCGGAGACGGCGAAGAAGCTGGTCTTCCCGCTGGACGCGTACGCGGGCCGGAAGTTCGACCTGCGCTTCCGCTACCAGACCGACGGCGGCGTCAGCGGCAAGGGCTTCACGGCCGACGAGATCACCCTCACCGCCGACGGCGCCCCGGTCTTCACCGACAACGCCGAGGGCGACGACGCCGGCTGGAGCGCGAACGGCTTCTCGCGCATCGGCGAGTCCTTCACCCAGGACTACCCGCAGTACTACATCGCCGAGAACCGCCAGTACGTCTCGTACGACCAGACCCTCAAGGTCGGCCCGTACAACTTCGGCTTCACGGCGCCGCTGGACGCCCGGGTCGAGCACTACCCGTACCAGACCGGCCTGTTGGTCTGGCTCTGGGACACCTCCCAGAAGGACAACAACACCAGCGCCCACCCGGGCGAGGGCCGGGTCCTGCCGGTCGACGCCCACCCGCAGCCGCTGCGGTGGTCGGACGGCACGCTGATGCGGAACCGGATCCAGTCCTTCGACTCGACCTTCAGCCGCTACCCGACGACCCCGCTCACCCTCCACAAGGCGGACGCCCCGACCCGGATCGCGGCGCGTCCCGGGGTGCCGTACTTCGACGACCGTACGGGCTCGTACTGGAGCGAGGAGAACAAGGGCGGAAGCGTCAAGGTCACTGACACCAACACCAGGATCACCATCGTGGACCAGCCGCGCGATGGCCGGACGATCACGGTCAAGGTGGGTAAATCCAGTAAGTAACCCTAAGTAACACCAGGTCAGACCCATGATCGGCCGTTGCCCCCTGGCGGGCGGCGGCCGTTCGTGTTTAGGTGCGTCCTACAGTTCTCTTATTGACACCGACGTCCGACGGGGGAGAAGGCGGGGGAGAGGAAGACATGGCGAGTGGCGGCTTCAGCAAGCTCCCGAACGGCACCGTGGTGGTCGCGCTGGCCCTGCCCAGCCCGGCCGCCGAGGGCGGCACCGTGCGCGTCCTGGTGCACGCCGCGAACCGGCCCCGCGCCCTGACCAGGCTGCGGAACCTCGGGCTGCGCGCGGTCTACCTGCGGGGCAACGCGGAGCCGCCGACCCCGGACGAGATCACCGCCGTACTCCACCACCCGGAGGGCCTGCTCTGGCGCACGGCGGCGGCCTCCTCGCCGGGGTCGGGGGCCCCGGACGACCAGTTCTGGCGGCCGATCCGGGCGCTGCTCAGACCGGCCGCGATGGGGCACTGAGAGGGCGCCGAAGGGCGCTGGGCGGGCGCTCAGACGGGCTCGACGACCGCCCGCCCGGTCAGCTCCACCCCCGCCTCCCGCAGCTCCGCCAGGGCCCGCTCGGTGGTCCCCGCGGCCACCCCGGCCGTCAGGTCCAGCAGGACCCGGGTGGTGAACCCGGCCCGTACCGCGTCCAGCGCCGTGGCCCGTACGCAGTGGTCCGTCGCGATGCCGACCACGTCGACCTCGGTGACCCCGCGCGCCCGGAACCACTCCACCGGCCGGACACCGTTCTCGTCGGCGCCCTCGAAACCGCTGTACGCGGCCGAGTAGGCGCCCTTGTCGAAGACCGCGGCGATCGCGCCGGAGGCGACCGCCGGGGCGAAGTTCGGGTGGAAGCCCACCCCCTCCGTACCGGCCACACAGTGCGGCGGCCAGGAGTCCACATAGTCCGGGACGTCCGGGGCCACCGCGAAGTGGTCACCCGGATCGACATGGCAGTCACGGGTGGCGACCACATGGCGGTAACCAGGGGTCGCCTGGGCTATCAGTTCGGTGATGGCGGCGGCGACATCGGCGCCCCCGGCCACGGCGAGGCTGCCGCCCTCGCAGAAGTCGTTCTGTACGTCGACGACGATCAGTGCGCGGTGCATGAGGGGGGTCCTTCAGTGGGGAGCGGACAGGAGGCGGTACGGGGATCAGGCGGTGCGGGGATACCGAACGGGGCGTGCGACCGGGGGAGGGCGGCTGGAATGTGAGCGTAGAGACTCCCGGGGCCGTACGGGAGGGGTCGTACCGGGGTCGTGCCGAGGGGCGTACGACCGCACCCGCACGGCGCGTACGGCGCCCCGCCCGGCTCACCCGCCCGCGCGTCCCCTTCCATCGTCCCTCCCGGGGCCGCTCCCCGGGGCGCTCGGGGGACACGCGCCCGGCGCTCCCCGGCGCCCCCGGCCTCACACGTACTCGGTCGGAATGACCGGTTCCCCCCGGGAGAGCTGCGTCGCCGACATCGGCAGCGCGGCCCGCGCCGCCGTGTGCCGCTCGCGCGCCCGGTCCAGCGGCTCGCGCGCCACGGTCTCGCCGCCCTTGACCAGCTCCACCAGGAGCTGCCGGTCCAGCAGCTCCGCCGGGACCGGTCCGGTGCCGAGCAACTCGGCCTCGGCGACCCCGTCCGCGTCCGTCCGGCGCGCCGCCCACTTCCGCCCGCCCACCGAGGTCTTCCCGCCCGTCGACCGCTTCGCGACCGGCACCAGCGGGGCCTTCGGATCGGCGGATGCGGCGCGGGCCACCAGCTTGTAGACCATGGAGCAGGTCGGGTGGCCGCTGCCCGTGACGAGCTGGGTGCCGACGCCGTACGCGTCCACGGGCGCCGCCGCCAGCGAGGCGATCGCGTACTCGTCCAGGTCCGAGGTGACCACGATCCGGGTGTTCACCGCGCCCAGCTCGTCGAGCTGGGTACGGACCCGGTGCGCGACCAGCAGCAGGTCGCCCGAGTCGATCCGGACGGCGCCCAGCTCGGGCCCGGCGATCTCCACGGCGGTCCGTACCGCCTCCGCCACGTCGTACGTGTCGACCAGCAGCGTGGTCCCCCGGCCGAGCGAGTCGACCTGGGCGCGGAACGCGTCCCGCTCGGTGTCGTGCAGCAGCGTGAAGGCGTGCGCGCTCGTCCCGACGGTCGGGATGGAGTACCGGAACCCGGCGGCCAGGTCGGAGGTGGCGTCGAAGCCGCCCACGTACGCGGCGCGCGCCGCGGCCACCGCGGCCAGCTCGTGGGTACGGCGCGCGCCCATCTCGATCAGCCGGCGCCCGCCCGCCGCGTTCGCCATCCGGGAGGCCGCGGCGGCGATCGCCGAGTCGTGGTTGAGGATCGAGAGGAGCACGGTCTCCAGCAGCACGCACTCGGCGAAGGAGCCCTCGACCCGGAGGACCGGGGAGCCGGGGAAGTAGACCTCGCCCTCCGGGTACCCCCAGATGTCACCGCGGAAGCGGTACGCGGCGAGCCACTCCAGGGTCGCCTCGTCGACCACCTCGTTCTCGCGCAGGAAGCCGATCAGGGCGGGGTCGAAGCGGAAGTTCTCGACGGCGTCCAGGACCCGCCCGGTGCCGGCCACCACCCCGTACCTGCGGCCCTCGGGGAGGCGCCGGGTGAAGACCTCGAAGACGGAGCGCCGGTCGGCCGTACCCCCGCGCAGGGACGCCTCCAGCATCGTCAGCTCGTACTGATCGGTGAAGAGCGCGGTCGACGGGATGTCGACCGGCAGTCCAAGCCCTGCCGTGTGCGCAAGGTCCGCAGTGTTCATACGACGATGCTACCCCGAATAGTCGTCACTCTGACGATTTCTCTGGTGGCCGTTTGTGCGACACCGGTCACGTGGTGGCAGCATGGGACGCACAGAAACTCGCAGAGAAGAAGGTCGTTCCGAACCGTGAGTGTTGCGCCGACTGAGATCGAACGTCCCGAATCGGCCGAGGAGACCTTCGCGGTCCCCGAGCCGGACGTGCCGTGGGTGACGATCGTCCACAACGATCCGGTCAACCTCATGAGTTACGTGGCCTACGTCTTCCAGACCTATTTCGGCTATTCGAAGGACAAGGCGCACAAACTGATGCTCGACGTCCACCACAAGGGCCGCGCGGTCGTCTCCAGCGGCAGCCGCGAGGAGATGGAGCGCGACGTGCAGGCGATGCACGGATTCGGGCTCTGGGCGACCCTCTCGCAGGACCGCACCTGATGGCCGGGCGCTTCGAGGCGATCCCGGGCGGCGGCGCGGCCGTCGCGCTCGACGAGGTCGAGATCTCCATCCTCCGCTCCCTGGTCGTCCAGCTCCTGGAGCTGATCGGCCCCGGCGACGAGCCCGCCCAGGGCGAGGACCCGCTCGCCGCGCTCTTCACCCCGGGACCCAGCGAGCCGCCCGCCGACCCGGCGCTGGCCCGGCTCTTCCCGGACGCGTACGGGGACCCGGAGGGGCCCGGCTCCGGGGAGGAGGACGAGGAGCTCAAGGAGTACTCCGCCGAGTTCCGCCGCTTCACCGAGAACGACCTGCGCGGCCGGAAGCGCGAGGACGGCCTGGCGCTGGTGCGCACCCTGGACGGCGTCACCGCCACGGGTGAGGGCGGCGCCGTACTGAAGCTGACGCCGGACGACTGCCTGCACTGGCTCGGCGCCCTCAACGACCTGCGGCTCACGATCGGGACCCGCCTTGAGGTCACCGACGAGGACGAGGGCGGCGAGCTGTACCGGCTCCCCGACTCCGACCCGCGCAAGCCGATGGTGATGGCCTACCTGTGGCTGGGCGCGCTCCAGGAGTCCCTGGTGGAGACGGTGCTCCCGTGACGGGGACCTCGTACGCGTGACGGGGTGACCAGGGCAGGAGCGGCCGGGGCGGTGGGTTCCGTGCCTCCGTACGGCCCCTTCCCGTTCGCTCAAATGCCGCTCAATTCGGGGTAACGATCACATCACCGATCCCGCGTTCTTTGCGGTCCGGGGTGGGATTCGTCCGCTTTTTTCTGTCTGCTGTGCCACAGTCGCGGGCGTCCGTCGTCCGCCGTCCCGTGATAGATCTGCCGGACCCCCCGGGGACGCCACCCCTGTCCCCGGGGGTGTTTCGACCGGCCGACCGCCGGTGGCACTCCATCTGTATCCGGGGGGATCGACGACGGCTCCGTGGCCGAGGCGGTCCACGGATCCGCAATGGAGAAAGGCGCACGACCATGACCTCTGCGCAGGTCGACCAGGAGCAGGACGGCGGCAGGCCGTCCGGAGGTCCCGCCGGGCGCGGCGTGGGCGAAGAGGGGTACGAGCGGGGGCTCGGCAGCCGCCAGGTCCAGATGATCGCCATCGGCGGCGCCATCGGTGTGGGCCTCTTCATGGGCGCCGGGGCGAACATCGCCAAGGCGGGCCCCAGCATCATCCTCATGTACGCGCTCGCCGGCGTGGTGATCTTCTTCATCATGCGGGCGCTGGGCGAACTCCTCCTCTACCGGCCCGTCTCCGGCTCCTTCGCCGAGTACGCCCGCGAGTTCCTCGGCCCCTTCTTCGGCTTCGCCACCGGCTGGACGTACTGGCTGATGTGGGTGGTCACCGGCATGGCGGAGCTGACCGCCGCCGCCATCTACATCCACTTCTGGTTCCCGCAGATCCCCCAGTGGGTCAGCGCGCTGGTCTTCCTCGTGGTCCTCTTCGGAGTGAACCTGATCTCCGTCAAGATCTTCGGCGAGGTCGAGTTCTGGTTCTCGATGGTCAAGGTCACCGCCATCATCGGCATGATCGTCATCGGTCTGGGCGTCCTCACCCTCGGCTTCTCCGACGCCGGGGACACCGCCGCCGTCGCCAACCTCTGGGACCACCACGGGATCTTCCCCAACGGCATCGGCTCCAGCCTGATGACCCTCCAGGGCGTGATGTTCGCGTACCTCGCCGTCGAGCTGGTCGGCGTCACGGCGGGCGAGTCCGAGAACCCCGAGAAGACCCTGCCCAAGGCCATCAACACGCTGCCCTGGCGCATCATCGTCTTCTATGTCGGCGCGCTCCTGGTGATCCTCTCGGTGGTCAAGTGGACCGAGTTCCAGGCCGGTACGAGCCCCTTCGTGTACGCCTTCGAGAAGATGGGCATCCCGCTCGCCGCGGGCATCGTCAACTTCGTCGTCCTCACCGCCGCGCTCTCCTCCTGCAACTCCGGCATGTACTCCACCGGCCGGATGCTCCGCGACCTCGCGGCCAACGGCGAGGCCCCGGGCGCGCTCGGCAGGCTCAACGCCCGGAAGACCCCGGCCGTCGGCATCACCGTCTCCGTCGTCCTCATGGGCGTCGGCGTGATCCTCAACTACATCGTCCCGGAGAAGGCGTTCGGCTATGTGACCTCGGTCGCCACCGCCGCCGGCATCTGGACCTGGATGATGATCCTCATCAGCCATATGCGGTACCGCAAGGCCGTCGAGGCGGGCCGCCTCCCGGCCTCCCCCTTCCCGGCCCCGGCCGGTATCCACGGCAGCCGCTGGGCCGCCGCCTTCCTGCTCGGCGTCACCGGTCTCATCGCGTACGACAGCGAGGCCCGCATCTGTCTCTACGTGGGCGTCGTCTGGGCCGTCTGCCTCGCGATCGGCTGGCAGCTCCTCAAGGGCCGCGCGGCGAAGAACACCGGCGACCCCGGACAGCCGGCCTACGCCCCGGCCGCCGACTGACCGCTGTCCCGCGACACCGCTTCCCCGCGACACCGCTTTCCCACGACACCGTTTTTCCGCCACACCGCTCGACCGTCGCACCGCTGTACCGGCGCATCGGGCCGCGCCCCTCGGGAAGCTCCCCAGGGGGCGCGGCCCTTCGCCGCGCAGGCGGTCCCTCTATATTTTCTTCATGCTGACCATCACCCAGGCCCTGCACGACCAGATCGTGGCGCACGCGCGCGCCGACCACCCCGACGAGGCATGCGGTGTCGTCGCGGGCCCCGAGGGGAGCGGCAGGCCCGAGCGGTTCATCCCGATGCTGAACGCCGCCCGCTCGCCCACCTTCTACGAGTTCGACTCGGCGGACCTGCTCAAGCTCTACCGGGAGCTGGACGACCGGGACGAGGAGCCGGTGATCATCTACCACTCCCACACCGCGACCGAGGCGTACCCCTCCCGTACGGACATCACCTACGCCAACGAACCCGGCGCCCACTACGTCCTCGTCTCCACCGCCGACACCGACGGCGCGGGCCCCTTCCAGTTCCGTTCGTTCCGCATCGTGGACGGAAAAGTGACGGAAGAGCCCGTCGACATCGTGTGACGTCCCACCTGATGGACCGCGACCGTCCGCCCAGTGGGAACACATCTCCAGCCGCTGAACGGGAATCGATACGATGAGCGCATGGTTTTCCTCGATGTGAGCGACAAGACGCCGAGCACCCCGCTGCTCGTGGCGCGGCTGCACGTCGATCTGTGCCGCCTCGCGAGTGCCATCTGTCCCGGCCGCACCGCCGGCTGAGCGACTGCCCGCCCGGCGGGCGGAGCCCCGTGCCCGCACGCCGGACCCGTACCGTCGTACCGTTCCGTCCGGTTCCCTTCCGTCCGGTTCCGTACGCCGTACCGCACGTCAGCACCTCACCGCAGACACCGCACCACCCCCTCGCGCGGGGGCCCGAGCCGCGCGCCCGTCACGCAGTCTCCCGACAGGAGCCCATGTCATGGCCATCGAGGTCCGCATCCCGACCATCCTCCGCACCTACACCGACGGAGCCAAGGCGGTCGAGGGGACCGGCGACACGCTCTCCGAGCTCTTCGCCGACCTGGACACCCGGCATGCCGGCATCCGGGAACGGCTGATCGACCCGGCCAAGGACAACCAGCTCCGCCGCTTCGTCAACGTCTACCTCAACGACGAGGACGTCCGTTTCCTGGACGGCATCGCCACCAAGCTCGCCGACGGCGACAGCGTCACCATCCTCCCGGCCGTGGCCGGCGGCGCGCTCCCGCTCTCCGGTGTGCCCGACGAGATGCGCGCGGTCTGATGCGGTACGACTCCCCGCTGGCGGCGGTCGGCAACACCCCGCTGGTCCGGCTCGTCCGGCTCTCCCCGTCGGACGACGTCCGGATCTGGGCGAAGCTGGAGGACCGCAACCCCACGGGCTCCGTCAAGGACCGGCCCGCGCTCCACATGATCGAACAGGCCGAGAAGGACGGCCGGCTCACCCCGGGGTGCACCATCCTGGAGCCCACCAGCGGCAACACCGGTATCTCGCTCGCCATGGCGGCCCGCCTCAAGGGGTACCGGATCGTCTGCGTCATGCCGGAGAACACCTCGCGGGAGCGGCGCGAGCTGCTCGCCATGTGGGGGGCGGAGATCGTGCCGTCCCCCGCCGCCGGCGGCTCCAACACCGCCGTACGGGTGGCGAAGGAGCTCGCCGAGGAGAACCCCTCCTGGGTGATGCTCTACCAGTACGGGAACCCCGACAACGCGGGCGCCCACTACGCCACCACCGGACCCGAGATCCTCGCCGACCTGCCCTCCGTCACCCACTTCGTGGCGGGCCTGGGCACCACCGGCACCCTGATGGGCGTCGGCCGGTATCTGCGCGAGCATGTCGAAGGCGTCCAGATCGTCGCCGCCGAGCCCCGCTACGACGACCTGGTCTACGGGCTGCGCAACCTCGACGAGGGCTTCGTCCCCGAGCTGTACGACGCCTCGGTCCTCACCACCCGCTACTCCGTCGGCTCGGCGGACGCGGTCGCCCGGACCCGCGAACTCCTCCAGCGGGAAGGCATCTTCGCGGGTGTCTCCACCGGCGCCGCGCTGCACGCGGCGATCGGGGTGGGCCGCAAGGCGGTCAAGGCGGGGGAGAGCGCCGACATCGTCTTCGTGGTGGCGGACGGGGGCTGGAAGTACCTCTCGACCGGCGTCTACACCGCCGCGACCACCGAAGAGGCGATCGAGGCGCTGCACGGCCAGCTCTGGGCCTGACGGCGCGCCGGAGGAACGGGCGCGCCGGAAGGAAGCAGGGGCGCGCCGTAGCACGGGCGCGCCGGAAGTACGGACCGGCCGGCCGGGAAGCCGGGCGACGGGGAGAGCGGGGAACGGGGAGAGCGGGGAACGGGGGAGCGAGCGGCGGAGCGCGACGGAGTGTGGCGGGGCGTAACGGCCCCACCGGTACGGAGGCCCACCCGTACGGACCATCCGAACCAGTGACGTCCTGGGTGAGTTCCCCCACAACGGACCACTGTGAAGGAGCGACCAGCCGTTTCGCGCTTTACGCTCGGTAAACGCACACCCCCGTCGCCCCGCCTTCCACGCCACGGAGGTTCCCGCTCCATGAAGCTCACCGTCGTCGGCTGTTCGGGCTCGTTCCCCGCCGCGGGATCGGCCTGCTCCAGTTACCTCGTAGAGGCCGACGGCTTCCGGCTGCTCCTCGACATGGGTAATGGCGCCCTGGGCGAGTTGCAGCGCCACATCGGTCTCTACGACCTCGACGCCATCTTCCTCAGCCATCTCCACGCCGACCACTGCATCGACATGTGCGCCTACTTCGTCGCGCGCTACTACCGCTTCGACGGCGGCCGGTGCGACCCGATCCCCGTCTTCGGCCCCGAGGGCACCGAGCAGCGCCTGACCACGGCGTACGCGGACACCCCGACCGACACGTCCATGAGCGAGGTCTTCGACTTCCACACGCTCAAACCGGGCTCGGGCTCCTTCGACATCGGCCCCTTCTCCGTCCGTACGGAGAAAGTCGCGCACCCCGTCGACACCTTCGCGATCCGCGTGGGGCACGGCGGACGCTCCCTCACCTACTCCGGGGACACCGGGGTCTGCGACCCGCTGGTCGAGCTGGCGGAGGAGACCGACCTCTTCCTCTGCGAGGCGGCCTTCACCTACGGCAAGGAGGACGTCGAGGGCCTCCACCTCAACGGCCGCGAGGCCGGTGACCACGCGGCCCGCGCCCGCGCCCGCAGGCTGGTCCTCACCCACGTACCGCCGTGGACGGACAGCGAACGGAATCTGACGGACGCCCGCGCGGTCTACCCGGGCCCGGCGGAACTCGCCGTTCCGGGCGCGGTCTACGAGATCTGAGCGCGGTCTACGAGATCTGACACCCGCTCCTGCCCTCATCCGAACAGACCGCGGGCCCGGCCGTCCTGACATCGGCCGGGCCCGCGGGGCCTGAGAGGGGCGGAGCGCCCCGGTAACCCGCCCGCGCCTACTTGGCCTCCGCCTTGGCGAGTTCGGCCAGCTCCTCGTCGGACTCCCGCCCCGGGGTGGGGAGGTTGAACCGTACGATCGCGAACCGGAAGATGGCGTAGTAGAGGACGGCGAAGCCGAGGCCGACCAGGACCAGGCCCCCGGGGTTGGTCGCGATCCCCAGGTTGAGGAAGAAGTCGACCGCGCCCGCCGAGAAGCCGAAGCCGTCCTTCATGCCCAGCGCCCACGTCAACGCCATCGAAACACCCGTCAGCACGGCGTGGATCGCGTACAGCACCGGCGCGATGAACATGAACGTGAACTCGATCGGCTCGGTGACGCCGGTCACGAACGCGGTCAGCGCGAGCGAGAGCATCATGCCGCCGACGGCCTTGCGGCGCTCGGGGCGCGCGCAGTGGGTGATGGCCAGACAGGCCGCGGGGAGCGCGAACATCATGATGGGGAAGAACCCGGTCATGAACTGCCCGGCCGTCGGGTCGCCCGCCAGGAAGCGGTTGATGTCGCCGCTCTTGCCGTCGAACGTACCGGCCTGGAACCAGGGGAACGAGTTGAGCAGGTGGTGCATGCCGACCGGGATCAGCGCCCGGTTCGCCACCCCGAAGATGCCCGCGCCGATGGCGCCGGACCCCACCAGCCACTCACCGAAGGAGTGCAGCCCGGCGCCGAGAACCGGCCATATGTAGCCGAAGACGATGCCGATCACGAGCCCGGCGAACGCGGCGAGGATCGGCACCAGCCGCCGGCCGCCGAAGAAGCCCGCCCAGTCCGGCAGCTTGGTCCGGTAGAACCGCTGGTAGAGCAGGGCGACCACGATGCCCATCACGACCCCGCCGAGCACCTTGGCGTCGACGGGCGCGTCCACCATCACCACCTTCCCGTCCGCGACCTGCGCCACCTGCGGCAGATTGGGGTCGGTGAAGGTGCCCAGCACGTTCTTGAAGACCAGATAGCCGGTGACGGCGGCGAGCGCGGTCGAGCCGTCCGCCTTCTTCGCGAAGCCGATCGCGATGCCGACGGCGAAGAGCAGCGGCATGTTGTCGAGGATCGCGTTGCCGCCCGCCGCCATGAACCCGGCGATCTTGGTGAGGAAGACGGGGAACGACTCCCGGCCGAGCATGTCGCCGTTCCCGAGCCGGACCAGCAGCGCACCGGCCGGCAGCACCGCGACGGGGAGCATCAGGCTGCGCCCGATACGCTGCATCACGGACATCACACCGCTGCCCTTTTTCGGCTTCTCCGCCACGGGCTTGTTCTGGGCCGCGGACGCGGCGCCGGCCATGGACGACATGGACTTCCTCCTGGTCTACACCACTCGGTGGTTTAGACCAGTTGTACACGGTGAGGAAGGGATAAGGAACCGCCGCAATTCGGTGAAAAATGTGACCTGGATTACGCGCGCGAACGGGGATCACGCGGCCGTGTTCCGCGCCTCCGCCTCCGCCTCGGTCTCCTCGGGCTCCCGCCCGGGCGTCGGGATGTCGAACACGGTGATCGCGACGCGGAAGACCACGTAGTACACCACCGCGAAACAGAGCCCGATCGGCACGATCAGCCACGGCTTCGTATCCAGATGCCAGTTGACGACGTAATCGATCAGCCCCGCCGAGAAGCTGAACCCCGCGTGCACCCCCAGCGCCCAGGTGATCGCCATCGAGGCGCCGGTCAGCAGCGCGTGCGCCCCGTACAGCAGCGGCGCGGCGAACATGAACGAGAACTCCAGCGGCTCGGTCACCCCCGTCACGAACGACGTCAGCGCGACCGAGGACATCAGCCCCGCGATCCGCTTGCGGTGGCGCGGGTGCGCGCAGTGCGTGATGGCAAGCGCGGCGGCCGGCAGGCCGAACATCATGATCGGGAAGAACCCCGACATGAACTGCCCCGCCGACGGATCCCCGGCGAAGAACCGGGTCAGATCGCCCTGCACCACCGTCCCGTCCGGCTTGGTGAACGAACCGGCCTGGAACCAGAAGAACGTGTTCAGGAACTGATGCATCCCGATCGGGATCAGCAGCCGGTTCGCCACCCCGAAGATCCCCGCGCCCCACGCCCCCAGCCCGATGAGCTGCCGCGCGAAGGCCGTCAGCGCGTCCCCCACCGGCTGCCACAGCAGCCCGAACACCACCCCCAGCGCCACCCCCAGGAACGCCATCAGGATCGGCACCAGCCGCCGCCCGTTGAAGAACCCCAGCCACTCCACCAGCCGCGTCCGGTGGAACCGCTGCCACACCACCGCCGTCAGCAGCCCGATCAGGATCCCGCCGAGCACCCCCGGATTCTGCGGCACCCCGTCCGGCGTCGCCTTGGTGACCGAGCCCGCGACCGGGAACGCGGCGAGCACGTTGTGGTAGACGAGGAACCCGGCGACCGCCGCCAGCGCCGTCGACCCGTCCGCCTTCTTCGCGAAGCCGATCGCCACGCCCACGCAGAAGAGCAGCGGCAGCCCGAACGCCCCGTCCAGGATCGCCGTGCCGCCCTGGGTGAACACCTTCGCCGTACGCTCCCAGAACGGCCCGTGCAGATACGCCGAGAAGAGATTCCCCAGGCTCACCAGCAGCCCGGCGGCCGGCAGCACCGCCACCGGCAATTGGAGACTCCGCCCCACCTTCTGCAACCCCTGGAACACCCGGCCTCACCTCCTCGCGACTGGTGTAGACCAGTAGGGTTAGGCTTCTCCCGCCATCATTCGGTACGGCGTGACGGCCCGCCCGCGAGGATGAGCCAACCGTGCGTTACGGTGACAAAACGGTCCGTGTGCGAGAGTCAGGGAGAAAGAGACATGGCCACCAAGGCTGAGAAGATCGTCGCCGCGCTCGGCGGGCTCGACAACATCGAGGAGGTCGAGGGCTGCATCACCCGCCTCCGCACCGAGGTCGTCGACCCCGCCCTCGTCGACGAGGTCGCCCTCAAGGCCGCCGGCGCCCACGGCGTGGTCAAGATGGGCACCGCGATCCAGGTCGTCATCGGCACGGACGCGGACCCGATCGCGGCGGACATCGAAGACATGATGTAACCGGCACCCTCCCGGGGCCCGGGACGACGGCCCCCGGAACAAATGGCTGCCCCGGGACGGGCGGTCGCCCCGGAACAGAAGGTCGCCTCGGGACGGGCGGTCGCCCCCCGGAACAAATGGCTGCCCCGGAACAAGTGCTCTCCCTCCCGGCCGGGAGGGGCCGGAATCCGTTCACGGTCGCCGCCGCGCGGCCGGGCCCCTCCCCGCCTCCGGATAGGCTCGCGGCATGTCACGTATCGACGGCCGAACCCCCGAACAGCTCCGCCCCGTCACCATCGAGCGCGGTTGGAGCAAGCACGCCGAGGGCTCCGTCCTCATCTCCTTCGGTGACACCAAGGTCTTCTGCACCGCCTCCGTCAGCGAGGGCGTCCCGCGCTGGCGCAAGGGCAGCGGCGAAGGCTGGGTCACCGCCGAATACTCCATGCTCCCCCGCGCCACCAACACCCGCGGCGACCGCGAATCCGTACGCGGCAAGATCGGCGGCCGTACGCACGAGATCAGCCGCCTGATCGGCCGCTCCCTCCGCGCCGTCATCGACTACAAGGCGCTCGGCGAGAACACGATCGTCCTCGACTGCGACGTCCTCCAGGCCGACGGCGGCACCCGCACCGCCGCCATCACCGGCGCGTACGTCGCCCTCGCCGACGCGGTCGCCTGGGCCCAGGGCAAGAAGATCGTCAAGGCCGGCCGCCGCCCGCTCACCGGCACCGTCGCCGCCGTCAGCGTAGGCATCGTGGACGGCACCCCTCTCCTCGACCTCTGCTACGAAGAGGACGTGCGCGCCGAGACCGACATGAACGTCGTCTGCACCGGCGACGGCCGCTTCGTCGAGGTCCAGGGCACGGCGGAGGCCGAGCCCTTCGACCGCGCGGAACTCGACGCCCTCCTCGGCCTGGCGACGGCCGGCTGCGTCGACCTGGCGAAGCTCCAGACGGAAGCCCTCGCCACCACCACAGACGCCTGACGCCCCGCCCCCCCTCCCTCCCGTACGGGAACGGCCCCCCGGCCGCCGTGGGCCCGCACGGCGGGCCGGTCCCGCCCGTACGGGAGACTGGGCGGCATGACCCGCCTGATCCTCGCCACCCGCAACGCCGGGAAAATCACCGAACTCAAGGCCATCCTCGTGGCCGCCGGCCTGCCGTACTACCTGGCCGGGGCCGAGGAGTTCCCCGATGTCCCCGACGTCAAGGAGACCGGCGTCACCTTCGCCGAGAACGCCCTCCTCAAGGCCCGCGCCCTCGCCACCGCCACCGGCTGGCCCGCCGTCGCCGACGACTCCGGCCTCTGCGTCGACGTCCTGGGCGGCGCCCCCGGCATCTTCTCCGCCCGCTGGTCCGGCACCCACGGCGACGACACCGCCAACCTGAACCTCCTCCTGGCCCAGCTCGCCGACATCGCCCCGCCCCACCGCACCGCCCACTTCGCCTGCGCCGCCGCCCTCGCCCTCCCCGACGGCACGGAACACGTGGTCGAAGGCCGCCTCGACGGCACCCTCCGCCCCACCCCGGCCGGCACCGGCGGCTTCGGCTACGACCCGATCCTCCAGCCCGACGGCGAGACGAGAACCTGCGCCGAACTGACGGCGGACGAGAAGAACGCCATCAGCCACCGAGGCAAGGCCTTCCGAGCCCTGGTCCCGGTCCTCCGGGAAACGCTGTACTGAGCGCGCTACCGACCGCCCGGACACGCCGACGGCCCCGCCCCCTGCGGGACGGGGCCATCGCCCACGGTGCGGCCGGTGGGATTCGAACCCACACGGGATTTCTCCCACTGGGACCTAAACCCAGCTCGGCTGCCAGTTACGACACGGCCGCGTGCTGCTCTCATCATGCTATCGGGCCGAGGCCCCTGCCAGGAGGCCGGCGGTGATCTCCGCCGATCTCCGCCCCTCTCCGCCGATCCCATCAGAATCTCGGCTCCGGGGTCTGGGCGTGGGCGAGTTGGGCGGCTTCTTCCGGGGTGGCCACGGAGGGGGGTGAGCCGGTGAGGGGGCGGCGGGCTGTTTCCCGCATGCGGGTCACCGCGATGGCGCCCACCAGGCCCGCCGCCGTCGCGTAGTAAGCGGGCATCAGGTCGTCGCCGGTCAGGCCGATGAGGGCGGTGATCACCAGGGGGGTCGTGCCGCCGAAGAGGGAGGTGGCGACGTTGTAGCCGACCGAGAGGGCGCCGTAGCGGACATGGGTGGGGAAGAGGGCCGGGAGCGCCGCCGCCATCGTGCCCAAGAGGCAGACCAGGGAGAGGCCGAGCATCAGCATGCCTGCCGTGATCGCCACCACGGCGCCCTGCTGGATCAGGAGGAAGGCGGGGATCGAGAGGATCAGGAAGCCCAGCATGCCTGTCAGCAGTAGCGGCTTGCGGCCGTAGTGGTCGTTCAGGCGGCCTACCTGGTTGATCACCAGCATCAGGGCCACCATCACCCCCAGCAGGATCAGCAGCCCGTGCGTCTCGCTGTAGCCGAGCTGGTCCGACAGGTACGTCGGCATGTACGACAGCAGCATGTAGTCGGTGATGTTGTACGCGCCCACCAGGGCGACGCAGAGGACCAGCGCCGGCCAGTAGCGGCGGAAGATCTCGGCGAGGTCGGCCCGCGTCGTCGGCTCCACCGTGTCCGCTGCCGTCGCGGCGTGCGCGCTCTCCGACTCCAGGCGCTGGAACGCGGGCGTCTCGTCCAGACGCAGTCGCAGATAGAGGCCGACCAGGCCCAGTGGGCCGCCGATCAGGAACGGCAGCCGCCAGCCCCAGGACTCCATCGTGGCCGGGCCCAGCGCGGCGGTGAGCAGGGTGACCAGGCCCGCCGCGCCCACGTAACCCGCCAGCGTCCCGAACTCCAGGAAGCTGCCGTAGAAGCCGCGCCGCTTGTCGGGGGCGTACTCCGCGATGAACGTCGACGCGCCCCCGTACTCCCCGCCCGTCGAGAACCCCTGCACCAGCCGGAAGAGGATCAGCAGCGCCGGGGCCCAGAAGCCGATCGTGGCGTACGACGGGATCAGCCCGATCGCGAAGGTGCCCAGCGCCATCAGCATCATCGTCAGCGCGAGGACCTTCTTCCGGCCGATCCGGTCGCCCATCGGGCCGAAGAACATGCCGCCGAGCGGCCGTACGAGGAACGCCACGGCGAAGGTCGCGAACGACGACAGCAGCTCGACCGTGGGGTTCCGGGACGGGAAGAAGACATGCCCGATGGTGACGGCCAGATAGCTGTAGATGCCGAAGTCGAACCACTCCATGGCGTTGCCGAGCGCCGCCGCCTTCACCGCCCGCCGCACCGCCCGTTCGTCCGTGACGGTGATGTCGCTCCGCCGCAGCCGGGGGTTCTTCCGCTGCCGGATGGCGCGGAACAGGGCGGGGTGCCGTCTGACCGCCGCCGGATCGGCGGGCTCCTCCTGGCGTTCCTGGCCGGGCATGGCGCCGATCCTTTCCGGACCGCCGGTACGGACAGGGAGAGAGGGGTTCCGGGGCTGGGGGAGCCCTGAGGGGCCTACTGGTCCGTACCGGGTCGCGGGGCAGATTCAGATACCTAGGTCCTTGATGATTTTCGCCACGTGGCCGGTCGCCCGCACGTTGTAGAAGGCGTGCTCGACCGTCCCGTTCTCGTCGACGACGATCGTGGAGCGGATGACCCCGGTCACCGTCTTGCCGTACATCTTCTTCTCGCCGAACGCGCCGTACCGCTCCAGGACCTCCTTCGACGGGTCGCCGACCAGCGTGACCTTCAGGCTCTCCTGGTCGCGGAACTTCGCCAGTTTCTCCGGCTTGTCCGGGGAGACGCCGATGACGTCGTACCCGGCCGCCGCGAGCAGGTCGAGGTTGTCCGTGAAGTCGCACGCCTGCTTGGTGCAGCCGGGGGTGAGCGCGGCCGGGTAGAAGTAGACGATGACCTTGCGGCCCCGGTGGCCGGCGAGTGAGACGTCCTTGCCGTCCGCGTCGGGCAGGGTGAAGTCGGGGGCGGTGTCGCCGGGGGCGAGGCGCTCGCTCATGGTTCTCGGTTCTCCTTGGAGGGATCGGCGGTACGGGTCGTACGGGTTGTCGTACGGGTGGTACGGGTCGTCGTACGGGTGGTACGGGGCGAGCGTAGTCGGGGGTGCCGTTGGGTGAGGTCGTCCCTGAGCTGACAGACTGTCGTCCAAGGACTACGAGGACTACCGGACACGACGACGGAGGCAGCGCGGTGTCGGATTCCAGGACCCCGGCGCAGATCGAGGCGGACATCGTCCGCCGGCGCGGGCAGCTCGCCGAGACGCTGGACGAGATCGGGGTGCGGGTGCACCCGAAGACGATCGTCGGCGACGCGAAGGCCAAGGTGGCCTCCACGGTGGACCAGACGGCAGGACGGGCGTTCGTCGCCGTGAACCGGACGATCGCGGGCGTCCGCGCCCCGTTCGTCCACGCCGACGGCGGGCCCCGGCTGGAGCGGGTGGTGCCGGTCGCGCTGCTCGCGGTGGGGCTCGTGGGGCTGCTGGTGCTCTCCGGCCGCTCGGGACGGGCGGGACGGCCGGGGCGTCGGCACAAGGGCTGAACGAGGGCCGGACGTGGGCCGGACGTGGGCCGGACGCGGCCGGGCGGCGATCCGGGTCACCCCACTGGCGTACGGAGGTGTCACGGGCAGGTAGGTTCGGGGATGTGAGCGAGAACTCCCCCAGCCAACACGACAAACTGCCCATCCGGATGCTCCATGACCGCGTCCTGGTCAGGACCGACATCCCGGAGGGCGAGCGCCGCTCGTCCGGCGGCATTCTCATCCCCGCGACGGCGGAGGTCGGCCGCCGGCTGGCCTGGGCCGAAGTGGTGGCCGTGGGGCAGAACGTACGGACGGTGACGCCGGGGGACCGGGTGCTGTACGACCCCGAGGACCGCGCCGAGGTGGAGGTGCGCGGGGTGGCGTACGTCCTGATGCGCGAGCGCGATCTGCACGCGGTCGCCGCCGACCGGTTCGAGGGGGCGCAGGACTCGACCGGCCTGTACCTCTGACCCCACCTGTACCTCTGGATCTCCGGCCCCACCTGTTATCGCTGGATCTCTGGGCCCACTGGTGTTTGCTACGTTGGGGGACCCGACGAGACGCGCCGTACCGGGACAGACGAAAGACGACGCACCTGTTGTCCGTGCTTTCTTTGTCGGAGGTGGCGTCATGGCGTGGGTTCTTCTGGTGATCGCGGGGCTGCTGGAGGTGGCCTGGTCGATCGGGATGAAGTACACCGAGGGGTTCACCCGGCTCTGGCCCAGCCTTTTCACGGGCGCCGGGATCGTGGCGAGCATGGTGCTGCTGGCGCAGGCGGCCAGGACGCTGCCGATCGGCACCGCGTACGGCGTCTGGGTCGGGATCGGCGCGGCGGGTGCGGCGGTGCTCGGCATGGTGGTGCTGGGCGAGCCCGCCTCCGCCGCCCGGATCTTCTTCGTCACCCTGCTGGTGGTGGCCGTGGTGGGGCTGAAGGTCACGTCCGGGCACTGACACCGCGCTAGCTGGTGCCCTGGCCCTGACTCTGGCCCTGGCCCTGGCTCAGGTGGCTCTGGTGGGTGGTGTCGGGGGCGCCCTGCCCGGCTCCGCCCGTACCGCCGGAGCCGCCCGTGCCCCCCGTACCACCCGCGTCGCCGCCCCCGCCTCCGCTCCCGCCTCCTCCGCCGGAGCCGCTGGTTCCGGTGGTGCCCGTACCGCCGCCCGTGGCCGTGGTCTCGCCGCCGGTGGCGCCGGTGGTGCCGGCCGAGCCGGTGCCGCCCGTGGCCGCCGTACCGCCGACCGCCCCGCCGGCCGTGCCGCCTCCGGGCCGGCTCTCGCCCGGGCCGGGGGTGCCTCCGGTGGAGCCCGCCGAGGCTCCGCCGGTACGGCCCGCCGTGCCCGCCGTGTCCTGCGACTGGCCCTCGGTCGCGCCCTGGACGGCTCCGGGGGAGGCGCTGCCGGAGTGGCCCGGCCGCTGCGAGGGCTCGTCGGAGGAGGGGGCGCGCTCCTGGGCGCCCGGCTCCAACTGGAGGTCGAAGTCCTGTACGGGGGAGGTGCGGAGCGCGGCGGCGGTGTACTGGCCCCAGATCTGGGCGGGCGCCCCGCCGCCGTTGACCCGGGGCTGGCCGAGCGCCCCGTACAGCGGCTTCTGCTGGGCCGTCTCGGGGTCGGCGCCCATGACGGCGACGACGGTGGTCAGGTCCGGGGTGTAGCCGGCGAACCAGGCGGCCCGGTCGTCCTCCGCCGTGCCGGTCTTGCCCGCCGCCGGGCGGCCCGCGGACTGGGCGGCGGTGCCGGTGCCGCCGTCCACGACGCCCCGCATCATGGCGGTGGTGGTGTCGGCGGCCGCACGGCTGACGGCCCGGACGGGGGTGCGCTTCGGGAGCGCGACATCGGTGCCGTTCTTGGTGACCTTGGCGACGATCGTGTACGGGACGCGCTCGCCGTGGTGGGCGAGGGTGGCGTACGCCTGGGCCATGTCGAGGACGCTCGCGGTGGCCGGGCCGAGGGCGATGGAGGGGGAGGCGGTGAGGTCGGGGGTGGTGGCGGGGACGCCGAGGGCGACGGCGGTGTCCCGTACGGTGGCGGGGCCGACGTCCTGGGCCATCTGCGCGTACACCGCGTTGACGGACTTGTCGGTGGCGGTCCGTACGGTGATGGGCCCGTAGTCGGTGTCGTCCTCGTTGGCGGGGGCGTAGCCGGTGGGTCCTTCGGGGCCCTCGACCATGCGGCCGGAGTCGCCGTCGTAGACGGTGTTGGGGGTGATGGTGCGGCCGTCCTGGGTGTGGGAGCCGTTCTGGACGGCGGCGGCGAAGACGAACGGCTTGAAGGTGGAGCCGACCTGGTAGTCGCGCCGGGTCGCGTTGTTGACGTACTGCTTGGTGTAGTCGATGCCGCCGTACATGGCGAGGACGCGGCCGGTCGCCGGGTCGACCGACGCGCCCCCGACGCGGACGTTCCGGTCGGCGTCGCGGGAGCTGTCGAGCTGCGAGTTGACCTGGGTGTCCACGGCCTTGACCAGCGCGTTCTGTTTGGTGTGGTCGAGGGTGGTGGTGATCCGGTAGCCGCCGGTGGCGAGCGTCTTCGCGTCGATGATCTTGTTGCCGGTGAGATAGTCCTCGACGGCCTGGACGAGATAGCCGCGCTGCCCGGAGAGCCCGGTGGCGGTGGCGTTGACGCGCCCCGGTGTGGGGAACGTGAGGGTGGCGCGGGTGGCGGGGTCGAGCCACTTCTCCTTGACCATGCCGTCGAGCACATAGTTCCAGCGGGCGACGGCGGCGGCCTTGTTGTCGGGGTGGGTGACGACGTCGAACTCGCTGGGGGCGTTGAGGAGCGAGGCGAGGTAGGCGCCCTCGGAGGGGGTGATGTCCTCGATGTCCTTGCCGTAGTACGCCTGGGCGGCGGCCTGGATTCCGTAGGCGTTGCGGCCGAAGTAGCTGGTGTTCAGATATCCCTGGAGGATCTGCTCCTTGGATTCCTCGCGGTTGAGCTTGATCGCGATGAAGAACTCCTTCGTCTTGCGGACGACGGTCTGCTCCTGGCCGAGGTAGTAGTTCTTCACGTACTGCTGGGTGATGGTGGAGCCGCCCTGGGTGCCCTTGCCGGTGGCGGTGTTCCAGGCGGCGCGGAGCATGCCCTGGGGGTCGACGGCGGGCTCGCTGTAGAAGCCGCGGTCCTCGGCGGCGAGCACCGCACGCTGCACGCTCTTCGGCACCTGGGCGAGGCGTACGTTCTCCCGGTTGACGGCGCCCTCGCGGGCCAGCTCCGTGCCGTCCGCGTAGAGGAACACGTTGGACTGGGCGGTGGCCGTGGCGTTGGCGGCCGGGATGGGGACGAGCCGGTACCCGAGGACGAAGCCGCCGGCGAGGAGGAAGCCGCAGGCCAGGAAGGCGCCGAGGACCATGCGCCAGGTGGGCAGGAGTCGCCGGACGCCGGTGCGGTGCCGTACGCCTGGCGCGGCGGCCCGGCCGGCCCCGGCGGCTCCGGCGTCTCCTGGTGCTCCCGTGGTACGGGGCGAGGCGGGTGCCGAGGGGTCTCGTGGGGCCCAGCCCCAGCCCTGGTGCTGTGGCTCGTCGTTCATGTGTGTGGAGACTCCTCGGCCGTGGCCGGAGGTTGACTCTCCGGCATAACGGTGTCGTATCAGTCCATTCGTCGCGCAGGCGTAAGAATCGCTGCGCACGCCTATGAAACACGTCAGAACGGCAGGTGGTTCCGGTGATTCCGCTCGATTGGTGACCCGCGTCACGTTCTGGCCCGCGGTGACCGGACCTGGCCGGGCGGTGGGAAATCGCTCGCGGCGGCCGAGGGCCCCGTACTAGGCTCGTGCGCTTTGGTGCCGGGGTGGTGCCGGGGCCGGGCCGAGGGAGGGTACGTGGAGGGAAGGGCCCCAGTGCGGCTCTACTGGGCGGTCGCCGTGGGCGGGTTCCGGCGGTACGCGACGTACCGTATGGCCACCGCCGCGGGGGTGTTCACCAACACCGTCTTCGGTTTCATCATCGCGTACACCTACATCGCGCTCTGGGACCAGCGGCCCCAGCTCGGCGGGTACGACCTCTCCCAGGCCGTCACCTTCGTCTGGCTCGGCCAGGCGCTGCTGATGACCTGCTCCATGATGGGCGGCGGCTTCGAGGACGAGCTGATCGAGCGCATCCGCACCGGCGACATCGCCGTCGACCTCTACCGCCCCGCCGACCTCCAGCTCTGGTGGCTCGCCGGGGACCTCGGCCGCGCCGCCTTCCACCTGGTCGGACGGGGCATCGCGCCGATGGCGGTCGGCTCGCTCGTCTTCGAGCTGACGATGCCGGGCTCGCCGCTGGTCTGGGTGGCGTTCCTGGCCTCCGTGACGCTGGGCGTCGTGGTCAGCTTCGCGGTCCGCTATCTCGTGGCGCTCTCCGCGTTCTGGACGATGGACGGCACGGGCGTGGCCCAGATCGCCTTCCTGGCGGGGACCTTCTTCTCCGGGCTGCTCCTCCCGCTCACCGTCTTCCCGGGCGCGCTGGGCGAGATCGCGCGGGCGCTCCCGTGGGCGTCGCTCCTCCAGATCCCGGCCGATGTCTTCCTGGGGCGGCGGACGGGGTGGGGCCTGGTGGAGGCGTACGCGTTCCAGGCGTCCTGGGCGGCGGCGCTGCTGGCGACGGGGCGGCTGCTCCAGGGTGTGGCTACGCGGAGGGTGGTGGTCCAGGGTGGCTGAGGAGACGGGTGTGACGGGGGCACGGAGTGAGTCCCGGGCGGGGGCCGAGTCCCGGGAGCAGGCGGCGGAGTCCCCGGCGGGGGCCGAGCCTCGGGCGGGGGCCGGGGCGGGGACGGCGTTCCGGCCGGATCCGGGTGCGGTGGCGGAGGTACGGGTTCCGCGGGCCTCGCGTGCGGCGGCGCTGCGGGACGGGCTGCGCGCGTACCGGCTGATCTGCGTCATGTGGATCCGCTCCACGATGACGTACCGCGCCTCCTTCGCGATGACCGCCTTCGGGAACTTCGCCGTCAGCGCCTTCGACTTCCTGGCGATCCTGATGATGTTCTCGCACGTGGACGCCCTGGGCGGCTACACCCTCCCCGAGATCGCCTTCCTGTACGGGACCTGCGCCGCCTCCTTCGGCCTCACCGAACTCTTCCTGGGCCCGGTGGCCCGGCTCGGTTCGCGGGTCCGCGACGGCACGTTCGACACGCTGCTGGTACGGCCGGTCCCGGTGCTGGCGCAGGTCGCGGCGGACCGGTTCGCGCTGCGCAGGATCGGCCGGGTGGTGCAGTCGCTGCTGATCCTCGGGTACGCGCTCACCGTGCTGGACATCGACTGGACGGCGACGCGGGTCCTGATGGTGCCGGTGATGGTGGTCAGCGGGGCGGCGATCTTCGCGGCGGTCTTCGTGGTGGGCGCGGCGTTCCAGTTCTGGGCGCAGGACGCCACGGAGGTGCAGAACTCGTTCACGTACGGCGGCGCGACGCTCCTCCAGTACCCGCCGACGGTCTTCGCGAAGGACCTGGTGCGCGGGGTGACCTTCGTGGTGCCGCTGGCCTGGGTCAACTGGATCCCGGCGCTGTACGTACTGGACCGGCCCAACCCCCTGGGGCTCCCGCAGGAGCTGGCGTTCCTGCCGCCGGTGGTGGCGTGCGCGTGCTGCGCGCTGGCGGCGCCGGCCTGGCGGGCGGGGCTGCGGGCGTACCGGAGTACGGGGAGTTAGGGGCGGACCATGGGCGACAGTCACGGAGAGGGAGAGGGAGAGGGAGGCATGGACGGCGACGGCTTCATCGAACTGGACGGCCTGGAGAAGGTTTTCGAGGTCCGCCGCAGGACCGGGCTCCTGCGCCGCGAGAAGCGCGAGGTCCGCGCCGTGGACGGCATCAGCTTCCGGGTGGGGCGCGGCGAGATGGTCGGCTACATCGGCCCGAACGGCGCCGGGAAGTCCACCACCATCAAGATGCTGACCGGCATCCTCACCCCCAGCGGCGGCCGGCTGCGGGTCGCCGGCATCGACCCGTCGCGCGAGCGGACCCGGCTCGCGCACCGGATCGGCGTCGTCTTCGGGCAGCGGACCACGCTCTGGTGGGACCTGCCGCTGATCGACTCGTACCGGCTGATGCACCGCATGTACCGGGTCCCGGAGGCCCGCTTCCGGACCAACCTGGAGCGGTGCGTGGAACTGCTCGACCTGGGCGACCTGCTGGACGTACCGGTACGGCAGCTCTCCCTCGGCCAGCGGATGCGCGGCGACATCGCGGCGGCGCTCCTCCACGACCCCGAGGTGCTCTATCTGGACGAGCCGACGATCGGCCTCGACGTGGTCTCCAAGGCGAAGGTACGGGGGTTCCTGCGCGACCTGAACGCGGAGCGCGCCACGACGGTGCTGCTGACCACCCACGACCTCACCGACATCGAGCAGCTCTGCCGCCGCGTCATGGTCATCGACCACGGCCGGCTGCTCTACGACGGCGACCTGGCGGGGCTGCACACGGTGGGCGGGAGCGAGCGGACCCTCGTCGTCGACCTGGAGCGCGAACTCCCCCCGATCGACGTGGAGTCGATGGGCCCGTCCGCGTCGGCGGGGGCCCGGGTGGTACGGGTGGAGGGGCCCCGGCAGTGGCTGGCGTTCCCGTCGACGGAGTCGGCGGCGCCACTGGTCGCGCGGATCGCCGCGGCGTACCCGCTGGTGGATCTCTCGGTGCGGGAGCCGGACATCGAATCCGTCATCGCCACGATGTACGCGGGTCGTTCAGCCGTGTGACGTGGTACTCACAGGTGACTACTCTTCTGCCATGACGAGTGAAAGCCCTGAGACGCGCGCCTCCGACACCGAGCGGGAGCAGGTGGCGGAGCGGCTCCGTGAGGCGATGGCCGAGGGCCGCCTCACGATGGAGGAGTTCGACGAGCGCCTCGGGGCGGCCTACCAGGCCCGTACCCACGGGGAGTTGGTCCCCCTCGTACGCGACCTGCCCGCGCCCGGTAGCACGGCGGACCTGGCCCGTACGGGGACCTCTTCGTCCGCCGTACCGGCCGGGGACACCGCGCCGGGCCGCTGGGCCGACCGCGTGGGCCGGGGCCCGGCCACCTCCAAGGGCGCGTTCGCGTTCTGGGGCGGCTTCCGGCGCAGGGGTACGTGGACGGTGGGCCGGAAGTTCACGGCGGTGGTCTTCCAGGCGGGCGGCGAGATCGACCTGCGCGAGGCGCGCTTCGAGGACCGCGACGCGGTGATCCGCTGCGTCACCATCATGGGCGGCGTCCACGTCACCGCCCCGCCGGACATGCAGGTCGAGGTCAGGGGCTTCGGCCTGATGGGCGGCTTCGGCGAGACGGACGACAAGGAGACCCCGGTGAGCCCGGGTTCGCCGCGTGTGATCGTCACCGGCTTCGCGCTGATGGGCGGGGTCGGGGTGGAGCGGAAGCTCCGGGAGGAGGAGCGGCGCAGGCTCAAGGAGGAGCGCAAGCGCCAGAAGCTGGAGAAGCGCGCGGGCGACGACGGCCGGGGCCGCAAGGAACTGGGCTGAGGGGGCTGGGGGAACGGGGCGGAGGCCCCCGGTCCACCCCCGGTTCGCTTTCCGGTCCGCCCTCCCGGTTCGCCCTGGTCCGCCCCGGTCCGCCCCCGGTCCGTCACAGCTTCGCGGGCACCTTCGCTTCCAGCAGGGCCAGGTCGAGGGCGTTGCCCATGGCCCGGTACCCCGCGTCGCTCGGGTGGAGGCCGTCACCGCAGTCGTAGGACGGGCGGATGCGGTGGGGGGCGTACGGGTCCCGGACCGCCTGGTCGAAGTCGACGACGTCGTCGAAGACACCGCCCGCCCGGATCTCCGCGTTGACCTGGTTCCGTACGGACTCGGTGATCATGTTGTAGCCCCGGTGGGCGCCGAACGGGGTCAGGGTCGAGCCGATGACCCGGAGGCCGCGCGTGTGGGCCTGGCGGGTCAGTTCCCGCAGGCCGGCGGTGATCTTCTCCGGGTCGCGTTCCGCGCCGCGCAGGATGTCGTTGACGCCGAGGTCGATCACGACGGTCCGTACCCCCGCGCGCTCCAGCACATCGCGCGGGAAGCGGTCGATGCCGCTGGCACCCTTACGGGTCGCGACGGAGTCCGCCAGCACCCGGTTGCCGCCGATGCCCGCGTTGACCACGCCGACATGCCGTTCGCGCAGGCGCCCGGCGAGGATGTCGGGCCAGCGGTGGTTGAGGTCCGTACGGGAGCCGACGCCGTCGGTGATCGAGTCGCCGAAGGCGACCACCGCGCCCCGCGCCTCCCGGTTCTGTACGTCGACGGCGGTCACATAGCGCCAGGCCCTGGTGGGCTCGGTGTAGGGGGCGCCGGTGGTGTCCGCCGTACGGTCGCCGTCGGCGAAGTAGGAGGTCTGGAGGGCGTACGGGTGGTAGGTGACGGGCCCGCCCGCGACCGGTGTGTAGAGCGAGACCAGCAGGTCACCGCCGTACGGCAGGCGCAGGGCCACCGGGTCGCTGATGACCTGGCCGCCCGGCGGAACGGTCACCTCCGGGCGCCCGGAGAAGGTGAGCCGCCGCAGACTGCCGGGGCGCGCGCCCGGCCCCTCGGCGCCCACGGCGACGGACGCCGAGCCGATGAACAGGGCCTCGGTGCCGTAGAGGTTGGAGAACGTGACGCGGGCGCTGGTGCCGCCGATGCTGGTGTGCACGACGTTACGGATGGTACGACCCGGATAACCCTGAGGCGCACCCTCCTCGACCCCTACGGGGGCGGTGGCCCAGGTCGCGGTCCAGGCGTCGGCGGAGGCGGGCGCGGCCCGGCCGGGGGGCGGGGTGGTGGCGGAACTCTCACCGGTCGAGCCGGTGCGGTCCGTGGGGCTCGTGGGGCTCGTGGGGCTTGTGGCGCCCTTCGCGTCGTCGGAGCCCGGCCCCGAGCCGGGAGCCAGCAGGGCGAACCCCCCGAATATCGCGGCGCAGACCAGCGCCGCCACTGCTATCAGCCCCCCGAGCAGGGCAAAACCGCGGTGTCTGTTCATGGCCCCCGAATCCCCTCACCACTGCGTACAGAGCAATCATCCGGCATCGCGGGGGAACTCGCCGGGCGCCCCGGGAGTAGCCGAGGAAGGAGAATGTGTAGAAGTGGAGCCTCGGCGCGGTCCGCGAGGCGTGCCGAACCTGCCAGGTGTGCGAGGTGCGCCAGGTGTACGAGGTGCGCCGGGCGTACGAGGCGTACAAGGTGTGCGCGGCGCAAGAGGTTACGGGGAACAGGTGGAGTGGATGGGACGTACGGATCCGGAGAGGCCGGCCGAGAGGGCGCCGGCTCCGGCCACGCGGGGAGAGCTGCCGTCGGGCCCCGGGGCGGAGAACGGCCGGGGCTCGGGCCGCGACCCCGGTGACGGCGTCGGGTCCGGGTCCGGCTCGGGGGCTCGTTCCGGGTCGGGGCCCGGTGACGGCGTCGGGTCCGGCTCCGGCCCCGGTGGGGGCGCCCGGCGGCGGTCGACGTTGCCCGGGTTCTCGTACACCGCCGCCGACGAGGAGAAGCAGCGCGGCGTCCGCCGGATGAAGACCACGGCCACCGCGCTGCTCGTCCTGGTCGCCCTGATCTTCGTTCTGGCCACCTGGGCGAAGAACTCCGGCGCGGGCCCCTGGGCCGGTTACGTGGCCGCCGCCGCCGAGGCCGGCATGGTGGGCGCCCTGGCCGACTGGTTCGCGGTGACCGCCCTCTTCCGCCACCCGCTCGGCCTGCCCATCCCGCACACCGCGATCATCCCGCACAAGAAGGACCAGCTCGGCGCCACGCTGGGCGCCTTCGTCGGGGAGAACTTCCTCTCCGACAACGTCGTACGGACGCGGCTGCGTGCCCTCGGCATCGGCGGCCGGCTCGGCGCCTGGCTCGCCCACCCCGACCATGCCGACCGGGTCACCGCCGAACTCTCCACCGCGCTCCGAGGCGCCCTCACCGTGCTCCGCGACGCGGACGTACAGGCGGTCGTCGGCGAGGCGATCACCCGCCGCGCGGACGCCGCCGAGATCGCGCCGGGCATCGGCAAGACGCTGGACAAGGTCGTCGCGGACGGCGCCCACCACCGGGCCGTCGACCTGATCTGCGCGCGGGCGCACGACTGGCTGGTGGCCCACGGCGACTCGGTCATGGACGCGGTCCAGGGCGGCGCGCCGGGATGGACCCCCCGGTTCGTGGACCGGCGGATCGGCGACCGGGTCTACAAGGAGCTGGTGCGCTTCGTCACCGAGATGCGCGACATGCCCTCGCACCCGGCGCGCGGCGCGATCGACCGCTTCCTGCGCGACTTCGCCGCCGACCTCCAGTCGGACACGGAGACCAGGGCGCGGGTCGAGCGGCTCAAGTCGGAGCTGCTGGCCCGGCCCGAGGTGCAGGACATCATCGCCTCGGCATGGGCCTCCGTACGGGCCATGATCATCTCGGCCGCGGAGGACGAGCGCAGCGAGCTGCGGCTGCGGGCGCGCGCCTCACTGCTCTCGCTCGGCGGCAGGCTGGTCACGGACGACCGGCTCCAGGAGAAGGTGGACGGCTGGCTCGAAGACGCGGCGGGGTACCTGGTCGCCACGTACCGGGGGGAGATCACCTCGCTGATCTCGGACACGGTCGCGAGCTGGGACGCCGCCGACACCTCGCGGAAGATCGAGGCGAACATCGGCCGGGACCTCCAGTTCATCCGGATCAACGGCACGGTGGTCGGCGCGCTGGCCGGTCTGCTCATCTATACGGTGTCGCACGCGCTGGGCGCGTAGGGCGTCGGGACGGTACGGAGCGGAGGGGTACGGAGGGGCAGAGCGGTACGGAGTGGGGCGGAGCGGTACGGGCCCGGAAAGATTGCTGGGCGCGTGTACCGGACCCTGTCGTCCGTTCACGCGCCCAGCCACCATGGGGGAGTTGCCATGGAGTACGGGGCCGGGCGCCGGGGTGTTCAACGCTCCCGAAAAAACTTTTCTCCGGTGATCCGATGAGGCCGCCAGCGGCGGTCGGGGGCGGTCGGGGGGAGGGGCCGTCAGTGGCGGTCAGGCGGTCTCCGTTTCGACGATCCGGCCGTCGCTCAGCTCCACCACCCGGTCCGCCAGATCGAGCAGTTGCGGGTCGTGCGTGGCGACCAGCGCGGTCGTGCCCTCGCTCCGTACGACCGTGCGGAGCAGCTCCATCACCGCGAACCCGGTCTCCGCGTCCAACTGGGCCGTCGGCTCGTCGGCGATCAGCAGGGCGGGCCGGTTGGCGAGCGCGCGGGCCAGGGCGACGCGCTGCTGCTGGCCGCCGGAGAGTTCGCCGGGGCGCTGGGCGGCGTGGTCGGTGAGGCCGACGAGGGCGAGCAGCAGCGCCACCCGCTCGTCGCGCTCGCGCGGGTCGGCGCCGCGCAGCCGCAGCGGAACGCCGACGTTCTCGGCGGCGGTGAGCAGCGGGATCAGACCGAAGGACTGGAAGACGAAGCCGACGCGGTCGCGGCGGAGTTCGAGCAGTTCGCGCTCGCCGAGGTCCGCGAGGTCGGTGCCGTCGACCACGACCCGGCCCTGGTCCGGGGTGTCCAGCCCGCCGATCAGATGGAGCAGGGTGGTCTTCCCGGCCCCGGAACGCCCCTTGACCGCGACGAGTTCGCCCCGGGCGACTTCGAGGGAGGCGCCGCGCAGGGCATGGACCGCGAGGGCGCTCGTACCGGCGGCCCGGCTGGTTCCCCGGCCGCCGGCCCGGCGGGTGGTGGCGCCGCCGCTGCCGCCGTACGAGCGGTGCAGGTTCTCGGCCCGCACCATCACCTGACCTTCGATGGGTTCGGTCATGAGCGCATCCCCCGTGCTGTGATTGCCGTTCCGGTCACCGTATGTGGGGGTACCGGGGGGTAGGCAATGGTTGGGTTATCTGTTTGGCTGAGTGGAGATCGACGGGGAGACCCCTAGGGGGGAAGAAACCCTTAAGGGGAACAGCCCCTCGGGGGAAGCCGGCGCGGGGCGTCGGAGCAGGGGTTTTCGGGGGAAGTCGGGGGAAGTGTGACGGGGTTCGTCCTGCTGCGCGCGGCCGGGCATCGGCTGCTGCTGGCCGCCGCGCTGCTCGCGGTCGCGCTGACCACCTGTGTCCTCGCCGCCCTGACCGCGTTCTCCGCCTCCGTCGGGGACACCGCGCTCCGCGAGACCCTGCGCGGCGGGGACGCCGCCTCCGCCGTCCTCGTCGTCAGCGCGGACGTACCGGGGCAGGGAACGGGACAGCGGCCGGGCCCCGGAGCGGGGCAGGGGCGGGACGCGGCGGAGGCGGCCGTACGGAAGGCGGCGCGCGAGGCGTACGACGGGCTGCCCGTGACCGTACGGAGGCTGGAGCGCTCGGGCCCCTACGCGCTGCCCGCCTCCCTCCGGCCCGCCTCGGAGTCCGTCTCGGCGGCCGTCTCCGCACCCGGCTCCCCGTCCGCTCCGGGTGCGGAGGAGAAGCCGGACCTCACCCACTTCGCCGCGCTGGACCGTTCCCGTATCACCCTGGTCGCGGGCGCGTGGCCCACCCCTAGGGGTACCGCTGCCGGACCCGGCTCCGGACCCGACTCCGCAACCGACTCCGCAACCGACTCCACAGCCGGCTCCGGCCCCCTCCCGGTGGCGCTGCCCGAAGAGGCCGCCCGGCGGCTGGAGTTGGCGCCCGGCGCGCGCTTCACCCTCACCGACCGGCTCTCCGACGCCCGGCGGACGGTCCTCGTCACCGGCACCTACCGGGCCACCGACCCCGACGACCCCTACTGGCGGCTGGACGCCCTCGGCGGGCGCGGCGTCACCGAGGGCGGCTTCACCACGTACGGCCCGCTGCTCACCGACGCGGCCGAACTCGCCGCCGGTGACCTCTCCCGCGCCGCCACCGGCTGGCTGGCCGCCGCCGACTTCCGTACGGTCACCACCGACCGGATCGACGCGCTGCGCACGGCCTCCACCGAGGTCCCGGAACGGCTCCGCGCCGACCCCGCACTCGGCGGCTCGGCGAGCGCGACCACCGCGCTGCCCGCCCTGCTCGACCGGACCGAACGGGCGCTCCTGGTCTCCCGGTCCACGCTGCTGATCGTCGCGCTCCAGCTCCTGCTGCTCGCCGGGTGCACGCTGCTGATGGTGGCCCGCTCGCTCGGTACGGAGCGCGCGGGCGAGACCGAGCTGCTGCGGGCGCGCGGGGCCTCCCGCGCCCGCCTCGCCGGACTCGCCGCCACCGAGGCGCTGCTGCTGGCGCTCCCGGCGGCCCTCTGCGCCGCGCTGCTCGCCGCCCCGCTGACGGCGCTGCTCGCCCGCTCGACGGCCACCACGGCGGGAGCAGGTGGGGCAGGTGGGGCAGACGGGGCGAGCGAGGCCGTCTGGCCCGGTGGCTGGCCAGGGTGGCCGGTGTGGCTGGTGTCAGGGGCGGTCGCGCTGGGGTGCGCGGCGCTGGTGGTGGTGCCGACCCTCCGCCGGGCGGCCGGTGACCCCGAGACCCCCGGCCCTGACAGGGCCTCCGGGGCCTCCGGGTCCGGCCGGGGCTCCGGGGTTTCCCGTACGGGGGAGAGGAACGGGACCCGGGGCCGGGGCGCCGCGCTGCCCGGACCCGTAAGGGCCGGGGCGGATCTCGCGCTGCTGCTCGTCGCGGCCCTGGCCTACTGGCAGTTGGACCAGCGGACCGGCGGCGGGGAGGGGGCCGGCACCGGGGTGCTCGGCAGCGACCGCGCGGGCCGCCTGGGCATCGACCCGTTCCTCGTCGCGGCCCCCGCGCTCGCCCTGCTCGCCGGTACGGTGCTCACCCTGCGCCTGCTGCCGCCCCTGGCCGGGCTCGCCGAACGCCGCGCAGCCCGGGGCCGTGGCCTCCCCGGCGCGCTCGCCGCCCACCGCCTCGCCCGCCGTTCGCTGCGCGGCGCCGGGCCCGCGCTGCTGCTGGTCCTGGCCGTGGCCACGGGCCTGCTCGCGATCGGCCAGAGCGCGTCATGGGACCGGTCCCAGCGCGACCAGGCCGACTTCGCGACCGGCGCCTCGGTCCGCGTCCTCGACGCCAGGCCCGCCGAACCGGGGCAGGCCGGCCGCTACGCCACCCTGCCGGGGGTACGCCAGGCGGCCCCCGCGCACCGTACGGAGACCAGCCTCTCGGGCGGCCGGACGGCGACCGTACTCGCCCTGGACACGGCGCACGCGGAGGAACGGATGCTGGCCCGCCCCGACCTGCTGGACGGCGATCCGGAGAACCTGACGGCCGGGCTGGCACCGGGGAAAGCGGCCGACCGTACCGGAGCAGGACCCGGAAACGGACCAGGAACCGGACCGGGAAACGGAGCCGGAAGCGGAGCCGGAAACGGAATCACCCTGCCGGACGGGGCGCGCGCGCTGACCCTGGATGTACGGATGACGACGGTACGGGGGCCAGGGGCGCCCCCGGCCTCGCCCTCCGCCCCCACCCTCCTCGTGGTGGTCGAGGACCGGTACGGCATCCCGTACCGCCTCAGCGCCGGCCAGCTCCCCGCCGACGGCCGCCCGCACCGCGCCACCGTCGCCCTCGACCTCACCGCTTCGAACGCCCGCAGCGCGCCGGCCGGACCGCTCCGGGTGACGGGGCTGCGGCTCGGCGGTACGGCCCCGGGCCAGGACCAGGAGCCCGAGCGGCACCGTCTCACGGTCGAGCGGTTGGCCACCGGCGACGGCGATGTGGTCCCCGTACCGGACGGGTTGCGCTGGCGGGGCGGCGTCACGGTGCAGGAGTCCGCCGCGCCCGGCGCGCCGACCGCCCTCGCCCCGGCCGCGTCCGCCACGGCGCCGCTCACCGTCACGTACAGCACGGGACATGCGCAGAACGGCGGCACCGCCCGCTTCACCGTCCGGCTCGATGTCGCGGGCGCGGCGCCACCGGCTCGTACGACGGGTGTCCCCGCGGTGGCCACCGACGCCTTCCTGCGGGCCACCGGGGCCGCGCGCGGGGACGACGTGGACGTGACGCTGGCGGGGGAGCAGATACGGGTGACGGTCGTACGGACCGTACGCGAACTGCCCACAACCGGAACGGCGATCGGAACATCAACCGGAACATCGGCCGGAGGGGTAGCCGGAGCGGCAACCGGAACATCAACCAGACCAGCGGCCGGAACCCCGGGCGAGTCCGCGCGCACCGACGGCGGTGCCCTCCTCGTCGACCTGAAGGCCGCCAACGCCGCGCTCGCCGCCCGCACCGCCCGGAGCTACGCGGGCGACGCCTCCCTGGCGCCCAACGAGTGGTGGCTGAGCACCGCACCCGGCGCCGCCGCCCAGGTCGCCGCCGCCCTCCGCGACCGTTCCGGCGGGGCGGCGCCCGCGCAGGTGCTCGTACGGGAGGAGACGGCGGCCGGGCTGCTCGCCGACCCGCTCGGCGACGGGCCGCGCGCGGCGCTGCTCGCCGTCGCGCGGACCGCCGCCGCGCTCGCCGCCGTGGGGTTCGCGGTCGCCACGGCCGGCGCGCTGCGCGAGCGGGGCGCCGAACTCGCCGTCCTGCGCGCCCTCGGAGCGCCCCGCCGCGGCCTCGCCCGGCTGGTCGCGACGGAACAGGGGGTGCTGATCGGGATCGGCCTCGCCGTCGGCGCGGCGCTCGGGGTGGCGCTGGCGCGGGCGCTCGTACCGCTGACCGTACTGACGGCCGGGGCGACCCGGCCCCGCCCGCCCGTGCTCGTGGAGCTCCCGCCCGGGCAGGTGGCGCTCTTCCTCCTGGCCGTCGCGGCCGTGCCCCTGCTGCTCACCGCCCTCCTCGCCGCCCGGCGCGGCACCGGCCTGGCGGCCGCCCTCCGCCACCAGGGGGACCACTGACATGACGAGCAGACCAACCCTTAAGGGCCTTGAGGGGCTTAAGGGTCTTACGGGTATCCGCCCCCGCAGGACCCGTACGGGTACCCGCACCCCCCGCCCCGTGGCCCCCTGGGTGCGTACCCGGCTCCGTACCGCCCCCGGGACGGCCGTGGCCCTCGCCGTGCTGGTCCTGTTCACGGCCTTCCTCGCCGCCGCGTTCCCCCGGGCGGTCGACGCTTCCGGGACCGACGGGCTGCGGCGCGAGATCGCCGGGGCGCCCGCGTCCGGCACCGTACTCCAGCTCACGGCGCCGCTGTCGGGGGTGGAGACCCCGGAATCAGCCCTGGTGGAGGCCGTACGCCCCGATGCGCTCGGCGAACTGCACCGGCGGGCCGCGGCGCGCGTCGGGGAGCAACTGCCCTTGGACCGGGGCGAGTCGGCGTACGGCGTCCGTACCGGCGAGTCGCTGACCGCCACGGACCCCGGGCTGCCGAGCCCGGACGGGCTCCCGCCCCGGTTCACGCCGTTCACCCAGAACGCGCTGGGCGCCCACGCCACCGTACGGAGCGGACGCCTGCCCTCCGCCGCACCGGCGACGGACGCCGGGACCGGGGAGGCCGAGGCGGCCGGGGAGACCGAGGAGGTCGAGGCGGCGGTCACCACCGACACCGCCCGGGTACTCCGGCTCCGTACCGGCTCCGTACTCCACCTCCACGACCCCTACGGGACCCCGGCCCTCACCGTAAGGGTCACCGGGGTCGTCGAACCCCATGACCCCGAGGGGAGTTACTGGTCCGCCGAGACGCTGCTGCGCACCCCCGGGCAGAGCGCGGACGCGTCCAAGCCGCCGAAGTTCCGCTGGGAGGCGGGGCTGTTGCTGGCGCCCGGGGCCGCGCCCGCCCTCCTCGGCGTCCAGGCCGGGCCGCAGGCGTACTGGCGATTCGCCCCGGACGCAGGGCAGTTGACGGCATCGGACGCACCCGAACTGAGCCGGGGGATCGCGTCGTTCGAAACCGGCACGGGGCTGCTGCGGCTGCGGGAGATCGCGGGCGGCTACGCGACGGTGGAGACCGGCCTGGGGAAGATCGTCGCCGGACATGTCGCGACGAGCGGCGAGATCGGGCGGGTCGTCATGGTCGCGGCCGTCGGCACGGGCGCGGTCGCCGCCGTCGTCCTCGTGATGGCCGCTGGCCTGCTCGCGGCGGGCCGCGCCGCCGAACTCGCCCTGCTCCGCTCGCGCGGCGGCTCGCTCGCCGCCATCGGCGGGCGGCTGCTCGCCGAGACGGCGGTGATCGCCCTGCCCGCCGCCGGAGCCGGACTGCTGCTGGCGGTGGTCACCGTACGCGCGCCCGGCGGCGAAACGACTCTGCGGCCCGCCGTGTACGCGGCGATCGCGGTGGCCCTGCTGACCTGCGCGGCCTTCCCGCTGCGGGCGGTCGCGCCACTGCGCGGGGTACGGGCGTACGGGGGCGGGGCGTACGGGGCCGGAAGCGGCGGGTCCGGTGGCCGGGACGACCTGGCGACGGCCCGCCCGAGCCGCCGCCGTACGGTGGCCGAACTGACCCTGCTGGTCCTGGCGGCGGCCTCGGTGGAGACGCTGCGCCGCAGGGGCACCGGGACGGGCACGGCCGACCCCCTCCTCCTCGCCGCCCCGGTCCTGGTGGCCCTGATGGCCGCGCTGCTCCTCGTACGCCTCTACCCCCTGCCCCTGCGGTACGCGGCGCGCCCCGTGGCGCGGCTGCGCGGGGCGGTCGGCTTCCTGGCGCTGGCGCGCGCGGGCCGGGCGTCCGCCGCGACGACCGCGCTCCCGCTGCTGGCGCTGCTCATCGCGCTGACGACGGCGGCGTTCGGCGGCTCGGTCCTGGCCGGCATCACCGAGGCCCGCGACCGGGCCGCGCTGCTGGCGGTCGGCGCGGACGCCAGGATCACCGTCCCGGGCGCTGTGGCCGGACTGCCGGCGGGCGCGGCGGAGGCGGTGGGCGCGGTGGACGGCGTACAGGAGGTGACACCGATACGGGGCGACCAGACTGCCCGCCCGGAGGGCGAGGGCAAGGCGTTCCCCCTGATAGGCGTCGACCCGGCCGCGTACGCCCGACTGGCGGCGAGACTGGACCTGGGGGCGTTCCCGGCGGAAACCTTGACGGGCGGCCCGGTACGGGAAGGGACCCCTGAAGGGGAAGGTGACCCCGTACGGGGAGGGGGCCCCGTAAGGGATGGAGCCCCTGACGGGGAAGGTGACCCCGTAGGGGAAGGGGGCCCCGTAAGGGAAGGGACCCCCCTACCGGAAGTGACCCCCGTAAGGGAAGGGACCCCCCTACAGGAAGGGACCCCCCTACGGGAAGGCACCCCCCGGACGAAGACCGGGCAAGGGCCGGAGGTCCTCAACGCGGTGGCATCCCCCTCCGTGGCGGAGCGGCTGGGCGCCGGGGAGCACCGGATCGCCTCGGCGGTGGGGGAGATCACCGTACGGGTCACGGCGGTCCGCGCCCACACCCCGGCCGCACCCCGCTCCGACTTCCTCCTGGTGGACGCGGCAGCCCTGACACCGGGCCCGCCGACCGGACTCCTGGTCACCGGCGAGCACCTGAGCGGCAAGGAACTGCGCGCCGCGATCGGCGGAACGCACCCTCCGGAGGTGACCGTACGGAGCGAGGAGCGGGCGGCGTTCACCGCATCCCCCCTCCAGGCGGGCGCGGAGCGCGTCTACGCGGCGGCGGTGGCGGCGGGCGCGGCGTACGCGGCCCTCACCCTCCTCCTCGCCCTCCTGCACGCCGCCCCCGAACGCACCGCCCTCCTCGCCCGGCTCCGCGCCATGGGCCTCACCACCCGCCAGGGCCGCCTGCTCCTCACCCTGGAGACCCTGCCGCAGGCCCTGCTGGCGGCGGGCGGCGGCATCCTGGTGGGGTGGGCGACCGTCCGGCTGCTGGGCCCCGGCGTAGACCTGGCCCAACTGGCTCTCCCGCACGACGGGTTGGCGCAGACGGCACCGGAGGCGGGCGTACCGCTGCATACGGACGGCCGGTCCCTGCTGCTGCCGGCGGCCGGGGTGCTGCTCCTGGCGGGGGCGGTGGCGGCGGGACAGGCGTGGTGGGCGGGGCGACGCGGAACGGTCACGGAGCTGAGAGCAGGAGAGACAAGATGACAGAAGACCGGGCATTCCCTCCTCCCCCCACCCTCACCGACCTGGAACGGCGGGCGACGACCCACCGGGACCGCCCCGCGTACGGCCACGACGCCCTGATCACCTGCGACCGCCTGGTGCGGGTCTTCACCACGGACGGGGTGGAGGTGCAGGCGCTGCAAGGGCTGGACCTGACGGTCCAGGAGGGCGAGTTGATGGCGCTGGTGGGCGCGTCGGGCAGCGGCAAGTCGACCCTGATGAACATCCTCGCGGGCCAGGACGTCCCCACGGCGGGCGCGGCCCGGGTGGCGGGCCGGGACCTGCTGACGATGGACGCGAGGGCGCGGCTGGAGTACCGCAGGGAGGTCGTCGGCTTCGTATGGCAGCAGACGGCACGGAACCTCCTGCCGTACCTGACGGCGGCGCAGAACGTAGCGCTGCCCATGCAGCTGAGAGGAAAGGCGCCCCGCCGGGGCACGACGAGCGGCGGCGCCGCGAGGAAGCCGGCCTCGAAGGCGGACCGGACCACCGCCCTCCTGTCGATGCTGGAGATAACCGGGTGCGCGGACCGCCGCCCGCACCAGCTCTCCGGGGGCCAGCAGCAGAGAGTGGCCATCGCGGTGGCGCTGGCGAACGAGCCGTCCGTACTCCTCGCCGACGAACCGACCGGCGAACTGGACTCGGCGACGGGCGAGCAGGTCTTCGCGGCGTTCCGCCGGGCCAACGAGGAACTGGGCACGACCATCGTGATCGTCACGCACGACCAGGCGGTGGAGAACGAGGTCCGCCGCACGGTGGCGATACGCGACGGCCGCACGTCGTCCGAGGTCCTGCGCCGTACGGAGATCGACGCGGACGGCCAGGAGTCGGTGGTGGCCAGGGAGTTCGCGATGCTGGACCGGGCGGGCAGACTCCAGCTCCCGGCGGAGTACACGGCGGCGCTGGGGATGGAGCAGAGGGTGATGCTGGAGCTGGAGCAGACACATATAGAGGTATGGCCGGACGGCAGAGAGAGCCCCGACGGCAAGCACTCGTGACGCCCTGATGTCCGATTGGCGTACACACGCCACCTTAGGTCACGCAGGGTAACGAAGGGCAGGGTGTGGGCATACACCCCCCATGCCCACCAACCAAGATCACCCCCAGCCCGCCGAGAACCCCTTCAGCAAGAAGACACGCCGAAGAACAACCCCCACCACCCTCACCCTCCTCCCCAAGGCACAGGACAGCCTGATAACGACAACCCGCCTGGCCGAGCTGGGCGTATCGGCGGCGACGGTCAGGCGCCGCTGCCGTCCCGGAGGCCAGTGGCAGCGCGTCCTGCCCCGGGTGGTCCTGCTCCAGACGGGCCCGCCGAGCGCACGCCAGCGCCTGCGCGCGGCGCTGCTGAACGCGGGTGAGGGGGCGATGCTCACCGGCCTGGCCGCGCTGGGCCTGTACGGAGTCAGGGCAGCGGGCCGGTCGGGCAGCCCCGGCCCGGTGGACGTCCTGGTGACGGGGGGACGCCGGCCGCAGAACACCTCCTTCGTCCGTATCCGCACCACCCGAAGGCCCGTCTCCGTACTCCCCGTACAACGCCTGCCCTGCGCGAGGCTCCCCCGGGCGGTGGCCGACGCGGTCCCGCACCTGAGGAGCGGCCCCGAGGTCACGGCCCTGCTGACCGAGGTGGTCCAGCGAGGCCGCTGCACCCTCCCGGACCTCAGAACGGAGTTACGTATCACGCGCGCCCTGAGAAACCCCCGGGTCACCGAGACACTGGAAGGCCTGACCGCAGGCGTCCGCTCGGTCGAGGAGGCCGAGGCCCGCCACCTCCTCCGCGACGCCGGCATCCCCGACCCGCTCTGGAACGAGCCCCTCTTCTACCCCGACGGCACCTTCCTGGCCCGCCCGGACGCCCACTGGCCCGAGGTATCGGTGGTCCTGGAGATCGACTCAAGACAGTGGCACCTGAGCCCCGGCGACTGGGAACGCACCATGACCCGCCGCAACCTCATGACCAGCCAGGGCTACCTGGTCCTGTCCGTATCCCCCACCCAACTCCGCGCCGACCCCCGGTCATTCCTCACCCTGCTCCACACCACCCTGACCAGAGCAAAAAACCACCCCCCACCCACAACAACCGCCACCCCTTCCCCGCACCCCACCCCACGCCGTCGAGGAACCCCTTCCCGTCCCAGAACGACGGGCCGAACCTCGGTGACGCGCTCCCGAGCCCGCTCGGCAGGGAGTTCCCCACCCACCCGCATGGACACCAACTCCCCCCGACGCACCCCGCACTCCACGACCCGCCACGAATCCGCCGCCTCGGGTGGTGACTGACCCGGCGGCCGTTCCCGGGCGGCTCACATGGCGCGTCGGGCCAGCAACGACTCCGGGAGGTGCTCGACGATGGCCGGCTCCTGGGGGCCCCGGTACGCGAAGTAGAGGTCCTCGCGGGCTCGCGTGCAGAGCATGAAGAAGCGGAGGCGGGCCTCCATTCCGGTCGGGTCCTCCGTGTACGCGTCCAGGTCCGGGACGAAGACGCTGTCGAACTCCAGGCCCTTCACACTGGCGGAGTTCACGACCAGGATCGACGGCCTGGAGAAGTCGACGGCGTTCCGGTAGCGATCTCCGGACGTGTATGCCTGGGTGTGCTTGGCGAGCTTGAGTTCTGTCAGTGCCCGCTGGATGTCCCGCAGTACTTGATGCGATCTGCCGATGATTCCGATGCTCCGCTCGGGATGCGCGCGGAAATAATGGGAGACCCCGCTGACGAAAGGCTTCAGCGAGGGAACCTTCAGGATCGTCGGTGCACGCCCCTCACGCGTCGGTGGGACGACCGCCTTCCCGTTTTCCGTGTGGAATTCCGATGCCAGGGTCGCGATCTCCCGTGTGTTCCGGTGGTTCTCGCGCAGCACGAGCGGATCGTCGTCCACGGCGAGGGCTCGGCAGATCTCGGACAGGGTGCTCTGGGCGTCGTCGATGCGCTGGTTCTCGTCGGCGTACACCGTGACACCGGCGCCGACGATCCGGCACCACTGGTAGAAGGCGGCGGGGAGCTTCTGGCCCTCGTCGATCACCAGATGCGCGACCGACTTGAAGCCCCGCATGATGCAGTGCCGCTGCATCTCGATCCAGTCGTAGTCGAATCCATCCTCGTCGGTGCTCGGCGGTTCGGTATCGAAGTGCCGGCTCCAGAACCACCTGACCCACCGATGGTAGGTGGTGACCTTGATCGCCTCGGTGAGCTCCGGTGCGACTTGGGCGAGGTACTGATGGAGCGGATTGGAGTGCGTGAAGAGATGGACGTCGCGACCGGTCACCGCCATCGCCCACGCGCGGTAGACCGCCATCACGGTCTTTCCGGACCCGGTCGCACCGGTGACGACATGGTTCCCGTGGAAGGGAAGATCGATCACGGCCTGTTGCTCTGTTCTCAGATCCAGCAGGGAGGGAATACTCATGGCAGCTCGACGGCGCCGGCCGATTCTTCGAGAGCGGTCCGGATGACGCCCCGGAAGAATCCCGGAACCTCGTCGTCGCCGATCAACAGGGTTCGGTCCAGCAGGGAGTTGTCGACCTCGCAGCAGGTCTCGGGAAGGAGCGTGCACGCATGGCAGGCGGCGCGGTTGAGGTTCGCCAACGACCTGCCTGTCGAGTCGGCGCACAGCGGGTCCTGCGAACACCACTGAGCGGATTCGAGCAGCCTGATCAGAGTCTCGGCGAGGTTGGGGGGCTGCCCTTGGCGCACGAGCCCGCCCAATGTCCCTTCCGCGTCCCCCGCGGCCGTGTAGACGAACACTCCGGCCTGGGGCGGCAGCTCGCTTCCCGGGGCGTGACTGCGGGCGTAGACACGTTCTCGTAGTGAAGCCGCGTTGTATCCGCTGTCGTAGGAGAGTTGGCGGATGAAGTGATGGGCCAGGGTGTGCAGCATCACGAAACGAGGGAGGAGTGCGGGCCCCGTCTTCTCCCGGAGACGCTCGGCCTTGTAGGAGGCGCCCAGATTGCGCTCGATGCGTTCCGTCCAGGTGCGCACCGCCGGAAGCCGCTCCCAGGTGCTCAGGCGTGCCTCGTCGACGGCGATGAAGATTCCTTCGCCGTAGGTCTCCACCGCAGGCAGCCACTGGGGGCGAGCACGTGTGTCGACCGATACGACACGTCCGCCTTCGGTCTCCTCGCCGTCGCCGGAGTCGGGCTCGTACCGGGTGAACCCTTCGAGCGCGCGCACCTCGCGCACCCGGTCGGCGACGACCACCGCGGAGATGTCCGCGGCCAGTTTCCGCATCGACTCGGGATGGTCGTGATCGATTCCCAGCCGGGTCCGACGTACGGAGAACGTATCCGAGTTGGCCACGGATCCCGGTACGGAGAGAGCTGTCCATTCCGCGATGCTCAGGTCGTCGTCCGAGTGATCCGGGGACGACGTCGCCTCGGCCTCCTCGGTCCGGCGGCGTCGCAGCGCTTCCACGAACTGCTCCGGAACCTTGCACTCCGAGGCGATGATCTTCCTGAAGTGATCGGTGATCGGACTGTCGCCCTCGGCGACGTAGTGCGGCCAGAAGCGGTGGGCGACGACATTCCCGGTCGCTTCTTCGTCCCCGGTGAGACCTGTGGGTTCGGGGATGTCGAGCGCCGAGTGGGTGATCGGGAAGTAGACGTTCGAGGCACCGCGCTGCACTGCCTGTGGCGTTTCCTCGCAGGAGTCCGCCTCATCGGTCCCGGATTGCCAGGGGTGGGTTCCCGGGCAGGGGAGGCCCATCTTCTGAAGGATGTTCTTCTGACTGATCCCCGCCAGGTTGCGCCCGGCGTGACAGACGGAGCAGACGACGCGCAGGGCGTCGAGCCCGGAGGACTGGGGCGTGGTGACGAACCGGAGCCGGTTCACCTGGCATTGGCGCTGCTCATGGCTCTCACTCCTGGAGTGGGCCCATCGGCGCCAGTCGATGTCGGCCATGTGGCCGGCCCTGCACACCTGGATGAAACGCATCGGGGCCAGCGTCGACTTTCCCGGGCATCGCCCGCACGTCGGCTGTTTGTCCTTCGTCTCGCGATGGGTGACCCAGAGCTGCATCTCTCGGCACTTCGGGCAGAAGAGCCACTTGGGGAACCGTACGTAGGAAGGCCCGATGCGGGTTGCTTGGGCGGCCTTCCCGGAGGGGATGACCGGGGCCGAGCGGAACTGCGCGACCCGCAATTTTCTTGCGAGCCGGGGCGACTCCACCAGCTCCGCGCTCCCCGGCCACCCTCTGATGTCGCCGGCGACGAACGATTCGCCGCGGAGGTCGAGGATCCCCCCGACACCGAAGGGGACAATGGTCTGAGCCCTGCGGACCTTCCGCCGAATGTTTCCCACTGCTGCTCATGCTCCCTTCACGGCGACAAGGCACTCACGGTCGACGTTGCGCATCGACTGGGCCGTCTCCCATATGCCGTCCTTCTTGCCGAAGTCGGTGAGGAGCGCGGAGTACATGCGCCCCTGGGACTGATAGTGGAGCCGGCTGCCGTCGCCGCGCGCGATCTCGGCTTCCTGCCTCCACTCCTCGATCCGCTCGTCCAGATGCTCGGCAGCGGCTTCGGCCTCCTCCGGGTCGGCCCGCCGCACGTGATCCACCACGAGGTCGCGGATCCGCGCGACCTCGGCCGCGTGGTGGACGATGTCCCCGGCCTTGTCCTCCGCGTCCAGGCCGATCCCGTGCCGCACCAGGATGGTCAGCACGGCGTGGAGTGCTCGCTTGCGCGAGGGCATCGACCACGGCGTGACACTGGTCGGTTCGACGTGTCGGTAGAGCGAGCGGTGGTAGACACCGAACGACTCGTAGTGGGACCGGTCGCGGGGCTTGGTCGAACGGAAGAGCGTGACGATGAGCCCCGGCACATGACGACGGCCGACACGGCTGGTGGCCTGGATGTACTCCGAGGTCGTCTTGGGCTGACCGTTCATGATCATGAGACCGAGTCGTGGCACGTCGACACCGACGGAGAGCATGTTGGTCGTGGCGAGGAAGGAGACGCTGTCGGGACTCTTGAAACTCTTGCCCAGACGTTCGAGGAGTCGGGGCTGAGCGGCACGAGGGATGTTGCTGGTCAGCTCGACCACCGACTCGTCGTTCAGCTCGCGCCGTAGGGCGTCGTCCTTCGTCAGATGTTCAAGACGCGCGGGGATGTCGTCCCTCGCGATCGTGACGGTGCGTCCGAGCTCCCGCAGGCTGTTGTGGTAGGCCACCGCGGTCCAGTACGCGTCGCGGAGCGTGTCGTCCTCACAGATCTCCTTCGGGGCCTGCAACGCGGCGGCGCCCACATGAACGGTCGAGGTCGAGGCGGTGTGCCCTTGGGCCATCACGCCCACGTACAGCCGGCCGGGCTTGTCCTCGTCGGGCGAGGCGAAGTAGGAGCTTCCGGCCTTGATCCCGGCCGGGGGAAAGAGCTGCGTCGGACGCCCGTAAAGGCTGCGCACCTGGTCCTGCGAGCGGCGGATGGTCGCCGTCGACGCGATGACCTTCGGCGCGGTTCCGCCCCAGGCGCACAGTTCGAGGATGGCCGATTCGTAGAGACCGACCGTCGTCCCCAGCGGGCCCGCCAGCAGGTGCAACTCGTCCTGGATCACCAGGGAGGGGGCGCGTCCGCCGTTCTTGCCGAAGAGGTTCCCCGCCTCCTTTTCCCATGCCAGGCGGGCGAACTTGTCCACCGTGCCGAGCACGAATGTCGGGGGCTCCTTGTAGATCTGCTCGTCCACGACGGACACCGGGAGCAGGTCGTGGAAGTCGCAGGTCCGACGTGGACAGAAGAACGACGTGCTGACGCCGTCCGCCCGGATGCCGAAGTCCTTGTCCTGCCCCGCTCGTACCGGGACGATCTCGGTGCCGCACCAAGGGCAGCGCTCCAGGAGGAAACGGTCGTCGGGTTCGTTCATCTGCTTCAGGACCCCGAGCTCGTCCTGTGCGACAGAGATCTTGTTCGGAGTCGTCTCCATGCCCACCCAGAGCCCGATGGAGATGGGCTCCTCCCCGAGGTCGTGGCGGAGCGGCCCGTCCTTTCCCCTCCTGATGTGCTCAAGGGCGCAGACGGCGGTCGCCGTACGTTGGAACTGCTGCGTGGTGAGCAGGCTCAGGGTGTACCGGCTCAGCACCGCCGTACCGCCGCCGAGGGCACCGAAGCGCAGCCGGCGCCAGAGGATCTCGAAGCAGGCGGTGAGGAGGTATGCCTCCGTCTTGCCGCCTCCGGTGGGGAACCAGATGAGGTCCACCGTCCTGCGATCCTCGTGCTCGGGGTTCATCAACCCCTCGACCACCAGGAGGAAGTAGGCGAGTTGGAACGGGTGCCACGCGTAGTCGCCGCCAGGTTCGGACAACTCGACCACTTCGCTGTTCCTGCGACGGCGGCTGCCCGCGAGTTCGGGGCGGCTGTGGAGCATCTGGAGCGCCATGGCCCGGTTGGCCAGACGGAACGCCTCGCGGGCCTTCTCCCCTGCCGGGGTCGGGGCGGTGAGGGCCGCCACCCCCGACGCCATACGGTCGAGGGCGGTCTCGATACGGTCGAGGATGCGCGCGACGGGTTCGGCGGCCCATTGCTGCACATCCTCGGCCTGGGACCGCTGGGTCTCGAACCACTCGCCGTATCCCAGGACGAAGGAGTCGAGTTCGTCCCGGAGGTCCGCCACCGTGAGATCGGTCCGGGACAGGCGCGCGAGATCGAGGATCGGCAGGTCCTTGGGACCGTCGGGCTTGATGTGCTCGACCACCTGTCGGGGCATGACCTGCGCCCGTACGGTGGTGACCGCGTCGGTGTCGGAATCCCACTCCACCGCGCATCCGTGCCCCACGGCCCTGGTCACGATGTGCCGGTACTGGACCCGGAGTTCCTGTTCCTCCTCGTCACGGCTGTTGAGACGGGTGCTGGGGTACTCCAGCACCCGCCCGCCGAGCGTGGTCGCCCGAAGTTCGGCCTGGAAGAGCATCAGGTCGCGGTCCTTGTACGTGCTCTCCTCCTCGTCATGGGCGTTGGCGAGGACACAGGTGACGAGGTGCCCGCCTCCGAACGGGCGCCACCGCACATGGAGACGACCGTGACCCTCCAGAACGGGGATCGGGGTCATGTCGTCCACCGTGACGGTTTTCGTGGTGGAGAGCCGAGGCTGCCTCTGCCAACGGCGACGCCCGCCCTCGCGGGACGTCAGATAGCGGGACGCCCCGCAGGTCACGTCGAGGTGCGACGCGTTGGTGAAGAAGGAGAAGCCGAGCGACGACGGGAGCCATGCGTTCGCCTCGGCCACGGGGTCGTCGGCGAAACTGTCCTCCTCGCCGTTCCCCGACGCCGATTCGCCGAATGCCTGTTCGCCGTCGTCCTGTGAGTGCTCCAGCAGCGAGGCGCCACGCGGATGCAGCGTCCCCATCAGATAGCGACGGTCCGGAGGGTCGGCGAGGATCTCGTCCTCGGCGCTGGCAGGACCGACCAACTGTCGGCGGAGGTAGGCGACGAACTCGGTACGGTGCTCGGAGAGCCGCGCTTCCGAAAGGTTCATCGGATTCCCTCCTGCCGCGTCAGGGTGGCGATGCCGAGATTCCTCAGCGCGCGGCGGGTATCGGGGGTGCAGGCGACCCAGAGCTGCGCGCGGGCCCTGGTCCAGGCGACATAGAGGGTGTCGAGGCGGCCCTTGAGATGGTCGGGTGCGAGGTCGATCAGGCAGACGACGCGGTTCTCATGGCCCTTGAAATCGGCGACGGACGACCAGGTGAGCCGATGCTTCGTCCGCTCCGTCCCGACCACGTCGACGAATCGCTCGATCTTGCCGGCCCGCCGGGAGAGACGGGCCGAACTCGTCCCCCACTCACCGGAGGCGGAGAGCACCGTGATGTCCCGTAGGGGGACACCCTCCTGTACCAACTCGTCCACGTAGGCGTCGAGAGCGGCGGCCTCCTCCTGAGGGTCTTGCACGTCGGCGAAGCGGACCGGTTCCCCTTCGCCTGCGGAGGCGACACCCGGATCCGCCCCCGTGTAGCGACGAACCTGATGGACGATCTGCACCGTGTTGCGGCAGTTGCGCCTCAGGGGGCCGTACGGCGTGCCGAGCTCGCTCAGGTAGTCCCATGCCTCGGGGTCGTAGGCGTCGGGCGTCAGGACCTGGTTGTTCTGGTCGAGCATGAAGATCCATCGACCCGTGTCGAGGCCGCCCGAGACCAGATTCTCCAGGACGTCGAGATGGTCGAGGGTCATCAGATCCTGCGCCTCGTCGACGATCAGGTGATCGAAGGTGCGGTGCCCGACTTCGTCCAGCCGCTCGAAGGGCAGGACGGTGATGGCGTGCTCGGGGAGGACTCTGCGCAGGTGAGTGGCGAGTGTGCTGCTCGCGCAGGTGAACAGGACGCTACCGGTTGCGGACTTTCGGCGAGCGGCCTCGGTGGCAAGGAACGTTTTTCCGGTGCCGGCGCCGCCGGTCCAGGTCAGACGCGGGTGGGTCTCGAGATCGTCCAGTCGGGCGAGTTGTTCGTCGGTGAGGCGCTCGAACGTCGCTTCGAGGTGCGTCAACCGGGAGTGCAGATTGGGTACGAGGTCGAATTCCGGCCGGACGGCGTCGAGCATCTTCTTGCGCAGGGCGGCGGATACGGGCGTCCGGGCCCAACGGTTCCGGTCCGACCAGAACCGGGTCGCCCGCTCGATGCCCTGCGCAAGGCCGCGTCCGCCGTCGTAGGCGGTCGCACCGAGATACTGCTGGGGCTCGAACTCGGTGGTGCGCGGGATATCGACATCCGGGGTGACCACCAAGTAGCCGCTGGGGACACCGTGGTCCCTCAAGTTGCCGATCAGCGCGCCGATCTCCCGATCGAACTCGTGCATCCCGCCGTTGGCCTGGGCGAAAGGACTCTCTTTGGGGCCGTCTTCACGGCCGGGCGGCCCGTAGTACCACTTCCCGTCGTGCTGTCGGACCTGGCCTCCCTTGACCTCGATGAAGAGCAGGATCTCCGGCATGATCACGACGAAGTCGATCTCGCCCACACGTTTCCTGTGGTGTTGTGGAAGATGCACCGAGTGGAGCGCGACGCTCTCGCCGTCCGGAATCGCCTTGAGGGCTGCGAACACACTCCGTTCGGCCTGGCTTCTGGTGTTGTTCGAGATCTCACTCGGAATGATCCGCATCCACTCTCCCCATGGTCACACCCTCGGCTCTTTAAGATACCGGTGACGGATCTCGCGGTAGGAAACCTGGTGAGGAAGTGCCGGCGGCGACAGCTCGATGAGTGATGGACTACGAGGCAGGGGGCACGGCGTGTGATACCGGGGGGCGAGAGTGTGATGGCGGGAGAGCGGGACGACGGAGCCGACAGACCGACGGATGAGGCCGGATGGGATCTGCTCGTCCGTCTCACCCGTCGATTCACGGACGAGGGGGTCGAGCGCCGCACGGCTCTGGAGCAGGTGATGAAGGCCGCGCGCCTCGACGCGCAGGAGACCTCCACCCTGTACGAGGCCGTGACCGCGGCGGAAGTGGCGGACGAAACCGACGAGGCCGAGCCGGACGCGTCACGGAGCGTGATCTTCGACCACCGGGCCGACTCCGACGGGGACTTCGAAGAGTCGGAAGGCGCCGAGGAGGAGGAAGGAGAGGAAGAAGATGCCCCGGACCCGGAGTCGTTCCGAGGGACCGTGCGGGTCCATGACCTGGCGGCTGCTCGTCGTGCCGCTCGGAAGGTGCTCGAAGTCGATCGAAGGAGGGCGGGGCCGCAGCACCGCCTGCTCAGCCCGGAGGAGGAGGTGGGGCTCTGCCTCCTGTTCCGAGGGGCCGGAAAGCCGTCGGAGCCCTTGCCGGACGGCTACCTGGCGGCGCTCCCGAGGGACGGTGAGGAGCACCGAGCGCTGACCGCGATGGTCGTGCACAACCAGCTCCTCGTCCGCAAGTTCCTTCACGGTCTGGGGCGTTGGCCGGACAACCCCATGTACGAGGATCTTCTTCAGCACGGCACGATAGGTCTCATCCGTGCCGTGGAGGGGTTCGACATCTCCCTGGGGTGCAAGTTCTCCACCTACGCCACATGGTGGATCCGGCAGAGAATCACTCGGGCCGTGATCAATGAAGAGGCGGCGATCCGTCTCCCGGTCCACATCTGGAACCATGTGGAAAAAGTACGGAAGGCGCAGAAGGCGATTCTCGACCAGGGCAGGATCCCCGAAGTGGACGATATCGCCCTGGCCTGCAAACTCGATCCTGAAAAGGTGAAGATCTATGTAGGGTTGAGTCGCCGTGCGGTTCTGTCGCTCGAACGACCCGTGGGCGAGAACGTGACGCTCGGAGATCTCGTCGTCGACACATTCCGTCCGGTGCCGGGCCCGGAGCAGATGCTTCGAGCCGCGTTCGAGCATCAGGAGATGATGCAGACTTTCGATGCGTGTGTATTCACGAAGAGAACGCGTGAAATTCTTCTGTTGCGATTCGGATTCATCGACGGGAAACCCTGGACGCTTGATGAGATCGGTAAGCGGATCGGGGTCACGCGCGAGCGCATCCGGCAGATCGAGAAGCGCGCGATCAAGGACCTGAGGATCCAGATGGGACTCGAACCCGACGACGAGGACGCGGAGCGCCGTCGGGCGAACGCCGCGCGCCGGATGGCGCGCGAAGCGGCGGGCGAGCCGCCGCCGAACGGTCGCACCGGCGCGGCGGGAACCACGCCGGGAACGGGGAACAGCGATGAGAGGAGAGCGGGAACGGTGGCCGTGAACGGCACGGAGTTCGATCGATGGTTGGCCGAGCGCATGCGGGAAAAGGGAACCGACGAAAGTGAACTGGCGCACCGCCTGGGAGTGCCCCGAGCGCTTGTCGAGACCTGGCTCCAAGGCCGCTCCGTTCCCAGCCCGGACCATGTGACCAAGGTGCGGGGGATCTTCGGGGTCGGGGAAGGGATCGGGCGGGACTCCGTGGTCGCTCCGGAGGATCGGGCGGAGCCGGTGGAGACGCCGGCCGTCTGGTATCACCGGCCCGGACACGACGACGGTGGAAGGGAGTTCGGCAATGCGGCGGCCTTCGCTTTCGAGGCCGATTTGGAGGTTCTCGCCCGCGAGGCCACCCAGAACAGCCTGGACGAGCGAGACCGGAGGAGTGACCTTCCGGTCCACGTCCGTTACACATTGCATGAACTGTCCGGTGACGCGCTGGCCAGATTCCGTGCCGCGATCCACTGGGACGTTCTGCGCCCCCACTACGAGGCCGCCGCTGCCCAGGATCAGAAGGTCGGACGCGTCATCAGCGCGGGTCTGCGAGATATGACCGAGCGAGACCGCCTGGTTCTTCTCCGTGTCGACGACTACAACGCCAATGGGCTGACCGGCGACGATTACGAGGACGGTCGCTTCGCGGCTGTTGTGCGGCGGCAACTCGACAGTCACAAGTCGAATGCCGCGGCGGGCGGTTCATACGGACTCGGTAAGGCGACGCTCTGGTCCACCAGCCGTCTCGGGCTCGTCCTCATGAATTCCACACTCTCCGAACCGCATGAGGGGCATACCCGAAGGCGATTGATCGGGCGCCTCGACCTGCCCTGGCGCGAGGTGGAGGGGAAGAGGTTCGCCGGTCCCGCCTGGCTGGGCCTGCCGGACCCGGAGTCCGACAACACGGAGGTCGTCCGCTCCTGGTGGGGCGACGAGGACACGGTCGCGAACCTGCATCTCACCCGCGAGAGCGATGAGCCCGGTACGTCCTTCCTGATCGTCGGAGCCCACGATGTCGCCGGCCTCGCGGGGGACGGACGGGATCAGGAAGGGGACTTGGACGACGACGACACTCTGGAGCGCATGCACCGGAGGTTGGTCCACGCACTGGGGCGGAACTTCTGGGCCGCCATGACAGCGGGCGGTGACCGTCGCCCCCTGCTGGAGGCTTCGGTGCGGACGCTGCGCAACGGTGCGGAAGTCCTTGCGGAGGAGCAGGTCGATCCCCATGTGCATCAGCCCGCGCGCTCGCGCGCCCTGCACGCCTTCCTGAGCGGCACGACGGTGGACCGGCTCACAGAAGCAGGTCAAGTGGCCCTCGTCACGGTGCCGTTGAAGGTCCCCGAAAGGGACGGGCTCGCCGGTACGGCCGGCGAACACCGGGCGGTACTGCTCGTCACCGAGGCCACCGACCAGGACGGCAGGATCAACCAGGTGACCGCGATGCGTGGCAATCGCATGACCGTCAAGACCAGTTCGGTGCCCGAAATCCCTGTGGGGACCAACCCGTTCCAGGGCGTTCTGCTCGTGGGACTCGCGGCGGGGGACGATGCGCCGTTCGCCGCCGAGGCCGAGGAGTTCCTCCGCTCGTCCGAGCCACCGGAGCACAACAAGTGGGGGCAGACCGAGGAGTTGCGGATGCGCTATTCGCCCTCGGCCCATCGGCGGATCGCGACGTTGACCACCGAGACCAACAAGGCCGTGCGCGGACTCGTGGCGATTCCTCAGGAGAGGAAGAGGAGTGGCGCGAGCAGGTCGAGCAAGCGGTTCAACCTCTCGGGAAGGCCCGCCGCCAAGGCCAAGGGGACGGTGGCGCCGCCGAAACTGGACGAGTTGAAGGCCGTCGTCGATGTCTCCGGCGCCTGGCAGGTCACCGCTGAGGTCAAGGTGTCGCCGGGGGGAGATCATTGGCGTATGAGCCCCGTCGCGAAGCTGGACGTTCGCTCCGGCACGCGTCCCGTGGTCATGTGGGCCGAACTCGTGGCCGTGAGCAACTGCGAGGTCTCCGACGGCATGCTGTATTTCCCGCCGGGCGTCCGCCGCGCCAGCTTTCGAGGAGTCACGGATGTGTCCACGCACCCGGTGCGGGCCGCGCTGACGGGACTCGTCGTCGAACTCCACGAGAGCAAGGGGGATGTCGCGTGAGGGCCTATCCCTACGAGCGGCCGACCGGCCCGGTGACGGCGCGTGTCACGGCCGTCCGGCTGATCGGCCCGGGCGACCATCGGGAGCAGATGGACACCAAGGGGTATTCGGTCGTCGAGAAGGTGGTGGCACTCGGCAGGGCCGAGCGCGACGACTGGCAGAGCGCACGGCTCACCCTGACCGCGACCGTACCGGTACGTGAGATCGAGACCAAGGGCCACTGGTCGGATGTCACGGTCGTCGCCGTCCTGACGGAGGGGGCCACCAACACGCGTACCGTCGCACGGCTGACGCCCGACGTGGTGGGCGGGAGGGAGTGGTCGGGGGAGATCGAACTCGACCGGTCCGACCACCTGGATCGTGCGTCCCTCGTCGTGCACGTGGTGGCGACCGTGGGCGGAGTCGAAGGGCGGGTCATCGCCTCCACGGACGACGAGTGGCTGGTCGACATGACGGCCGACGCCCCGCTCAGGCATCGCCAGATCGACCTGAACGCGGTCAGTTTCGCCCGCAGCGCCGAGTGGTTGCGCAGCTTCCGGGACGCCCCCTGGATCCTGGACACCGCGGGCCGGATGCCCGTCGTCCGCCTGAACTCGGATTTCGAGGGCCTCGTGGCGCTGGTGGACGGCCAGGGCTCGAAGGTGGAGAGCGTCGTACGAGAGATACTGCTGGCCCAGATGAGTACCGATGTGTGGACCGCCGTCTTTCACACCGCCATCGGCGACCTGGAGATCGAGGACGACGGGACGCCGCTCCTCCCGCCGGACTGGCGTGGCGAGGTGCTCCGCGAAATGCTGCCGGACATCGTTCCCGGGCGGTCCGTGGAGGACGCACTCCGCGAGGTGCACATCCGACGCACGGGCGAGGGGGGTTGGGCGGACCTGCAACCGCGGGTCCAGTACGCGGCCTCCCGCCGTGCCGAGGTCCCCCGGGCCCTGGCCGACACTGTCCGTGACATCGAACGACTCGACCAGGAGACCCGCGCGTGACTTCCCGCCCCGAGTACCTTCCGGAGCGACTTGCCCTGCTCTCCGATGTACAGGCCGCGGAGTACATTTCCGCGGGACTGTTGGAGGGACGCGACGACGTTCCTTCCATCGCGTTGAACAAGGTTGCCGAGCCGCTGCCCGACGACGAAGCACGACTGGGCCTGCACCGGGTACGAGATCTGATGGACCACGCCCTGGCGAAGTTCCACGGCGAACGCCCCACGGCGGCCGACGCCTGGCTGGCGCCGCGGTTGCACGAGACTCTGCGGTTGACGCGCCGGGAGGCAGCCGAGAAGGGGCTCTGGACGTATCTGGCCCTCGGGGTGGCTCCGGACTATGTCGTCTGGCGGCATCTCTCCGAGCCGAAGGCCGACGGCTCGCCCGGACGTGTGGCCCGGGACAAGTTCGTCGGCCCGCACTACAAGCAGGCGTTCGCCCGCCTGTGGTGGGCGGCCGAGCTCTTCCGCGACGGCCCGGACTACCGCCCCGCCGTCGTGGCCTGCGGTAGCCAGGACATGCTCAACTCGGCTCTCCGGCTGGACATCATCGACCACCGCCCCACCTCTCTCGCCCTTGTCCGGCTCATCGAGAGAGGGGTCGTGCGCACCGGTCGCGAGGTCAACGCCCTGACGGCCGCCGTCAATGCCGCTGCGGCCACTCTGATGTACGACGTCATCGCCCCGGACCTGGAACACGACGGCGACTCCCTGCGGGACTGGATCGCGGGGGCCGAGTCCGCCGGTCCGTCCCCCCGTAACAGCCTTCCCGAAGGCCCGGAGGAGGAGAGCGTCCCGGACGAGGCGGTGGAGCGGCTCGTCGCCCTCTTCGAGGACCTTTTCGAGGACGCGCCGGTCAGGGGGCGGGTTCCTGAGGAGAGCGGGTGACCTTGTGTGAATCCGGTGGGCACCGGCTCTGATCGCCACAGCCGATGGCACGCAGTTCGGCCGTGCCGGCCGGGGGCACATCGGGCCAGGTGACGGAGGCCGCCAGCTCCCCTTCCGAGGGAGCGTTCCCGCGGAGCGCCCGGCTGAGCACGTGCATGCCCAGCCGGGGCGGCACCGCGTTTCCCACTTGCTGCGCCTGGTCCTTGCCCGACCACGGGAAGTTGTGCGGGAAGGTCTGCAGAACCCCCGACTCGGGGATGGTGAACCGGTCGGACCGGGCCGCCTCGTATTCCTCCGCGGACCTGTACACCTTGTTCCGGGAGATCTTCCCGGTGACCGTGAAGGCGGGCTCGGAGGAGAGGCGCCGGCCCCGATTCTTCGGGTCGCCCCCGGAGCCGTAGTTCGAGACGACGAAGAACTTCATCCTGCCTCTCGTCCGGAGCCGGGACACGTCCACAGGCGAACCCTTCAGCCTGCTCGCCGAGTCGAGAGCCTCGGCCATGGAGACCCAGCGCCGCTTGCCTCCGGGGACGTCGGAATCGGCCGAGAACAGGTCCGGCTGGGAGGCGTTCCGTTTCCCACGATTCAGGTCGAAGGGGAGATGGGTGGTATCGAATGGTTCGATGGCTCCGTGCCCCGGGCGCCGGGCGACGAGTACGGCGCGTGTGCGCGTCTGCGGGACGCCGAACTGCTCCGTTTTCAACTGAAGGTATTCCGCCTCGTACTTGACGCCGTTGAGCCGCCCTTCGCCGGCGCGCAGAAGCTTCGCGTAGACCTCCCAGAGAGGCAGGGCCGCGGGCACCTGCTCCAGAACGATCACCTTGTAGGGGTCGCGTCCGTCCGTCTCGATCGCTTTGAGCAGCCAGCGAAGGGGCTCCAGGACCAAGGCGGTGCGCGAGTCGTCGAGGGCGCGCAGGTCCTCGTCGATCTTCGCCTCGTCGTCCCCGTCCACGAGACGGTGGATGAAATCCTTCACCTCGGAGAGCGCTCGCCGTCCCTTGCCGTTGCCCGCGACGGAGAAGGACTGACAGGGAGGCCCACCCGCCAGGACGTCGACCGACTTCGGGATCTCGTCGAAGCGACTCGCGCGCATCACGCTCACATCGGCGTGGATGGTCGGCAGTCCCGCGGCATAGCGGGTCTCGCACGCGTTCCGGTCCCACTCGATCCCGATGCTCTTGAAGCCCAGAAAGTGCGCTGCCACATCGAGTCCACCCGGGCCTGCGAAAAGGTCCAGAATCCGGATTCCGTCGAGGTGGTGAACCTGTGTTTCCGGGCTGTTCATGGGGCTGGAGTGTAACGCGGGACAGGAGTTACAGGTGAATCCAACGCAGCTCGGATCGCCAGCCCGAGCGCCTTGGCCACGGGGGGCGGGGAAGCATGCCCGATCTGGCGGTAACGAGCCGTCTTCCTCCCCGCGAACTTCCATTCGGGCGGGAACCCCTGGAGGAGCGCGGCCTGGTCCGTCGTGATCCGCACCATCCCGTGTTGCCCGGTCTCCGGCGCCCAGACGAAGTCCGCGCCGGGAACGCTGTCGGCCACGCTGCTGCCGTCGACCCCCATCCGGGCCCAGGCCTTCCGCGTCCCGGTCGGTCCGAGGTCGGGGCCGCCTCGCCGGTCCGACCCGCCCACCAAGGTCGGTGCCACGGCGAGAGCCTGGGCCGCCCATCGATCGGCGTCCCGCCAACCGCCCATGGCCATGGAGCGGCGGAGGGCCCGACCCACGGACACGTACTCGCGCACCGTCGGTTCCGGTGCACGGAACGCATCGAAATACCGTTCCTTGAGCGCCACGAGCATTCCTTGTCTCCGACTCTGGGGCACCCCGAAGTCGGCCGCGTTCAGGAGGAACCACCGGAACCGGTAGCCGAGATGGCTCAGCTCGTCGCCGATGAGTTCGCGTATCGACGCGAGGCCGGGCGTGTTCACCAGCCCCGGTACGTTCTCGACGACCAGCGCGCGAGGCTGGACGGCATGCGCCAGGTAGACGGTGGCCTCCAGCAGTCGCAGCTCCGTCTCGGCCCCGGTGCGCGCAACAGTGGCACCCGACCTCACCCGGGGAGGTCCCGCCGACAGGAGATCCACGTCATAGATCTCCTGATACCGAGACGGGGAGAAGTCCAGCAGATCCGCCTCCAGAACGTGCCACGCAGGGCGGTTCTCACGCAGGGTGGCGCAGGCCACAGGGTTCTTGTCCAGGAGCAGTACGGGGGCGAAGCCCGCCTGCTCCAGTCCCAGAGCCAATCCCCCCGCGCCCGCGCACACGTCGACGCATCGCAGTCCGCTCACCGGCCCCCGCCCTCCGTGGGTCATTTCCGCCTGTTCGCCTTCTCCTGTTCGACAGCCGTGGCCACCTGGCGCATCACGGCCTCCGGTGACTCGTGTTCCCAGAAACGCAACACGGTCCACCCCTCGGACCGCAACTGCGCGTTTGTCTCCCGGTCCCGCTCGATGTTGCGATCGAGCTTCTTCCGCCACCATTCGGCGTTCGCCTTGGGGCTGGTGGCATGTTCCGGGCAGCCGTGCCAGAAGCAGCCGTCGATGAGGACCGCCAACCGGGCACGGGTGAACGCGATGTCGATCTTCCGTCTGCGCATCCCCGGCACCGGATAGTGGGTGCGGTAGCGGTACCCGGAGGCGTGGAGCAGTTGCCGCACCGCCCGTTCGGCGCCGGTGTCCTGGCTGGTCTGTCGACTCATCCGGGCCGAGACATCAGGGCTGGACGGGGGTGCGGCTCGCATGGGCCCAGTGTCCCATTTTCCGGTGTCGCTCCGAGGTCGTTCGGAGCGGTCACCCGCCCCCGTGGCAGTCCCGGTATGCCTTGGTGGAGGTGCACCAGCAGGGGGCGTTGCGGGTGGGGGGCCAGGGGGTGGCTCGGGCTCGGGCGGCGAGGGTGGTGGTGTATTGGGGGAGGAGGGGGGTGTGGGTGGGGGAGGACTGTTCGGAGGCGGCGAAGGCCTCGTAGGAGGGGACCGTCGCGGTGACGATGCCCAGGTTGGGGGTGCCCGTGGCGGCCAGGTCGCGGAGGGCGGACTCCACCTGGGTGAGGTGGGCCTCGTGGGAGGGGTACTCCGTGGCGAGGGAGGGGTACGCGGTGAGGAGTTCGGCCAGTTCGTCGGCGGGCCAGTGCAGCAGCGCCACCGGGAAGGGGCGGGAGAGGGCCGTGCGGTAGGAGCCCAGTTCGGCGCGGAGGCGGGTGATCTCGGCCTGGAGCTCCTCGGGGTTCTCGGAACCCAGGGACCAGAGGCGTTTCGGGTCGTGGAGTTCGTCCAGGGAGATGGGCATCGGATTGACCTGGTCGGCCAGGGCGTCCCAGGTGTCGTGGTCCAGCCCCAGCAGACGGCGTACGCGGTGGCGGCCGATCAGGAGGGACTGGGTGGCGTACGGGACCTCCTCGTCCGGGGAGAGGAGGAGGCGGAGCGCGGTGGTGAAGGAGTCGTGGGCCGCTTCCAGCTCGTCGTGGGACTCCAGGGTCTCCGCGACGATCTCCCACGGCGCCGGATCGAGCGGGGCCGCGGCGCGCACCCCCTCGATGATCGCGCGGGCCTCCGCCTCGTGACCGTACTCCCACAGGTTGGCGGCCTGGAGCGCCTTCACCAGATGGGGGTGGTCCGGGGCCGGGGAGGCCGCGAGGAGGGAGGAGTAGAGGCCGGTGGCGCGTTCGCGGTCGCCGGCCAGCTCCAGATGGGCCGCGGCCCGCAGGAACAGGGGTTCGTGGTCCTCGGGGTACTGGGTGGCGGTGCGCAGCAGTCGCTCGGCTTCCGCGATGTGGTCGGCAGGCAGCATGTCGGGGCGCATGGTCCACACCGTAGCGCCGTCGGGGGAACGGGGAACGGGGGGTTGTGGACGTCGTGTATAACCGAGGGGAGGGGACATGGCGGGCGGAGGCTTGTGAGCGGAGGAGGTGGGGGTGTGATGCCAGGCGTGGCGCGGGACGTGCTGCGGTTGCCGCGGGGCGGCGGGCACGGGCTGCTGATCTTCTTCCTCACCGAGTTCCTGCTGCTCGACGCGGGCAGCCTCGCCACCGCCGTCGCACTCGCCGCCACCGCCACCGCCGCCGCGGGCTCCGCCCTCGTCGTCTGCGCCGTGATCAGCGCGCGCTCGGTGCCGGGCCACCCTCCGCACCGGGTACGGACGGCCATCCGCGACCGTGAGCACCGTACGGCCTTCCTTCCCCAGCGCGACCCCGACGCCTCCGGGCGCCCTCGGCCCCGAGCCCCCGGCCTGGTCTCCTCGACGGCCTTCGCGTAGGGGAGCCTGAGAGCGTAAGGGCGGGCGCAGGGAAGGTGCGGGGAAGGCGCAGGACGGTTTGAGAGCGCCGGTGTACGGCGTGTGATCGTGTCCTTTGGCCTTTGTCTTTTGTCCTTGTGTCTTCTTCTGTCTTCTTTTGCTTTCTTGCGTCCCCCTGTGTCCTCTTTGCTTCTCGCGTGGGTCGTCATGCCGCCTTGCCGCCGCCCTCTGTCGCGGCGCGCCTCATATCCGGCACGACCATCCGGCACGACGAGACCCCGGAGGGCTCACCTTGTCCGCGTTCATGTCCGTATTCGCCCACCTCGTCGGCTCCCTCGCCGACCTGCTCCAGCCGCTCTTCCACGCCGGCGCAACCGCCGCCGCGATCGTCCTGTTCACCGCGTGCGTACGGCTCGCCGTGCACCCCCTGTCGCGGGCCGCCGCCCGGGGGCAGAAGGCGCGTACCCGGCTCGCGCCGCAGATCGCCGAGTTGCGGAAGAAGCACGGCAAGAACCCTGAACGCCTCCAGAAGGCCATCATGGAACTGCACACGAAAGAGAACGTCTCGCCGCTCTCCGGCTGCCTGCCCAGCCTCGCGCAGATGCCCGCCTTCTTCCTGATGTACCACCTCTTCTCCAACACCCGGATCGGCGGCGAGGCCAACGAACTCCTCGGCCACTCCCTCTTCGCCGCGCCCCTCGGCGACCGCTGGTTCGACGCCCTCGGCAACGGCGGCGTCCTCGGCGGTGCCGGCCTCGTCTACCTGGGGCTCTTCGTGATCGTCGCCGCCGTCGCCACGTTCAACTACCGGCGGGCCAAGATCCAGATGGCGAGCATGCCGGCCCCCGCGCCCACCGCCACGCCCGACGGGCAGCAGCTTCCCGGGCTCGGGGCCATGACCAGGATGATGCCGCTGCTGTCGTTCGCGACGCTCTTCACCGTCGCCGTCGTGCCGCTGGCCGCCGCGCTGTACGTCGTCACCAGTACGACCTGGACCGCCGCCGAGCGGTACTTCCTCTACCGGGACATGTACCGGGACGCCGACGGGGTGGGCGCGCTTGCGGCGTCCACGGGGTGACGGCGTCCACGGGGTGATGGTGCTCATGGGGTGACGGCGTCCACGGGGTGAGTGGGGGGTTGCCTCCCTTCCTGTGCAGTGATCGGATGTATGCGGATACGGCGGCCAACGGACGCGCCAGTCGAGCCAGCGAACCAGAGGGAGATCACGGACCATGAAGCTGCTGCGTGTCGGTACGGCGGGGGCGGAGCGCCCGGCGCTGCTCGACCAGGACGGGACCACCCTCCGGGATCTCTCCGGGCTGGTCGGGGACATCGACGGTGCGCTGCTCGCCGACGAAACCGCACGGGAACGCATACGTCGCGCCGCCGCCTCCGGTGAGCTGCCCGTGCTCGACGCGGCCGGGGAACGGGTCGGGCCGCCGCTCGCGCGGATCGGGAAGATCGTCTGCATCGGGCTGAACTACCACGACCACGCCGCCGAGACCGGTGCCGAGATCCCCGCCGAGCCGATCATTTTCTTCAAGGCGCCGGACACAGTGATCGGACCTGAGGACACCGTTCTCGTCCCCCGTACCAGCGTCAAGACCGACTGGGAGGTCGAACTCGCCGTCGTCATCGGGCGCACCGCGCGCTATCTCGAATCGGCGGAGGACGGGCTCGCGCACGTCGGCGGGTACGCGGTCGCGCACGACGTCTCCGAGCGCGCGTTCCAGATTGAGCGCGGCGGCACCTGGGACAAGGGCAAGAACTGCGAGACGTTCAACCCGCTGGGCCCCTGGCTGGTCACCGCCGACGAGGTGCCCGACCCGCAGAACCTCGGGCTGCGGCTCTGGGTCAACGGGGAGCTGAAGCAGAACGGCACCACGGCCGAGCAGATCTTCGGCGTCGGCGAGATCGTCCGGTACGTCAGCCAGTTCATGACCCTCTACCCCGGCGACGTGATCAACACCGGTACCCCCGCCGGTGTCGCCATGGGCCGCCCCGAGCCCAAGCCGTATCTGCGGGCGGGCGATGTGGTGGAGCTGGAGATCGACGGGCTCGGGCGCCAGCGGCAGGAGTTCGCCGACGCCTGAGGGCGGGAGGAGGAGAGGGGGGAGCGGGGACGGTGACGGAGAGGGGACGGTGGGGGGAGCCCTTACGGGGGCGGGTGTACGGGGCGGGGTGTACGGGGGCGGGGTGTACCGGGGTGGGGGTACGGGGGCGGGGCGGTACGGGGGCGAGCGGCTCGGCCCCGTACGGGCTCACCCGTACCGGCAGCGATCCGTACGGGTAGCGACCCCTACGGGCAGTGCCCCCTACGGGCAGTGCCCCCTACGGGCAGTGCCCCCTACGGGCACTGCCCCCTACGGGCAGTGCCCGCTACGGGCAGCGACCCTTAAGGGGATTCAGGTCCCGGCCCCGGCCCCGCCCCGGCCCCAGCCCAGCCCTCGGCCTCCCTCAGCCTCTCCAGCGCCTCCACCACCAGCTCGTGGTCCGCCACCTGCGGCAGCCCCGACACCGTCACCGTCCCGACGATCCCCGCGCCCTCCACCGCGATCGGGAAAGCGCCGCCATGCGCCGCGTACCGGTCCGGGTCCAGCCGGGAGGACTCCTCGAACGTCGTGCCCTTGGCCCGGCAGCGCGCGCCCACCAGCAGCGACGACGCGCCGTACCGCGCCGCGACCCGGCGCTTCCGGTCGATCCAGGCGTCGTTGTCCGCCGTCGAGCCGGGCAGCGCGCAGTGGAAGAGCTGCTGCGCGCCCCGGCGGATGTCGATCGCCACCGGCGCGTTACGGGCGCGCGCCAGCTCGACCAGCAGGTTGCCGAGCTTCCAGGCGGTCTCGTACGTGAAACGGGGGAGCGTCAGACGGGCTTCCTGCGCTTCGAGTTCGGCGACGGTGACGTCATCCGGGGCCGTATCCGGGTCCGTGGCGGTCATGGGTGCGTGGCCTCCAGCGTGACCGTCGCGCCCTCCTGCGCCGAGCGCACCGCCGCCTCCAGTACATCCAGCGTCGCCGCCGCCTCGTACGCCGAAACCGGCGGCGGCGTACCGTCGCGCAGCGCCGCCGCGATCGCCGCGTAGTACGCCGGGTAGTCGCCCGGCTCCGTCTCCACCGGGTGGCCGCCCCCGGTCAGCGGCGAGTCCCCCGCGCCGAGCCGGCCCCACAGCGACTCCGGCTCCAGGCCCCACCCCGCCGCGCGCCCCGCGCCGGGCCGCTTGCCCGCGCGCAGGTCCGCCTCCTGGGGGTCCAGGCCGTACTTCACGTACCCCGCCTTCGAGCCCAGCACCCGGAAGCGCGGGCCGAGCTGGGCCGTGGTGGCGCTGACGTACAGATGCGAGCGGACGCCGTTCGCGTGCGTCAGGGCGATGAACGTGTCGTCGTCCGTCTCGGCCCCGGGGCGCCGGACATCCGCCTCCGCGTAGACCCGTACGACCGGACCGAAGAGCACCAGCGCCTGGTCGACCACATGGCTGCCCAGGTCGTACAGGAGCCCGCCGATCTCCTCCGGCGCGCCCGACTCCCGCCAGCCGCCCTTGATCTGCGGGCGCCACCGCTCGAAGCGGGACTCGAAGCGCTGTACGTCGCCGAGCCGGCCCGAGCCGATGAGGCGGGTCAGGGTGAGGAAGTCGTTGTCCCAGCGGCGGTTCTGGAAGACGGAGAGGAGCTGCCCGCGCTCCTCCGCCAGCGCGGCGAGCTCCCGCGCCTCCGCCGCCGTGCCGGAGAGCGGCTTGTCCACGACGACCGCGAGACCGGCCTCCAGCGCGGCCCGCGCGAGCGGGACATGCGTCCGGTTCGGGGAGGCGATGACGATCAGGTCCAGCTCGTCCGCCCGCTGCCACAGCTCCTCCGGCGTGGCCGCGAACCGTACGTCGGGGAACTCGGCGCGGGCCTGCACCCGGCGCTCCTGGGCGGCCGTCACGACCGTGTCGAGGACGAGACCTTCCGCCGCCGCGAGGAGCGGGGCGTGGAAGACGGATCCCGCGAGGCCGTAGCCCACGAGTCCGACGCGCGGAGGGGTGCCGGTACCAGTCATGAACCCACTTAAGCAACGGTGTTTCCAAAGTGCAAGAGGTGTGGACAATGGGGCAGGTGAGCAGAAGGCGCGGAAGAGCGGCGCGTGGTGCGATGTGCGGCGCGGCGCGCGGTGCGGCAGTCGGTGCCGTCGATGCGGCGGTCGGCGCGGCGGTCGGTGCCGTCGGTGCGGGCGCGGGGATGGGCGCGGGGATGGGCGCGGTGCAGGTGCAGGGGCAGGGGCTGGAGTGGACATGAGCGTGCGCGCCGGGGTGGGCCCGGGCGGCTCCGGGGCCAATCTGCCGGTGCTGCGCGGGCACAACGCCGCGCTCGTGCTCGACCTGCTCCGTACGGCGGGTACGGGCGGCATCAGCCGGCTGGAACTCGCCGAGCGCACCGGGCTCACCCCGCAGGCCGTCAGCAAGATCACCGCCCGGCTCCGCACCGAGGGGCTCGCCGCCGAGGCCGGCCGGCGCGCCTCCACCGGCGGCAAGCCGCGCACCGTGCTCCGGCTGGTCCGCTCGGCCGCGTACGCCGTGGGGCTCCACCTCGACCGGGACGAACTGACCGCCGTGGTGGTCGACTTGGCCGGCGCCCCGGTCGCCGCCCGGACCGTGCCGTTCGACCTGGGCGCGGGCGCCGAGCGGGTGGTGGCGGAGGCGGCGGAGCAGGTGGCGGCGGTACGGGCGGACGCGGCCCGCGCGCTCGCGGTACGGGACCCCCTCGACGCCGCCCGCCCGCAGCCGCCCGGGTCCCTCCCCCGGGGGCCGCTCGGGGTCGGGGTGGCGATGCCGGGGCCGCTCGACCATGTGACCGGGGTGCCGCGCCGGGTCACCGGCTTTCCTGAGTGGGAGGGGTTTCCGCTGCGGGACGCCCTCGCCGCGCGGCTCCGGCTCCCCGTCGTCCTCGACAAGGACACCAACGCCGCCGCCCTGGGCCTCGCCCTGAAGGGTGCCCCCGCCGGGCGGGGCGACTCCTTCGCGTATCTCCATCTCGGTACGGGGCTGGGCGCCGGGCTCGTCCTCGGGGGCGTTCTGCACCGGGGCGCGCGCACCGGCGCGGGCGAGTTCGGCCATCAGGTCATCCAGCTCGACGGGCCCCTGTGCGGCTGCGGCAACCGGGGGTGCGTCGAGGCGCTCTGCCTGGCCGCCGTCGCCCGGGGCGACCTGGACGAGGCGGCCCGGATCCTCGGGGAGGGCGCGGCGAACCTCGTCGCGCTCCTGGACATCGACCGCGTGCTGCTCGGCGGCCGGACCGTCACCGCGCACGAGGAGTGTTTCGTACGGGGCGTACGCGCCGTCCTCACGGCCCGCGCCGGGGGCGCGGGGATCCCGGTGGCGCCCGCCGGGGGAGGCGCGCACGCCGTAGCGGAGGGCGCGGCGCAGCTGGTGCTCGCGCCGGTGTTCGGGCGCCGCCGGGGGAGGGAACCGGAGCTGGGGGGATGAGGTCCCGCCCGCCCTGGCCGGAGTCCCGCCCACCCTGGTTAGGCTGGGACGCGTCGCCCGTACGTACGAGGCGAACGTGCGAGGCGTACGTACGGCGTATTCGGCCCCGCAGACGCCGCAAGCAGTCCCCGCAGCAGACCCCGCAGAACACCCCGCAGCAGTCCCCGCAGTAGACCCCGCAGAAGAACTCGCAGCAGAACCGCAGAGCGGAGAACAGTCCCGTGGCAGAGCGCAAGCCGATCGAGTCCTGGCTCACCGACATGGACGGCGTCCTCATCCACGAGGGCGTGCCGATCCCCGGCGCCGCCGAGTTCATCAAGCGGCTGCGGGACTCGGGGAAGCCGTTCCTCGTCCTCACCAACAACTCGATCTACACCCCGCGCGACCTCCAGGCCCGCCTCGCCCGCATGGGCCTCGACGTCCCCGTCGGCAACATCTGGACCTCCGCGCTCGCCACCGCCAAGTTCCTGGAGGACCAGCGGCCCGGCGGCACCGCCTATGTGATCGGCGAGGCGGGGCTCACCACCGCCCTCCACGACATCGGGTACATCCTCACCGACCACGAGCCGGACTACGTCGTCCTCGGCGAGACCCGTACGTACAGCTTCGAGGCGCTGACCAGGGCGATCCGGCTGATCAACGGCGGCGCCCGGTTCATCTGCACCAACCCCGACGAGACCGGCCCGTCCACCGAGGGCCCGCTCCCCGCCACCGGCGCCGTCGCCGCGCTGATCACCAAGGCCACCGGCAAGGAGCCGTACTTCGCGGGCAAGCCCAACCCGCTGATGATGCGGACCGGCCTCAACGCCATCGGCGCGCACTCCGAGACCAGCGCCATGATCGGCGACCGGATGGACACCGACGTGCTGGCCGGTCTGGAAGCGGGGATGGAGACCTTCCTCGTGCTCACCGGGCTCACCACCCGCGCCGACATCGACCACCACCCCTTCCGCCCCTCGAAGGTCGTTGACTCGATCGCCGATCTGGTCGATCGCGTCTGAGCACGTCAGAGCGGTTTACGGGGTGACGCCGCGCCGTTGAGGATGCGAAAACCCCGCGCACGGGTGAGCCTGGCGGTACCAGGAGGTTCACGATGCGTACTGCTCTGCTCGCACTCCGTGCCACGGGCGTGGTCACCGTCCTGGTGACCGCGCCCGTCCTCGGCACCGTCACACCCGCCCAGGCCCATGACTCCGTAACGGTCACCGTCATCCCGTCCACCGCCGGCCCCGGGGACGAGGTGGAGATCCGCGCCGAGGGCTGCAAGAGCCAGGAGGCCGTGGCGGTCTCCCCGGTCTTCACCGGCGAGGCGAAGCTCGCCCGCCGCGCCTGGGGCGAGGACTGGAACCGGGACCAGGCCGAAGCCGCCCAGCACCCCGGACAGCCGGTGCCGCTCTCCGGCCATGCCCGGATCAAACCCGGCGCGCCCGCCGGCCGGGCCCGGATCGAGATCAAGTGCGACGGGCACGGCCACGCCGACGCGGGCAGCTTCGACGTCACCCAGCACAACCGGCCGGATCCCGGCCGCCCCGACCACGGCCGTACCGACCCCGCCGGCGGCTGGGACGGCGACCGGGAGCGGGGCCGCGACCGGGACCACGACCGCTGGGACCGCGAGAAGGGCCGGGACCACGACCGCGACCGCTGGAAGCACCACCGCGACCCGTGGGGCCCGGTCCGGGCCGGCGGGGGCGGGATGGCCCAGCAGCTTGCCGCCGATGTCGGTCCTGCCGGTAAGGAAGGGGCCCGGCCGGAGGCCAAGGACGCGGCCAAGGGAGAGGCGAACACCGCCGACACCGCCGGGCCCGGCACCTCGCACGCCGTGATCGGGCTCGTCCTCGCCGGGGTCGCGGCGGTCGCCGTCGCGTTCCGGAGCGTACGGCGGCAGCGTACGGCCGCGGGTGCCGGCACGGGCACGGGCACGGTCACGGGGCGGGACACCGACTGACATGTTCCGCGTACACAGGCCCCCGGAGCCGCCGCCCGAGTGGTGGTACCAGGGGTGGTCATGGAGCAGGCGCCGCCGGTACGAGCGCGGCTCGGGGCGGCTGATAACCGGTACGGCCTGGGCGATTCTGCTGCTCGGGCTCTGGATCTGGGCGAAGGACCAGCCGCCCGTCCCCCTCACCGCCCCCGCCACCGGGGACATCGCCGCCGTCGGCCGCCCGGGCACGGACCTGCCACCGCCCCGCACCCCGCTCGACTCCGGCCTGCCCGGGCACCCCGACCCGTACGGGTCCGACCCCTACGGGCAGTCGGGGGAACCCGGGGTGCCGGACGGCGGGACCCCGCGCCGGGTCGAGATCCCCTCGCTCGGCATCGAGGCACCGGTGGTGGCGCGCGGCCTCGACGCCACGGGCGCGGTCGACCCGCCGCCGTACGGGACGCCGGACACGGTCGGCTGGTACGGCGGCGGGGTGCGCCCCGGGGCGGCGGGCGCCGCGATCCTCGTCGGCCATGTCGACACCCGAACCGAACCGGCCGTCTTCTACGGACTCAGTTCGGCCAAGCGGGGCGGGAAGGTCCGGGTCGCCCGGACCGACGGGCAGACCGCCGAGTTCACCATCGAGGACGTCCAGGTGGTCGAACGGGACCGGTTCGACCCGCTGAAGGTCTACGGCTCAGGTCAGAAGACCCGCGCCGAGCTGCGCCTGATCACCTGCGGCGGCACCTTCGACAAGGCGGCCCAGGCGTACTCGGCGAACGTGGTCGTCTCCGCCTATCTCACCGCCGTGCGCTGACCGCGCACCCGGCGTGCGCCGACCGGCGCGCACCCCCTGCCCGGCGTACGTTCCGTACGTTCCGCGCCGCCCTCCGGCGTACGCCGTACCGCGCCGGGGGCCGGGGCCGGTATGCCAGGATTGGGGACCGGGGGCATCCGGCGGCGAGGCCGGCACATCAAGGGGGAGTGGATGTACGGCAGTTGTACCCGGCGCGGGCGTGGGGGCGTCCGGCGCGGGCGTGGTGGGGGCGGTAAGGGCGGCACGGCGGCGTGGATCGCGGCGGCCGGGGCGGCGGCGCTGCTGCTGACCGGCTGCTCGTCCGGCGGCGGTGACGACGGGGACGGTGACGGGCGGAAGGCGGCCCCCGTGAGCCAGCGGCCCAAGGCGGACGACCCCTACTGGGTCAACCCCGACAGCGGCGCGGCCCGTCAGGTCGCCGCGTACACCGCGAAGGGCGACACCGACAGCGCCGCCCAGATCGGGAAGATCGCCGAACAGCCGGTCGCCGAGTGGGTCGTCCCCGACAACGCGGAGGCGCAGACCAAGGGGTTCACGGAAGCGGCGGCCAAGGCCGACCGGGAGGCCCTGCTGGTCCTCTACAACATCCCGCACCGCGACTGCGGCCAGTTCTCCAAGGGCGGCGCCGCCGACGGCGACGCCTACCGGGCCTGGGTCGACCAGGTCGCCCAGGGCATCGGCGACCGGCGGGCGACCGTGATCCTGGAGCCCGACGCCGTCCTCCACCTCGTCGACGGCTGTACGCCGCAGCAGTTCCACGAGGAACGGTACGACCTGCTCAAGGGTGCCGTGGAACGCCTCAAGAAGCAGCCCGCGACGACGGTCTACCTGGACGCGGGGAACGCGGGGTGGCAGACCCCCGACGCGCTCTACGAACCGCTCCAGCGGGCGGGGATCGCCGCCGCCGACGGCTTCTCCGTCAACGTCTCCAACTTCTACGCCACCGACGCCAGCGAGGACTTCGGCAAGCGGCTCTCCGCGAAGGTCGGCGGCAAGCCCTTCGTGATCGACACCAGCCGGAACGGCAACGGCCCGTACACCGGCGGCGACCCCGCCGAGAACTGGTGCAACCCGCCCGGCCGCGCCCTCGGCGAACGCCCGACGGTCCGCACCGGCGACCCGCTGGTCAAGGCGTACCTCTGGATCAAGCGCCCCGGCGAGTCGGACGGCGACTGCAAGGGCGGCCCGAAGGCGGGGGAGTGGTATCCGAAGTACGCCCTGGAACTGGCCCGCGCCACGAAGTAGGGCTGGTCCACTAGGGGAGCCCCTGACCCTTCCCCCCTCGTGGACCAGCCCTTAGCGGACCCCTACTGGTCCCTACTGTCCCTACTGGTTCCTACTGCACGTCCACCCACACCGCCTTCGACGGCGTGTCCGCGCCGTCCGTGACGAAGAGCATGTACCAGCCGGACGGCACCAGCGCGCTGTTCTTCGGCACCGTGACCTTGATGCCGTCCGCCGTCTTCTCGAAGTCCAGTGCCACCGTGCGCTGTTCGACGTCGGTGACATGGGTGACCGCGCTCGGCCGCATCAGCTTCGCCGTCATCACCCCGTCCGGGTCCTTCACCTTGAAGACCGCCGAGCCGCCCCGCGTCACTTTCTCCGGGCCCTCCGTGACCTCCGGGCGCGCGTCCCGGTAGAGGTACGGCGGTGTGTAGATCTCGATGCGCTGCTCGAAGACGCCCGGCTTTGTGTTGGCGTCGTCCGCGTAGAGCGAGTCCGAGCCGAAGATCATGACCCGGCCGTCCGGCAGCAGCACCGAGCCCGAGTGGTAGTTCCGGCCCACCTGCGGGTCGGCGACCCGGGTGTAGCGGTCGGAGGACGGGTCGTAGATACGGGCCTGGAGGATGTTCGAGCCGCCGCGGCCCCGGTAGTCCTGTGAGCCGCCGGTGACCAGCACACTGTCGTCGGGGAGCAGGGAGGCGCTGGGGTAGCGGGTGCCCTGGTCGAGGCTCGGGCCGTCCTTGAAGCGCGGGTCCGCGTCCTTCAGGTCGACCAGCCGGGACTTCTCGCTCGACTTCTTCGACTCGCCGACCCCGCCGCCGCCGATCACCATGAACTTCTGGTCCTGCGCGGGCGGCAGCATCACCGTCGCCGAGGTCTCCATCAGGTCGGGGTCGCTCAGCCCCGGGACCTTCTGGAACGTGTTCGTCTCCAGGTCCCAGACCCCCGGGTCACGGCCGACATCGGCGGGCCCGTACCCGGCGTTGGAGCCGCTGTAGAAGAGCTTGCCGTTGTCCATCAGGAAGACCGCGGGGTACGTGGGGAAGCGCCGTACGATCCCGGTGTACTTCCAGGTACGGGTCTCCGGGTCGTAGATCTCGTCCTTGCCCGGGACGATCTGGCCGATCTCGTCCAGGCCGGACATGGCGAGGACCTTGCCGTCCGGGAGCGTGGTCAGCGTCGGGTACCAGCGCGCCTCGTTCATCGGGTCGACGGGGATGTACTTCTCCGCGACCGGGTCGAACTCGTACGCCTCCTTGATGCCCTGGAAGTCCTTCTTGTCCAGGGCGAGCTTCTGCGCGATGCCGTAGACGTTCCGCGCGTCCTCGCCCTTCAGCCCAGCCACCCGGTAGTTGTCCTCGGCGCCGGTCTCGTACCGGGTGCCGGACTCGCGGGCCTCCACATAGATCCGGCCCAGCCCCGGGTCGTTGCGGAGGAAAGCGCCGGTCGCCTTGTCGAAGACCTTGGTGGCCTTCTCGACCAGGACCGGGTCCTTGGAGACGAACGTCTTGCCGTTCTCCTTCCCCGTGAAGACCGTGCCGGCCGGGAGCGTGATCGGCTTGTCGGGGTTCTCGTTGTGGACGACCATCAGGCCGCCCGCCTTGGTGACATCGCCCTGGAGCTTCTCGTACCGCTTCGTACCGCCCGCCACCAGCAGGTTCCCGTCGGGCAGTTGGGTGTGCCCGGAGCAGAACATGTCCTTCGGGGTGGGGATCATCTTGTACTTGTTCGTCGCCGGGTCCCAGAGCACCGACTCGAACTTGCCCGCGTCGAAGTTCTTCTGGTTGTTCCCCGACCCGGCTATGAGCAGCACCTTGCCGGTGTGCAGGAGCGAGGCGTGGATCGAGTTGATCTTGAACTTGGCGGGGACGTCGAGGAAGTCCCAGTGGCCGTTGGCCGCCTTGTAGTCGGCCCGGTTGATCGTGTAGTCGTGGTACTGCGCCGAGCCGAACCGGTAGAGCGCGGGTCCGTTGAAGCCGGCCACCGCGACGACGACCGCCGCGCCGATCGCGATGCGCCGGGCCCGGTTCTTGCGGTGGTTCTGCCGGACGGGAATCGCGCTCATTTCTTACGTCCCCCAAGGGAAATCTGTGCCGTTGGTGCGGGTGTCGCGGGCGGTACGGGTGCGTCGTACGACTGCTGCGGAAGCACCGCCGTCTGCTGCACGGGCGGGACGGGCGGCTGCGCGTCGTACCCCACCTGTGGCGGTACGGGCGGCTGCGCCGCAGGCCGCGCCCCCGGCTTCGTGCCCTTCGCGCGCTTCCCGCCCTTCGGTCCCTTCGCGCGCTTCTCCTCCCGCAGCGACCACCACCAGATGAGGACCGGCGCCGCCGTGATCAGCATCGCCAGCGTCGCCCAGATCAGCATCGCCGGATGGTCATGGCCCAGGATCAGCGAGGCGACCATCGAGCCGCCGAAGACGACGATGAAGAAGAAGTGCACCCGGAACGTGCCGAAGAGGGTGTCCGGGCTGGACGAGTCGCCCTTCGGGGTCACCACGAAGCTGCTCTTGCGGCGCAGGACGGCGTCCATCAGCGAACGCGCGTACAGCGGCGCCGACATCGCGGACATCGCCATCCCGGCGAGCCCGCCGGACCCCTCCGGCTCGTGCGGGGAGACGTTGTGGCGGCGGTTCCAGATGTAGAGGCCGATCTGGAGGGCCGAGGCGTTCCCGTACAGCATCATCCAGATCGCCGGGTCGATCTGGACCCCGGAGGCGCCCATGCCCAGGAAGAGCGCGCAGCTCAGCGCCGCCAGGATCCAGTTGAGGGCCGACATCGGGTAGAAGATGATCATCATGGTGTAGTTGAAGAGCTTGCCCGGAGGCAGCGTGCCGAAGCCCTTCCAGTACTGCTTGAGGATCGTCTCGTACGTCCCGCGCGACCAGCGGAGCTGCTGGGTGAAGAAGTCCGTCCAGGCGGTCGGCCCCTCGCCGACGGCGAGCACGTCGGGGGTGTAGACGGAGCGCCACTTGTTGCCGGTGACCGGGTTGCGGTGGCGGTGCATCTCGAAGCCGGTCGCCATGTCCTCCGTGATGGAGTCGTACAGACCGCCGATCTGCTTGAGCGCCCTGATCCGGACCGCGTTGCTGGTGCCGACGAACATGGGGGCGCCGTAGCGGTTGCCGGCCCGCTGGATCAGCGCGTGGAAGAGGAACTGCTGGGACTCGGCGGCCTTGGTGACGAACGAGTCGTAGTTCCCGTACACCTGCGGGCCGATGACGAAGCCGACATCCGGGTCGCGGAAGTAACCGAGCATCCGCTCCAGGTAGTTGGGGAGCGGTACATGGTCGGTGTCGACGGAGGCGAAGTAGTCGTAGTCGTCGCCGTGCGCGTCCAGCCAGGCGTTGTAGTTGCCGTGCTTGGTCTTGGCCCGGTGCGCGCCGGAGGGCTGGTTCCACTTCGCGATGCCCTTGCGGGAGAAGTGGTGCACGCCGAGCCGGGCGCAGACCTCTTTGACCGCCGGGTCGTTCCCCTCGTCCAGCAGCCAGACGTGCAGCACGCCCCGGTGCCGGATCCGGACCGCCGCCTCCAGCGTCTTCGTCACCATCTCCAGGGGCTCCTTGCCCGGCACGAAGGAGGTGAGGAAGGCGACGCGGGTGCCGCTCTCGGGGATGACCGGCACCGGGTCGCGCGCGACCAGCGTGGCATGCGCGTTCGACAGGACATTCATGGTGCGGAAGAGCTCGATCAGTCCGATCGAGACGAGCATCACGACGTCGAGGACGAGGAGCAGGTCGTTGTCGAGGTTGGGGTCGCGCTCGGTCCAGTGCTGGGGCTGCATCAGCCAGACGAAGAGCCCGATGGAGAGCAGCGGCGCCGCGCCGAGCAGCAGGGCGGCCCGGATCCGCCGGTTCTCCTGGGAGAGCAGCGAGCGGTACTGGACCTTGTACGGCCGGTCCGGCGCGGGCCGGGTGAGCGGGCCCGCGAGCCGGCTGTAGTGCTCGTAGTCGTACGTGGGCAGTACGTCCTTGGCGGCCCGGGAGCGCTGGCGTCTGAGATGCGCGGGTATCCGGAGCTGGGTGGTCCGGGACGCGTCGGTGCGCTCGGTCCGCTGCCGGTCGCTGCCCGGCCCGTCTGGCGTCGACGTCATACGTCATCCCCCCGCACGCATACGTTCTGCGTGGTCGATCGAGTGTCCTGGCCCAGATCTGCTCGTACGCCCGCATGTCCGTTCGGACACGGTTCTGTTCGGAGCGGTCCCCCTTGACCGCGTCCCCTGATCGGCATCCCCGGCCGGTGACCCGGCGCGCGGATTGCGTCCTCTGTCTCCCTATGACAGGGAAACGCCCCCATCCGGTTGCGCGCGGCCCATCGCCGGAACGACCCCGTCCGCCGCCTGCAACTGTGCGGATGACGTGTTCCTTTGGTGGTGATGAGTTGAGGATAGGTTGTCCGACCCCCAGGGAGATCGCAAGGGAGAGAAGAGACGATTACCGATCGTCTGGGCGATTTGAGCGTTCGGTGTGACGGATGCGATGGCGAGCACTCGCCAATCTTGGCGAGTTTCCGCGAGTCGCTTGCTCACCTGGGAATGAGAGAAGCCCCCTCACCTGATGTGAGGGGGCTTCTCCTGTCGGTGCGCCGCCAGGGACTCGAACCCCGGACCCGCTGATTAAGAGTCAGCTGCTCTAACCAACTGAGCTAGCGGCGCCTGCTGACCTGGAGAACTCTACCCGACCGGAGGGGGTGGGGCCGACCATTTCCCGGCGCGGGCGGCCTGTCGGATTGTCCTTTCTTACCTTTGATCCGTCAAAATGCAATTTGTCCGTATAGTTGGCACACTGACGCCCGCACCACCGGTCGCGAGACCGTGAACGAAGAGCGTCCCGATGAGGATGAGTGTGGAGGGGATCGCATGACCGTCCCGGTCTTCGAGGAGTACGAGCCCGCTCTCGACTGTTCCTGCGCCGGATGCGCCGAGCGCCGGCGCGATCTGGCCAAAGGCCTGCCCGTACGGTGCGGAGGGCACCCGGCGGCGCACGGCGCCCGGCGTGCGCTGGTGGTGGTGACGGCGGCGGGGGTCGCGCTCGGCGCGGCGGCGGTCGCACCGGCGCGGGCCGCGGGCGCGGTGGCCGCGCCGGGCGCCGCGGGTACGGCGGGGCTCGCGGATACGGGCGCCGCGGGTACGGCGCTCGCGGGTACGGCGGGGCTCGCCGGCCGGGTGGCCGCCGAAGCGGACCCGGGGACTCCGGGCTCCCCGCAGGGCGGGAAGGGCCCGCTGTACGGGCGGCCCCTCCCGGGGCCGGGGTCGCACCGGCCCGCCGGGGGGTCGGGCGCGATCACCCGGGCCGAGATCATCAACCGCGCCAAGCTCTGGGTGACCGAGAAGGTGCCGTACAGCATGGAGAAGTACTGGTCGGACGGGTACCGCCAGGACTGCTCCGGCTATGTCTCGATGGCCTGGCACCTCCCCGGCAACGAGTGGACGGGGAGCCTGGACCAGTTCGCCGTACGGATCGAGCGCGGGCAGCTCCAGCCCGGGGACATCCTGCTCTTCCACAACCCGGAGAACCCGAACAAGGGCTCCCACGTCACCATCTTCGGCGGCTGGACCGACTACACGCACACCTCCTATGTGGCGTACGAGCAGACCAAGCCGCACACCCGGGCGCAGTCGACGCCCATGGCGTACTGGGAGAACTCCGACCGCTACCTCCCCTACCGCTACAAGGGGGTCGTCGAGGGCGCCGACGCGAAGGGGTCCGGCGCCGGTACGTCCACCGCGAGCGGGGCGTCCGCCACCTACCCCGGGGCGAGCGCCTTCGGGCCCGGCGCCTCCAACGCGTATGTCACCCAGCTCGGCAGGATGCTGGTGGAGCGGGGCGGGAAGCGCTTCTACGCCCAGGGGCCAGGACCCCGCTGGGGCGAGGCGGACCGGCGGGCCACCGAGGCGTTCCAGCGCGCGCAGGGCTGGCGCGGCGCCGAGGCGGACGGCCTGCCGGGCCCCGCGACCTGGCGCTACCTGGTGAAGGGCCTGGGCAAGCCGATCCCGGCGGCGCCGAAGCCGGGCGGCACGCCGGGCGAGCCGCCCACCGCCCCGCCCCCCGGTTCTTCGGCCGGTCCCGCGGCGGGGGCGTTCCCGGGGGCCGCGTACTTCCGCCCCGGCGCCTCCAACGCGTATGTCGACCGGCTCGGCAGACGGCTGGTGCAGCGGGGCTTCGGCCGCCACTACACCCAGGGCCCGGGGCCCCGCTGGACGGAGGCGGACCGGCGCAACGTCGAGGCGTTCCAGCGCGCCCAGGGGTGGCGGGGCGCGGCGGCCGACGGCTACCCGGGGCCCGAGACCTGGCGACGGCTCTTCGCATGACCGACACACCGACACGAGGACGACGGTGACCATGACGGTGACGACCAGCACCACCCCGCAACCGAACGACGACGAACACGGCCTCCGGGGGATCTTCACGGTACGCCAGGAGCCGCCGCCGGTCCCGGAGCCGGAGCGGGCCTCGGCGCCCGTCCGGGCCCCGGTCCCGGAGGCGCTCCCGGAGCCGGCGCCGTTCCCGGAGCCGACTCCGGCTCCGGTGCAGGTCCCGCTCCCGGTGCTGACGCCGGCCCCGGCCCCGGTACCCGGACCGGAGCAGGCCCTGGTGGCGGTCCCGGTCCCGGTCCCGGCGTCCGGGCCGGAGCGGGCCGTGGTGCCGGTGACGGAGCCCGGGCCCGGGGCGGAGGCCGACGCGGGGGAGTCCGGGCCCGCCCCGGCGGACTCCGCCCCCGGAGTTCCGCGCGGGGCGCGCGATCCGGAGCGTACGAGCGCCCCGAGTACCCCCGACGCGTCCCGCGCCCCCGACGCGCCCCAGGGCACCACCCCGGTGCGGGGCTCCGGGGCGGTCCAGGACCTCGCCCCGGGCCGGCGCGCCGGGGTGGACGACGCCCCCGAGCCGGTCCACTGCCGGGGCGGGGCCGACGGCTTCGACGACACCGTCGGCTTCGACGCCGTTCAGGCGGCCCAGGCGCGCGAGCCCGTACGGGGCGGGGCGTCCCGCGAGTCCGCCGCGCCGGGTGACTCGGTACGGCCCGCCCCGCCCGGGTACCCCGGGGCGCGGGCCCGCTGGAGTCCGCTGATCGTGGGGGAGTCCACCCATGAGATCCCGGTGCATCTGCTCTTCCGGGACGAGGCCGAAGCGCCCCGGCCCACGGTGGTCGGACGGCGGCTCGGGACCGGGGAGCAGCCCCGGATCCGGCGCGCGCCGGTGCCCGCTCCGGCGCCCGTGCTCCCCTCGCGCGCCGCGCCCTCCGGGGACCCGAGGCTCACCGAACGCCCCGGTCCCGCGCTCTCCGGTTCCGCCGCCGTACTGGTCGGGCTCGCCGCCCTGCTCGGGTGCGCGGCCGTGGGGTGGTGGGCCGGGGCCCTGCCGGCCGGGCTGGCCGAGGCGGTGCGGCTGCCGGTCCGGCCGTACCTCGGCATCGGGGCCGTGGAGTGGGCGCTGCTCGCGCTCGGCGTGACCGTGGCGCTCTTCGCCTTCGGCGGGCTCGGGCGCGGCCGGGTCGGCCAGGCATGGGTGCTGACGCTCTTCGGCGACTACCGGGGGAGCGTGCGCCGCACCGGGCTGCTCTGGATGAGCCCGCTGCTGCTGCGGCGCGGGGTCGACGTACGGCTGCGGCACTGGCGGAGCGAGCCGATGCCCGCCGTCGACGCGAACGGCACCGAGCTGCGCGTGGTCGTCCTGGTCGTCTGGCGGGTCCGGGACACCGTACGCGCGGCCCTCGGCGTCGAGGACCACGAGGGGTATCTCCGCGAACAGGTCGAGGCGGCCATGGCGCGGGTGCTCTCGCAGCTCCCGGCCGACGCGTTCCATGACGAGGCGCCGACCCTGCGGAACGCGGAGGCGGTCGGCGACGCGCTGACCCGGATGCTCTCGGCGGAGTGCAGGCCCGTGGGGGTCGAGGTCTTCTCGGCCCAGCCGACCCGGATCGAGTACGCGCCGGAGATCGCGGCGGCGATGCAGCGCAGCCGGATCGCGGCGATCGACGCCCGGCACCGGGACTCCGTGCTGACCTCGGTGGTGGACGCGGTGGACGACACGGTGCACCGGCTGACCTCGCGCGGCCTGGTCGAACTCGACGACTACGAGCGGAAGGCCCTCGTCAAGGACCTCACCGTGGCCTTCTACACGGGGCGTCAGGGGAACGGGGCCCCGTAGGACCGCCCAAGTGGTCTGGACCTCAAACGTGTTCATGTTGTGGACACGGTCAAAGTTTCTCCATAGTCTGAGACTTGGTCCAGACCAAACGTTTCTGCGTCACCGGTGTCACCTGCGTGACCGGCGTCACCGGTGTCGCCTGTGTCATCCGTACCACCGCACGCGCGTGCAGCTCAGCTCACCGAACTCCCCCACGTTCTCTGGAGTGAAGCATGCGAAAGAAGCTAGGCGCGGCCGTCGTCGGCCTCGCCGTCACCGCCGTATCCCTGCTCGCCACGGGCAGCGCGAGCGGCCACGGCTACACCGAGTCGCCGATCAGCCGTCAGAAGCTCTGCGCCAACGGCACCGTCGCCAACTGCGGCAACATCCAGTGGGAGCCCCAGAGCGTCGAGGGCCCCAAGGGCTTCCCGGAGGCCGGTCCCGCCGACGGCGCGATCTGCTCGGGCGGCAACGGCCAGTTCGCGCAGCTCGACGACGCGCGTGGCGGCTCCTGGCCCACCACCCGGCTGGCGAGCGGCCAGAGCCACACCTTCACCTGGCAGTTCACCGCGCGCCACGCGACGACCGACTTCCGGTACTACGTCACCAAGGACGGCTGGAACCCCTCGCAGCCGCTCACCCGGGCCTCGCTGGAGCTCCAGCCGTTCCTGACGGTGCCGTACAACAACCAGCAGCCGCCGGCCACCCTCTCGCACTCGGGCACGCTGCCCTCGAAGTCGGGGCGCCACATGATCCTGGCCGTCTGGACCATCGCGGACACGTCGAACGCCTTCTACGCCTGCTCCGACGTGGAGTTCTGAGCGCGGGGCCGTATGAGGTCGTACGCGGTCGTACACGGTCGTCCGAGGACCTGTGAGGGCGTATGACCAACTGATCTGACGGAGAGTCAGAGAGTGAAACCTTGGGAGCGCGGCCCGTTTCCCGGCGGCATCTGTCCGGCAAGTCCGGACAGATGCCCGACGGAACGTCAACAGGCCGCGCTCCCAAGGGGCGTGTGGACGCCAAAAGGGTTTCCGAGTGGCTGGAATTGGGGGATCATTTCCGCGTCGGTCATCGCGCGTAGACCTGGCCGACAGCCGCGGAGCTCACGCTGTTGCCGCTCCATGTCACCCCAGGCAAGGAGCGTTCCCCCCCACATGCCCGGAGGTTTTTCCGTCATGCGCAGACGTCTGGCACTTCCGCTCGCCGCCCTCGCTCTCGCCCTCCCCGCCGCCCTGCTCGCCTCCACCGAGGCCGCCGCCGCCCCGGCCGACAAGGCGCAGGTCCTCAGCAGCTTCACCCAGGAGAGCGCGGCCAGCTACAACTCCTGGCTCGCCGCCAACGGCAACCAGGGCGCCTGGGCCGCCTACGGCTTCGACTGGTCCACGGACTACTGCTCCTCCTCGCCCGACAACCCCTTCGGTTTTCCTTTCAAGATGTCATGTGCACGCCATGACTTCGGTTACCGGAACTACAAGGCGGCCGGCCAGTTCCCCGCCAACAAGGCCCGGCTCGACCTGGCGCTCTACGCGGACCTGAAGCGGGTCTGCTCGGCGTACACGGGTGCGAAGAAGACGTCGTGCGACGCGACGGCGTGGACGTACTACCACGCGGTCGACATCTTCGGCTCGGAGGCCCAGAACGCGGGCGGTGCGCAGGGCGGCGCGCAGGGCCCCGCGTAATCGCGCGGTCCCTCACGGGTACGAGTGAGGCCCCCCGCTCGCGCGAGGGGCCTCATCGTGTCGGTGCGCCGCCAGGGACTCGAACCCCGGACCCGCTGATTAAGAGTCAGCTGCTCTAACCAACTGAGCTAGCGGCGCCTGCTGACTCGAAAATAATACCCGCTGTACGGGGGTGCTCCGCACCACGGCCGCCCGGACCCCCTCGGGGCCCCTGTCCGGACCCCCTCGCGGCCCGCCGCTCGGCCCCCGACCGGCCCCTCAGAGCGTGAGTGCCAGGGCGAGCTGGGGCGCCTCCCGGTTCAGCGCCTCCGCCGCGGCGCGCAGCCGGTGGGCGTGTTCCAACGGGAGCGAGAGGGCGAGACAGCCGACCGAGGCGCCCGCCGTCAGCGGCACCGCCGCGCAGACCGTGCCGAGCGCGTACTCCTGGAGGTCCAGGACCGGCATGGTGGGCGGATGGCCGTCGAGCCGGGCGAGCAGCAGCCGCTCGCTGGTGATGGTGCGGGAGGTGAACCGGGCGATCTTGTGGCGGGAGAGGTGTTCCTTCCGTCCGCCGTGGTCGAGCTGGGTCAGCAGGCACTTCCCGATCGCGCTCGCGTGCGCCGTCGTCCGGAAGTCCACGTACTCGTGGACGGCGGGGGTGAGCGGACCCTCGGAGACCTGGGTGATGTCGATCTCGCCGTCGACGTACCGGCTGACGTAGAGCGCGGCGCCGATCCGGTCGCGTACCGCGGCGAGGGTGTCCTGGAGCCGGCTTTCGAGGAACTGGGCGCGGCCGGCGCCGGAGCCGAGCTGGGTGAGCGAGTCGCCGATGACATAGGCGCCGTCCGGCACCTGCTCCACGTACCCCTCGCGGCGCAGCATCGAGAGCAGCGGGGTGAGATGGCCGGCCGGGAGTCCGCTCTCGGTGGCGATCCGGGCGGCGGTCACCCCGCCGCCGTGCCGGGAGACCGTCTCCAGTACGCGCAGGACATAGCGCACCGAATGAAACGGCGCGGTCGGTTCCGGCTTCAGCGCCACGGTCCCCCCTTGGCAGGTCGTCACCGCAAGCTCGCCGACCACGATAACCGCCGGGACCCGGAAAAAGGGCGGCTCTCGACCGGCGAATTCCGGGTGGCCCACCGCTCTGTACTGCGGCGCACCACTCTGGCATATGCCAGAGGGATACTTTTGGGGTCCGGCTCCGGCTCGCCCGCAGGTCAGGGCGGGGATCGGTGCCGAGAGGGAGGGCGGCTCCGTACGACAGGAGCGCGCCCTGAATTCGCGCCGGGCGCACGCCGGGCGTGGTACCCAGAGCGAAGCTCTGGGCATCGATCGCTCGCCTGCCGCCCGGAACCCCGCCCTCCGCGCCCTCGCCGACACGCCGCCCGGGACCGCCCCCTCCTCGCTTGGAGCGCCCGCGCTCAGAGCACCGTGCCGAGGAACTCCCGGGTCCGCTCGTGCTCCGGGTCGGTGAAGATCTTCTCCGGCGGCCCCGATTCGATGACCTTCCCGGCGTCGAACATCATCACGTCATCGGAGATGTCCCGGGCGAACCCCATCTCATGGGTCACACAGAGCATGGTGATGTCCGTGGTGTGCGCGATGTCCCGCAGCACGTCCAGGACGCCCGCGACCAGCTCGGGGTCGAGCGCCGATGTGACCTCGTCCAGCAGCAGGATCCGGGGGCGCATCGCCAGCGCGCGGGCGATGGCCACCCGCTGCTGCTGGCCGCCGGAGAGCTGGGTCGGCCGGGCGTCGCAGCGGTCGCCGAGCCCGACCAGGTCGAGCAGCTCCTGGCCGCGCTCGGCGGCCTCGTCCTTGCCGAGCCCGAGCACCCGGACGGGCGCCTCGGTCACATTGCGCAGGACATTCATATTGGGGAAGAGATTGAACTGCTGGAAGACCATCCCGATGTTCTTCCGCACCTCGCGGACGTGTTTCTCCGGCGCGGGAAAGAGCTTCTCGCCGTCGACGGTTATGGTCCCCTCGTCCGGGGTGACCAGCGTCATCAGCAGCCGCAGGATGGTCGTCTTGCCCGACCCCGAGGGGCCGACCAGGGTGACATGCTTTCCCGGCCGCACGGAGAAACAGAGGTTGTCCAGGACGGTGTTCGTGCCGAAGCGCTTCGTGACGTTCTCGAAGCGGATCAGCTCGTTCTCCGTACCGGCGGACGGACCGCTGCCGCTGCCGGGGGACGTGAGGGTGGGGTCAGCGGACAAGACGACGCTCCAGGGCTCGCATGAGAAGAGAAGCCGGGTAGGCGATGAGGATGAAGGCGATGCCGACCACGGTCAGCGGCTCGGTGTACTGGAAGGTGGCCGCGCTCTCCAGCCGGGACTGCTGGAGCATTTCCAGCACGCTGATCCCGGCGAGCAGCGGGGTGTCCTTCAGCATCGAGATGACGTAGTTGCCGAGCGCCGGCACGATGCGCCGGATCGCCTGCGGCAGGATCACCGCGATCCAGGTCCGGGGGAGCGGCAGGCTCAGCGCGGTGGCCGCCTCCCACTGGCCCACGGGGACCGCGTCGATCCCGGCGCGGTAGACCTGGGCGGTGTACGTCGAATAGTGCAGCCCGATCGCGATCGTGCCGGTGGTGAGTCCCGAGAACTGAATGCCCCACTCGGGCAGGACGAAGTAGAAGAAAAAGAGCTGCACCAGCAGCGGGGTGGTCCGGATGAACTCCGTGACGGCCTGGACCGGCCAGCGGACGGCCCGGGCCCGGGCCCGGAATCCGATCGCCCAGACCAGACCGAGGGTGAAGGAGAGCAGCGAGCCGAGCACCAGCACCTGGAGGGTGAGGAGCAGCCCGTCGAGAAAGCGTGGCATGAAGTCCGCGACGGCGGACCAGTCCCAGGTGTTCATCGGGCGCCTCCGGCGGTCCCCGGGGTGCCCGGTGCGGTGAGGGTGATGCCGATACCGGCCTTCGTCTTCCGCTCCAGCGCCTTCATGGAGCGCGTGAGCACGAGCGCCAGCAGGAAGTAGATCACCAGCGTGATGGAGTAGATCTGCGCGGACTCCTGGGTGGCGAGCCGCACCAGATAGGCGGCGAACGACACATCGGCCACCCCGAGCAGCGAGACCAGCGCCGTGCCCTTCAACAGCTCGACCAGGAGGTTGCAGAACGGCGGGATCATCTCCGGTACGGCCTGCGGCAGCAGGATCAGCCGCATCCGCTGCCACGGCGTGAAGTTCAGCGCGATGCCCGCCTCGCGCTGCGCCGGCACCACGGAGTTGAGGGCGCCGCGTACCACCTCGGCGCCGTACGCCCCGTACGAGAGCCCCAGCGCCAGCACGGCGGCCCACATCGGGACCAGCGCCCAGCCGAAGAGCCCCGGCAGCACGAAGAAGAGCCAGAACATCAGCACCAGCGCCGAGGTGCCCCGGAAGACCTCGGTGTAGAAACCGGCGAGGAAGCGGACCGTACGCGACCGGTGCGTACGGGCCATGCCCACGGCGAACGCCACGAAGGCGGCGAGCGCCGCGCTGTACAGGGTGAGCTGGACGGTGATCCAGATGCCCGGGAGCACCCAGTGGACCCAGAGACCTGTGGTCATGCGCACAGCTCCTTCGCCGTCAGGGTGGTCATCTCCGACTCGGTGAAACCGAACGGCTTGAGCACCCGGAGCAGCTCGCCGCTCCGCTTCATCCGGTGGATCTCGTCGTTGAACGCGTCCCGCAGACCGGTGTCCGTGGGACGGAAGGCGAACCCCCCGCCGTCCACCTTCTTCTCGCCGTCCACCAGCGGCGCGAACGGCTCGGTGGCCTCCGCCCGCCTGCTGTTCCGCACCACCTCGCGGCCGGTGAGCGCCGTCCCGGCGAAGACGTCGACCCGGCCCGACTCCACCGCGTTGAGCCCCGCCACCGGATCCTGGAGGATGACGATCTCCTTCTCGGGTATCCCGGCGGCTATCGCGTAGTCGATCTCCGCGTACCCGGTCCCCGTGGCGAGCTTCGCCTTGGCGCGCACCACGTCCTGGTAGGAGAGGAGCTTCTTCGGGTTCCCCTTGCGCACGATGAAGGAATCGAGCATCTGGTACTCGGGATCCGCGAAGATGACCTGCTTGCACCGCTCCGCGTTGATGTACATCCCGGCCGAGACCACATCGAACTGCTGCGAGTTGAGCCCCGGGATCAGCGAGGAGAAATCGGTGGCCACCGGCTGGACGGCGGCTATCCCCAGCCGCTTGAAGATGATCTTCGCCAGCTCCACCGCCTCGCCGGTGAAATCGCCCTGCTCGTCGATGTACCCGTACGGCGCCTCGCCCGCGATGCCGAGCCGCACCGTGCGCTGGGACCGCAGCCGGGCGAGGGTGTCCCCCGAGGGCACCCGGCCGCACCCGGCGGCGCCGAGCGCCCCCGCGGCGCCCAGGGCGCCCATCCCCAGCAGCAGGGAACGTCGGCGTACGGGGGGATTCGTCCGTCTTTCCCTGCTGTTCTCGGGCGGTTCCATGGTGTTCTCAGGTGGTGAGGCCATGGGCGCGCGGCTACCCGACTCCCTTCGGGTTATGCACATCGATTTGAGCCGATCTCACGCACCCGGTGTCCCCTTGACTGACTCGGGACGGTGAGGACCATGAGTCCATGACCGATCGATTTGTCACCGTGTCATTGGAGAAGCGCGGCGTGCACTGCACCGCGAAACTGCTGGCCGACCGGGCCCCGGTCACCTGCGCCGCGGTGTGGGAGGCGCTGCCGCTGGGCTCGGACGTCTACCACGCGAAGTACGCCCGTAACGAGATCTACGCACTGTTTCCGGCCTTCGCCGCCGAGGAACCACCACTCGAAAATCCGACCGTGACCCCGATCCCCGGAGATCTGTGCTATTTCACCTTCTCCGACACGGAGCTCTCCACCGCGTCGTACGGATACGACGAGAAGGCCACCGCGGGCCGGCGCACCGTCGTCGACCTCGCCCTCTTCTACGAGCGGAACAACCTGCTGATCAACGGCGACATGGGGTGGGTCCCCGGCATCGTCTGGGGCACGGTGGTCGAGGGCCTCGACCGGATGGCCGACGCCTGCCAGGACCTCTGGCGGGCGGGGGCCACCGGCGAGACGCTCAGCTTCCGGCGGGCTTAGCCACCGGAGTACCGTACGGCGGCCCGGGGGCCGGCGCGGGGATCCGGGCCGCGCCGGACTCGTAGAGCGCGTGCGCCGCGCGCAGCACCAGCCCGTCCGCGTGCCGCGCCGCCACGATCTGCACCCCGACCGGCAGCCCGTCCGCGTCCACCCCGCACGGCACCGTGGCGGCGGGCTGCTGGGTCAGGTTGAAGGGGTACGTGAACGGGGTCCACGCCGTCCAGCGCCGCTGCCCCGAGCCGCGCGGGGTCTCCCGGCCCGCCTCGAAGGCGGTGACCGGCAGCGTCGGCGTGACCAGCAGGTCGTACCGGGTGTGGAAGCGGCCCAGCCGCCGCCCCAGCTCCATCCGCGCGTCCACCGCCGCCAGATACTCCAGCGCGCTCCGCCGCTCGCCCGCCGCCACGATCTCCCGCAGCCCCGGGTCGAGCAGCGCCCGCTGCTCCTTCCCGAGCGGCGCCGCCAGCCGCGCCGCGCCGGTGAACCAGAGGGTGTGGAAGGCCTCCACCGGGTCGCTGATGTCCGGGTCCGCCTCCTCGACATACGCGCCGAGCCCGGCCAGCGCGGTCACCGCGCCCCGGACCGCCGAGGCCACCTCGGGGCGGACCGCCACCTGCCCGCCGAACGACGGCGAGTAGGCGATCCGCACCCCCTTCACCCCGTCCGCGCCCGCGCCCAGCGCCTCCCGGACCGGCGGCGCCGGGGCGAGCTGCGACCAGTCCCGCCAGTCGGGGCCGCTGATCACATCGAGCAGCAGCGCCGCGTCGGCCGCGTCCCGGGTCATCGGTCCGGTGTGCGAGAGGGTGCCGAAGGGGCTCGACGGATAGACCGGGACCCGTCCGTAGGTGGGTTTGAGGCCGAAGATCCCGCAGAACGAGGCCGGGATCCGGATCGAACCCCCGCCGTCCGTACCGAGCGCGAGCGGCGCCGCCCCCAGCGCCACCGCCGCGGCGCTCCCGCCGCTGGAGCCGCCGGAGGTGCGGGAGGTGTCGTACGGGTTCCTCGTCACCCCGTTCAGCGAGGAGTCCGTGACGCCCTTCCACCCGAACTCCGGGGTGGTGGTCTTCCCGACGAAGACCGCGCCGTGCTCGCGCAGCCGCGCCACCGGCGGCGCGTCCTCGTCCCAGGCGCCCGCCGCCCGTACGGTGCGCGAGCCGCGCAGGGTGGGCGTCCCGCGCTGGAGCAGCAGGTCCTTCACGGCCACCGGCACCCCGTCCACCAGCCCCCGCGGCTCCCCTCTGCGCCACCGCTCGGCGGAGGCCGCCGCCTGCTCAAGGGCCGCCGCCGAGTCCACCCGTACATAGGCGTTGACCAGCGGCTGCACCGCCTCGATCCGCTCCAGTACGGCGCGGACCGCCTCGACGGGGGAGAAGTCGCCCCGGGCGTAACCGGCGAGCAGGGCCCGGGCGGAGAGGCCGGCGAGGCCGGTGGGGTCGGTGGGACTGGTGGGGCTGGTGGCAGGTCCGGTGGCGGGTCCGGTGGCTCCGGCGGGCGTCATCTGGCCTCCGATACGGTCGGATGCGGTCTGATGCGATCAGTCCTGCATGGGGACGTACCCACGTTTCTTGTCCACCACATGCGGCAGCGGCTTTCCGGCCACCCACAGCTCGTACAACTCGACGAACTGTTCACCCAGCCGGTCCCGCCACCCCACCGTGTCGCCGCTCATGTGCGGGGAGACCAGCAGCCCCGGCACGTCCCACAGCGGGTCGGCCGGATCCAGCGGCTCCCGGTCGAAGACATCGAGCGCCGCCCCCGCGAGCCACCGCTTCGAGACCGCAGCGATCAGGTCCTCCTCGACCACGAGCTGCCCCCGGCCCACATTGACGAACCGCGCCGACGGCTGCATCAGCCCGAACGCCCTGGCGTCGAACATGCCGCGCGTCGCCTCTGTCAGCGGCGCGGCGCAGACCACCCAGTCGGCCCGGGTCAGCAGCCGGTCGAGCTGGTCGGCGCCGTACACGCCGGGGCGCGCCGTACGGCCCGTGACGGCCACCGTCATCCCGAGCGCCCGCAGCGTACGGGCGATGGCCCGGCCGATCGGGCCCGCGCCCACCACCACCGCCCGGCTCTCCGCGATCCGCAGCGTCTCGCGGTGGTGCCAGCGGCGGCGGCGCTGCGCCTCCAGAGTGCCGGGCAGGTCCTTCGCCATGGCCAGCACCAGCCCCGCCACATACTCGGCCATCGGCTCCTCGAAGATGCCGCGCGCGTTGGTGACGACGGTCTCCGAGGCGACCAGCTCCGGGCAGAGCAGCCGGTCCACCCCGGCGCTCGCCGTGTGCACCCAGCGCGGCCTGGGCCCCTCGCCCGGCCAGGCGCTCCGTACCGCGTCCGAGGTGAAGTCCCAGACCAGCAGGGCATCGGCGGCCGGCAGCGCGGCGGCGAGCCCGGCGGCGTCGACCGAGGTGACCCTCGCCCGCCCGGTGAGCCGGCCCAGCCGCGGCGGCGGGTCCGTGGTCAGGACGAGGAGCGCGGGCGGCCGGGCCGGGGCGGGGGACGGCGCGGAGGTGGGTGGTGGCATGCCGGAGTGCCCTTCTGCCGGGGCCGCCGCGCCCGGCGGGGACCGGGCGACGGTCGTGCCGGGATTTCCCAGGGGAAAATTCCGTGCAACGTCTGAGATGTGCCGATTGACCACGCTCGCATCCCGCTCCTACCGTCGTCAACAAGAGCTGAGCCTTGTCAGCGGGGACGTGAGCCTGAGCAAGGAGGCCGGGTCATGGATGTCTCCTTTCTGGGCGGACCGGAGCCACAGCGCGGTGTGGGAGTGGTCGCCCCGTTCGATTTCGCACTCGACCGCGAACTGTGGCGGTGGGTGCCCGACACCATCTCGTTGCGTCTGACCAGGACGCCCTTCGTCCCGGTCGAGGTCTCCCTCGACCTGGCGCGGCTGGTCAGCGAGCACGAGACCCTGGGGGAGGCGGTCCGGGCGCTGGGCGTCTCCGAACCCGAGGTCATCGCGTACGCCTGCGCCTCGGGCAGCTTCGTCGGCGGCCCGGCGGGCGAACACGCCATGTGCGCGGCGATGGCCCGAGCCGGGGCCGTCCCCTCGCTCACCACCACGGGCGCCCTGGTGGAGGCCCTGCGCGAGCTGGGCGCGGCACGGATCGCCCTGGTCACCCCCTATACGGCGTCCGTCACCCGGTCGCTGGAGGAGTACCTGGCGGCGGTGGGGGTAGCCGTGACGGGGCGCGCCTTCCTGGGGCTGACGCGGGACATCTGGAAGGTTCCGTACCGCTCGGTCATGGACATGGCGCGGCAGGCGATGGCGGCCGTGAACGGCGCGGGCGCCGGGGGCGCGGCGGCCGGGGGCGTGGACGCGCTCTTCATCAGTTGCACCAATCTGCCGACGTACGACGTGATCCCGCAGTTGGAGGCCGAACTGGGCATACCGGTCCTCTCCGCCAACCAGGTCACCATGTGGGCCGCGCTGCGCAGGATCGGGGCGGAGGCGGTGGGGCCGTACCAGCGGCTGCTGCTCGACCGGCCGACCGCCGGGAATGTGCCTACGGTGGAACCGGTCGCGCCGACACGGACGGACGAGACGGAAGGATGGACATGACGGAAGGATGGACATGACGACCGTCGGATTCCTCTATCCGGGCCACTCCGCCGAGGACGACTACCCGCGCATCGAGATGCTGCTCTCCCGCGACGTGCGGCTCCAGGTCGTCCACACCGACATCGGGGAGGACGCCCACCGGGTCGACGCGCTGCTGGAGATGGGCGCGGCGGAGCGGCTGGCGGCCGGGGTCGAGGAAGTGCGGCTGGCCGGCGCCGAGTCCGTGGTCTGGGCGTGCACCAGCGGCAGCTTCGTCTACGGCTGGGACGGCGCCCACGAGCAGACCCGCGCCCTGGCCACGGCGGCCGGGCTGCCCGCTTCGAGCACGTCGTTCGCCTTCGCCCACGCGGTACGGGCGCTGGGCGCGAGCCGGGTGGCCGTGGCGGCGACCTACCCGGCGGACGTCACCGCGTACTTCGGGGTCTTCCTCAAGGCGGCCGGCATCGAGGTGGTCGCCGACCGCGCCAGTGGTGTCGTCACCGCCGCCGAGGTCGGCACATGGGAACGGGACCAGGTCATCGCGCTGGCCCGCGCGGGCGACCACCCGGACGCGGAGGCGGTGCTGCTCCCGGACACCGCGCTGCACACCGCCGGGTACCTCCCGGAGCTGGAGGAGGCGGTGGGCAAGCCGGTGCTCACGGCGAACCAGGTCACCGTCTGGGAGGGGCTGCGGCTCGCGGAGCGGAAGGTGTGGGCACCGGCGCTGGGCACGCTCTTCGCGAGCCGGGTCTAGCACCTTCCGGGACCGGAGCCGGGAATAACCGGAGCTGCCCTCCTGTTGTGCGCCGTGAAGTGACGTCACAGGTACGCGTACGCAGGAGGGTCTGACCGGTGGACGAGGCGAACCAAGGTGGGACGGGCCGGGACGGGACGGACCGGAGCGTGCCGGACCGGGGCACGGGCGCGGGCGCCCCGGAGCCGGGCGCGGGTGCCGGGCCGGAGCCGGGCCCGGGGGCCCAGGACCAGATCCGGGGGACCGTGCGGGGCACCGCCCCCGTACCCCTTTCCGTGCTGGACCTGGTGACCGTCGGCGTCGGCACCACCGCCACCGACGCCCTCCGTACCAGCGTCGCCCTCGCGCGGCTCGCCGAGGAGCGGGGCTTCCACCGCCACTGGGTGGCCGAGCACCACTCCATGCCGGGCGTCGCCTCCACCTCGCCCGCCGTGATCCTGGCCCACCTCGCCGCCCGTACCGAGCGCATCCGGCTCGGCTCCGGCGGGGTCATGCTCCCCAACCACGCCCCGCTGGTGATCGCCGAGCAGTTCGGCACCCTGGAGGCGTTCGCGCCGGGCCGGATCGACCTGGGCCTCGGCCGCGCGCCCGGCACGGACGGGGCGACCGCCGCCGCGCTGCGCCGCTCCGACCGGCTGCACGAGGGCGCCGACGACTTCCCCCGGCAACTCGCCGAGCTGGTCCGCTTCCTGGACGACGACTTCCCCGACGCCCACCCCTACGCCCGTATCCACGCCGTCCCCGGACCGGTCCAGGGCCCCACGGGCCGGCCGCCGGTCTGGCTGCTGGGCTCCTCCGGCTTCAGCGCCCGGCTGGCCGGACGGCTCGGGCTGCCGTTCGCCTTCGCCCACCACTTCTCCGCCCAGAACACCATCCCGGCGCTCGACCTCTACCGCGAGTCGTTCCAGCCCTCCGCCGTGCTCGACACGCCGTACGCGCTGATCGGCGTCGCCGCGTTCGCCGCCGACGACGAGCGCGAGGCCCGCCGCCAGGTGCGCACCGGCGCGCTCTCGATGGTGCGGCTGCGCACCGGGCGGCCGGGGCTCGTACCGACGCCGGAGGAGGCGGAGGCGTACGCGTTCAGCCCGCTGGAGGAGGAGTTCGTCAGCGGCTGGCTCGGCAATATCGTGCACGGCACGCGGGACGCGGTGGTCGAGGGCCTGAACGACCTCCAGAAGCGCACCGGCGCCGACGAGCTGATGATCACGGCCAACGCGCACGGCGGCGCGGCGCGGCTGCGGAGTTACGAGCTGATCGCCGACGGGTACGGGCTGCCGGCCGCGGGGGCCTGAACGGGCGGGATGTGCGGGCGGGACGTACGGGGCGGGATGTGCGCGCGGGATGTACGCGCGGGACGTACGGGCGGGATGTGCGGGCGGGATGTACGGGCGGCCGGCCGCGCACCCCTCGCCCTCGCCCCGCCTCACACCCCGTTCGGGCTGACCGCCGCGATCATCTCCGCGATCCGTTCCGGGGAGACCGGCCGGGAGAAGAGCCACCCCTGGCCGGTGTCGCAGCCGATGCGCTGGAGCCGGGCCGCCTGGCCCGAGGTCTCCACGCACTCGGCGGTGACGGTCAGCCCCAGCCGGTGGGCGAGCTGGACCAGGGCCTCCACGATGGTCTCGTCCGCCGGGCTGGGATGCGCCCCGTCGTCGTACCGGAAGCCCCGCACGAAGGAGCCGTCCAGCTTGAGCACCGAGACCGGGAGCCGGCTCAGGTAGGCGAGGTTCGAGTAGCCGGTGCCGAAGTCGTCGATCGCGATCCGTACGCCCATGTCGCTCAGCGCCTGGAGGGCCTGGAGGGGCCGGCCCGCCGAGCCCATCACGGCCGACTCCGTCAGCTCCAGCTGGAGCAGATGCGGGGAGAGCCCGGTCTCCGCCAGGATCCCGGCCACGTCCCCGACCAGGTCGGAGTCCCAGACCTGGCGCACCGCCACATTGACGCTGACGAAGAGCGGCTGGGCGCCCGGGTGGTCGAGCTGCCAGCGGCGCGCCTGGCGGCAGGAGGTACGGAGCACCCAGCGGCCGAGCTGGACGATCGAGCCGTCCTCCTCGGCGATCCCGATGAACCGATTCGGCGACAGGGTGCCGAACTGCGGGTGGTTCCAGCGGACCAGGGCCTCCACGCCCCGTACCACCCCGTCGGCCATGCCCACCAGCGGCTGGTACTGCACGATGAACTCCTCGCGCTCGACGGCCGGGCGGAGCGCGGAGGTGAGCGCCTGACGGGTCATCCGGTGCGCGTTCCGCTCCGGGTCGAAGAGCGTCCAGCGGGCCTTGCCGTCGGCCTTCGCCCAGTACAGCGTGGTGTCGGCGGCCTGCATCAGAGCGGTCGGGGTGGTGCCTTCCGTGACGCGCTCCACGACCCCGATCGACGCGGAGACCGACAGCCGGTGCCCGGCGAGGTCGAAGGGGCGCTGGAGCGCGGCGAGCACGGAGCGGGCCAGGTCGGCGAGTTGCTCCGTACCCGTGGAGTCCTCCACGAGGATCGCGAACTCGTCACCGCCGAGCCGGGCCACCAGATGGCCGCCGCTGCGGGTGTAGCCGCCCTGGTCGGCGCATTCGGTGAGGCGGCCGGCGACGGCGGCGAGCAGCCGGTCGCCGGTGCGGTGGCCGAGGGTGTCGTTGACGGCCTTGAAACCGTCCAGGCCGAGGTAGCAGAGGCCGATCCGCCCTGTTCTGCCATCCGCCCGGCCGTTTCCTTTCCGGTGACCCGGGTGGCCGGGGTGCCCGGGGCGGGCCGGGAGGTCGTCGGCGGCGCGGTCGTGGCCCCGTACCGAGGGCGCGGGCGAAGGTGACGGCGAGGGCGAGGGCGGCTGCGGGGGAGCGGCGGGCGGGGGCGCGGGGGCCCTGCCGTGCGTCATCCCGTACGCGACGCCGGTGCCGTACGCCGCCACGCTCCCCGAGGCCGGTACGCCCCCGGCGCCGTGCCCGGAGGCATCCAGCGCGGCGGCGAGCCGTTCGAAGAAGAGGGTGCGGTTGGGCAGCCGGGTCACCGGGTCGTGCTGCTGGAGGTGGCGCAGGCGCGCCTGGAGCTCGCGCCGGTCGCTGATGTCCGCGACCGAGAGCAGCACCCGCCCGGTCTCCGGTACGGGCGCCACCGTGACCTCGGTCCACAGGGTCCGCCCGTCGGGGTGCTTGAGCCGGCGCGTGCAGCGGAAGTGGGCGCGCAGGCTGTCCAGCGTGTCCCGGTAGCCGTGCCAGGAGCGGGTGTCGGCGGCCAGGTCGAGGAGGTCGGCGGCGGCCTGGTCGGCGAGGGCGGCGGGCCGGACGCCGAGGAGCGCGCCGAGCGCGTCGTTGGCGTCGACGACGGTGCCCTCGCGGTCGAGGAGCGCCATCGCGAGCCGGGAGACGTGGAAGGCGGCGCGATAGTCACGCGCTTCACGCACCTCCCGTGCCTCCCCTGCCTCGTCCATTTCGTGCGTCTCGTGTGCCTCGTCCGTCGCGTAGAGGGCGGCGCTCCGCACGGTGCGTCCGGCCTGCCCGGCCTGCCCCGTCTGCCCGGTCTGCTCGGCGGTGGTCCGGTCGTGCCGCGCGGTGTCGTCGGCCGGCAGGACCCCGTGCCCGGCCCGGCGCCCGGCGCGCTCGACGGCTTCGCCGCTCTCACTCTCCGTATGCGCCGGGTGGGCCGGGTACGCCGGGCGCCCGCCGCCCGCTGCCACGGCTGCCGCTGGATGCGGCCCTTCGGGGGTTCCGCTCACGGCTCGCTCCCGCGGTGCAGGTGGTTGTCGTACAGGGGGGTGGTGGAGACGGGTCAGCCAGAGAAAGTCTGCCGATCATAGAGGCAGGCCGGGTGGCCATTCCAGCTCCCCCGTAGGGAAGTAGGGCGCGGAGCGGGGTTCCCGGGTCATCGAGCGATCGTTTCTGCACGGCTGTGGCAGCGGGCCCACCCAATGTGACCGAGTGTGACTTCGCCGCCGTGCCCGGGGTGTCGGCACGCCCTCACCCGCGTGGGGCACTTCAACAGGGCGTCATGGGGCGAACCGGCACAGGGTGGAGACGTTCCCCCTTCCCCGAGCCGGAGGTCGATGTGGAGCGTCCGCAGCCGGTGGAAGATCCGCGGCCACCCGAGGCGGTGGAGCGGCCCCGGCTGCGCAGGGCCGTCGCTGCGCTCACCTCCCTCATGGCGGTCGCCGCCACGTCCCTGGTCACCGGGCCCGCGGCCACGGCGACCGCGCAGGGGCCGTGCGCTCTGCCCCGTACCGCCGCCCACCACTCGGTCGGCCTGGACACCTGGAACGACGCCTACCCGCGCCCCACCCGCGCGCTCGACGCGGTGATGGTCTTCCTCTCCTTCCCGGACGCGCGGCCGCTGACCACCCCGGCCGCGCTGGCCGCCGACCACTTCCCGGCGACCAGCCGCTTCTACGAGCGGGCCTCGTACGGACGGTTCACGCTCCGGGCCCACCCCCAGCTCCGCTGGTTCGCCATGCCGCACCCCTCCACCGCGTACGGGATACGGCGGGACTGGGAACCGGGCCGGCGGACCGCCTATCTCCGGGACGCGCTGGCCGTTTCCGATCCGGAGATCGACTATTCCCGGTACGACGTGGTCTATTTCGTCGCCGATCCGGACGCCCCCGGGGTCGATTCGGACGCCACGAAGGTCGTCAACCTGGACCGGCCGATGCGCGCCGACGGTACGGACATCAAGCGGGTCGTCACCGTCTTCGAACGCCACCCGCCCGACCGCAATGTGCTGGCCCACGAGACCGGGCACGTCTTCGACCTGGCCGACCTCTACCACCGCCCGACCGGCGACAAGGGCGACTGGGACACGTATGTCGGCGACTGGGACGTCATGGGCAGCCAGTTCGGCCTCGCCCCGGATTTCTTCGCCTGGCACAAGTGGAAGCTGGGGTGGCTGGACCGGCGCCAGGTGAGCTGCGTCCCGCCCACCGGGACGACACTGCTCACCCTCGACCCGGTCGCGGCCGAGCCCTCCTTCGGCGGCGGTACGGGGACGAGGCTCGCGGTGGTCAGGACGGGGGAGGACCGGGCCCTGGCGATCGAGGCGCGCGCGGCCGTCGGCAACGACCTGCACACCTGTACGGAGGGGGTGCTGATCTACCGCGTACGGAGCGGACAGGCGTCCGGCGGCGGCCCGGTCCAGGTGGTGGACACGCACCCGGGCAGCCAGGCGTGCTGGGAGCGCTCGGTGTACCCGCCCCTGGCGAACGCGCCGCTGGCGGTCGGCGAGACGTTCACGGTGCCGGGGGAGCGGACCCGGGTGCAGGTGGCGGAGCGGACGGCGACGGGGGCGTTCACGGTGAAGATCACCCCGGCCCCCTGAGGCGCGTACCCGCCACACGGAAACGACAACGCGAGAAGGCCCCCGCGAAACCGCGGGGGCCTTCTCGTACTGCTGTCTGTGCGCCGCCAGGGACTCGAACCCCGGACCCGCTGATTAAGAGTCAGCTGCTCTAACCAACTGAGCTAGCGGCGCCTGCTGACGTCGTAGACCTTAGCACCCGGATCGGCGCCAGGAAAAATCGATATCCGCCGGACGTTCCCGGAGGTCAGCGGAGGTGCCCCGGGACCCCGCCACCGCCCGCTCCGACGGCCGTACGGGTCGCGGCGCGCGCGGTCCGTACACACGCCCAGAGCAGTACGTCGGGCCCGGGGAGCCAGGGGTGCCGGGTGTCCGGCGCGACCAGCCAGCGCGGCCCGGAGGGGGCGCCGGGGGTGAGCGGCGGTACGGTCACGGCGTCGCCCGCCCCGTGGCAGAGCAGGGCGGGCGGCGCGGTGTCCCGCCCGTCGGGCCCCCGGCCGCCCCACTCCTCCCAGGCCAGCAGCGAGGGCAGCCGCTGGGCGGTGCCGGGCGCGGCGAAGAGCAGGGTCCGCCCCCGGTGCGCGGCGACCGGGCCGGAGCCGGGCCCGTCGCACCAGAGCCGGTTGAGCAGCCGCCGCCCGAAGATCGCGGGCGCGCTCACCACGTCGAAGACGGAGCCGCAGGGCAGCACGGCGGGGGCGGCGGGCCGGGTGGCCCAGAGGGAGAGGGTGGAGCGCGGATACGGCCCCGCCGAGGCGAGCCACTCCGCGCCGGCCGGGGTGACATGGGCGGTCTGATGGCGCCCCTCGCCGCCGAGGAGACCGAAGAGGTCGCTGCGCCGTTCGTCGTCGCCGGTGTGGGGGCTCTGGGGTGACTCGTCGCGTAGCCATGCACTCATGACAGTAAGGTCTACCGGGAGTAACGTCCCCATTCCCCAGTGTTCCCGAAAACCGGGACACCTAGGGACGGAGAGGCGTAACCTACCGCCTTCCGCCACCCCCCTACTGCCCTCGCAGCCCCCCACAACCCCACCGATCACCCCCAGCCGCATGGCCCTGCCGATGCCCCTACTGCCCGCCCGCGCGGGCCTCCCCGGCCAGCAGCTCCCGTCCGAACTCGACCATCTTCTTGGCGTAGTCCTCGGTCCACTCCGCGCGCCGGGCGATCTCCGCCAGGGTGAGCCGGTCGAACCGGCGCGGGTCGGCGAGCTGGGCGGCGGCGACGGCCTGGAACTCCACGGCACGGTCGGTCGCGGCCCGGAACGCCACCGTCAGCTCGGTCGCCCGGGCGAGCAGCTCGGCGGGGTTGTCCATCGATTCCAGACCGAAGAAGTGCTCGGGGTCGGCGACCGCCTCGGACGGCTCGAAGAGCAGCGGCGCGGGCCGCACCCGCCGCCCGCTCCGTTCGGGATCCGCCATGTGTCATTCCTCCTGCTCGCACCGGTACCGCCCCTCACGGGCCACCGTCCATTGTCCCGCCCACCGCAAGTACGCCTCCGGAATCCCCCGAAAACACCACACCAACGGCCCGGGACCGCCGGCCCGTGGCTCAGGGCGCCACCGCGCGGGCGATCAGCGTGCCGATGTGCCCCGGTTCCGGGGCCGGGAGAACCTGGACGTCCGCCTTCCTGAACCCGGCCTTGAGCAGGAGGCTCACCCACTTCCGGGGCGTATGGGCGTACCGGTATGTGTACAGGGCCCGCCCCGCGAACCCGCCCTTGTACATGCCCTGCGGGCCGTACGCGCCGGGGATGGCCGGGGGGTGGGAGAACACCAGTACGCCGCCGGGGTTGAGCCGCGCCGCGACCAGCGGGAGCAGCCGCGCCGGATCGGTGAACCACACTGCCCCGAAGACCGAATACACGGCGTCGTAGGTAGCCGCCTCGGCCCTCAGATGCTCCAGCACCTCGGCACAGACGAACCGCACCCCCAGCGGCCCCCACCGCCGGGTGATGTTCGCGACCATGACGGGCGACAGGTCCACGCCCGTCGCCTTCACGCCCCGCCCCGCGAGATACGCGAGCGCCCGCCCGGTCCCGCACCCGATCTCCAGCACCGTAGCCGGATCCCCCAGCAACTCGGGCCCGGGCCCGTGCCCCGCGTACTGCGTCCAGCAGAAGCCCGGCTCGGAGCCGGACACCTTGCCCTGGGTGCTCTCCGCGAAGGCGTCCCAGAGTTCGCGTTCACTGTCGATGTCGTGTCGTGCGGGCAACGGCGCGCTTCCTCATACGTCGAAGTGAGCCTGCGGGCACCTTGCTCCACAGGAGGGGAGCGGGCACCCGCAGGCTCCGGATCAGTGGCTGTCGGGGACCTTGTTGTCACATGGCGAGCAGTCGGACGCGTCCACCTCCCACAACTCGGCATCCACGGCGAAGCCGTTCGTGCGCAGCAACGCGGCCGTGCGCGTCACGGTGCCGTCCCGGCGGCGCTCGATCAGCGGGGCGTGGTGCTTGTACAGCCCGCCGTTGTACTCCGCGCAGAAGGCGAAGTACACGGGTGTGTCGAGGATGAGCTGATGGACGCCGATGTCGACGGTATACCCCACGCCCATGTCGACGCCGGGGTTCTCCATGGCGGTGATCAGATAGGCGATGCCCTGGCCGAGAATGCGTTCGGCCAGGCTCCGTACGGCCACGCTGTCCCGGAGCAGGAGCGCCACCTCGCGTTCCCACAGGTCGGTCACGCCGACATCCGGGACCAGATGCGGAACACGTTCCTGTACCGCGTTGAGGATGAGGCGCGGGTCTCTGGTCCGCGTCAGGACTGGTGTGCTCATGGTGTTTTTCCTCCCGCTACCGGAATGCCGAACGGAATCGGATCCCCATGCTCCTCCCGGAGCTGAAGCACTCCCAGCGTTATTCATGTTGTGGGGTAGACGATCAGGAACGATAGCCGAGCGCCCATTTTCCGAGCGCTGCTCTGGCCTCTTCACCGAGCAATGCGTGTTCCTCGTAGAAGGCGAATACCTTCAGGTGTTCTGCGATGTCCCTGGCGTCCTGGAAAACGATGCGCCCCGTGAAAGTCTCGACGGTCGCCAGCCGTTGGTCGTAGACCGTGAACGTGTTCATCGGGCCACGCCCGACCAGTGTTCCCAGCGGGATGACACCCATACGTACGTGGGGGAGACGGGAGATCGACACAAGGCGGTCGATCTGTACGGTCATCGCGGCACTAGGGACCACAGCCCATCGCACGGCTTGTTCCGTCAGCAGGAACGTGAATCGTTTCGCGCTGTCGTAGAGGACCGCTTGCCGCTCCAGCTTCCTCGCCACCGTCTTGGAAATGTCCACCGGCGCGTGGTCGAGACTGGCCCTGATGTACTCGGGTGTGGCCAGGAGCCCCGTCACCATCGACGGCAGGAAGTAGCGGATGGTGGTCGCTTCGGTTTCCAGGCTCGCCAACTCCGCCTGCCGTTTCTCCAGGCCCCTGCGCCACGAGGCGCGCTTGCCCTGCCATTCCGTATGGGCGAGTCGGGCGAGAGAGGCCACTTCGGTGACGAGTTCGGGAGGCGCGTCGAGGGCACTGAGAATCAGCTCGACATCGACCAGGCCTGGTGTGATCCGGCCGGTTTCGATATTGCTGAGCTTGGTCTGGGACATGTTGCAGCGCTGGGCGAGCCAGACCTGCGTACGCCCGGCTTGCCTGCGTAGGGCGCGGAGTGTTTCCGCCAGGTCGGCCTTCGACCGGCCCAGCTTTCCCGGATCAAACGTCAAGGCCCTTCACGTACTCCTCGAAGGGCACGGCGTGCTCCAGAGCGATGCGCTTCCACGCCTGATAGGGGGCGGGGTCGCCGGTGTAGGCGCGGCGGTCGATCTGGGTGCCGTCCGGGCGGAAGTTCAGGTGTGCGATACGGGTTTCGTCGAACATCCACCAGTCGCGTCCGGAGAGCGGCAGTCCGTGGTCATCACGGGTCACGTCCAGGACGCGGATGTCCTCACCGGCCGCAATGTTTCCGGGGATGCCCCAGGTGAATTGATATCGCTGATACTCGGTGAGCGGCCGGCGCACGATACGGACGCGGCCGACGCGCCGACCGGAGCCGACGTAACCGCGTACGCGCTCGTGCCAGCGGGCGTTGTGTTCGGTGGGTCTTTCCTCGCCCCGCAGGAAACGGGCCACGTTCTCCTGCTCCCTGGGCATGGTGTAGGTGGGCTGCGCCTCGAACCGCCATGCCTCCCGTTCGAAGGCGTCGAAGAACCTACGCCAGTCCTCACCATCCAAGAGCACGGACGGCCTCCCTCAGAACCTGTTCGGGGATCTCGACCAGGCTCTCCCCCGGAGGGGGAGTGAAGGCGTCGGAAACACTCCCCTGGATGACGAATGAACCGTAATCGGACCGGTAGACGTTCGGGCAATCGTCGTCGTCGCAATGGGGTCCGCCGGCGTTGCCCGTCAGGCGGGTCAGATCCTCGCGCGCCATGGTTTCCCTCCTCGGGTACGGGGCCGTTCGCTGCTGTCATGAGGACGGTAGGGCGGGCTGGGGAGCCTGGTCCATGGCACATCGCCGATATGCGTGTTGTGGGGTAGACGATCTCGGCGGTCCCGGTTCAGGGGCGGGCCGGCAGGTGGTGGAGGAGGGTGCGGAGGGACGGGTTGTCGTTGGTTCCGCGCCAGACCAGGTCCAGTTCCACGGGTTCGGGGGCGGGGAGGGTGATGGGTTTGAAGACGATGTCGGCGTAGCGGAGTTGGGCCGCCGCCTCGGGCACCAGGGCTATGCCCAGGCCGCAGTTGACCAGGGCCAGGATGCTGTGGACCTGGCTCAGGTACTGGGAGTAGACGGGGGTGACGCGGGCGGTGCGGAAGATGGTGATGAGCAGTTCGTGGAAGTAGCGGGCCTCGGTGGGGGAGTACATCAGGAGCTCCTGGCCCTCGAAGTCGGTGACGCGCAGGGGGCCGGGGCGGGTGGTCAGGGGGTGGTTCGTGGGGAGGGCGGCCAGCAGGGTCTCTCGTACCGCCGGCCGGGAGAGCATGTCCGGGGCGGTCGCCGAGGGGCGGACCAGGCCCAGGTCCAGGGTGTTGTTGGCGAGCGCGGCCAACTGGTCGCGGGTGACCATCTCGCGCAGGACGATCTCCGCCCGGGGCACCGCCGCGCGGGCCGTGCGGAGGATGTCGCCGAGGGCGGAGTAGGCGCCGACCGCGGTGAAACCGATGGTGATGGTGCCCGCCTCGCCCGTCGAGACCTGCCGTACGGCGAGCGCGGCATGCTCGGACTGGCGCAGGATGCCGCGCGCCTCGATCAGGAACGCGCGGCCCGCGGGGGTCAGTTGGACCGACTTGTTCGTACGGTTCAGGAGCCGCACCCCGAGGTCGTTCTCCAACTGCCGGATCTGCCGGCTCAGCGGGGGCTGCGTCATCCGGAGCCGCTGGGCGGCCCGCGTGAAGTGCAGCTCCTCCGCGACGGCCAGGAAACTCGTCAGTTGCGTCAGTGTGAACAACGATGCTCCCCAGGTATCAACGCATCCAAATTTGGTGTTAGACGGGAATCTTCCGGCGGCTTAGCTTCGAAGGCAACGGCCGGGCGGGATTGATCTTCCGGGCCGCGCGGCGGGCTCCCGGGACGGAGGCGCCGCTCCTCCCATCGAGGGCATCGGACCATCAACGGCATCGGAGCTTCAGTGGTGAGTACGCGCAACGTGACCCCGCATACCGCGCAGCAGGGTGAGGCGACCCTGGACCGGATCTCGTGGCTCCGGCTCTCCTCGGTCACCCTTCCGCTGGCCACTCCGGTCAGTGACGCCAAGGTGCTCACCGGGCGGCAGAAGGCCATGACCGAAGTTGTTTTTCTCTTTGCCGAGGTCGGCACGGAACAGGGGCGGGAAGGGATCGGGTTCAGTTATTCCAAGCGGGCCGGCGGGCCGGGGCAGTTCGCGCACGCCAAGGAGATCGCCCCCGCCCTGATCGGCGAGGACCCGAGCGACATCGCGCGGATCTGGACGAAGCTGGTCTGGGCGGGCGCGTCGGTCGGCCGCAGTGGGCTCTCCACCCAGGCGATCGCCGCCTTCGACATCGCGCTCTGGGACCTCAAGGCCAAGCGCGCCGGGCTTCCCCTCGCCAAGCTGCTGGGCGCCCACCGCGACTCCGTACGCTGCTACAACACCTCCGGGGGCTTTCTGCACACCCCGACCGAACAGCTCCTGGAGAACGCCACCGCCTCCCTCGCCGCCGGTATCGGCGGCATCAAGATCAAGGTGGGCCGGCCCGACAGCAAGGCCGACCTGCGCCGGCTGACCGCCGTACGCGAGCACCTCGGCGACGACGTGCCGCTCATGGTCGACGCCAATCAGCAGTGGGACAGGGCCACCGCCCAGCGCATGGGGCGCGCCCTGGAGGAGTACGGCCTCACCTGGATCGAGGAACCCCTCGACGCGTACGACGCCCGCGGCCACGCCGCGCTCGCCGCCGCGCTCGACACCCCTGTGGCGACGGGCGAGATGCTCGCCAGCGTGGCCGAGCACGAGGAACTGCTGCGGCAGGACGCCGTGGACATCATTCAGCCGGACGCGCCTCGGATCGGCGGGATCACCCAGTTCCTCCGGCTGGCCGCCCTCGCCGAACAGCGCCACCTCGACCTCGCGCCGCACTTCGCCATGGAGATCCATCTGCACCTCGCCGCGGCCTATCCGCACGAGCCGTGGGTGGAGCACTTCGACTGGCTGGAACCCCTCTTCAACGAGCGGCTGCACATCGCCGACGGGCGGATGCATGTCTCGTCGCGGCCGGGCCTCGGCATCACGCTCACCGAGCAGGCCCGTGCCTGGACGACGGCGGTGCATGAGGAGGGCACCCGGCAGGGCCATTGACCAGCGGTGTGGCCCGCTTTACCCTCCATCCCCATATGTAACTCGAATCCATATACATGGAGAGAAGTTCATGGAGCTGAACACGGCGGCACCGGCACCGGCGCAGGCGCGGGAACAAGTACCGGCGCAGGCACGGGCACAGGAAGTGGCACAGCGGCTCCGGGACGGCATGGCGCGCGGCGTGCTGTCCTTCCCCCTCACCAGTTTCTCGGGCGACGGTGCTCTTGATCTGGATGCGTATCGCGCCTATCTGGCGGCCCAGCTCGACACCGGGCCCGGCGCGCTCTTCCCCGCCTGCGGTACGGGCGAGTTCAGCGCGCTGGACGAGGACGAGTACCGGCAGGTCGTCACCGCGTCGGTCGAGGCGGCCGACGCGGCGGCCGACGAGGCGACCGGCGGGCGGCTGCCGGTCGTCGCCGGTATCGGCTACGGCTGGGCGCAGGCCGTACGGTTCGCGCGGATCGCGGAGGAGGCCGGGGCGGACGCCGCGCTGGTCCTTCCTCACTACCTGCTGAAGGCCCCGCAGGACGGCCTGGTCGAGCAGGTCCGCCGGGTCGCGGCGGGGACCGGGCTGCCCCTCATCGTCTACCAGCGCGACCAGGTGGCCTTCACCGCCGACAGCCTCCGCCGCATCGCGGAGATCCCCACCGTCATCGGCCTCAAGGACGGCCACAGCGACCTGGACCGCCTGCGGCGCCTCACCCTCGCCGCCCCCGACCACCTGCTCTTCTTCAACGGGGCCGCCACCGCCGAGATCCAGGCCCGCGCCTACGCGGCGGTCGGGGTGCCCGCGTACTCCTCGGCGGTCCACGCCTTCGCCCCCGAGATCGCCAACACCTTCTTCACCGCTTTCCGGAACGGCGACCACGCCACGACCGACAGGCTGCTGCGCGACTTCTACGTGCCGCTGGTCGAGCTGCGCGACCGGGTGCCGGGATACGCGGTCTCCCTCGTCAAGGCCGCGGCGCGGCTGCGCGGCCGGGCGGTGGGACCCGTACGCGCACCGCTGACCGACCCGGGGCCGGCGGACCTCGCCGTACTGGAGCAGGTGCTGGACACCGGGCTGGCCCTGGTGGGGGCCGTGCGCTGACCACGGTCAGGTGCTGACGACGGTCACGCGCCGACCACGGTCACGCGCCGACCACGGTCACAGGGTGACCGGACGTCACGGTCGTACGACGCCCGGCGGCATCACGCCGTACCAGGGGCTTGCATTCGCGCACAGTTCAAAGGGGAACTGATCCATGCCACTTGTCGTCGTCGGAATCAGCGTACTGATCCTGCTGATCCTCATGACCAGACTGAAACTCAACGGCTTCATCGCCCTGCTCCTGGTCGCCGTCGGGGTCGCGCTGGTCCAGGGGATACCCGCCGCCGATATCGCGGACGTCCTGGGCAAGGGCGTCGGCGGCCAGATCGGCGACACCATGCTCGTCGTCGGACTCGGCGCCATGCTCGGCCGAGTCATGGGCGACTCGGGCGCCGCCCAGCGCATAGCCAACCGGCTCATCGACTCCTTCGGCCTGCGGTACGTGCAGGTCGCCATGGTCGTGACCGCCATGCTCATCGGCGTGACCATGTTCTACGAGGTCGCCTTCGTCATCATCGTGCCCGTCGCGTTCACCATCGTCCGGGTCACCGGCAAGAACCTGCTCTGGGTGGGCCTCCCGATGTCGATCGCCCTCTCCACGATGCACAGCTTCCTGCCGCCCCATCCCGGCCCCACCGCGGTCGCCGCCACCTTCGACGCCTCGGTCGGCCACACCCTGCTCTACGGCCTCTTCTTCGCCGTGCCGTTCGGCGCCCTGATCGCCCTGGTCTGGCCGCGCCTTCCGTTCGTCAGGAAGATGAACCCCTCGATCCCCACGGGCCTGGTCACCGAGCGGGTCTTCGAAGAGGACGAGATGCCCGGCATGGCCTGGTCCCTCTTCGTCGCCCTCGTCCCGGTCGTCCTGATCGCGGGCGCCGCCGTGGCCGACATGGCCGTCTCCGACCAGGACAGCCCGGTCCTGCACGCCGTCGACTTCATCGGCTCCGCACCCGTCGCCCTCCTGCTCACCCTCTGCCTGGCCATGTGGGTCTTCGGCCCCCGGATCGGCCGCGGCCTGGACGAGGTGAGCGCCTCGTGCGTCTCGGCGGCGAAGTCCATGGCCATGATCCTGCTGGTCATCGGCGCGGGCGGCGCGTACAAGGGGGTCCTCGTCGAGGGCGGCATCGCCGACTACATCAAGGACGCCACGGAGGGCTGGGACATCTCGCCGATCGTCCTCGCCTGGCTGATCGCGGTCATCCTCCGGATCGCCCTCGGCTCCGCGACGGTGGCCGTCGTCACGGCCGCCGGTGTCGTGGCGCCGCTCGTCGCGGGCAGCGGTGTCCACCCGGAGCTCATGGTGCTCGCCGTCTCCTGCGGCTCCATCGCCTTCAGCCATGTCAACGACCCCGGGTTCTGGATGTTCAAGGAGTACTTCAACCTGTCGGTCCTCGACGCGATCAAGGCCAGGACCACGTACACCACCGTGCTCGCGGTCCTCGGGCTGGGCGGTGTCCTCGCCGTCGAGTGGACGCTCGACGCCCTCAGCATCTGATGTATCCGCCCTCAGCATCTGATGTATCCGCCCTCAGCGTCTGATGCGTCCGCCCTCAGCGTCTGATGCATCCGCCCTCAGCGTCTGATGCGTCCGCCCTCGGCGTCTGACGCGTCTGTCCTCGGCGTCTGACGCGTCTGTCCTCGGTATCCGAAGCATCTGACGACGCAGCCCTTCTCCGACCCAAGGAGCCCCGATGACCAGCGGAAGCCAGCCGACCGTCACCGCATTCTCCGTCTACCCCGTCGCGGGACGGGACTCGATGGAGCTGAACCTCTCCGGCGCCCATGGCCCGTACTTCACCCGGAACGTGGTCGTCCTGACCGACTCGGAGGGCCGGACCGGGCTCGGCGAGGTGCCGGGCGGGGAGGCGATCACCCGGACGCTGCGGGACGCCGAGTCCCTGGTGGTCGGGGCCCGGCTCGGCGACTACCAGCGCGTCCTGCGCGAGATCGGCGACCGGTTCGCCGACCGCGACTCCGGCGGCCGGGGGCTCCAGACCTTCGACCTGCGGACCACCGTGCACGCCGTCACCGCCGTCGAGTCGGCCCTCCTCGACCTCCTCGGACAGCACCTCGACGTACCGGTGGCCGCCCTGCTCGGCGACGGACAGCAGCGCGACTCGGTACGGGTCCTCGGCTACCTCTTCTACGTGGGCGACCCGGACCGCACCGACCTGCCGTACGTACGCGAACCCGACGCCACCGCCGACTGGTACCGCGTCCGGCACGAGGAGGCGCTGACCCCTGAGGCGATCGTCCGCCAGGCCGAGGCCACGTACGACCTCTACGGCTTCCGGGACTTCAAGCTGAAGGGCGGGGTCCTGGACGGCGCCGAGGAGGTCAAGGCGGTCCGGAGCCTCAAGGAACGCTTCCCCGACGCGCGGATCACCCTCGACCCCAACGGCGCCTGGTCGCTGCGCGAGGCGGTCGACCTGTGCCGGCCCCTGGTGGGCACCCTCGCCTACGCCGAGGACCCGTGCGGAGCCGAGGACGGCTACTCGGGCCGCGAGATCCTGGCCGAGTTCCGGCGCGCCACCGGGCTCCCCACCGCCACCAATATGATCGCCACCGACTGGCGCCAGATGGCCCACGCCCTGGCCCTCCAGTCGATCTCCATCCCGCTGGCCGACCCGCACTTCTGGACCATGCGGGGCTCCGTGCGGGTCGCCCAGCTCTGCAACGCCATGGGCCTGACCTGGGGATGCCACTCGAACAACCACTTCGACATCTCCCTCGCCATGGTGGCCCACTGCGGGGCCGCGGCCCCCGGCGAGTACAACGCCCTGGACACGCACTGGATCTGGCAGGAGGGCCTGGAGCGCCTCACCGTCGAACCGCCGCGCATCGTCGGCGGCGAGATAGCCCTGCCCCGCGCCCCCGGCCTGGGCGTCCGGCTCGACACCGACCGCCTCCTCGCCGCCCACGAGCTCTACCGGGAGCAGGCACTCGGCGCGCGCGACGACGCGGCCGGGATGCGCTACCTCATCCCCGACTGGACGTTCGACAACAAGAGGCCCTGCCTGGTGCGGTAGACACGGCTCCCTCAGGGCGCCCCGCGCTCAGGCGCGCCCTGTCCTCAGGCGCGCCCTGCCCTCAGGGACGCCCTGCGCTCAGGGGTGCCAGGCGACCCGGTGTTCGGAGAGGTGGGCCAGGACCGAGTGGTTCGCCTCCCAGCCATCGGGGAATTTGATCGTGACGCCCAGCTGGACCGGCTCCGTGGACGGGTGTTCGTCCAGGAGGTCCGTCACGCCCGCGCGGCAGACGACAACGCAGGCGTGGCGGTGGCGGGAGGCCAGGACGCAGAGGCGGCCGGTCTCCAGGTGGAAGGCGGTGGCGTCGGGGCGGCCCGAGAGGGGGTGGAGGACGACCGTGACATCGAACTCCCGGCCCTGGAGGCGGTTGGCCGTGTCCACCGCGACGCCCGTCACCCCCACCTCCGCGAGCGCCGCCCGGACCGCCGCCGCCTGGTCGCGGTGGGCCGTGCCGACCGCGACCCGGTCCGCCGTCACCGGCACCGGACCCTCGGCCCGTTCACTGGTCGCCGCCGCGCCCCGGTCCAGCAGCCTGCGGACCACCTGGGCCACCGCCGCCACCGCCTCCGGGTCGGTACGGGGCGTACGCCGCGCGGGGAGCTCCAGCAGCCCCCAGCCGGACGCGGCTGCCTCGTCCAGCACCCGGTCGGGGCCCGAGCCGTCGGACGGGACGCCGAACGCCAGCCGCCGGTCACCGTGGTCCGTACCGCTGCGGAACGGCGTGTACGGGTAGAACGCCCGCGACACCAGCGGCGCCGCCGAAGCCGGGAGCCGCCAGGAGACCGGCAGCCGGTGCTGGGGCAGCTCCGGGTTGTGCGCCAGGAGCGTGGAGACGGCGCTCGCCGACGGGTCGTACGAGAGCCCCGCCCACTGCTCCGCGCCCACCACGCTGAACGGGTCGAGCTGCCCCGGGTCCCCGACGAACAGGGCGCGTTCGAAGAGCCCCGCCACGGCGAGCAGCGCGTCCGAACGCATCTGGTACGCCTCGTCGACGATGGCGTGCCCCCAGGGCTCCACGTTCTGGACGTGCGCCCACTTCGCCGCCGTGGAGATGACGATGTCCAGGCCGGCCAGATCGGCCGCCTTCGCGGACTTCCGTACGTTCTCCAGGCCGTCCAGCACCGGGTCGTACGGGGCCGGGTCGTTGCTGTGCAGCCGGCCGACCGGAAGCTCGGGTTCCTTCTCGGCGAGCCGTACGACCAGGTCGTCCACCTGCGCGTTGGTCTGCGCCACCACCATCAGGGAGCGCCCGGCCGCGGCCAGTTCCAGCGCGGCCCGTACGACCAGCGTCGACTTGCCCGCGCCGGGCGGGGAGTCCACGACGACACCGCGGTGCGTCCCGTGCAGCGTGTCGCGCAGGATCGCGTCGGTGGCCCGGGTCGCGGCGGCGCCCGGGTCCAGGGCGGGGGGCTGCTTCACAGGAAGTCGTCCTCTGTCAGGGGGTCCGGGGCCGGGAGGGCGCCGTCCAGGGCCGGGTGCTGGTCCGCCGGCGGGCCGCCGTGGGTCCAGGGGGTCTGCTCCGGGTCGGGGAGCTTGGGGCCGCCCCGCTGGTCGTGTTCGAAGAGCGTCCAGGCGATCCGGTCGCCCTTGGCCGGTACGGAACCGGGGGCCGGCTCCTTGGATCTGCCCATGCGGTCCGTCAGGCGGAGGGTGAGGAGGGTGGTCGTGGCGGTGGCCGCCGATTCCGCTCCCGGGCCGTCCCCCGCGCCGGACCCGGCCCCGCTGGCCCCGCCGGACCCGGCCCCGTCCCCCGCGCCGGGCGCCGCCTCGGCCTCGTACCGTACGAACTCCGCCGTCTGCGGGCGGCCCTCCAGGGAGCGGTACGCCTTCACCCCCGCCCCGAGCTGCGGGCGGTCCTCCGTGCGGAGCGTGATCAGGGGGCGGGGGCTCGGGCGCTTGCTCTCGCTGTACGCCATCTCCACCTCCGTCACCTCCGCGAGGAACGCCTCCCCGGTCAGCCGCCGCCCCGCCAGCACCAGCGGGTCGTCCAGCGCCTCCTGGGCCTCCAGCCGGCCCTGGGCGGTCTCCCGCGCGGCGAGTTTCCGGGCCGCCGTCACCGCGTCGTCCCGGCGCGGCTGGGGCGGCTCCCCGGCGCGCACCCGGTCGCGGTGGCCGGTGAACGACCAGCGGTCGCCCGTCCAGCGCTCCGCCACCCGCTCCCCCTCCGGCAGCTCCCGCAGCAGGTCCAGGCTCCGCCAGACCGCGTCCCAGGTCGGCCGCAGCACGGAGCCCAGCAGCTCCCGGATCCGCCGCTCCGCCGAGCTCAGCCGGGCCAGTTCGGCCTCCGCGTCCGCGCCGTCCTCCGCCGCCGCGTGCGCGCTCCGCGCCCGGTCGTACGCCTCGATCGCGGGGGCCAGCAGCCGGTTGTCGAACGCCGGATCGGTCGCGGGCCCGGCCGGCGGGCAGACCAACTGCCCCTCCCCGTCCCGGGCCAGCTCCGCCCGGTACGCCGCCTCCGCGCCCCGCGCCCCCTCCGGCGGGTCGATCCAGGCGAGCAGCGCGCCCAGATGCTGGTCCTCCAGGGTGGACTGGCCGGTCGCCCAGTGGCGGCCCAGCAGATCCGTCGCCGCGAGCAGCAGCGAAGAACCGGGGACGCGGGCACGCTCGCCGTAATGCGTCAGCCAGCGGCCGAGCAGCGGCACGCGCGGCGGCGCGGGGTACGGCGCGTCCGGGTCGTCCTCCGCCGTACGCCGGAACCGCATCGACCGGCCCAGCAGCCGTACGAAGTCGACACCCGGCCGGTTCGGCACGATCAACTGCGGTGCGTCCACGCAGAGTTCGGTCTCGACCTTGACCCGCTTCCCGCTCTCCGGGTCCGTCTCGCTCCGCTCGGCCGGCTCGACCACGTCCGCGTACCCGTCCAGATACGGCAGCACCGCCTCCGCCAGCTCGGCGAGGAACGCGAAGCGCAGATCCCGGTCGCGCGGCTGCGCCACCGTCAGCAGCCGGGGCGCCGCCCGGTCCGTCCCGACCAGCGCCCCGAGCGGCGCGCCCGCCTCGCCCGCCGTGGTCAGCGGGACGAGCACGAGCGGCCGGTCCGTGATCCTGCGGTGCGCCACGGTCGTCAACGGCTGGGCCCGGCCGCTCTCGGTCGCCTCCAGCCGCGCCAGGGTGGTGATCAGCGACATGAGGAAGCCACCTCCGGGGCCGCCGCCTCGGGGGCTGGGCCCCGCCCCTCGGGGGCCGCCGCCTCGCGGGCCGGGCCCGGCCCCTCGGAGCCCGGCCCCTTGGGGGCCCGCCCCTCGGAGGCCCGCGCCTCGGAACCCCGCCCCTCGGAGCCCGGCGCCCGTCGCGCGCCCTCCGCCAGGGCCTGGGCGCGCAGCGCCGCGGCGCGGCGGAGGGTGGCGACCGCCGGGTCCGCCGGGTCGCCCGCCTCCCCGCGCGCCGCCGCCAGCACCGCGCCCACCGTGGTCAGGCCGCCCAGATCGCCCCGTACCCCCCGGCCCAGCGTCTCCACCGCGCCCTCGGCGCGCGCCGCCGAGCGGCAGTGGAAGGCCAGCTCGCAGGCGGCCAGGCACTCCGGCGCGTACGCCGCCCGCACCGCCTCCACCGCGCTCGTCAGCTCCGCGCCCGAGCACCGCCCGACATCGAAGGTCACGGACTCCGGGAGCGCGTCGGCGATCTCCTCGATCCTGGTCAGCCGGGCGAGCTGGCGGCGCGTCACCGAGAGCTGCTTGCGCACGTCCACGACGGAAGCGGCCGGCAGGTTGGAGAAGTCCTTCGGGCAGACCAGCAGCACCCGGTCGGCCACCTCCGCGCCCTCGGTACGCCCCGCCACCGCCTCCAGCGCCAGCGCGTACACCGCCGACTGCCGGGCCGCCGCGCCCACCTTCGCCGCGTCCGCCGCGCCGTCGATCATCGGGAAGGACTTGATCTCCACGACCGTCCACCGCCCGTCGGGACGGACCACCACCGCGTCCGGCTCCAGATACGCCGAGGACCCCGCGACCTCCAGGGCCAGCAGCGGATGGTCCAGCAGCGCCCACGCGCCCGCCGCCGTCGCCTCGCGCAGCGCCAGCGCCGTACGGGCCACGCGTCCCTCGGGCCCCGCCGCCGCCAGGTCGGGGACGAGCACCTCGCCCGGCGCGGGCGGCGCGCCCCCGCCCAGCCGCTCGGCGACCAGCCGGATCAGCTCCGCGCCCCCGTCCGCCTTGACCTTGGCCTCGAAGGCGTTGCCGCGCATGAAGGCGAACTGCGACTGCCCGAACGGCGCGGGCGAGCCCAGCGCCGTCGCCAGCGCCGCCTTGTCGACGCCCGCGCCGTCGAGCAGCGCCCGGCGCCGGCAGCCGGGGTTGGCCGCGAGGGCGGCCAGCGCGCGGGCGTCCAGCGGATGCGGCGCGACGGTGGGTCCGCGCAGCTCAGCGAGGCGCTGCCGGAGAGTTGTTCGCGGCGGACGTACCGGCACTGTCGCGGGTCCGCTGCCCAGGGAATCGCTCACCCGCCGAAGTCTCGCATCCGCCACTGACAATCGGGGCGGAGTCCGTCGGCCGGGCCGCCGCCCGCGCCCGTACCAGCGCCGCGGCCCGCTCCACCGCGCGCCGCGCCGGGCGGGTCAGCAGCGCCCCCGCGACCATCACCGCGGCGCCCGCGACCGCGTCCAGGAAGTAGTGGTTCGCCGTGCCCATCACGATCACCGTGGTGAGCAGCGGATACGCCACGCCCAGCCACCGCACCAGCGGGGTGCGCGCGTGCTTCCACAGCAGCACCCCGCACCAGAGCGCCCACCCCACATGGAGGCTGGGCATCGCCGCGTACTGGTTGGTCATCCCGCCGAGCCCGCGCGGCGCGCTCGCCTCGTTGCCCCACCAGCCGTACGCGCTGTACTGGGCCATCGTGTCGACAAAGCCGTAACTGGCGTCCAGCAGCCGGGGCGGGCAGGTCGGCAGCAGCGTGAAGCCGGCCATGCCGAGCATCGAGGAGAGCAGCAGCCAGGTCCGCGCGGCCAGATAGTGCGCGGGGCGGCGGCGGAAGAGCCAGACCAGGACCGCCGGGGTCACCAGGTAGTGGAGCGAGGCGTACAGGAAGTCGGCGGGTATCCCGATCGCGGGGGTGCTGGTGAAGAGGCGGTTGAGGGGGTGCTCGGCATTGAGGAAGAGCGCCTGTTCGACACGGAGGATCGCGAGACCGTGGTCGACCGCCGTCGACACATCGCCGCGCGCCAGCAGCCGCCCGGCCGAATAGAGACCGTAGAGCACGGCCAGCAGCGCCACTTCCGTCCACCAGCGGGGCAGTCGCACGCGCCCCGTGGGACCCTCGGGGCCACCGGGACCATCGGGACCGCTGGGGTCCGTGGGGTCGGCGGGGCGGTTCCCCGCCGCTGCGCTGACGGGTGCGGCAGGTGCGCTGGCGGGATACGGCATCCGGGCGGTCTCCATCATGTTTTCATGCAGCTTTCGGCCGACGTTCAACCGTACGGCGTAAGCGATCGGCGAATTCGGTCGGGTGTACCCCGGAATCGTGTGCGATCACGCCAACGCAGAGGGGGACGCTGCGGAGCGTCGCGAGGTTGCCCCCTGGACGTCCCCGTTCGTTCAGGTACGCGATGATGGAGCGGCACCGACATGAACTTCAGGGAGCTTCCCCATGGCACCGCGCATCCTGCTCGCCCGGCACGGCCAGACCGCCTGGTCGCTGTCCGGACAACACACGGGCCGTACGGACATACCCCTGCTCGAAGAGGGCCGCAGGGGCGCCAAGCTGCTCGGCGAACGCCTGCACCACGAGCCCTGGGCCGGGCTGCCGGACGTGGCCGTACGCACCAGCCCGCTGCTCCGCGCGAGCGAGACCTGCGCGCTGGCCGGGTTCGGTGAGCGGGCCGAACCGTGGGACGCGCTGATGGAGTTCGACTACGGGGCGTACGAGGGGCTGACCCCCGCGGAGATCAAGGCAGGCCGCCCCGACTGGCTGATCTGGCGCGACGGGGTGCCGGACGGCGAGACCCTGGAGCAGGTCGCCGCCCGCGCGGACGAGGTCGTCGCCTGGGCGCGCTCGGCCGACCGGGACGTCCTGGTCTTCGCGCACGGCCACATCCTGCGCGCGATCGGGGCGCGCTGGCTGGGCGAGGACATCGCCTTCGCGGCCCGGATCCGGCTGGACCCGACCTCGCTGTCGGTCCTGGGCTGGGCGTACGACATGCCGGCGATCCAGGTCTGGAACGACACGGCCCACCTGACGGGCTGACCTGACGGGCTGAGGCCGGCGCGTTTCCGCCGGGACACTCCGGCGCTCACGCCCGCGCGTTCACCGACGCGTGCCGTTCCAGGAACGCGCCGACCTCCGGCAGCCGCCGCTGCGGCAGCAGCACCCGTACCGTCCCGGCCAGCGCCGTGTGGATCCGGGACGACTGGACGTCCTCCAGCAGGTCGAGGACCTGGTGCCCGGCCGCCGCCGCCTCGTCCGGGGCTCCCGAGCGGGCCAGGTCGGCGGCGAGTTCGGCGCGGTAGAGGGCGAGGTTGCGGGCGAAGTGCGGCTGCTGGAGCGCGGCGGCGCGGTACGCGTGGCGGGCGGCCCGCGCCCAGTCGCCCAGCGCCGCGTGGCAGAGCGCCTCGTTCGCCTCCAGTTCGGGCTCCCCGAAGAACGACATCCACTCCGGGTCGGCGTCCGAGGGCCCCCGGTCGAAGTAGCCGTGCGCCTGCGAGAGCGCCTGCGCGCACCCCGTACGGTCGCCGAGCCGGGCCCGTCCGCCCGCCTCCCGCAGCGCCAGCAGCGAGAGCAGCCGGGGCGAGGAGAGCCGGGCCGCCGCCCGCCGCCCCGCCTGCGCGGCCCGTACCGCCTCCCGGTACTGGCCCGCGTCCCTGGCCAGGAACGACGTATTGCAGAACGCGTGCGCCTCCAGCGCCGGATCGCCCGCGATACGCGCCGTGGCCAGCGCCTCCGCGTAATGCGAGCGCGCCGCGTCGAAGCGCCCCGAGTCATGGGCGAGCCACCCCACCGAGATCGACAGCTCGCCCGCGCCCGCGTAGAGCCGCTCGGCGGTGGAGCGCCGGGTCGTCGTACCGGCGTCGAGCAGGGAGTACGCGGCGCGCAGCGGCTGGGCGGCGCTCCGGTAGAGCCCGTCGGCGCCGTGCCGGTCGTCCAGCAGCCGGATCCGCCGTACGGCCTCCTCGACGGCGTGCACCTCGGTCTCGCCGACCCGCCGGGGGGCGGGGATGGCGGCGGAGGCGGCGGCGGCGGAGGTGCCGCCGAGGCCGAGGGAGGCGGCCATCACCGTGGCGGGGCCGCTCGTGATGAATGCGCGACGCAGCACGTCGCTCTCCTCGCTGGTTGTACTGGTCGTGCTGGTCTCGCCCGACGGAACAGCCTTCGATGGAACAGGGCCCGACGGAACGGCGCCCGATGGAACGGCGCTCGACGGGGCGGCGCTCGACGGGGCGGCGGCAGGGCCGGCGGCGGCGGGGGAGGGGCGGCGCTGGGAGGTGACCCGGGCCGCCCGCCCCCGTACGTCCTCGCGCGCCGAGAACCCCAGGTCCCGCAGTGTCAGGCCGGGGAACATATGCAGGAAGACCCGTTCGTACGCGTAGTTGGGGCAGCGGATCTCACCGGCCTCCACCCGCCCCACGTACCGCGCGTCGCACGCGACATGCTCCCCGATCTCCCGCGCGGCCCGGCGCACGGCGGCGGCGAACTCCCCCGGCGAGCGCTGCCCGCGCAGCCGGCGGAAGGCGAGGTTGGGTACTGACCGGGACACTGCCCGAGACGACGTCATGCCGAGCCCTCTCCTGGTGCGGCCGTACGTTGGTGCCTGCCAGGTGGCCCCGGCAGGCACGAACGTACCGTCCGTGACAGCGTGCACACAGAGAGTTTGGCAACAAATCGGATTTCTCGCCCAGGATCCGCCATGAAGTGCCATCCTTTGCGGCGGCGTTTCGCCGTAGCCGTTGACGCCGCGCCGCGTTGAACCGGACGGGAACCCGGAGAAGGCGCTCAACGTGTCCGCGTTCGAGTGTCCGCGTTCGACGAGGAGGGCTTGCCTTGTTGGAGTGGGAGTGGAAAAGCGGTACGGAGAGCGGCGGTGGCTCGCGTACGACGGCACGACACGCACATCACCAGGAGTTCAGCGCACGGCCGGAGGCGGCGGGGACGGCCGGTTCCGCCGATGCGGGCGAGCCGGGTGAGGCGCCCGACCTGGTGACGGTCCCCGCGCGGCAGGGACTTGAGGCGGTGGACATCCTGCGGCGCGGGGCGGCCCCGGCGGTGGGGCCCGTGCTGCACGACGGCTCCTGCGACACACTCGGCTTTCTCGTCCCGCCGGGCACGGCGGCCGGCTGGGACCTGCCGGGCAGCGCCTGTACGCAGACGCTCGGCGCCCGGAGCCGCCGCGCCCCCGCCGACCCGCCGGTCACCGGCTCCGGCTGGCTGCTGCCCCCCGAGGCGACCGGCCCGGTCACGGACCCGGAGGTGCTGCGGGCGGCGCTGGGCGAGGCGGCCCGGCTGATCGAGGCGGCGGACCGCTGTCACTGAGGCGCGGCTGACCGGACCGGCGGTCCGGTGATCCGGGCTCTGCTGTGGTGCGGACCTGGGCCGATAATGGGTCCATGGCACGGAGCAGGCGGGACCGGGAGCGGGGGCGGGCGGGCGCCGTGGTCGAGGAGGTCGACTCCGGGACCGCCGAGCTGGCCCCGGACCCGGAGCGGGCCCGGGCCTGGACGCTGCTGATCGACGGGGCGCCGCAGTCCCATGTCGACCTCGACGACCCGGGGTATCTGTCCTTCGCGTACCAGCGTCGCCTCGGCCATGTCATCGACCTCGTCGCCCCGCCCCAGCGGCCCGTGCACGTCGTGCACCTCGGGGGCGGCGCCTTCACGCTGGCCCGCTACACCGCCGCCACCCGGCCCCGTTCCACCCAGCAGATCGCGGAACTCGACGCGGCGCTCGTCCGGTTCGTACGGACGCACCTGCCGCTCGACCCCGGCGCGCGGATCCGGGTCCGCTCCACCGACGCCCGCGCCGCGCTCGGGAAGGTCCCGGACGGCTGGGCGGACCTGGTGATCGCCGATGTGTTCGGCGGGACCCGCACCCCCGCCCATCTCACCAGCGCCGAGTTCCTCGCCGACGTACGGCGGGCCCTCAGCCCCGAGGGGTGGTACGCGGCGAACATCGCGGACGGGCCGCCGCTCGCCCATCTCCGGGGCCAGATCGCCACCGCCGCAAGCGCGTTCGAGCGGCTGGCGCTCGCCGCCGACCCGGCGGTGCTGCGCGGCCGGCGCTTCGGCAACGCCGTGCTGCTCGCCGGCGACCGCGAACTCCCCGTCGCCGAACTGACCCGAAGAGTCGCGAGCGATCCGCACCCGGGGCGGGTCGAACACGGGCGCGGGCTCACCGACTTCAGCGGTGGCGCCGCGGTCGTCACGGACGCGGAGGCGAAGGCGTCCCCGTCGCCGCCCGCCGGCACGTTCCCCGGCTGACCCCGAACACCCCTGCCGTACAAGGCACTTCAGCGGTCGTCGAACTCCACCCTCGGCGGGCCGTCGTGCCACGTGCAGAACACCGAGACCTCCCGGCCGTCCCGCGTGAACGTGACCCGGATCCAGTACTCCTCCGTCCACGCCTGCACCTGCCACCCCGCGTTGGGCGTCGCGGAGACCAACTCGGCGTAGTCGTCGTGAAGTTCGAGGACGACCCGGCCGCCGTCGACCGTGTACCCCGCCACCTTCCCGCCCGAACCGGCCTCCGTGGACGCGGAGTTCCCCTCGTTCGCGGGGGGCGTCGCGCCCGTACCGGAGCCCGCGCCCGGTGACCTGCCGTCGCTCCCCGAACTCTCCGAACTCCCCGGGCTCCGCGGACTCTTCGGGGACTCCGTGCCCGCCGGGGGAGCGGAGGACGAGGGCGGGTGAGCGGGGGTCTCCTTCGGGCGGTGGGTCGAGGACTCCAGCGGTGCCCGCGAGGCCGTGGAGACCTCCTGCGCCCCCTCCACCGGCAGCGGAAGCGCGCGCGGCGGGTCGTACGCCGTGCCCGCCATGACCGTGTGAACGCCCCACCAGGTCAGGGTGGTCGCCGCGCCGGTCGCGAGCAGCCAGGCGATCGCGTGTACGAGTCCTCTGCGCATCGGAGCCATAGTGCACCACGTACGCCACCCCTGTCCCACCGGAGCCGTATCCTCCGCCCCCGGGCCCCGCCCGCCCCCGGCGCGATGGCGTACGGTGCCGCCCATGCCCAGTGTGCTCGTGGTCGAGGACGACCAGTTCGTACGCTCCGCCCTCATCAGGCACTTGACCGAGGCCTCCCACACCGTACGGAGCGTCGGCACGGCTCTGGAGGCGCTGCGTGAAGTGGCCCATTTCCGGTTCGACGTGGTCATTCTCGATCTCGGACTGCCCGATCTGGACGGCGCCGAGGCGCTGAAGATGCTGCGCGGCATCACCGACGTACCGGTGATCATCGCCACCGCCCGGGACGACGAGGCCGAGATCGTCCGGCTCCTCAACGACGGCGCCGACGACTACCTCGTCAAGCCCTTCTCGGTGGCGCACCTCTCGGCCCGGATGGCCGCCGTTCTCCGTCGCTCCCGCGCCGCCACCGGTGAGACGGCCCCGCCGAGCGTCCTGCGGGTGGGCGGGCTCGCCATCGACCCGCTGCGCAGACAGGCCGAGCTGGACGGGGCGCCGCTCGATCTCACCCGCCGGGAGTTCGACCTGCTGACCTTTCTCGCCGGGCGCCCCGGTGTCGTCGTACCGCGCAGGGAACTCCTCGCCGAGGTGTGGCAGCAGTCGTACGGTGACGACCAGACCATCGACGTCCATCTCTCCTGGCTGAGAAGGAAGTTGGGCGAGACGGCGGCCAGACCCCGCTATCTGCACACCCTGCGCGGCGTCGGCGTCAAGCTGGAGCCGCCCGGGGAGCCTCCTGGGCCGCCCGCCGGTCCGCCCGCCGCCCCCGGCAGGGAGCCGCGCCGATGAGATGGGCACTGGTCAAGGTCTCCCTCGCCGTCACCGTGATGGTCGTGGTCGCCTTCGCGGTACCGCTCGGCCTGGTCATCAAGGAGATGGCCAGGGACCGCGCCTTCACCAACGCCGAGCGGCAGGCCGCCGCCATCGGCCCCACCCTCTCCATCACCACCGACCGCACCGAACTGGAGCGCGCCGTCGCCTCCACCCAGGCGGGCGCCGACGGACGGATGGCCGTCCATGTCCCCGCCGTACGGAACGGCTCCGGCTCCGGGGCCGGTACCGGTTCCGGGGCCGGTACCGGGGACGCCGAGGGGAGGGCGGAGGCCGTCGAGATCGGCACCCGGCGCGCCGCGCCCGAGGACCTGGAGACCGTACGCCGCACCCCGCGCGCCGCCATGGCCGAGGTGCCCGGCGGCTCGGTGCTCCTCCAGCCCACCGCCCTCGGCGCGGGCCGGATCGCCATCGTCGAGGTGTTCGTCCCCGACGCCGAGGTCACCCACGGCGTGACCAACGCCTGGCTGGTCCTCGCGGGCGTCGGCCTCGCCCTCGTCGTCGGCTCCGTCGCCGTCGCCGACCGGCTCGGCGTCCGGATGGTCGAGCCCGCCCGGCAGCTCGCGGGCGCCGCGCACGCGCTCGGCGAGGGCAAGCTCGGCGCCCGGGTCCCCGAGGAGGGGCCGCCCGAACTCCGTTCCGCCGCCGTCGCGTTCAACGCCATGGCCGACCAGGTCGTCCAACTCCTCGCCAACGAACGGGAGCTTGCCGCCGACCTCTCGCACCGGCTCCGTACCCCGCTCACCGTGCTCCGCCTCAACGCGGCCTCCCTCGGCGAGGGCCCGGCCGCCGACCAGACCCGGTCGGCCGTCGCGCAGTTGGAGCGCGAGGTGGACACGATCATCCGCACCGCCCGCGAGGCGAAGCCGCAGACGGTCGCCGCGGGCCCGGCGGGCGGATGCGATGTCGCCGAAGTGGTGCGCGAGCGGATGGACTTCTGGTCCGCGCTGGCGGAGGACGAGGGCCGTACGGTACGGGTCGCGGGCGTCGGCGGACCGGTGCGTGCCCCGGTCGTACGGGCCGAACTCGTCGCCGCCCTGGACGCGTTGCTCGGCAATGTCTTCCGGCACACCCCCGAGGGCACCGCCTTCTCGGTCGACGTGCACGACGGCGAGGACGCCGTGATCGTCCTCGTCTCGGACGCGGGCGCCGGGATCGCCGACCCCAAGGCCGCGCTCGCCCGGGGCAACAGCGGCGCCCGCGAGGGCTCCACGGGCCTGGGCCTGGACATCGTGCGCCGGGTCGCGGAGTCCACGGGCGGGGACGTACGGATCGGACGTTCGGTGCTCGGCGGTACGGAGATCCGGATCTGGCTCGGCCTGGACGGCTGGCGCTCCCCGGACGAACGCCGGGGCCACCGCCTGCGCGGCCGGGGACGGAGCCGGGGACGCGGAAGGGGCCGTGGGCGGATCCGGCCGCCATGGGGCCTGGGCCGGGACCGTGACGGATCGGCGGAGGCGGCCGGGGCGACTGATACGGCCGGGGCGGCCGGGGCGACGCGCGGAACGTAACAGGGCGTCAGCGCCCACCTCCGGCGCCTCGGCCGCCGTCACCCGGCCACCGTCACCGGGCCACCGGCATCCGGCCCCCCCCGCCACCCGACCACCGGCCCCCGGCCCCCTGCCGCCGGGAGAAACCTTTCGGTGACCCGATGCCACCCTTAAGCCAGCCCTAAGGATCTCCGCACCACCCCCGATCAGGGCCTCGGCCCCGCCCCGGACCGCTAGCGTGAGAGACGCGGCAACCTGGGGCAGCGCGCTCCGGCCGGACCACAACAACCCCCCACCCGGCCGGGGCGTGCACACCGCACCCGTACCCCGGCGGCGCCTCAGCCCCGTACCGGAGCGCGCCCATCCACCCGTAACCCCTTACACGCGACGGCAGTTCAGGCGAGCGGCGGGTCCGGAAGCTCCCCCGTGGCCGCGACCTGCGCGTACCACCGGGCGCTCGACTTCGGCGTACGGCGCTGGGTCTCGTAGTCCACCCGGACCACCCCGAACCGCTTCCCGTACCCGTACGCCCACTCGAAGTTGTCCATCAGCGACCAGAGGAAGTACCCCCGGACATCCGCCCCGTCCTCCCGCGCCCGCCGGACCGCCGACAGATGGCCGTGGAGATAGCGGATCCGGTCGGGGTCGTGGACCGTGCCGTCGTCGGCCGGCTTGTCCTCGTACGCCGCGCCGTTCTCCGTGACCATCAGCGGCACCCCCGGCGCCTCCCGCGAGTACCGCATCAGCAGGTCGTACAGCCCGCTCGGGTCCACCGCCCATCCCATGTCCGTCACCTCGCCCGGCGCCTGGTGGAAGGCGATGCCCTCGGCGGCGGGCCAGGGGGAGTGGTCGCTCGCGCCATGGCCGTCGTTGCGCTCGGCGTCGCCCTCGGTCGCCACCGAGACGACATCGGGCCGGTAGTAGTTGATGCCGAGCGCGTCCAGCGGCTGGTGCGCCACCGACTCGTCCCCCGGCCGGACGAAGGACCAGTCGGTGAGGCGCGCCGTGTCCGCGAAGAGGTCCTCGGGGTACGCGCCCGAGAGCATCGGCCCGGAGAAGATCCGGTTGGCGAGGGCGTCGATCCGGCGGCGCGCGTTCAGGTCCTCGGGTGACTGCGTACGGGCCCGTACGCACGAGGGGTTGAGGCTCACCGCGAGCTGCGCGCCGGCCGGCAGCACCGAGCGGAGCGCCTGGACGGCGAGCCCGTGGCCGAGGTTGAGGTGGTGCGCGGCGCGCAGGGCGGCCAGCGGGTCCGTACGGCCCGGGGCGTGCACCCCCGACCCGTACCCCAGGAAGGCGCTGCACCAGGGCTCGTTGAGGGTCGTCCACCGCTGGACCCGGTCCCCGAGTGCCTCGCCGACCTGGTGCGCGTACTCGGCGAAACGGTACGCCGTCTCGCGCTCGGGCCAGCCGCCCGCCGACTCCAGCTCCTGCGGGAGGTCCCAGTGGTAGAGGGTGAGGACGGGCTCGATGCCGTGGTCGAGCAGGTCGTCGACGAGCCCCCGGTAGAAGTCGAGGCCGCGCTGGATCGCCGGGCCGCGCCCGGTCGGCTGCACGCGCGGCCAGGAGACCGAGAAGCGGTACGCGGTGAGGCCCAGCTCCGCCATGAGCCGGACGTCCTCGGCCCTGCGGTGGAAGTGGTCCACGGCGACATCGCCGGTGTCGCCGTTGAACGTCCGGCCCGGGGTGTGGCTGAAGGTGTCCCAGATGGAGGGCGTCCGGCCGTTCGCGTGGGGCGCGCCCTCGATCTGGTACGCGGCGGTGGCGGTGCCCCAGAGGAAGTCCGGGGGGAAGGAGCGGGCGGCCCCGGACGTCTCGGCGGACCCGTAAGGCGTGGAACTCTCGGACATGGTGGGGCTCCCAGTGACCGTAGGGATGGGGGGTGGAGGCGCCGGCGGCCCCCGGCAGGCCGGAGAGGTCCGGGCCGCGCTCGGGAACGCGGGGCCCGGAGAACGCGGGGCCCGGAGCGGGGCTCAGCCCTTGACCGCGCCCTGCATGATGCCGCCGACGATGTGCTTGCCGAACAGGACGAAGGCGATCAGCAGCGGCAGGGTGCCCAGCAGGGCGCCCGCCATGATCACCGACTGGTCCGGGATATAGCCGCGCCCGAGCCCCGTCAGCGCCACCTGCACGGTGGGGCTGCCGTTCTGGGTCAGCGCGATGATCGGCCAGAAGAAGTCGTTCCAGGCCATCACGAACGTCAGCATCCCCAGGACGGCCATCGCGGGCCGCGCGGCGGGGAAGACGACATGCCAGACCACCCGCCAGCTCGCCGCGCCGTCCACCCGGGCCGCCTCGATCAGCTCGGTGGGCAGCGCCCCGACCAGATACTGGCGCATGAAGAACACGCCGAACGCGCTGACCAGGGTGGGCAGGATGACGGACTGGAGCCGGTCGGTCCAGGACAACTCGGCGATCAGCATGTAGAGGGGGACGACGCTGAGCTGCGGCGGCACCATCATCGTGCCGATGACCAGCAGGAGCAGCAGGTTCTTGAAGCGGAAGCGCAGCTTGGCGAAGGCGAACCCGGCGAGCGTGGAGAAGAGCACCGTCCCCGCCGCGATCGACCCGGCGACGATCGCCGTGTTGAGCAGGGCCGTCCCCATGTTGGCGTCGGTCCAGGCGATCTGGAGGTTCTTGAACAGGTTGCCGCCGAACCAGAAGGGCGGCGGGGTCTGCGCGAGCCGGGTGTTGTTGCGGGACGCCGCGATCGCCGTCCAGACGAGCGGGAAGAGCGAGCCGACGGTGAAGACGGTCAGGACGGCGTAGGTGAACCGCCCCCCGTGGAGCTGCCGCCCGGCGCCGCGTGCGGGCCCCTTGCGGAACGGAACCCCGTTCCCGGACGCGTTTCGTCTCCCCGTACGGGCGGTGGCGTCCCGGACGCCGGCGGCTCCAGGGCCGCCCGATCCAGGGCCGCCCGATCCAGGGCCGCTCGCCCCAGGAGTGGCCGGCCCCGGGGTGGCGTCCTCGGGCTGAGCCGATGTGGTCGTGGACATATCTCTCCTTCCCCCGGCCCTACCGGTCCTGGCTCCGCCGCAGCCGACGGCTGATCAGCCAGTTCACCGCGCCGATGACCAGCAGGATCAGGAACATCGTCCAGGCGATCGCGGAGGCCCGGCCGAGATGCAGATTGACCCAGCCCTGCTCGTAGAGATAGAGCCCGAGGGTCTGGAACTGGTGGTTCGCCCCGCCGTTCGCGCCCCCGGCCCCGTTGTAGAGCAGCGGCTCGCCGAAGAGCTGGGTCGCCCCTATCGTCGAGACGACGACGGTGAAGAGGATGGTGGGCCGGAGCGACGGCACGGTCACATGGAGGAACTGCTGCCACCGTGAGGCGCCGTCCAGCGCGGCCGACTCGTAGAGGTCGTCGGGGACGGACTGCATCGCCGCCAGATAGATCAGCGCGTTGTAGCCCGTCCACCGCCAGATGACGATCGTGGAGACCGCGAGCTGCGAGGTCCACGCGCCGTTCTGCCAGTCGACCGGGTCGATCCCCGCCATCCCCAGCGCCCAGTTGATCATCCCGTAGTCGCGGCCGAAGAGCAGCACGAAGACGAGGGTCGCGGCGGCCACCGAGGTGGCGTACGGGGTGAGCACAGCGACCCGGAAGAACATCGAGCCGCGCAGCCGGTAGTTGAGGAGATGGGCGATGCCCAGCGCGATCAGCAGTTGCGGGACGGTGGAGAGCACCCCGATGGTGAGCGTGTTCTTCAGCGCGTTCCAGAAGAACTCGTCGCTCAGCAGCCGGGAGAAGTTCCGCAGACCCACCCACTCCATGTCGCCCGGGGCGGTCAGCTCCACGCGGTGGAGCGAGGCCCAGCCGGTGTAGAGGAGCGGGAAGAGCCCGAAGGCGAGGAAGAAGACGAAGAACGGCGCGACGAAGGCGTACGGACTCCACCGCACGTCCCGCCGGTACCACCGGCTCCGCCGCTCCCGCCGCCGCTCCTCGCCCGCGCCGCCGGAGCCGTCCGCCCCCCGCGCCGTCCGCCCCGGCGCCCTTCGGCCCCGTGTCCCGGCGGCCCTCGCCCGTACCTCCGGGGCCGCGCCCTCTCCCTCCCTCTCGGAGGGCGCGGCGGTGGAGGTGTCACGTGCGGCCATCGGTCACTGGTCCAGTGCGTTGTCGATGGCCTTGACGGCGGCGTTCCAGCCGTCCTTCGGCGAGGTGCCCTTCTGGTCGACCTGGAGCATGCCGACATCGGCGAGGTTCTGCGAGATGATCCCGTCCTTCGGCCCGAGGACCTGTACGGGCACCCCCTTGGCGGCCTGGGAGAAGATCTCCCCGATGGGCGCGTTCCCGAAGTACTCGTGCCGCGCGCCCGAGACGGCGGGCAGCCCGTAGGCCGCCTGCGCGCTGGGGAAACTGCCGCGCTTCTCGAAGAGTTTGGCCTGCTGTTCCGGCGCGGTGAGCCAGGCGGCGAGTGCGGTGGCGGCCTGGGCGTTCTTCCCCGCGGCGGGCACGGTGAGGAAGGAGCCGCCCCAGTTGCCGGGCTTGGGCGCGGCGGCCACGTCCCACTTGTCCTTGCCCGCGGCGCCGGCCTTGTCCTGGATGTAGCCGAGCATCCAGGGCGGGCAGGAGATGGTGGCGAAGGCGCTGTTGGAGAAGCCCTGGTCCCAGGAGGGCGTGAACTGCTGGAGCTTGGCGGTCAGCCCGCCCTCGGCGAAGGAGGCGGCGCTGTCCCAGGCGGCCTTGACGGCGGGGTTGGTCTTGTAGACGACCTTGCCGTCCGCGTCGTAGAAGCGCTCGGCGGAGCTGCCCATGACGGCGGCCAGTACGCCGCTCGCGGAGTCCACGAAGGCGGTCCCCTTGGGCGCCTTCTCCTGGAACTTCCGCCCCGTCTCCAGGTACTTCGACCAGTCCCCGGCCCACAACTTGCCGACCTCGGCGCGGTCGGTGGGGAGCCCGGCCTGCTCGAAGAGGTCCTTGCGGTAGCAGATGGCCTCGGGCCCGATGTCCGTGCCCAGCCCTATGGTCTTGCCGTCCTTGGTGGTGGCCTGCTCCCACTTCCAGTCCAGGAAGTCGCCCTTCTTCACCCCCTCGGCCTTCCCGAGATCGACCAGTTTGCCGCTCTGGGTGGCGGTGATCTCGGCGATGTTGGCGACTTCGACGGCCTGGATGTCAGCGAGTCCGCTGCCGGAGCCGAGGTGGGTGAGGAGCTGCGGGTAGTAGTTCTCGTTCCGTTCGATGGACGTCTGCTTGATGACGATGTCCGGGTGGAGCTTGGAGTACTCGTCGTAGAGCCCGGCCTCCTTGAGGCCGAAGGCGCCGAAGACCCCCACGGTGATCGTGGTCTGGCCCTTGCCGCCCTCGCTCGCCGCACCGGACGTACCGCCGGGGGAGTCGTCGTCCGAGGCGCAGCCGGCCAGCGCGCCCATGGCCAGGGCGGCGGCGGTGGCGAGCGCGGCGAGCCTGCGGGCTCCCCGCCTTCGGTCCCCGGGCCTCAGGGACGAACGGGTACGTGTGCGCATGACGTCCTCCTCGTGCACCGACGGAGCCGCCCTGCGATCGCCGCCGGCAGATACGGGCAGTGGGCATGGGAGCGCTCCCACAAGTGATGGACTGAAGCGTCGTCGCTCCCTGAAGGGGTGTCAAGGGACCGGGCCGGGTCATTCCCGCGGGGCGGGCCGTTCCGGGCAGGGGGAGGAGGTGTGCGGCGCGGTGCGGGCGGCGGACTCCGGGCCCAGGGGGAGTTCGAAGGTGAAGGCCCAGCAGACCGCGGGTTCGCCGGCCAGTTCCGGGGTCGTGGTGACCACGACGCGGATCTCCTGGCCGGTGCGTTCGACGGTCCAGGGATCGGCGCGGGCGGTGCGGCCGATGTCCTCGTCGCTCAGCTCGCCGTCGCGGGCCGCGGTCGCCAGGTTCCTGGCCAGACTCTCCACATGGTGGCGCCGGTCCGCCCTCTCGCGCTCCTCGGCGCCCGCGGGCAGCCGTACCTGGAGCCAGTGGACCAGCCCCCCGGCCACCGCCAGCAGAACGGCCACGGCGAGCAGAACGGCCACGGCGAGCAGGGCGGAGCACCCCGCCGGCCGCGCCACGGGGCGGGCCGACGGGGTGCTCCGGTCATACCGGTGTTCGTCCCGGCGTTCGTGCCGGTTCTCGTTCCGGTGTTCGTTCGGCAGGGTCATGTCGCCTATGTCTACATCAGCTCAGGATCCCGTGTAGCCGGAATCCTGGAGAGCCTTCTGCATGACGGACGCGTACCCGGTGGTCCCCGCCGACTTGGGGTGGAAGGACTCCCGGCTCAGGCAGTACTCCGGGAGCCAGTCCGCGGTGCACTGTCCCCCCTCCTTGGTGACGGGGTCGCCCTGGTGGAAGTCGCCGTCCCCGTTCGGGCCGATGACGACCTTGTTGATCCACTCCGGGTCGTCACACCCGCCATGGCCGACGAACGCTTCGACCGGATGGGCGTAGGACGCGTCGATTTTCTGGGACTTCAGGGAATTGACGAGGGTCTGCTGTTTGCCGTCCGCGTAGTTGACGAGTTCGGCCAGCGCGGCCACTTCCGGCATCATGAAGTAGTAGGAGCCGGAGCATTTGACCGTACGGCTGAACAGCTCGGGATAGCCCATCAGCACGATCTTCGCGTTCGGCGCCTTGCGCGCGATTTCGTTCAGGGTGATGGTGAGGTTGGGAATCATCTGGTTGTCGATGATTCCCTTGTACTTCGGCAGGAAGTTCGGGTCCTCGTTGCAGTTCTGGCCGATGCCGGAGCATTCCAGCATCGCGTTGGTGAACCCTCCCCCGTCATTGCCGCCGAGAGTGAGCATCACCAGTGTGGTGTCGTCGGAGAGCACACCCGAGTTGACCTGATTGATCTCCTTGAACTGCCCCTCGCCGAACCACTGCGCCCCGCCGTCGAACGGAGCGTCCCAGACGTTCTTCGTCATCGCCCCGGAGCAGGCGACGAAGCCCAGCTCCGCCGACGTGCTCCAGTTGTCCGAGAGATCGCCCAGCGAGGTCGAGGTGCCCGGCAGGACGACCTTCCGCCCCCATGCGTTCTTGCTCCGCCGGCAGGCGTTCCAGCGGCTCTCACCGTGGTCGGCGTCGGACTCGGGGAGATAGTCCCCCGCGCCCTCGCCGGAGGTGTACGAGTCCCCGAGGACGGCCACCACGTGCTGGGGCTTCGCCGCCAGCGGCTGGAAGGCGACCGCGGTCCACGCGACGTCCTCGCTCCCGTCGCCGTCCTGGGTCTGGCTGCCGAGCCGCACCCGGGGCGTCCCGCTCACCGGGTAGACGCCGAGGGAGACCCACTTGTTCGACTTGATCTTCTGGTTGATGTACCGCACGCGGGTGAAGGTGCCGCTGCCGGTGTCGATCTCGTACTTCGCTTGCTGGGTGTGGGCGCCATGGTCGGGGACGTGCACCATGACCCGGGCCCAGCCGTTCAGTTGCCGGTCGAGCTTCCAGGTACCGGTCGTCCCCAGCCGGGTGGCCTCGCTGGAGCCCTCCATCCGCGTATGGGTGAACCAGAAGTGGTTCCCGTACCCGGCGCCGATCTGGTGCAGGTCGATCTTGCCCGGATAGAAGCCGTTCGAGGCGTTGAACGTGAACTCGAAGCTGCCCGACGAACTGACGGACCCGCAGGTCCGGTTCTCGGAACCGGCCGGCCTGGTCCCGTCCGGGAGGCTGTTGACGACCAGCGCTCCGGAGGGCAGCCCGCCCGAGCACTGCGGCGGGTAGGAGTTCTCGTCCGGCTGCTCCGGATAGGTGTCGTCGAAGCGGTGGATGGCGTTGCCGCAGGTGCCGACCGCGCAGTTCTTCCAGCCGGTCGCCGGGATCGCCTTGTTCCACCAGCAGTACAGGTCGGATCGGGTGCAGGGACCCTTCCCCGGGTCGTTGGAGGCGCCCGGGACGATCTTGCTGGGGTCGCACTCGTTGGAGCTGTCGCAGAAGAGCCCCGCCGGCGGCTTCACCATCGTACGGTCGGTGGGGGTGAGCCACCACGCCGCACGGTAACCGGGCTGCATGTCCCCCGGCTTGAAGAGCGCCGAGATCGGCCGGGCGGCCCAGCCGAGCACCTTCTCCTGGTAGGGCCAGTCCTGCGGGTGCGCCGCGTGGGAGTAGTCGTCCCCGCCGGTCTCACTCTCCAGGAAGGGGGTCCGGTTCGCCTTCCACAGCGGGTTGGCGGGGTTGTTGGTGAAGCCGACCCCCCATTTGCCCTTGTTCTTGTCGGCGTCGGACTCCTGGTAGTAGCCGGAGTTGTAGGCCCACAGGGCGAAGAACCAGCTCTCCAGGTACTTCGGGTCCCCGCCGGCGATGGTCAGACCGCCCGCGCGGGTCTGGTTCCACTTCTCCACCAGGATGTTCACACCGGCCGCGATGTTCGCCGTGTAGTCGATGGCGATCGCCTTCTGCTGGAGCGAGGAGAGCTGCGTATCCGACTGCCGCATACCGTCGGTGACCTGGGTGATGCCGTAGCCGCAGTCCGACTTGGACCAGTCGATCGCCCACGGGTCGGGGATCTGGCCGTCGGAGTTGTAACTGGTGCCGTAGTAGTTGCCGATCAGCGAGTTGGCGGTGACCCCCGGCACGGCATAGCGGGTGGCCTGCCACATGTTGGACTCCTGGGCGGTGATGCCGAGCATCACCTGCGCGGGAATCTGGCCGCCGCCGGAGAGCGGCGTGAGCGGGAAGAGATTCTGCGGCCGGTACGAGCCGATGGCCGTGCCCTTCCAGCTCGCACCCCGGACGACCAGCTTGTCCAGGTTCCCGGAGATCGCCTGGTCCACGGCCCACTCGACCTGACGGGGCGTCGGCTGGAACGCCTGGTGCTTGACATCGCCGCGCGGTACGGCGCAGGTGCGCTCCGCCTCCACCGGGTCGTGCGGATCGGCGGCGAGCAGTCGCGGGCTCGACGCGGAGGCGGCTCCCGAGAAGGCCGTAGCCAGCGCGGGCGTCTGCTTCTGCCCCCCGGTGGCGTCGGGCGGCGTGGTCGGCAGCACGTCAAGGGTGGCGCTCTTGCCGGTAGCCAGATCCTGTACGCCGATACGGGCCGTACGCTCGCTCAGCGCCTCCTCCGGCCGGATCCGGGAGTCCTTCCCGTCCGCCCAGGCCGTCGAGGTGACCAGGGCCTCGCCCTTGGTCGTGGCGACCGACCCCTTGGGCGCCTTGGCCGGGCGCACCACCGAGGCCGGCAGCGCGGTGCCGCCCGCCCGGGTCTCGCCGGTGACCATGACGGTGCCGTCGGCGGAGGCGGTGAGATCCATCCGCGACAGCGCGCCCTCGGCCAGCCGCTGCGGCCGGACCCGGCTCTTGGTGGCGGCCAGATCGCCGGCGGTCACCCGCAGGGCGACGCCCTTCTGCACGGCCTTGGCACTCGCACCGGCGGGCAGGGCAGGCCGGTCCAGATAAACGACCCCACCCTCACGATCAGCCCGCAACTGAAACGGCACATTGTCGCTCGCGACCACCACACTACGGCGCCCCTTATCGGCGCCCTTCATGCCGATACGGACCAGCCGGTTGCCGTCGGCGGCCACCACACCGTCCCCGTACGGCACGGCGGACGTCACCTGCCCGCTCAGCCGGACCGGATCGGCGACACGGCCCCGCGCGGCGTCGACCGTGACGAGCCGGGTGGCGTTCACCCCCATGGTGTCATCGGTGAACTGCGAGAGCACAGCCTCCTCACCGAGCCCGCACCCCGGCGAGAAATAGGCGAGCGATGCCTGCACCGGCAGCTTGGTGACCTTCCCGGTGACCAGGTCCACGACGGCGGTGAACGCGCCCCGCGTCATGAGGTCCTGCTTGTTGGTGAAGGTACGCGGCGCATAGGCGACCACGGCCCGCCGCCCGGACCCCGTCACACAGGCGTTGCCGATCCAGGCGTCGGTGTCGAAGCCGGGTTCCACGAGCGTGGCCACGCTCTTCCACTCGTACCCGTCCTTGCGGGCGGCCACCAGCACATGAAACCCGGTGCCGTCCCCGGAGGTCGTCCAGGCGAGATCCTTGGACGAGACATACGCGTCCCCGAGCACATCCCGCCGCCGCTCGGCCGGCACGGCTCGCGGCAGCTCCTTGCCCTCCGCGGCCCCGGCATCCCCGGCCCCTCCGGCATCCCCGGCCCCTTCGGCATCCCACCCCTGCGCGGCCCCCTCCGGAGCCTTGGCCTCCGCCGAGCCCCTTCCACCGCCCTCGCCGGGCGTGGCGGACTGCGCGGGCAGCGCGGTCAGCAGCGCGACGGCCGTGGCCAGCACCACGGACACCCGCCCCCGGCGCCCCCAGACTCCGGCGCGCCTCATCTGAGCGCTCCCGAGCCGGTGAACCGGGAACCGCCATATGCTTCCGTGGCCAGTAACCTATGCATTTTTTCCTCCGTTGAGTGACACGCCGACAGAACGAGCACAATGGGAATGGGGATTTCCGGTTTCCTGAGTCCGCGGAGATATCGCGACGGAAACGAGTGAGCCATGACGCACAAGGCGGCGCGAAAATATAAAGGCCTCGCCCCTGTCGCGCCTGAGATTTCGAGAGATGTCTCGTGGCTCGCTGCAACCTCCCCCTGGCTGTCACGGCTCGGTCACTCTAGGAGGGGGCGACGCGCCCAGACAACCGCTTTCTTTGCGCCGGATGAAAAAAATTGGGGCAGATTCTTGCCCATTCTGCCTTTTTAAGGTGCAAGTCGCTCAATGGAGGGCGGTGTTCCGTTTTCCCGCCCCGCGCCGAAATGCCGCCCCTCCCGCACGAAAGCCTCAACGGCGCCCGGAGAACGGCCGAACAAGCTCCTGAAACCGCCCGTTGCTCGCCCCGGCGCCCCGCTCCCCGACCGTCGCGGACCACTGCCGGCAGACCGCACCCACCAGCGCCCGCACGCCCCTCGGGTCCGCACCGCGCCAGCCGGGCACCTCCCGGAGCCAGGCCAGCGCGGAGGCCGGTTCATGCCCGCGACCGCGACCGCGCCCAGGTCCGGGGAGCCGGGGCCGAGATCGGCGTTCCGCCCGGCCACGTACGAGAACAGCAGGCAGTACCAGCCGTCGGCCCGCACGCTATGTAGCAGGCCCGGACCGATACCCGCCACGGCACGGTTGACCCGCTCCTCCCACCGCAGCGCGGCGACACCGTCCAGGTCGGTGTCCCGGACGCCCTTGAGGAAGAGCGGCCCGCTCTCCCGGGTGACGAGGACCTGCGCGACGGTGCAGTTGAGCCCCTGGACAACCGGAGTCGCGGCAGTCACCCCACCGGTCCGGTCCTCGACAAGGCCCCGAAGCCCGGCGGGAAGCTCCTCCCAGGGAACACGCTCGGTCATGCCGGCCTCTCGTCCGGGGGCGCTGGGGTCCTCCCCCCAGCGCCCGGTTCGGGTTCAGTTTTGCGTGGCGGCGCACTTAGGGCAGCGCTGTTTGCCACTCCACGGGGTCCAGTCGTGATCGCATGCGCCGAGCGTGTGCCACATGAGTCATCCCTTCGAGGAAATACCCGGTCAGTTGGCCAGAGGATCGCCGGGCTGTGACGCCCGAGCCCGGGGCCCCCGCCCCGGCCGGGGACGACCGGGGATGGCTCCCGGCCGGGGCGGTAGACGGGCCGCCCGGCCACGCACGACCGGACGGCCCCCTTCGTCCCGTACGCCGGGGTGAGCACCCCTGAGTTGCGGCGTACGGGCGTCTCAGCGGCGAGTAGTCGCGGGGCCGCGTGGCCGGCCAGCACTCCGCGTGGCGCCGTACGGGCGGGGCGGCCCCGGACCCGGTCTTGGCGGTGGTCTCGGCGGAGGGCTGCTCCGGCCAGTCCGCCCACATGAGCCTTGGCGGCAGGCAGGAGAGCCTCTACGCGGGACCGCAGCCGTGCGGCGCCGTCGGCCGGCTCCGCCTCGGCGGCGCCTCCAGCGCTGAGCGCGGCGGCCCGGGCAAGGATGTCCTCGGCCTCGGCCCTTGACGTGATCGGCGTCGTGCCGCGCACGGTCACCGGGCACCGCCCTGGAGGGCCCGGCACGTCCTCATGAGCCCGTACAGCCCGCTCCCGAGCAGGCACTGGGCCGCGTCGTCCACGCACTGCTCGCACCGTCCCCGGTGATCGAGCAGTGCCCGACGTGCGGCGGTGGCGGTGCAGGACGGGCAGGCCCGAGGGAAGAGCAGCCAGCCCTCGATGGACTTGCGTTCGCCGAGATCGACCGCAGTGTCACCGGTCAGGCGGGTGGGACACCAGACGCACTCGGCGCCCCGCGCCTTGGCCTCGCCCAGACGGTCCAGGTCCGGTGCCGCCAGGGCCTCCAGCGCTGCGGCGGGGATCCCTTGAAGAGTGGTCGTCACCATGCCACCGTCGTGTGGTGTCCACAGGTCACGATCGGCCACACCCGCTCGACGCCGGCTACCACGATCGTGCCCGCAGTTGTCAGCGTCTTCGTCACGGCCCGGCGGTAGAAGCATGCCTCGGCGTGGAGGCGGGCGATGCTCACCGGCCCGGCGACGCGAACGGGCGGCGGGGGCGGATGGGCGGTCTTGGACATCGTCGACGGTTCCCGTCTGCTGCTGATGTGCTGACCAGACAGATGGTGGCCGCCCGCAAGGGCCCCAAGTACTACACCGTGTATCACCCCGTCAGACGGTGCCGATCCACTCCGCGAAGGCCGTCAGAGTCGGGGCGTCCCCGCGTGCGAGACGCCGCAGCGTGGCCGTGTCTTCCTTCGCCCACGGATGCTGCCGCGTGTGCTGGGGCGCCGTACGCCGTGCCACCTGGAGACTTTCGAGCGCTTCGGCCCGTCGCCCGGCCCAGAGCTGTGCACGCGCCAGCTCGATGTAGAAGCCGCTCCGGCGCTCGCTCGGCAGGTTGGCCGGGGGCTTCCACTCTTCGGCGATCGCGACTGCGCGGGACGCGTGGTCTCCGCCGAGGCCGACGGCGACCGACACCTGGTGAATGCGCACGCTGTCCGGCCCGACCGCAGTCCCCTGGTAGATGCCCTCGGGTACGTGCTCGGTCAGGACCCGCGCGGCACCGAGGTGGCCGTCGGCGCCGTCGGCGTCCCCGCAGCGGCCGGCCACCACGGCGGCACGCATGTGCAGCGCGGCCAGCGCGGCTCGGTGTTCTGTGTTCGTGACCGGCGGGGCGGCGTCGATCGCGGTGCGCAGGGCGCGGAGACCGGCCTCGTGGGCGCGCGCGGCGAAGAAAGTCTCCGTCCGTACGTACGCGGCCACCGCCCCGAGGAGAGGATCGTCTGCCTGCGTGCCGGCCCACCGCATCAGCTCGCCGAGACGAGCTGACAGGTCGTGTGCCCCGGACTTGTACGCCACGGCGCCTGCCGACCGGGCGGTCGACGCGAGCAACCCGAGCGCGGCCGTACGGTCGGCAGGCGCCGTGGCTGTGTGCACCGTACGCAGCGCGTCCTGGAGCAGCGCAGGGGCGTGCTGGGCCAGGCGGCTGTACTGGGCTCCGAGCCGCCACGCCTCGGCGGCTGCCACCGCTGCGGCGAGCTGCGGGAGCGGCCTCGTTGGTGCCCCGTCAGGGATGTCGTAGGCGGCGATGGCCGCGGATATGGCGGGAAGCGCGGCGCGGATCCGGTCCGAGGTGCGCGCAGTGTCGGTGACAAGCCGGCTCGGGTCGATGCCGAGCGCGGCGGCGATGCTGTCCAGGGTGTCGTCGGACGGCGAGCGGGCGCCGCGCTCGATTGCCCGGACAGTGGCGAGCGAGACGTACGCGGCGCGGGCCAGTTCGGCCTGAGTGAAGCGGCGGGCGCGCCGGTGCGTCGCGATTCGCTGTCCGATGTGACCGCCTTCAGCCATCTCGGCACCGTACCGTCCGTCAGGGGGTGACGATCTCCGTCAGCTCCATCAAACCGTCGATTCGCCAGTCCGCGGCCTCGGCCTCGGGAGTGTCGGCCCAGAGATGTCCCCACGGTCCCCGGCGCAGGTGCGCGGTGAGGAGGCCCGCCGCCGCGGCGGGGGCGACATCGTTGGCGGGATGGTCGCCCACGTACAAGGTCTCCCGCGACCCGGCGTCGCCCGACGCATCAAGGACGCGCGCGAAGAACTCTTCCGACGGTTTCGCCGCACCCCACTCGCCGGAAGTCGCGACGAAGTCGGCGGGGAGGTCCAGTTCACGCAGCAACTGGCCGACCTTGATGGACTGGTTGCCCGCGATGACCACCCGGACGCCGAGCCCCTGGAGGCGAGCGAGGACAGGCCGTACGTCCGGGTAGAGGTCGGTCTCGTCCAATTGCTCGCCGCGGCCCGCCGCCTCGCGGGCCGCGTACTCGGCGGCAAGGTCGATTCCAGGCTTGATCAACCGGAGGGCATCCGCGTTGTCCCTGCCCTGCGCGACGACCGCGCCGACGAGCGCGGCGACGGTGTGCCGGGGTGCCCCCAGCCAGTCGGCCCAGGAGGCCCAGTACCGGTCATCCCGGACCAGCGTCTCGCCGATATCGAACACCACGGTGCGGATCATGGCGGCGAGTGTATGGCTATCGCCCTTCTCCGACGTGGGCCGTTCCACGATGCTCGCCCTGTGGGGACAATCCGGCCGCAGACGGGGGGCCTGTGTTCCCGTGATGTTCCCAAAATTCCGGGCACGACAAAGGCCGGACCCGTTTACGCAGGTCCGGCCTTGATCGATAAGGGTGAGTAACGGGACTTGAACCCGCGACATCCTGGACCACAACCAGGTGCTCTACCAGCTGAGCTATACCCACCATGACCGGGTCTTTTTCGTTTCCCTGACCGGCCGAGAAAAAGTGTACAGGGTCTCCGAGGGTGCTCGCACCCGCGTTGTCGTGGGCGCGACAGGTGAGGGGTGGGGAGGCCCCGCAGGACCCCGGAGGCCCCCGTAGGCCCCTGAGGGCGGCAGAGGCTCGCCCCAGGGCCATCGGGAGGGGGCCGCCCTACTCCCCCCGCAGGACGTGCCGCGCCGCGATCTGTCTTGCCCGGTCCGAGTCCGGGCCCGGCTGGGGGACGAAGATCGCCTCGCGGTAGTAGCGCAGCTCCGCGATGGACTCGCGGATGTCGGCCAGCGCGCGGTGGTTGCCGCTCTTCTCCGGGCTGTTGAAGTACGCCCGCGGGTACCACCGGCGGGCCAGTTCCTTGACCGAGGAGACATCGACGATGCGGTAGTGGAGGTAGCCCTCCAGCTCCGCCATGTCGCGGGCGAGGAAGCCCCGGTCGGTGCCGACCGTGTTGCCGCACAGCGGCGCCTTCCCGGGCTCCTTCACATGCTCCCGTACATACGCCAGGACCTGCTCCTCGGCGGCCGCGAGCGTCGTCCCGCCCGCCAGCTCGTCGAGGAGCCCCGAGGTGGTGTGCATCTGCCGCACCACCTCGGGCATGGTCTCCAGCGCCGCGTCCGGCGGGCGGATAACGATGTCCACCCCTTCACCGAGCACATTCAGCTCCGAGTCGGTGACAAGGGCGGCCACCTCGATGAGTGCGTCGTCCGTCAGCGAGAGCCCGGTCATCTCGCAGTCGATCCACACCATTCGATCGTTCATACGCCTTACCCTACGGGGCGCTCCGCTGACCGGGCAGACTCGGACGGCCCTGACCTGCCGCATACATGTCCGGCCCCGGTTTTCCGTGCTCCGGGAGCGCCGCCGAAGCGGCCGGATGGCCGGGCGCGCCGGCCGCCGCCGCGGTACGCCGGGAGTGCGGCGACGCCTGGGCGGGCACCATCGACTCGATCACCCCCGGCGGCACGGTGTCCCCCTGCGGACGTCTGGCCCGGTACGCGGACCGGTACGCCGCCGGGGACGAGCCGAGCTGCCGCCGGAAGTGCCCGCGCAGCGCCACCGGGGAGCGGAAGCCGCACCGCCCGGCGACCTCGTCGACCGAGTAGTCGGAGGTCTCCAGCAGCCGCTGTGCCTGGAGCACCCGCTGGGTGATCAGCCACTGGAGCGGCGCGCTCCCGGTGAGCGAACGGAACCGCCGGTCGAAGGTACGGCGGCTCATGTACGCGCGGGCCGCGAGCGTCTCCACGTCGAACTGTTCGTGGAGGTGCTCCAGTGCCCAGGCCACCACCTCGGCGAGCGGGTCGGAGCCGATTTCCTCTGGTAAAGACCTGTCCAGATAGCGCTCCTGCCCGCCGACCCGCCGCTGCGGTACGACCAGCCGGCGCGCCAGCGCCCCCGCCGCCTCCGCGCCGTGGTCCGTCCTGACGATATGCAGGCACAGGTCGATTCCGGCCGCCGTCCCCGCCGAAGTCAGTACGTCGCCGTCGTCGACGTACAGCTCCCGCGGGTCCACATGGACGGACGGATACCGCTTGGCGAGCGTCGGCGCGTACATCCAGTGCGTGGTGGCCGGGCGGCCGTCCAGCAGACCGGCCGCCGCGAGCACGAACGCGCCGGTGCAGAGTCCGACGATTCTGGCGCCCTCCTCATGGGCACGGCGCAGCGCGTCCAGTGCCTCCGGTGGTGGCGGTGATGTGATCGACCGCCATGCCGGCACCACCACGGTGCCCGCCCTGCTGATCGCCTCCAGGCCGTACGGCGCGGTCAGTTCGAGCCCGCCGGTGGTGCGCAGCGGACCGTCCTCCCCACCGCAGACGAGCAGGCGGTAGCGGGGAACCCCGGCGTCCTGGCGGTCGATTCCGAACACCGAGAGCGGAATGGAACTCTCGAAGATGGGGCCGCCGCTGAAGAGCAGCACGGCGACGACTTCCCGGCGTCGACGCCCGGAAAGCTTCCGTACTGACTCCGGTACGGCGGTGGAGTCCTGGCTCATGGCGCTAAGCCCCCCTCGGTGTTCTCGTCTCCCCGTTCTTGTCGGGCCTTTCGCTCCTGCACGATTCCCCTCGGTTTTGCACGGGTCCCCAGCCGTCGATCCTCATGATCGAATCTACTGTGTTCCGTGGTGCCGGCGTGACAAGTTCTCCAACCGGCGCTATGTCGACAAGGCAACTTGGCGCGAAGCATTCGATCACGAAGCGTTTCACTCGCGAGCCGAGAGTGGAAGTGGGCCTCGCGCGCATGGCCCATCCCCGTAGGGTGCGGAAGCCAGGAGCGGTCCTTTCTTCCCTGGTGGCAAGGGGGTTGGCAGGCCATTTCATCAAAGGTTGGGCCCAAGTGCGAAGTTGGCTGAAAACCGATGGGTGCGTCTGTGCGATGCGCTGAATCCCCCGGCGCACCCCCCTCGTGCGCGCACGAGACCCATCGCGCCCCCTGTCCATCTGGTGTCCACCTGGTCGAGCCCTTCACGAGTGATGGCAGTCGGACGCTCCATACGTTCCGCACATCTTTGCGTACGGCGCTGGCGCGTCCGACGGGGGTCCACCCCTGAGTGGCCGGAGAGCGACCCCGGAGTTGTGGAGGCGGTGTGGAGGGCGGCGTGGGGGCGGTACGAGGGGTTCCGGGCCCGGTTTCCCGTCCCGTGACCCCCGTCTCCCCCCGTCCCTCGGCGAGCGCCCCTCAGGGGTCCCGTCACGAGGGGTCGCGGCGTCACTCGTGGGGGTGATCCCGGGGCCCCGCAGGGGTGCCCGGAGGGCCCTGGGGAAGCCTGTAGGAGCCATCAGGCATTGCGATCCGGGACCGCCTCGTGCATGCTCCCTGGAACGCCGCGTGTGACGCGGCGGGCTCTGGGCATGAGAGGAGTGTCGCCGTACCCTTTGGGGTATGGGGTGGGGAAGGCGATTCCCGGACACCACTCCGTCCGCCCCGCCACTCGTTGCTCCTTCTCAAGAGGACTTCTTTCGCCGAGACATCCATGGCCGGTCACGAAATCCCAGAACCCGCAGACCGCGAGCAGGTAGCCGACCCGTTGTCGGACCTGCAAGCGGCGGAACAGACGCGCGCCACCTGCGATCCGGCCTTCCGGCACGGGGTGGTCGTCGGCTTCGACGGCTCGATGTCCAGTGAGCGCGCCCTCGCCTACGCCATCGGAATGGCCCGGCGCCTCGGCTCCGGGCTGATCATCGTCCATGTCGCCAACCGCCTCCCGACCACGGTGTGGGCGGGGTGCGAACCCCCTGTCTTCGTCGATGTCCCCGACCACCGGACCGAAGTGCTCGGCCTGGAGCTGGCCTGCGCGGACTACCTCGCCGAGGTGCCCTGGATCCTGGTCGAGCGCGGGGGCGACATCTGCCACGAACTCGAAGAGGTGGGCGAGGAGTACGCGGCGGACGCCATCGTCGTCGGCTCCACGCACGGGCTCGTCGGCCGGATCTTCGGCTCGGTCGCCGGCCGCCTCGCCCGCCGCGCCCAGCGCCCTGTCGTCGTCATCCCCTGACCGCCGGGCATCCCCTGACCGCCGTCATCCGCCGACCGCCGGGCGTCCCTTGACCACGGGGCGTCCCTTGGCCGCCGCGCGTCCCCTGATCGCCGTCGTCTTCCGACCGCTGCCATCCTCCGGCCCCGTGACGGCGTTTCCGGCACAGAGCTGAGCCGTCGTCAACTCTCCGTGCGGCAGCGTGAATTTACTCACGCGTAGGGGTGCGGCGCGCCCCTGTGGGGGTACGTAACGGTCGTCGGGCCCGGAACGCCCGTACCTCCGTACACCCGCCCAGGTATCCGTACGAAGAGCCCGCCGCCGAGACGCCGAGAGCGGAACAGCGGTGCCTCTCCGCTGGAAGCGCCAATTCCGCTTTCAATCTCGGCCAACTTGCGATCAGGCCCACGACAGCCGCGGGCCGGTGCCCGGGCAAGCACCGGCCCCTTCGGAGAGCGCCCTCAGTGTGACGGGTGGCACGCGCTGGGGGCGCTCTCATGGCGCCGTACCGAGGTGCGCGAGGCACCTCCCGCGCCCTACTCGACCGTGACCGACTTCGCCAGGTTCCGCGGCTTGTCGATGTCCCGGCCCAGCGCCAGGGCCGTGTGGTACGCCAGCAACTGGAGCGGGATGCCCATCAGGATCGCGTCCAGCTCCGTCTCGTTCTTCGGTACGACGATCGTGTGATCCGCCTTCTCCTGCTCCTGGTGGGCCACCGCCAGGATCGGGCCGCTCCGCGCCTTGATCTCCTCCAGCGCGGCCCGGTTCTTCTCCAGCAGGTCGTCGTCCGGGACGATCGCGACCGTCGGCAGCGCCGGCTCGATCAGCGCCAGCGGGCCGTGCTTCAGCTCCGAGGCCGGATACGCCTCGGCGTGGATGTACGAGATCTCCTTCAGCTTCAGCGACGCCTCCAGCGCCACCGGATACCCCCGCACCCGCCCGATGAACATCATCGAGGCCGACTGCGCGTACTCCGCCGCCAGCTTCTCGATCGCGGGCTCCGCCGCCAGGATCTCCGCGATCTGCTCCGGCAGCCGCCGCAGCCCCGCGATGATCCTCTTCCCGTCCGCCACCGACAGATCGCGGATCCGGCCCAGGTGGAGGGCGAGCAGCGCGAAGGCGACCACCGTGTTGGTGAAGCACTTGGTGGAGACCACACAGACCTCCGGGCCCGCGTGGACATAGACCCCGCCGTCCGTCTCCCGGGCGATCGCCGAGCCCACGACATTGACGACACCGAGCACCCTGGCGCCCTTGCGCTTCAGCTCCTGCACCGCCGCCAGCACGTCGTACGTCTCACCGGACTGCGAGACCGCCACATACAGCGTGTCCGGGTCCACCACCGGGTTCCGGTAGCGGAACTCCGAGGCCGGCTCCGCGTCGGCGGGGATCCGCGCCAGCTCCTCGATGAGCTGCGCCCCGATCAGACCCGCGTGGTACGAGGTGCCGCACCCCAGGATCTTGATCCGGCGCACCCCGCGTGCCTCCCGGGCGTCCAGGTTGAGCCCGCCCAGGTGCACGGTGGAGAACCGGTCGTCGATCCGGCCGCGCAGCACCCGGTCCACGGCGTCGGCCTGCTCGGAGATCTCCTTGTGCATGTACGTGTCGTGGCCGCCCATGTCGTACGACTCGGCCTCCCACTCCACGGTGGTCGGCGTGGCCGAGGTGGTGGACCCCTCGGTGGTGTACGTACGGAAGTCGTCGGCCTTCAGCGTGGCCATCTCGCCGTCGTCCAGCGTCACGACCTGCCGGGTGTGCGAGACCAGCGCCGCCACGTCGGAGGCGACGAACATCTCCTTCTCGCCGATGCCCAGCACCACGGGGGAGCCGTTGCGGGCGACGACGATCCGGTCCGGGAAGTCCGCGTGCATCACGGCGATCCCGTACGTGCCCTCGACGAGCTGGAGCGCCTGGCGGACCTTCTCCTCCAGGGTCGGCGCCTGCGAGCGGGCGACGAGGTGCGTGACCACCTCGGTGTCGGTCTCGGAGAGGAAGACCACCCCGTCCGACTCCAGCTTCCTGCGCAGCTCGGAGGCGTTGTCGATGATGCCGTTGTGGACCAGCGCGACCTTGCCCTCGGCGTCCATGTGCGGGTGCGCGTTCTCGTCGCTCGGGGCGCCGTGCGTGGCCCACCGGGTGTGCGCGATGCCGCTGGTCCCGGCGAAGCGCTTGGGGACCCGGGACTCCAGCTCGCGGACCCGGCCCTTCGCCTTGACCATCTTCAGCGCCGCCGGCTTGCCCGCGGCGGGCTTGCCGGTGATGACGATGCCGGCCGAGTCGTACCCCCGGTACTCCAGCCGCTGGAGGCCCTCCAGCAGCAGTGGTGCCACATCACGCTTGCCGATGTATCCGACGATTCCGCACATACGTCTCTGCCCCTCCTGAAGTTCTCACGGTGCGTGCCCGCGCCGCCGTCCGTCGCCCGTGGGCCGTGCGTACGTCAGCCGTAGACGATGCGGCGCAACTGCCGGAGCGAGAGCTCCGGGGGCGCCACCGCGCGGTGCGGCAGCTCGGCCGCGATCCGCTCGAAGATCTCCGCGTTGGCCGCGCCGCCGGACTGGAGCTCCCGGTGGCGGCGGCGTACGAACTCCTCGGTCGTCTCGTCGAAGTACGCCAGCACATCGAGCACCACCCGGGCGGCCTCGCCCCGCTGGAGGGCGGTGGTGCGCACGAGGTGGTCGATGAGGTCGTCGTACGACGGGCGGCGTTCGAGCACGCGTCGATATTGCTGGGGCGGGGGAGCCTTTGCAAGAATCCTGCCCGGAATCGGGCAGGGCTACGGGAAAATGAGAGCTGAATGAGGGAGATTCTTCTACTCCCTCATGCTCAGAGGCCGCCGAGGATGGCCTGCTTGGCGGCGGTGAACTCCTCGTCGGTGAGGATCCCGGCCTGCCGCAGCTCGCCCAGCTCGCGCAGCCGGCGCAGCAGCGCGTCGTGGTCGGCAGGGGCAGGGGCAGGGGCAGGGGCAGGGGCAGGGGCCGGGACGGCCGGGGCGCCCGGGGGCTCCGGCGCGGGCCGCGAGGGCTCCGTACCGCTTCCCACGGCCTCCCCGCGGGCCTCCACGGGCGGGTGCGGGAGCCTCGCCAGGACCGCCGCGCCGACCAGGGCCATCAGCGGGTCCTTGCGGAAGCCGTAGAGGTCCACCGCGTACGGGTCGTACTCGGCCGGGAGCGTGGCGGTGTCCCCGGTGCGGACGAAGCGGAGGTAGCCGTTCTCCAGGCCCATGCTCGGCAGCCACTCCACCGCCGTCACCTCGGCGACGGAGAGCGTCCGGGGGCCGCCCGACGACTTGGCCTCCTCGGTCTTCCAGTTCCAGTCCAGCCGGATCCGCTCCCCGTCGAAGGAGACGGTCGCGTCACCCGCGCCCACCGTGAGCGGCAGCGCGGGGCCCGGCAGCAGGTAGCGGTCGACGGGGCCGGCCTCGATCCCGTCCAGGAGCAGCGCGTTCCGTACCTCGTCCACCAGGTACTCCGCCACGCCGAACCGCTTCTTCTCGACGGTCAGCACATACGGCTCGGAGCCCTCGTCCAGCCGCCCGCCCGCGATCTGGAGCAGCGGATCGGCACCCTCGCGCAGGCGCAGCCGGAGCCGCCCCGTCCGGCGCCCCGCCTCGAAGGAGATGCCCGCCACCGCCTCCAGCGGTACGGCGATCTCCCCGAGCGTCCTGCGCAGCAGGCTCACGCCCTTGTCGCCGCCGGGGACGATACGGACCGTACCGCCGTCGAAGCTCCAGGTGCCGTCCTTCTGGATGATTTCCGCCATGCCGCGATTCTCCCATCGGGCGGCCGGCGGGAAAGAGGGCCGGAAAGGGCGGAAAGGGCGGGGAGTACGGAAGGAAGAGGGGCGGGAAGGGGGGAGAGCCGTCCCTCCCCGCCCCGTACGGCTACCGCGCGAACCGCGCCAGCGGGTTGGCCAGCGTGCCGACGAGCTGGAGCGCGCCCGCCGGGTCGGTGATGTCGACCATCTGCTTGTTGTTCCTGAGCTGGAGCCGGTTGAGGCAGGAGAGCGCGAACTCCCCGTCGAACAGGTCGTACGCGGCGAACTTGTCGGCCAGCTCCGGCACCGCGTCCTGGTATCCCCGGACGCACTCGGCGACCGTACGCCAGAACGCGTCCTCGTCCGGCAGGACGCCCTCCGCGACCAGGTCGGCGGCGAGGAAACGGAGGAAGCAGTCGAAGACATCGGTGAAGATCGACAGGATCTTCATGTCCTCGGGGACCTCCACCCGGATCCGCTCGACCGCCGGCGGCAGCACCGCGTGCGGGTCCATCACCGCGATCTCCTCGGCGATGTCCTTGAAGATCGTCCGGGTGACCACCCCGTCCTCGACGACCAGGATCACATTCTCGCCGTGCGGCATGAAGACCAGGTCGTACGCGTAGAAGGAGTGCAGCACCGGCACCAGGTACGCGTCGAGATAGCGGCGCAGCCACACCTCGGCCGGCAGCCCCGAAGCGGCGATCAGCGCGCCGGCGAAGGACGAGCCGTCCCGGTCGGTGTGGAGCAGCGAGGCCATCGTGGCGAGCCGCTCGCCCGCGCCGAGCGACTCCACGGGGCTCTCCCGCCAGAGCGCGGCGAGCATTTTCAGATACGGGGAGCCCTTGGCGGTGGCCGCCTCGTACTGCCGGTGGTGGTACCCGATCGCGGCGCGCTCCCGGATGATCGAGAACCGGGCCGCGCGCAGCGTGGAGTCCGCCTCGATCACCCCCGCCAGCCAGTCGTTGATCGCGGGGGTGGCCTCCATGTACGCGGCGGAGAGTCCCCGCATGAAGCCCATGTTGAGGACGGAGAGCGCGGTTTTGACGTAATGCTTCCCGGGATCGCTCGTGTTGAAGAAGGTACGGATCGACTGCTGCGCCAGATAGGTGTCCTCGCTCTCCCCGACGCAGACCAGATGGCGCTGGGCCAGCTCGGCGGCGAAGGTGACGGAGAGTTTGTTCCACCACTGCCAGGGGTGGACCGGGATGAGGAGGTAGTCGTCCGGGTCGAGCCCCTGGCCGCGCAGGACCCCGTCGAACCGCTCCCGGGTCTCCGCCGCCAGCTCCCCGCCGATCAGGGCCCGGTAGTCGAGCCCGGCGCCCGCCGTGAAGGTGGCCCGGTCCCGGCGGGCGGCGAGCCAGACCAGCCGGATCCCGCTCGCCGTCTCGGGGGCGTACGCACGGTACTCGTCGACCCCGAAGCCGAGCCGGCCGTTGTTGGCGACGAAGCAGGGGTGGCCCTCGGTCATCCCCGTCTCGATCTCCTGGAAGCCGGCCGTGGCCAGCTCCGCCGAGGTGACCGGCTTCTTGGTGAGTTTGTACGCCGTGCCCGCGAGCGTGGAGGAGATCTCCTCCAGATAGACGGGGAGGACCTCGGGGGAGAGCCCCAGCGTCTCGCGCAGCTCGATGAAGAAGTCGAGCGGGTCGAGCGCCAGTTCGTCGTCGCCCCGGTGGCGCCGTATCGAAGCGGCGGGTATCCGCCAGTGGTCGAGGGCGAACCGGCGCGCGGTGAAGTGGTACGCGGTCGCGCCGTCGTCGCTGAGCACCCGGTAGCGCTCCTCGCCCAGCGGCTCGGGGGTCAGGATGCGCTCGTGCGAGAACTCCGCGAGGGCTTTCCGGATCAGCAGCCGCCCGGCCCGCTCCCAGAGCTCCGGGGTGAGATGGGCGACGGCGTCGGTGAGGGGCGCGGACGCCGGAGCTTTCGCGGCGGGTACGGTCGGGCGGCTCATCGGGTGACTCCTTGTACGGCGGGCGCGGGGGTCGTGGTGGGCGCGGGTGTCGCGACGGGCTCGGCGGAAGCGGTGGGCTCGGCGGTCGCGGTGGTCGTCGCACGCTCGGCGAGCGCGGCGTGGAACATCTCGCGCGTGCAGAAGGACAGATACGCGTCCTTCTCGGGCTTTTCGAGTTTCTTCTCGATCCGGAAACCGACCGCTTCGTTCAGGGCGTGGACGGCGGTGTTCCGTACATCCGGCTCCACCACCACCCGCCGTACGGCCGGGTCGTCGAAGAGCAGCGCCATCACCGTGGTGATCACCGCCCGGGTGAACCCGTGCACCCGGCGGTCGCCCTCGACCGGGGCGACCAGGAAGTGCATCCCGATGTCCCCGGGCTCCGCGTCGTACATCCCCTTCAGCTCGACCTCCGCCGGGTCGTACCGCTCGATGAGGAAGGCCGGGACCCCGTTGTGCAGCCCGATGAACGCGTCGTGGTGCTCGGCGGCGGCGATGCCCATGTACTCGCGCTCGACCTCCGGCAGCGAGGCGCCCTGCATCAGCCAGAAGGCGGCCTTGGGGTGGGTGACCCAGCCGTGCAGCAGTTCGAGGTCGGCGAAGGGGTCGACGGCGCGCACCTCGAAGAGGCCCAGCGTCTCGTCCGTACGGGAGAAGAGAACATCGTCGCGGCGCGGGGCGCCGGCCCGGCGGTCGTGGTCGGTCATCGGACGGTGCCTTCCGGTGCGGCGAACTCCTGGAACGCGATGGCCTTCTCGACCGGGTAGTACTCCCGCCCCAGCAGCTCCCCGATGATGTACGCGTTGCGGTACGGGCCCATGCCCAGGTCGGGCGAGGTGATGCTGTGGGTGTGCACGGCGGCGTTCTGGAGGAAGATCTCGTTCCCCGCGGTGTCGATGGCGTAGTTGCGCGCGACATCGAACCGCCCGTGCCCGTCGTACCGGATCCGGTCCTCGACCGGGGCGAGGAACGCGGGCGCGACGTACCGGTACCCGGTGGCGAGGACCAGCCCCTGCGTGGCGAGCGAGAACTCCCGCTCCTGCTCCTCCTGGCGGAGCCCGAGGGTGTAGGTGCCCCGGCCGGCCGAGGTCTCCTCGTACGCGGCGGAGGTGAGCGCGGTGTTGGAGAGCAGCCTGGTGGGGACGGGGCCCTTGAGGTTCTTCTGGTAGAGCAGATCGAAGATCTCGTTGATCAGCTCCGAGTCGATGCCCTTGAAGAGTCCCTTCTGCCCGGCCTCCAGCCGGTAGCGGGTCGCCTCCGGCAGCGCGTGGAAGTAGTCGATGTACTCCGGGGAGGTCATCTCCAGCGTCAGTTTGGTGTATTCGAGCGGGAAGAAGCGCGGCGACCGGGTGATCCAGTTGAGCTGGTAGCCGTAGGTGTCGATGTCGGAGAGCAGGTCGTAGTAGATCTCCGCGGCGCTCTGCCCGCTGCCGACGAGGGTGATGGACTCCTTCTTCTGGAGCTCCGCCTTCCCTTGCAGATAGCGCGAGTTGTGCAGCATGTCGCCGCCGAGCCCCCGGCAGGAGTCGGGGACGTACGGCGGGGTCCCGGTGCCGAGGACCAGGCGCCGGGCCCGGTAGGTCTCGTCGGCGGTGCGGACCTCGTACAGGGCGCTCTCCGCGTCGTACGCGACCTCGGTCACCGTACGGTTGAAGCGGATGGAGCCCAGTTTCGCGGCGGCCCAGCGGCAGTAGTCGTTGTACTCGGTGCGCAGCGGGTAGAAGTTCTCCCGGATGTAGAACGAGTAGAGCCGCCCGGACTCCTTGAGGTAGTTGAGGAAGGAGTACGGGGAGGTCGGGTCGGCGAGCGTGACCAGGTCCGAGAGGAACGGGGTCTGGAGATGGGCGCCTTCGAGGAACATCCCGGAGTGCCACTCGAAGTCGGGTTTCGACTCCAGGAAGACTCCGTCGAGTTCGTCGATCGGCTCGGTCAGGCAGGCAAGTCCCAGGTTGAAGGGGCCGAGCCCGATGCCGACGAAGTCGTACGGCGCGCTGCGCTCAGGAAGCGTGGACAAGGTTCTCTCCCAGGTACTGCTCGGCGTGGCCGGCGATCAGATCGAGGACGGCGGCGATGTCGCGGACGGTCGTCTCGGGGTTGAGCAGGGTGAACTTCAGATACTGCCGGCCGCCCACCGCGGTGCCCGCGACGACCGCGTCGCCGGAGGCGAAGAGCGCCTTCCGGGCGTGGAGGTTGGCGCGGTCGATCTCGGCGGGGCTGGTGACGGGCTCGGGGATGTAGCGGAAGACCAGGGTGGAGAGCTGGGGCTCCACGACCACGTCGTACCGGGGGTCGGCGGCGAGGAGCTGCCACCCCTCGGCGGCCAGGTCGCAGACCTCGTCGAAGAGCTCCCCGATGCCGTCGGCGCCCATGACGCGCAGGGTCATCCAGAGCTTCAGGGCGTCGAAGCGGCGGGTGGTCTGGAGCGACTTGTCGACCTGGTTGGGGATGCGCTCCTCGACCGTACGGCGCGGGTTGAGATAGTCCGCGTGGTACGTGGCGTGCCGCAGGGTGGCCCCGTCCCGTACCAGCACGGCGGAGGAACTCACCGGCTGGAAGAACGACTTGTGGTAGTCGACGGTGACCGAGTCGGCGTGCTCGATGCCGGCCAGCAGCGGCCGGCGGGTGAGCGAGGTCAGCAGCCCGCAGCCGTACGCGGCGTCGACATGCATCCAGGTGTCGTACTGCTCGCAGAGCGCGGCGATCTCGGGCAGCGGGTCGATGGAGCCGAAGTCGGTGGTGCCCGCGGTGGCGACGACGGCCATCGGGGTGAGCCCCTCGGCGCGGCACCGCTCCAGCTCGGCGGCGAGGGCGACGGCCTGCATCCGCTTGTTCCGGTCGCAGGGGACGGAGACCACGGCGTCCGGGCCGAGGCCGAGGAGCGTGGCGGACTTCTGGACGCTGAAGTGGCTGCACTCGGAGGCGAAGACACGGAGTTTCGCCGGGTCGTCCGCTTTGGCCTCCTCGCGGGCGAAGAGCAGCGCCTGGAGGTTGGACTGGGTGCCGCCGCTGGTGAAGACGCCGTCGGCGCTGTCGCCGAGGCCGATGCGGCCGGCGGTCCAGTCGATGAGGCGGCGCTCGATCAGGGTGCCGCCCGCGCTCTGGTCCCAGGTGTCCAGGGAGGAGTTGACGGCGGAGAGCACGGCCTCGCCGACGACGGCGGGTATCACCACCGGGCAGTTGAGATGGGCCAGGTAGCGGGGGTGGTGGAAGTAGACGGCGTCCCGCAGATAGACGCTCTCCAGCTCGTCGAGGGCGGCCGAGGTGTCACCGAGGGGGGTGTCGAGGTCGACCGCGTCGACCACGGGGGCCAGGGCGTCGGGGGTGATTCCGGTGAACGGCCGGTCCGTTGTGGCGAGTCGGTTCGCCACCCGCTCGACTCCTTCGGTGACGGAGCGTCGGTAACGGTCCGCCGTCGCGCCATTGAGCAGGTGCGCACGCATGCTGGGGTCCTCCCGGATGTGGGGGCGGGGGTGTGCGGGGGGTGGTACTGAATGAGATGAACAATTAGTTAGGTTAGCCTAACCTTAGTTTCTCTTTCCCTCTCATGCCGAACCACCCCATGTGTGACAGAGCACGTTTGACGCGCGCTCAGGGGCGGGGGAGGCGGTGGAGAGGAGGCGCGGGGCGGTCCGGGGCGGTCCGGCGGCGCGCCCTACGCGGCGACCGCCTCCCGGGTCGCCGCCTCGCGCAACTGCTCCTCGCTCAGGCCGCGCCGCCAGTACCCGACAAAGGTCACCCGGCGCCGGTCGATCCCGCGCTCCTGGACGAGATGGCGGCGTACCGCCTTGACCGTCCCCGACTCCCCGGCGATCCAGGCGTACGGGGCGGTGCCGCGCGGCTCGAACCGGCGCAGCTCCGCCACCGCCTCCGGCGCGCCCTCCTCCCGTACCAGCCAGGTGATCCGGGCGTCGGCGGCGGTGGGCAGGGGCTGCCGGTCGGCGGAGTGCGGTACGTCGATCCAGACGTCGGCCCTGAGCCCGGCGGGCAGCCACTCCAGGATCGCCGCGGTGGCGGGCAGCGCCGTCTCGTCGGCCCAGATCACCACGGAGTCGGTGCCGGCCGGCGGGCGGAACCGCACCCCCGTGTTCTCCGTCACCGCCGGGCCCAGCAGGAGCACCCGGTCGCCGGGGGCGGCCCGGCCCGCCCAGCGGCAGGCGGGTCCGCCGTCGGGGTGGAGCGCGAAGTCGATGTCGACCTCGTCCGGGCCGCGGCGCTGCTCGCGCAGGGTGTACGAGCGCATGACCGCCCGGATCTCCTCGGGCAGCGCCCGCCAGGCGGCCCACCAGCCGTCGCCCGCCTCGACGGGGACGACCGGGGCGGGCTGGCCGGGGTGCGGGAGGAAGAGCGAGAGGCTCTGGTCGCGGCCCCCGGAGGCGAAGGACGCGAGGTCGTCGCCGCCGAAGGTGACGCGGACCAGGGACGGGCCGAGCCGCCGCGTCCGTACGACCTGGAGGGAGAAGAAACGGAACGGTGCGGTCTCAGCCGTCTTCATGGGTGTCAGCCGACCTTCTTCGCGGTTTCGATGGCCTTGGCGAGATCTTCGAGCAGCGGGGCGCACTTGTCGTAGGAGAAAATGGGCTCGGTGGTACGCGGGATGACCTGGCCGGCCTTGACGGCGGGCAACTGCTCCCAGGTCGCCTTGGACGTCAGCGCCGAGGGCTGGAGGGCCGAGGAGCGGTTGTCCATCATGATGATGTCGGCCGGGTACTTGCCGACGTTCTCCCAGCTCAGCTCCTCGAAGAAGCCCTGGGCGTTGACCTTCGGGGTGACGAACTCCACGCCGAGTTCCTCGAAGTAGCGGGTGTCGGCGGCGGACTTCGCCAGGGTGACGTAGAAGAGGTCCTGGCTGGCGGAGCCGACCAGGACCCGGATGCCCGGGTTGGCCTTGGCCGCCTGGCGCAGCCGCTCGGCTGCCTTCTCGAAACGCTCCCTGGCCGCCGTCACCTTGGCGTTCTTGAGGTCGGCGCCGAGCGACTCGGCCAGCTCGGCATGGCGCAGGATCGCCGTGGGGATGGTGGTCTCGGCGGCCCAGAGGGCGACCGAGGGGGCGAGCTTGAGGATCTTGTCCTTGGACTGGTCCGGCACATACCAGAGCGCGTCCTTGATCCACATCGCGGTGACCAGGAGATCGGGGTCGAGCGCCGCGTACTTCTCGACATTGAACTCGCCGTAGACGTTGCCGAGGATCTCGACCTTGCCGATGTCGAGGTCACCGGCCTGGACATCGGGCTTGCCGTCGGCCGTCTTCGTCGGCCCGAAGACGCCCTTCACCGCGACACCGTAGTCGTGGAGCGCGGCGGCGGTCCCCACGAAGGCGACGATGTTCTTCGGCGTGGAGCCGGCCTTCACCGTCTCGCCGCGGTCGTCCTTGAAGGACCACGGACCGGACTTCCCCTCGGTCGCGGTGGAGGGCGAGCCGCCACCGCAGGCGGCGAGCAGCACACCGAGTCCGGCGGCTCCACCGGCGGCCAGCAGGCCGCGGCGGGTGAGGGGGAACACTCGGTCTGTGGTCATCGGCTCGTTCGCTTTCCCTGCATACGGTGTGGCCCTGGCGGCCGGTGGTTCATTCGAAGGCAGGTTAGCCTAACCTCACCGACTCTCCCAGGGTGCGTCCACGATGTGCCCAGGGAACGCAGGTCCCCGCCGCCGTCTGACCGGCCCGGCGGCGGGGGCTCCGGATCAGTCGGGAAGCCCCAACTCCCGTGCGATCAGCATCCGCTGGACCTCGCTCGTCCCTTCGCCGATCTCCAGGATCTTGGCGTCGCGCCACATCCGGGCCACCGGATATTCATTCATGAACCCGTAACCGCCATGGATCTGGGTGGCGTCCCGGGCGTTGTCGACCGCCACCGTCGACGAGTACAGCTTGGCGATGGCCGCCTCCCTCTTGAACGGCTCCCCGTGGGCGAGCCGGGAGGCCGCGTCCCGCCAGCCGATCCTGGCCATATGGGCCCGGGTCTCCATGTCCGCGATCTTGAACTGGATGGCCTGGTTGGCACCGATCGGCCGGCCGAAGGCGTGCCGCTCCCGCGCGTACGCCACCGACTCGTCCACACACCCCTGGGCGAGTCCGGTCGCCAGCGCGGAGATAGCGATCCTCCCCTCGTCCAGGATCCGCAGGAACTGCGCGTACCCCCGGCCCTCCGCGCCGAGCAGATGGTCCAGCGGGACCCGGACATCGGAGAAGGAGAGCTCCCGGGTGTCCGACGCGTTCCACCCGACCTTCGAGTACGGGGCGCCGACCGTGAACCCGGGGGTGCCCGAGGGCACGATGACCGAGGAGATCTCCGGCCGCCCGTCCGGCTTCCGCCCGGTGACGGCGGTCACGGTCACCAGGCCCGTGATCTCCGTCCCCGAGTTGGTGATGAAGCACTTGGTGCCGTTGATCACCCAGGAGTCGCCGTCGCGCACGGCCGTGGTCCGCGTACCCCCCGCGTCCGAACCGCAGTCGGGCTCGGTCAGCCCGAACGCGCCCAGGATCTCCCCCGAGCAGAGCCGGGGCAGCCACTGCCGCTTCTGCTCCTCGGTGCCGAACCGGTATACGGGCATGGCGCCCAGCGAGACCCCGGCCTCCAGGGTGATCGCCACGGAGGAGTCGACCCGGGCCAGCTCCTCCAGAGCGATCCCGAGCGCGAGATAGTCGCCGCCCATCCCGCCGTACTCCTCGGGGAACGGCAGCCCGAAGAGCCCCATCCGCCCCATCTCGCGGACGATCTCGTACGGGAACTCGTGCCGCTCGTAGAAGTCGCCGATCTTGGGCGCGACGACATCATGGGCGAACTCCTCCACCGTGCGGCGCAGTTGCTCGTGCTCGGCGGAGAGGCGGTGGTCCAGGGACATCGGTCACTCCTTGGTGGACGCGGGCGCGGAGAGCGCGCGGACGGTACGGGACGGACTGGGGCGGCCCAGCTCCCCGGCGAGCCAGGCGCTGGTCCCGGTGAGCCTGCCGAGGTCGACCCCGGTCGCCACGCCGAGGCCGTCGAGCATCCACACCAGGTCCTCCGTGGCGAGGTTCCCGGTGGCGCTCCGGGCGAACGGGCAGCCCCCGAGCCCGCCCGCCGAGGCGTCCACGGTCGTCACCCCGTGCTGGAGGGCGGCGAGGGTGTTGGCGAGCGCCTGGCCGTACGTGTCGTGGAAGTGCACCCCGAGGGCGCTGGTCGCCACGCCCTCCTCGTTCAACTCGGCCAGCAGGGTCTGGACATGGCCGGGCGTGGCGACCCCGATGGTGTCCCCGAGGCTCAGCTCGTCGCACCCCAGCTCCATCAGCGCCTTGGCGACCCGGACGACCTGATGGACCGGGACGGGCCCCTCCCACGGGTCGCCGAAGCACATCGACAGATAGCCGCGGACATGCATCCGCTCCTCGCGGGCACGGGCGACGACCGGCGCGAACATCGCGAGCGACTCGTCCACCGTCCGGTTGAGGTTGGCCTGGGCGAAGGACTCGGTGGCACTGGCGAAGACGGCGATCCGGCGGGCCCCGAGCGCCAGCGCCCGGTTGAGCCCCCGCCCGTTCGGCACCAGCACCGGGAGCGCCACCTCGCCCTGCAACTCCGAGACGAGCGGGAAGAGCGCCTCGGCGTCCGCCAGTTGGGGGACCCACTTCGGGTGCACGAAGCTGGTGGCCTCGACGGTGGTCAGCCCGGCGTGCGCGAGCCGGTGGATGAACTCGGCCTTCACCTCGGTCGGGACGACGACCTTCTCGTTCTGCAACCCGTCCCGCGCACCCACCTCGTGGATCCGCACCCGGGGCGGCAGCCCCTGCGCAGGAACGGCCATCGGCAGCCCCTCGGTCATGACTCCCCGCCTTCCCGCCCGGCGCCGTCCGCCACCCCGGCGGGGGTGACCACGGCGAGGAGCTGGTCCATGGCGACCGTCGTGCCGGGGGTGACCTCCAGCTCGGTCACCGTGCCGTCATGAGGCGCCGCGATCACGTGCTCCATCTTCATCGCCTCCACGACCAGCAGGCTCTGCCCCGCCACCACCGCGTCCCCCACGGCCGCCTTCACGACGGTGACCGTGCCCGGCATCGGCGCGGTCAGCGCGTCCACCCCGCCGCCCGCCCCGGCACCCCGGAGCGCCGCCTCGACCGGGTCGAAGTTCTGGACATGCCAGCTCTCCCCGTCCCGGCCCAGCCACTCCCCGGCCCGGTGGAAGGTGTGGGTCACCCCGTCGACCGTGACGGTGACCCGGTCGGCCGCCACCCGGAACACATCCGAGGCCCGCACCTCCTGAGTAACGGGTTCATGTCCCGCTACACGCAACGGATGGCGTACGGGCGCGGGCTCACCCCCCAGCCGCCACCCGCTCGGCACGGAGAACGGATCCACCCACCCGGATCCGGCGCCCGGGCCGGTGCCCGCCACCGAGCCCGATCCTGGCCCCGAGCCCGGCGCCCGGCCGGTGCTCGGCCCCGGCCCCGCTCCCGGTGTCAGCTCCGCCTGGCGGACGGCCGCCGCCGCCGCGTAGACCTCGGGCGGCACCCCGTCCGGCACCAGGCCGTCCATCGCCCGCTCCACCAGCCCCGTGTCCAGCTCGCCCGCGACCACCGCCGGGTGCGCCAGCAGCCGCCGCAGGAAACCGGCGTTGGTCGGGACGCCCAGCGTGACCGTCTCCGCCAGAGCCGCCCGCAGCAGCCGCAGGGCGGTGGCCCGGTCCGGGCCATGGGCGATGACCTTCGCCAGCATCGGGTCGTACATACTGCCGATCTCCGTACCGACCGCCAGCCCCGAGTCCGTCCGCACCCCGTCGCCCGCCGCCTCCCGCAGCGCCAGCACGGTGCCCCCCGAGGGCAGAAAGCCCCGGCTGCCCTCCTGCACGGAGACCGTCTCCGCGCAGATCCGGGCCTCCACCGCGTGCCCGGTGAAGCCGATGTCCTCCTGGGCAAAGGGCAGCTCCTCCCCGGCGGCCACCCGGAGCTGCCACTCCACCAGGTCGAGCCCCGTGATCAGCTCCGTGACCGGATGCTCCACCTGGAGCCGGGTGTTCATCTCCATGAAGAAGTACGAAGCGGGGTCGTCGCCCGGGACGATGAACTCCACCGTCCCCGCCCCCGCGTACCCGCAGGAGCGCGCCGCCCGCACCGCCGCCTCGCCCATCGCCGCCCGGGTCGCCGGGTCCAGCAGCACGGACGGCGCCTCCTCGATCACCTTCTGGTGGCGGCGCTGGAGCGAGCACTCGCGCTCCCCGAGGTGCACCACGTTCCCGTGGGTGTCCGCGAGGACCTGGATCTCGATATGGCGCGGCCGGTCCACCCACCGCTCCAGCAGCAGCGTGTCGTCCCCGAACGAGGAGCGCGCCTCGCGCCGGGCCGCCGCGATCTCCTCCGCGAGCGCCGCCTCCGCCCGCACCAGCCGCATCCCCTTGCCGCCGCCGCCCGCCGAGGGCTTCAGCAGCACCGGCATCCCGATCTCGCCCGCCGCCGCGGCCAGTTCGCCATCGGTCAGCCCGCTCCCGGTCGACCCGGGCACCACCGGCACGCCCGCCGCCCGTACCGTCTCCTTCGCCCGGATCTTGTCGCCCATCAGCTCGATCGCGGTGGCGGGCGGCCCGATGAAGACCAGCCCCGCCTCCGCACAGGCCCGCGCGAACCCCGCGTTCTCCGAGAGGAACCCGTACCCCGGATGGACCGCCTGGGCGCCGGTACGCGCCGCCGCGTCCAGGATCCGGTCGGTGCGCAGATAGCTCTCCGCCGCCGGCGCGGCTCCGATCCGTACCGCCGTGTCCGCCTCCCGCACATGGCGGGCGTCCGCGTCCGCGTCGCTGAAGACCGCGACCGCCCGCACCCCGAGGGCCCGCAGCGTCCGGATGACACGGACCGCGATCTCCCCGCGATTGGCCACCAGGACCGTGTCGAACATGCCCGCTCCCACCCTTGTCTCCGCCGTCACCTTCGTCCTCGTCCCCGCTGCCGCCGTCGAAGCCATCGCCGCCGCCCCCTCACATCCGGAAGACGCCGAAGCCCGGTTCGCCGAGCGGGGCGTTGGCGCACGCGGTCAGGGCGAGCCCCACCACCTGGCGGGTCTCCAGCGGGTCGATCACCCCGTCGTCCCAGAGCCGCGCTGTCGCGTAACAGGCGTCGCCCTGGGCCGCGTACTGGGCGCGGATCGGCTCCTTGAACGCCTCCTCGTCCTCGGCGCCCCACTCCTCGCCGCGCGCCTCGATCTGGTCCCGCTTCACGGTCGCCAGGACGGACGCGGCCTGCTCGCCGCCCATCACCGAGATCTTGGCGTTGGGCCACATCCACAGGAAGCGGGGGGAGTAGGCCCGGCCGCACATCGAGTAGTTGCCCGCCCCATACGAACCGCCCACCACCACCGTGAGCTTCGGCACCCGCGCGCAGGCCACCGCCGTCACCATCTTCGCGCCGTGCTTGGCGATCCCGCCCGCCTCGTACTCCCGGCCCACCATGAAGCCCGAGATGTTCTGAAGGAAGAGCAGCGGAATGCCGCGCTGATCGCACAACTCGATGAAGTGGGCGCCCTTCTGGGCGGATTCGGAGAAGAGGATGCCGTTGTTGGCGACGATCCCGACCGGATGGCCGTGGATATGCGCGAACCCCGTCACCAGCGTCGTCCCGAACTCCGCCTTGAACTCGGCGAACCGCGAGCCGTCGACCACCCGCGCGATCACCTCCCGCACGTCGTAGGGCGTACGGGGGTCCACCGGCACCGCCCCGTACAGCCCGGCGGGATCCACCGTCGGCTCCTCGACCGGCCGGACCGGCCAGGGGAGCGGCCCGCGCGGGGGCAGCGTCGAGACGATGGTGCGGACGATACGGAGCGCGTGCGCGTCGTCCTCCGCGAGATGGTCGGTCACCCCGGACGTCCGCGCGTGGACCTCCCCGCCGCCCAGCTCCTCGGCGGTGACCACCTCGCCCGTCGCCGCCTTCACCAGCGGCGGGCCGCCGAGGAAGATCGTGCCCTGCCCGCGCACGATCACCGCCTCGTCGCTCATCGCCGGGACATACGCCCCGCCCGCCGTGCAGGACCCCAGCACCGCCGCGATCTGCGGAATCCCGGCCCCCGACATCCTGGCCTGGTTGTAGAAGATCCGGCCGAAGTGCTCCCGGTCCGGGAAGACCTCGTCCTGCATCGGCAGGAAGGCGCCGCCTGAGTCGACCAGATACAGGCACGGCAGCCGGTTCTCCAGCGCCACCTCCTGGGCGCGCAGATGCTTCTTCACCGTCATCGGGTAGTACGTACCGCCCTTGACCGTCGCGTCGTTGGCGACGATCACCACCTCGCGGCCGCTGACCCGGCCGATCCCGGCGATCACCCCGGCGGCCGGCGCGGCCCCTCCGTACATCCCCTCCGCCGCGAGCGGCGCCAGCTCCAGGAAGGGCGAGCCCGGGTCGAGGAGGGTGTCCACCCGCTCGCGCGGCAGCAGCTTCCCGCGCGCGGTGTGCCGGGCCCGCGCCCGCTCCCCGCCGCCGAGGCGCACGGCGGCCAGCCTCGCCCGCAGCGCGTCGGAGAGCGCGCCGTGCCCCACCTCGTTCGCCTTCCAGGCCTCGGACGCCGGGTCGGCGGCGCTCGTCAGCACCGGCGCCCGCGCCACCACACGCCCCGCGACCGCCCCCGCGTCCGGCCCGTCCACCCTGGTCACCTGCCTCGTCGGCTGCCGCATCGCTGTCAGCTCCCTCGCTCCGCGCGCCCTCGCGCCACCCCGTGCCGGGACCGCCCCCGCACGTGTCCTGCCAGGGAGTATCTGCCCGGGCGTTAGTGAGCGTTAACCTCACTCGTTCAGGTTAACGATCGCTAACGGCGTTGTCTAGAATGATGTCCCATGAGCACCCGAACCGCCGCCCCGAACCGTCGCGAGCAGATCCTCCAGCAGGCCGCGCGCCTCTTCGCCGAGCGCGGGTTCCACGGCGTCGGCGTCGACGAGATAGGCGCGGCCGTCGGCATCAGCGGCCCGGGGCTGTACCGCCACTTCGCCGGCAAGGACGCGATGCTCGCCGAACTGCTGGTCGGCATCAGCGGCCGCCTGCTGGAAGGCGGCCGGCTCCGCGTCCGCGAAGCGGCCCGCGCCGCCGGGGGCCCGCCCGCCGGGGAAGCCCCCGGCACATCGGCCGCCCCGGACACCTCCGCAGGCTCACGCGCCCCAGAGACCTCGGACACCCCAGAGGACCCGGACACCTCAGGCGCCCCCGGGGACCCCGCCGCGCTGCTGGCCTCGCTCATCGACGGCCATATCGACTTCGCGCTGGACGACCGCGCGCTGATCACCCTCCACGACCGGGAACTCGACCGGCTCAGGGAGAGCGACCGCAAGCTGGTGCGCCAGTTGCAGCGGCAGTACGTGGAGCTGTGGGTCACGGTCGTACGGGAGCTCTACCCGCAGGTGCCCGAGGCGCAGGCGCGCGGCGCCGTGCACGCCGTCTTCGGGCTGCTCAACTCGACGCCGCACCTCGGCTCCTCGTACGGCGGCGGCCTGCCCGGCCGGGCCAGGACGGAGACGCTGCTCAGACGCCTGGCGCACGGTGCCTTCGCCGCGCTGGGCGACGAGGGCACCGTACGGCTCACCCCGTGACCGGAGGCGTCACCCGGTGGTGAGCCCCGACAACTCCCTGGCCAGCGTCTCCACCGTCTGGAAGGTCACCCCGAGCAGCGCCACATGCTTCCAGTGCACCGTGCCGTCCGGCGCGACCAGGAACACCGACCGCCGCACCCCGATCCCGGGCGCGGCCACCCCGAGCGCCTTCGCGACCGACCGGTCGGTGTCGGCGAGCAGCGGGATCCGCAGATCGTGCTTGCGCGCGAAGGCCTCATGGCTGTCGACATCCTGCGGGCTGATGCCCCAGACCTCGGCCCCCAGGTCGGTGAAGGTCTCCAGGCCGCTGGAGTACGAGCAGAGCTGCTTGGTGCAGACGGCGGTGTCGTCCCCCGGGTAGAAGGCGAGGACCAGCGGATGCCCCCGGCGCTCTTCGAGGCGGTACTCCCGCCGCACGAAGGTGTCGCCGTCGAACACGCCACCCGGCAGGGTGAAGGGCTCGACGAGGGTGCCGCGATCGGGTGAAGCTGCCACTGGTGACTCCCGGTTGAGATGGAACGCGTGGATGTACGGAGTGGATGTACGGATCTGCGGACGCACGCCTGGGCCGGCGTACGGAGGCGCGGATCCACGGACCACAGTGGACCACTCCCGGGAGCTCTCCGGCGCCGGGTCCCCGCCGGATTGGCCGGGAAGAGACACCCCCGCCGGGCGGACGGCACAATAGGCGCATGCCGATACCCAGTCGCCCCGCCCTCGTGGAACATCTCGTCCGTACGCGGATCGCCGGCGATGTCGCCACGCCCCGGGACAACAACCTCCGCCACTACCGCAAGCTCGCCAACGGCGACCGCCACTACTGGCTGGGCCTGGAGCTGGGGGACCGGTGGACGGATGAGCAGGATGTGCTCGCCGTGATGGCGGAGCGGTGCGGTGTGAACGACGATCCGGAGCACCGGGCCGGGCAGGACACCATCGATCCGGAGCTGACGGTCGACGCGCTGGAGCGGATGGCGGCGCGGCTGCGGAAGGCCGCCGACGCCAAGGAGCGCGTGCTCTTCGCGACCGGGCACCCGGGCGGACTGCTGGACGTGCACGGGCAGACCGCCGCCGCGCTGCGCGCCGCCGGATGCGAGATCGTCCGGATCCCCGGCGGGCTGACGGCGGACGAGGGCATGGTCTTCCAGGTCGCGGAGGTCGCCGTGCTGGAGCGTGGCGCGACCCTCTGGCACACGCACTCGCCGGAGCCGATGCGGGCCATCCTCGACGGCCTGGAGCGGGAGGGCAGACCGCAGCCCGACCTGGTCGTCGCTGACCACGGGTGGGCCGGGTGTGCCGGGCAGCGGGGGATCGACTCCATGGGGTACGCGGACTGCAACGACCCCGCGCTCTTCCTCGGTGAGGCCGAGGGCACCCTCGTGGTGACGGTCCCGCTCGACGACCACGTCACGGACCTGCGCTTCTACGACCCGATGACGGCGTATCTGCTCAACGCGGCGGGGCTGCTCTGACCCGGGGCACCCGCAGCACGCCCTCCTGGACCACCGAGACCGCCAGCGCGCCGTCCCGGGTGAAGATCCGGGCCTGCCCGAGCCCCCGCCCGCCCGAGGAGGACGGGGAACTCTGGTCGTACAGCAGCCACTCGTCCGCGCGGAACGGCCGGTGGAACCACATGGCGTGGTCCAGGCTCGCCCCCACCACGTCCCCGACCGCCCAGCCGCCCCGCCCGTGGGCCAGCAGCACCGAGTCCAGCAGCGTCATGTCGGAGATGTACGTCGCCAGACAGATGTGCAGCAGGGGATCGTCCGCCAGCTTCCCCGCCGTACGGAACCACACCTGGGAGCGCGGTTCGCGCGGCTGCCCCACGCCCGCGTACGGCGGCGCGTCCACATAGCGCAGATCGACCGCCTCGCGCGCCCGCAGCAGCCACTCCGCCATGACCGGGTCCACGAACCGCCCGGCGTGCCGGGCCACCGTCTCCGCTCCGGTCTCCAGCGTCTCGGGATCGGGGGCCGGCGCCATCTCCGTCTGGTGCTCAAGACCCTCCTCGTACCGCTGGAAGGAGGCCGAGAGATGGAAGACCGGCCGGCCGTGCTGGATCGCGACGACCCGGCGCGTGGTGAAGGAGCGGCCGTCCCTGATCCGGTCGACGGTGTAGACGATCGGCGCTGCGGGGTCGCCGGGCCGCAGAAAGTACGCGTGCAGCGAGTGCGCCGTACGGTCGGACGGCACCGTACGCCCCGCCGCCACCAGCGCCTGCGCCGCCACCTGTCCGCCGAAGACGCGCGGGACGACCCCGGAGACGGCGGAGCTCCGGCCGCGGAAGATGTCCCGCTCGACCTGTTCGGGGTCGAGCAGGTCGAGCAGGACGGCGAGCGCGTCGTTCATGGGCGCGGGGTCAGAGTCCCATGGACTTGGAGATGATCATCTTCATGACCTCGCTGGTGCCGCCGTAGATCCGGTTGACGCGGTTGTCCGCGTAGAGGCGGGCGATCGGGTACTCGTTCATATAGCCGTACCCGCCGTGGAGTTGCAGGCACTTGTCGATCACCCGGTGCGCGACCTCCGTGGTGAAGAGCTTCACGGAGGCGGCCTCGGCTGCGGAGAGCTCGCCCAGGTCGTGTGCCTCCAGCGCGCGGTCCACGACCGCTTCCGCCGCGTCCACCTCGGCCTTGCAGCCGGCCAGTTCGAACTTGGTGTTCTGGAAGGACGCGACGCTCTTGCCGAAGACGGTCCGTTCCTGGACGTACGCCTGGGCGAACCGGATCGCCGCAGCGGCCTGCGCGTACGCCCCGACGGCGATGCCCAGCCGCTCCTGCGGGAGGTTCTGCCCGAGGTAGGAGAAGCCCTTGTTCTCCTCGCCGAGCAGATCCCCGACCGGCACCTTGACATCGGTGAAGGAGAGCTCGGCGGTGTCGGAGGTCCTCAGGCCCAGCTTGTCGAGCTTGCGGCCGACCGCGTACCCCTCGGACGTGGTGTCCACGACCAGCAGCGAGATCCCGTGCCGCCGGTCCTCGGGCGTCGGCGCGGCGGTCCTGGCGCAGACGATGACACGGTCCGCGTGGACGCCCCCGGTGATGAACGTCTTCGCCCCGTTCAGGATGTAGTGCGTGCCGTCCTCGGAGAGCTTGGCGGTGGTCTTCATCCCGGCCAGGTCGGAACCGGTGCCCGGCTCCGTCATGGCGATCGCGTACATCGCCCTGCCGCTGACGAAGTCGGGCAGCCAGCGCTTCTTCTGCTCGTCGGTCGCGTACGCCTTCAGATAGGGCAGGCAGAGCGCGACATGCACGCCGGAGCCGCCGAAGGAGACCCCCGCGCGGGCGCACTCCTCGGTGATGACGGCCTGGAACTTGAAGGAGTCCTCGCCCGCCCCGCCGTACTCCTCGGGCACCTCGATCCCGAAGATCCCCAGCTCGCCGAGGGTGTGGTAGAACTCGCGAGGCGCCTGCCCCGCCGCGTACCACTCGTCGTACACCGGGACGACCTCGGCCTCGATGAAGGCGCGGATGGTCTCCCGGAACGCCTCGTGGTCCTCGTTGTAAACGGTACGGCGCACGGGAAGACCCCCTGTGGTTCGCAACTGGCCGGAGCACTCGATTAAGCGCTTGCTCAGTCCAAGTTACCCGGCGGTTCGTTCGGGTGTCCAGAGACTTTCGGCCCCCTTGTCGGTCCCGGCCCCCGCGTCGGCCCCCGCCGCCGCATCGGACCCCGTGCCGGCGGCCGGCCAGTGCGCGTACTCCTGGCCGGCGCGGCGGCCGGGCGCGGTCTCGGGCATGAAGAGCAGGGTGACGACGGAGACGGCCACCAGCGCGGCCACATAGAGGGCGACCCAGAGGTAGGAGCCGTCCCCGGCGATCAGCAGCGCGGCGGCGACCACGGTGAAGGGGCCGCTGGCGATCATCGAGCCGAACTGCCAGACCACGGAGACCCCGGTGTAGCGGGAGACCGAGGGGAACAGCTCGGGGAAGTACGAGGCCTGCGGCGCGTACGTACCGGCGTGCCCGAACGCGAGACCGGCCACCAGCAGCGCCGTGATCAGGAACATGCTGCCGCTGCGCACCGCCTCGAAGGCGGGCACGATCAGCGCCAGATTGAGGACCGCCGCCGTCAGGTAGACCGGGCGCCGTCCGACCCGGTCGGTGAGCCGGCCCAGCAGCGGGATCATGACGAGCTCGGCGGCGATCGCGATGATGACCGCGTTCAGCACCATGGCGGTGTCGACCCCCTGGGCGTTCGCGTACGAGACCAGGAACACGGTGTAGAAGGGGAAGACGGCGGCCTCGGCGAACTTGGTCAGCAGCCCTCCGAGCATCTCCTTGCGGCTGTCCCGTACGAGCAGCTTCAAGGGGGCGGTCTCGGCCTTGCGGGTCTCCCTGGCGGCCTCGAAGGTCTCCGACTCGTCGACCTTGAGCCGGATGTAGAGCCCGACCACCACGACGAGCGCGCTCAGCAGGAAGGGGACGCGCCACCCCCAGGCGAGGAACTGCGCCTCCGACAGGGTTCCGGTCAGGACCGCGAAGAGGGCGGTCGGGATCAGATACGCGGCGGGGGAGCCCAGTTGGACGAAGCTGGCGTAGAACCCGCGCCGCGCCGGCGGCGCCGCCTCGGCGGTCAGGAGTACGGCACCGCCCTGCTCCCCGCCCACCCCGAAGCCCTGGACGAGCCGGACCAGCACCAGGATCACCGCGGCCCAGACGCCGATCTGGTCGTACGTGGGCATCAGGCCGACCGCGAACGTACCGAGCCCGGTGAGCAGCAGGGTGAAGACCAGGGCCTTCTTGCGGCCTATGCGGTCCCCTACGTGACCCCACACCAGGCCGCCGAGCGGACGGGCGAAGAACCCGACGGCGTAGGTGGAGAAGGCCGCGAGCGTACCGACCGCGGCGTCGACCTCCGGAAAGAAGATCTTGTTGAAGACGAGAGCCGAGGCCGTGCCGTAGATGAAGAAGTCGTAGTACTCGGCGATGGTGCCGACGACGGACGCTCCGACCACCCGTCTCAGCCCCTGCGGGCTCTTCGGTGACGTGACCGAGGGTGCGCTCATGTGCTGCCTCCTTGCAGACCTGAACATCACATGCAGACCCGAATCCCCATGGTTCAGTCTGTTCAGTCGGCTACCATACAAGTATTGCAGTGAAGGTCAAGAGATCGGCGTGCGAGATGATCGGGCGTGAGCGAGGGACCGCGGAGGGGCACCGATGGATTACCGGCCGGAACTGAAGTCGGCGCGCGCACGGGGCCGCAACACCCGGCAGCTCGTCCATGTCCTGCTCCGAGAACGCATCACCAGCCTGGATCTTGAGCCGGGGGCGGCGCTCTCGGAGAACGAACTGGCGGAGGAGCTGGGCGTCAGCAGGACCCCGGTGCGCGAAAGCCTCATCCTGCTCGCCGACGAAGGGCTGGTCGACGTCTATCCGCAGATGGGGACCTTCGTCTCGCGGATCCGGCTGCGGGACATCGCCTCCGCGCAGTTCGTCCGGGAGGCGCTGGAGTGCGCGGCGCTCACGGACGCCGTACAGCGGGCCACCGACGACGATCTGGCGGAGCTGCGGCACCTCCTGGACGAACAGACGGCGGCGGAGCGCCGCGACGACATGGAGGGCTTCTTCCGGCTGGACGAGCGCTTCCACGCCCGCCTCATGGCCGCCAGCGGACACGGCGACGCCTGGCCGGTGGTGAGCAACGCCAAGACCCAGCTCGACCGGGCCCGCCGGCTCTCGCTGCCGCTGACCCAGCAGCTCACCATCCTGGTGGGGCAGCACCGCGCCGTGGTGGACCTCCTCGCCCGGCGCGACGGGCCGGGCGCCCTCGACGCGCTCCGGAGCCATCTGCGGCTGGTCTTCAGCGACATCGAGACGATACGGGCCCGCCATCCGGAGCTCTTCAGCGACGACGAGACCGACGGACACCTCCGCCGCGCCCCGCTCCGCCGCCCCGAGGGCGGACGGCGGACCGCCCCGGCGAAGAAGCCCGGCCACCGCTGAGCTGAGCGCGCGCCCCGGACGCGCCCCGGGACGCGCCCCCGGTCGCACCCCTGGCCCCGATCGGTCCGCTTCCTCGTGCTGTGTCCCCTTGCCGCGTATCACTCGATCAGATGACGCTGGGTCGTCGTTCGGTTGGGGCGGGGGCGGCCTGGACAGGACAAGGGACCCGGTACGCCCGGGGTGAGGGGAGCACAGGTTGTCACGGTCGACGGCGCAGAAGGGGCATCCGTACGGTCGGCGGCCCGCCGGGGGGTTCGCCGATCTGGTGTGGGACTGGTCGAAGTCCGGTACGCGCCATGCGCTGCTCAGCCGGGTGGTGGGGCGGCTGCCCGGGACGCGTACCCCCGCCGCGTACCGGTTCGGGCTGGTCGAACGGCCGCACTACGCGTACGGGGTCCGGCGCGCCACCGAGCTGGCGGCCCGGCTGGGGCACCCCGGGGTCACCGTGGTGGAGTTCGGGGTGGCCGGGGGCAACGGGCTGCTGGCGCTCGCCCGGCACGCCCGGCACTACGCCGCGGCCACCGGGGTACGGGTGCGGGTGGTCGGCTTCGACAACGGCACGGGGATGCCCCCGCACCAGGACCCCCGGGACCTGCCGTACCTCTTCGGCCCCGGCTTCTACACCATGGACCACGACCGGCTCCGGGCCCGCCTGGGCGCCACCGAACTGGTGATCGGAGACCTCGCCGAGACGCTGCCCGCCTATCTCGCCCGGCGCGCCGGGGCCCTCCGGGACCACCCGGTCGGTTTCGTCAGCCTGGACCTGGACTACTACTCCTCCACGGCACGCGCCCTGGACCTCTTCCGCACCCCGGACCACACCCACCTGCTCCCCCGGGTCACCTGCTACCTCGACGACCTCCCCGGCAGCATCGAGCAGATCGGCGAGGCGGCGGCGGTCACCGACTTCAACACCGACCACCCCGGCCGCCCCCTGGGACGCGTCCTGGGCCTGCGCGCCTTCACCCCCTTCGACCCGCCCTGGGCCGACCAGATCTACGCCCACCACCGGCTGGACCACCCCGACTACGCCCGCCTCGAAGTCGGCGCCACGGGCGACCAACTCCCCCTGGAGGGCTGAGCCTTGGCCAGACCTTTCATGGCAGCGGCCGGCGCAGGGCGAACCAGAGATCCATGCGGACATCCGGGTCGTCCAGGTCCCGGCGGAGCAGGGCCGCGCAGCGGGTGACCCGGTGGCGGACCGTGTTGCGGTGGACGGCCAGGGCGACCGCCGTGCGGTCCCAGCTCCCGTGCAGGGAGAGCCAGGCGCGCAGGGTCTCCAGCAGGGCCGGGGCGCCCGGCGCCGCCAGGAGCGGGGCCAGCACCTCCCGGGCGTGGGCGGTGGCCTCCGCCTCGGGGACCAGGGCCGCGAGACCGGCGGACGGGCCCGCCGGGTCATGGCGTACGAGAGGGGTACGGGTGGCCTCGGCGCGGCCCAGGGCGCGCTGGGCGTCGGTGTCGGCGGCGGCCAGGCCGTCCGGGGCGGCCGGGGCGCTCACGCCGAGGGCCCAGCCGGGCTGCGCGGTCACCTCGCGGTCGGTGAGGACCCGTACCGTCGTGCCGTCCGTGTCGGCCAGCGCGCTGCCCAGCGCCGCCGCCAGCGCCCCGGCCGCGAACGGCGTGTCGCCGCCCCGCCCGTGGACCACCCGCCAGGGGCCCGGGCCGAGCAGCGGCGCCGCCTCGGCGGGCGGGGCGCCGAGCAGCAGCCGTACCAGCGCGGCCGAGCGGCCCGCCTCCGCCGCGCCCTGGTGCGGCGCGGTCAGCAGCGAGAGCAGCACGACGGCGACCCCGGCGATGGTGTGGTCGCCGGGCTCCCGCCGCTCCGCCGCCACCCCCAGCACCAGCCCGCCGCCCCCGCCGAGCGCGTACGCGGCCAGATGGGCGCCCGGGGCCGTCTCCGTCGGGGCGGTGGTGTCCGTCGCCGAGGCGGGGGCGGTGTCGTGCGCCGCCGGGGTGACGACCCTGGCCAGCCGCGCCAGCGCGGTACGGGCGCCCGGGGCCGGGGTGCGCCCCGTCGCGTGGAGTTCGGCGCCGTCCGGGGCGAAGAGCACCGCCCGGCCGGCCAGCCCCACGGCGAGCTGGTGGAGGACGGCGGGCACCGGGTCGGGGCGGGCCGCCGCCGTGGCCAGCCCCTGCTGGGCGCGGGTCACCCGGCGCAGCTCCCGGTGGCGTGCCTCCGCCATCAGCCGCCACACCCCGCGTGCCACGGTGGTGAACCGGGTGGCGGGCGGTACCTCCAGCAGCGGCAGCCCGTGCCGGTCGCACGCCGCGACCAGGGCGGCCGGTACCTCGTCGTACACCGGCGTCACCCCGAAGCCCAGCGCCGCCGCGCCCGCCGCCACCACGCGCTCCGCGTACGCGTCGGCGTTCGCGTCGGTGAGCTGGACGCCCGCCGTCAGCAGCAGCTCGCCGCCGAGGAGATACGGGAACGGGTCGGCCATCTCCGAGGTGTGCACCCACTGCACCACCTGGGAGCCGTCGTCCGGCGGGCCCGCGATCCTGCGCAGCCCCAGCGACCGGTCGGCGAGCAGCTCGGCCAGCGGCACCGGGGGAGTGGGCGGGGCGGAGGCCGGGAGAGGGCGCGTGCCGGACCTGTCGGCGTCGGGCATGGACGATCCCTCCATCCTCGGCGGAAAGAATGGATGAAACGTACACTTCAGCGCCACCCTTCGGCCACCTACCGTCATGACCCACACAGGACGCCTCGGGTCCTGCGCATCTCATGTGACGGAGGGAAGCCCATGGCTGTCGACTACGCGGTGATCGTCGTCTATCTGGCCGGCATGCTCGCCATGGGCTGGTGGGGCATGCGCCGCGCCCGCTCCAAGAGCGAGTTCCTGGTGGCGGGGCGCCGGCTCGGCCCCTGGATGTACTCGGGCACCATGGCCGCCATCGTGCTGGGCGGCGCCTCGACCATCGGCGGGGTCGGCCTGGGATACCGGCACGGGCTCTCCGGCGCCTGGATGGTCTTCACCATCGGCCTCGGACTGCTCGCGCTCTCCGTCTTCTTCTCCGCGCGGATCGCCCGGCTGAAGGTCTACACCGTCTCGGAGATGCTCGACCTGCGGTACGGCGGCCGGGCCGGGCTGATCTCGGGGGTCGTGATGTGGGCGTACACGCTGATGCTCGCGGTCACCTCGACCATCGCGTACGCCACCATCTTCGACGTCCTCTTCGACCTGAACCGTACGGTCGCGATCGTCCTGGGCGGCGCCATCGTCGTCGCGTACTCGACGCTCGGCGGCATGTGGTCCATCACGCTCACCGACATGGTGCAGTTCGTCGTGAAGACCATAGGTGTCCTCCTGCTCCTGCTGCCCATAGCGGTCGTCAAGGCGGGCGGATTCGCGGAGATGAAGGCGCGGCTCCCCGGTGAGTACTTCGCCCCGTTCGGCATCGGCGGCGAGACGATCTTCACCTATGTCCTCATCTACACCTTCGGCATGCTCATCGGACAGGACATCTGGCAGCGGGTGTTCACCGCGCGCGGCGACAAGGTGGCGCGCTGGGGCGGCACCGTCGCCGGTACCTACTGTCTGCTGTACGCGCTGGCCGGGGCGGTCATCGGGACGGCGGCCAAGGTGCTCTACCCGGACCTGGGCCGCCCGGACGACGCCTTCGCGACCATCGTCAAGGACGAACTGCCGCTCGGTGTACGGGGCCTGGTGCTCGCCGCCGCGCTCGCCGCCGTCATGTCGACCTCTTCGGGCGCCCTGATCGCCTGTGCGACCGTGGCGAACAACGACATCTGGGCGCGGCTGCGCTCCACCGCGGGGCGGGGCGGCCCGCGCGACGGCGGGGGCGCGGGGGCGCCGGCGGAGGACGAGGTGCGGGGGAACCGGCTCTTCATCCTGGCCATGGGCGTTGCCGTGATCGCGGTCGCCGTGGCGCTGAACAGCGTCGTCGAGGCGTTGACGGTGGCGTACAACCTCCTGGTCGGCGGGTTGCTCGTGCCGATCCTCGGCGGGCTGCTGTGGCGGCGCGGCACCGTCCACGGGGCGCTCGCCGCCGTGGTCACCGGCGGGTTGACGGTCGTGGGGCTGATGGCGGCGTACGGGATCCTCGCGAGCGAGCCCATCTACTACGGCCTGCTGGTCTCCCTGGCCGCCTATGTGATCGTCAGCCTGGCGACGCCGCCGACCGACGAGGCGGTGCTCACCGCCTGGCGCGCGCGGCTCGCGGGCGAGGGCGGGGAGGACGGCGGGGACGGTGCGGCGGCGGGGGAGCGGGGGGCGTCCGGGCCCGATGTCAGTGGCCTGGTCCATTCTTGAGACAGAGCAGGCGGAACAGACAGAGCAGGCGGAACGGCACGACATCAGCGGCATGAGCGGCATGAGCGAGACGAACGGCGTGAACAGCGCGCGGCACGACAGCGGAGAGGCCCGAGGATGAGCGGCGACGGACACCAGCACCGTGGTACGGCGGGGGCGCGCTGATGCACGACCACGACCACGAACCGGTGCGGCTCACCCCCGAGCAGACCGCGGCGGCGCTCGCCCCGCCGCCCGGACGGCGCGGCGGCGATCTCGTCGTGGAGACGCTCTACGGGCTCGGCGCCACGACCGTCTTCGGGCTGCCCGGACAGCACGCGCTCGGCATGTTCGACGCCCTGCGCCGCTCCTCGCTCCAGTACATCGGGCTCCGGGTGGAGAACAACGCGGGGTTCGCCGCCGACGCCTACGGCCGGGTCACCGGCGAGGTCGCGCCGCTGCTGCTCTCCACCGGTCCCGGCGCGCTGACCTCGCTCGCCGCCCTCCAGGAGGCGGCGGCGGCCTCGGCGCCCGTGCTGGCGGTCTCCAGCCAGGTCCCGGTGGCGGGGCTGGGCGGCGGGCGCCACGGATATCTCCACGAACTCCGCGACCAGCAGGGCTCGTTCCGCGACATCGTGAAGTCCGTGCACCCGGTCCGTACGCCCTCCCAGATCCCGTCCGCGCTGGCCGCCGCCTGGGAGTCCGCGCTCACCGCCCCGCACGGCCCGGTCTGGGTGGAGATCCCGCAGGACGTGCTGCTCGCCGAGGTGTCGCTGCCGGTCGTCACCGCCATGGACGCCACACCGCGCGAGCCGCGTCCGCGCCCCGAGCTGACCGCCGTCGCGGCACACGCGCTCTCGCACGCGGCGCTGCCGGTGATCATCGCGGGCGGCGGGGTGGTCCGCGCGGACGCGGCGGGCAAGCTGCGCGCGCTCGCCGAGAAGATCACCGCGCCGGTGGTCACGACGGCCGGCGGCAAGGGCGCCTTCCCCTGGGACCATCCGCTCTCCCTCCAGTCCTGGCTGGAGGACCGGCACACCACCGACTTCCTGGAGGAGGCGGACGTGGTGCTGGTGGTCGGCTCGGGGCTCGGCGAACTCTCCTCGAACTACCACACGTTCCGCCCGCGCGGCCAGGTGATCCAGATCGAGGCCGACCTCGGCAAACTGGAGTCCAACCACCCCGGGCTCGGTATCCACGCCGACGCCAGGATCGCGCTCGGCGCCCTGCTGGACGCGGTGGACGAGCGGCCGGACCCGGGCGCCGCCGCCTCGGTGCGTACGGTGCTGGCGAAGGTACGGGAGCGGATCGACGCCCAGGGGCTGACGCTGGAGCGGCGGGTGCTGGCCGCCGTCCGGGAGGCGCTGCCCGCCGCTTCCCCCAGCTTCTGGGACATGACGATCCTGGCCTACTGGGCCTGGTCCGCCTGGCCGGGGCCGATGCACTCGGGCCAGGGCGCGGGCGGCCTCGGATACGGCTTCCCCGCCGCGCTCGGCGCCGCGGCGGCCGACCGTACGCGACCGGTGCTCGCGGTCTCCGGGGACGGCGGCGCCCTGTACTCCATAGCCGAGCTGGCCACCGCCCGCCAGTACGGGCTGCCGGTGACCTGGCTGATCGTGGACGACGGGGGGTACGGCATCCTCCGCGAGTACATGACGGACGCCTTCGGCGAGGCGACGGGGACGGAGCTGGACCGGCCCGACTTCGTCGCCCTCGCGGAGTCCTTCGGGGTCCCGGCGGTCCGCACGACACCGGAGGCGCTGCGGGAGGACCTGGCGAAGGCGCTCGCGGCACCGGGCCCCTCCGTCGTCGTCCTCCCGGCCCGGCTCCGGATGTTCGCGCCGACGCACCTCGACCGCCGACGCGCCTCGACCGCTGAGGGACCGCATGCGGATGGCGAGGCTCCGCATACGGAAATATGACCGAGCCTCGTACAACCATGCGATGACACGCGTGAGTCATGTCAGTGGACGCGCCGGCCAGTGCGCGTCCACCGACACATGGGGGACGGGAAACCGACATGACTCACCCACAGCACAGAGCCGGCGACGCGACGGAGGGCATAGCCGACGGCAGGGGCGGCGCCCCGGCGTGCCGGGTGGGCGCCTCCGCCCGGCGGGCCAGGGGCGCGCTCTCGGTGGCGCTCACCGCCGGGGTGCTCGCCCCCGTCGCGGCCGTCGCGGGTGCCGCCCCCGCCGCGGCGGCCACCCCCGCCACCACACCGGCGGTCGCGCCGGCCGTGGTGCCCGCCGCCGCACCGGCCGCCGTGGCGCCCGCCGTCGTCTGCACCTCGGGCAAGGCGGGGCTCGCCGCGCAGCTCACCAAGGACATCACCGCGGCGCTCAAGAACCGGAAGTCCACCACGGCGCTCGCGCTCGGCGACCGTACGACCAGGACCACCTGCACCCTGCGGGCCACGCAGAAGTTCGACTCCGCGAGCGTCGTCAAGGTGACCGTGCTCGCCACCCTCCTCTGGGACGCGAAGAAGACCAACCGCTATCTGACCCAGCGTGAGGTCGACCTCTCCACGGCCATGATCACCAAGTCGGACAACGACGCGACCACCGCCCTCTGGAAGCAGCTCGGGCCGGCCAAGGTCAAGGGCTTCGTCAAGGCCGCGGGCATGACCCGGACGGTCCCCGGCACCGGCGGCTACTGGGGCCTCACCCAGATCACCGCCCAGGACGAGCAGAAACTGCTGGCCCTGCTCACCGCCAAGAACACCGTGCTCAGCGACAACGCGCGCGCCTACACCCTGGAGCGGATGCGCAAGGTTGTCGCTTCCCAGCGCTGGGGCGTCCCGGCCGGGGCCCCGGCGAGCGCGACCGTGCAGCTCAAGAACGGCTGGCTCTCCCGCGCCACCCACGGCTGGCGCGTCCACAGCATCGGCGCGTTCACCGGGAAGGGCCATGACTACACGATCAGCGTGCTCACCCATGACAACGCGACGATGAACGACGGCGTCAACACCATCCAGGCCGTCGCGAAGGCCGTCCACAAGGACCTCAACCCGGCGGCCACCGCCTCCGGGGCGGCCGTCCACACCGTACCGGCGACCCCGTACGAGGCCGTACCGGCGACCCCGGAGAAGGCGGCCAGGGGGGCCGTCCCCGCGACACGCCAGTGAGGCCGTCCCCGCGACACGCCAGTACGGTGCGTACACCGGTCCCGGGTCCTAGGACCCGGGACCGGTCTTTGTTGCGGGGGGATGAAATCCGGGGCCGCCCGCGTTGGTGCCTTCCGGCAGGTGGAACGGGATCGGAGGCAGCGGTGGCGGCGACGGCGACGGCGGAACAGGGGACGCCCGGGGAAGGGCGGAGCGGACCGGGGACCCCGGAGCGGGGGACGGCCGGTGCCGGGTGGGCGCGGCGGCTCTCCGGATACGCGTGGCGGTACCGCCGCAATGTCCTGCTCGCGGTCGGCTCCTCGCTCGCCGGTATGGCGGTGATGGCACTCGTCCCGCTGATCACCAAGGTCGTCATCGACGACGTGATCGGCGCCGAGTCGCGCTCGCTCCTCACCTGGACGGGGCTGCTGGTCCTGGCCGCGCTCGTCGTCTACGTCGCCACGTACATACGCCGCTACTACGGCGGCCGGCTCGCCCTCGACGTCCAGCACGACCTGCGTACCGAGATGTACGCCACGATCTCCCGGCTCGACGGACGCCGCCAGGACTCCCTCTCCACCGGGCAGGTCATCGGCCGCGCCACCAGCGACCTCCAGCTCATCCAGGGGCTGCTCTTCATGCTGCCGATGACCATCGGCAACATCCTGCTCTTCCTGATGTCCCTGGTGATCATGGCGTGGCTCTCGCTCCCGCTGACCCTGATAGCCCTGGCCGTCGCGCCCGCCCTCGCGTACATCGCCCGCCGCAGCCGTACCAAGCTCCACCCCGCCACCTGGTACGCGCAGTCGCAGGCAGGTGCCGTCGCCGGGGTCGTGGACGGCGCCGTCTCCGGGGTCCGGGTCGTCAAGGGCTTCGGCCAGGAGGACCAGGAGACCGGGAAGCTCCGCGAGGCCGGCCGGCGGCTCTTCGCCGGGCGGCTGCGCACCATACGGCTGAACGCCCGCTACACCCCCGCGCTCCAGGCGGTCCCCGCGCTCGGGCAGGTCGCGATGCTCGCCCTCGGCGGCTGGCTGGCCACGCGCGGGCAGATCACCCTCGGCACCTTCGTCGCCTTCTCCACCTATCTGGCCCAACTGGTGGGTCCGGTCCGGATGCTCGCCATGGTCCTGACCGTCGGCCAGCAGGCGCGGGCCGGGGTGGAACGCGTCCTGGAACTGATCGACACCGAGCCCACCCTCCAGGACGGCACCAAGGAGCTGGCGGCGAGCGCGCCCGCTTCCGTCGAGTTCGACGACGTGTCGTTCGGGTACGAGAACGGCCGTCCCGTCCTCGACGGTCTCTCGCTGGAGCTGGCCCCGGGCGAGACGGTCGCCGTCGTCGGCGCCTCCGGCAGCGGCAAGTCCACCCTCGCGCTGCTGCTGCCCCGCTTCTACGACGTGACCCACGGCGCCGTCCTCGTCGGCGGCCACGACGTCCGGGAACTCACCTTCGCCTCGCTGCGGGCCGCGATCGGCCTCGTACCGGAGGACAGCTTCCTCTTCTCCGACACGGTCCGCGCCAACCTCGCGTACGGCAGGCCCGGCGCCACCGACGAGGAGATCGAGCGGGCCGCGCGCGCCGCCCAGGCACACGGCTTCATCAGCGAACTCCCCGGCGGCTACGACACCGAGGTCGGCGAGCAGGGCCTCACCCTCTCCGGCGGCCAGCGCCAGCGCATCGCCCTCGCGCGGGCGATCCTCACCGACCCCCGGCTGCTCGTCCTGGACGACGCGACCTCCGCCGTGGACGCCCGTGTGGAGCACGAGATCCACGAGGCGCTGCGCGCGGTGATGGCCGGCCGCACGACGCTGCTCATCGCCCACCGCCGCTCCACGCTGGCGCTCGCCGACCGGATCGCCGTGCTCGACGGGGGACGCCTCTCCGACATCGGTACGCACGAGGAACTACAGGAGCGCTCCGCGCTCTACCGGCGGCTGCTGACGGAGCCGGAGGGGCTGGAGGGCCTGGAGGGGCCGGACGAGTCGGCCGGGACGGCGGGTCTGGAGGAACTGGAGGAGCTTGAGGAGCTGGAGGAGCTGGAGGAACTGGCCAGGGCGGAGGGGCTGGAGGGGCCGGCCGAGGCGCCGGCCCCGGAGGCCGCGCCGGTGCGGCTCACGAAGGAGTGCCCGGTCACGGCGGAGTGCCCGGCGCCCGACGGTGACACTCCGGCGGTCGCCCGAGACGGCCATGACCCCCGCGAAGGTCACGACGGCCATGACGCCCGCGCCGCGCATGACGCCCGTGCCGCGCATGACGGCCACGACTGCCGTGCGGGCCGGGGCGCCGGGGGCGGCCGGGGCGGCTGTCCGGGCGACCAGGTCCAGCAGGAGATCGACGCCGAGTTCGACGCGGAGCGCGGTATCACCCCCGCCCTGTGGATACGCGACGGGGGCGCGCCCGGCGACCCGACGGAAGCCGGCGCCACCCCCGAGCTGCTCGCCCAGGTCGCCGCGTTGCCCCCGGCCACCGATGTCCCCGCCGTCGACGAGGCGCGCGCGGTCGCCGCCGAGGAGTCGTACGGACTCCGCAGGCTGCTCCGCGGCTTCGGACCGCCGCTCCTGGCCAGCCTGGTGCTGGTCGCCGCCGACGCGGGGCTGGGGCTGCTGCTCCCGGTCCTGATCCGGCACGGTATCGACCAGGGTGTCGAACAGCTCGCCCTCGGCGCGGTCTGGGCGGCCTCCGCGCTCGGCCTGCTGACCGTCCTGCTCCAGTGGGCGGCGCAGATCGGCGAGACCCGGAAGACCGGGCGGACCGGCGAACGGATCCTCTACGCGCTGCGTCTGAAGATCTTCGCGCAGCTCCAGCGGCTCGGCCTCGACTACTACGAGCGCGAGCTGACCGGCCGCATCATGACCCGGATGACCACCGATGTGGACGCGCTGTCGACATTCCTCCAGACCGGTCTGGTCACCGCGTTCGTCTCCGTCGTCACCTTCGCCGGCATCCTCGTCGTCCTCCTCGTCATCGATCTCGAACTCGCCCTCGTCGTCTTCACGACGCTGCCGGTGCTCGTCGTCGGCACGGTCTTCTTCCGGCGCAAGAGCGTCCAGGCGTACGAGCTGGCGCGCGAGCGGATCGGCGTGGTCAACGCCGATCTCCAGGAGTCGGTGTCCGGGCTCCGTGTCGTCCAGGCGTTCCGCCGGGAGGCAGACAGCGGCGCGCGTTTCGCGGAGCGCAGCGCGCACTACCGCGCGGCGCGGGTGCGCGGCCAGTGGCTGATATCCGTCTACTTCCCCTTCGTCCAGTTCCTGTCGTCGGTGGCCGTGGCGGCGGTCCTGGTGGTGGGCGCGGGGCGGGTCCAGGCCGGCACGCTCACCACGGGCGCGCTCGTCGCGTACCTCCTCTACATCGACCTGTTCTTCGCGCCCGTGCAGCAGCTCTCGCAGGTCTTCGACGGCTACCAGCAGGCGACGGTCTCGCTCGGCCGGATCCAGGAGCTGCTGCGGGAACGCACATCGACCCGCGCCCCGGCGCCGGGGAAGGCGCTCGACGTGCTCTCGCTGCGCGGCGAGATCGCCTTCGAGAACGTCCACTTCGCCTACCGGGGCGAGGAGAGCGGCGCCACGGCGGGCGCGGGCGAGGCGGCGCTCAGCGGGGTCGACCTGCGGATACCGGCCGGCCAGACCGTCGCCTTCGTCGGCGAGACGGGTGCGGGCAAATCGACCCTGGTCAAGCTGGTCGCGCGGTTCTACGACCCGACCGAGGGCCGGGTCACGGCGGACGGTACGGACCTGCGCGACCTGGACATGACGGCGTACCGGCACCGCCTCGGCGTCGTCCCGCAGGAGGCGTACCTCTTCGCCGGTACGGTCCGGGACGCCATCGCGTACGGGCGCCCCGAGGCGACCGACGCGCAGGTGGAGGCGGCGGCGCGGGCGGTCGGGGCGCACGAGATGATCGCCACGCTCGACGGCGGCTATCTGCACGAGGTCGCCGAGCGCGGCCGGAACCTCTCGGCGGGGCAGCGTCAGCTCATCGCCCTGGCCCGCGCCGAACTCGTCGACCCGGACGTCCTGCTGCTGGACGAGGCGACGGCGGCGCTGGACCTGGCGAGCGAGGCGCTGGTCAACCAGGCGACCGACCGGCTGGCGGGGCGCCGTACCGCGCTGGTCGTGGCGCACCGGCTGACCACGGCGGCGCGCGCGGACCGGGTGGTCGTGCTGGACCACGGGCAGGTCGTGGAGGACGGCACGCACGCGGAACTGCTCGCGCTGGACGGGCGGTACGCGCGGCTGTGGCGGAGCTTCATCGGCGAGGCGACGGCCGGGACGGGAGACGAGAAGGCGGCGGAGGCGGCCGTCGTCTCCTGAGGCGGGGGAGTGTACGGAGCCGGCCGGGACGGGGGAGTGTACGGAGCCGGCCGGGACGGGGGAGTGTACGGAGCCGGCCGGGACGGGGGAGCGTACGGAGCCGGCCGGGACGGCTGGGGCGGTCGGGGCGGCTGTACGGCTCCGTGCCGCCGCAACCTTGGGCCATCGTTGTGCGTCGTATCTCGTACGTATGTACACACGAACGGCTTTGGGGGCATCTGTGTTCGGATTTGCTGGCGGCGGCGGGACCGACGGCGCGGCCGGCAGGGCGAGCGGTGGCGCGGCCGGCGGGGCGGCCGGCGGGGCGAGCGACGGCGTGACCGGCGGGGTGGAGGCGGCCCGTGGCCCGGTGAACCGGATCCTGCTGCACTGCCTCGTCACGCTGACCGCCACCGGCGCCCTCGTGGTCGGCGCCCCGGACGCGCCCGCCGCCGAGGCCGCGTCCGTCTGCTCCGGCAGACCGGCGAAGACCGTCCCCTTCGCCACCGGCGAGCTGCGCGTCTACAAGGCGCGGGGGTACGCGTGCGCGCTGGCCGTCGCCAAGAACCCGGGGAAGCGGCGGCCCATGACGGTGAGTCTCCAGGCGCGCGGCGGGCGGCCCGTGGTGGACCAGGGGAACTTCACGCGCCAGGCCGGCCCGGTCACCGTCCACGCGCTCAACCGTTGCGTACGGGCCTCCGGCGAGATCTCCGGTAAGAAGGGCTCCACGGGCTGGATCCTCTGCTGAGGCCCCGCAGGCCGCTCGACGTTCCCCCTCATTTTCCCCTGACGTCCCCCTGGCCTCCCCCTGACGTCCCCCTGCCCTCCCCCCTGACCTTCCCCCGATCTTCCTCCCGGCAGGTTCATCTGACGGGCGATCGGGGAATGCGGGTCTGGCGGGGCGGGTGCCGGTGCCGCTAAGTTCACCGCGTCTGTCATGAACACAGGGAGCGTGAATGCGCAAGGCGTTGAGATGGGTGCTGTCGCTCGTACTGGTCATAGGCACCGTGACCACGGCCGGTGCCGCCACGGCCGGCGCGGCGACCCCCGCGAGCACGACCGGTACCACCGCTGCCAGCGGATCCCCCGGATCCATCGGGGCCACCAGCTCCGCCGCTGACAGTACGGACATCAAGGACCGCATCCTCGCGATCCCGGGGATGAGCCTGATCCAGGAGAAGCCGTACGAGGGGTACCGCTACTTCGTCCTGGAGTACACCCAGCCGGTCGACCACCGGAACCCGGCCAAGGGCACCTTCCAGCAGCGCCTCACGCTGCTGCACAAGGACACCGACCGCCCCACGGTCTTCTTCACCAGCGGCTACAACGTCTCCACCAACCCGAGCCGCAGCGAGCCCACCCGGATCGTCGACGGCAACCAGGTCTCCCTGGAGTACCGGTTCTTCACCCCGTCCCGGCCGCAGCCGGCCGACTGGTCGAAGCTGACCATCTGGCAGGCGGCCAGCGACCAGCACCGTATCTTCACCGCGCTGAAGCCGATCTACGCCAAGAAGTGGCTCACCACCGGCGGCTCCAAGGGCGGCATGACCGCCACGTATTACAAGCGCTTCTACCCGCGCGACATGGACGGCGTCGTCGCGTATGTCGCGCCCAATGACGTCATCAACGACGAGGACTCGGCGTACGACCGCTTCTTCGAGCGCGTCGGCACCAAGGAGTGCCGCGACAAGCTCAACGCCGTGCAGCGCGAGGCGCTCGTCCGGCGGGCGCCGCTGGAGCGGCGCTACCAGGAGTGGGCCGAGGCCGAGGGGGCGACCTTCACGACGGTCGGCTCGCTCGACCGGGCGTACGAGGCCGTGGTCCTCGACTACGTCTGGGCGTTCTGGCAGTACAGCCTGGAGTCCGACTGCCAGTACATCCCGCCGGCCACCGCCTCCGACCAGGAGATCTACGACACCATCGACACGATCTCCGGGTTCTCGTTCTACACGGACCAGGGGCTCGACCCGTACACCCCGTACTACTACCAGGCGGGCACCGAGCTCGGCTCGCCCTCCCTCAAGCTGCCCCACCTGGGCAAGCTGACCCGGTACGGGTACCAGCCGCCGCGTAACTTCGTGCCGCGCTCCATCCCCATGCGGTTCAACCCGCTGGCGATGCCCGACGTCGACCGGTGGGTACGGAACCACGCCGACCAGATGCTCTTCGTGTACGGACAGAACGACCCCTGGGGCGCCGAGCCCTTCCGCCTCGGCAAGGGCGCGCGCGACAGCTATGTGTATGTCGCGCCGGGCGCCAACCACGGCGCCAATGTCGCCGCTCTCGTCCCCGCCGAGCAGGCGAAGGCCACGGCCAGGATCCTGGAGTGGGCGGGCGTCGCACCGGCCGCCGTTCAGGGCGACGCGGCGAAGGCGAAGCCGCTGGCGCCGTACAACAGCAAGCTCGACCGGCAGGAACTGCGACGGGAGCACGCCCTGCGCCCGTGACGGGTACGCGCCCTGACAGGTACTGAGCGGCGCTGACGAGTGGGGTGTGGGGGGGGCCGGGCCGGCCCCCCCCCCCCACGCGGCCCCCCCCCCCCCCCCCCCGCGCCCCCCCCCCCCCCCCCCGCCGGGGGGGCGGGGGGGCCGGAGAACAA
>NZ_JBFBFB010000007.1:0-337186 GCF_040683935.1 Streptomyces sp. NPDC093085 | reverse complement strand
TTGCAGCAACTGGGTGTGGTGGATGACCTCGTACTCGCCGCCGAGCTGCGGGTACTCGTTGGCGATGGTGTTGAAGCAGTGCGGGCAGGTCGCGACGATCTTCTTCGAGGACTTCGGCTTCTTCGTGGCCGGGTCTTCGTCGTCTTCGCCGTACGCCATGTTCAGCATCGCCACGTTCTCCTGGCCGAGCTGCTGGAAGAGCGGCTCGTTGCCGAGGCGGCGGGCCGAGTCGCCGGTGCACTTCTCGTCGCCGCCCATGATGGCGAACTTCACGCCGACGATCATCCTGTCCGACCCCGATCTGCGCCTCGTGTGGTGGATCGACCACTATCCCGACCGCATCGGCGAACTGACGGAGCTGGAAGGGGGGCTCAGAGACCTCAAGGTTCCCCGCGACCCGTCCCACGACGCCCTACGCGACGAGATCGTGCGCTTCGTCGACCAACTGCTCGGCGACATCCGCACGCCGCAGCAACGCGAAGTCCTCCTCCGCGCACTTACCCAGACGCTCGAGGCTCTGGGCAGCACCGAACTCAAGGCCACAGCAGAGCAGCCATGTCAGCTGTCCAGAGTGATAGGGCCGTCCGGAATCCAGCCGTCGACATATCCCTGAATGAGCAGACCCAGCTCCTGAGGGAAGGTGGCCACAGACCCCATCTGCTCGACGGGCCACCAGCGTGCAGAGGACGACAACAAGTCGGCGTCGACCGGGCTCGACAGCTTGAGGATCACCACGCAGTACTCCAGCTGCGCTACGCCTGCCGTCGTCGGTACAGCCCTCGTAAAACGTCCTGTGACCCGGCCCCTATGCACACCAGGGAGGACCGTGCACTGCTTCTGCCACTGCTGCACAGCCGTCGTAAACGAACTGTCCGCTGGCACGTCCACACGCAGTGGCCGCCACACTGCCCTACCTGCCGTCTGATCCAGAAGGACAGCTCCGCTGTCGGGGGACAGCAAAACGATCAGGACACTGCGCCGCACCCTCAGGGAAGCACTCATGCGTCATTGATTGACCAACGCGGGCGTCAGTGACACGCTTCAGCCGTCGCCGAGGTAGTCCCGCAGTACGTGGGAGCGTGAAGGGTGCCGTAGCTTGCTCATCGCTTTGCTCTCGACCTGGCGTATACGCTCGCGGGTCACACCGTAGACGTTGCCTATCTCCTCCAGGGTCCGCGGACGGCCGCCGCGGAGGCCGAAGCGCAGGGTGACGATGCCGGCTTCACGAGGGGTGAGGTCGGCCAGGACGGTCTGGATGGCTTCCTGGAGCAGCCCGAAGGTGACCACTTCCCAGGGGGAGGGCGAGTCGCCGTCCATGATGAGGTCGCCGAACTCGGTGCCGTCGTCGTCGAAGAGCTGGGCGTCCAACGACACGGGCTCCCTGGCGCAGGCCTCCAGTTGGGTGAGCTGTTCCAGCGGGACCTCGGCCTTCTCGGCCAGTTCCTCCGGGGTGGGCGGTGCGCCGGTGTCCCGGAGGAACTCGCGGCGGACCCGTGCCAGGCGGTTGATGACCTCCACGGCGTGGACCGGGACGCGGATGGTGCGGCCCTGATCGGCCAGCCCCCGGGTGACTCCCTGCTTGATCCACCAGGTGGCGTAGGTGGAGAACTTGAAGCCCTTGGTGTAGTCGAACTTCTCCACGGCCCTGATGAGTCCGGCGTTGCCCTCCTGGATGAGGTCCAGAAGGTGGAGACCTCGGCCGGTGTAGCGCTTGGCGACGGAGACCACCAGGCGGAGGTTGGCCTCGGTGAGATGGCGCTTGGCGCGGTGTCCGTCGTCGGCGAGGAGGCCGAGTTCACGGCGGTAGTGCGGCTTCAGACCGGGGTCTTCGGCCAGGAGGCGCTCGGCGTAGAGTCCGGCCTCTATGCGTTTGGCCAGCTCCACCTCCTGTTCGGCGGTGAGCAGTCTGACCTTGCCGATGAGCCGGAGGTAGTCCTTGACCTGGTCGACGGTGCCCCTGTCGGTCGGGAGTGTGGGAGGTGGCTCGTCGGTCTCGTCGTTCTCGGCCGGCCGGGGACCCTCGGAGTCCCGCAGGTCCATGGCGTACATCAGCGCCTCACCACGTACGTGAGGAACTGCCCGGTGTGTGACCGGGGGTGGGCCGCGATGTCCTCCGGGGTCCCCTCGGCGACGACCGCTCCTCCTCGGTGTCCGCCCTCCGGGCCCATGTCGACGATCCAGTCGGCCGTCTTGATCACGTCGAGGTTGTGCTCGATGACGACGACCGTGTTGCCGCCGTCGACCAGGCGTCGCAGCACCGTCAGCAGCCGGTCGACATCGGCGGCGTGCAGGCCGGTGGTGGGTTCGTCGAGGACGTAGAGCGTCCGGCCGCGGGTACGGCGCTGGAGCTCGGCGGCGAGTTTGACACGCTGCGCCTCACCGCCGGACAGGGTGGTGGCCGCCTGGCCGAGCCTGACGTAGCCGAGCCCGACATCGTCCAGGGCCCGCAGGTGGCGCGAGATGAGCTGGTGGCCGTCGAAGAAGTCCAGGCTCTCCGCCACGGTCATGGCCAGTACGTCGGCAATGGACCGGCCCTTGTAGAGCACATCGAGGGTTTCGCGGTTGTACTGGGCGCCGTGGCACACCTCGCACGGGACATAGACGTCCGGGAGGAAGTTCATCTCGACCTTGATGGTGCCGTCGCCGTAGCAGTGTTCGCAGCGACCGCCTTTGACGTTGAAGGAGAACCGGCCGGGCTGATAGCCGCGGACCTTCGCCTCCGGGGTCTGGGCGAACAGTCTGCGCAGGTGGTCGAAGACGCCCGTGTACGTGGCCGGATTGGACCGGGGGCTGCGTCCGATCGGGCTCTGGTCGACCTGGACCACCTTGTCGAGATGCTCGGCACCGGTGATCGCGCGGTGCCGGCCGGGCACCGTGTGCGCGCGGTGGATCCGCTGGGCGATGGCGGCGTACAGGATGTCGTTGACCAGGGTCGACTTGCCGGAGCCGGAGACTCCGGTGACGGCGGTGAAGAGACCGAGGGGGAAGGACACGGTGAGGTCACGCAGGTTGTGCTCGCGGGCCCCGTGCACGGTGAGGAGCCGGTCCGCTGCCGGCTCCCGGCGCCGCCCGGGCAGGGGGATCGTACGGCGTCCGGAGAGATAGGCGCCGGTGACGGACTCCGGGTGCTCGGCGACGTCCCGCACCGTGCCGGAGCAGACGACGCGGCCGCCGCGTGTGCCGGCGCCGGGGCCGATGTCGACCACCCAGTCGGCGACCCGCAGGGTCTCCTCGTCGTGTTCGACGACGATCACGGTGTTGCCCCGGTCGCGCAGCCGCTTGAGCGTCTCGATGAGCCGCTGGTTGTCGCGCTGGTGCAGCCCGATGGAGGGCTCGTCCAGCACGTACAGCACACCGGTCAGCCCGGCGCCGATCTGCGTCGCCAGCCGGATCCGCTGTGCCTCCCCGCCCGAAAGGGACGCCGCGGGCCGGTCGAGCGAGAGGTAATCGAGCCCTACGCCGAGCAGAAACCGCAGCCGTTCGCCGATCTCCGCGAGTACGGCCTCGGCGATCCGCCTTTCGCTGTTGGCCAGTTCCCGTTCCAGTGACCGTACGAACCCGGCGAGGTCACCGAGAGGCAGTGCGGCTGCCTGCGCGATGCTGCGGCCGCCGACGGTGACTGCCAGGACGGCCGGGGAGAGGCGAGCGCCCCCGCATGCTCCGCAGGGCACCTCGCGCAGGTATCCGGCGAAGCGGTGCGAAGCGTTCCCGGATTCGACGCCCTCGGCAAAGCGGCGTGTGATGTGTGGAATCACCCCTTCGAAGCGGGACAGATAGGAACGCTCCCGGCCCAGCCGGTTCCGATAGGAGAGATGCAGCCTCCGATTCGCCCCGTACAACACCATTTCCTAGACTTCCGGGGAAAGCTGATGCCACGGGGTGTCGACACTGAAGCCGGCATCGGATGCCAGGGCCGCGAGCAGGCGGGTGAAATACTCGGCGCCGCTGGTGTTGGTCCAGGGCGCGATGGCACCCTCCGCCAGGGACTTGGTCTCGTCCGGGACGACGAGAGCGGGGTCGATCTCCCTGCTCGAACCGAGACCGGTGCAGGCGGGACAGGCGCCCCAGGGCGCGTTGAAGGAGAAAAGCCTCGGCTCCAGGGATTCCAGGCCGATGTCGTGGGAACGCGGGCAGGCTATTTCCTCGGAGAAGACCATTTCGCGTCCGGCCGAGCCGGATTCCCGGTCCACGAACTCGATGCGCAGGACGCCGCCGCCGAGCCCCAGCGCGGTCTCCACGGACTCCGTCAGCCGCTGCCGGACACTCCGCTTGACGGCCAGACGGTCCACGACCACGTCGATGGAGTGCTTCTTGTTCTTGTCGAGCGCGGGTGGTGCGGGGGGTGCGGGTGGTGCGGGTGGTGCGAGGGGTGCGGGTGATGTGGGGGGTGCGGGTGGTGCGGAGGGTGCATGCGGTGCGGAGGGTGCGGCCAGCGTGGCCAGTGCGAGGACTTTCCCGTCCACCCGCACCCGGCTGAACCCGTCGGCGGACAACTGCCGGAAGATCTCGGCGTGTTCGCCCTTACGATCGCGGACGACCGGGGCCAGCACCTGGAACCTCGTCCCCTCCTCCTCGTCGAGCAGCAGATCGACGATGCGCTGCGGCGTCTGACGGTTGACAGGTTCACCGCACTCCGGGCAGTGGGGGCGGCCGACACGGGCGTACAGCAATCGCAGATGGTCGTAGACCTCGGTGATGGTGCCGACGGTGGATCGCGGGTTGCGGCTCGACGTCTTCTGGTCGATGGCAATCGCCGGTGACAGTCCCTCGACGGCGTCGACATCAGGCTTGTCGAGCTGCCCGAGGAACTGCCGCGCATACGCGGAAAGGGACTCGACATAACGCCGCTGCCCCTCGGCGAATATGGTGTCGAACGCCAGGCTTGACTTTCCTGATCCGGATACGCCGGTGAATACGATCAGGGAATTCCGCGGAAGTTCGACGGACACATCACGGAGATTATGCTGACGGGCACCCTTGACGACGAGCCGATTTCTCACTTCTTGAACCTCGGGTGTTGAGAGCTGGCCGATCCCAACCGTAACACCGTAAAGTTGCCGGTCAGGGCCTCCGTTCCGCCGGTTATCAATGTGGGGAATATCGCTCTTGACTGCGGAGCCGGCCGTGTGAGCACGGAAAAGAGGTCACCTTGGAAGGGTGGAATGATTCGCGAACCGTGCTTGACTTCCCGTCCGGCGCGTGTGCAGGAAACGAAGACGCGGCGCGATGTTCGCGGCGGGCAGCGGCAGGCAGCGGCGGGGCGCGACAGGGTGCGACGACAGGAATGGAGCGCCCTGCGTGAATCGGTGGATCGAGCCTCGTCGCCGCGTCGAGCGCCGGCGGGCTCCGGTGAAGGTCCTGGATCCCCGCGGCGTGCCAACCGGCGCCGTGCCGCCGGTCAGTCGGTGGCCGCCAGTGCCGTGCGCGCGGCGGTGAGGATCTCGTCGGAGAGCGGGGAGCCTTTGGTGGCCCGGGACAGGACGAGTGCGCCGAGCATCGTGCAGAGCCGGGCCATGCCGTCCTGGTCCTCGGTCTCCAGCCATGCGGCGAAGTCGCCCACCCCTTCGGCGTAGACGCGGTGGGCCTCGCCCTCCCTGGGGTCGCGCGCCATGTCGGCGGCGAGCCCGGCGATGGGGCAGCCGTCCGCCGCGCTGTCGCGGTGCTCGGCCGAGAGATAGGTGTCGATCAGCGCCCGCTGGGCCTCGTCGCGCTCCCCGTCGTACCGCTCCGCCCCGTCGGCGCGGAGCCGGGTGAGCGGGGCGAACGCGTGAGCGGTGGCTTCGTCGACGAGCGCCTCCTTGGAGGCGAACTGCTTGTAGAAGCCGCCATGGGTCAGACCGGCAGCCTTCATGAGGTCGGCGACGCTGACGTGGGTGCCCCGCTCCCGGAACAGCCGGGAGGCGGTCTCCACGACCCGCCGGCGGTTCTCCTCCGCCTGTGCCTGCGATACGCGGCCCATGAGCCACCTCCCGATTGGATGTCGATTGCCATCTATCCTAGGTGATGTTTAGATTGCACTCGTCATCTATTTGAATGCCCGGGGTGCCGCGCTCGGCACCCCGGACACCCGGCACAGGGAGCGGACATGGAACTGAACGACGCTGTCGCGGTGGTCACCGGCGCCAACCGGGGGCTCGGGCGGCATCTGGCCGCGCAGCTCGTGGCGCGTGGGGCGAAGGTGTACGCGGCGGCCCGCCACCCCGGGACCGTCGACCTGCCGGGCGTCTCCCCGCTGCGCCTGGACGTCACGGACGAGGAATCGGTCCGGGCCGCCGCTCGCACCGCTTCGGACGCGACGCTGCTGGTGAACAACGCGGGCATCTCCACCTCCACACCGCTGCTCGCCGGCGCCCCGGACGCGGTGCGCCGGGAGATGGAGACGAACTTCTACGGCCCGCTCACCGTGACCCGGGCCTTCGCCCCCGTCATCGAGGCGAACGGCGGCGGTGCCGTACTCAACATCCTCTCCGTCCTGTCGTGGCTGCACCCCGCCGGCCTCGGCTCGTACGCCGCCACCAAGGCGGCCGCGTGGGCTCTCACCGACGCGGCCCGGGAAGAACTGGCGCCGCGCGGCATCTCCGTCTCGGCGCTGCACGTCGGATACATGGACACCGACATGGCCGCAGGCGTCCCCGCGGACCAGAAGGCCGACCCCGCCGAGGTCGCCGCGCAGGCACTGGACGGGGTCGAGGCGGGCCTGCCCGAAATCCTCGCCGACGAGATCACCCGGCAGGTCAGGCGGAACCTGGCCACCGTTCCCCGCGCGGCGTGAGGAACGCCGCCCCCTCGAAGGCGCCGCCCCCATCTCCCTTCGGGCCTCTGGTCTCCGGGCGACCCCGGGGAGGGGCCAGAAGTCTCTGACTCCCTCCCCGGGATGGGACGGGATAGGGCGGGATGGGGCGGGATGGGGCGGGGCGACGCGGGTCGGGTCGGGTCGGGGAGGGTCAGGCGTCCCCGTTTCCCTCCGTCGTCACGCCGCGTTCGCGCTGTGGCTGTGGCTGTGGCTGTGGCTGTGGCTGTGGCTGTGGCTGTGGCTGTGGCTGTGGCTGTGTGGGCCGGACGACCACATTGACGTTGCCGCCGGGACGGCGCCCGACAACGTCGAAGGCGTCGTTGACCTCGTCGAGGGCGTAGCAGCGGTGTCGCAGGAAGGAGGAGTCGATGACGCCGGCCCGATCATCTCGGTCATGTCGGTGAACTGGGAAAAGAGGAGCGTGGCGGCGTCCAGGACGCGGCGCTCGACCTCGCCGCTCTGGCCGACGCGCGGACGTCCTCGCCGTGGACGCCCCCCTCTGCTCGCCCCTCCGGCCGGCGACGGCTCCGGAATCCGATCCGCGTTGCTCATGACGCGCCCCTCCCCGTTGTTCGGCCTCGTTGTTCGGCGCATGTCCCGGCGCCCCTCGGCACTCCCCCTGCTCAGTGCTCAGTTCTTTCCCGGAAGGGCTCCGGACAGCGCTGACAGGAGAAGCCCGGTGAGGTCCTGGTGGCGTTGGTTTCCGAGCGCGCGTTCCAGGGCGGCGTCCACTTCGGCGTAGGCGTCGCGGCCCGCCCGCAGGAGTTCCTGGCCGCTTGCCGTGACGTGGAGTTCCGCGGTGCGGCCTCGCCCGGGGTCGGTGCGGCGCTCGACGGCGCCGCGCTCTTCCAGTTGCCGGACGGTGGCCTGGGCGCTCTGTGCGGTGATCCCCGCTCTGCGGCCCAGTTCGCTGTAGGACATGCCCGGTTCGTTCGACAGGTGGCCCAGGGCCGAGAGATGGCGCAGCTTGTAGCCGGTCGGCTGGAGTGCCCGTTCGACGTTCTGCCGTGCTCGCCGTCCCAGGGTGGCGAGCAGGAAGGCGGTGCTGATGGGCGGGGGCTGGGCGGTCACGGCTCTTTCTTCCTCCTCGGAAAGTTTCAGTTTGACTTTAACCGGAGTTCGGGGCAGGCTCCAGTTCCGGTGGGCAAGGATCGGTCTGTCCTCAGTTTCAGTCAGACTGAAACTGAGATGGGGGCGGGTTGGATCCCGATCCGGATGAAGGGAGATGACGGAGAGATGAAACTCGTCGTGGTCGGCGCCAACGGCGGCCTGGGCAGACAGGTGGTCACCTACTCCCTGGCGCGCGGACACCAGGTGACCGCTCTCGTACGGCGGAGCACGGGGCAGGCCGGGACACCGGGGCTGCGGATCGTGGAGGGCGCCGTGGGCGATGACCTGGCAGCCGTACGACGCGCGGTCGACGGGCAGGACGCGATCGTCGGCGCGCTGGGCAATCCGCTCTGGCTCAAGGCGCGTACCGGCTCCGCGGTGATGGCCCGGGCCACCGCGAATCTGGTGGCCGCCATGCATCTGCATCAGGTACGGCGTATCGCCATGCCGCTGGCCTGGGGAAGCGGCGCCTCGCGAGAGCGGACCGCGTGGCCGCTCAAGGCGCTGACCCGGCTGCTCATCCGCCGTGACTACCAGGACTTCGACACCGCGGAGGCGATCCTCGCCGCCTCGGGGCTCGACTTCACCATCGCCTACTTCGGCGCTCTGACCGACCGGCCCGCCTCACCTGCCTGGTCCGCCCGCCCCGGCGTCACACCCCCCTCGCCCCTGGCGATCAGCCGCGCCGACCTGGCCCAGTGCCTGCTGGACGCCGTCGAATCCCCTCGCCCGACCGCCGGCCGCCTCTCGGTCAGCGGCGCGCCGAAAGGATGACGCTCCCATGAACCTCAAGGGCAGGACCGTAGTGCTGACAGGGGCGAGCTCGGGCCTGGGCGCCGAGGCCGCCCGCCTGCTGAGCGCCCGGGGTGCCGCACTGCACCTCGTGGGCCGCGACGAGGCACGTACCAGGGCCATCGGCGAGGAACTGCGCGCGCCCGCCTGCACGGCCGACTTCACCAGCCTCTCCCAGACCCGCGGCCTGGCCGTACGGCTGGCCCACGCCGCGCCGCACATCGACGTACTGGCCCTCAACGCCGGAGGCGTCATGCCCCCGCGCCTCACCGACGACGGGATCGACGCCGCCTTCCAGGCCAACGCCCTGGCGCCGTGGCTGCTGATGACAGAACTGGCCCGGAGGCTTGTCGTCGGCCGCGTCCTGCTGACCAACTCCCGGTCCCACGGCAACGCCGTCCTCTCCCCGCACAACCTCGCCGCCGCCCTCGTGGGAGAGCCGAGGGTGTCGGGCCACCGCACCTACGCCCGCGCCAAACTCGCCGCCGGAGTGCTGCTGCGCGAGTTCCACCGCCGCAACCCGGGTGTGGACGTCGGCGACTTCCATCCCGGGCTCATGACCTCGGACTTCGGCCGGTACATGGGCCGCACCGGCAGCTTCCTGAAGCGGGCCGCCCGCCTGTTCGTCGACAGCCCCCGCCAGGGCGCCGAACGGCTGGTCGAACTGGCCGCCCGCCCAGAGGCCCTCGCCGGGTCCTACTTCGTCCACACCCGCCGCGCCAAGGGCTCCACCCAGCTCCACAGCCGCGAACTCGGCAGCGCCCTCTGGGAAGCCGCCGACCGCGCGACCGCATCCGTTTCGGACCCGGCGGAGCAGGAGCCGGGGCAAGTGCCGGAGCAGGAGCCGGAGTAGAGGCAGGAGCGGAGGCCGGAGCCGGATTCGTAGCCGGCTCTGCCGATCGCGGTCGGTGCAGCCTGCTGTACCCGAGGTTGGGGTGTGGGCGGCAGTGATCCGGGGGCTCTGCGCTGGTGTGCTTGAGCCATCGCAAGGGCGGCGCTCGAAGGCCGCACAGCCGCCGCCGAGCCGTCGCTCGGCCTCCCCCGAAAGGGCACTCCGGTGACGATCACCAACCTTCCCCGGCAGGAGTCGGCACCACGCCTCTCCGCCATCCGCCGCCGACCGCTCACCTGGTTCTTCTCGCTGGCCCTGGGGCTGAGCTGGCTGGCCTGGACGCCGTACATCCTCTCCGGGAACGGCGTCGGGCTGTGGCACTGGACCTTCCCCGGTGGCGCGCTCGGCAGCCAACTGCTCGGCGTTCTGCCCGGTGCCTACCTCGGTCCGATCGGTTCGGCGCTGCTGGTCACCGGCGTGACGGAGGGGCGTGCCGGACTGCGTGCGTGGCGGGGCCGGATGACGAAACTGCGGGTGAGCTGGCGCTGGTTCCTTGTCGTGGCGCTCTCGGTACCGGCCGCGCTGACGATCGCCTCCGTCGCGCTGACCGGCCAGAACCCGGTGATGCCGTCGGCCGTCGTGCTCGCCGCGTACATCCCCGGCCTGGTCATGCAGATGATCACTACGGGCCTGGCCGAGGAGCCGGGGTGGCGCGAGTTCGCGATGCCGCACATGCAGCGACGCTTCGGCCCGCTGGTCGCCACCCTGGTCGTGGGTGTGCTGTGGGGCGCCTGGCACCTGCCGCTGTTCCTCACCGAGTGGGGCGGCGGCCCGGACGTCGACCCCTCCCGCCCGCTCGCCTTCATGGGGACGACGCTCGCGTTCAGCTTCGTGATGACCTGGGTGTTCAACCGCTCCCGCGAGAGCATGCCGCTGGTCATGCTCTTGCACACCAGTGTGAACAACTTCTTCTCCGTGGCGTGGTCGGACATGTTCCCGTCGGCGGGGATCGAGACCACGATCCACGCCTTCCTCATCGCGTCGGCGGTGGCGGCAGCGGTGATACTGCTGGGAACCCGGGGGCGGCTGGGGCAGCGCTGACCTGGTGCCGTGCCGCCCGAACCCCGAAGCCTCCTCACCGAGAGGAGGCTTTCTCATGACCTCGCTCCCCTCGCCCCTCGCTCCCCTCGCCTTAATCCGCTCAGAAGGCGCTCAGAGCCCGTACCCGATTGCCGACCGCGCGGCGGCTGACGGCTGCCCCGGGACCGAAGGTGTCGAAGGCGTGGTGTACGGCGGGGTACTGGATGAGTTCGACCGGGCCCCGACGGTCCCGGGAGAGCAGGGCCACGGCGGCCGCGAGGCCACCGCCGGCGCTGTCGTCCCTGACCGCGATGCGGGCGGGGTCGATGCCGAGGTCGGCGGCGTGCGCCGTGGCCCAGCGCGGGACGGCGTAGCAGTCCTCCATGGGGACCGGGTGCGGATGCTCGGGGGCGAGGCGATAGCCCACCGAAAGCGACGCGGCGCCGGAGAGACGGGCGTAGATACGGCACCGGGTGTCGTGGGTGTCGAGGCTGCCGAGGAACATCCCGCCGCCGTGCAGGTAGACGGTGACTGACGCCGCCCCCGGGGCATCCTGACGCCGATACAGGCGCATGGGGATCGTGGCCCCGTCGTCGGCCGTGGCCGAGCAGAGGGTGTCACCGTGACGCCGGGAGGGGCCGTGAGCGCCGCGGCCTGAGCGGCTATGGCCGTGCCGAACACCTTCCCCCGGGTACGCCAGTCATCGAGCGCGGGCGGCGGAGCGGCCTTCGCCGCCCGCCACGATCGGGGAGGGCGCGGCCCCGACCACGGTCACCGCGTATCCGGCCGAGGCGAGGCCCACCGCGGTCTCCAGACCGATTCCGCCGGTTCCCGCTGTGACGAGTGCGCGCCCTCTCATCGTTCCTCCCTCTCCCCGCGAGACGGCGCCTGGTGACGGCGCGTGCCACACCGGTGATCCTCGCCGGTGTCCACCTCTCGGCGGGTTACAGTCTGCCTGAAACTTGGTTACAGTCAAACTTCAACTCAAGAGCCATCTGGCTCAATCCAGGTCGCCATGGCCGGCCCCCGATCCGTCCCGTTCGGAAGAATGCCGAGAAAATCCGGCGCCGATGTCGAGATCCCGGCCCCCGCTCCGTCCCCGTAACGAACCCGACCACAATGGGTCGCACCAGCACCAAGGAGAAACACCATGGCGAAGTACCTGCTGCTCAAGCACTACCGAGGCGCCCCCGCCTCGGTGAACGACGTGCCCATGGACCGCTGGACGCCGGAGGAGATCACGGCCCATGTGACCTACATGGAGGAGTTCGCGGAACGGCTGCGCGGGACCGGCGAATACGTCGACGGACTGGCGCTCGCGCCCGACGGGATGTTCGTACGGTACGACGGTGAAGGGCGCCCTCCGGTCACCGACGGTCCGTTCCCCGAGACCAAGGACCTCATCGCCGGCGGGATGGTGATCGACGTCGACGGCTACGACCGCGCCGTCGAACTGGCCGGGGAGCTGTCCGCCGCCCCCGGGGCCGGCGGGAAGCCGATCCACGAGTGGCTTGAGGTACGCCCCTTCCTGACCGCACCGCCCACCATCACCGAGTGACCTCCCCCGTGGACGAACCCCTCCTCCGCACCCTCACCCCGACCGTGCTCGGGATCCTCGTCCGCCGTGGAGCCGACTTCGCGGCGGCCGAGGACGCCGTCCAGGACGCCCTGGTCGAGGCGGTACGCGTCTGGCCCGCCGACCCGCCGCGCGACCCCGAGGGCTGGCTGATCACCGTCGCCTGGCGCCGGTTCCTCGACGCGACCCGCGCGGACGCCGCCCGCCGGCGCCGCGAGGCGTCCGCGCGGGTCGCCGCGGAGGAACCGGCGCCGGACCCCGCCCCCGCCGTCGACGACACCCTCCAGCTCTACTTCCTCTGCGCCCACCCGGCCCTCACCCCGTCGTCGGCGGTCGCGCTCACCCTGCGCGCCGTCGGCGGGCTGACCACCCGCCAGATCGCCCAGGCGTACCTGGTGCCCGAGACGACCATGGGGCAGCGCATCAGCCGGGCCAAGCGCACCGTGTCCGGGGTGCGGTTCGACCGGCCCGGCGAGGTCTCCACCGTGCTGCGCGTCCTCTACCTGGTCTTCAACGAGGGCTACTCCGGCGACGTCGATCTCGCCGCCGAGGCCATCCGCCTCACCCGTCGGCTCGCGGCCGCCGTCGACCACCCCGAGGTGGCCGGGCTGCTCGCCCTCATGCTGCTCCACCATGCCCGGCGCGCCGCCAGAACCGCCCCCGACGGCAGCCTCGTACCCCTCGCCGAGCAGGACCGGGGCCGGTGGGACACCCGGGCGATCGCCGAGGGCATCGCGATCCTGCGGGCCGCCCTCGCCCGCGACCGGCTGGGCCAGTACCAGGCGCAGGCCGCCATCGCGGCGCTCCACGCCGACGCGCCCACCGCCGAGGAGACCGACTGGGCGCAGATCGTCGAGTGGTACGACGAACTCGCGCGCCTGACCGACAGCCCGGTCGTCCGGCTCAACCGCGCGGTGGCCCTCGGTGAGGCCGAGGGCCCGAACGCCGGCCTGGCGGCCCTCGCGACGCTGGACGCCGCCCTGCCCCGGTACGCCGCGGTGGCCGCGTACCTCCACGAGCGCGCGGGCGACCTGCCCCAGGCTGCGCGCCTCTACACCGAAGCGGCCCACCAGGCCCCCAACCTCCCCGAACGCACCCACCTCACCCGCCAGGCGGCCCGCCTCAACGCCCTCCTCGACGCCCCGCCCGACGTCCTGTCCGATGCCTCGCCCGGCGCTCCGCCCGATGCCCCGTCCGACGCCCGCCCGAGGCAGTGACGCGCCGCTGTTCCCCGCCGCCGGTCAGGACCGCGTCACCCGCACCCTGAAGTGCTGGTCGGGCTCCTCCGACAGGACCGATATCCGGATGTGGTTGTCGTGGTCCACGAACGAATCTCCCGGCCGGTACGGCGCGTCCGACAGCTCCGCGTGGACGTTGGGCCGCCGGGTGCAGCCGCCGCTGTTCTCCCTGCTGTCCGAGACCGTGACCGGGCCCCGGCCGGTGTCGACCGCCGCGTCCACCCGGTAGACCAGCACCCCCGGCTCGCAGACCGCCTCGTCGTTCCCGGCGCGGGTCCGTACCTCCACCGCGTACCCCGACTCCTTGGAGACCGGTACGAAGGCCAACTTGGGGCCGCCCTTGGTCGCCAGCGGACCGAGGACGTACTCGCTGCTGCCCGATCCTGTCGCGCAGCCGATCTGCTCGTCGTCGAGCCAGCCGAGCTTCCACTTGTGCCAGCCGAGCAGGTCGTTGTTGGCGCCCCAGTCCTCGGACATGATGTCCCAGTGCCCGACGGAGCCGCCCCCGTCCACCGTGTAGAGGTCGGGGAGGCCGAAGACATGGCCGTTCTCGTGCGGGAGGACGCGGTAGCCGGTGTCGCCGTACGAGCCGGAACCGTCGTCCTGGCGGCTGTAGACGAAAGATGTGTTGGCCAGCGGGACGCCGTTCGCGCGCGGGGCGTCCGCGTTGCCGGAGAAGGTCACCGACAGGACGGTGTCAAGTGCGGAGGGGCCGGCGTTCGGCGTCACCAGGATGTTGACGAGGTCGTACACCGAGAAGTCCACTCGCCGGTTGACGGTGGTGACGATGTCTTCGACGAGCCGCCGGTAGCCGGGTTCGTACGGCGCGCCGCGCTCTATCCCGTACTCCGCGAACGACAGCGGCATCCGCAGCCAGTCCTTGACCGGCGCTTCGGGGTGGTAGTCGAGACGCCCGTACGAGCTGGTCCTGAACCACTCGGATGTCTTCGGGAAGAACTCGGCGAGCCGGTCGAGCGCCTTCCCGGGGCCCGGCGCGTCCGGGAAGTCGATCATGAGGTTGAGGGCGCGGATCCGGCCCGTCGAGGGGGAGTAGCCGGGCGGCGTGGGCAGCCCCTCCGACATCTGTACGGGCGTGGCGGCGGATATACGGCACGGTGCGAGGCTCGCGTCCTTGAGCGCACCGGGGCCGGACGAAGCGCGGCTCGGGGCCGGGAGGGTGCCGCTCGCGGTGGTGAGGGCGGCGAGGGTGAGCGCCGCGAGACTGGCGAGGGCACCGAGACGGCGGGGGCCGGTGGTGGGTATGGGTATGAGACGCCGCTGCCGCATTCAGTCGCCTTCGTCCACGGCAGCCGACCGTCCTGACTGCCCTCCGTTCGCTCACCCTCCGACGGTCGGCGTGTCGGCGCGCGCTGGGTGCGCCGATCGGGGATGAAACCCCCACATCCAAATAATCTGACTTGTGACTCAGGTCACTTTGGCGAAGGAAATAACCGGGGACTGGTTCCCCGTTTGCATCTATCGAGTGCTGACAGTGAGACGTGTGCTGACAGCGAGAGCCATGAGCTGAGAACGACGAGGAGGGGGGCCACCGTGACCGCCACTGCCGAGACCGCCGGGTCCACCGGGGCCGTGGAGGCCGTGGGGTGCGCCGCGGGATCCGCGGGCCGCCGCGTCCCGCGCCCGCGCGCGGACGCCCTGCGGAACCGGGAGCGGATCGTCACGGCGGCCCGCGAGGTGTACGTGGAGTACGGTGCCGAGGCGCCGCTGGACGAGATCGCCCGCCGCGCCGGTATCGGCAACGCCACGCTCTACCGGCACTTCCCCGACCGGCACGCCCTCGTCGACGCGGTCGTACGGTCCGTCATGGTCCGGGCCGCCGAGCAGGCGGAGCGGATCGCGGACGAGGAACCCGACCCGTTCGCCGCGCTGTGCCGCTTCGCGCACCTCGCGGCCGACGAACGGATCGGAGCCCTCTGTGCGATGCTCTCCTGCGGCTTCGACCGGAACCGCCCCGACCTGGACGCCGAACGCCGCCGCCTCGAAGGCGCCGTCGAAGGGCTGACGGAACGGGCGCGGCGGGCGGGGCGGCTGCGCCCCGATGTCGAGGCCGGCGATCTCATGCTCGTGCTGTCCCAGCTCAGCCGTCCCCTGCCGGACAGCGGCTCCCTCGACATGGGCCGGTTCGCACACCGCCACCTCCAGCTCTTCCTGGACGGCCTGGAGGCCCCCGCCCGGTCCGAGCTGCCCGGCTCGGCCGTGACCCTGGAGGATCTGCGCCGCGCCGCTCCGTGACGCGCCCCTGAACCAGTGCCCAGCCCCGTGACCCCAGTACCCCGGTAACTCCGGCAAGTCCCTTACATACATGTTCATCGGTATGTGTTCACCGGTACGCGTTCATCAGTACGTGTTCACCGAATCGAACTGAACCGGATCGAACTGACCCGAACCGAATCGAACCTCGGCCCCCCCCGGGGCCCGGCGCGCCGCCTGCCGTAAGGCCATGCGCCGCCCCTGACGGCTTCATCCCGTCGCCATCGTCCCGCTACGACCCCGTAAGTCTCGCAGCGTCGCCTGTACTCACGGCTTCGTATTTTCCGTTGTTTTCGTCATTTCTGCGCCCTTAGGTGGATACATCCATGTCCCAAACAGTCGACCAGCGGCTTCCCGACCCGGAAACCCCAGGCGCCTCCGCCCCCGATCCGGGGCGCTGGAAGGCCCTCGTCTTCATCGCCCTCGCGCAGCTCATGGTGGTGCTCGACGCGACCATCGTGAACATCGCGCTGCCCTCCGCCCAGGAGGACCTGGGGATATCCGACGGCAACAAGCAGTGGGTCATCACCGCGTACGCCCTCGCCTTCGGTGGCCTGCTGCTCTTCGGCGGGCGCGTCGCCGACCTCTGGGGCCGTAAGCGCACCTTCGTCACCGGCCTGATCGGCTTCGCCGCCGCCTCCGCCATCGGCGGCGCCGCCAACGGCGAGGCGATGCTGCTCGGCGCCCGCGCGCTCCAGGGCGTCTTCGGCGCGCTGCTCGCGCCCGCCGCGCTCTCCCTCCTCGCGGTCACCTTCAGCGACGCCAAGGAGCGTGCGAAGGCCTTCGGCATCTTCGGTGCGATCGCCGGTGGCGGTGGCGCCGTCGGGCTGATCCTCGGCGGGTTCCTCACCGAGTACCTCGACTGGAGGTGGACGTTCTTCGTCAACATCCCGTTCGCGGTCGTCGCCGCCCTCGGCGCGTACTTCGTGATCAGGGAGCCCGCGGGCAGCCGTAACCACTCCGCGCTCGACATCCCCGGAGTCGTTCTCTCGACGCTCGGACTGGTCTCCCTGGTGTACGGCTTCACGCGCGCCGAGTCCAACGGCTGGACCGACCCCTCCACCCTCGGGCTCTTCGTCGCCGCCGTGGTGCTGCTCGCCCTCTTCGTGGTCGTCGAATCGCGCGTCAAGGCCCCGCTGCTGCCGCTCCGCGTGGTGACCAACCGCAACCGCGCCGGGGTCTACCTCTCCCTGGGGCTGGCGGTCATCGGCATGTTCGGGCTGTTCCTCTTCCTGACGTACTTCCTCCAGGTCGTCCAGGGGTACTCCCCGGTCAGGACCGGCTTCGCCTTCCTTCCGATGATCGCGGGCATGATCACCGGATCCACCCAGATCGGCGCCCGGCTGATGACCCGGGTCCCGCCGCGCTTCCTGATGGGCCCCGGCTTCCTGGTCGCGGCCGTCGGCATGCTGCTGCTGACCCGGCTCGACCTGGGCTCCTCGTACGTGGGCGTCATCCTGCCGGGGCAGATCCTGCTGGGTCTGGGCATGGGCACGGCGTTCATGCCGGCCATGTCGCTCGCGACCTTCGGCATCGAGCCGCGTGACGCGGGTGTCGCCTCGGCGATGGTCAACACCTCGCAGCAGGTGGGCGGCGCGATCGGCACGGCCCTGCTGAACACGATCGCGGCCTCGGCCACCACGGCGTACCTCGCCTCGCACGCCGCCACCGCGGGCGGCGACGCCCAGCTCCTCCAGATGCGGGCGCTGGTGGACGGGTTCTCCAGCGCCATCTGGTGGGCGGTCGGCATCCTCCTCGCCTCGGCGACGATCGCGTTCACCTTCATCAACACCGGCCGCGCCGGTGCCGCCGCGGGCTCAGGAGCGGGCGGCGAGAAGGCCGCGGACGCGGACGAGGTGCACCTCCCGGCGGCGCTCCACTGAGCCGCCCCGGGGCGTTCCTCCGAGGCCGCCGGGCAGGTCGCGCACCCCAGGGCGGCGGCCACCTCAGGGCCGGATGACGACGGACGGATCTCCCCTGGTGCCGTGGCTCCGCACGGAGTCAGCGGCGCCAGGGCAGATCCGCTCCGGTCCCCTCGGGCTGTAGCCCCTCCGCCATCACATGCATGATCTCGCCGAGCTGGCCGACCTGCTCCGGGGTGAGCCGGTCGAAGATCGCCTGACGTACGGCGGCCACATGGCCCGGCGCCGAACGCTTCAGTACGTCGAAACCCAGGTCCGTCAGGAACGCGTTCTGCCCCCGCTTGTCGGAGGGGCAGTCCTCGCGCTGGACCCAGCCGTGCTGCTCCAGGCGGGCGATGGCGTGCGAGAGCCGCGAGCGGGTGATCTTGGCTTCCATGGCGAGCTGCGTCATCCGCATACGACGGCGCGGCGCCTCCGAGAGCTTGACGAGCAGGGCGTAGTAGATATGCGGCATCCCGGCGTCACGCTGGAGCTGACGGTCGAGGTGGTCCTCAAGCAGTGTGGTCGCCTGGAGGTACGTCAACCAGACGCGCTGCTGGTCATCGCTGAGCCAGCGCGTCCCGGCGCCGTCGGGTTCTCCGTCGCTCTCCGCGTTGGTGCCGTCTACGGGGCCGGCGCCGATGCCGGTCGATGCCATGGTCATGCATTCCACTGTACTCATTCTTGAAAGTTAAACTAGATGCGCGTACGCTTCTGAGTAATGAATGCTTGAGCTTTCAAGCAGGCGCCCGGGTGGCGAGCCGCACGCGGACGCCGCCGACGAGTGCCCCTGGGAGCCGCCATGAACGCCGACAGCGCCGTCACGGAGCGCATGCCCGCCCTCTACCTCTCCCACGGGGCTCCGCCCCTGGCCGACGACCCGGTCTGGCCCGGCGAGCTGGCGGCCTGGTCGGCGGCGCTGCCCCGCCCCAAGGCCGTCCTGATGGTCTCGGCCCACTGGGAGGAGGCCCCGCTCGCCCTGGGCGCGGTCGAGCCCCGCCCCCTTGTGTACGACTTCTGGGGCTTCCCCGAGCACTACTACCGGGTGCGGTACGACGCCCCCGGCGCCCCTGAGCTGGCCGACGCGGTACGGAAGCTGCTGCGCGGCGCCGGCACCCCCGTACAGGACGTGCCGGACCGAGGGCTGGACCACGGGGCGTACGTACCCCTGGTCGAGATGTACCCCGAGGCGGACATCCCCGTGCTCCAGATCTCCCTCCCGACGCTCGACCCGGTCAAGCTGCTGGAGACCGGGCGCAAGCTGGCCCCGCTGCGGGACGAGGGGGTCCTGATCGTCGGCAGCGGCTTCTTCACCCACAACCTCGCGGCCCTGCGCCACCAGGGCGGCGGCGTGCCCGGCTGGTCGGCGGAGTTCGACGACTGGGGTACGCGGGCGCTCCGGGCCCGGGACATCGACGCCCTGCTCGACTTCGAGAACAAGGCCCCGGCCGGCCGCCTCGCCCACCCCCGCACCGAGCACTTCGCCCCGCTGTTCGTGACGCTGGGCGCCGCCGGGGACGGTCTGGAGGGGGAGGGCGCCAGGAGCGTCATCGAGGGCTTCTGGATGGGCCTGGCGAAGAGGTCGCTCCAGTTCGGCTGAGGGGCCGGCGCGGGCGGAGTGCGGGCGGGGCGGGGCTGGGCGCGGGGAGAGTCGCGGTCCTGGTGGGGGCGGGCGCGGAACTGAGCGGCGCGGTCGTCCGTTCGGGTGTCAAGGCGTACGGCAGTACAGGCTGCTCTGAGCAACCAAAGTCGCAACCGAATCGTCTTCAAGTAGTGAGCGGAGCTGCTGAACTCGCTGGTCGCGCTCTTCGCGAGCACGCTCGGCATCAGCCTCGGCGCCTGTCCTGACCTGCGCTTCCGCATCCAGCGGCGAGTGCGGGTCGCGTGGTCGACGGCACAGGGTACTGCATGATCACAAAATCCATGCGCGCCATGGGAATTCTGTCCGGATTCCAGTCGTTGTTTCCATCGGATGCAGGGCACCCGGGAGGGTGTCGCGACCTACTCAGTTCAGTAAGGGAGCTCGCATGGCAACCCGTGCCGTCGCCCGTCGTTCCGCCTCCGGCGGGACGAAAGCGGCAAGCAGTGTTCGCGCCGTAGGCGGGGAGATCGCCGACCGCGACCTGGTCGGCATGTACCTCGACGAAATCGCGCGTACACCGCTGCTCGACGCTGCAAAGGAAGTCGAGCTGTCCCAGACCATCGAGGCCGGAGTCTACGCCCGGCAGATCCTCGACGGCGAGGTGGAGAGCGAGGCGGGCGGTGCCTCGCGCGAGGAGCTTGAGGCGCTGATCGCCGACAGCGAGCGCGCGAAGGACATCTTCATACGCTCGAACCTCCGTCTTGTGGTCGCCGTGGCGCGCCGTTACCCGCGCAGCGGCCTGCCCCTGCTCGACCTCATCCAGGAGGGCAACGCGGGGCTGGTACGCGCGGTGGAGAAGTTCGACTACGCCAAGGGCTTCAAGTTCTCCACGTACGCGACCTGGTGGATCCGCCAGGCCATCACCCGCTCCATAGCCGACCAGTCGCGCACCATCCGGCTCCCCGTCCACCTGGTGGAGGAGCTGGGCAGGATCCGGCGCGTCCAGCGCGAGTTCAACCGCGAGCACGGCCGCGACCCGGAGCCCGAGGAGGTCGCCGCCGAGCTGGACTCGAACCCGGAGCGGGTCATCGACGTCCTGGACTGGGCCCGTGACCCGGTCAGCCTGAACATGTCGGTGGACGACGACGGGGACACCCAGTTCGGCGACCTGCTGGAGGACACCTCCGCGATCTCGCCCGAGCAGTCCGTGCTCACGCTGCTGCGCAGCGAGGAGCTGGAGGACCTGATCGGCAGGCTCGACCAGCGCACCGCGTCGATCATCAAGATGCGGTACGGCATCGATGACGGCCGTGAGCGCACGCTGACCGAGGTCGGCAAGGAGCACGGCCTGACCCGGGAGCGGATCCGGCAGATCGAGAAGCACGCCCTGCTGGAGCTGAAGAAGATGGCGAGGGACACCGGCTTCGACGCGGCGGCGTGACGCCGTCGCATGGCCGTCATGTCCCCCGTGCCCGTACCGGCTCCCCGGGCGTCGGCCCGCTGGGCGTCGGCTCTCCGAGCGGCGACTTCCCGGGCGGTACGGGCCGGCTGACCCATCGGCCCCCATGACGAGCCCCGGCACCGACCCCCCCCAGGTGCCGGGGCTCCCCTCTGCCCACCCGCACCCCGCCCCGCTACCGCGCATCCTCCTCTTGCCCCGCGCGGCCCGAGGCGCGCGTCAGCCGCGCCCCCAGCTCGCCCAGGAACTCCGAGAGCTGGACGGGGGCGTGCACCGTGAACTCGCACTCCACCAGCGCCAGCCGCAGCGCCAGCCACTCCAGCGAGTCGTGCACGGTCGTCCGCAGCCGGCAGCACTCCGGACCGTCTGCCACGGGCGCCCCGAGATGCTTCGGCAGCCGCGCCGCCACGAACTCCGCGGGCGCCCGGAACGTGACGTCCACCTCCATCCGGGGCAGCATCCGCGCCATCGACCTGCTCAGGAACCGCGCCGCGTCCCCGTCCCCGGTCGGCAGCTCGCGCGGGGCGTACCGGGCACCGGTCGCGAACGGCTCGCTGACCCGGTCGACCCGGAACGTACGCCAGTCCTCCCGCCCCAGGTCGTAGGCGACGAGGTACCAGCGCCTGCCCGTCGAGACCAGCCGGTACGGCTCGACCTGCCGCTTCGTCTCCGTACCGTCCCCGGAGCGGTAGCCGAACCGCAGCCGCTCCGTGGCGGCGACGGCGCCGGCCATGACCGTGAGCGTGCGGGGGTCGATGGTCGTGCCGTCCCCGCGGGTGAGCGGCACCGTGGCCGTCTGGAGGACGGAGACCCGGTACCGGAGCCGGGACGGCAGCACCTGCTCCAGCTTGGCCAGGGCCCGTACGGACGCCTCGTCGAGCCCCTCGATGGCATGGCCGGCGCCGGCCCGCAGACCGACCGCGATCGCCACGGCCTCGTCGTCCTCCAGGAGCAGCGGCGGCATGGCCGTACCGGCGACCAGCCGGTAGCCGCCGTCCGCCCCCATCGTGGCCTCCACGGGGTAGCCCAGGGCGCGCAGCCGGTCGATGTCGCGGCGGATGGTGCGTGCGCTCACCTCCAGCCGCCGGGCCAGTTCGCTGCCGGGCCACTCGCGCGGGGTCTGGAGCAGGGAGAGCAGCCTCAGGAGCCGTGCCGGGGTGTCGGTCATACGACCATGGTGCGCGCCATTTAGGACACGTAATGGCCTAGAGCGTTCCTAGGTTGTCGCCCATGAGTTCACCCAGTACGAGTTCACCCAGTACGTCACCGACGGCCCCCTCGGCCCGCCCCGTGGCCCCGCCGTCGGCGTCCGCCACCCCGGCCCCCGCCATCCCGCCGGCCGCGGCAACCGCTTCCGCGCCGATCCCGTCCGAGCCGCCCCCCGGCCGGTGACCGCCGCCGCTGGCTGGCCCTGGCCGTGGTCATGACGGCCGCGTTCATGGACCTGGTCGACGTCACCATCGTCAATATCGCGATCCCGAGCATGGAACGCGACCTCGGCGCCTCCTTCGGCGCCATCCAGTGGATCACCGCCGGATACGCGCTCGCTTTCGCCGCCGGACTGATCACCGGAGGTCGACTGGGTGACATCTACGGCCGCAAGCGGCTCTTCCTGATCGGAATCAGCGGCTTCACGATCGCCTCCGCACTCTGCGGCTTCGCGGCCTCCCCGGAGATGCTGGTCGGCTCGCGGCTCCTCCAGGGCGCGATGGCCGCCATGATGGTGCCCCAGGTGCTGGCGATCATCCATGTCACCTTCCCCGCCCATGAACGCGGCAAGGTCTTCGGGCTCTTCGGCGCCATCGTCGGCCTCGGCGCCGTCTCGGGTCCGCTGCTCGGCGCGCTGCTCACCCAGTGGAACCTCTTCGGCCTCGCCTGGCGCCCGATCTTCCTGATCAACCTGCCGGTCGGCGTGGCGGGCGTGGTGCTGGCCCGAAGGTTCATCGTCGAGTCCAAGGCGCCCCGGGCGCTCCGGCTCGACCTGGTGGGCGTGGCGCTGGTGACGACCGCGCTGCTGATGCTGGTCTACCCGCTCACCCGGGGGCGCGACCTCGGCTGGCCGCTGTGGGGCCACCTCTGCATGGCCGGCAGCCTTGTCGTCCTGGCCGCGCTGGTGGCGTACGAGCGACGGAAGTCGCGCAGGGACGGTTCACCGCTGATCGAACTGTCGCTCTTCCGGATCAAGAGTTTCGCCGCCGGGATCGCGGTCCAGCTCACCTTCGGTATCGCGCTCGGTATCTTCTTCCTGGTCTGGACGCTGTACATGCAGATAGGCCTCGGCTGGAGCCCGCTGCACGCCGGGCTCACCGGGCTCCCGTTCTCCGTCGCCGTATCGGTCGCCGCCGCCCTCTCCGTACAGAAGCTCGTCCCGCGTTTCGGGCGCAAGGTCCTCCAGGCGGGCGCGCTGACGATGATCGCCGGGGTGCTGCTGCACCTGGCCGTGGCCGACCGGTACGGCCTGGGGATCCACTCCTGGCAGATGGCCCCGCCCTTGGTGGTGATGGGCGCGGGGATGGGCCTGATCGTGGCCCCGCTGACGGACGCGGTGCTCTCCGACGTCCCGCGCGAACACTCGGGCTCGGCGTCCGGCCTCATCAACACCACTCAGCAGATGGGCAACGCGCTGGGGCTCGGGCTGGTGTCGGTGGTGTTCTTCGGCGTGGTCGACGGCCGGCCGGTGAACGAGACCAACGCGGCCTTCGCCGACGGCTTCCAGCACGCGCTGGGGTGGGTGGCGGTCGTGCTCGCGGCCATCTTCGCCATCATGTTCGCGCTGCCACGGCAGGCGAAACTCCAGAAGAACTGACCGATCCTGTCCGGTCCCGTCCGAAGCCCGCCCGAATATGTTTACTTTCTAGAAATGTGGGCGTAGCGTGTCGCCGAAACCACAGGGTCGGGCACAGGACGGACGTAAAACCACATGTACGCACCGGAGCGGCAGCAGGAGATCCTGCGCCTGGCCCGTGAGGGCGGACGCGTCGACGTGCTGTCGCTCGCCGAGCGGTTCCAGGTCACCGCGGAGACCGTACGGCGCGACCTGAAGGCCCTGGACCGGGCCGGTCTCGTCCGCCGTGTGCACGGCGGGGCCATCCCGGCCGGGCGCATGGACTTCGAACCCGACCTGGCCGAGCGCGAATCCACCGCCGCCGACGAGAAGGACCGCATCGCCCACGCGGCGCTCGCGGAACTCCCCGGCGAGGGCAGCGTCATCCTCGACGCGGGCTCGACCGTCGCCCGGCTGGTGGCGGAACTCCCGCTGGAGTGCGGGCTCACGGTCGTGACCCACTCCCTCCCCGTCGCCGCCCGTCTCGCCGACCACCCGGGCATCGATCTCCACCTCGTCGGCGGCCGGGTGCGCAACCGCACCCGGGCCGCCGTCGACGCCTGGGCCCTGCGGGCGTACGGGGAGATCCGCGCCGATGTCGTCTTCCTCGGCACCAACGGCTTCTCGCCCGAAGCCGGGCTCACCACCCCCGACCTCGCCGAGGCCGCCGTCAAGCGCGCGCTGATCGGCGCGGCCCGGCGCGTGGTGCTGCTCGCCGACTCGGCCAAGTACGACCAGGAGCACTTCGCCCGCTTCGGCACCCTCGCCGACGTCGATCTGCTCATCACCGACAGCGGGCTCGGCCCCTCGGATGTCGCGGCGGTCGAGGCCGCGGGCACCGAGGTGCTGTGTGTCCAGGAGAGCGCCGCATGATCCTCACCGTCACCCCCAACCCCAGCCTGGACCGTACGTACGAGATCCCCGCCCTCGACCGGGGCGAGGTACTGCGGGCCACTGCCGAACGCATGGACCCCGGCGGCAAGGGTGTCAACGTCTCCCGCGCCGTCGCGGCGGCCGGACACCGTACCGTCGCCGTGCTGCCCCTGGGCGGTGCCCCGGGGGCGCTGGTGGCCGAACTCCTCGCCGGACAGGGCATCGAGGTCGCCCCGGTGCCGGTCGCAGGCGCGACCCGCTCCAATATCGCGCTCGCCGAGCCCGACGGCACCCTGACCAAGATCAACGCGCCGGGCCCCGAACTGACCCCGGCCGAGTCGGAGTCGCTGCTCGCCGAGGTACGGACCCGGATCCGCGCCCACTCCGGCTCCCCGGCCTGGATCGCCTGCTGCGGCAGCCTGCCACGCGGACTGGCCCCCGAGTGGTACGCGGAACTCGTCGCGAGCGCCCACCACGCCGGAGCCAGGGTCGCCCTCGACACCTCGGGCCCCTCGCTCCTCGCCGCGCTCCGCGAACGGCCGGATGTCGTCAAGCCGAACGCCGAGGAACTCGCCCAGGCCGTCGGCCGCCCCCTCGCCACCATCGGCGACGCCGTCAAGGCCGCCGAGGAACTCCGTACGTACGGCGCCACCGCCGTCCTCGCCAGCCTCGGCGCGGACGGCCAGCTCCTGGTCGCGGAGACCGGCACCTACTTCGGCTCCGCCACGGTCGCCGCGGTCCGCAGCAACGTCGGCGCGGGCGACGCCTCGCTCGCCGGCTTCCTGGCGGCCGGCGGCGACGGCCCCGGAGCCCTCGCCTCCGCCCTCGCGCACGGCGCGGCGGCGGTGCAACTCCCGGGCAGCGTCATGCCCGCGCCCACCGATCTGGACCCGTCCTCGGTCACGGTGACCGCCGACATCCCGCAGGACCGCCCGCTGAGGGAGCCCGCCTCATGACCTCCTCCGTCCCCCTTCCCCTCCTCCCCCCGGAGAACCTGACCCGCCCGACAAGCGAGCAAAGGAGCCCGCGATGAGCGACATGATCACCGCGGACCTGGTCGACCTCGACCTGGCCGCCGAGACAAAGGAAGCAGCGGCCCGCTCGCTGGCCGAACGCATGGTGACCCTGGGCCGGGTCACCGACCTGGACGGCTTCCTGGCCGATGTGGCCGCGCGCGAGGCGCAGATGCCCACCGGTCTCGACGGCGGCATCGGCATCCCGCACTGCCGCAGCGCCCATGTCGCCGAGCCGACCCTGGCCTTCGGCCGCTCGGCGCGGGGCATCGACTTCGGCGCCCCCGACGGACCCGCCGACCTGATCTTCCTCATCGCGGCCCCGGCCGGCGCCGACGACGCGCACCTCACCATCCTCTCCGCGCTCGCCCGCCGCCTGATGAACGAGGAGTTCACCACGGCGCTCCGCTCGGCCACCGACACCGAGGCGACCGCCGCCCTCATCCGAGGCGAGACCCCCGCGACATCCCCGGAGGCAGCGGCCCCGGAGACCACAACCCCGCAGACGGCGCCTCCCGAGCCGACCCCCGCCAAGCCGGGGACCTCGGAGACGGCGGCCCCGCCCGCCACCCCGTCAGGTGCCACCCCGTCGGACACCACCGCGTCCGACGCCACCGCCTCCGGCACCACCGGGGACAAGGTCTTCCGGATCGTCGCCGTCACCTCCTGCCCCACCGGCATCGCGCACACCTACATGGCAGCCGAGTCCCTGGAGCGCGCCGGACAGCAGGCCGACGGTGTCGAACTCGTCGTCGAACCACAGGGGTCCGCCGGCTTCGACCGGCTCGACCCGGCCGTCATCGCCGCCGCCGACGGCGTGATCTTCGCGCACGACGTCCCCGTACGGGAGAAGGAGCGCTTCGCCGGCAAGCCGACGGTCGACGTCGGCGTCAAGGCCGGCATCAACCGCCCCGACGAACTGATCTCCGAGGTGCGCGGCAAGGCCGCACGCGGCGAGATCACCGGCGCCGCGAACGCCGCCTCCCCCGTGGACAACGCGGGGGAGCCCGGCGAGGGGTACGGCACCAAGCTGCGCAAGTGGCTGATGTCCGGCGTGAGCTACATGGTCCCGTTCGTCGCGGCCGGCGGCCTCCTCATCGCCCTCGGCTTCGCCATCGGCGGCTACACCGTCGACAAGGCCCCCTCCGTCGCCGAGCACTTCGTCTGGACGGAGAGCCTGAGCTGGGCCGCCCTGCTCTTCCAGGTCGGCGGCCTGGCCTTCGGCTTCCTCGTGCCGGTCCTCGCGGGCTACATCGCATACGGGATGGCCGACCGCCCAGGGCTCGTCCCCGGCTTCGTGGGCGGGGCCATCGCCCTCAGCATCAACGCGGGCTTCCTCGGTGGTCTCGCCGCCGGTCTCATCGCCGGTGGCGTGGTGATGGCCATCCAACGCGTCGACGTACCCGCCGCGTTGCGCGGCATCATGCCGGTCGTCGTGATCCCCCTGATCTCCTCCGCGGTGGTCGGATTCCTGATGTTCCTGGTGGTCGGCAAGCCGATCGCCTCGCTCCAGGAGGTCCTGTCCGACTGGCTGTCCGGCCTCTCCGGGGCCAACGCGGTCATCCTGGGCGTCGTCCTCGGCCTCATGATGTGCTTCGACCTCGGTGGCCCGCTGAACAAGGTCGCCTACGCCTTCGCCGTCGGCGGCCTCGCCAACCCCAACGAGGGCAGCCTGAAGGTCATGGCCGCCGTGATGGCGGCGGGCATGGTCCCGCCGCTGGCCATGGCGCTCGCCACGACCGTGCGCGGAAAGCTGTTCACCCGTACCGAGCGCGAGAACGGCAAGGCCGCCTGGGTGCTCGGCGCCTCCTTCATCACCGAAGGCGCCATCCCGTTCGCCGCCGCCGACCCGCTGCGGGTCATCCCGTCCGCGATGGCGGGCGGAGCGGTGACCGGCGCGCTCTCGATGCTCTTCGAGTGCACGCTGCGCGCCCCGCACGGCGGTGTCTTCGTGATCCCCCTGATCGGCAACCCGCTGCTCTACCTGATCGCGATCGCCGCGGGAACGCTCGTCACCGCCGGACTGGTCGTCGTGCTCAAGGGAACCCGCCGGAACGGCACCCCCGACCAGGCCCCCGGCACGGCCGCCCCCGGGGCGCAGAGCACCGGCGGTGCGGGAACCGAGGTCAAGGTGCCCGCGGGCGTCTGAGCCCCCTGGCCGCCTCCGGGGTCCCCCAGGAGGCCGTACGGTCCGTCCCACCCCTGGCGGGCCGTACGGCCTTCTCCAGGCCCGGTTCTCTCAGCCGTGGCCGGCGGTCACAGGACCCGCGCGCGAAGCTCCATGGCGTCCCGCGCCGCCTGCTCGGCCTCGTACACCTCACACATGTGCCGACCGTCCGGCGTCGCCGTGTGCTCCACCTCCCACAGACTCATCTCGGTGCCGTCGATCAGCAGGAACGCGTGCTCGTAGAGCATGAACCCCGCGTCCTTGCCCGCGACCTGGCACTGCCGGCCGAAGACCTGCGTGATGTGGTGCGCGAACGCCGTCTTCAGCAGCAGCCGGGTCGCCTCGCTCGGGCAGTCCTCGTTCTCCGCCCGGCGCAGCACCCTGCGGGCGTGGTCCGGCGAGTTGTCGGGCGCGTACAGCCGGTGCCGCGGCGTCGGCGCCGGTGCGGGCAGCGCGCGCAGTCCGCGGATCAACGCGAGGTGGGCGTCGATCTCCGCCGTGCGCTCGTTCTCCAACTCCGCCAGAAGATCGGCCGCGAGCTCGTCCATGGAGGCCTCGGCGTCCTGGGCGTCCTCCTCCCGGAGGTCGTCCAGGCATCCTCGGTCTCCCGCGTACGACTCGCCGTCCTGCTCGTACGGTTCGCTCGACGAGAGCCGCGGAGCCTCCGGGCTGCCCGGCCGGCAGAGGCGTGCCGCCGCGAGCTGGGCCTCGGACTCCTCCCCGTAGAGCTCGTGCAGCCGCGCGCCGTCCCGGCCGGTGTTGTGCACCAGCTCCCAAAGGCTGAGCGCGCTGCCGTCGTTGAGCAGAAAGGTGTGCCGGTACGTCTCGCGGTGCAGCCCCGCACTGTGGTGCGCGGAACACAGCGAGCTGGCGTGCGCCAGCGCACGGTCGAGTCGTTCGACCAGTACGTCAGGCAGGTCGAAGGAGTTGAGTGCCCGACCCAGGAGTCGCGCGAGGTGCGTCTCGGTTGTCTCGTAGGGATCGTTCAAGATGGGTCTCCAGGCCGTCGCCACATGTCACTTGGTGATTGCATAACGTAGTGCCTAGGGCTGACATCGCGTCCTAAGTTTAGGAAAACGAAGGGGGCGTACGCGAAGTTCCCGCGCGCCCCTTGTCAACTCGCCCGGCACGCCCCTCAGTCCAGCCCGTACAACTCACGGTACGAAGGAAACGTACCCCCGGGCCCGTCGATTCCCTCAGCCGCACACACGGCCGACACGATCGCCCTGGTCACCACATCCGCCCCCGCTCCCAGAATCGCGTTGAGAGCGAGTGGATCCCCGTCTTCCAACGCATGAACACCAGTTGACAGCGCGAAGACAGTATCCCCGTCATTGAGCAGATGCACCGGTCGGACGGCGCGCGCGATGCCGTCGTGCGCCGTCCCCGCAAGCTTCTGCGCCTGCGCCCGGGAGAGTTCGGCGTCCGTGGCGACGACCGCCAGGGTGGTGTTGAGCGGCGCGGGGCTGTTCCGCCCGCTCAACTCGGCCAGTCGTTGTTGGGCCGCCTCGTGCGCCTCAGATGTCGGATACTCCGTACGCCCGTTGAAGTAGCGCCCGTACAGCACTCCGGTCAGCGGATCGACCACGGAGCCCGCCGCGTTGGCCACGATCAGCGCGGCGACCGTGATTCCGGAGTCCAGCACCGTGCTTGCCGTCCCGACACCGCCCTTGAGCCGCCCGACGAGAGCACCGACCCCCGCGCCCACGCACCCCTCGGCGACCGGCGCCCCGCCCTCCGACGCCGCCGCCGCCTCCACCGCCGCGCGCCCGGTCGCCGCGTCGGGCCGGACCCGCCAGTCGCCGCCACGGCCCAGGTCGAAGATGCCCGCCGCCGGGACGACGGGGACCACCTGACCCGGACCGGGGCCGACCCGTATGCCCCGCCCCCGCTCCTCCAGCCATGCCATCACACCGGACGCCGCGTCGAGCCCGAACGCGCTGCCGCCCGTCAGCACGACGGCCTCCGTGCGCTGGGCGATGTTGCGCGGGTCGAGCGCGTCGGTCTCCTTCGTGGCAGGCCCGCCGCCCCGTATGTCCACGGCGGAGACCACCCCGCCCTCCGGGGCGAGCACGACGGTGGTGCCGGTGAGCGCGCGATCACCGGTCACCTGGGCGTGCCCTACCCGGAGGCCCGCCACATCGGTCAGTGCGTCATTCAGTGCCATGGTTCCCATGCGTACCACGTGCCCGGGCAGTGGGACGCCGACGCCGGGAACCGATGGAGGAGGGCGGGGCGAGGGGCGGCGGAGGCGAAGGCCCCTCTCCATGGTGGGCCGCGCGCGCGGCGTCCGATGCCGGGCGCGGGAGCCGCCGCCCGCCGGCCCGCCGCGGGCCTCCGGGCGGCGTACCCGCCCCCGTATCCTGGAGGCATGAGCACCGCCCCCACCTCCGAGCCGGACCCCGCGGAGCACCCCACGGAGCCGTCACGGCCGACGGGGACACCCCGCCCGAGCGCCGCGCTGATCTTCGACGATCCACTGGACCAGCACTCCTCGGACGACACCGACGACGGCTGGGGGGAGCGTCCCGCCGCGAGCGGCGGCAGCGCGGCCGACCTGGCCCGCTTCCTCGACGAGAAGCCGCCCCACCACATCTGAGCCGAGTGCCCCGGGCCCGGGGCAGCCTGTCGGCCCCTCCTTACGGAGCGCCCCGCGCCGGGCCGCTCTGCCCCGAGCCGCGCTGTGCGATCAGCTCGTCCCTGATCTCCTTGAGCACCTCCAGCTCGGTGACCTCGATGACCTCCTGGGCCTCTTCCTTGGCCGCCTGCTGCCGGGCGCGCCGGGCGAGGTAGCGGGCCATCGGCAGCACCATCAGGAAGTACACGACGGCCGCGGTGATCAGAAAGGTGAGCGTCGCGCTCAGCACCGATCCCCACAGGATCTGAATGCCCTCTGTGACCTCGCCCGCGGCGTTCGTCCGGCACGGCGCCTTCAGGCACGAGCTGTACCGGTCGAGGTCCTGCGTGCCGAACGCGCCGACCACGGGGTTGATGATGCCCTTGACGACCGAGTTCACCACGTTGGTGAAGGCCGCCCCGATCACCACCGCCACGGCGAGATCGATCACGTTGCCGCGCATCAGGAAGGCCTTGAAGCCTTCGAGAACGCTCTCCTTCTTCTTGCTCACGAGTGAGCCTTTCTTCACATGTGCTGGTGGGGTGACAATCCGCTCCGCAACCTACGACAGCGCGCGCCCACCCTGTCCACCGCCCACACACGATCAGGCGACGCCACCGGTCGCCAGTACGACTCAGCACGGCACGGCCCCGCTTGATCCCGGCCCGGCACAACCGGCCCAGGACCGGGCGCGCCCGCTCCACGGCGCCGCGTACCAGCCGCCTGACCGCCCGGATCAGCACAGCGTCACCGCCAGTCGGGAGACGGCGCTCGCGCCGGCCAGCGCCGTGGCGGTGGCGCGCGGCACGGACAGGACGACGAGCGCCCCGCCGTCCGGCGAGACCGCCCGGGGCTCCGGGATCTCCGCGACCCGGGCGTCCCTGGCGACCACCCGCGCCTCGGGTCCGCTCTCCTCGAGCCCCGCCGGGCCCGGCATCACCGCCGCGGACGCGATCACGTCGACGCGGTCTCCCCGGCGCAGCAGCCGGACCGTCGCAGCGTCCGCGATCCGCACGGGCGCGGACACCATCTTCACCGGCCGGGCCTCCCGTTGGCGCCGGGACGGCGGCAGGGGCGCCGGAGCGCCCACGGCCGCCTCGGCACGGGCATCGGCGCCCGCATTTCCGCCGGCCCCGCCACCCGCGCCGGTGGCCGCCAGCGCGGCGGCCGTCACGGCGAGGCCGGCCGCCGTCGCCCGCCGCCGCCTCAGCAGGGCCCGGCGCCACCGCTGCCGCGAACCGCCCACCCGCAGCGGGGCGAACGCCGGGACGTCGCGCGGCGGCGGCGCGGCGCCCGACGGGAGAAAAGAAGGGAGAAAAGGGGCGGGCGGGGCGAACGCCGGGTGCGACGGGGACGCGGTCGCGGGAGGAGCGGGGGCGCGGGAAGGATCGTGCGCGAAAGAACAGGACATGACGGACACCGCCTGACATGAGAATTTCCGAGATCGCTTCTCACGATGCACCGCCGGGCGGAATCCTGCCGGGGCCTGTGGATCAATCGCCGATTGTGGATAACTCCCTCACCCGCAAGGGTGGTTCAGGGGGCTGTGCGCGGTTTTTCCCCGCTCCCGCGCATGGCCCGAGCGGGAGCCGGGGAAATCAAGATCGAGGCGCCGCGGGGTCAGGGCAGTTGAATCCCGGTGTCCATCCCGTCGAGCGCGTGCGCGCACAGGCAGTCGCGCGTCTCGTTCGGCGGCAGTCCGGCCACGGCGTCGAAGAGCACGGTGCGCAGCCGGTCGACATTGGAGGCGAAGACCTTGAGGACCTCGTCGTGCGAGACTCCCTCGCCGGTCTCGGCCCCCGCGTCCAGATCCGTCACGAGCGTCATGGAGGTGTAGCAGAGCCCCAGTTCACGGGCGAGCACGGCCTCGGGGTGACCGGTCATCCCGACGACCGACCAGCCCATCGCCGCATGCCAGCGCGACTCCGCCCGGGTGGAGAAACGCGGCCCTTCGATCACGACGAGCGTTCCGCCGTCCACCGGCTCCCAGTCGCGTCCGCGCGCCGCCGCCAGAGTGGTCCTGCGCCCTTCAGGACAGTACGGATCGGCGAGCGAGACATGGACGACATGGGAGGCGCTGCCATCCGGCAGCGGCAGCCCGTCGTAGTACGTCTGGACCCGGGCCTTCGTACGGTCCACGAGCTGATCGGGTACGAGCAGTGTGCCCGGGCCGAACTCCGGCCGCAGCCCGCCCACCGCGCACGGCCCCAGGACCTGCCGCACACCGACGGAGCGCAGGGCCCACAGGTTGGCGCGGTAGTTGATGCGGTGCGGAGGGAGGTCGTGCGAGCGCCCGTGCCGGGGCAGGAACGCGACCTTCCGGCCGGCGATCTCGCCGAGGAAGAGAGAGTCGCTGGGGGGTCCGTACGGCGTTTCCACCTGGACTTCGGTCACGTCCTCCAGAAAGGAGTAGAACCCGGAGCCACCGATCACACCGATCTCTGCATTTGCCATCCGGTCACACTAGCCGGACCCACTCGGGCACGGCCCTCCACCGGGCCGCCGTGCCCGCGCGGCCGGGCCCTCGTACCCGAAGGGCCCCGGCCGTACGGAACGACGGGGCCCTGGCGGTGAAAGGAGAGAAATCAGGCGGCGGACGAGCTGCTGGAGCCGCTCGACGACCCCGAGGCGGCGGAGCTGGAACCGCCCGAGGAGGATCCGGAGCCGGACGAAGAAGAAGTCGAGGCGGACGCCGCGGCCTTGGTGTCCGAGGACGGCTTCGCGCCCGACGAGCCGGATCCGGAGGATCCGGACGAGGCGGGGGCGCTGCTCGACGACGAGCCGCGGCTGTCGTTGCGGTAGAACCCGGAGCCCTTGAAGACGATGCCGACCGCGGAGAAGACCTTCTTCAGGCGTCCTTCGCAACTCGGGCACACCGTGAGGGCGTCATCGGTGAACTTCTGCACCGCCTCAAGGCCCTCGCCACATTCGGTGCACTGGTACTGGTAGGTCGGCACTTGCTCCTCCTGGCACTCTCACTCAATGAGTGCTAACGACGGTCCATAGTGACGTATTCCGAGCGATCAGTCCACTGTCACCGATGCGCGGTGACTCTTCCCACGCGCGGCGACCCGCCCCGAAGCCGTCGGGGAGAGCCGTGCGCGCAGCGCCACCAGGGTGGCCAGGGCCAGTGCGGTGCCCGCGATCGGCACGATGAACCCGGCGCGCGCGCCATGGGCGTCGGCAAGCTGCCCGGCGGCCGTGACCGCGGCCGCCTGCCCGAGCGCGACCGCCCCGGTCAGCCAGGTGAACGCCTCGGTGCGCGCCGAGGCGGGCACGAGCGACTCGACCAGCGTGTAGCTCGTGATCAGGGCGGGGGCGATGCAGAGGCCCACCAGCAGTCCGAGGCCGGCGAGAAGCGGGGCCGAGTGCGCTGTCCACAGCACGGAGGCGGCCAGCGTCAGGGCCGCGTATCCGATCAGCAGTCTGCGGCGCGGGCCGGTCTTCCAGGCCAGGGTGCCGCAGACGATCCCGGCGAGCATGTTGCCCGCCGCGAAGACCCCGTAAAGGAGGCCGTTCACACCGGGGGCGCCGATCTCCTCCGCGAACGCGGTGAGGGAGACCTGCATCCCGCCGAAGACCGAACCGATCCCGAGGAGGGCCACAGCCAGGACACGTACGCCGGGCACGGAGAGTGCGGAGGTACGCGGCGCGGTGGAGCCGTCCGCCCTGTCGTGGCGCCCGGACCGGGGTTCCGTGGCGCGCTGGGCCGCGAAGAGGACCCCGCCCACCAGGGTGAGGGTGGCCTCGGCGGCGAGTCCCGCCGCCGGGTGGATCCCGGCGCAGAGCGCCGTCGCCACCACGGGGCCGATGACAAAGGTGAGCTCGTCCGTCACGGATTCGAAGGCGGCGGCCGTCGGCAGCAGGGACGACGAGCCGCGCGAGCCCAGCAGCGAGGCCCAGCGCGCACGGACCATGGGCCCGACCTGCGGGACCGAGGCGCCGGTGGGGAGCGCCGCGGCGAACAGCGCCCAGACCGGGGCGCCGGCCAGGGCGAGCGCGATCAGCGCCGCCGCGGACGCGGTGTGGATCAGCACGCCCGGAACCAGGACGGCGCGCTGCCCGTAGCGGTCGGCGAGCTTGCCGCCCTGCGGGGCGAAGAGCGCCATGGACACACCGGTGACGGCGGCGACGGCGCCTGCGGTGCCGTACGAATCGGTGGTGTGCTGGACAAGGAGGACGATGCCGATCGTCAGCATCGCGAACGGCTGCCGTGCCGCGAAGCCGGGAAGCAGGAACGTCCAGGCGCCGGGGGTGCGCAGCAGCGGTCCGTATCCCGGGCGGGGAGCGGGGGCGGTCTGCGCCTCGACGGTGCCGGGGGTGAGGGCGGCGCCGGTATGGCCGGCGCCGGTGTCGGTTTCGACCGTGTTGCGGGACACGGCCCATGCCTTTCTGCCGCCTGGTAGCGCGCCGGGGTGGGCCCCGTCGGTCACGGGGCCGGGCGCAGCCGAGAGCTGTCCTCTTGCGCGGAACTGCGGTAGATACCAGGGCCCACAGAAGGGGTAGCCACGGCCGCCATACGGTCGCGCCAGCACTGCGTCAGGCAGGGTTGGTCGATCAGTGGATGGTGCGGGTGAAGCAGATGAAGCGAGGTGGGTGCGGGTGCCGGAGAAGGGGTCACCTGCGCCTTTATCGTACAGGCATACCACGGCGTGGGCCTGGGAAAGCCAGGCCCGCCCGGCCGGAGCCCGCTCTCCGGGCGGTCATGTCCGCTTGCCACCCGCGCGGGCCCCCGTACCGGCGCCGCCGCTGCCCGGTCTGCCGCCGGGTCTGTTGTCCGGTCCGCCCGTTCCCAGCCAGTCGGCGAGCTTTCCGCCCTGGCCGACCGCGCGCAGCCGGCGCTCCGCCGCGTCCCGTACGGGATCCGTCGCCACCACGAGCAGTTCGTCGCCCCGGCGCAGCACGGTCGAGGGGAGCGGTACGAAGCTCTTGTCGTCCCGTACGACCAGCGTCACCGCGGACCCGGGCGGCAGCCGCAGCTCCGCGACCTCCACGCCGTGCATCTTCGACCCCGACGGGATCGCCACGGAGAGGAGATGCCCCCGCAGCCGCTCCAGCGGCGCCGACTCGATGCCCAGGTCGGCCGCCCCGGAGGGGACCCCGAGCCGCAGGGCTTTCGCCAGCCAGGGCAGCGTCGGCCCCTGCACCAGCGTGTACACGACGACCAGGATGAAGACGATGTTGAAGATCCGCAGGCTGCTCTCGACCTGGTGGACCATCGGGATGGTCGCCAGGATGATGGGCACCGCGCCGCGCAGCCCGGCCCAGGACATCAGCGCCTGCTCCTGCCAGGGGATCCGGAACGGCGCCAGGCTGACCAGCACGGACAGCGGCCGGGCCACCACCGTCAGGACCAGGCCGACGATCACGGCGGGCAGGAAGTCGGCGCCCAGGTCGTGCGGTGTCACCAGCAGGCCGAGCAGGACGAACATGCCGATCTGCGCGATCCATCCCAGCCCCTCGGCGAAGCCGCGGTTCGCCGGGGCGTGCGGGAGTCTGGAGTTGCCGAGGATCATGGAGGCGATGTAGACGGCGAGGAAGCCGCTGCCGTGCGCGGTGGCGCCGCACGCGTACGCCGCCACCGCGATGGCCATCACGGCGATCGGGTACAGCCCGGAGGCGGGCAGGGCCACATGCCTCAGCCCGTACGCCCCCGCCCAGCCGACCACGAGCCCGATGACCGCGCCGATCGCCAGCTCCAGGGCGATCTCGCCGACCAGGATGTACCAGTGCTCTGCCGGGCCCGCCGCCGAGAGCGCGACCACGACGATCACCACGGGGGCGTCGTTGAAGCCGGACTCGGCCTCCAGCGCCCCGGTCACCCGGGACGGCAACGGCACCCTGCGCAGAACGGAGAAGACCGCCGCCGCGTCCGTCGAGGAGACGACGGCCCCGACGATCACCGCCTGCCGCCACTCCAGCCCGATCAGGAAGTGCGCGGCGGACGCCGTGACGCCGATGCTCACCGCGACGCCCACCGTCGACAGAACGGCGGCGAGCGGCAGCGCCGGCCGCACTTCCTTCCACTTGGTGCCCAGACCGCCCTCGGCCAGGATCACCACCAGCGCGGCATAGCCGATCACCTGCGTCAACTCGACATCGTCGAACTTCACATGGAACAGGCCGTCCTGCCCTATGACGACACCGATGCCCAGGTACAGCAGCAGGCTGGGCAGACCGCTCCGGGACGAGACCCGGACGGCGGCGACCGCGATCAGCAGCACGAGCGAGCTGATGAGCAGCAGTTCGTTGAGATGGTGAACAGACAGCGGCCAATCCTTCCCCTCGCGCACGCCGGATCGTTCCTCCGGGAGCCGGTACTTCGTTACCTTACCTAATCTTTAACGCTTTCTTGATGCTTTCGATCGTCAGTACGAGCATCGATGTGATTTCCGTCGCGATCGTGGAGAGGGGCCGCCGCGCGACCGGCGAGAGCCGGTACGACAGGGGTGGAGACCGGTATGACAGGGGGCGAAGAGGGGTGAATCCGGAGCGGAATTCATGCGTCAACCTCTGTGTGATCATTCTGTGATCGCCGGATCGGTCATCGGATCAGTCGCACTACATGACACCGCGTCGGGGGCGCGGAACGCCTGCGCCTATGGTTGCTCCAGCATTCCAGGACCACCCTGCCCCTCGAAGGACAGCGATGCCCGCCAACACAGCCCCCCCTTCCGTCAAAAAGAAGGGGCGACGCGCCCGTCTGATCGTGATCGTCCTGGTGCTGGCGCTTGTCGCGGGTGTCGGCTACGGCGCGTACTGGAGCGTCGGCACGGTCCGAGCCTCCTTCCCGCAGACCGCGGGATCCGTGACGCTCAAGGGCCTCTCAGGACCCGTGGACGTCCGGCGCGACAGCTACGGCGTCCCCCAGATCTACGCGAACAGCGACGCCGACCTGTTCCGCGCGCAGGGATACGTCCAGGCGCAGGACCGCTTCTGGGAGATGGACGTACGGCGTCATATGACCGCCGGGCGGCTCTCCGAGATGTTCGGCAAGGGCCAGGTGAAGACCGACTCCCTGCTGCGCACCCTGGACTGGCGCGGCGTCGCGCAGCGCGAGTACGACACCAAGCTGTCGCCGGAGACCAAGAAGAACCTCCAGGCGTACGCGGAGGGCGTCAACGAGTACCTCAAGGGCCGGGACGCCGCGGACATCTCCGTCGAGTACGCGGCCCTCAACCTGACCAACGACTACCGGCCCGAGAAGTGGTCCCCGGTCGACTCGGTGGCCTGGCTCAAGGCGATGGCCTGGGACCTGCGCGGCAACATGCAGGACGAGATCGACCGTTCGCTGCTGACCAGCCGGCTGAGCGAGAAGCAGATCAAGGACCTGTACCCGGAGTACCCGTACGACCGGAACAAACCCATCGTCAGTGAGGGCGGGATAGACCCGGCCACAGGCGCGTACGACCCCGCCGCCCAGCCCACCGGAAACGGCGGGAACAGCGGGAACGCCGGGAGCGGCGAGACCGGCACCGGCACCGCGGGTACGGTCGTGGGCGACGGCACCGGCGGTACGGGAACGGGGACGGGCACCGGTACGGCCCTCGGCGGCACCGGAACGGGCTCCACAGGCGCCTCCACGGTCTCTCTGACGACCGGCGGCTCCGACAGTGCCGCCGAGGCCGCCCAGGGCTTCCAGTCCGGTCTCAGCGCCCTCTCCGGCACCCTGGACGAGATCCCCGCCCTCCTCGGCCCGAGCGGCAGCGGCATCGGCTCCAACTCCTGGGTCGTCTCGGGCACGTACACGACGACGGGCAAGCCCCTCCTCGCCAACGACCCGCACCTCGCCCCGCAGCTCCCCTCGCTCTGGTACCAGATGGGGCTGCACTGCCGCAGCGTCTCGGAGACCTGCCGGTACGACGTCGCCGGCTACACCTTCTCCGGGATGCCCGGCGTGGTCATCGGCCACAACCAGGACATCGCCTGGGGGTTCACCAACCTCGGCGCCGATGTGACCGACCTGTATCTGGAGAAGGTCAACGGAGAGACGTACCAGTACGGCACCGAGGAGAAGAAGTTCAAGCTCCGCCACGAGGTCATCAAGATCGCCGGAGGCGGCAGCAAGGACATCACCATCCGCTCCACCGACCACGGGCCCATCGTCTCCGACCGCGACAGCGGTCTCGCGAAGGTCGGTGAGAAGGCCCCGGTCGGCGATGTCGCCCCGGACCGCGGCACCGGTTACGCGGTCTCCCTGGAGTGGACCGCGCTCCAGCCCGGCAACGCCATGGACGCCGTCTTCGAGCTGAACCGCGCCAAGGACTTCGCGGGCTTCCGCAAGGCCGCCGAGCACTTCGACGTCCCCTCGCAGAACCTCATCTACGCCGACACCAAGGGCAACATCGGCTACCAGACGCCGGGCCGGATCCCGATCCGCGCCGAGGGCGACGGCACGATGCCGGCGCCGGGCTGGGACCCGAAGTACAAGTGGACCGGGTACATCCCCTTCGCCGAGCTGCCCTACGAGTACAACCCGGAGCGCGGCTACATCGTCACCGCCAACCAGGCCGTCCTGGACGCGGAGAAGTACCCGTACCTGCTGACGAAGGACTGGGGTTACGGCGCCCGCAGCCAGCGGATCAACGACCTGATCGAGTCGAAGATCAAGGACGGCGGGAAGATCTCGACCGACGACATGCAGACCATGCAGATGGACAACAGCAGCGAGATCGCCAAGGTGCTGATGCCCTACCTGCTCAAGATCGACATCTCGGACCCGGCCATCCGCGAGGCGCAGAAGCTCCTCGAAGGCTGGGACTACACCCAGGACTCCGACTCGGGCGCCGCCGCCTACTTCAACGCCGTGTGGCGCAACGTCCTCAAACTCGCCTTCGGGGACAAGCTCCCCAAGGAGGTGCGCGTCAAGGGCGAGTGCCTCAATGTGCGTCCCGCCGTCTCCACCGGCCCGCTGGACGACCCCGACAAGCTCGTACGGGAGTGCGGCCAGCGCGCCCCCGACCAGGCGCAGCCGGACGGCGGAGACCGCTGGTACGAGGTCGTGCGTTCCATCGTCAAGGACGACAAGAACGAGTGGTGGAGCTCTCCCAAGAGCCGCCGCGACGCCGCCACGACCACCCGTGACGGCCTCCTGAAGCGCGCCATGAAGGACGCGCGCTGGGAGTTGACGGCCGAGCTCGGCAAGGACGTCTCCACGTGGAGCTGGGGGCGGCTGCACCAGCTCCAGCTCCGTAACCAGACCCTCGGCACCGAAGGCCCCGGCGTCCTGCGCCAGATGCTCAACCGCGGTCCGTGGAACATGAGCGGCGGTGAGGCGGCGGTCAACGCCACCGGCTGGAACGCGGCGGGCGGTTACGACGTCGTCTGGGTGCCGTCGATGCGGATGGTCGTCAATGTCGGTGACTGGGACAAGTCCCGCTGGATCAACCTGACCGGGGCCTCGGGGCACGCGTACAGCCCGCATTACACCGACCAGACGGACAAGTGGGCCAAGGGCGAGCTGCTGGACTGGTCCTACACACCCAAAGCGGTGCAGAACAGCACGAAGGACGTGCTGACACTCAAGCCCTAGGCGCCGCCGAAAAGCCCTGGGCGCCGCCGAAGCGCCTGACGCCCTCCGGCGTCACCACGGCCCGTACGGGGTGGTCGTGCGGTTCCTCCGGGACCCGCGCGACCACCTCGTTCGCGTACAGCAGCACCACCAGCGCGGGCTCGGCCCCCGCCCCGGCCAGCCGGCTCAGCACCCGGTCGTACGAGCCGCCGCCCCGGCCCAGCCGCATCCCCCGGCCGTCCACCGCGAGACCGGGCAGCAGGACCGCCGTGGCCTCCAGGACGGCTTCCGGACCGAGCCGGGCCCCGTCGGGCTCCAGGAGGCCCCGTCCGGCCCGTACGAGCCGCTCCGCGCCCTCGTAGCGGGCCCAGTCCAGATCGTTGTCGGCCAGCAGCACCGGCAGCAGGACCCGTACGCCCCGCTCGCGCAGCGCGTCCAGCAGCGCGCGCGTCCCCGGCTCGCGCCCGACCGACACATAGGCCGCGACGGTACGGGCCTCGGCGAGCTCCGGCAGCGCCAGTGCCCTGCGGGCGAGAACTTCCGCGGCCCGCCGTACGTTTTCACCGGAGAGCAGCCCGCGCGCGGCGAGGAGTTCACTTCGCAGAAGGCTCTTCTCCGGCATCACCGGCTTCTCCGGCGAACCATCGCTCACGGGGCGTCACAAACCTCTCTCAAGGGAACTATTGGTTTACATGAGAAGAAAGTTAAGCGAACCATCATCTTCCGCCCATATGTGCTGGATAGGCTCCCCGCCATGACTCATTCGCCCTCCAGGATCACCAAGGCTGTCATCCCCGCGGCCGGCCTCGGTACCCGGTTCCTTCCCGCCACCAAGGCCACGCCCAAGGAGATGCTGCCGGTCGTCGACAAACCGGCGATCCAGTACGTGGTCGAGGAGGCGGTGGCGGCCGGCCTTTCCGACGTCCTCATGGTCACCGGTCGCAACAAGCGGCCTCTTGAGGACCATTTCGACCGGAACTACGAACTGGAACAGGCGCTCACCCGCAAGGGCGACGCCGGACGCCTCGCCAAGGTCCAGGAGTCCAGCGACCTCGCCACCATGCACTACGTACGCCAGGGCGACCCCAAGGGGCTCGGACACGCCGTCCTCTGCGCCGCCCCGCACATCGGCGACCAGCCCTTCGCCGTCCTGCTCGGCGACGACCTGATAGACCCGCGCGACCCCCTTCTCGCCCGCATGGTCGAGGTGCAGGAGCGCGAGGGCGGCAGTGTCGTCGCCCTCATGGAGGTCGACCCCGAGCAGATCCACCTCTACGGGTGCGCCGCCGTGGAACCCACCGGCGACTCCGACGTCGTCAAGGTCCACGACCTGGTCGAGAAGCCCGACACCGCCGACGCCCCGAGCAACTACGCCATCATCGGCCGCTACGTGCTGGACCCCGCCGTCTTCGGGATACTCCGCAGGACCGAGCCGGGCCGGGGCGGCGAGATCCAGCTCACCGACGCCCTCCAGCACCTCTCCGCCGCCCACCGGGCCGCGACGACCCCGGAAGAGAAGGCCGGCGGCCCTGTCCATGGCGTGATCTTCAAGGGGCGCCGCTATGACACCGGTGACCGGGGCGACTATCTCCGTGCCATTGTCAGACTCGCGTGCGAACGTGAAGACCTGGGCCCGGACTTCCGGACCTGGCTCCGCAGGTATGTCAGCGAGGAGATGTAGGACGTGAGCAGCACGGCAGACGCACCGGATCCCGGGCAGGACCGGCTCTGGTCGGTGGAGGACCACCTGGCGGACATCCTCGCCGCGGTCCACCCGCTCGACCCCATCGAGCTGCAACTGCTCGACGCCCAGGGCTGTGTCCTGGTGGAGGACGTCACGGTTCCGGTCGCGCTGCCGCCGTTCGACAACAGCTCCATGGACGGGTACGCGGTCCGTACGGCGGATGTGGCGGGCGCCACCGAGGAGTTCCCCGCCGTACTGACCGTCGTCGGGGACGTGGCCGCGGGCAGCGGCGCGCTCCCCGAGGTCGGCCCGGGAGAGGCCGCCAGGATCATGACCGGCGCCCCGCTGCCGCCCGGGGCCGAGGCAGTCGTCCCGGTCGAGTGGACCGACGGCGGTACGGGCGGCGGGGCGGTCACCGCCATGTCCCCGGCGGGGGAGGGGCGTACGGGAGCGAGCGGAGAGGTACGGGTCCACCGCTCCGCCGAGGCCCGCGCCCATGTCCGGGCCCGTGGCAGCGACGTACACGCCGGTGACCTCGCCCTGGCGGCCGGTACGGTCCTGGGCCCGCCGCAGATCGGCCTGCTGGCGGCCATCGGCCGGGGCAGGGTCCGGGTCCGCCCGCGCCCGCGGGTGGTCGTCCTGTCCACCGGGAGCGAGCTGGTCCAGCCGGGCGAGCCGCTCGAAGGGGGCCAGATCCACGACTCCAACAGCTTCGCCCTCACCGCCGCCGCCAGGGACGCCGGAGCCCTCGCCTACCGGGTCGGCGCGGTCACCGACGACGCGGACACCCTGCGCGCCACCATCGAGGACCAGCTCATCCGGGCCGACATGATCGTCACCACGGGCGGCGTCAGCGTCGGCGCGTACGACGTCGTCAAGGAGGCGCTCTCCTCGGTGGGCGACGAGGACGAGGATGGCAGCGGGATCGACTTCCGCAGACTCGCCATGCAGCCGGGCAAGCCGCAGGGCTTCGGCTCCATCGGCCCGGAGCACACCCCCCTGCTGGCCTTTCCCGGCAACCCGGTCTCCTGCTACGTCTCCTTCGAGCTCTTCGCGCGCCCCGCGATCCGCGCCCTCATGGGCCTGTCGGACCTGCATCGTCCGCGGGTCCGGGCCACCCTCAAGGCGGACGGGACGCTCTCGTCCCCGGCGGGCCGCCGCCAGTTCCTCCGCGGTACGTACGACGCCGAGGCCGGTGCCGTCACCCCGGTCGGTGGCGCCGGATCGCACCTCGTGGCGGCCCTCGCCCACGCCGACGCGCTCATCGTGCTCCCCGAGGAGACCGTCTCCGTGGCGCCCGGCACGGAGGTCGAGGTGGTCCTGATCGGCTGACCCGCCGCCGTGGCGTACCGTGTCTGCCCACACAGGCCCGGCAGGGCCAGGACCGGGAGCGCCACACCCAATGACTGTGTTTTCCCGGGGAGCGACCCCCGGACAACCCCAGCAGGCCGAAGAGAGCGGTTCGAGCGGGCAGGCCGGACCGCCGCACGGCCAGGACGGTCCGCACGGCCAGGACGGTCCGCACGATCCGCACCGCGTCCAGGACGGCCTGACCCACATCGACGCGTCGGGCGCCGCCCGGATGGTCGACGTCTCCGCCAAGGAGGTCACGGCGCGTACGGCCCGGGCCAGTGGCCGGGTGCTGGTCGCGCCGAAGGTCGTCGAACTGCTCAGGGGCGGGGGAGTGCCCAAGGGCGACGCGCTCGCCACGGCCCGTATCGCGGGCATCATGGGCGCCAAGCGGACCCCCGACCTGATCCCGCTCTGCCACCCCTTGGCCGTCTCCGGCGTCAAGGTCGACCTGACGGTCGCGGACGACGCGGTCGAGATCCTGGCGACGGTGAAGACCACGGACCGTACGGGCGTGGAGATGGAGGCGCTGACCGCCGTCTCGGTGGCCGCGCTCACCGTGATCGACATGGTGAAGGCCGTCGACAAGGGCGCGGTCATCACGGACGTACGGGTCGAGGAGAAGACCGGCGGCAAGTCGGGGACCTGGAGCCGCCCCGACGCGGCCGGGGACAGAACGAGCGGGGGCCCGGCATGACCACCCCGCCGGCCGTCCCCGCCGGGGCCTCCGGGGTCGCTGGGGCCAGTGGGCCCACCGGAGCGGGCGAGCCCGCCGGTCCCGCTCCGACGGACTCGCCCGCCGCCGTCCCGCCCCCGCCCGTACCCGTGTCCTCCGCCCCGTACCGGGCGCTGGTCGTCACGGCGTCCAACCGGGCCGCCGCGGGTGTCTACCCCGACAAGGGAGGCCCGCTCCTCGCCGACGGCCTCGGTGCGCTGGGCTTCGCCGTCGAGGGACCCCGGGTGGTGCCCGACGGCGATCCGGTCGAGCAGGCCCTGCGGGAGGGCGTGGCGGCCGCGTACGACGTGATCCTCACCACCGGCGGTACGGGCATCTCGCCCACCGACCGGACCCCGGACGCCACCCGCCGGGTGATCGACTACGAGATCCCCGGCATTCCGGAGGCGATCCGCGCGGTCGGCGCCGTGAAGGTCCCCACCGCCGCGCTCTCCCGGGGCCTGGCGGGCGTCGCGGGGCGCACCCTGATCGTGAACCTGCCGGGATCGACCGGCGGTGTACGCGACGGACTCGCCGTCCTCGACCGGCTGCTCGTCCACGCCGTGGACCAGATCCGCGGCGGCGACCACCCCCGCGTCTCCGGATGAACCCGGCCTGGCCCGCGATGCTGGTGGACGGTGAGGTGACCCTCCGCCCGATACGACTGCGCGACCAGCGCGCCTGGCGCGAGGTCAACCGGCGCAACCGCGACTGGCTGCGCCCCTGGGAGGCGACGATCCCGCCGCCGCCCCCCGGCGGCCCGTTCGCCCAGCGCCCCACGTACCGCCAGATGGTCCGCCATCTCCGTGCCGAGGCCAACGCGGGCCGGATGCTGCCGTTCGTCATCGAGTACCAGGGGCGGCTGGCCGGGCAGCTCACGGTCGCCGGGATCACCTGGGGCTCGATGTGCTCCGGTCATATCGGCTATTGGGTGGACCGGGACGTGGCGGGCCGTGGGGTGATGCCGACGGCGGTGGCGCTCGCCGTGGACCACTGCTTCCGCATGGTCGGGCTGCACCGCGTGGAGATCTGCATCCGCCCGGAGAACGGCCCCAGCCGTCGCGTCGTCGACAAACTCGGTTTCCGGGAGGAGGGGCTGCGCCCCCGTTATCTCCATATCGACGGGGCGTGGCGGGACCATCTCGTCTACGCGCTGACGGCGGAGGAGGTACCTGAGGGACTGGTGCACCGGTGGCACCGGGCGCGCCCGGGAACAACCAGAAAATAAAACAAACATTCGATATCACGTTCGATACGACGATAAATCGATACGAACAATCACAAAAAAAGTCCGTGATATCAGCCAGATCGTGCGACACACCGGTCCAATTGGCCGATGCCCTCGTGCGAACCCCTCTACGGTGTGAACCGTGAGCAGCAGCGGCCTCATCTACGCAGTCATCGTCGGGGCCTGGGCCGCCTACTTGGTGCCGATGTGGCTCCGCAGGCAGGACGAGCTGAACGAAGCACGTCCGACGGAGCGCTTCAGCACCGCCATCCGGCTGCTGTCCGGAAGGGCGGGCATGGAGCGCCGTTACGCCAAGGAGCTTCAGGGGCGAACCGCCGAGGAGGCGGGGCCCGACGCGGAACCGGAGAGCCGTACGGAGTCCATCAGCTCCGTCGACGTCCGGGCCTTCGCCGCGCCTCCGGACCATACGGAGGTCAGGATGCACCTGCCGGCGGACCTCCCGGCCCCCGCCCGGCCGGCGGCGGCCAGAGCCGAGCGCCCCGCGCCCGCGCACCCCGCCTCCCACCCCGCGCCCCGCCCCGCCCCCGAGCGCCCCGCGCCCCGGCGGCGCACGCGCCCCGCGGGCAGCCCGGCCGAACGCGCCCGGCGTGCACGGCGTTCGCAGGTCCTCGCCCGCCGCCGGCGCACCACCATGATCCTCTTCCTCTCCTTCACCCTCGGCGCGGTCGTCGCGGCCGTCGGCGGCCTGGGCTTCCTCTGGGCGCCCGCGATCCCCGCCGTGCTCCTCAGCACGTACATCGTCCACCTGCGCGGCCAGGAGCGCCGCCGCTTCGCGTTCACCATGGACCGGCGCCGCGCCGAGGCCGCCGCACAGCGGCTCCGCGAGAACCGCACCCCGCGCGGCGGCCGCCCCGCCGCGCCCGAGGACCCGGAGCCCGCCCCGGAACCCGAGCCGGCCCCCACGGTCTCCCCCCAGGAGGCGGGCCGCCGCGCCCTGGTCGAGCAGACCGACCACGCGGAGTGGGTCGACCAGCAGCGCGAACACGGCCCAGCCCGGGGCGAGAGCTGGGAGCCCGTCCCGGTCCCGCTCCCCACGTACGTCACCGCCCCGGTCGCCCCGCGCGCCTCCAGCGGCGTGGAGGTCGGCGACCCGGAGACCTGGAGCGCCGCCCGCTCCTCCACCGCCGAACCCTCCCCGCCCCCACCCCAGGACCCGGCCCCCACCCCCCGCACCCCACCCCAGCGCCGCACCCGCGACCACGGCAGGACCCCGCTCTTCGACCAGTACGACGAAGCGGACGTCCGCCCCCGCGCCGCCAACGAGTAACCCCCTCACCGGCCGCCGCCCACCCGCCCGTGACCAGCGGCCAACGGATTTCCGGGCACGGCCGGGAGGGTGCTAGAGTTTCACTCGTTGCAAGGGCCTGTGGCGCAGACTGGTAGCGCACCTCGTTCGCATCGAGGGGGTCAGGGGTTCAAATCCCCTCAGGTCCACAGCAGCGCCGTTCACGAGTTGACTCGTAGACGGTTCACGAGATCCCGTCCGATCACTTCGATCGGGCGGGATCTTGGCGTTTCCGGGCTGTGCGGGAGGTCTGGGTGCGGGCGGCGGGGCGGGCGTCCAGGCACAGCTGCGGGTACGCCTTGGGCGGGGCATCGTCGGTGTCGCGGTGGTGGGCGGCGATGGCCAGGGGCGCGCTGTACCCGAAGGTCTTCTTTTCGGTGCCGCCCATGGCGTGCCGGCCTGCGGTGGTCTCGATGGATGCGGTGCCCCGCCAGGGCTGTCGTGGCGGGCGGTTACGGGGATGCCGGTGGCGTCGATGCCGACGTCGCCGTTCCAGCCGCGCAGGTGCCCGTGCTGCTGGGCCATGCGGACGGTGGCCAGGGCCAGACGGTTGATCAGGCGGTTGACCAGGCGCTGAAGGCGGTCGGCGGCGGCGCGGCTCTCGGGGTTTTCCACAGTGCGACGTGGAAGTCGGCGTGGCACAGGGGCAGTCGGGAGCGGTGGTCGTGGCGCACCGGGTCCAGCACGGTGGCGATGGCGTCCAGGGCCCGGAGGAGCTACGCCCGCTGCCCCCGCATCGCGCACGGCCCTGAGGCCCGAGGTCACGACGGTCGGCCGGGCGTGCGTCTCTCGTACACGGTCACTCTCCGGCCGCGGACCTGCTCATCGGCCACCGGTCGGAAGTACTCCCGAAGCGTGGAGATCTTGGTCCTGTCCCGCGCCGAGTTCGCCGGCTTCGACGCGTCTTCCGCGTCGGTGACGAGAACGATGCGCTGCCGGGCGAGCATCTCAGTCCGGATGCGCGCGGCGTCCCACTCCACTCCCTTCAGCGTTCCGGAACGTTCCGGCGTCTCCTCCAGGGCGATGTCCTGCAGGCCCGTGAACGCGTGCGGGGAGACCAGCCTGGTGTCCCGCCGCGCTGCCGGGACGAACAGCACGGCGCCTCCAGACTTCTTCAACCGCGCCACCTGCGCCGCAGCTGCCAGGACGTCGTCCACGCGGCTCTGCGGCGAGCGCTTCGCGAGCGCCTGCGGAAGCAGGACGACCGAAGCGACGGCGACTGAGAGGGGAAGGACCCAGCGCGCGGCGCTCCACGACCGCCGCTGCACCGCCCCCACGAGCGCGCCAAGAAGGACACCGATCATCAGGGCCAAGCCCAGCAGGCTGAACAGCACATACCGATCAACGAAAAGTGGCTTGAACAGCGAGAGCCCGACGAGACCGAACTGCGGGACCGCGAGCAGGGGCAGCCCGACGGCCGCTGCCGAGAGCCGTCCCGCCCGGGGCCGGTCCAGCAGGGTCCCGACGCCGGCGATCGCAAGCAAGATCGCCGGCCCGATCAGCATGTGCCAGGTCAGCGGCGGGATCCAGGACACCTGCCCGGACTGGGTACGGCTGAAGAGGATCAGTGGCGTGACGCCTGCCGTTGCCGCCACGGATGCCGCGGTCCAACAAAGCCACGTCCCGCGCGTCGCTCGTGTCCACGCCAGGGTCGCCAGGTGCGCGGGCAGTATCAGCAGCGAGAGCCAGTTCAGCAGGCCGCACACGAAGACCGTGCAGCCGTAGGCGGTCCAGTACCCCCACCGGTGCCGTCGCCCTTGCAGCATCGCCACGAGCAGCAGCGTCGAGAGCCCGGAGCCCGCCGCCACCAGGGCGTACGGACGGCCCTCCTGAAGGTAGAACTGCACGGAGGGAAGCAGCCCGAACGCCATGCCTCCGCCCAGGCCCACCGGATTCCCGGAAAGCCGCCGACCGAGTTCCGCCACACATGCCGCTCCCGCCGCGACCGCCAGCACGGAGGGCAGCCGTAACACAGTGGTCGAAGGGCCGAAGCACTCGAACAGCGCGTGCATGAACAGGTAGTAGAGGGCGTGGACGACGTCGACGTGCTCCAGCATGTGCGTGATGTCGCTGGTGGACCGGAGGGCGACCTGCCAGGTCGCGGCCTCGTCCCGCCAGACACTGTCCTCCCGCGACAGCCCCCACAGGCCGAGCGCGACGGTCCACAGGAAAGGAATAAGGCAAACGGGAACACTGCGCCGAGAGCGGAGATCGGTGAATCTCGTCAAAGTCGGTCGCCCCCCGGTCAGCCAAATCCACGCAGTCGTTCGCAAAGTGTGGTGCTCGGCGTGAATCCACATGACGGGCAGGCCGGCAGCGCGGTCTTGATTTTACCGGCAAGGACCGCCGCAGGCGTGGGCGAAGGCGTTCGGGGCGGCGATGGACGCGATCGCGCACTGCTTCGCGCGGCGTGAAGCCCGCGAGGCAGCACGGCAGTTGACCGCCGGGCTGCTGCTGGAGCCGGACACCCGTAGCTGCTGGACGCTGGCGGAGGCGCTCGGGCGTCGAGGCCCGCACCGGCCGCAGCACCTGCTCTCCCGCGCGCGTGTGGATCACGACCGGGCTCGCGAGAAGGTGGCCGAGATGGTGATCGACCACCTTGCTGATCAGGACGTGGTGTTGGTGGTGGACGAGACCGGGGACGCGAAGTCCTCGACCGGCTGCGTGGGGGCGGGGCGGCAGTACTCCGGCGCCCTTGGCGGTGTGGGTCTGTGCCGGGTCGCGGTGCATCTGGCGGCGGTCACGCCGACGATGCGGGTGATCATCGACCGGGCCCTGTACCTCCCGGCCGACTGGGCCGCCGACGACGAGCGACGTGAGGCGGCCGGCGTCCCCGACGAGATCGCCTTCGCCACCAAGCCCCAGCAGGCGGCACGGATGGTGGCCGACGCTCTCGAAGCCGGAGTGTCTGCTCGCTGGTTCGCCGCCGACGAGGTGTACTGCGGCCGCGAACTACGAGCATGGATCCGGCAGTTGGGCCTCGGCTATACCGTCGGCGTCCCCGCAACCCACCCGGTGACCGCCGGGGCGGGCCTCCGCTGGCAGGCCCGGCAGATGCTCAACAAGGTCCGCCCCTGGCAGTGGATGCGCCGATCCACCGGTGACGGGGCCAAGGGCCGACGCGAGTACGACTGGGCCTGGCTGGACATCCGCACCGACGACACCCCGGACGGTGCACAACAGCCGGACGGGAGAAGTGCGCTCGTCGCCCGCCGCCACCGCTACACCGGCGAGACCTCCTGCTTCCACTGCTGAGCATCGGGCGACGTCGCCCTCGGCGCCCTCGTGGAGATCATCTGCCGCCGTTGGAAGATCGAGGAAACCTGCCAGTTCGCGAAGGGCCGGCCCAGGCGCGGAGGCGGAGGTGTTCGAGGTCGGGGCGGGCGCCGAGGTCCCAGCAGGTGCGGACGAGGCGGCGGGCGTGTTCGGTGAGGTCGGTGTGTGCGAGTTCGGCCAGGAGGCGGATGCAGTGGTCGAGGGTTCCGGTGGCGGTTTCGGCGCCTTTGGTGGCGTACTTGGCGATGTAGCCGGCCACGGCGCGGTCGGTGAGTTCGGTGCCGCCCGCGAAGTCGGCGCCCCGGATGGTGCGTACGTCGAGTTGGCGGCCGAAGGCGAACGTGTGCGCGTGGCCGTCGAGGACGGGGCCGGTGGCGCGGGTGGCGGTTTCGATGGCGTCGGGGTGGAGCGGGGTGCCGAGGGCGGGATCGTCGGTGGGGTGGGCGGTGCCGCAGCGGCAGGCGGGGGGCCGGTGGGGCGGTTGTGGACGGGGCCGAAGCTGGGGGCGGTGAAGGTGGCGAAGACGCGCGGGTGATGCGCGACCTGTTCGGGGGTGCCTTTGCCGCCGCGTAGTTCGGCGGTGATCAGGTGGTAGGTGTCGTGGCGGTAGGTCTCGGCGCGGGAGGCGCACCGGGTGGTGCGGCGGTTGTTGCAGGGGACGGGGAGCTGTCCGGCGGGCAGGGTGGTGGATTCGAGGTGGTGGAGTACGGGGCCGATCTCGCCGGTGGTGGTGTCGAGGTGGTGTTCCGTGCGGTGGTCGGTGAGGCGGATGGGCCGGGTGCAGCCGCCGAGGGTGGTGAGCTGGCGCAGAGGGTCGGGGAGTTGGCCGTAGGTGGCGAGGCGGCGCAGTTCGGTGCGGGGCGGTGCGGTGGCGTGCGCGAAGACGGTGCTTCTCCTTGGTCTGGCGTTCGGTCGGGCGGAGGAGAGGGAGGCCGGCCGGGGCGGCGGATGCTTGGCGGTATCGAGGCCGCCCTGGTGGGCTGTTCGAGACATGGGTGGGGGAAGGTTCGATGGGGGACTGGGGCCGGTTGGCGGCCGGTCTTGTGGTCGGTGTCGGGGCGCTGGTGATCGCGTTCGACGTCCGCAATCTCGGGTTGCGTGCCTACGATCTGCTGGCGGAGCGGTCGCCGGGAGGTGGTCTTGATCCACGGTTCTCGCCGGACGTGTTGAGGGGGTTCGCCGGGGTGGTCGGGGTCGTAGGTCTCGCGGTGACGGGCGTGCGAGTCTTCGGCATGCTCTGAGCGCTGTTACGGCTGGGGAGGGCCGTTGACGATGTCGAGTTTCACTGTTTACGTGTCTGTAAGCGAAGTCTCGGCCTGAGAGGCGTCAGCCAGGGGAACTGAGAGGTGTGCCAGACCAGGCGGGGGCTCGCGGGAACGCCGAGGGGGCAGCCAGCTGATCACGAGGGGACTGACACCGCTCCACCGCTGGTCAGAGGGGCAACTGCCCGTGGATAACCCGATCTCCCCAAGCTGAGGTCTCCGGCGCCGTTGCCATGGACCGGCCGTGGCCTGCTCTGGTCGACGGAAGTTGCAGCGTGGTTGGGGCCGCTGGGGGTGCAGCGAGGGATACGCATGCGTGGTCGGTCGGCGCGCCCGCCGTCGTGGCTGACTGTCGTCGGCTGAGGTTCGGACGGGGCGCATTGAGGGTGCTGGCCGTCGGCCGAGTGCGGCAGAGCTGGGTCGTCCCTGGGGCGTCCGAGGTTGCTCACCAGTTGCCAATGACGACCACCAGACGCACGGGCCCACCGCACATGAGCAGCCAAAACACAGCTCACCAAGACCTCGGCAAGACCCAGGGCAAGAAGACATCATGTCGGCAGCGTCGGTCGATCAAGGGCCACCCGCCCAGCACCAATGAACATTTGGAGCTTTTCCCTGAGAGCGCAAGTTCGATTCCGGCTACCCGTTCGAGCAAGGCTGCTGCCCTCCACGGGCATCACAGTGATGGGGCGCAGGATCCCATAGGTCTGGTGCTCGCGCGCCGAAACAGCCGAAAGCGGTGAGGCACCAGCAGGCTGCGCTAGTTTGGAATCAATCTCAGGTGCGCCTTCGGCGTCACCTGTCCGCGCCCTGGGCGGCCCGGCTTCGCGCTGGGGTACCAGGAAGAACAGACGCCTTGCAGGAGCAGTGGCCGGCACCACTCTCTGTCGGGCCCTGTTGGCTCCTCGGGGGCCGCCCCTTTTGCAGTACCCGCAGTATCCAACGTGGGGCCGTAGCCCTGAACTGCATTCTTGTGCCGGCGGGAAGCCGTTCGACCATCGCAGAAATGGTCGGACTGCCCCCGCCGGGAGGTCCGACCGCTCTCAGAGAGGCCGGAACCTTGGGCAACAGCTTGACCCTCGCCATCCTGACGATCTCCAGCGTGATCACCATGATGCTGTTTGCCATCAAAGGTACGTTGGATCAGCTACCTGATGTCCTGAACTCATGGCGTCGGGCTGTCCAGGCGATGCGTGGAAACGCCGAGCACCGTCCAGGCGAGGATGAGCCTTCAAGCCACGACGACCGAGGCACAGTAGGGCGATAGCGAGGCTGCTGGCCTGGGGCCGCGGGCGAGCAAGCGCCGCAAGAAGCAGACCGGACCGGCGGGGTGAGTGTCTGTCTGCGTGACAACGCCGACGAACACCGGCGGACGAGCGCGGACGGCTGCGGACCTTCAGCGCAGGTGAGCGGCAGACGAACCTAGGTGCAAGGCCCTTTCCAAGTTGCTTCGGGACGAAGAGGTCACGTGGCAAGGTGGGGGCTTCTCCGGATGCTGCCCCCGGCTACGGGGAGACTGGGTGCCCGGCTTGGTTGTGGTACGGCAGTGGAGTACCGCGACCTCCGCGATCGCCGTTGGGCGTCAGCGCCTCTGGGGGCCTGTCCACCAGGCGAGCAGGCCTCGGAGACAGTTCGCCTGTGGTTCGCATCTAGGGGGTCAGGGGGGGCAGATTTCCTCAGGTCCACAGCAGCATCGCTCGCGGGTCAGTTCGGGATCGGTTCGTGGAATCCCGCCCAGTGGGGTAACTGGGCGGGATTTCGTGGGGTTCGGGGTTGGTGTGGGCTCCCCGTGTGCGGGTGTGCGGGGGTTATGGGGCGTCGACGATTTCCAGGAGGGCTTGTACGGGGTCGGCGGCGTGGTAGTCGGTGCTCAGGGTGCGTGCGCGGTGGTGGAACGTCGGGGTGGTCAGTATCTGGTGGACGGCCTCTGCGATCGCGGTGGTGTCCGGGCGGCCGGTGTGCAGGTCGATGCCGACGCCGAAGGCCGCGACCCGGGCGGCCACCGCGGGCTTGTCCTCGCTCTCGCCCGCCACGACGAGCGGCACGCCGTGGTGCAGGGCGAGCTGCACGCCGCCGTAGCCGCCGTTGGTGACCACGACATCGGCCAGCGGGAACAACGCGTCGAAGGGGATGTACGGCTCGACGCGCGCGTTCGGCGGTACGCGCAGGTCGCCGGGGGCGATCTCGCGGCCGAGTCCGGCCACGACCAGCACGTCCTTGTCGGCGAGCGCGTCGAGCGTCGGCTGGACGAGCGCGGACAGGTCGTGATTGGCCACCGTGCCCTGGGTGAGCGCGACGACCCGGCGCCCCGACAGTTCGGGCCACCACGCGGGCGGCTGCCACGCGGTGGGCGGTTCCGGCGGGAGGGCCCCGATCAGCCGCAGCGAGGGCGGGGCGTCGATCCGGGGGTACTCGAAGGAGGCCACGGTGAGTTGGGCGAACACGTCGGGCAGCAGGATCTGCGCGTCGCTGATCACCGGCAGCGTGGCCGTCGCGCCCAGCTCCGCCATGACCCGCTGGGCGTGCGCGGTGGCGTCGGCGAGCTGCGCGGCGAGCTCGGCGTTGTACGCGGCTGCCGCGCCCCGTACATCGAGCCCGGCGCGCGGGGGCGGCGGCCCCATCATGGTCAGCTCGGCCCCGCTGAGGGTCAGGGGGAACACCCCGAGGCCGACCGTGCGCGGCCGGATCCCGGGCGCGCCCAGCAGGTGCGGCCACGTCCCGTAGAAGGCGGCCTCGTGGACGACGACGGCGTCCGGCTGCTCCGCCAGCACCTTCCGCAGGACGGCGTTCTGCGCCGGCGCCATGTCGGTGAACCAGCCGAACATGGCTTGCAGGAACTCCGGGCCCGGCACCAGTTCGTGCAGCCAGGGCTGGAGTTCACCGAGGCGCCGGTCGTCGAAGTCGGCGGCTCCTTCGAGCGGGACGAACGCCGCCCCCGCCGCTTCGGCCTGCGCCGCGAACCGGCTGCCACTGACGACCGTGACCCGCCGCCCGGCGGCGACGAGACGGCGAGCGAGGTTCAGGACCGGCCGGACGTGCCCGGTGAGCGGGGTCGCGGCGAGCACGATGGGGGTGGGGGAGGGGGTGGGGGAGGGGGTGGGGGAGGGTACGGGGGGTGCGGCGGGCATGGCGGGGGTTCCTCGGGGGTACGGGGCGGCCCCCCTGGGCGGGGCGGCCTGGTGGATCCGATCGTCGCCATTCCGGTCGCGGGAGACCACGGACACCGGCCTGGCACCGGCCGGACATCGCCGGTACGGGGGAGCGCGGGGCCGGAGCCGTACGGGTGGGCTCAGTGGTGGGGGGTGGTGGGGATGGCGGTTGCGGCGGTGGCGGTCGCGGTGTCGGCGCGGGTTACCAGCGTTTGGAAACGCTTGCCGAGTTCAGCCGTGTCCGGTGCGGGCGCGTCCGGTTCTGCCACGCCTTCCCACCACCGCGCCGACGGCCCGTCGCCCAGGTCGGCCGCCACGGCCGCCGCCACGCCCGCCAAGTGGGCCCGCGGGCGGTGTCCGTCCCGCTCGGGGGTGAGTTCGCCGGCTACGGCGAGCATCACGGCCGCGTCGGCCAGGCGGCCTTCGCCCCGGGCGGACTCCGCGCACCCCGTCAGAATCGCGGCCACCGAGAGCCCGCTGCCCAGCTCCCCCGCCATGACCGCAGCCGTACGCCAGTGCCGGGCCGCCGCACCCCGGTCACCGCGCAGCAGCGCGCCGTCCCCGGTGCCGATCGGCACGTGTACGGCCGCCCACACGTCGCGTTCGACGTCGAGGCGCTCCTTCATATGGGCCTCCGCCCGGGCCAGCAGTGCCCCCGAACCGTCGAAGTCCCCGAGGCGCAGCGCCGCCGCCGACGCGAAGATCGCCGCCTCGGCGGCGAGCGAGGCGTCGTCGATCCGTTCGGCCAGCCGCATCGCCCGCTCGGCGGTGGCGAACAGGTCCACGGCGACACGGTTGAACCCCGCGCGCGCCACCAGCCAGCGGGCCCGGCCCCGTTCGCTCAGGCCGTCCCCGCTCAGGCCGTCCCCGCTCAGGCCCTCCCTGCTCAGGCCGTCCCCGCGGAGGTGGTCGGTCCAGGCGAGGCCCTCGTGGGTGTGCCCGGTCATCCACAGCGGCAGCCACACCGACCAGAGCAGCTCGGCGGCGTCGTCGTACCGGCGGGCGTCGACGAGCTGCTCGTACCCGAGCCGCAGTACGTGGCGATCGGCCTCGACCTGCTCGACCGCCGGCATGTCGCCGCGCCCCCGGATCCGCGCACCGTATTCGCGCGCCGCCCGCAGGGCCCATCGGGCCACGCCCCGGCGGGTCTGTTCCCGGTCGGCCGGGGTGAGCGTGTCGAGCGCGTACCGGCGTACCGGTTCCAGCAGCCGGAACCGTGCGACGCCAGCCGTGTCGTCGCCACGGGTGACCAGGGAGTGCTCGATCAGTTCGGTGAGGGTGCCTGTCGCGTCCGCGGAGTTCGGGGGGTCTGTCTCGTTCCGGGGACCCGCCTCGGCGATCGCGTCGACCGTGTCGAGGGTGAAGCTGCCCGGGACCAGGGCGAGCCGGGGAAGCAGCCGCCGGGCCGCCGGGCCGAGCAGCTCGCAGCTCCACTCGACGGTGGCCGCCATCGTGCGTTGCCGGGCCGGCAGGTCGCGCGGGGCGGACAGGGACAGCTCGGGTAACTGGTCGACCCGTGCGAGCAGTGCCGGGGGCCCGAGCCGGGCGGCCGCCGCCGCGAGGAGTTCGATGGCCAGGGGCAGGCCGTCGGCCCGTTGGCACAACTGGGCGATGGCACGGTCGTGGGCGATGGCACGGGCGTCTCCGCTCCCGGCGGGCGGCGGTGGCGCGCCGGCGGCGGAGAGCCGTTCGCCGAAGAGCCGTACGGCCGCCGCCGGAGTGAGCGGGGCGACGCGTATCTCCCGCTCCCTGCGCACCCGCAGCGGGACGCGGCTGGTCGCCAGGACCACCGCCTCGGGGGCCGCCGCCAGCAGCTCGGACAGCAGTGGGCCGCACTCCGCCGCCACGCGCTCCAGGTTGTCGAGTACGAGCAGGGCCGGCGCCCCGGCGAGATGCGCGGCGAGGCCGGTCACCGTGTCGGCGTGGGATCCCGCGGCCCTCGCCACGACGGCGATGGCGTCGTCGGGGTCGGTGACGTCGGTCAGGTCGGCGAAGTAGACGCCGCCCGGGGGATCGGCGGCCACCATGTCGGCGGTGACCGTGTCCGCCGCCACCAGCGCGACGGTGGTCTTGCCGACTCCGCCCGGGCCGGTGAGCGTCACCAGCCGGCCCGGCGTGGTGCGCAGGGCGGCGACGATCCCGGCGACCTCGTCGTCCCGTCCGACCACCGTGACGGCCGGAGGGGACGGCGGGCGCGTCGTCAGCGTACGGGGCGGCATTTCGACGGCCCCGGTTCCGGTTCCTGCCTCGGTCCTGGCCATGGCCTCGGTTCCGGCCCCTGCCTCGGTTCCGGCCATGGCCTCGGTTCCGGCCCCGTTCCTGGCTCCCGCCCCGGTCCCGGCCGCGTCCCCGACCCCTGTCGCGTCCCCGGCCCTTGCCTCGTTCCCGGCCCTGGCCTCGGTCCCGCCTCCGGCCCCGCCTCGCCCCAGGGCCGACAGCAGTCCCGAGCGGTCGGTGTCGTCGAGGCACAGTGCTGAGGCCAGCGCCCGTACGGTGTGCGGCTGGGGCCGGGTCCGCCGGCCGCGTTCCAGCGCGCTGACCGCGTCGACGGAGAGGCCGGCCGCGGTGGCCAACTCCTGCTGGGTCAGCGACCTGGCCTCCCGCAGTTCCCGCAGCATGGCCGCGAAGCGGCTCGGCTTCCGCGCGGGGTCTGACGAGTCGTTCACAAGCTCGATTATGCCCGCCGGGGCCGGGGTGGTGTCCGGGGAACTGTCCGGGCGGTGTCCGGGGAACTGTCCGGGCGGTGTCCGTTGTCGGGCGGCGCCCCGGAATTCATGCTCGACGGTGACGGAACGCGTCACAGAACCGAACGCGTCACAGAGCCGAACGTGCCACAGAACCAGGAGATCTACCGCATGCTCCCCCACGCCCTCCGCGCGCTGCGCGAGGCGATCAACTCCCACACCCCGGAGCGGATCGCCGACTGCTTCACCGACGACTACGTGGCCGAACGGCCGCTGAAGCCGGCCGAGGGGTTCATCGGCTCCGACCAGGTCGCCGCCAACTGGCAGAAGATCCTGGCCGGCCTCCCCGACATCCGCGCCGAGATCCTGCGCTACGCCCAGAAGGGCGACATGCTGTGGTCGGAGTGGGAGATGCGGGGCACCGCCCCGACCGGGGCGCCGGTCGTACTCCGCGGCCCCGTCGTGCTCACCACCCGCGACGGACGGATCGCATGGGCCCGGTTCTACCCGGACCCGGTCGCCACGGAAGGACCGGCCCACATCACCGTCTCCCGGGTGCTCGACGCCTCGCCCGAACGGCTCTTCGCGGTGCTCAGCGACCCCCGCCGTCACCCGGAACTCGACGTCACCGGCCTGCTGCGGCACGCCGAGACCTCCCGCCCGGTCGATGCCGTCGGCGACACCTTCGTCATGGCCATGCACCACGACGAGGCGGGCGACTACCAGATCGAGAACCATGTCGTGGCCTTCGCCGAGAACCAGGTCATCGCCTGGGAGCCCGGCCCGCCGGGAGAGCGCCCGATCGGCCACCGCTTCACCTGGCGGCTCACCCCGGCCGACGACGGCCGCACCGAGGTGACCCAGACCTGCGACTGGACGGCGGTCTCCCACCCGGCATGGGTGGCCCGCATGCCGGTCGTCTCCGCCGCCGACCTCGAAGGGTCGCTGACCCGGCTGGCCGAGGTGGCGGCGTAACGGACGGCAGCGGGCGCGGACCCCGTGCGGCGGACACGTTCACCGACGTCGTTCCGCTGGTCCGCGCCTACGACGGGGGCCCGGGGGTACGGGAAACCCGACTCCGGACTTCCGACTCCGGACTCCCGACTCCCGGGGCTCCGGTCAGCCGGATGGTCCGCGCCCAGCACCGCACGCAGGTCCGCACGCAGCACCGCACGCAGGTCCGCACGCAGCACCGCGCGCAGGTCCGCGCGCAGCACCGCCGTCCGGGCCGCCGTCCGGGCCATGGCCGTGGCCGTCGCCGCCTCGTCCCTCGTTCCTAGCCCGCGGGGCGCAGGTCCTGGTGGTCCCGTAGCTGTCTGCGGGAGTTGATGCCCAGCTTGCGGTAGATGTTGCGCAGGTGGGTGTCGACCGTGCGCGGGCTCAGGAAGAGGCGGGCGGCCACCTCCTTCGAGGTCGCGCCGGTGGCGACCAGACGCGCTATGTGCAGTTCCTGCATCGTGAGCTGGTCGCGGGCGTGGGCGGTGCGGCTGCGGGCGGACTCGCCGGTGGCGCGGAGTTCGTCGGCGGCGCGGCGGGCGAAGGCCTCCAGGCCCGCGCCGGAGAACAGCTCGTGCGCGGTACGGAGCTGGGGGCGGCAGTCCTGCCGGCGGCCCTGGCGCCGCAGCCACTCCCCGTACAGGAGATGGGCCCTGGCCCGGTACGGGAGCATCGTGGTGTCGGTGAGGCGGGCGATCGCCTCCCGGTAGTCGCCCTCCTCCCCGGTCACCAGCCCCCGGGTGTACGCCGCCACGCCCAGCCCCGACGGGGTGGCGCACGCCTCGGTGCGCTCCGTCAGCGACTCCAGCGCGGCGACCGCCGCGGGCCGCTCCCCGCACCGTACGGCCGCCTCCACCAGCTCCGGCAGCGTGAACCCGGCGGTGAAGAGATCCCCGCCGGCCGTGGCCCGCCGGGCGGCGGCCAGCGCCTCCTGGTACTCGCCCAGGCCGTTGTGGAGCACGGATTTCGCCCAGTGGACGTTGGCGACCACCTGCCCCATGGCGGTGACCGTCCCCATCACGGCGTCGAAGAGCGCGACCGCCTCCCCGCGCCGCCCCCGCATCGCCGCCAACTGGAGCCGGTGGTAGAACATCGGCGGCCCGCCCACCGCGTCCGCGATCGCCTCCTCCTCGGCGATCGCCGCCATCGCCTCGTCCAGGTCGCCCGCGAGCGCGGCGGCCGACGCCGCCTGCGCGAGCCCCAGCCGCAGCACGAGCGGCGACCCCGACTCACGGCCGTTCTTCAGCAGCCACTCGATGATCCTCATATGGGTGTCCGGATCCCACAGTTCGGCCGCGAGGACGATGGCGAGCGCCGGGTGCCGGGGCCAGAGCGAGCCCTCCGCGCCGTCCAGCGCCTCCTTGATCAGGGGTACGGCGGCCCGGTGCCCCTTCGTGGCCAGGTCCTCCAGCGCGTCCAGGATGTCCGGCGGATGCGGCGGCGCGGACTTCGCCTCCGCGAGCACGACGTCCATCACACCGTTCGGCCGCCCGACGAGCAGGCTCGTTTCGAGCGCCTCCAGGTAGCACTCCCGGGAGCGCTCCGGGTCCAGCGCCGCCAGCCGCCGCGCCGCCCGCAGCATCCACGTCGGCCCCTCGTTGTCATCGGCCCGTACGAGGGCGATCCGGCCCCGCAGCAGATCGGCCTCCGCCTCCTGGAACGCGTCCGGCCCCGCGCCCTCGGTGGTCGTGAGCAGCGCGGCGGCCCGGTCCGTGGCGCCCGCGTCCAGGTGGGCCCGTACGGCGGCGAGGGTCCGTTCGATCCGCCGTACGGCGTCGAGCGACAGCTCCGCGGCCCGCTCCAGGAACGCCGCCGTGGCCACCGCACCCCCGCGCGCCCGGGCCCGGGACGCCGAACGCTCCAGCTCGGCGGCGACCTCCTCGTCCGGTACGGCGGCGGCCTGCGCCCGGTGCCACGCCCGCCGGTCCGGGTCGGCCACCGGGTCCGTCACCTCGGCCAGCACCCGGTGCGCCAGCCGCCGTTCGTCCGCCCCCGCGGCGTCGTACGCCGCGGTCCGCGCCAGCGGGTGGAAGAAGCGCACCCGTGTCCCGAACTCGACCAGCCCGGTGGCGGTCGCCGCCGCCCCGGCCGCCGCCAGGTCGATGTCCAGGCCCCGCGCTGCGGGCCAGAGCAGCCCCGGGTCGCCGGTCGGGTCGGCGCTGGCGATGGTGAGCAGCAGCCGCGCCTGCGCGGGCAGCGCGGAGAGCGTGGCCCGGAACTCGTGGCCCACCCGCGTCGGCACAGCGGCCGACGGGGGAGCCGCCGCAGGAGTCACTGGCGGACCCACCGGGGGAGCCGCCGGCGGAGCGGTCAGGGGGCCCGCCGCAGGAGTCACCGGCGGACCCACCGGGGGAGCCGCCGGAGGAGCCATCGGCGGACTCACCGGCGGACCCACCAAAGGAGCCATCGGCGGACCCACCGGAGGAGACGTCAGCTCGGCCGGGGCGAAGCCGCCGGCTCTCGGCAGGGCCAGCAGCGCCAGCGGGTTCCCGCGCGCCTCCGCCACCAGCCGGTCCCGTACCTGCTCGTCCAGCGTCTCGTGGCTCTGCGCGGCCAGCAGCGCCCGCGCCTCGGCGTCGCTCAGCCCGTCGACCCGCAGACCCGGCAGGGCGTCGAGGCCCCCGCCCGCCGGATACCCCGCCTCGTGCGGCACGCGTACGGCGACCACCATGGCCACCGGTTCGGCGGAGACCCGCCGGGCGAGGAACGCCAGCGCCTTCGCCGACGCCGCGTCGAGCCAGTGCGCGTCGTCCACCACACAGAGCACCGGGCGCTCCTGGCCCGCCGCCGTCAGCAGCCCCAGCGTCGCGAGCGCGGCCCGGAACACGTCCGGTGCCCCGGTCCCGGTCGCCAGGTCGAAGGCGGCGCGGAGCGCCCGGCCCTGCTCGGCGGGGAGTTCGGGCAGAAACCCCAGCACCGGGAGGCAGAGCTGGTGCAGCGCGGCGAACGGCAGCTCGGCTTCGAGCTGGGAGCCCCCGGCGCGGAGCACCCGGAACCCGGACGCCGCCCCTTCCGCGTACGTGAGCAACGTGCTCTTGCCGATCCCCGCCTCGCCCCGTACGACCAGGGCGCCGCCCCGGCCCGTCCGGGCGGCGCCGATCAGCTCACGGAGGCGCTCGGTCTCGTACCGCCTGCCGAGCAGCGGACCGCGCTTATGGGCCAACGTTTGCACAGCGCGTAGGGTACAGCGCAGAGGTTTCCGGGGGCGTGGAGCCGGTCCGCGCGGCGCCGCCCTCCCGCGGGCCGCCCGGACCGTTCCGCCGTACCGGATGGTGTGCGGTACGGCAGTCTTTTCGCCGGTCGGGACCGGCCTACTTGGTGGCGCCCTCCCCCTTGTCCCCGCTGTCCCCGTTGTCCCCGTTGTCCCCCTTCTCGACCTTCTCGACCTTCTCCTTCAGGTCCTTCAGCCACAAGTCCAGCCCTCCGCCGAGCATGTCGGCGACGGCGGTCAGGTCGTCCCCCTTCAGCGACGCCAGCAGCGGGGCGTCCCAGGACTCCTGGGTGTAGACGTGGGTGCCCTGGTCCGTCTTGGTGAAGAGCCAGAGGTGGGTGCCCTTGTCGATGGTGATCGCCTTGCCCTTCGCGGGCCCGTCCCAGATCACGCACGAACCGGACTCGACGTGCCGGACGCTCGACGTGATCGACAGGGTGTCCGCGGGGGCGAACTCCGACTCGGGTACGGGGGTGGTCCAGCGGAACTGCGACGTGGCGGAGAAGTCGCCGGAGTCGAGGCGTTCGATGGTGAGGACCGCGTCCTGCCACTCCTTCCACCGCGCGACATCGGTGTGCGTCTCCCACACCTTCTCGACGGGCGCGTCGATGTCGATCTCGGAGAAGCGGGTGATGGGCGCCTTGGGGTCCGTGCCCTTCCCGCCGCACTGCTTGCTCTGGTCACCCTGGCCGGCCTGGTTGTCCTGCTTGTCGCCGGCCTGGCCGGCCGGCGCGGAGGCGGAGGCGGAGGCGGTGACGGACGAGTCGGCGGCGTCGTCCTTGGAGTCGTCGCCGGAGGCGCAGCCGCTGAGGGCGATGGTCATACCGACGGCCGCGGCGATCGCGGCGGCGGCCTTCCGGGCGGGGCGGCGGGGGGAGCGGGAGGCGTACATGGGGGTCCTTGTTCCTTGTTTTCTTGTTCTGTCGGTCGGGTGACGCGGTGCGGCCGTGGCCGTGCCACGGTGGCGGTGCACGGTGGTGGTGGGGGATGTCAGGAGTTGTGGTGGTGCCCCTTCGGCACGGTGCCGACCTTCTCGCCCTCGCCCAGGACGACGAACTGGCCCATCATTCCCTTGTCCTCGTGCTGGAGCAGGTGGCAGTGGTACATGTACGGCGTGTTCGGATCGGTGTGGCCGCGGAAGCGCATCGCCAGCCGGTAGTGCTTGCCCTGCGCCAGCAGCACCGTGTCCTTCCAGCCGCGCAGATGCGGCTCCGGCTTTCCGCCGTCGACCGTCAGCACCTGGAACTGGACGTCGTGGACGTGGAAGTTGTGCAGGAAGCCGTTGTCGTTGACCACGTCCCACACCTCCACCGTTCCCTCGGCGACCCCGAAGTCGATCCGGTCCATCGCCATCGACTTGCCGTTGATCTGGTCGGACGAGAGCACGAAAGACCGTTCCCGCGCGGGCTTCTCGCCCGCCAGATCCGGCGCGGTGCCGAGCGTCGCGGGGATCCCGGCGCTCTCCGACAGGGTGTCCGCCGCCCGGAACTGGCAGATGTCGAGACGGTCGTCGAAGCCCTCGATCCGGCCCAGCGTGCCGCCGTACTCCGACGGGTACGAGCGCAGCTCGGTCTTCTCGCCCGGCTTGAACGCGACCACGATCTCGGCGCGTTCGCCCGGCGAGAGGTAGAGGCGCTTGGTCTGCCAGGGCTCGGCGAGCAGGCCGCCGTCGGTGGCGACCAGGGAGAAGGAACGGTCGTCGGAGAACCCGAAGTTGTAGAGGCGGGCGTTGGAGCCGTTGAGCAGCCGCAGCCGTACGAGCTGGGTGGTGACGTCGACGTACGGGCCCAGGACGCCGTTGACCAGGATCTCGTTGCCGATGATGCCCAGCGCGCCGCCGAGCGGCAGCCGCTGCTCGAACTGGTTGTCCCCGTCGAAGGCGCGGTCCTGGACGATCATCGGGATGTCGTCCACGCCGTACTCGGACGGCAGTTTCGCCCCGGCCTTCGTGGGGTCCCCGGCCTTCGTGGGGTCCCCGGCGTCCTTGGGGTCCCCGGCGTCCTCGTCGTCCACGATGAGCAGGCCGCTGACGCCCCGGTACATGTGGTCGGCGGTCGCGCCGTGCAGGTGCGGGTGGTACCAGAGCGTCGCCGCGGGCTGGTCGACCGTCCACCGGGGCCGCCAGGTCTCCCCGGCCGGTACGACCTGGTGCGGGCCCCCGTCCATGGCCGCGGGCAGGTGCATGCCGTGCCAGTGCAGCGAGGTGTCCTGGTCCAGTCTGTTCCGTACGGCGAACTCGACCTGCTCGCCCCGGCGCACCCGGATGGTCGGACCGAGGTACGAACCGTTCACGCCCCAGGTGCGGGTGGCCGCCCCCGGCTTGAAGCGGGTCTCGCCCGACCGGATGCCGAGCGTGAAGACGCGGGTGCCGGACGCGTTGGTCTCCGACTCGGCGAGCGGCGGGATCGACAGCGCCTTGTCGAAGGCGATCTTGCCCACCGTGTCCTGATCCGCCGTGGCCCAGTAGACACCGTAACCACCGGTCGTCAGGGCCACCGCGCCCCCGATGCCGAATCCGAGAGCCTTCAGGGCTGTGCGTCGTTTCATGGGGTAACCGTTTCGCGAGGGCGAGGGCCTTCGCGTCGGCGCAAATTACGTAGATAGGCGGGGAGGCGGGTACGCAGAGAGACGGCTCCGCGGAGAAGCGGCTCCGCGGAGCCGGTTTCGGGGCCCGGGGGCCCGGGGCTTCCCGGAGGGCCGGACGTACGTACGTATACGTAGTTCTTACGGACGCGAAGCCGCCCCCGGGCCCGGAAGAGTCCCTGGTGGGGCCCTGCCGGGGAGAACCAGGGAGAGCCGGGGAGAGCCGGGGAGCCGGGACCCCGGGGGGCCGTTCCGACCGTACGTTCACGTTCCCGCACCCGAGGTGCCCATGCGTATCCTGTTCACCGCCGTGCCCGCGCACGGGCACATCCTGCCGCTGGCCCCCCTGATGGCCGCCGCCGCCGAGGCCGGCCACCCCGTCGCCCTGCTCACCGGCGCGGGCGACGCGGTCCGGCACCTCGTCGAGCGGGAGCTAGCCCCCGAGGTGGAGCTCCTCGACGCCGGCGCCCCGGCCGAGGAGTTCCTGGCCGAGGCCGCCCGCCGGACGGGCGGCGACCCGCTCCGGCCCGACCCGTCGATGATCGCCGAGATCTTCGGTGGCGCCCGGCTCGGCCTCGACGCGGGCCCGGCCCTCGCCCGCGCCGAGGAGTGGGCGCCCGAACTGGTCGTGGCCGAGGCCTTCGACACCGTCGGGCCGCTGGTCGCCGCCTGCCTGGGGGTGCCCTGGTACCAGATGGGGGTCGGGCCCGGGGTGGCGCCGGTCCTCGCCGAGTCCATCGCCGGCGCCGTACTCCCGCACTACGAGCGGGCCGGGGCCGAACCTCTCCCTCCGGCCGGCTATCTCGACCCGTGCCCGCCGGTGCTCCAGGATCCGGAGTGGTCCGCGCCCGCGCCCGTGCTGCCGGTACGGGCCCACGCGCACCGCCGCCCGGCCGGCGCCGGCTTCGAGGTGCCGCCGTTCGCCGACCCGGGCAGGCCGACGGTGCTGCTGACGCTGGGCACGGTCTTCTCCGACGCCGCCACCCTGGCCGCGTGCACGGCGGCCGTCGCCGACGCGGGCGTCAACATCCTCGCCACCCTCGGGGTCGCCCTTCCGCAGCCGCCCGCCGTCCCCGGCGCCGGGGACGTGCGCTTCGTACCGTTCGCCCCGCTGGACCAACTCCTCGACGGGGCGGACCTGGTGGTCGCGGCGGGCGGCTCCGGCACCGTGCTGGCCGCGCTGAGCCGGGGCATCCCGATGGTCCTCCACCCCCAGGGCGCCGACCAGCCGCTCACCGCCGCCCGCGCCGAGGCCGCCGGGGTCGCCACCGTCGTGGACTCCGCCGCCGCGCTCACCGGCGCGGTCACCCGGGCGCTGAACGACCCCGCCCTGGCCGCGCGGGCCGGGGAGATCGCCTCGTACATCGCGAAGAACCCGGCCCCCGGCGAGGTCATCGCGATCCTGACCGACACGGCACCGGGGAAGGCGACCGCCCCGGACCCCCTCGCCCCGCACGCCGCGCACCCCGGCCCCCTCGACTCGCACCCTGTGCCCCCCGCCCCCGACGGACTCCCGTCGCACCCCGTGCTCCCGGTCCTCGACGACCTGGCCCGCGTGGTCCGCGCCGGGACCCCCGAGCAGGACCCGGCCCCGACGCCCTGCGACGGCCTCGACGTGGCCGGGCTCCGCCGCCATCTCCTCGGCGGCCTCGGGTACTTCGCCCTCGCCTTCGCCGACCCCGAGGGCGACCGGCGCCCGGACCCGCGCGCCTACACCGGTCCCGACGGGCCCGACATCCTGCTCGCGACGATCGGGGAGCTGTCGGCGGTCGTACGGGCCGCACTCGCCGACGGCATCACGACGGCCCCGGTACAGGTGCCCGCGCTGGGCGGCACATTCCCCGGCGCGTACGTCCTGAGCATGCTGGTCGCCGAAGTCACCGTCCACGGCTGGGACATGGCCCGCGCCACGGGCCGGAGCTGGCACCCGGACCCCGCCGCCTCGGAACAGGCGTACGCGCTCCTCGCCGACCAGATCCGGCCGGAGTTCCGGGGCGGCGACGGCCTGCCCTTCGCCCCCGAGGTCCCGGTGGCCCCGGACGCCCCCGCGCTGGACCGGCTGCTCGGCTTCGCGGGCCGCCGCCCGGAGTGGACGCCGCCCGCCCAGGGCACCGGGAGCGGCTGAGCCGGGACGGAGGAACCCGTCGCCCCGCCGAGGAGTTCGGTATACAACTCCGTTACGGAACCCGCCACTTCGTTACAGGACCCGTCACTCCGTTACGGAACCTGGCACTCCGCACCGGAACGCCCGCCTTCTCCTCCAGCTCTTAACTTCCGAACACCACCGAACAGCAGCGAACACCAACGGACATGGCCGGACACCGCCGGACACCGTCGAGCACCCCCCCTTTCCCTGGAGGCCCGTTGTCCCCCATACCCACCAGCGACGTCGACCTCTACACCGAGTCGGCGCGCATCGACCCGTACGACATCTACGCCGAGCTGCGGGCGCTCGGGCCCGTCGTGTACCTGTCCCGGTACGGCCTCTACGCGCTGCCCCGGTACGACGAGGTGCGCGCCGCCCTGATGGACTGGCAGACCTTCTCGTCCGCGCGCGGCGTCTTCGTCGACCCGGACGTGAACGCCCAGTTGGAGGGGATCACCCTCTGTAGCGACCCGCCCGAGCACACCGCGATGCGTTCGGTGCTGGGCCGGCCGCTCCGTCCCGACCGGATGCGCGAGGTGACCCCGCGCATCGAGGCCGAGGCCGACGAGGTCGTCGAACGGCTGGTCGGCCGGGGCCGGTTCGAGGTCGTCACCGAACTGGCCGAGCATCTGCCCATGACCGTGGTGTCGGACCTGGTCGGCCTCCCGGACCACGGGCGCGAGAAGATGCTGGAGTGGGCCGCGGCCATCTGGAACACCCAGGGGCCCGCCGACGAGCGCGCGGCGGCGGCCGGTCCGGTCGTCGGGGAGTTCATGGACTTCGCCTTCAACGACGCCGTGCCCGGGAAGATCCACCCCGACGGCTGGGCGGCACAGCTCTACGAGGCCGCCGAACGCGGCGAGATCCCGCGCGACAAGTGCCCCGTGATGATGCTGGACTACGTCACGCCCAGCCTGGACACCACGATCCTGGCGATCACCAACATGGTCGCGCTCTTCGCCCAGAACCCCGACCAGTGGGACCTGCTGCGCGCCGACCGCTCGCTGATCCCGCACGCGATCAACGAGTCGCTGCGGCTGGAGACCCCGGTGCCCCAGTTCAGCCGGGTGCTCACCGAGGACCACCGGATCGGCGGCGTGGAGCTGGCAGCGGGCTCCCGGGTCGCGCTGCTCTACGCCTCCGCCAACCGCGACGAGCGCCACTACCAGGACCCGGCGCGCTTCGACATCACCCGGCGCCCCTCGGACCACCTCGCCTTCGGGCGGGGCGAGCATGTCTGCGTCGGGATGCACCTCGCCCGGCTGGAGATGGGCGCCCTGCTGGAACGCCTCGCCGACCGGGTCGCCGGCTTCACCGTCCTCGGCCGCCGCCCGATGATCAACAACGGGCTGCGCGGCCTCGACCACCTGGAGGTCGCGATCGAACCGGCGGCGGCCTGAGCCGCCCCCGCCGGGCGGGCGTCGGCCGTCGGCCCGGCCCTTGGCTCAGCCGTCGGCCGGCCCCTGGCCCGGCCGCTTGGCTCAGCCCTCGGCCCCCGCCCCCTCAGCCGCCCCCTCCTCGGTCCTTACCCCCGAGGCCGAGGAGGGGGTGCCCCACGCACGCAGCTTCTCGGGGTTGCGTACGGCCCAGATACGGGTGATCCGGCCGTCAGCGACCTCGAAAGCGGCCACCGTCATGGTGGCCCCGCCCTGCTGGGCCACGAGCCCGGGGCGCCCGTTGACCGAGCGCTCCAGCAGGGTCCGGCCGGGAGCCCGGGCCGCCAGGCCGAGGAGGTGGCGGGCGATCCGCTCCGCGCCCACGACCGGGCGGAGCACCGCGCCGGCCCGGCCGCCGCCGTCCGCCGTCATCGTCGCCCCGGGGTCGAGAAGACCGACGAGGGCGGCGATGTCCTGGGCCTCCCAGGCCTGCTTGAAGTCCCTGACGATCCGGGCCCGCTCACCCGCCGGGACGGCCGGGGCCCGCGCCGCGCGGACCCGCCGCCGGGCGGACGACGCCAACTGACGGCAGGCGGCGGGGGTACGGTCCACGATCGCGGCCACCTCCGTGAACGGGTACCGGAAGACGTCGTGCAGGATGAACGCGACCCGTTCCGCCGGAGTCATCGCCTCCAGCACCACGAGGAACGCCATGTCGACCGACTCGTCCAGGGCGACCAGGTCGGCCGGGTCGCCGCCGCCCCCGCCCGCCCGGCCGGCCGGCCACTCCGTGCCGTCCGGCAGCGGCTCGGGCACCCACTCGCCCACGTACCGCTCCCGCCGCGCCCGCGCCGAGCCGAGCAGGTCGAGGCAGATCCGCCCGGTCACCGTCGTCAGCCAGGCCCCGGGCGAGGCGACGGCCTCCCGGCGCGGCCCGGGCAGGGCGTACCACCGCGCACACGCCTCCTGCACGGCGTCCTCGGCCTCGGTCAGCGAGCCGAGCAGCCGGTAGGCGAGGCCGATCAACTGCCGCCGCTCCCGGGTGATCGCGCTCAGCCCCGGATCGGCGGCCTCGCGCTCCGGCCGGATGTCCATGTGGCCACGCCCCCTTCGCTCGGCCCGCTCCCTCCCCCACATGATCGACGTACCGCCGCACGGGGAATGTGACGGGGGCCCTCCCGACCCCCGATCCCCGATCCCCGATCCCCGATCCCTGATCCCCCTCACATTCCGCACGGCTGTGTCGTCGGAGTACCGAACGGCCGGGCGCCCGCCCGGCTCCAACGGGAGGAAGGGTTCACCATGCCCGTACGGACGAGGAAATGGCGCCACGACCCCAGGTTCGGCACGGCCCTGAGAGCGGCGCTCGCCCTCCAGACCCTGGCCGTCTTCTTCCAGGCGGCCACCGCCGGGCTGCTGCTCTCCACGTCGTACGGGGAGCCGCTGCACAGCGCCGGGGCGCGCGGGATGTACGCCGCTTCGATGCTGTACGTCCTCACCGCCGTGCTGGCCTGGCGCCCGGGCGGCGCCTCCCCGAGGCCCGTCCTGTACGCGACCGGCTTCCTGGTCCTCGCCTCGGTCCAGGTGGTCCTGGGCATCGCCCACGCGGTGGGCTGGCATGTCCCGCTGGGCACCCTGATGTTCGGCCTGAGCCTCCTCGAACTGGGCCGGATGGTCATCGACCACCGCCGCACCCCGGCGGGGTAGCCGGGGCGGGCCCCTACGCCCCCTCCGTACGCTCCGTCCCCTCCGTACGCTCCGTCCCCTCTGTACGCTCCGTCCCCTCCGTACGCTCCGCCCGCGTCTGGATCAGGCCGTGCGTGCCGCTGGTCCGCCACGCCTCCCCGGTCGCCTCCAGAGCGGCCAGTGTCTCCCCGCCCAGCCCCACGATCACATCGGACTTCAGGGTGCGCAGCGCGGTCACGGGACCGGGGAAGTACGCCACCCGCTCGGCGAACGGCGTCGTGGCGGGCCAGTGCCGGTCGCCCACCAGGCGGCGGTAGTTCAGGTCGCCCTTGACCACCGTCACCGCGGCCCCGGCCAGTTCGGCGCGGAGACCGTCCGGCATCGCCTCGAACGGCAGCGGCGCCCGGAAGAAGTCGTGCGCCCGTACGCCGAGGCGGCCGGTCGCCATCGTCGCCCAGAGCCGCTTGCCGATCTCCGCCGCGTACCCGGGCGCCCCGCTCAGCCGCCGTACCGCGTCGACCACATCCGCGAGCGTCGCGTCGGAGACGTAATACGGGCACGGCTTCACATGGAGGACGGCGCGGGTCACCCGGCCCGTGCGCAGCAGATGGTCCAGGAGGACGAGATCCGGGATCAGCTCACGCCCCGCGTTGTCCGCGATCAGATGGACGGCGCGCTCCGTGGCGGGCGGCGCCCCGTCCACCCGCGCGGGCAGCAGCGACCAGAGCGCGCTGCTCTCGTCCGCCACCAGCGGCCCGCCGGAGGAGGACGAACCGGGGGAGGGGAGGAAGGAGCCGGGAGCCGGGGATGGCGTGCCGGCGGCCGGGCCCGGGGCGGCCGGGGCGGCCGGGGCGGACATCCGGAAGCCCAGGTCGGCCCGGTTGCCCCAGAGCGAAGCCAGCAGGAGCGCGTACGCCTGCTCGTCGCCGCGCCGCTCGGGCCCGTCCGTCAGCATGGCGAGCCCGTCCAGCGCCGTCAGCTCCTCGTCCACCGCGTCCGTGGTCAACTCGGCCCGCTTGAACGGCGCGAAGGGGTCCATCCCCTGCCACGGGCCCGGCGTCCAGTAGCCGACGGCGCCCAGCAGCCTGCGGTAGAAGTAGCTCTCGCTCCACAGGAACGGCGCCTCGCCCCACGGCCGCCCCACATATCTGTCGCACCCCCACTCCACCCACCGGTCGCGGTCATGGGCGTCGGCACCGAGCGGCCCCATGACCCCGTCCGTGACCTCGGCGCGGAGCGTGTCCAGCGCCTCGTGCTGCGCCGGGCCGTACGGGAACGCCTCCCTGACCTGCTCGATGAGCGCCGGATGGCGGTTCTCCAGGACACTCCGGGCGAACGACCCCGGCTCGTCACCCCGGATCTCGGGCGCCTCGTCGTCTGCTGCGGGTACCGTCGGCACCCCGGGCATCGCCTTCATCTGCTGCTCCTTCTCCCTCCGGACATTCCCCCTGCTCCTCCTGCCCTCCCTACTCTTCCGGATCCCGCTCCTCTCGCACCACAGGGGCGACGGGGGCGACGGGGGCGGCAGGGGCGACGGGGGCGCGCCGCGGCGGGAAGGGTATGGCGGCCAGCACCGGCAGCACCCACTCCTCCTCGTAAGCGAGGTGCGCCGTCAACTCGACGCTCATCCGATCCAGTTCGGCACGGAACCGGTCCGGGGCCACCGTGTCCACCCCGGCCAGCAGCGCCACCAGCTCCTCCTGGATCCGGGCGACCGTCCGGTGCTCCTCGGCGAGCCGGGCGAACACCCCGGCCAGCTCCGGGTGGCCGCCCGCGAGCGCCGGGAACATGTGCTGGTCCTCGCCGGTGTGGTGGAAGGTCAGCGACTGGCAGAACGCCAGGCAGTGCTGGCGCAGTTGCAGCCCGAGCCCCGGCACCGGCGCCGCCGCCCCAGGACCCTGCCGCACCGCCGCCGCCCGCGCGGCGAAATGGGCGTCCGCCTCGCTCCGTACATGCGCCAACTGCGCCCGCAGCCAGGTGTGGACCTCCAGCAGCTTCTCCGCGAGATTCGCGGCCGGCGCCCCGGCGCCGGCCGGCCCCTGGGCCGCGTCCGGCTCCGGCTCGGAGCGCTCCAGCACCACCACCGGGAGGGTGCGCACCGTGCTCTCCTGGTACGCGGAGTACCCGGGCGCCACCGCCACCGCCCGTGCGAAGAGCGCGTCACGCCGCGCGCCCTCGGCGGGGACGGCGACCGCCCCGTACGTGAGGGTGCCGATCTCCACCCGCACCATGGGATGGGCGAGCAGATTGTGGTACCAGGCGGGGTGGCGGTCGGCGCCGCCCGCCGAGCCGATGACCATCAGCAGGTCACCGTCGCGTACACAACCGAGCGGAACCGTGTGCTCCGCCCCGGAACGCGCCCCGGTGGTGGTCAGCAGCAGAAGTTCGCCGCCCTCGAAAGGGCCACCGACCTTTCCCGCGTTGGCGCGGAACTCCTCGATGACGGACTGGTTGAAGGAGTTGAAGGAGTTGAGCGAAGTGGGCATGCGGAAGCGACTCTCCAGGAAAGGTGAAGGAAAGGGTGAGGGAAACGAACAGGACGGGGATCACGGGGAACCGGAGCCCACCGGATCGGATACGCCGGACCGGATACGCCGGATCGGTACGCGGGATCGGTACGCGGGATCGCACAGGACGGACCGGATACGCCGGAACGCATACGTCGAACCGGATACGCCGGAACGGAAAGGGGAACGCCCGGCCGGAGGCCCGGGGCGTTGGTCAGACGCGGGGTGCGGAGTATGAACTCATGGCATCGTCCCTCGGTAAAGGTGTCCGCTCGAACACCGGCCCGCCCACTGCTCTTCGGCCGGAGTCGCGCTACACGCGCCCCATTACAGTCACCCGGGCCGCCCGCTGTCAATCCGGAAGCATTCATCCCTCTCGCACACGGGGCCGATTCCCTGCCGGGGCCCCCTCCCCGCAACTCCCGCCCGCAATAGCCCACTCGGGTGACGCGGGCTCACGGATTTTCTCCTCCGGCCACTACTGTGCCCAGACATGACCACCACCAATACCGCCGCGAACAACGCCCATTACGTCGCTCTCCTGGGCACCCTCTCGGTGATTCCCTGGACCAGCGACCCGGCCGACGGCCAGCGCAACGCGCCCTTTCTGCTGGCCTATTCGCTCGGTGACGGCCGCGAGGGCCCGGAGGCCGGGGCGGAGGCGATGCGTACGGTCCTCTCGGACATCGGGCTGCTGCCCGGCGGCGATCTGATCGATGCCGCCCAGGCGCCCCACCTCCCCATCAAGCTGCTCGTCGAGGCCGGCCGCGCCGTGCTGACCATGCCGTATCTGAACGCGCAGTGCCCCGTCCCGCCGGAGTGGGAGCGCGACGCACGCGAGTTCGGGCAGGTCTACTTCCTCGTCGCCACCCTGCCGTGGGCCGAGGGCGTCCCCGGCCGTCCGGTCGCCGAGGACCAACTGCGCGCCTTCGCGGGGAACGAGGAGATGCTCACCAGCGCCGCGCACTGCCTGCTGCCGGTACGCGGTCTGCGCGGTTGAGCCCCGACATGGCAGCGACAGTCACGGGGCGCGGCTCCGCCCCGGCGGTCACGGGGCGCGGTTCCGTCCCGAAGGCGCGCGACGGCGAGACGGCCGGAGACAGAAGGACACGGGAGGCGGGCGGCGCCGGACGGGCGTTCGCGCTGCTGCTGGTCGGGACGGGCGCGGCGGGGCTGCTGGCCGCCTGGGTCATCACGCTCGACAAGTTCAAACTGCTGGAGGACCCGGACTTCACCCCGGGGTGCAGTCTCAACCCGGTGGTCTCCTGCGGCAACATCATGAAGAGCGCCCAGGCGTCCGTCTTCGGCTTCCCCAACCCGATGCTGGGTCTGGCGGCGTACGCGGTCGTCGTCTGCGTCGGCATGGGGCTGCTGGCCGGGGCCCGTTACCGGGGCTGGTTCTGGCGCGGGCTGAACGCGGGGACGCTCTTCGGCGTCGGGTTCTGCACCTGGCTCCAGTACCAGTCGCTGTACGAGATCAACGCGCTCTGCCTCTGGTGCTCGCTGGCCTGGGCGGCGACCATCCTGATGTTCTGGTACGTCACGGCCCACAATGTCCGTACCGGCGTACTGCCCGCGCCGGCCGCCCTGCGGGGTTTCCTCGGCGAGTTCGCCTGGGTGCCGCCCGTGCTGCACATCGGGGTCATCGGGATGGTGATCCTGGCGCGCTGGTGGGACTTCTGGACCAGTTAGCCGACGGGCCTGCCGAACGGCCCCGCCCGGCCCTCAGGCCGTACCCGCGCGGTACGGAGTGAGGGCCGGGCGACCGGGTTTCCCGCCGGCCGATCCCCGAGTCGGCCGACCTCCTGTCGGCCGGGTCTGCTGCCGGCCGACCTCCTGCCGGCCGGGTCTGCTGCCGGCCGACCTCCTGCCGGCCGGTCTCCTACTGGCCGAGGGGGAGTCCGCCGAGCAGTTGGCCGCCCTGCTGGGGCTTGTTCAGGCTGTCGGTGGCTCCCTTGACCGCGTTGAGCACCGAACCGCTGTTCTCGGTGTCCAGCGCGTTGGTGTTGATCGGCTTGACGCCGTCCCGCAGACCCTGGCTCGCGACGGTGTCCAGCGCGCCGTTCAGGCTGAGCGACGGCGACGTCGGCGCCTGGGCGGCGAACGCCGGGGCTGCGGCCCCCAGGGCGGCCAGCGAACCGGCGACGGCGGCGGCGACCTTCACGGACTTCATGGGCTTCGTGGACTTCATGGTGAATCCTTCTCCGTTGGCTGCCCGGCGGTGTTCTCCGGGCATGGTGTCCGTCAGGGGTCTTGTCTTCTCTAACGATTCCCCGGCGTCCCGGAAACCCCGTACCGGCGGAATTCTGGGGGGAATTGCCGGAAGGCGGACGCGGAAAAGCCGCCCTGCCCTTGGGGGTAGAGCGGCTCCACTGATGAAAGTGACCGCGTCAGCCGTTGACGCAGACGTTCCCGAACGCCGGGTTCAGGATGCCGATGACGTCGACGGTGTTGCCGCAGAGGTTGATCGGAACGTGCAGCGGGACCTGGATGATGTTGCCGGAGATCACGCCCGGGGAGCCGACGGCCGCGGCCGAGGCGCCACTGTCGGCGAAGGCGGCACCGGAGGCACCGGCGACAGCGGCGGCGGCCGCGGTGGAGAGAACAACAGCCTTGGCGATACGCGACATGGGGAAAGGCTCCTCGGTCGTAGGGGGGATGACATGGCGCACCGGGCGTGATTGCCCGACTTATGGATCAACGCCGGGGACAAGCAGAGGTTGCGGGTCCGAAGGGGTGAAGATGGTGGGCCGCCCGGCGGTGGGTGCCGGGCGGATTTCTCCCCGCTCGGCCGTACGTTCCCGGCGTTTCGGCGCGTCTGGCGTGATTTTCAGCCCGCGCTCTGTAATCGTCCCGTCTTGTTTTCAACTTCCGAGGCGGAGAACGGATATGCGCCCTTCTCCCCCCGTGTTTCCCCCGAGTGGAAAGAGTCGTGCGTGCAGCCACCATCGCGCAGGACCGGGGCCGGATTCACCGCGCTCCATCTCGTCCAGCCCGTCGAGGGCGGCGTGGCCCAGGTCGTGCTCGACCTCGTCACGGCGCAGGTGGACGCGGGGTTCCGGGTCGTCGTCGGCTGTCCCGGCGCCGGCCCGCTCGCCGGGGCCGCGGCGGTGCGCGGGGCCGAGGTGCACCCCTGGCGGGCCACCCGCGCCCCGGGGGCCGGGGTGGTGCGCGAGGTACGGGAGGCCGCCCGGCTGGTCCGTGCGGTGCGCCCCGACCTGCTCCACGCGCACAGCGCCAAGGCCGGGCTCGCCGGCCGGCTCGCCGTCCGAGGGCGCGTCCCGACCGTGTTCCAGCCGCACGCATGGTCCTTCGAGGCGGCCCACGGGGTGACCGCGCGGCTGGCCAGGGGCTGGGAGCGGTGGGCGGTGCGATGGACCGACCGGGTCCTCTGCGTCAGCGAGGCGGAGCGCCGTACCGGGGAGCGCGCGGGCATCGAGGCCGCCTGGTCCGTCGTACGGAACGGCGTGGACCTCGTACGCTTCCACCCGCCCGCCCCGGAGCCGGTCCCCGCCCCCGGGCCGGCAACGGCCGCCGCCGCACCGGGGTCCGCCGATCCGGCCGCCGCCTATCCAGTCGCCGTCGGCCTGGCCGCCTCCGGTCCGGCCGCCTCCGGCCCGCCCGCCGCCGCACCGGACGCCGCGCACCCGGCGGAAGGTCTCGCCGCCGCCCGCGCCGGGCTGCCGCTGCTCGCCGGGGTGCCGGACGGCGCGCCCGTCGTGCTCTGCGTCGGGCGGCTCTGCCCGCAGAAGGGCCAGGACATCCTGCTCCGCGCCTGGCCCTCGGTCGTGCGGCGCTTCCCCGCGGCGCGGCTGGTCCTGGCCGGCGACGGGCCCGACGCCGCCGCGCTGTGCGCCGCCGCCCCGCCCTCCGTGCTCTTCGCGGGCGCGGTGCCCGACACCGCGCCCTGGTACCGGGCCGCCGACCTCGTGGTGCTGCCGTCCCGCTGGGAGGGCATGGCCGTGGCGCCGCTGGAGGCGATGGCGAGCGGCCGGGCCGTCGTCCTCAGCGATGTGGACGGCGCGCGCGAGAGCCTGCCGCCGGGCGCGCCCGCGTCCTGCCTCGTCCCGCCCGAGGACCCGGCCGCGCTGGCGGGCGCCCTCGGCGCCCTGCTCGCCGACCGGCCGCTGCGCGAGGCCGTCGGCCGTCTGAGCCTGCGTCATGTCCGCGACGGCTACGACGTGCGGGAGACCGCGCGTGCGGTCACGGACGTGTACCGCTCCGTCGCCGCCGTGCCGCGCCCCGGACGCGGGGAGGCGATCCCCCAGTGACCACGGACCCCTCGGTGACCACGGACGGTGCCGGTGTTCCCCTGCCGCCCGGCCGGGCCCGCACCACCCGGCCCCGTACCACTCAGCCCCGTACCGCCGAGGCCGGGCCCGCCGCGCGGCTCTCGCTCGACAAACGGCCGCTGCCCGCCCCCGGCCCGCGCACCTTCGACCAGCACGTCCTCGACCAGCCGGGCCGCCAGGACACGCGCGGTGCGGGGCGCGGGCCGCTCGTCCGGGCGCCCCGCGACGCCACCGACCGGGTCGCGCTGCCGCCCCGCCGTACCCCCGTCCGCGCCGCCCTCCGCTTCGGGCTGCCCCTCGTCGCCGTCGACGGGCTCGCCGTGCTGCTCTCCGCCGCCGCGCTCGGCGACCCGGAGCGGAACACCCTGCCGGCCCTCCCGCCGGCCGTTCCGCTCGCCCTCCCGCTCGCCCTTCCGCTCTTCGTCTGTGTGACCCTGCTCCACGCGCACGCCGGGCTCTACCGCCCCGGGACCGTCCTCTCCGGCCTCGACCAACTGCCCGCGCTCGCCGCCCGTACCGCCGTCGCCTGGTGCGCCGTCGCGGCCCTGCTCGCCGCCCACTTCCCCGCCCACACGCTGAGCCTCGCCGCGCTGGCGGGCGGCGCCGCCGTCCAGCTCGCCGTCTCCGGCGCGGGCCGCTCGCTGCTCCACACCCGGCGCCGCGCCCTCGCCCGCGACCGGCTGCGCTCCGCCCTCGTCGTCGGTACGGGCCCGGCCGCGCCCCGGCTCGCCGCGCTCCTCGCCCAGCACCCGGAGTACGGGCTGCGCCCCGTCGGCATCGCGGCCCCCGCCGCCTCCGGGGACGCCCAGGACACCCGGCCGGAACCCACCGGCCAGGACGGCGCCGGCCTCTCCCTCCCCGTGCTCACCAGCACCGAGGAGATCCACCGCGCCGTCATCCGGAACGGTGTCCAGGAAGCCCTGTTCGTCGGTGCCGGGACAGGCGCCGATGCCGATGTCGACGCCGACGCCGCGGCCGGTAACGCCCCCGGTACCGGGGCAGGTTCCGGCACCGGGCGCGGCGACCCCGGGACCGGCTGGGCGGGCCGGGGCGGGCTCGTCGCCCTCTTCCACGCGTACGGCTGCGCCACCTCCTTCGTCGGCACCGGCCCCTGGGCCACCGCGGCCCCGCCCGCCGTCATGGCGCACCACCTCTGGGGCTTCAGCCGCCGCCGCGTCGACCCGCCCGCCGTACGCCGCCACGCCGCGCTCGCCAAACGGCTGCTGGACGTCGTCGGCGCCGGGGCCGCCCTGCTCGCCGTCGCCCCGGTGCTCGCCGCCTGCGCGCTCGCCGTCCGGCTCGGGGACGGCCCCGGGGTGCTCTTCCGGCAGGAGCGGGTCGGGCAGCACGGCCGCCACTTCACCCTCCTGAAGTTCCGTACCCTGCGCCCCTCCGACGACCACGAGTCCGCCACCCGCTGGAACGTCGCGGGCGATCTGCGCATGAGCCCGGTCGGCGCCTTCCTCCGCCGTACGTCGATGGACGAGCTGCCCCAGCTCTGGAACGTGCTGCGCGGTGACATGAGCCTGGTCGGGCCCCGGCCCGAACGCCCCTTCTTCGTCGCCAACTTCAGCAAGACCCTGCCGGGGTACGCGGCCCGCCACCGGATGCCCGTCGGCATCACCGGGCTCGCCCAGGTGCACGGGCTGCGCGGCGACACCTCCATCGAGGAGCGTTCCCGCTTCGACAACCACTACATCGACCACTGGACGCTCTGGCAGGACATCTGCATCCTGGTCCGCACCGCCGTCTCCCTCGTCCGCCCGGCGGGAAGCTGATGGCCACCGGCGCCATGGAGGTACGAGGGGTGCCGGGCGTACGAGGGGTGCCCGGCGTACGGGGAGTACCGGTACGGCTCCGGGGCGGCGCTGCGCTGCGGCGGGCCGCCCCGCTGCTGCCGGCCCTCGCCGTCGTCGCGCTGCTGATGGTGCCCGCCCCGCCGGCCGGGGACGGCTCCGCCGGGTCCGGGAGCGTGGCCGACGCCGCCTCCGCCGTCCTCGTCCTCCACTGCCTCGTCCGTGTCCTGCGCACGCGGGAGCGCCCGCTGACCCGTACCGCCGCCGGTGTCCTCGGGCTCCCGGTGCTCGGGGTGACCGTCGCCGCGCTCACCGCCGAGGAACCGGCCGCCACCCTCCCCGGGCTCGCCCGCTACCTCCAGATCTTCGTGCTCGTCCCCATGGCCCTGCTGCTCCTGATCCGGGACCGCCGTGACTTCCGGCTGGTCGCCGGGGCCGTCGTCGTCCTCGCGCTGGCGCAGGGGGCGATCGGCGCCGGGCAGTTCCTCACCGGCACCGGCGCCTCGTACCAGGGCGAGGACATCCGTGCCGTCGGCACCTTCGGGCCCACCGATGTGATGGGGATGGCCACCGTCGTCGCGTACGGGCTGGTGATCGCCACCGGTTACGCGCTGGGCCCGGGGCCCGGATCCCGCGGCGAGGGCGCCCCGCGCGGGCGGCGGTTCCTCGCGCTCGGGTGTGCCGCGCTGCTCGCCGTCCCCCTCCTGCTCTCCTTCAGCCGGGGCGCCTGGATCGCCACCGCCCTGGCGCTCGCCGCGCAGCTCGCGCTCTCGGGGCTCCGCAGGGCCGTCACGGTGGCGCTGGCCGCCGGGGCGCTCGGGGTGGTCCTCGTCGGCGGGCTCGGCATCGGCTCGCGGATGGTCACCGAACGGGTCGACTCGATCGCCCATGTCGCCGACGCGCCCGACCAGTCCGTCACCGACCGGTACACGATGTGGGCGGCGGCCACCGACATGTGGCGCGGGCGGCCCGTCACCGGCGTCGGGCTGAAGGGCTTCCCCGCCCACCGCGACGCCCACGCCTCCCTCGCGCTCTCGGCGGGCAGCGACACCGCCGGCGCAGGGACGGGGTTCCAGCGGCAGCCGCTGCTCTCCCCGCACAACATGTATCTGCTCGTCCTGAGCGAACAGGGGCTGCTCGGCACCGTCGCCCTCGTGGGGAGCTGGGCCGCGCTCCTGGTGTGCGCGGTACGCCGACTCCGTACCCCGCAGGGCACGGGCGGGGCGGAGTGCGGGCTCGTCGTGACCGGGCTGCTGGTCTGGCAGTTGGCGGACTTCGGGTACGCGGACATCGGCGGCCCCTCGACCGTCCTGACCGCCGTGCTCCTCGGCCTCGCCGCCTGGTGGGGCCTGGGCCGTCCCCGTACCGGAAGCGCCGTACCGGGCGGGGCCGCGGCGTGAGCGATACGACCCACCCCCGCCCCGCGCCCCCGCCCGCCGCGGTCCCGCTGCCGGCACCCCCCGCGCCCCCGCCGCTCCCCGTCGCGCCGTCACCCGTACCGCCCGTAGCGTCCGTACCGCCCGTATCCCCGGAGCAGGCGGTACCGCCCGTACCGCCCGCGCCGGGGCCCGCCGCGCCCGCGCCGGCCGGTGAACCCTCGGGGCGGTTCCTGGCGCGGGCCGCCGTGCTGACCGCCGTGCTCACGGCGGGCGGTTCGCTCCTCGGGCTGGTCCGCGACCAGACCATCGCGCACCTGTACGGCGCGGGCCCCGAGACCGACGCCTTCCTCGTCGCCTGGACCGTGCCCGAGGTCGCCGCCACGCTCCTCATCGAGGACGCCATGGCGCTGATCCTCGTCCCGGCCTTCGCCCTCGCCCTCGCCCGCCGCGCCGCACGCGCCCGTACGACGAGCAGCGAGAGCGACACCGGCACCGGCACCGGCCGTGACACCGACCCCGTACGGCAGCTCAACCGGGCCACGCTGCCCCGGCTCTTCCTCGCGCTCAGCGCGCTCGCCGCCCTGCTCGTCGCCGTCGCGCCCTGGGCGGTCGCCGTCCTCGCCCCCGGTCTCGCCGAGCCCCGGCTGGCCGTCGACTGCACCCGGCTGACCGCCACCTCGATCCTCACCTACGGGATCGCGGGGTATTGCAGCGCGGCGCTCCGCGCGCACAGCAGCTTCGTCTGGCCCGCCGCGATCTACGTCGCCTCCAACGTCGGCATCATCTCCACGATGGTGCTCGCCGGGTCGGAGTGCGGGGTGCGGGCGGCCGGGGCCGGGGTCGCCGTCGGCGGCGTCCTGATGGTCCTGATCCAGCTCCCCCCGCTCCGGAACAAGCTGACCGGACGCCACGCCCCGGACGGCCGGGAACCGCACCCCGCCCCCGGCCCCCCGGCCCCCGAAGCGGGGACGCCCGCGCCCCTCGCGCCGTCCGTCGCCCAGCCGCTCGCCCCGCCCGTCGCGCTCGGGATGCTCGCCCCCGTCATCGTCTTCGCCCTCGGCCGCCAGTCGCAGGTGCTCATCGAGCGGTTCCTCGCCGCGCCGCTCCCCGCCGGTGCCATCTCGCATCTCAACTACGCGCAGAAGGTCGCCCAGATCCCGATGACCCTCTCCCTGATGCTCTGCACCGTCACCTTCCCGGTCGTCGCCCGCGCCATGGCCGCCGGGGAGACCGACCGGGCCAGGCGGCGCGTCGAGCGGGATCTCGCGCTCGCCGCGATCATCGTGCTGACCGGCGCCGCCACCGTTCTCGCCTGCGCCCCCGAGATCATCCAACTCCTCTTCCAGCGAGGGGAGTTCCGCCCCGCCGACACCGCGGCGACCGCCGCCGTGATGCGGGTGTACGCGCTCGGGCTGCTCGGCCACTCCCTCGTCGGGGCGCTCGTACGGGGGTACTTCTGCGCCGCCCGCCCGCTCTGGTTCCCCGCCCTCGCCATGGCCGCCGGGCTCGTGCTGACCGGCTCGGCGGGCGCCCTGCTGGTGGACGTCTGGGGGGTGCGCGGCATCGCCGCCGCCAACGCTCTCGGGATCACCCTCACCGCCGTCCTCATGCTCCGCGGGCTCGGCCGCCACAGCGTCCCCGTCGCCGCCCGCCAGGTCGCCGCCGGGCTGGCCAGGCTCGCCGCCGCCGCTGCCGTGGCCACCGGGGCCGGCCGGCTCGTCGCCGCGCTCCTGCCCTCGCCGGCGCTCGCCGTGCTCGCCGCCGCGCCGGTGGTGGCCGTGGTCTTCCTGCTCGCAGCGCGGGCGCTCGGCGCCCCCGAGACCGGCCCGCTGCTCCGTTCCCTCGCCCGCCCCTTCGCCCGGTCCCTCTCCCGGTCCCCCTCCCGCCCCTTCTCACGAAAGCCCGCCGATGACCGCTGACCCGGCCGACCGCGCCCCCCGAAGGCCCGCCCCCGCCAGGCCCGCCCCCCTGTGGGTCGCCATGTACCACTCGGTCGCCGACCCCGCCGACGACCCCTATCAGGTGACCGTCTCCCCGAACCGCCTCGACCGGCAGCTCCGCTGGCTCCGCCATCAGGGCCTGACCGGGGTCTCCCTGGCCGAGCTGCTGCGGGCCCGTGCCGAGGGGCGCGGCGCCGGGCTCGTCGGGCTCACCTTCGACGACGGGTACGCCGACTTCCTGACCGCCGCCGTCCCCCTCCTCCACCGCCACGGCTGCACCGCCACGGTCTTCGTCCTCCCGGGCCGCCTCGGCGGGACCAACGTCTGGGACACCCCCGGCCCCGTCAAGCCCCTGCTCACCGCCGACGGGATCCGCGAGGCCGCCGCCGCGGGCATGGAGATCGGCTCCCACGGGCTGCGCCACACCGATCTCACCACCGCCGACGACGCCGTGCTCACCGCCGAGACCGCCCGCAGCAGGGCGGAGCTGACCGCCCTCACCGGCCACCCCGTGGCCGGCTTCTGCTACCCGTACGGGAGGGCCGACGCCCGGGCCCTCGCCGCCGTCCGCGCCGCCGGGTACGGGTACGGCTGCGCCATCGACCCCGGACCGCTGACCGGGGTGCACGCCCTGCCCCGTATCCACCTCGGCGAACGGGACACCACCCCCCGGCTCCGCCTCAAACGGCTGCTGCACCACCGGCGCCGTACCCCCGTCCCGGCCACCGCCTACGCCGAGTACGCCGCGTACCTCCGTACCACCACCGCCACCACCCCCGCCTCCGCCGGTACCCCCGCGACCCCGGCGGTCGCCCCATGAAGGTCCTGCATGTCATCACCGGCCTCGGCATCGGCGGCGCCGAGCAGCAACTACGGCTCCTGCTCCGCCAGTTGCCCACCCACCACGAGGTCGTCACGCTCACCGAGCCGGGCGCCGTCGCCGCCGGGCTCGCCGCCGACGGGGTGCGCGTCGCCCACCTCGGCATGGCGGGCAACCGCGACCTCGCCGCGCTGCCCCGGCTGGTCCGGCTGATCAAGCGGGGGCGGTACGACCTCGTCCACACCCACCTCTACCGTGCCTGCTTGTACGGCCGGATCGCCGCTCGGCTGGCCGGGGTGCGGGCCGTCGTCGCCACCGAACACTCCCTGGGCGCCGTCCAGATCGAGGGCCGCCCGCTCACCGCCGCCGTCCGCGCCCTCTACCTCACCGGGGAGCGCCTGGGCACCGCCACCGTCGCCGTCTCCCCGACCGTCGCGCGCCGGCTGGAGCGCTGGGGGGTGCGCAGGGACCGTATCCACACCGTCCCCAACGGCATCGAGGCCGCCCGCTTCGGCTACGACGAGAAGGCGCGGCGCGCCGCCAGGGAACGGCTCGGGATCCCCGAGGACGCCTTCGTCGCCGGGGGTGTCGGACGGCTCGCCCCCGGCAAGCGGTACGACCGGCTGGTCCGCGCCGTCGCCGAACTCCCGGGCGCCCGGCTTCTGCTGTGCGGGGACGGGCCGGAGCGGCCCCGGCTGCTGCGGCTGGCGGAGGAGCGCGGCGCGGGCGACCGGATCCTGCTCCCCGGCGCCTGCGAGGACCCCCCGGCCGTACCGCACCCGGGGGACCTGCCCTCGCTGCTCGCCGCCATGGACGCCTTCGTCTCGACCTCCCACGACGAGGCGTTCGGGCTCGCGGTCGTCGAGGCGCTCGCCGCCGGGCTCCCGGTGCTCCATGTCGCCTGTCCCGCCCTCCAGGACCTGCCGCCCGAGTCCGCGCCGGGCGCCCGCCGGATCAGCGGCTCCGTGCCGGGGCTCACCGAGGAGCTGCGGCGCCTGCGCGACCTGGGCCCGCACCGGCACCCCGTGCCGCCCGCCGTCCACCACTACGACATCGCCCGCAGCGCCGCCGCGCTGATGGCCGTCTACGCGAGCGCGCTGGGCGGCATGTCCCCCACCCGAGAGGCGAGTTGGTCATGACGCAGCAGCCCAGGACACCCCGCCGCACCCCCGGCCTCCGCGCCCGGCGCGCCACCCCCCGGGACCGGGCCGCACGCCCCGCCGGGGCCCCGGCGCCCGCCCCGGCCACGTCCGGGGCGGCGTCCCGGGCCGAGGCCGCGCCCCCCGCGCCCTCGGCCGCCGCCCCGCCGCCCGCACCACCACGCGCGTCGCCCGCGCGGACCAAGCCGCCGCTCCGGGCCCGGGCAGGGGCGCGCGCGGGGGCGCGGCTGCGGGCGCGCGGCTCCGCGCTGGTGCGGGCCGCGCTGGCGGGGGGCCGCTGGGCCGTGCCGGCCGCCGTGCTCGCCGGGGCGCTCGCGGGCGGGGGGTACGGGACGCTCCGCACCCCGGAGTACACGGCGACCAGCTATGTCGTCGTCGTATCGGCCGAGGGGTCCGACCCGGCCGCCGCGCTCGGCTTCGCCACCGCGTACGGGCGGGTCGCCGCCCAGGTCGCCGTGGTCGGCGACGCGGCGGTCTGGGCCGGGGTGCCGGTGGCGACCCTGCGGGCGGGCGTCCGGACCGCGACCTCGCCCGACGCGCCCATGATCTCGGTCACCGCCACCTCGCCGAAGCCGGAGACCGCCGTCGCCATGGCGGACGCCGTGGCGCGCTCGCTGGTCGTCAACGGCGCCCAGACGCAGGAGAGTACGCGCGTACGGGTCCTCCCCTTCACCCGCGCCGTCCGGCCCACGGACCCGGTCACCGTCTCCGCGCCGCTGGCCGCGCTGGTCGGCGGCTGCGCGGGCGGGCTGCTCGGCGGGCTCGCCCTGCTGGCCCGGCCCCGCCGCCACCCCGGGAACCCCGCGCCCGCACCCGCACCCGGGCCCGAGCCCGCCCGCGCGCCCGCCCCCGCCCCCGAGGCGAGTGGGCCCGCCCCCGAGGCGCGTGGCGGGCCCGCCCCCTCCGTCCCCGTCCCCGCGCCCGCCTCCGCCGGTCACCCCGCCGCGCCCCGCACGGAACCGGTCTGATGGCCCCCGCGCCCGCGCCCGCCCCCGGTGCCCGGGTCGGTGCCGCCGCCAGGAGGGCCGCCCGCTACCTCCCCGTGGCGGCGCTGGTCACCGTCTCCCGCTCCGGCGCCGCCTTCACCACCGAGGTCTGCCGCGACCCCGCCCGCTTCGCCGAACTCGCCCCGGAGTGGGGGCGCTTGTACCGGCGGTGCGGTACGGCCACGCCCTTCCAGCACCACGCCTGGCTCGCCTCCTGGTGGCGGTCGTACGGCGGGCGCCGGCGGCTGCGCGTGCTCCTCGTACGCCGCTCGGGGGAGCTGGTCGCGGCGGTCGCCCTGATGCCGGCGCACCGCCCGCTGCCCGTCCTCGTCCCCCTCGGCGGCCCGCTCGCCGACTTCTCCGATGTCCTCCTCGCCGACGAGCACGCCGACACCGCCGCGCCCGCCCTCGCCGGGGCCCTCCACCAGTTGGCCCGTACCGCCGTGATCGACCTGCGCGAGGTACGCCCCGGGGCCGCCGCCGAACGGATCCACGACTGCTGGCGCGGGCCGAAGCGGTGGCTGGCCGACTCCGTCTGCCTGGAGCTGCCCGCCGTCCCCCTGGACGGACTGCTCGCCCGGCTGCCCGCCGGCCGCGCCCAGCGGACCCGCGCCAAGCTCCGCAAGCTGGACGCGCTCGGTATCGAGGTGCGCGAGGCCACCGGCGACGAGGTGCCGGCCGCCGTCGCGCGCCTCCTCGCGCTCCACCGCCGCCAGTGGGAGGGCCGGGGCGTCACGGCCGAGCACCTCAGCGAGCGCTTCGCCGCCCATCTCACCCGCGCCGTGACCGCGATGTCCGGCTCCGGTGACGCGCGGGTCACCGAGTTCACGCTCGCGGGCGAGGTGGTCGCCGCCGACGTCACCCTCATGTCGGGGCGGCTCGCCGGCGGCTATCTGTACGGGGCCGACCCCGCCCTGCGGGAGCGGAAGGCGGATGTCGCCACGATGCTGCTGCGGGCGGGCGCCGGGTGGATCGGGGCGAGCGGCCGGACCACGCTGAGCATGCTGCGCGGCAACGAACCCTACAAACACCACTGGCGCCCCGAGACCGTCACCAACCAGCGGCTCCTGCTCGCCAGGCCCGCGCTGGCGCCCTCGCTCCATCTGCTGGCCGCCCGGGCGGCCGGGCGCGAGCGGCTGGCCGGGCTGGTGCGGCGGGCCCGCGACGACGGCCGTGCTCCGGCGGTGCGGCGGGGCGGCGGCCGGGGATGACCCGGCCACCCGGGACCACCCGGCCGCCGCCCCGCCGGATGCCCGGCCTCAGGAGCGGAGGCGTCCCCCTCGGTCGATACGGACGCAGATCTTGCCGCCCAGCCACTTCTCCAGCCAGGAACCGAGGTTCAGCGGCTGACAGTCCTGCGGCCGCTCCGGCGTCGGGACGGGCGGCGTCGGGACAGGGGCCGTCGGGACGGGCGTCGGCTCCACGGGCGCCGTCGGCGTCGGCGTCGGTGTCGGCGTCGGCGCCGGGTCCGGCCCGTGCCCGTACAGCATGGACCGGAACACCTTCGAGGACCGGGGATTACGCGCGCACTGCCAGACGCCGTGCGGGCAGTAATCCGTGACGGTGTGGTAGAGCGGCTTGTACGTGTCGATCCACTGGAGCATGCCGCGCATGTACGCGGGGTTGTCCCCATGACGGAACAGACCCCACTCCGGATAGGAGATCACCTTTCCATGCGCGGCGGCGAAATCCACATGCTGCTGAAGTCCGTACGGCTCCTTCACCTGCTCCTCGAACGTCCGTCCGGGCGGCTGGTCGTACGAATCCATCCCGATGATGTCCACGGAAGCGTCGCCCGGATAACACTCGGTCCAGGGCACCGCGTCCCGTCCCCTGTTCGGGGCGAAATCGAACCGGAATTCCGCTCCCTCCACCGCGCGCATGGCGGTGACGATACGGTTCCAGTACGCCTTCCACGCCTCCGGGTCAGGACCGCAACGATGGGTGTACGTGGTGCCGTTCATCTCCCAGCCGAGCACGACCACCGTGTCCGGCACCCCGAGCGCGACCAGCCGCTCGGCCAGCTTCGTGAAGTGCCCGTCGTATCCCCCGGCCGCCCCTTTCCGCAGCTCACGGCGGACCGAGGGGTCCGGCACCCGCCCCTCGTTCCGCTCCAGCATCGGCACGTTGAGGACGAAGAGCCGGTCGGCGCGGGCCTTGCGCCAGGCCGCCCAGCTCTCCAGGAAATCCGGCGCGCCCTCGATGTTGGACCACACGTCCCCCGGGAGATAGGTGTGCCCCACGCGCAATTCCCGGCCGCCCAGCCATTTCTCCATGGCCGCGATACGCCGTACCCCGTCCGGGCCGTAATCGAGATACGCGCCCAGCGCGGGCGAGGGAGCGGCCGGCGGTTTCCGGTGCTCCGGGCCATCGGAATCCACCGGGGCGGAATCCACCGGAGCGGAATCCACCGAGACGCGTGGAACGGGCAGTACGGCGCCGGAGGCGAGTACCCCGGCCGCGACCACGCCCACGCAGGTGGCCGTCAGTCTGCGCCGCCGTCGACGGTTCATATCCGCTCCCTGTGATTGGCCGTCACATTCCGTATACGCGTATCAACGTATTTCTCCTCCTCCGTTCGGGAACCCGGCCTGGGGTTTCCGTACGCCATTCGTGCATTTCCTCCCCCGCATGGGGTATCGACCATGAAGGGCACCACCGTGCCGGCCTTTGACACCCGCGTCCCCGCCGTCCTCGTACGGCTCGACCGGAACCCGTTCCACCACGGCACACTGGGCGCCGTACGCTCCCTCGGCCGCGCCGGGATCGAGGTGCACGCGGTGGTCGAGGGAGCGCGCACCCCGGTCCGGCGCTCCCGCTATCTCCACGCCGCCCACCTCAGACCCGAGCGCACCACCCCCGACGCCGTACGGAGGCTGCTGCTCTCCCTCGCCGACGGGCTCACCGCCCCCGCCGTCCTCATCCCCATGGACGACCTCGGCGCGATCACGGTCGACCGCCTCCGCCCCGAGCTGACCGGCCGTTACCTCCTGCCCGACCAGCCGTCAGGGCTCCCGGAACGCGTCGCCGACAAGGCCGAACTGGCCGCCCTCTGCGACGGACTCGGGGTGCCCCACCCCCGTACCGTCCTCCCGGAGAGCGCCGCCGAGGCCGCCGCCGCCGCGTGGTCGCTGGGGCTCCCCGTGGTCGCCAAGTGGAGCCGCCCCTGGCTCCTCCCCGAGGGCTCCGGGCTCCGCTCCACCCGCGTCGTACGCTCCCCGCGCGAGGCCCGCGAACTCCACGCACGCGCCGCCGAGGCCGGCAGCCGCCTCCTCCTCCAGGAGTTCCTGCCGTACGGGCCAGGACGGGACTGGTTCTTCCACGGGTACAGCGGACGCGGTCCGGCCGGCGGCTGCCCGAACCTCCTCGGCGCCGCCGGCCGCAAGGACCGCGCCTGGCCGGTGGGCGCGGGGCTGACCGCCGTCGGACGGTGGCTGCCCAACCCGGACGTGGAGCGGCTGGCCGGGGAGGTGGTCGCCGCCCTCGGCTACCGGGGCATCCTCGACCTCGACTTCCGCCGCGAGGCCGCCACCGGCGCGTACCACCTGCTCGACTTCAACCCCCGCCCCGGCGCGCAGTTCCGGCTCTTCACCGACGGCGCGGGCACCGACGTGGTGCGCGCCCTCCACCTCGACCTGACCGGACGGGCCTTCCCGGTACGGGAGGCCGCGCACGGCCGCGCCTTCGTCGTGGAGCACTACGCGCTGCTCTCCTTCCTCTCCGCGCCCCGCGACGGCGGCGGCCGTACCGGACCGGAACCCCGGAGCGGGCCCCGCGAGACCGCCTGGTGGGCCCCGGACGACCCGCTGCCCGCCTGCGCGATGGCCCTCGCCTGGACGGGCAGCCTGCTCCGCCGCACCGGCCGCAGGCTCCGCCGCACCCTCCCCGGCGCCCGCACCCCCGCACCCCTCTCACCCCCCACATCCCCCTCACCCCTCTCACCCCCCTCACCCTCCTCAGAGCCACCCACGCAGAGAGCGGAACACACCATGCACGACCTGGTAGTTGTGGGCGCAGGCCCCTATGGACTCTCCATCGCCGCGCACGCCGCCGCGGCCGGGCTCGACCTGCGGGTCTTCGGCCGGCCGATGGCCTCCTGGCGGGACCACATGCCGCCCGGCATGTTCCTGAAGTCCGAACCCTGGGCGTCCGACCTCTCCGACCCGCGGGGCGCCTTCGGCCTCGCCGCGTACGCCGCCACCCTCGGCACCGAGGCGCGCCACGGCGTCCCGCTGCCGGTCGGGCTCTTCGCCTCGTACGGCCTGTGGTTCGCGGAGCGCGCGGCGCCGCCGGTCGACGAACGGACCATCACCTCCGTGGCCGCCTGTCCCGGCGGGTTCCTGCTGACCGCCGAGGACGGGGAGCGGGTGCGCGCCCGTACGGTGGCGCTCGCCGTGGGCGTCATGCCGTTCATCGATATTCCCGCGCCGCTCCTCGGCCTCGGCCGCGACCAGGTGACGCACAGCAGCCACCACGCCGGACTCGAACGGTTCGCGGGCGGCGACGTGACGGTGATCGGCGCGGGCCAGGCGGCGCTGGAGACCGCCGCGCTCCTCGCCGAACAGGGCACGAACGTACGGCTGGTGGCGCGGGCCCGGCGGCTGAACTGGAACACCCTGCCGCCGCCCCTGGCCCGCCCCGCCCTGGCCGGCGTCCGCGCCCCGCACACCGGGCTCGGCTGCGGCTGGAAGAACTGGCTGTACGCGGAGACCCCGGGCGTCTTCCGCCGCTTCCCCGAGGCGACCCGGGCGAGGATCTTCACCTCGGCGCTCGGCCCGGCGGGCGCCTGGTGGCTGCGGGAGCGCTTCGAGTCGGCGGCCCGGATCGAGGTACGGCTCGGCGAGTCCGTGGTCACGGCGGCCCCGGCGGGCGAGCGGGTCCGGCTGGAGCTCGGCACCACGGCCGGCGCGACCGAGACGGTGGAGACCGGCCATGTCATCGCCGCCACCGGCTTCACCCCCGGGCTCGACCGGCTCGGCCTGCTCACCGGCGGGCTGGGGGACACGCTCCGGACGGTGGGCCGGGGCGGGGCGCCCGAGGCGAGCGCCGCCTTCGAGTCCTCGTACCCCGGACTCTTCGTGGCGGGCCTGCTGAGCGCCCCGTCCTTCGGCCCGGCGATGCGCTTCGTGTACGGGGCCTCGTACACGGCGGAGCGGCTGGTGGCGGGGGTACGGCGGCGGGTCGGTGCCCGGGGCGGACCGCTGGCGAAGGTGCGGCAGCGGCAGCGGCGCGAGGAGCGCGAGGGGCAGCTCTCCGGAGCGTGACCGGAGGCACCGGACACCGGAGGCTCCGGACACCCGGAGCCTCCGGCAGTGGCGGAAACAGGAGGCCGGTCCCGTCAGGTACGGGACCGGCCTCCTGGCCGTTCCGGGAGCGCGGGAGCCGCGGCGGGGCTCAGCCCCGGGAGACGGTGCGGGCGCGGCGGTAGAGCAGGGCGCCGCCGAGGATCAGCCCGGCGCTGGTCCCGGCGAGGGAGAGCAGGTGCGCGCCGGCACCGGTGGCCGCGAGGTGCGGGGGATCGGCGGGGCGCTCGGCGGGACGGGCGGCGGCCGCCGCGATGGGCTCGGCCGACTGCTCCGTGTGCGGGACGTGGCGCGGGGGCGCGGCCGGCGGGACCGAGCGGTCCTCCGGCGGCGCCACCTCCTCGGGCTCCGCGTCGGGCGCGTCGGGGAGTTCCGGGGCGGCGGGGCGCTCCGGGGCGGCGGGGCGCTCCGGGGGCGCGGGCGGGGTGCCGTTGGCGCAGTGGGCGCCGAAGGCCGGGTTGAGGAGACCGACCGGGTCCACGGTGTTGCCGCAGACGTTGACCGGGACATCGGCGGGCGCCTCGACACTGTTGCCGCCGAGGACACCGGGGGAGGACTGGGCGATGCTGCTCGCCTCGCTGCCGGCGCCGGTGACGGCCTGGTGCGGGGGTGTGCCGTACCCCTCGTACCCCTGCGGGGGTGTCTGCGCCGGTACGGTCCCGGGTGTCTGGCCGGGGGCGGGGGCGCCCGGGTGGGGCGCCGGGTGCTCGGGGCGGGTCTGGTGGTGCGGGGGGTGCGGCGTGTGGGGCTTGTGGGACGTATTGGCGCAGACGTTCCCGAAGGCGGGGTTCAGCAGCCCGATGACGTCGACGCTGTTGCCGCAGACGTTGACCGGGATGTCCAGCGGCGCCTGGACGAGGTTGCCGGAGCCCACCCCCGGCGAGCCGACGGCCGCGCCGCTCGCGTCGGCCGCCTGGGCGTAACCGCCGGACATGGACAGCACACCCGACGCCGCGGCGGCGGTGAGCAGTCCTTTGCTGATGAGGTCTCGCACGCTGTTCGTTTCTCCTCTGCCGACGGGCACTCCGCCGGCGGTTGTCGCGGGTGGGCGGGGCGCCCACCGGGACCGGCCCGGTGGACGCCCCGTGACGTCATGGAGTCAGGGCGTCAGCCGTTGACACAGACGTTGCCTGCGGTGGGGTTCAGCAGCGCGATGATGTCGACGCTGTTGCCGCAGATGTTGACCGGAAGGTGGACGGGCACCTGGACGACGTTGCCCGAGAGGACCCCCGGGGAACCGACGGCGATACCCTCGGCGCCCGCGTCGGCCAGGGCCGGCGAGGCCGCGCCCAGGGCGAGGACCAGACCGGCGACGGCAGCGGCCGCCTTCGTGAACTTCATGGTTGAGCCCTTTCCGCAGCGGTGGAGACGTCCGTACGACGGTCGTACGGACGCGGACCGGCGGTCGCCGGCCCCCGTTCCGCTGCTGGAACTCCAACGAGAGGGCGAAAGGGGAGGAAACTGTCCGGATTTGCGGTGTTCAGGGGTTCACTCGAATGCTTTCCGGATGTCCTCCGGATGCGTCCCGGGTGCTTTCCGAATGCCTTCCGGACGCGCCCGCGAACGGCCGGACGGGCCGTCCGGGGCGCCGTTGCCCCGTACGGCCCGTCCGCTCTGCGCCGGGCGTGTGTGCCGGGTCAGCCGTTGCCGACGCCGTTGCCCGAGAGCACCGGGATGCCGTCGAGGATGTGCGACAGCGGCTCGTCGCCCTTGGCCTGCGTGGAGTTCTCCGCGCACTGCTGGTTCTGCGGGGAGGAGAGCACGTTGACGTCCTGGACGGCGACGGGCACGAGCACGCCGACGAGCGAGCCGAGGTTCGCCTTGATCGGGGCGCCGACGCAGAGCTTGTTCAGCGAACCCTGGATCAGTTCGAGCTGGGGGCTCTGGTTGCCCTTGGTCACGGCGTTGCCGAAGGCCTCGGTGGCGCCGTTGCCGCTGAACGACGTGGTGCCGCCCTCGTCGGCGATGGCGAGCGCCGGGGCCGCGGCGGCGGCCGAGACTCCCACGACGGAGGCGGCGACAGCGGCCCCGGCCATAAGCTTCTTGATCACGGTCTGTTTCCTCTTCCTGAAAAGAACTGCACGTGGAGCAAACGCATGTGGAGTGCGGTGGAGCGACCTGAACAACCGGGTGGCGGCGCTTTGGTTCTCCTCGCCTTCCCTGCTTCACCCGATCGGCTAACGCGGCCGCACGGCGGATTACCGGTAATAGGCCATTGGAGTGATGGGCCGGAACCAAACCGGTGGCGGGGAGTTGCACAGGGGGCCCCGCGGACTTTGGGGCATCCTTCAGAAGGGGACTCATCGTGATCAAGAAGGTTATGGCCGGTGCGGCGGTCGCCGCCTCTGTCGTCGGCGCCTCCGCCGCCGCGGCGGCCCCGGCGCTCGCCGTCGCCAATGACGGCGGGACGACGTCGTTCAGCGGCAACGGCGCGGAGCAGTGGTACGGCAACTCCGCGACCTACGGCAACATGAGCCCGCAGATGGCGCTCATCCAGGGCTCCCTGAACAAGCCCTGCATCGCCCTGCCGGCCAAGGCGAACCTCGGCTCGCTCGTCGGCCTGGTGCCGATCTCGGTCCAGGACCTCAACATCCTGTCCTCCCCGCAGAACCAGCAGTGTGTCGAGAACTCGACGCAGGCCAAGGGCGACGAGCCGCTGTCGCACATCCTGGACAACATTCCGATCCTGTCCGGGAACGGTGCCGGAAACCGCTGAGCATTCGGCATCGCCGGTAAATCGGCCGAACGGGCCGGGCCGCCGCTGTTTCTCCGCGGCGGCCCGGCCTTTTTCTTCGCCGGTGCGGTACTCCATTAGGGGGAACCGTAGAAACTAATCCACCCGTAAGCAGTTGAACCTCATGGATTCCGCCGGTGGGATCCGACTTTCCGGAAAGGTAATTACATGAAGAAGCTGTGGGCTACCGCCGCTGTGGCCGCGTCCCTCGTCGGCGGGACGGCCGCGATGGCCTCCCCGGCGCTGGCCATCGCCAATGACGGCGGTACGACGTCGTTCAGCGGGAACGGTGCCGACCAGGCCTTCGGCAACTCGGTGACCAAGGGCGACATGAGCCCCCAGCTCGGCCTGGTCCAGGGCTCGCTGAACAAGCCCTGTGTCGGCCTGCCGCTCAAGGCGAACCTCGGCTCGCTCGTGGGCCTGGTGGATGTCGCGGTCCAGGACATCAACGTGCTGTCCTCCCCGCAGAACCAGCAGTGTGTCGAGAACTCGACGCAGGCCAAGGGCGACGAGCCGCTGTCGCACATCCTGGACAACATCCCGGTCCTGTCCGGCAACGGCGTCGGCAACCGCTAAGACGGCAACCGCCAAGAACTCGACTTTCCGGAAAGGGTATTCACCATGAAGAAGCTGTGGGCGACCGCTGCCGTAGCCGCCTCCCTCGTCGGTGCGACGGCCGCGGCGGCCTCCCCGGCCCTCGCCATCGCCAACGACGGTGGCACGACCTCCTTCAGCGGCAACGGCGCGGACAGCGCGTTCGGCAACGCCGTGACCAAGGGCCACATGAGCCCCCAGGCCGGTCTGGTCCAGGGCTCGCTGAACAAGCCCTGTGTCGGCCTGCCCGTCAAGGCGAACCTCGGCTCGCTCGTCGGCGCGGTGGCCGTCGCGGTCCAGGACGTCAACGTGCTGTCCTCCCCGCAGAACCAGCAGTGTGTCGAGAACTCGACGCAGGCCAAGGGTGACGAGCCGCTGTCGCACCTCCTGGACGACATCCCGGTGCTCTCCGGGAACGGTGTCGGCAACCACTGACCCCACCCCCCCCACAGAGGCCCGGCCTCACGGTTCCGCAGACCGTGAGGCCGGGCCTCCGGCGTGTGCGGGCCCGTTTTGCAGCCGGCCGGTTTTGCATACATGACGTATCGGATACATGATGTATCCGATCGCCCGTCCGGGTGACCCGCCCGTGTGAGAAGAGGCCCGCCATGCCGAAGTCACCGACCAAGCGCCGCCCGCGTACGGTCGCCTCGCTGACCGACAGCGCGCTCGCCCTCTTCACCGAGAACGGCTTCCACGCCACCTCGATCAGCGACATCGTGGAGCGCGCCGGGCTCACCCGGGGCGCCTTCTACTCCAACTACCGCGACAAGGAAGAGCTGTTCCTCGCGTTGTACGACGCCCACGCCGACCGGCTCCTCGCCGATCTGCGGGCCGAGGCCGCCCGGCTCGACCCCGGCGAGGACCTGGTCGACCGGCTCCTCGCGTACACGGCGGAGCGGGCGGAACAGGAGCGGCGGTGGTTCCTGGTCTCCATGGAGTTCACCCTGCACGCCGCCCGTACCCCCGCCGTGGCCGAACTGCTCGGCGCCCATGAGGAGCGCCTGGTCCAGGCGGTGGCCGGGGTGATCACCGAGACCCTGGCCAGGACCGAGCTGCGGCCGGCCGTCGACGCCGCCGACGGGGCCCGGCTGCTGATCGCCCTCTTCAAGGGCCTCAGCGCGCTCCGCCCCGTCCAGGGCCCGCAGGGGCTCCCGGGCGCCGAAGGGCTCTCCCGGCGGCTCGCCCCGTACCTCGTCCGCGCCCTGACCACGGCGGACACCCCCCACCCGAACCATCCGAACCATCCGAACCACGCAGAAGGAACCACAGAGCGATGAGCGCCGACACCGACACCGATCCGGAAACAGCCACCGACACTCCGCCGGACGGCGCGCCGCGCGGGTTCTCCGCCGAGCTGCGGGACGCGCTCACCCCGCGGGGGGTGCTGCTGGTCGTGGGCGGTCTCGTCCTCCAGCTCGCGTTCATCCTGTCGTACATCGGGGCCTTCCACGCGCCCAGTCCGCACCGGATCCCGCTCGCCGTCGTCGCGCCGGGCCAGGTCTCCGTGCAGACCGCCGACCGGCTCAACGCGCTGGACGGGGAGCCCCTCGACGCCCGTACCGCCAGGGACGAGGCCGCCGGGCGGGCGCTGCTGCTCGACCGGAGCGTGGACGCCGTTCTCCTCGTCGACCCGCGCGGCACCCAGGACCGGCTGCTGGTGGCGTCGGCGGGCGGGCCCGCCGTGTCGACCGCCGTCACCGAGATCGTCGGGAAGGTGGAGGCGGCGCAGCAGCGGACGGCCGTCACCGAGGACATCCGGCCGCCCGGGTCGGGCGACGGGCGCGGGCTCTCCTCGTTCTACCTGGCCATCGGGTGGATCGTGGGCGGCTATCTCGCCGCCGCCATCCTCGGCATCGCGGCCGGGGCCCGCCCCGCCAATCTGCACCGTACGGTCATCCGGCTCGGCGCCCTCGCCGTGTACGCGGTGGTCTCCGGGCTCGGCGGGGCGCTGATCGCGGGGCCCGTGCTCGGGGCGCTGAGCGGGCACTTCGTCCAGATGTGGGCGATCGGCGCGCTGACCGTCTTCGCCGCCGCCGCGACCACCGTCGCTCTCCAGGTGCTGCTGGGCGTCCTCGGGATCGGGGTGACGATCCTGGTCTTCGTCGTCCTCGGCAACCCGAGCGCGGGCGGCGCCTTCCCGCCGGCGCTGCTGCCGCCGTTCTGGCGGGCCATCGGGGAGTACATCCCCACCGGGGCGGCCACCACCGCGCTGCGCAACACCGTCTACTTCGCCGGTAACGCGCTGACCGGGCCGCTGTGGGTGCTGGCGGGTTACGCGCTGGCCGGTACCGCGGTGGCGGTGCTCGCCTCCGCGCGCCATCAGCGCGCGAAGGCGAGGGGGTCCCGGGCTCCGGAGACTCCGGAAGCCCCGGTGGCTCCCGAAGCCCCGGTGGCTCCGGAGGCTCCGGTGAGCGGCGGTCAGACGGCCGAGCGGTAGAGGCCGAACTCGGCGATCCGGGCGGGCTCGCGGGAGGCGAGGATCCGGAGCCGCCAGCGCCGGGCGGTGACCGGGGCCGGCAGGAGCAGGATGCGGCTCGCGCCGACCGTGCCGGTGCGGGCCACCTCCGTCCAGCCGCCCGGGGCGCCCGCCTGCTCGGCCTCGACGACGGCGCCTTCGACCTGCTGGCCGTGGCGGATCTCCTCGGCCAGCCGGATCCGGTCCACGGCGGTGGCGGCGCCCAGGTCGAGGGTGAGCGTCCCGGCGGAGGGGGCTGGGGCGGCCCAGGAGGTGTCGGGGTCGCCGTCGACCGCCAGCCCCGGGCCGGTGCCGTCGCCCCGGGCGCGGGCCCCCCGGGCCAGATCGGCGGGGAGTTCGCGCCGTACCCGCTCGGCGAAGGCGGCCAGGGCCGCGACATCGGCGGCGGCGAACCTGCCCTGGCGGTCGGGCGGGACATTGAGCAGGAGCACGGCGTTGCGGCCGACCGACCGGAAGTAGAGGTCGGTGAGCTGCTGGGCCGTCTTGGGGCGTTCGTTCTCGTGGAAGAACCAGCCGGGCCGGATGGACACATCGCACTCGGCGGGCCACCACTGGAGGTAGTCGGTGGCGGGGAGCGCCCGGACCAGGGCGTCGCGGCCCCCCTGGTCGGGGGTGTCGTACGAGAGCGCGAAGTCGGTACGGCCGTTGGCGACGGCCTTGACGGGGACGGTGGACCACTCGTTCTCGCGGGCCGAGCCGTCCTCGTTGCCGACCCAGCGGACATCGGGCCCGGAGACGGCGATGGCGGCCTGTGGCGCGAGGGTGCGGATCAGCTCGTACCAGCTGTCCCAGTCGTAGACCTCGACATGCTCGGGCGGGATACGCCCTTGGGCGCCGTCGAACCAGACCTCGTCGACCGGCCCGTACTCGGTGAGCACCTCGTAGAGGTGGTTGAGCATATGGGCGCCGTAGTCGGTCGCGGGGAGTTGGAAAGCCGGCAGGTCGTCCCGGCCCGCGCGGTCGTCGCCCTCGACCAGGGTGGGGACGGTGCGCGGGGTGCGGGCGCTGCCGTTGGCGTAGACGCCGTGCAGGTACTGGTTCTCGTCGGCGGGGGAGATGTAGACGCCGACCTTGATGCCGTGGGCGCGCATGGAGTCGGCGAAGGAGCGCAGTACGTCGCCGCGCCCCGCCTCCCAGGTGCTGGCGGCGACGGAGTGCCGGGTGTAGCGGGTGGGGTGGAGCACGAACCCGTCGTGGTGTTTGACGGTGAGGATGGCGAGCGAGAAGCCGCCGTCGCGGAGGGCGCGCGCCCACTGGTCGGTGTCGAGGCCCACGGGCTGGAAGACATCGGGGTCCTCGTCGCCGGTGCCCCATTCGAGGCCGGTGAAGGTGTTCACCCCGAAGTGCAGGAATGCGGTGCGCTCCAGCCGCTGCCAGGCGATCTGCCGCTCGGTGGGCCGGAGTTGGGCCGCCTTGGCGACCAACTGGTCCGGGGTGTCGGTGGGTTCGACGGCGATACGGGAGCCATCCGCGCGGGTGGCCGCGGTGCCGGCGGCTTTGGCGGTACGGAGGGGAGCGGCCTGGGGCGGGACGGGCGCCGGGGCGGCGTGCGCGGCGGCCGGCAGGAGGGAGACGGCGCCGAGTGCGCCGAGGCCCGTGACGAACGGGCGTCTTCCCAAGGTCATGAGTGATTCCCCTTCTGCTGTTGCTGCTCCTGTTGCTGCTTCTGCGAAGAGTCGGCCGGGGTGAGGGTCCAGACGGTGGGCGGGCGCTGGTCGGGCGGGTACTGGACCCAGCCGCCGTCGGCGGTGGCGACGACCGACATCCGGGTGATGGCGTTGGTGAGCTGGAACCCGCCCTGGACCGGCGTGAGTTGCCAGCGCTGAAGGGTGTTCGTGGCCGAGCAGACTTCCTGGGTGACCCGACTGCCGGGCTCCAGCGGGGTGTTGAGGGTGAGCTTTCCGCTCCGGGTCTCCGCGCACCGCCCGGTGGCCGGGTCGGCGAGGGTGACGTACCCGTCGCCGGTGCGGGCTATCTTCCGCACGAGGGCGGGGAGTTGGCCGGAGCCGCCCGCGTCGCGCACCGTATACGTACCGTCGGGGAGCGGTGGCCGGGTGAGGTCGGTGTATCCGGGGGCGTGGCCCAGGGCCTCGGCGCGCGCGGTGAAGGCGGCGTAGTCCGGGTCGGGGCGGGGGACGCCCCAGGTGGTCTGGGCGATGTACCGCAGCGGCAGGAACATCCCGGCGGCGACCTCGTTCTCGGTCTCGCCACGCCCGTTGTCCGGCCAGAGGCTGATCTTGGCGCCGGTGATCCCGGCGGCCGAGGCGACCTTCTCGCCCTCGAAGCTGCGCGGGTCCCAGGACTGGTCGTAGAGCGAGGCGGTGTTCATGTGGAAACCGCCGCGGATGAGGTAGAGGGCGTACGAGGCGTTCATCAACGGGTAGCCCTGGGCGAGGAGTTCGCTCGGCTTGGTCCGTACGTTCAGCCAGTGCTCGATGGTGGTGCCGGGGGTCACGGGGACGGTGTGGTCGCCGGTCAGCCCGTCGTTCCAGATGCGGAGCCGCTTGCCGTGGGCGGCGGCGTACGCCTCGACGCGGTTGACGAAGTCGATGAAGGCGTCCTGCGGGGTGGCGGCCGGGCCGTACCGCTCCCGCGCGTACTGGAGGATGTGCGGGTACTTCGCGAAGTCGGAGCCGAGCATGTACTCGTCGGCGCCCATGTGCCACTCGGGCGCGGTGAAGACCTCGGCGTACTCGTCCATGCGGCTCGTGTAGTACGCGAACGCCTCGGGGGTGGTGACGTCGAGGCGCGAGGGCTGGGCGGCGCCGTCGGAGTCGGTGAGCTGGAGGTCGGGGCGGGCCTCGATCCACGGGTCCATATGGCCGGGGGAGTTGATCTCCGGGATGATGGTGATGTGGTAGCGCTCGCCGAGGGCGACGAGCCGGCGTATCTCGTCCTTGGTGTAGTAGCCCCAGGTGTTGGCCTCGGGGTGCCGGTCGCTCTTGACCTTCAGCTCCAGCAGGAGCTGGTTGAGCTTCAGGTAGGACATGTCCCGGACCAGGTTCTCCAGCCACTCTGGGGTGATGTGGATGTAGCAGGCGCAGACGCCGACGCCGCGTTCGGGGTAGGCGGGGGTGTCGACGGTGCGGCCGGCGGGGACGCGGTCGGGTCCTGATCGCGGGTCGGCGAGGAGTTGCAGCAGGGTGCGGGTCCCGTAGAAGGCGCCGGCGGCGCTGGCCCCGGTGATCCGGACCCGGTCGTCGACCTGGAGCTCGTACCCCTCCTCGCCGAGCGCCCCGGCCCGTTCGGGCTTGGCCCGCTCCGGTGCGGCCTGCTCCGGCGCGGCTCGTTCCGGTGCGGCCCGTTCCGGCGCGGTCGCGATCAGGATGTCGCCGGCTCGCCCGGCCCCTCGTACGGCGACGACGGGAACGCCCGGCCGGCCGGCGGCGCGCAGGTCGTCGGCGAGGGTGTCGGCGGTACGGCGGGCGGCGGGGTCGTCGGGGGCGACGAGGATGCGGGTGGCGGGGGAGAAGACGAACTCCCCGCTGCCGGCGGTCCAGTTGGCGAGGGCGGGCACGGTGGCCGGGGTGGCGGCGGCGGCCCGGCTGTCCGGCTCGGCGGCGGCGGGGGTGGCCCCGGTGAGCAGGAGCAGGGCGGTGACCAGGGCTGCGGTGAGCGCGGTGAGTGCGGGGCGCGCTGGGCGTGCTGGGCGCGTGGTGAGCGCGGTGAGCCGAGATATTCCTCGGACCTCTGCAGGGGGATACGTGACGGATGTTGCTCTGATAGATCGGAGCACGGTGACGGCACCTCCGGAGGAATCAGGTCCTCCGATCTATACCCCTCGGTGCCGGAAGATGCGCCCGCCGCGTATGCGGGATGTGCCCGGGTTCCCGCGCGGGGCGGGGCGTGCGGGCGATACTGCGTACCGGTTCCTCCGTACGGTTCCGCCGTACCGGACGCCCCGTTTCCTCCGTACCGGATCCTCGTACCGGCCCCGAGCGAAGGGAAGCCCCCGCTCATGCCAGCGCCCGAGCCCCAGCCGCCGCTCCCGCCCCCTTCCCCCACCTCTGCGTCTTCCTCCACCTCCACCTCCACCTCCATCTCCACCTCCACCTCCACATCCACATCCACCTCCGTCGTGATCGTGGGCGCGGGCCCGGCCGGTCTGACGGTGGCGAACCGGCTCCGTACGGAGTCCGTCCCCTGTGTCGTACTGGAGGCGGAGAGCAGGGAGTTCATCGAGCGGCGCCCGCGTGCGGGTTTCCTGGAGGAGTGGGCGGTACTGGCGCTGGCGCGGCACGGGTTGGCCGACCGGCTCCTCGAACGGGCCTCCACGCAGGGCGAGTTCGAGTTCCGCTTCGAGGGCGGCCGGCATGCCGTACGGACCACGGCGCTGACCGGGGCCCGGCACTACCTCTATCCGCAGCCGCTGCTGGTCACCGACCTGGTGGCGGCGTACGCGGACGGCGCGGCCGACGGCGGGCCCGGCGGGGATGTGCGGTTCGGGGTCCGGGATGTGGAGCTGCACGACCTGACCGGGGTGCGCCCGTCCGTCACGTACACCGATCCCGTCACCCGCGTACGGCACCGGATCGCCTGCGACTTCGTGGCGGGGTGCGACGGCGCGAGCGGGGTGACGCGGGCGGCGATTCCCGAGGGCGGGGTCTCCGTGACCCGCCATGAGCACGGGGTCGCGTGGCTGGCGCTGCTGGCCGAGGCGCCGCCCTCCGCCGACGGGGTCGTCTTCGGGATCCACGAGCGCGGGCTGGGCGCGCATATGGCGCGCGGCCCGCAGGTCACCCGCTACTACCTCCAGGTCGATCCCGGCGACACCGCCGAGCAGTGGCCGCACGAGCGGGTCTGGCGGGAGCTGCGGCTCCGGCTGGCCGCGCGCGGGGCGCGGGAGCTGACGGAGGGCCCGGTGATCGAACGTACCGTCCTCGACATGCACGACTACGTCGTGGAGCCGATGGCGTACGGACGCCTCTGTCTGGCGGGCGACGCGGCGCATCTGGTCGCGCCGATCGCCGCGAAGGGCATGAACCTGGCGATCAACGACGGCCTGCTGCTGGCGGACGCGCTGCTGGCGCACCACCGGGGCGACGGCAGCGGGCTCACCGGGTACTCGTCGGCGTGTCTGCGGCGGGTGTGGCAGTACCTGGAGTTCTCGCAGTGGCTCTCCGAGGTCCTGCACGGCGCCTCCTCCGGCGACCGCTTCCGCGCGGGCACGGCGTCGGCGCGGCTGAGGCGGCTGCTGGGGTCGGCGCCGGCGGCGCAGTCGTTCGCGGGGCTGTATCTGGGGGAGGACGCGGACCTGTAGGGCCGCCCCCGTGATGGATGATTGACCTCCGATAGGCTGCTGTGGGTCTGCCCCACCCCGCGACGAAAGACACCGTTTTGACCGCCACTGACGCCACTGACGCCGTTGCCGCCGCCCCTGCCATCACCGCCATCACCGCCATGACGACCGTGACCAGCGTGAATGTCAACGGGCTGCGCGCCGCCGCGAAGAAGGGCTTCGTGGAGTGGCTGGCGGCCACCCCGGCCGATGTGGTCTGCCTCCAGGAGGTACGGGCCGAGCCGCAGCAGCTCCCCGACGCCGTACGGGCCCCCGAGGGCTGGCACGTCCTGCACGCCCCCGCCGCCGCGAAGGGCCGGGCCGGGGTCTCCCTCTACTCCCGCCGGGAGCCGGACGCGACCCGGATCGGCTTCGGCAGCGCGGAGTTCGGGGCGAGCGGACGGTACGCGGAGATCGACCTGCCCGGGCTCACGGTCGCCAGCCTCTACCTCCCCTCGGGCGAGGTCGGCACGGAGCGCCAGGACGAGAAGATCCGCTTCATGGACGAGTTCCTCCCGTACCTGGCGGAGCTGCGGAAGCGGGCGGCGGCGGACGGGCGTGAGGTGGTGGTCTGCGGCGACTGGAACATCGCGCATCAGGAGGCCGACCTGAAGAACTGGAAGGCCAACCGCAAGTCCTCCGGCTTCCTCCCCGAGGAGCGCGCCTGGCTCACCCAGGTCCTCTCCGACACGGGCCCCGGCTATGTGGACGTGGTCCGCACCCTCCACCCCGACGAGGAGGGCCCGTACTCCTGGTGGTCCTACCGGGGCCGTGCCTTCGACAACGACGCGGGCTGGCGCATCGACTACCAGATGGCCACCCCGGGCCTGGCGGCCCGCGCGCTCAAGGCGTCGGTGGAACGCGCCACGACCCACGCGGAACGCTGGAGCGACCATGCGCCGGTGACGGTGGTGTACGGGGGGTAGGGGGGTAGGGGGGTAGGGGGGGCATGGGCGAGGCCTTCATCGCCGGCGACGGGCACCACGCGGCCTGCGGGATCTGCCCGTCGCGGCGCTTCCCCCTGGGCGAGTTCGACGTGGCCGAACGCCCTTCCCCGGAGTGCCCTTTCGACCCCGAGGACGGCCACCGGTACACCGCCGCCCGCGTACCGGTCTGCGTACACCCCGACCGGGTGGGGCTGCCGCCCGCCCCGTACAAGAGCGAGGGCGCAGCCCTCACAGCGGCCCTGCCCCTGCCCCCGACTCTGACCCTGCCCGAGCTGGTTCCGTACCTGAGAGCCGTGGTGCACGGCGCGGCGCCGGCCCTGCTGGGCGAGATCATCGAGCGGGCGGCGTCCGAGATCCCGCGCATGTTCCCGGAGGCGGACGCGATCGCGGTACTGCGGCGCGCGCTCGGCTAGCCGTTCCCCGGTCTTGGAGAACATCAGTACAGCGGTTAGCGCTAAGCGCTTGATCTTGGTTCCTGGGCCGGCGCGGGGAGACGATCTCCGGCCCGGCCGGTGCGGCTGTCTCCTCGGCGTCGGCGAGCGCGCGGTAGACCGAGGCGACGGAGGGGTGCTACGGCCCCGGTTCCTGGCCGGACGTCTGTTCGTTCACCCATCGGACCGCGTCCGCGAGGTTCGCGGCGGTGCCTGCGGGCTCGTAGGAGAACCCGTTCCATTCCTCCAGGGCTCGGGGTTCTTCGGGGCGGAGGTGTCCGCCACCGCCGTGGAGCGGGCGGTGGCGGCGGTGGATGTCCAGCGGGGGGCGGCGGCGCTTGTTGTACGCCGCGAGGGGGTCGCCGGTGTCGGCGCGGGGGGTCGCGCGGGACGGCTGGTTCGGTGGCCCGGGTCGGGAGTGCTTGCCCATGGGGCCGATGGTCTCAGGCGGCGACGGTGGTCGGCCGGGCCGCGGCGAGATCCGCTGCCCGGGTGCGGGCCTCGTCCACCGCACCGGTCCGGTACGGGCGGGCGGCGTTCAGCAGGGTGTTGAGCCGGGAGGCCACGAGCGTGGAGTCGACGTGGGCGGCCTCGTCCAGCGCCTGGTGGGCGGCGGCAGCGCCCTGCTCGGGCTCGCCCTCGGCAAGGAGGGCGGCGGCCAGGCCGATCCGGTCCATGACCTTCACCCGGTCGAAGCCGGGCCTGCGCAGCCGCAGGGCGTCGGTGAAGTGGACGCTGGCGGGTCGGCGCTCGCCGTGGAACCCGGCGAGGTCGCGGGCGGAGACCGCGCGGGCGCCGGCGTGCTCGGCGGCGTCGAAGTAGTCCGCCCAGGCGGGCACGGCGTCCAGGCCGGCGGCCACCAGCTCGTCGGCGGCGCCGAGGTGCCGCTCGGCACGCTGCTCGTCACCGAGGGCGGCGTGGACCCTCCCGGTCTGGGAGGCGACCAGCGCCTTCGTCGCGGGCATGGTCGCCTTCTTCGCGGCGACGCCGAGGAGGCCGAGGGCGTCCTGGGGATGCCCGAGGTAGATCATCTGGTGGGACATGCGGGTGACGATCTCCACGCCCCGGTCCGCCAGCCCGGCCTCGGAGGCCGCGTAGATGCCGTACGACCAGTACCGCTGGGCGGTGGCGTACCGGCCGCTGTCGTGGCTGACCCACCCGGCCAGAGCGGCGAGGTCCGCGGTCGCCGCGAACACCCGGGCCTTCAGCGAAGCGGGGACGCCGTCCTGGATGCGGCGGGCGACTTCGGCGAGCTGGGCGACGATCGCAGAGCGGTACAGGCCGCCGCCCTTGGAAGCGTCGGCCTTGGTGAAGAAGGCGGTCACCTCCTCCAGCGCGGCGGTGGTGTCGGCGTCGAAACCCTTGGTCGCGTGGTTCAGCCGGCGGGCGGTGCCGCCCAGCATCCGTTCGGCGGCCAGAATGAGCGGGGCGCCCAGGGCGAGCTTGAGGGTGTCGCGGCGGGCGAGGAAGAGGTCCATCTGGGTCCATCCGGCCAGGGTCTGGGCGGCTGCCTCGGTCAGCAGCGGGAGTTGGATGCTGTCCAGTGTGGGCCCGGCGGCCGTCAGTCCGAGATCACCCGGTGTAAGGGGCTGGCCGACCGCGTCGGAGATCGCCGTGGCGAGCAGGGCCGGGACCGGCGGGCGGGGGCGTTCGCCGTCCATCCAGCGGCGGACGCGGGTGGCGTCCGGGGCGACCTGCCGGTGACCCTGGCGGATCGCTTCCGCGGCGATGCGGCGGGCGATCTCGCCGTGGGACAGGCCGGTGGCCGCGATCCACAGCGCCAGGTGCGCATTGCTCGATCTGGTCGGCACTGGTGCCTCACCCTCCCGTCACGGAGCGTGGCGGATTCGCCACGGTTCGCGGTACCTACGGTACTGGTCAGGGCCCTGGGCGGGGGCGGATTCTGTATCTGCGGTAGCCGTCCGGCTATCGGCTTGAGGCATAGGGGAAGGACGAACGCATGGCGACGCTTGCACCCCAGGCTCCGTGGGCGATGAGGCTGGTCACCGACCGGCTCCCGGTCGGCCCGCCGTCGTACGCTGCGGTGACCCTGGACGCGGCCACGCAGACCGCCCGCTACACCGACGCCGCCGGCCAGGTGGTGGAGATGGGCAAGCACGGCACGAGCAAGACCACCGGCACGGCGTCGATGTCCGGCGGCGGCGACGGGCAGAAGCCCCAGCCGCAGACGCAGGACGACCACACCACCGACTACGAGTCGGACTGATCCGATGGCCTCCACCGTCCTCGTCGTCACCGCGCTGGAAGACGTCACCGCGGACTGGGTGATCGCCGCGCTGAACGAGCGCGAGGTGCCCGTGGTCCGTCTCGACCCGGCCGGCATCGGCGCCGGACTGGTCTTCGGCGCCCGCATCGGCGCCGGGGCGCCGGCCTGGGGCGGGCGGCTGGTCACCAGCAGCCGGGAGGTGGAGCTGGGGGAGGCGGCGGCGGTGTACTACCGCCGCCCCACCCCCTACGCCGCCCGGTACGGGCACCTGCCCGCGCAAGCGCGCGGCTTCGCCGCCGCCGAGGCCCGGCACGGGCTCGGCGGCGTCCTGAACCACCTGCACGGAGCCTTCTACGTCAACCACCCGTCCGCGGTGACGGCCGCGGACTTCAAGCCCGCCCAGCTCCAGCAGGCGGCCCAGCTCGGCCTCACCATCCCGCCGACGCTGGTCACCAACGACGTCGAGCAGGCCCGGAAGTTCGCCGCCGACCACGGACCCGTGATCTACAAGACGTTCCGCGGCCTGCCCACGGGCGAGGACGGGCACACCGGCGCGATCTGGGCCCAGCGCGTCGATCCGGACACCTTCGACGACTCCCTCGCGGTGACCGCCCACCTGTTCCAAGGGGAGGTCCCCAAGACCGGCGACGTGCGCGTCACCGTGGTCGGCCGCCGGGTGTTCGCCCAGCAGATCGCCGCACCGGACGGAGCGCTGGACTGGCGCCGCGGCGACTGGGACGCCCTGCTGCACGCCCCGATCGCCGTACCGGCGCCCGTCGAGGCCGCGCTGCACCGCTACCTGGCCGCGTTCGGCCTGGTCTTCGGCTGCTTCGACTTCACCCTGACCGGCGACGGCGAAGCGGCGGAAGACTGGGTGTTCATCGAGTGCAACCCCAACGGCCAGTGGGGCTGGCTGCCCGACGCCGGCGATATCACGACCGCCTTTGCCGACATCCTGAGTACGAGCGCGGAAGGAGGCGGGGCGCGATGACGGTGCCCGCCGGCCTGGAGACCGACGCCGCCCGGCTGCGCGAGGCGATGGCGAAGGGCCTCGCCGCCGACGGCGCTCTCGCCGATCGCGGCTGGAGGGCGGCGGTCGAGCGGGTGCCGCGGCACCGGTTCGTGCCTGGCTTCTACCTGCCCGCCGACGAGCCGGACGGGCAGGGCCTGACGGTGTGGGAGCCGGTCACCGCCGGGCTCGGCCACGGCCGGTGGCTGGCCGCCGCGTACTCCGACACCACGCTGATCACGCAGTTCGACGGCGACGAACCCGACTGGAAGAACCCGCGGGTGCGGCACGGCGGGGCGCCGACCTCGTCGTCCACGCTGCCGTCGCTCGTGCTGCGGATGTGGGCGGACGCCGATGTCGCCGAGGGGCACACGGTGCTGGAGATCGGCACCGGCACCGGCTACTCCACCGCGCTGGCCTGCGAACGTCTCGGGTCGGCCGACGTCACGAGTATCGAGGTCGATCCGCACCGGCTTCGGCAGGCGGCCGGCGCGCTGTACGGCTGCGGGTACACCCCCACCCTGGCGGTGGCCGACGGCCTGTACGGCTACTGGCCGGAGGCGTCCTTCGACCGGATCGTGGCCGCCTGCTCCTTCCGTGCCGTCCCCCCGGCGCTGCCGGCGCAGACCCGGACCGGCGGGAAGATCCTGCTCACCCTGTCGGGCTGGCTCTACGGCTACGCCCGTGTCCTGCTCACCGTCGGCGAGGACGGCACCGCCGAGGGCCGTCTGCTGCCCGGCACGGTGTCGTTCATGTCCGCCCGTACGCACGCGGCGCCGGCGTTCGGCAACCCCGCCCACTGGGCCGCGGGCCTCCCTGGGACGGGCCGGGCCGCCCGGCACAGCCCGCAGCGGATCACGGCCGCGACCGAGGAAGCGTTCCACCTGAGGTTCCTGGCCCAGTGCGCCGTCCCGGACGCGCAGATGACGACCGTCGGCGACGTCGTGCACCTGGTCGACGTCGTCACCGGCTCCGCCGCCACCCTCACCCCCACCGGCGGCCGGTGGGAGGTCCGCGAGGGCGGGCCGGTCAAGCTGTGGGAGCGGATCGAGCGCGTGCTGTCCGCGTACGACGAGGCGGGCCGGCCCGGCCCGGAGACGTTCACGCTGCACGTCGACGACGGCGGGCAGCACCTGCGCCACCCACACCTGCCCGGCCTGCCGCTGCCCCGGCCCTGACCCTGACCCAGCCTCTCGGAAAGGCTCGGGAGCCCCGGGCGGGGAGCGTGACGGCCTGTGGCCCCTGTGGTCCCTGTGGCCGGGGTGAAGCGGTGGGTCTTTGTGTTCGGGGTCAGCGTAGGGGGAGGTCTGCAAGCATTACCGCGAATACCGGGGAGTCGGGGAAGGGCTGATGTTCGCCTACCTTTTGGAAGCCCCAGGACTCGTAGAGGGCCTGGACCCGGGGGTGGTCGGTGTCGACCAGGAGGACTGCCAGGTCCTCGGCGCGGTCGTTCAGGAGTGTTCTTGTGACCAGTTCCGCTGTGCCGGTCTTTCGCCACCTTGTTCGGACGGCCAGTTCGGAGTAGGAGAACGTTCTGCTCCGGGCCGGGGGGTGGGCGAGGTGGTCGCGCCACCATTCGCGGTGGGGGGTCGACGGGGCTCCGTATGCGAAGGCCGCCGCCTCGTCACCGTCGAAGGCGATCACGCAGGCGAAGTCGGGGTGGCCGCCCCAGTGGTCGACGAACCAGGGGAAGCGCTGGTTGAACTCGTCGTCCATCGCGTGTGCGTAGGCATCGGCGTGTACGTCGATCAGAGCTTGGCGGATCTCGGGAAGGTCGTCATGTGTGAAGCGTCGGATGTCCAACTCGGCGGCGTTCACGCTCTGCTCCATTCGGATCGGCGGATGCCCCTTCCTGGTCTTTCTGCCCCTGTGGTGCGGCGGATACTTCCTGGTCTCTGGTTTTGGAGGGTTTTTGCCGGTGCTCAAGTGCGGGGGATCTGGCTGCCTGTTGCCGCCAGGACGAACTGGGCGTAGGAGTCCGCGTTCATCAGGGCTCGTTTGCCCATGGCGTACCAGTTCTGCTGTTTTTTGGTGTTCTCGGTTTCGTTGTCGCCTGTGTAGGTGCGGGGGTCGCGGGGGCGGCGGTTGGTCAGGAGGGTGTTTTCCGCTGCTGCCTGGGCTTCTGGGGTGCGGATGGAGGCCATGTCGGACTCGAAGTTCTCGGCATTCGTCTCCGCGTCGTACGAGGAGTACTGGAAGTCCAGCGTGCCGGAGTACTTGTGCGTGGCCTCGTGGATGATGGTCCACGCTTCCTGGCCCTTCTCCGTCAGGTGGATCGGGCCCGAGCTGCCCGTGCCTATGGACGGAGGGTTCTCGCTCTTCATGCCTGTCTGCTTGAGGCGGGTGGTGAGGTTGGGGTCCACCCAGCCGGCTACCGAGGGGGCGGGCGGGCGGTTCACCAGGGCTATTTCCGCGCCGTTTGCGTTGAGGCCGATCTGGACGCGCTTCAGGACCGTGATGATGTGCGGGATGAACTTCGCGATCTCCTCGGGGCTGGCCGTGCGGAAGACCGGGAAGCCGGAGCCCAGGGCCTGGAGCAGGGGGCCGCTCGGGGTGTTGCCCGCGTTCTGGAGCAGGGTCAGTGCCGTCGCCAGTTTGCGTTTCGCTTCCACCAGGGCCTTGCGGCTCTTGGTCTCGCGTTGCGGGTACTCCGAGTCGGGGATCTTGTCGTAACGGGAGAAGGCGACGTTCGCGCTGCTGTGCAGCTCCTGGGTCACGTCGTCGTACTGGTCGCCGTGCCGGACGCCGGCGGGGTCCACCTGTAGGTCCCTTGACGTTCTGGTTGCCCCTGATCCGTCGGACCACTGGCCCGGGTCCTGGCTCCCCGCCATGTTGTGTGTCCGGGTCGAGCCGTTGAACGTCCAGATTGTTCGTTGGACGGGGGCGGGGAGGGGGAGAGGGGAGGCGGGGCGGAGGGGGGAACGGGCTCTTTTTATGGCGCTGGTTACTGCTCTGTTGCCCGCCTTGCTTTGCAGGGCCAGGAGTTGGGCCGCCGCCGGTGTCGCTGAGGCCGGCTCTTGCTGTTGTGTCTGCGACTGTCCCCGGGTGCCGGTGTTCTGGGGGGCGTTCTTGGCCCCGCCTGTCCGGGACTCCTGTGCGTGCATCCTGCCCCTTTTTTTGTGCTGGAGGCGTCAGCCTACGGCTTCCGGGTGGGGCGGGCATGGGGGGGCTGCGGGGGTTCTGTGGTGGCTACTGGCGGGTAGGAGGGGGAGGGGGGAGGGAAGGGGGGAGTGGCTGTGTGGTGTGGAGTGGGAGGGGTGTGTTGTGTTTCGGCCTCATCGGGAGCGGGAGATGGTCGCCTTCTCCGCCGACGGGACGCGGATTCATGTGGAGGTTCATGGGGAGGACGGGCGGCCGGCCGTTGTTCTCTGCCATGGGTGGGCTTGTTCGTCGCGGTTCTGGCGGGCGCAGATCTCTGATCTCGCCCTTGACCACCGGGTGATCGTTTATGACCAGCGTGGGCATGGGCGCTCCGGGATCCCCGCTGTGCGGTACGGCACCGATGCTCTTGCCGATGATCTGGAGGCCGTTCTGCGGCTCACCTTCGGGCCGGGGGAGCGGGCCGTGCTGGTCGGGCACTCCATGGGCGGTATGGGGCTGATGGCCGCCGCCCGGCGGGCCGTCTTCCGGGAGCATGCCGGTGCCGTGCTGCTCTGTGCCACGGGCAGCTCCCGGCTGGTTCCGGATGCCCGGGTGGTGCCGTTGCTGCCCCCGGGGGCCGTGCGCACCTGGGTTACGGGGCGGATTCTCTCGTCCCGGCTGCCGCTCGGGCCGGTTACGCCGTTGTCGAGGGCGTTGCTGCGGTACGGGACCATGGGGGCCGGGGCGGCGCCGGATCGGGTCGCCGTCTGCGCCGATGTCGTGCACGAGTGTCCTCGGAGGGTCCGGGTCGCCTGGGCCCGGGTGCTGGGGGAGCTTGATCTCGACGCGGAGGTGCGGGAGTTGCGTGTTCCCGCTGCCGTACTTTCCGGCCTCGACGACCGGCTCACCCCGCCCGTGCGGGCGCGTGCGCTGGCGGGGCTGCTGCCGGAGTGTGCCGGGCTCACCTTGTTGACGGGGGTCGGGCATATGGCGCCCGTGGAGGCTCCTGAGGCCGTCAACGCCGGTATTCGGGGGCTGGTGGACTCGTATCTGGGGGTGGGGTGAGAGAGCGGGGTGAGGGGGCGGGAGTGAAGGGGCGGGAGTGAAGGGGTGGGGGTGAGGGGGTGAGGGGTGAGGAGTGAGGGGTGGGGGTGATGGTCGAAATGCGGTGTATGGGAGGGCGTGTCACGCTGGTTCCGGCCCTACTTCAGGGTGCCCCCCAACCCTTCAGGAGTTGACCTTCCATGGGTATTCAGGACCAGTTCAAGGACAAGGCGCAGGAACTCGCCGACCGTGCCAAGCAGGCCGCCGGCAACGCCGGAAACACCGGTGACAAGAAGGACGGTGCCTCCGGTGATTCTTCCGGGCGCGCTTCCGAGCGTGCTTCCGGCGCTCAGGACCGGGTGCGGGACCGTGGGCAGGACGCCATGGATGACGTTCATGACGAGATGGATGACCGGTTTGACTCCTGAGTGCCAGGAGTCCCAGGAGTGACGGGGGAGAGGCGCGCCCGGGGTTCGGGTGCGCCTCTCCTTTGTCCCGTACGGTTCCGTTCAGTTCCGTTCAGTTCAGTTCCGTACGGTTCCGTACGGTTCCGTACGGTTCCGTACGGTTCCGTGTTGTCCCGCGTTCTAGCGTGGCGGCAGTTTCGGGCGGCGCAGGTCCGGGACCTCGCCGTAGCCGGGGGGTGTGGAGGCCGGGGTGCCGGCCAGGAGGTCCAGGGCCACCCATACCGCGTCGTCCAACTGGGCGTGCCGGCCCTCCGCCCAGTCGAGGGGGGTGCGCAGGGCCTCGATGTCCGGTTCCACGCCCCGGTTCTCCACCGACCAGCCGTACGCGTCGAACCAGGCCGCGTTCATCGGCACCGTGATCACCGTGCCGTCGCAGAGCCGGTGTCTGCCGGTCATCCCGACCACCCCGCCCCAGGTCCGCTGGCCGACCACCGGGCCCAGGTTGAGCAGCCGGAACGCCGCCGTGATCATGTCGCCGTCGCTCGCGGTCGCCTCGTCCGCGAGCGCCACGACCGGGCCGCGCGGCGCGTTCGAGGCGTACGAGACGGGCTGGGCGTTCCGGGTCAGGTCCCAGCCGATGATCCTGCGGCTGAGCTTCTCCACGACCAGTTCGCTGATATGGCCGCCCGCGTTGCCCCGTACGTCCACGATCAGCGCCGGGCGTGACACCTCCAGCCGCAGGTCGCGGTTGAACTGCGCCCACCCCGAGCCGCCCATGTCGGGGATGTGGAGATAGCCGCACTTGCCGCCGCTGATCTCCCGGACGACCTCGCGCCGCTTCGCCACCCAGTCCTGGTAGCGCAGCGGCCGTTCGTCGATCAGCGGGACGACCGCGACCCGCCTCGGCCGGCTCTCGTGGATCGCGGGCGAGCCCTCGCGTTCGGCGGGGCGGAAGGTCAGTTCGACGGTGGTGCCCCCGGCGGCGGAGAGGAGGGGGTAGGGGCCGGTCACCGGGTCCACCGGGCGGCCGTCCACATGGGTGAGGACGGCGCCCTCCCTGATCCCCGTGCCGGCCAGCGGCGACCGGGCCTTGGAGTCCGAGGAGTCGCCCGGCAGGATCCGCTTGACCAGCCACTTCCCGTCCCGGCAGACCAGGTTGGCGCCGAGCAGTCCGATGGGGCGCTGGTAGTGGGCGGGGCCCTCGTCGCGGCGGGCCGGGGTGACATACGCGTGGGAGGTGCCCAGCTCGCCCAGGACCTCGCGGAGCAGGTCGGCGAACTCGTCGGGGGACGCGACCCGCTCGACCAGCGGACGGTACTGGTCGAGCACCCCGTCCCAGTCGATCCCGCACATCCCGGGCTCCCAGAAGAACGCCCGGATGATCCGGCCCGCCTCCGCGTACGCCTGGCGCCACTCGGCCTCCGGGTCGACGTCGTGGAGGATCCGGCGCGGGTCGAGGAAGACCGTCGAGTCGGTGTCCCCCAGCTCCGTCGCGGGTACGGCGCGCAGCTCGCCGTCGTCCACGACGACCAGCCGGGTGCCGTCACCGCTGACCGCGAACCAGTCGAGGTGGGCGACGAGTTCGCTCTTGCGGGCGCGGGCGATGTCGAAGTGTTCGAGGGTGGGTCGGCCCGACATGTCGGAGGGGTTGGCGAAGGTCTCGCCGAGCGCCCCGGAGATCGGCCACCGCAGCCAGACCAGCCCGCCCCCGCTGACCGGATGCAGGGCGGAGTACTTGGAGGCCGTTACGGGGAAGGGGGTGACCCGGTCCGCCAGCCCTTCCACCTCTACGGTCACCGCGACGGAACCGTCGATCAGCTCGACCCCGGCCGGATCGAGCCCCCCGGCGGCGGGGCGGCCGTCCGGCGAGAGCGCGAAGGGGGACGGGGTCGCGGAGGAGAGGGGGACCAGGTAGGGGCGGCAGCCCAGGGGGAAGGAGAGGTCGCCGGTGTGGACGTCGTACACCGGGTCGAAGCCGCGCCAGGAGAGGAAGGCGAGGTAGCGGCCGTCGCTGGTGAAGACGGGGTTCTCGTCCTCGAAGCGGCCGTTGGTGACGTCCACGATGGTCCGGGCGAAGCTCCCGGCGATCTTGGCCAGCTTGATCTGGCGGAGGGAGCGGCCGATCCCGGGGTGGGACCAGGTGAGCCAGCCGCCGTCGGGGGAGAAGGCGAGGTCGGTGACGGGGCCGTTGATGGAGCGGATGAGCTCGGTGACGATCTCCGGGGCGGCATTCTTCGGGGGGGAATCCTCCGGGGTGGCCTCCTCCGGGGTGGCCTGTGTGGGGGTGGCCTCCTGGGGGGATTCCTCGGTATCGGGGGAGGCGGCGGGTGGTTCGGGGGACTCGGGCGGCTCGGGCGCGGCTTCCGTCGCGGGGGGCGCGCTCTGGGGGGTGGGGGCGGGTGTCCCGGGGGACTCCGGCTCTGGTGGGGCCGGAGAGGGAGTCGCGGCTTCGGAGGAGGGGGCGGGGGACTCGGGGGATTCGGGGGGTGACCCCGGTTCCGTACCGTCCGGAATGTTGGTGACTTGCGGTTTTCCTTCGGATCCTGGGTCCGCTTCCGCTTCCGCTTCCTCGTCCTCCGCCACGTCGACCAGGAGCAGCCTGCCGTCGTGCGAGGCGACCGCGATCCTGGTGCCCTCCGGGTCGGCCACCAGGTCCAGGATCCGGCCCAGCCGGCCCGGGGCCAGGCGGCGCGGGGGGCGGTCGCCGCTGGCGCGGGGGAGGTAGGCGATCTCGATGGCGTCCTGGCCGTCCGCGTCCGTCACATACGCGACCCGGCCGCCGCTGCCCAGCATCACCGGGTTCCTGACCCGTACGCCGGGGGTGTCGGCGATGGTGCGGGCGGGGCCGTCGCGGTGGGTGAGCCAGTAGAGGCTGCCGCGTACGGAGACGGCGCTGGCCCGGCCCGTCAGGTCCACGGAGATCCCGTCGATGTGCCGGGACGCGGGCACCTGGTAGCCGCGCCGGCCCGCGCGCGGACCGCCCAGCCGTACGTCGAGCTTGCGCGGCACCGAGTCGGGCGTCAGCGCGTCCACCAGCCAGAGGTCGCCCGCGCACTGGTAGACGACCCGGCGCCCGTCGGAGGAGGCGTGGCGGGCGTAGAACGCGTCGTGGTCGGTGTGACGTGTGAGGTCGGTGCCGTCGGGGAGGCAGGAGTAGAGGTTGCCGATGCCCTCGTGGTCGGAGAGGAACGCGATCCGCCCGCCGACGAACATCGGGCACTCCAGATGGCCGTCGAGGTCCTTCAGCAGCCGGGTGCCGTGCAGCCAGAGCCGTCCCATGGCACCGCCCCGGTACCGCTTCCAGGCGGCCGGCTCGTGCGGGGGCTTTCCGGTGAGGAGGAGGGTGCGGCGTTCGGCGCCGGGGGGCGGGGGTTCCGGGGCGGGCGGGGAGTCGTCCGCTCGTACGGGCCGCGTCTCCGGCGTCTCCGACGCCACCGGCGTCACCGGCAGGTCCGTGATCGCGATGTCCGACACCGGGCCCCAGGGCAGCGCCCCGCCCGGGGAGCCGTCCGTGGGCAGGCTGTATGCCCAGGCGAAGTACGAGAACGGCTGGCCGTGCGAGGAGACGGCGAGGATCTGGGACTCGCCGTCCTTGTCGGGCGGGGTCCAGCCGCAGACCCGGGTGTCGGTGGCGCCCCAGTAGGTGAGCCGGCGCGCGGGCCCGCCCTCCACCGGGGCGAGATGGATCTCCGGGTCGAGGCTGCGCCAGTTCGTATAGGCGATATGGCGGCCGTCCGGCGAGAAGCGCGGATGGCCGATCCGGGTGCGGTCGACGGTCACCCGCCATGCGCGTTCGGGGCGGTGCCCTGGTGGGGCGAGGGGGGCGACCCAGAGGTCGTCCTCGGCCACGAAGCACAGCGAGTCGTCGTGAAGGTGCGGGAAGCGAAGGTACGCGGTCTCGTCACTCACCCCCCAATGCTGCCCTTTTGGTGCGCTCTTCGCCTCCGGGACGGCTGATTCCGTACCTTCCGGGAGCTTCCGGCCCCTCCCCGGCCGAGCCTTCCGGCCCCTCCTCGGCCGGCAAGTGCGCACCGGCTCTCAGGCCAGTACCTGTCCGAGGAAGGCTCCGGCGCGAGCCCCGGCGTGGGCCAGGCCACAAAAGAAACTCTTCCGTTTCGCTCAGCCGCGTATTACCTTCGTACTGTACGAAACCGTTTCGTTCGATGGAGGTCGACGACGATGGCCCGCAGCAGACTCACGCCCGAACGCGAGTCGGAGCTGTACGCCGCCGTGCTCGACCTCCTGCGCGAGGTCGGTTACGACGCCCTCACCATGGACGCCGTCGCCACCCGCACCCGCTCCAGCAAAGCCACCCTCTACCGCCAGTGGGGGAGCAAGCCGGAGCTGGTCGCCCGCGCGATGCGGTGCAGCAAGCCGCACAGCGTGGCACAGGCCGACACGGGCTCCTTGCGCGGGGACTTCCGCGCGATCCTGGAGATGGCCGAAGAACACAAGATGGAGGAGGACGCCGCGCTGATGCGGGGCCTCTTCCATGCCGTCCACACCAACCCCGATCTGCTCCAGGCGCTGCGCGAGCTCCTCATCGAGCCCGAGATCGAGGCGTTCCGCGAGATGCTCCACCGTGCGGTGGAGCGAGGCGAGGTGGCGCCGGACAATCCGGCGCTGGGGTATGTCATCCACATGATCATCGGGGCCTTCATCGCCCGGTCGATCATCGAGGACCTGCCGCCCGACCCCGCCTTCCTCCGGTCGTATCTGGATGCCGTGGTGTTCCCCGCCCTCGGCGTCTGATCCCTTCAGCAGCACTCACCCGTAGCGCTCCATCCGTATCCGCAACACCCCTGACACCCCTGACCGCGGGCACCCCTGCCCGCAAGCACCTCTGACCGCGGGCAGCCCTGCCCGCAAGCACCCCTGACTGCGGGCACCCCTGCCCGTGAGCACCCCTGCCCGTAAATACCTGACGCGTATCCGCTCTTCGCCGTCGGGACGGCTCCCCATGCCCTCGTTTCCCTCACCGACACACCGGGAGTACGCCCTCGTGGCCACGTTCCTCTACAAGCTCGGACGGCTCGCCTTCCGGCGCCGCCATTACGTCGCCCTCGTGTGGGTGGCGCTGCTGGCGCTCGCCGGAGTCGGCGCCGCCTCCGCCTCCACCGCCACCTCCAGCTCCTTCTCGATCCCGGGCACGGAAGCCCAGAAGGCCTTCGACCTCCTCGAAGAGCGCTTCCCCGGGGCGAGCGCCGACGGCGCCACCGCCCGGGTCGTCTTCAAGGCGCCCAGCGGCGAGAAGATGACCGACGCCGGCCACAAGGCCGAGGTCGGGAAGATCGTCCAGGAGCTGAAGACCGGCTCCGGCCAGGTCGGCGCCGTCACGGACCCGTACGCCGTCAACGCCGTCTCGCAGGACGGCACCATCGCGTACATCCAGGTCTCGTACAAGGTCAGCTCGATGGAGCTGAGCGACGCCACCAAGGCCGCGCTCGAAGAGACGGGCGGCGACGCGCGCGCCGCCGGGCTGACGGTCGAGATCGGCGGTGACGCGCTCCAGGTCATGCCGGAGACCGGGGCCACCGAGATCATCGGGGTGGCCGTCGCGGCCGTCGTCCTCGTCATCACCTTCGGCTCGCTGGTCGCCGCCGGGCTGCCGCTGCTCACCGCGCTGATCGGGGTCGGCGTCGGGGTCTCCACGATCACGGCGCTCGCCAACGTCCTGGACCTGGGCTCCACCACCTCCATCCTCGCGATGATGATCGGCCTCGCGGTCGGCATCGACTACGCCCTCTTCATCGTCTCCCGCTACCGCGCCGAACTCGCCGAGGGCCGGGAGCGCGAGGAGGCCGCGGGCCGCGCCGCCGGTACGGCCGGATCCGCCGTGGTCTTCGCCGGGCTCACCGTCGTCATCGCTCTCGTCGGACTCGCCGTCGTCAACATCCCGATGCTCACCAAGATGGGCTTCGCCGCCGCCGGTACGGTCGTGATCGCGGTCCTGATCGCGCTCACCCTGGTCCCGGCCATGCTCGGCTTCGCCGGGAAGCGGGTGCAGGGGCGGAAGGCGCGGGCGGCGGCCGGGGCGAACGCTGGTGACGGTGACGGAAAGCCGGCCGAGGCCAAGCCCAACATGGGGACCCGCTGGGCCCGTTTCGTGCTGCGCCGCCCCGTCGCCGTCCTGCTGACGACCGTCGTCGGCCTCGGCGCCATCGCCGTCCCGGCCGCTTCGCTGGAGATGGGCCTGCCCGACGACGGCTCGCAGCCCACCAGCACGACCCAGCGCAAGGCGTACGACCTGCTCTCCGACGGCTTCGGCCCCGGTTTCAACGGGCCCCTGCTCCTCGTCGTGGACGGCAAGGCGGACCACAACGCCAAGGCGGCGGCCACCCGGATATCCGACCAGGTGAAGAAGATGGACGGCGCCGCCGTCGTCACCGACGCCACCCTCGACAAGGGCGGGGACACCGCGACGATCACCGTCATCCCCAAGGACCGCCCCTCCTCGACCGGCACCGAGGACCTGGTCCACTCGATCCGGGACGCGGGGGCCACGGTCCGGGCGGACGACGGGGCCGAGGTCCTGGTCACCGGCGCCACCGCCATGAACATCGACTTCTCCCAGAAGATGAACGACGCGCTGATCCCCTATCTCGCGCTCGTCGTCGGCCTGGCGTTCCTGCTGCTGATGGTCGTCTTCCGGTCGGTGCTCGTACCGCTCAAGGCCGCGCTCGGCTTCCTGCTCTCCGTGGTCGCCGCCCTCGGCGCGGTCGTCGCGGTCTTCCAGTGGGGCTGGCTCGGCGGGCTGCTGGGCGTGGAGCAGACCGGCCCGATCATGTCGATGATGCCGATCTTCATGGTGGGTGTGGTCTTCGGTCTCGCGATGGACTACGAGGTCTTCCTCGTCACGCGGATGCGCGAGGCGTATGTGCACGGGGAGCGGCCCGGCGAGGCGATCGTGACCGGCTTCAAGCACGGGGCGCGGGTGGTCGTCGCCGCCGCGGTGATCATGATCGCGGTCTTCAGCGGCTTCATCGGCTCCAGCGAATCGATGATCAAGATGATCGGCTTCGGCCTCGCCGTCGCGGTCTTCTTCGACGCGTTCGTCGTGCGGATGGCGCTCGTGCCGGCGGTGCTCGCGCTCCTCGGCCACCGCGCCTGGTGGCTGCCGCGGTGGCTCGACCGGCTGCTGCCCAACGTGGACGTGGAGGGCGAGGCCCTGCGCAAGGAGCTGGGCGAGGACGACGGGACGGGCCGTAACGGCGGTAACGGCCGTAACGGCGGTACGGGTGGTACGGGCGAGGAGAAGGAGCTCGTACGGGCGTGACCCGGCCCGGATCCCGCCGGACCCTCTGATCCCGGGATCCCCTCGGCCCCGGGGCCGTCGCCGAGCGGACGGCGGCCCCGGACAGCCCCTTCACCGCACCCGTGCTCAGGTGTGGTGGAGGGGCTTCGCCAGTTTGGTCAGTTCGGTCTCGACCTCGAAGTCGTGCCGCTCCTGCCCGGCCGGGACCAGGGCGTACGACCGGTTCAGGAAGCGCCGCAGCGTCACGGAGTCGAACTGGACCACCGCCACCCCGTCCGGCCCGTGGAACTCCACCACGGTCTGCGCCCGCCCACAGGGCCACACCTGGACGTCCCCGTCCCCGGACGGCAGCCGGAGCCCCGAGTCGAGGAGGTCGCGGGCGAAGGCCCACACCACCTCGCCGCGCTCACGGTCGGCGGAGACCTCGGGCGGGAAGACGATGCGCAGGGCGAGCGGATCGGCGCCGTCGTAGCGGAGGGTGACCGGAATGGTCCGGGAGTGGGGGGAGTCCGTGATGATACGGGCTTTGGCCGGTTGCTCGACGACGGGAGACATCGACGCGCGCCTCCTTCAGTCATCCTCATTCTTGTTATCGGACTTTTAACTCTTAAGGGTACATATCGGACCGCGCAAGCGGAGGGGCGTCGTTTTTTCCGCAGGTCATGCGCTCTTGCGAAGGGTTCGCAAGTAGTCGGTATCATCTGGCGCCATGCATGTCCCCGACGGATTCATCGACCTCCCCGTCTCCGCCGCGACCGGCGTCGTCGCCGTGTCCGCCGTCGCGGTCGCGCTCCGCGGGGCGCGCCGCGAGCTGGACGACCGCACGGCCCCGCTCGCCGGACTCGTCGCCGCCTTCGTCTTCGCCGCGCAGATGCTCAACTTCCCGGTCGCCGCCGGGACCAGCGGCCATCTGCTGGGCGGGGCGCTGGCGGCGATCCTGGTCGGGCCCTGTACCGGCCTGCTCTGCGTCTCCGTCGTCCTGCTCATGCAGGGCATCCTCTTCGCCGACGGCGGGCTCACCGCGCTCGGCGTGAACATCACCGACATGGCCGTGGTGACCACGCTCGTCGGGTACGGGGTCTTCCGCGCCCTGGTCACCGTCCTGCCGCGCGGGCGCCGCGCCGTGACCGGGGCCGCCTTCGCCGCGGCGCTGCTCTCCGTACCGGCCGCCGCGCTCGTCTTCACGGGGCTGTACGCGCTCGGCGGGACCTCCGACGTGCCGCTCGGCGCGACGCTCACCGCGATGGTCGGCGTGCATCTGCTGATCGGGGTCGGCGAGGCCGCGATCACCGCGCTGACGGTGGGCGCCGTCCTCGCCGTACGCCCGGATCTGGTGTACGGGGCGCGGCCGGGGCGCGGGGCGGGCGGGCCGGGCGCGCCGCTCAAGCTGCGGGTGGGCGGGGAACTGGTCGACGCGCCGGCACCGGAGCCTTCGGAGGCCCCGGAAGGCCCGGGGGCTCCGGTGCGGTCGACCCGTACCGTACGGGTGGTGGCGCTGGTGACGGCCCTGGTGCTCGCCGGGTTCGTGTCGTACTACGCCTCCGGGGCGCCGGACGGCCTGGAGAAGGTCGCCGCCGACCAGGGCATCGACCGGAAGGCCGAGCCGCATCACGCGGACGGTTCGCCGCTCGCCGGTTACGGCGTCGAGGACATCACCGACGCCCGGCTCTCCGGCGGCCTCGCCGGGGTGATCGGGGTCGGCGCGACGGTGGCCGTGGGCAGCGGGGTCTTCTGGGCGGTACGGCGGCGGCGTACCCACGGCACGGGTGCCCACGGCACGGGTGCCCACGGCACGGCCGGTGCCCCCGAGGGGACCGCCACCGGTCCCGGCGGGAGCGTCTGACGTGGGGGCCGGGCATGTGCACCGGCTCCATCTGCCCGGTTCCTCGCCGGTCCATCTCCTGCCCCCGCACGTCAAACTCGCCGCCGTCCTCTGCTTCGTCCTCGCCGTCGTGGCCACCCCGCGCACCGCCCTCCCGGCCTTCGCGCTCTTCGCCGCGCTGCTCGCCGGGGTCGCGGCGGCGGCCCGGGTCCCGGCCGGGTTCGTGCTCCGGCGGATGGTGGTCGAGGTGCCGTTCGTGGCCTTCGCGCTGCTGATGCCGTTCGTCGTGCCCGGCGCCCGGATCAGCGTGGCGGGGGCCGAGCTGAGCGTGCCCGGCCTGTGGGACGCGTGGAACGTCCTCGCGAAGGGCACCCTGGGCGTCGGCGCCTCCGTACTCCTCGCCGCCACCACCGCACCGCACGCCCTGATCCTCGGCCTCCAGCGGCTGCGGCTGCCCGCGCCGCTGGTGCAGATCGCTTCGTTCATGCTCCGGTACGGCGAGGTCGTCGCCGACGAGATGCGCCGGATGTCGATCGCGCGCCGCTCGCGCGGCTTCGAGGCGCGCGGGGTACGCCACTGGGGCGTGCTGGCGGCCTCGGCGGGGGCGCTCTTCATCCGCGCGTACGAGCGTGGGGAGCGGGTGCATCTGGCGATGGTGAGCCGGGGGTACGCGGGGACGATGCCGGTCACCGACGAGGCCGCGGCGGCGACGGCGGCGCAGTGGCGGTACGCGGCGGCCCTTCCGGCGGCGGCGCTGGGGGTCTGTCTGCTCGGGTGGACGCTATGAGCCGCTACGAGCCGCTGTGAGCCGCTGTGAGTAGCCATGAGTTGCGATGAGTTGCGATGAGTTGCGATGAGTGAGGTGCCTGTGATCCCTGTGATCCCTGTGAACGACGACGCGGTGCGAGGGGTCCCGCTCTCGCTGGAGGTGGCGGGGCTCGCGTACGCCTATCCCGACGGCCACCAGGCCCTGTTCGGCGTCGACCTGCGCGTGCCGCGCGGCGAGCGGGTGGCGCTGCTCGGGCCCAACGGGGCCGGAAAGACCACCCTCGTCCTCCACCTCAACGGCATCCTCACGGCCGGCGCGGGGAGCGTGACCGTGGCCGGGGTGCCGGTCCGCAAGGGCCGGCTGGCCGAGATCAGGCGCCGGGTCGGCATCGTCTTCCAGGACCCGGACGACCAGCTCTTCATGCCGACCGTACGGGAGGACGTGGCCTTCGGCCCGGCCGCCGCCGGGGTGCGCGGTGCCGAGCTGGCGGCCCGGGTGGAAGGCGCCCTGGAACGGGTGGGGATGGCGGCGTACGCGGACCGGCCGCCGCACCATCTCTCCTTCGGGCAGCGGCGCCGGGTGGCGGTGGCGACCGTGCTGGCGATGGACCCGGAGATCCTGGTCCTGGACGAGCCCTCGTCCAACCTCGATCCGGCGTCCCGGCGCGAACTGGCGGACATTCTCCGCTCGTTGGACGTCACCGTGCTGATGGTCACCCACGATCTGCTGTACGCCCTCGAACTCTGCCCGCGCGCCGTCGTCCTGAGCGACGGCGTCATCGTCGCGGACGGCCCCACGGGTGAACTCCTGGCGGACGAGGCGCTGATGGCGGCGCACCGGCTGGAGCTGCCGTTCGGCCTCGACCCCCGGGCGCTGGGCCGGGCCGCGGGGACCCGTACGGCACCCTGAGCACCCGGGAGCGCCCACGAGTGCCCACGGGTGCCCACGAGTGCCCATGAGCGCCCATGACGCCCGCGAGTGTTGTGCCGGATCGTGTCGCACCCCGGGCCCGATGCACCATGGAGGGGAGCGTTGCCGCAGGGGCACGACGGAGCACACGGGCAGGCAGGGGTACGGGCGTGGACGTCCAGGGCACGGTGGCGGCGGGCTTCGAGCCGGTCAGGGACGCGTTCGTACGGAACTTCGAACGGCTCGGTGAACGCGGGGCGGCGGTCGCCGTCTACCGCGACGGGGAGAAGGTCGTCGACCTCTGGGCGGGCACCCGCGACGCGGCGCCGGAGGCGGTGCCGGGCGCCGGATCGGAGGCCGCCTCCGGCCAGGGTGTCCCCGACGCCGCGTCCGCCCCAGGTGTCCCCGACGCCGCCCCCTGGGCGCTGGACACCGCGCAGGTGGTGCACTCCGCGACCAAGGGCATCGCCGCCGCCGTACCCCTCCTCCTGCATCAGCGCGGCCAGATCGACCTGGACGCGCCGGTCGGCACGTACTGGCCGGAGTTCAAGGCGGCGGGCAAGGAGCGGCTCCTCGTACGGCATGTCCTCGCGCACCGCGCCGGGCTGCCCGTCCTGGACCGTACGCTCACCCCGGCCGAGGCCATGGACGGCGTGTCGGCGGCGCGCGCGCTCGCGGAGCAGCGCCCGCTGTGGGAGCCGGGCACCGACCACGGGTACCACCCGCACACGTACGGCTGGCTCCTGGGCGAGCTGGTCAAGCGGGTCACGGGGCGCACCATCGGCCGCTGGATCGCCGAGGAGATCGCCCGGCCGCTGGGGCTCGACTTCTGGATCGGGCTGCCCGAGGAGGAGGCGCACCGGGTCGGCCGCACCGCCCGGATCGAGGAGCCCTCGGCGGTCGGCGGGGCGCTGCGGCTGCGGCCCAAGCGGTCGGTGACGGAGGCGTACGCGCATCCCGGGTCGCTCACCCGGCGGGCCTTCGACGTGGTGACGCCGAAGTACGACGAGAACGACCCGGCGTACCGGGCCGCCGAGTCCCCCGCCTCCGGCGGCATCTCCACCGCCCGCGCGCTGGCCCGCTGCTACGCGGCGATGATCGGCCGGGTCGACGGCCACCGGCTCTTCGCCCCGGCGACGCTGACCCTGGCCCGTACCGAGGAGTCCGCGGGCCCCGACCGGGTCCTGGTCGTCAACACCCGCTTCGGACTGGGCTTCATGCTCCACGGCCCGGCCGCGCCCCTGCTGGCCCCCGGCTCCTTCGGCCACCCGGGGAGCGGCGGGTCGCTGGGGTTCGCGGACCCGGAGTCGGGGATCGCGTTCGGCTATGTCACCAACGGCCTGCGGCGCGGGGTGACGGCGGACGCCCGGCCGCAGGCCCTGGTGCGGGCGGTACGGCTGGCGGCATCATCCGGGGATGGAGCAGAGGGCGGAGCAGGCGCGGCAGGGACAGTGGGGACAGCAGGACCGGAAGCGAGCGGCCAGACCGGCTGAGGTGCGAGCGGCCCCGGAGAGCCCGACCCGGGTACCCGGGCGGCGCTTCGAGGGGTACGGCGTCCTCGTCACCGGGGCCGGGCGCGGCATAGGCGAGGCGACCGCGCGGCGGCTGGCTGCGGAGGGCGCGCGGGTCCTGGTCACGGACGTGGACGCGGGGCGCGCCGAGCGGGCGGCCGGGGCGATACCGGGGGCGGTCGGGTTCGGCTGCGACGTGGCGGACCGGGCGGCGGTGGAGGCGGCGGTCGCGTACGCCGTCGAGAGCTTCGGCTCGCTGGACGTCCTGGTCAACAACGCGTGCGCGTGCTCCCCCGACGCCCCCCTCTTCGAGGACGAGCCCGACGCGACCTGGGCCAGGGACCTCGACATCACCCTGACGGGCGCGTTCCGCTGCGCCCGCGCCGCGCTGCCGCACCTGGTGGCCTCGGGGCGCGGGGCGATCGTCACCATCGGCTCGGTCAACGGCGCCCAGGACTTCGGCAACCACGCGTACAGCGCGGCGAAGGCGGGCCTGGCGAGCCTCACCCGCACCCTGTCCGGCCACGCCGCGCCCCGCGGTGTCCGCGTCAACCTCGTCGAACCGGGCACGGTCCACACGGAAGCCTGGACGGGCCGCGAGCCCGCCCTGGCCCGCGCGGCGGACCACTACCCGCTGGGCCGGGTGGGCCGCCCCGAGGACATCGCGGCGGCGGTGGCCTTCCTGGCGTCGGCGGACGCGGCGTGGATCACCGGGGTGACGCTGCCGGTCGACGGCGGGCTCCTGACGAGCAACGTGGGCCTGCGCAGGGCGTTCGACGCGGCGGAGTGACCGTCCCGACGTCACCGGTGGGGCGTCGGGACGCGAGCGGCGGCGCGCGCCTCGGCAGCGAGGGCGCGGACGAGCTCCGGCGGCAGCGCGGCGCGCCCCGGTACGGACGCGGACGTGCCCCGGCCCTCCCGGCAGGCCCGGCACTCCCCGTCGACCAGCGCCTCCGCCCGCCCCGGCGCCCGGCAGATGACGCACTCCACCAGGGCGGTGGGAGTGTCGGCCGGTTCGGGCGGCTCGGGCGGGAGCACAGGACACCGCCGCCCGAGCGAGGCGGCACGAGATACCCCCCCCCGACCGGGGCGGCCGGGCCGCCGCCCGTGTACCGCGTGTCCCCGGCGCTGTGCCCCAACTGGTCGAGCGCAACGAGGCGTACCGGCTCGCGGCAGGAGGACCGCGCCCGGCTCTCTACCCCCCCGAGATCAGGGGAGCGCCTTCGTCGTGCTCGGGGTCAGGACCGCTGCGCGCGGACCGCCGCGGTGTACGTTTCGCGCGTCAGATCGGCGGCGGGGATGCCCAGGCCGGCCAGTACCGTGCGTACGTCCTCCAGCGCGGCACCGACTTCGGTCTCGGCTACGAGCGTCTCCACCTCGATGAAGGTGCCGTCCACCTCCGGCACACGAACGACCGTGGCGAGCATGGTCCGGCCGCGCGCCTCGAAAGAGTAGTTCCGGCATCGCTTCTCGAACGCGATCAGGGGAACGTACCCGAGGCCCCTCAGCATGGCGTGCACTGCGGTGGCATCCTCGACACGCGTCTCGTGCTCAGGTTTCGACCCTGAGCCCTCGTCCACCCGGGCGCCCTTGAAGGTGAGCACGGTCCTCGTGTCGTCCTGCCCGTGGATGGTGCGCACCCGCAGCTCCTGGTCCTGTTCCTCCAGGCTGCCGTCCGGCCGGTCGTAGTACGTGTCCTGGTAGACCTCCGACCGTGCGATGGCCAACCGGTCCAGGCCGCGCAGCACGGCCTCGGGTTCGTGGACGCGAGCTTTCAGCTCTGCCTCGATCATCCTGCTGTCTCCTCGTCAGACCGTACGTTCCGCCGTCTCGATGATCGCGTCGAACATCCTCCGGTACCCCCGGAACAGCGGACCGTGCGGCGTCTCCATCACCTTGTACGTCGCCGACTCGTGCCCTTCCCACCCGGCATCGAACGCTCCTCGGTGGCGGCCCGAGCCTGCTGCTGGATCTCCTCACGCGCCGAAGTCTGCGCGGAGTAGACCCGCACCACCTCCGGGAAAGCGGACAGGTCGAACGCCGCTCCACCGCTGCGGCGCTCCCTGCCGGCCGCGAGCCCGAGCAGATGGCGGGCATCGTCCGGCATGCCGAGACCGTCCGCGATCCGCTCGTACACGTCCAGCCGAGAGACCTCGCGACGCCGGTTGATGATCTCGTTGACGCGGCCCTGCGTCATCTCGACAGCGCCCGCGATGCGAGCCTGGCTGACCCCCTGGCGTACGGGCCGGGGCCCGGCCGTGCGTGGCCGGGTCCCATCGCGCCCTGGACGCTTTGGCCGGGCGGCAGGTGTGGGCCCCGTCTTAGACTGCTGACGGCCTCCGCAAAAGTAAGGAAATGATCGCAAATGCGTTCCCCGCGTTTTCAGGACTTCGCCCTGGATCTGGTCAAGAACAGCTCCGGCGCCACACGTGTGCAGACGCTCGCCGAGGCCGGTGACACCAAGCATCCGCGCGGGCTGGCGGTCACCACATCGGCCGGTGAGGTGCGCTGGCAGATCATGGGACAGCTCGCCGACGGCGAGAAGCACGACGACCCGGACACTCCGGTCGCCGGTGACGTGTTCCAGGCGGCCTGGCCCGAGCCGGTGGCGGGTGACCACGAGGGGTGGCTCGCGGTTTGTCTGGTGAGGGCAGAGTGCCCCGAGATCAAGAGCATCGTCCGGTGGTCCACCGAGCCGGACGGCGAGACCAGGCACGGTCTGACCGTCCACTTCCACAACGGGGCCAGGGTGTTCGTCCGGAAGATCTGACTTTCCGGCACGGGCCGGGGCCGGGGTGTGCGGTCCGGCGGGATCCAGGCGGCGGCAACCCGGCCCCGGTTGCGGGTTCGGAACCGGGGCCGGGGCGGGGCCGGGGGGCGGTCAGTCGGCGGTTGGTGTGACGTTGGTGGCGTCCACGGCTGGGCGGAGGGCTCTGGCGAGTTCGACGCCGTCGCCTACGGCCCAGAAGTGGGTGAAGAACAGGCGGGGTTCCTCCGACAGGCCGTGGTTGTGGAGCTCCACCAGGGAGATTCCGCCGCGTCGCAGCAGGCGGTGGACGGTGCCCACTTCCGAGGCGAGCATGACGAAGTCGCCGTTGACGGCTGCCCGGCCGCCGCCCAGGGGCTGGAAGTTGAAGGCCGAGGTGGAGCCCAGTCCGGACGGGAGGACCCGGTTGCGCTCCACGATTCTCTCGCGGCGGGCGAAGACGGACTTGTAGATCCCGTTGTCGTTGGTGCCCTCCGTGCCCAGCGCCTCGTCCATCCCCGCGACATCGAGGTCGAGGGGCGGCGGCGGTCCCGGGCGCCGCTGGGGGGCGGGCGGGGTGGCGGTGGCGTCGAACACGGCGCGGAAGCCGCGTGCCATGGCCACCGGGTCGTGGCCGTGGGCGTGCACATGGGTCCACCAGACGTCGGGGTCGTGCGCGAGCAGGTGCTTGTGGATCGCGGTCTGGGCGATGCCGTGCTCGATCAGGACGTCGGTGGTCCGCTGGAGTTCTTTTTCGGTTACGGCGATGTCGCCCATGGCCATCGTGGTGCCGTCGGCGTACCGGATGAACCCGATGTGCGAGGCGAGGGCGAGCCCGGGGGTGACCCGTACCCCGTACGAGAAGACGTTCAGGTCGTTACGGGGGAAGCGGGTGCGGTACATGAGGCCGTTGAGCAGATTGCCCGGGCGGCCCAGCGCCTCGGCCACGCCCTTCCACTCGGTCAGCTTCGTCGGCACCGGGTGCACCGGGTGGTCCGGTTCCGGGGCCGCCGTCGCCCGGGGGTCCGGCCCCGCCGCCTCCGCCGCACCCTCGCGCGGGGTGGCCAGCGCGGGCCCGGCCCCTGCGACGGCCGCCAGTGGTGCGATCGCCGCCGCGGCGGCCAGCAGGCGGCGGCGTGGGGGGTACGCGGCCGGGGCCGGCCCGCTCTCGTCTTGATGCGTTTGTCTGTTCATCGGATTTACACCTCCGTGTCGGATGGGAACACGAGGGCTCCGGCGGAATCGTGATCCGCCGGACGGTGTGTCAGGCGTGTTGCGAAAGTCGGACTGAATGGGGGAAGCGGGGGAGGAGGGGAGGGGAGAGAGGAGGAGGTGGGGGAGGAGGGGGTGGGGAGTGGGAGGGAGGGGGGAGGCTTGGTGTTGGCCGATATGTCGAACGGGTCCGCCGGGCCCGCCGGGGCCGTCACCGGGAAATCTCTTCGCGATATTCCGGGTGGTGGAATACCGCGTTCTGTGATGTGCGCCACGTGCCGGGGCGGGGTGGTCGCGGTGTACTTCGGACAGGCGTCTGTGGATACTTCTCGGAAGACCATTGATGCCCTTTGGTCATGCTCAGGGAGGGTGGGGAAAGTGACGCGACTGCAACTTCCGGACGGGGTCGGGGTGACGGCTTTGATGGCCGCTTACGCCCGCGCGCAGGAGTTACGGCGGGATAACCCGCTGTTCGAGGACGAGGCCGCCGCGTTATTCATGGCGGACGCCCTCGGAATTTCCACCCGGGACGGGGAGAGCCTGCCCAGGCTGGGGCCCGCCAGGGATGACGGGACGTCCGATCTGTGGAACAGCCTCGCCGGGTCCTTCGTGGCCAGGACGCCGTTCTACGACACGTATCTGACGGAGCGGATCGCGGCCGGCTGCCGGCAGGTGGTGCAGCTCGGGGCCGGGCTCGACGGCCGGGCCTTCCGGCTTCCGCTCGGACCGGACGTGGCGATGTACGAGATCGATACGCCGGTGGTGCTGGACTTCAAGGCGGGGGTGCTCGCCCGGCACGGGGTGGAGTCGCTGGTCAAGCGCGTTCCGGTCGGCGTCGACCTGCGCGACGACTGGGTGGGGGCGCTCGAAGCGGCCGGGTTCGACGTGGGCCAGCCGACCGCGTGGATGGCCGAAGGGCTCTTCATGTACTTCACGGCGGAGGAGGCGGACGGGTTGATGGCGGCCGTCACCGCCGCCTCCGCGCCCGGATCCACCGTCGCCGGCGAGTATCTGAGCCGGCGCTCCCGGCTCGGCGACGTGGCCGCTTCGGACGCGGACGAACAGGCGCTGATCGAGCTGAGCGTCGCCGCCGACCAGGGCGGACCCGGCAGCGCGCCGGACATCTGGCTCGCCGGCCACGGGTGGCGGGGCGCTTACCACCAGCTCGTCGACGAACTCGCCGCCATCGGCAGGCCGGTGCCGCCGCTCTGGCGCGTCGACCGGGACGACCCCCTGCGGGTCTGGCTCTTCACGGGCGCCCTTGGTGCGGATGCCGTCGGTACGGATGCCCTCGGCGCGGATGTCCTTGGTGTGGATGCCCTTGGTGCGGGCGGGGGCGGCGACTCCGGTACGGGGTGATCCGGCGCGGGAGGCCGTACCGGGCCGTGCGGGGCCGCAGGGGGCCGTGCGCGGCCGTATGAGGGTGCGGGAGAGCGGCTCGGCAGGGGCGGGAGATGCCGGGCCGATTTCCCCCTGGGCGGGTAACCCGCGAAAAGGTACGGACCACTTGGCCGATTGGCCGATAAGTGCTCCCGGGGCCGCACGGAAATAAGTTAGGCTGCCATGCAAGCCAAAAGGATGCTATCGATATTTCCCGGAGGCCCCCGTGATCCGTGTTCTTTTCGCCGAGGACGAACATTTGATACGCGGCGCGCTCATCGAGTTGCTGCGGAGTGAACCAGATCTCGATGTCGTCGCCGATACCGGGGAGGGCGGACGGGCATTATCACTCGCTCTGGAGCACCGTCCCGATGTGGCCGTCCTCGATGTGAATCTTCCGGACCGGAGCGGAATAGAGATCGCCGCACTCATCCACGAGAAAATACCCGGGTGCCGCACCCTCCTCCTGACCAGTCTCAGCATGCCGGTCACCGTCCGCCAGGCCATGGAGAACAATGTCGGCGGCTATCTGCTGAAGGACGCCGCCCCCTGCGATCTGGCCTCCGCGATCAGAAAGGTGGCCTCGGGACGCCGGGTCATCGACGCCGATTTGATGCTCGCCGTCTGGGAGAGCCAGACCAACCCCCTCACCCCGCGCGAGAACGAGGTCCTGCGCAGGGCTGCCGAGGGGTACGCGGTCCAGGACATCGCCGGGGACGTGGGGCTCTCCGCCGGCACGGTCCGCAACTACCTGAGCAGTTGTGTCACCAAGCTCGGCGCCCGCAGCCGCCTCGACGCGGTGCGCCTGGCCCGCGAGGCGGGGTGGCTGCCCCCCGCCGTCACGGGGCCGCGGTGACCGTACGGTACGGCGCGCAGGCGGTGATCTCCGGGCCCCGGACCAGGCCGGGGAGGGCCTGCATCTCACGGCCGAGGGCCGCGCGGTCCTCGTCGGTGGCGAGGAAGTGCCGGTAGCTCTCCTCGTCGGTCCAGTCGGCGATCAGGACCACCCGGCCGCCGTCGGTGCTGAGATGGAGCGCCGCCGAGAGGAAGCCGCCCCGGTGCCGTACCCACCCCTCGGCCCCCTTCAGGAAGAGGTCCGCCACGGTGCGCTGGGTCTCGGGCCCGTCCACCCAGGTGGTGATGACGGCGGTGAAGGTGTGCTCGGCGCCGGGCCGGCCCTTGTCCGAGGTCACTTGTTCCTGGGCCTGGGCTTGGGCCTGGGCTGGGTTCTGTTCCGGCGTCACCTGGTCTTGTTCCGGCGTCACTTGTTCCTGGTCCTGTTCCGGCATCATGCCTCCAGGGCTTCGGCGGTCATCCGCTTCAACTGTTCGCTGAGCGTGTCCAGCGGCATCCCGGCGCTGAGCGCCCACCGTCCGGCCACCACGACCGTCGGCACGCCCATGATCCCGATGCTCATGGCCAGCTCCTGGTCCTCGGCGACCTCCGCTGTGAACGCGTCCCCGGCGAGCACCTCCCGGGCCCTGGCCGGATCCAGTCCGGCCTCCTCCGCCACTTCGAGGAGCGCGGTGTGCTCGGCGATCGGCAGGCCCTCGGTCCAGTACGCGGCGTAGAACCGCTGCGCCACCTCGGTCTGCCGGCCGTCCTCGCCCGCCAGATGGATCAGCCGGTGGGCGTCGACCGTGTTGCCCGGACGCGCCGCGTCCGCGTCGAAGGGCAGGCCGTCGGCGGTGGCGATCGCGCCGATCATCTCCATCGCCGCCCTCCCCGCCTCCCGGCTGCCGTTGAAGCGCGCCAGGTAGTCGTAGAGGTCGCCGGTGGGCCGCTGTCCGGCGGGCCGGGGGTCGAGTTCGAAGCTGCGCCAGCGGAGCCGGAAGACCCCCGGGTCGGGCTGGGCCGCGATCGCGTTGGTGACCCGGCGGGTGCCGTAGTAGCAGTGCGCGCAGACGAAATCGGACCACAGGTCGAGGTCGATGGTGGGGGAGGGAGAGGGGGTGGGTGTGGGGGAGGCGGTTGAGGAGGGGGAAGGGGTCGAGGAGGCCGGCGGGTGAGAGGTCATGTGACGACCGTAGGGCCATGGCTAACTTCCAGATAGGGCCTACCTGGAGGTAAGCTCCATGCGTGCTGAAGAGTTCTCAGGTCACCCCGGGCAAGCCGCAGGACCCCTGTGACGCGTTTAACAGTGAGTGTCCCGGGCGGGAGGTGCTGACCCATCTGACCAGCCGCTGGGGGCTGCTGGTGATGGTGGCGCTGGAGCCGCGGCCGCTCCGCTTCTATGAGCTGCGCACCCTGATAGAGGGCATCAGCGAGAAGATGCTCTCCCAGACCCTGCGCACCCTGGTCCGCGACGGACTGCTCTCCCGCGAGGTGCTGCCCAGCGTCCCGCCGAGCGTCCGGTACGCGCTCACCCCGCTCGGGCGCGGCGCGGCGGAGCCGCTGGTGGCGACGCTCGCCTGGGTCCGTACCAACGCCCTCACCGTGCTCGCCGCCCAGGAGGAGCACGACAGCGCGGCAGCCGGGGCCTGATCTCCGGGTGCGCGCGCCGGTGGCCGGCCCGCCCGTCACCCCGCCGCCCCCGACCGCTCCAGCGCCGCCGCGCACTCCCGCAGGATGGCCAGGCGGCCCTCCAGGGTCGCCGAGGCGGCCGAGACCATGATGCCCAGGGTGGTGACCCCCGCCTCGGCGTACTCGGCCATGCGCGCGGCGATCCGGGGGACCGGGCCGATGAGCGCCGTGCGGTCGATCAGCTCCAGCGGGAGCGCCGCCGCCGCGCCCGCCCGGTCACCGGCGGCCAGCCGCTCCCGCAGCGCGTCGGCGGCGTCCCCGTGGCCCATCCGGCGGGCCAGCGCGCAGTAGACATTGCGCTCGGGGTCGCCCATGCCCATCAGGTAGACGTACTGCTGCCGCAGCAGGTCCGCCGCGGTGGCCGGGTCGGGGCCGACCGCCGTGGGCAGGCTCGGCAGCACCTCGAAGCCCGTCAGGTCCTTCCCCGCCGTCTTCCGCCCCTCGGCGATCGTGGCGACCGCCTCGGCCACCGCCTCGGGCGAGGTGAACACCCCGATCCAGCCGTCCGCGATCTCCCCGGCCAGCCGCAGGTTCCGGGGCCCCACGGCGGCGAGATGCACCGGCAGGTCCGGGCGGAGCCCGTCGGTGAGGAGGTGGAGCGGGGCCGCGCCGCCGACCGCGTAGTACCGGCCCTCGTACGTGACGGGCCCGCCGGCCAGCGCCCGCCGCACGATCTCCACGTACTCCCGGGTCCGGGCCAGCGGCCGGTCCGCCTCCGTGCCGTAACTCCCCAGCGCTACATCGGGGTTGGAGACCCCGAGGCCGAGCCGGAAGCGCCCGCCGCTCACCGAGTCCAGGGTGGCGGCGGTCAGCGCGGCGAGCCCCGGCGGCCGGGCCGGGATCTGCATCACCCCGGAGATCAGCGCCACGCGTCGGGTCTGCCCGGCCACCAGCCCCAGCAGGCTCGCCGCGTCCGAGCGGTACCCCTCGGGGGCCAGCACCGCCGCGTAGCCGAGCTGTTCGGCGGTACGGGCGAGTTCCGGGGCGCCCTGGTGGGTGAGGTTGACAGCGAGGCGCATGGCGCCGGACTCCTCTCGTGCGAGGGGAAGGGGGATCGGAGGGGAAGCGGACGACGGGGGAGGGGGAGGGGGAGGGGCGTAGGCGGTGCTGGGGCCGGGAGGGGGCTAGAGCAGGTGCGAGCCGCCGTCCACGTACAGGACCTGGCCGGTCGTGTACCCCGTTTCGAGCAGCAGGGCGACGGCCTCCGCGACATCGTCCGGCAGGCCGACGCGGCGCAGCGGCGCGTGCTCCCGTACGTACTGGGCGATCGGCTCGAAGAACGGGTCGCCGGCCGTCCACGGGGTCTCGATGAGGCTGGGCGCGACGGCGTTCACCCGGACCGCCGGGCCGACCGCCTTCGCCAGCAGCCGCGTCATGTGCTCGACGGCCGCCTTCGACACGGCGTACGGGATGGAGCTGCCGGCCGTGCGGCTGCCCGCGATGGAGGAGATGTTGACGACGTTGCCGGCGGTGCCGGCGCCGCCGCCCCGCCCGGTCGCGGTCAGGTGGGGCATGGCGGCGACCGTGGTCTGCCAGGTGCCGATGACGTTGAGGTCCAGGATGGAGCGCCAGACGTCGGGGTCGGCCGCCGCCAGGTCCTGGTGCGGGATGGCGCGGGTCCGGCCCGCCGAGTTGACCAGGACGTCGAGCCGGCCGAATTGTTCGACGGTGGCGGCCACCAGGCCCTCGGCCTCGGCCCGGTCGGCGACATCGGCCCGTACGTACACCGCCTCGGGGAGCGAGGCCGCGACCTTCCGGCCCTCCTCCTCGGAGCGGGAGGAGTTGACCACGACCCGGTGGCCGCCGAGGCCGAGACGGCGGGCGATCGCCTCCCCGATGCCCGAGGACGAGCCGGTCACGAGGGCGACGGGCGCCACGTCGGACGTCACATCGGGCGTCACATCGGCCGACATGTTCGGCGACACGCCGGCCATCAGTAGTTCCCCAGTCCGCCGCAGACGTTGAGCGCCTGCGCGGTGACGGCGGCGGCGTCCTCGCCGACCAGGTACGCGACCATCGCCGCCACCTCGCGCGGCTCCACGTACCGCTTCATCGGCACGCGGGTGGTGATCCGGTCGAAGGCCTCGCGCTCGCTGACGTCCCAGATCCCCGCGTAGTGCTCGCGCACCCGCTCGGCCATCGGGGTCTCCACGAACCCCGGGCAGACCGCGTTGACGGTGACGCCCGTACTGGCCAGTTCGAGGCCGAGGGCCTTGGTGAAGCCGACCACGCCGTGCTTGGAGGCGGAGTACGGGGCCGCGTGCACGACGCCCTGCTTGCCGCCGGTGGAGGCGATGTTGATGACGCGGCCGGCCGGGCGCTCGTGCATCCGACCCGTGGTGAGGACTTCCTTCGTCATCAGGAAGACGCTGGTGAGGTTGACGGTGAGGACGTCGTTCCAGAGCGCGTCGGGGATCTCCGCCGTGGTGCCGCCGCCGCTCCGGCCCGCGTTGTTGACCAGGACGTCCACCGGGCCGTACCGCTCGACGGCGGTGCGGACGTACGCGCGGATCTGCTCGGGACTGGCGACGTCGCAGACGATGCCGTCGGCCTCGTACCCCTCCTCGGTCAGGTCCTTGACGGTCGCGTTCAGCCGGGCCTCGTCCCGGGCGCAGAGGAAGACGCGGTAACCGAGGCCGGCGAGGCGGCGGGCGATCTCCAGGCCGATACCGCTGGTCGCTCCGGACACCAGGGCCAGCGGGGAGGCGGTGGTGGACATGGGTCCTCCGGGGTTGGGGGCGGGTGGGTGCTGCTCTCCGGACGAGGGTGCGGGGGGCCGGTCGAGCCGTACTGGAGGGAGCGTGCAGCCCGCGCGGAGGGCACTGGTGCGGGCTCCAGCGGAACTTGAGCGGGGCTTGAGCGGGACCCACCACCCTGTGCGTCCGCAGGGACGGACGGGGGCGGATGCGCGATGCGCGATGCACGGATGTGCGGATGTGCGGATGTGCGGTTGTGCGGATGTGTCGGATCGGGAGGCTCGGATGAGCGGCAGTGGCGTATCGGCTGATCTCTATGTACGGGTGCGGCAGTTCTACGCCCGGCAGATGCAGGCGCTGGACGGCGGACGGTACGACGCGTACGCGGCGTCCTTCACCGAGGACGGGACCTTCGTCTACTCACCGGACGCCGAACCGGCCGTCGGCCGGGAGGTGATCCACGAGGAACTGGTGCGGTTCCACGAGCGGTTCGAGAGCGACCCGATGCGGCAGCGGCACTGGTTCGACCACATCGTGCTGGAGCCGGCGGACGACGGCTCGCTCACGGCGACGTTCTACGCGCTGGTGGTGAACGTACGGCCGGGCGGCACACCGGAGTTCGTGACCAGCGCGCTCGTCCATGACGTCCTGGTCGAGGAGGAGGACGGCGCGACGCGGATGCGGTACCGGCGTATCGACTCGGACAGCGTCTTCTGACGCCGGGCCGGTACGCGCGTCGCCGCCGCGTTCAAGCGGGCCTCCATCCGCTCAGCCGACGATGCGTCAGAGCGAGGATGTCGAGGAGGAGACCCGTATGACTGTGGAACGTGACGGACGAGGCGGACGGGACCGGTTGGTCGAGCGGGGCGAGGACGGTGGGCGGGGCGAGGACGGCGAGCGGCTCCAGGAGGTGGCCGACGGGGTGTTCGTCTGTGTACGGCCCGACGGCGGCTGGTGCCTGAACAACTCGGGGCTGATCGTCTCCGGCGGGCAGGCGGCCCTGGTGGACACCGCCGCCACCGAGCCGCGCGCCCGGCGGCTGCGGGCGGCGGTGCTCGACACGGCCGGGGTCGCGCCCCGTACCGTCGTCAGCACCCACTCCCACGGCGACCACACCTTCGGCAACCATGTCTTCCCGGAGGCCGTCGTGGTGGGGCAGGAACGGGCGCGCGCCGAGATGGCCCTGGCCGGGCTCCATCTGACCGGCCTCTGGCCCGAGGTCGAGTGGGGCGAGGTCCGGCTGGTCCTGCCCGAGGTCACCTTCGCGGAGCGGCTGACGCTGCATGTCGGCTCCACCGTCGCCGAGCTGATCCATCCGGGCCCCGCGCACACCGCCGGGGACACCGTGGTGTGGCTGCCGGGGGAGCAGGTCCTCTTCACGGGGGACGTGGTGCTGTCCGGGGTGACGCCCTTCTGCCCCATGGGCTCGGTGGCCGGTTCGCTGCGGGCCGTCGCGGCGCTGCGGTCGCTCGGCGCCCGTACGGTCGTCCCCGGCCACGGCCCGGTCGGCGGCCCGGAACTGCTCGACGCCACCGAGGGATATCTGACCCTGGTCCAGCGGCTCGCGCGGGAGGGGGCGGCGGCCGGGCTCACCCCGCTGGAGGCCGCCCGCGCCGCCGATCTCGGGCCGTACGCCGGGTGGATCGACGCCGAGCGGCTGGTGCCCAACCTGCACCGGGCGTACGGCGAGGAACGGGGCGAGGCCGTCGGCGACCCGGCTCAGATGTCCGCCCTCTTCGCCGAGATGACGGAGTTCCACGGCGGGCTCCCGGCCTGCCACGCCTGAGCCGGGGTAAGGAGGGGGCGAGTCCGGCGAGTCCGTCATGCCTGGACCCCTTCCTGCGTACGGTCCTCTGCCGGGCCAGCCGCGCCGCCGCCCGCCAGGCCCTCCCAGGCCCGGAAGGCTCCCCCCTGGTACAGCACCGGCCGGCGGGGGAGCACCCGGGCCGTCTCCATCCGGCCGATGAGCAGCCGGTGGTCGCCGGCCGGGACACTGCGCAGCAGCGAGCACTCGGCGTGCGCCAGCACCCCCCGGCCCAGGATCGGGACGCCGTGCGCCGCCTCGCCGGGCAGCCACTCCACCCCCGCGAACTTGTCGGGGGAGCGGCCCGCGAAGACCCGGGCGAGGGGTTCGCCGTCGTCCGCGAGGAGGTGGACGGCGAAGGCGCGCCGCCGCAGGAGGGCGGGGAGGGTCCGCGAATTCCGGTCCGCGCAGACCAGGAGCAGGGGCGGGTCCGGGGAGATCGCGGAGAACGCGTTGCAGGTGAAGCCGCGCGGTTTCCCGTCGCCGCCCACCGTGGTCACCACCGCGACCGCGGTGGGGATCGAGCCGAAGAACGCCCTGAACGTGTCAGGGGCCACTGTCGTCATGCCGCCTCCGTCATCGGACTCCGCCACCGGTACGGCGAGCGTGGCAGCGGGCGATGGAGGTCCGGTCGAGGTGCGCTGGGGCCCGTACCGGACCCGTACCGCCGGAACCGCCGGTACCGGACCCGTGCCACCGGTGCCGCGCCGGTGCCGCCCGTACCGGACCCCGTACGCCGGAACCGCCCGTACCGGCGTCAGCGCAGCGGCAGGGGCTCCGTGCGGCGGTCCTGGCCGTTCGGGTGGTCCTTCTCCGGGCCGGCCGCCGGGCCGCCCGCCGGTTCCTTCACCGGATACGTCACCCTGAGGTGGAACCAGCCGTCGGGCGCCGCCCAGGCCACACAGCTCCCGCCCGCCCCGGCGGCCCGCGCCGCCAGGTTGCCCAGGCCGTGGCCCCGCGCGGCCGGTACCGGGCCCGGCGGCAGCGGGCAGCCGTCGTTCACGATGCTCAGGACGGCCTCGTCCGCCTTGCGGTAGACGGTGAAGGAGCAGGCCGTGGCCTCGCTGTGGCGCAGGAGGTTGGTGACGGCCTCCCGCACGGCCACCGCGAAGACGCACTCCGCGTCGCCCGCCGGGAGCGGCACGTCGTCGTGGACGCTCACCCTCAGGCCCATCTCGGTGAGCAGTGTCCTGACATGCTCCAGTTCGCCGCGGAGCGACAGGTCGCCGAAGCTGTGCGCGAGGCTCCGCAGGTCGGTGAGGGCCTCGCGGGTCAGCGCCAGCACCTCCTGGAGTTCGGCGCGGGCCCGCTCGTCCTCCGGGCCGATATGGCGGTACGCCAGCTCCCCGCGGAGGACGGCGAAGGTCAGCCGGGTCGCCAGCAGGTCGTGCATGTCCCGCCCGATACGCAGCCGTTCCTCGTGGAGGGCGCCCCGGATCGCGCTGGTCTGGGCCCGCTGCGCGGCGCTGAGCCGGCAGACCAGCCGGATCACCGCGGCGACGACCAGGCCGAGCGCCAGGGTGGTGAAGACCGAGTAGGCCGTGTCCTCGGCCGGGAGCCCGCCGTACCACCCCGCCCAGCCGTCACAGAGCAGGACGAGGACGAACCCGGCCACCCCGCGCCGGTCGCGCAGCACCGCGAGCATCGAGCCGGCGGCGAAGCCGCCGAGCCCCTGCGCGTGCCACTGCGACGGGGCGAACAGGGCGGGCACGTACGTCAGTACGGTCTGGAGCGTCAGCGTGGCGGCCACCTGCGCGCCGCGCAGCCGCCGCGCCGCCGGGGCGCTGTGCAGGGTCTGGAGCAGGACCACCCCGGTGAGGGTGAGCAGCCAGAGGGCGATCGTGCCGAGTCCGTCGCGGTCCCGTACCAGGTGGAGGAGTTGGATCACCGCCACGCAGCACTGGAGCCCCCAGACCAGCACCACCGCCATCCACTCCAGGGGCACGTTCCGGAGTAATCTGCCCGCGCTGCCCAGCATGCCGCCCCCCAAGCGTGTCCCCCCACCGAGTACCCCGCCCCCACGCCATCATCGTCGTGCGTCGCACGTACGTCCGTAGACGGCCTGTGTCCGGGACGTAAAAATCCGGGCGCGGATCTCCCGCCCCCGTCCGGCCCCCCCCGTCCCCTCCCCATCCGGTCCCCATCCGGTCCCCATCCGGTCCCCATCAGCGTCCGAGCCAGGCTCTAGCGGATCCCCCGAGGGTTGGCCCTGTCAAGTACGTCCCGGCACGTCGGGGGGTACACCGGGGTGCGACCGGAAGGGGCGCTGGACCATGCCGAGCAGCACAGGAGCCGAGGGATGACCCGGCGGGTGGTGATCACGGGGATCGGGGTACGGACGCCGGGCGGCCCGGGGACGAAGGAGTTCTGGGGGCTGCTCACGGCGGGCCGTACCGCCACCCGGCCCATCACCTTCTTCGACGCCTCGCCCTTCCGCTCCCGTATCGCGGGCGAGGCCGACTTCGACGGCCGGGCGGAGGGGCTCGACCCGCGCCGGCTCCGCAGGATGGACCGGGCCACGCAGTTCGCGGTGGCGTGCACACGGGACGCGATCGCCGACAGCGGGCTGGACTTCGCTTCGCTCGACCCGCACCGGGTGGGGGTCTCCCTCGGCAGCGCGGTGGCCTCCGCGACCAGCCTGGAGAACGAGTACCTGGTGATGTCGGACGCGGGCCGGGAGTGGCTGGTCGACCCCGCGCACCTCTCGCCGTACATGTTCGACTACCTCAGCCCCGGTGTGATGCCCGCCGAGATCGCCTGGGAGGCGGGCGCCGAGGGCCCCGTCACCATGGTCTCCGACGGCTGCACCTCGGGGCTCGACGCGGTCGGCTACGGCGTCCAGTTGGTGCGCGAGGGGAGCGCCGACGTCGTCGTGGCGGGCGCGGCCGACACCCCCGTCTCGCCGATCGTCGTCGCCTGCTTCGACGCGATCAAGGCGACCACCTCCCGCAACGACGAGCCCGCCACCGCCTCCCGCCCCTTCGACGGCACGCGCAACGGCTTCGTACTCGCCGAGGGCGCCGCCATGTTCGTGCTGGAGGATTACGAGTCCGCGCGGGCCCGGGGCGCCGCCGTCTACGCCGAGGTCGGCGGGTACGCCACGCGCAGCAACGCGTACCACATGACGGGGCTGAAGAAGGACGGCCGGGAGATGGCCGAGGCGATCCGGGCCGCCCTCGACGGGGCGCGGCTGGACCGTACCGCCGTGGACTACGTCAACGCGCACGGCTCCGGCACGAAGCAGAACGACCGCCACGAGACGGCCGCGTTCAAGCGGAGCCTGGGCGCGTACGCCTACGAGGTGCCGGTCTCCTCCATCAAGTCGATGGTGGGCCACTCGCTCGGGGCCATCGGCGCGATCGAGATCGCCGCGTCCGTCCTGGCGATCCGGCACGACGTGGTGCCGCCGACCGCCAATCTCCACACCCCCGACCCCGAGTGCGACCTCGACTACGTCCCGCTGACCGCCCGTGAGCAGCGGGTGGACACGGTGCTGACCGTGGGGAGCGGATTCGGCGGCTTCCAGAGCGCGATGGTGCTGCACGACCCGGAGGTGGCGAACCGATGAGCGCCGTACGATCCGTCCCCGACGGCACCCCCGGCCCGCGCGCCGCCGCCCGTACGGTCGTCACCGGCCTCGGCGTCGTCACGCCCAACGGGCTCGGCACCGAGGCGTACTGGAAGGCGCTGCTCGCCGGGGAGAGCGGCATCACCCCGCTCAGCCGCTTCGACACCACCGGATATCCGGCCACCCTCGCCGGGGAGATCCGCGACTTCGACGCCGCCGAACACCTGCCGAGCCGGCTGCTGCCGCAGACCGACGTCTCGACCCGGTACGCCCTCGCCGCCGCCGACTGGGCCCTCGCCGACGCCGGGGTGGGGCCCGGGTCGGGGCTCGACGACTACGACATGGGCGTGGTCACCTCCACCGCCCAGGGCGGCTTCGACTTCACCCACCGCGAGTTCCGCAAACTCTGGGCCGAGGGGCCCGAGTACGTCAGCGTGTACGAGTCCTTCGCCTGGTTCTACGCCGTGAACACCGGGCAGATCTCCATCCGCAACGGCATGCGCGGCCCGAGCGCCGCCCTCGTCGGAGAACAGGCCGGCGGCCTCGACGCGGTCGGCCACGCGCGCCGTACGGTACGGCTCGGCACCCGGCTGGTGCTCAGCGGCGGGGTGGACTCGGCCTTCGACCCCTGGGGCTGGTCGGCGCAGACGGCCGGCGGCCGGGTCAGCGCCGCCCGCGACCCCGGACGGGCCTACCTCCCCTTCGACCGGGAGGCCGCAGGCCATGTCCCCGGCGAGGGCGGCGCCATCCTCGTCGTGGAGGACGCGGAGTCGGCCCGCGAGCGCGGCGCGGCCACCGTCTACGGGGAGATCGCCGGATACGCGGCCACCTTCGACCCCGCACCCGGTACGGGGCGCCCGCCCGGACTTCGGCGCGCCGCCGAACTCGCCCTGGCGGACGCCGGGCTGACCCCGGCCGACATCGGCGTGGTGTACGCGGACGCCGCCGCGCTCCCCGCGCCGGACCGGGCCGAGGCGGAGGCGCTGCGCGGACTCTTCGGCCCGCGCGGCGTCCCGGTGACCGCGCCCAAGACGCTCACCGGCCGGATGTGCGCGGGCGGCGGCCCGGCCGACCTGGCCGCCGCCCTGCTCACCCTGCGGGACCAGGTCGCCCCGGCCACCGCGGGGACCCGCTCCGTACCGGACGAGTACGGCCTCGACCTGGTGGTCGGCGAACCGCGCGCCGTCGCGGTACGGGCGGTCCTGGTCCTGGCCCGGGGCAGGCACGGATTCAACTCGGCGGTGGTGCTCACGGCGCCGTGAGCACCACCGCGCACGGCGCCGTGGGAGGGGCCCGTCGCCTCGTTCCATGAGCTGAGCCAAGACGTCGCACACGTGGAAGAGAAAGCGGAAGAGAAAGAGGAAGACCACCATGGCAGAGCCGAACATGACCCTCGACGATCTCCGCGCGACCCTGGTCGCGTGCGCCGGTGAGGGCGACACCGTCGACCTGAGCGGCGACATCCTCGACGTCAGCTTCGAGGAGCTGGGGTACGACTCGCTCGCGCTGATGGAGAGCGCCGCCCGGATCGAGCGCGCCTACGGCATCACCCTCCCCGAGGAGTCCACCGCCGAGGCCGACACCCCCAGGGCCCTGCTCGCGCTGGTGAACGGCGCCACCGCGACCACCGCCTGACCCCGACAGGAGCCCCGATGACCTCAACGATCCCCTCGACCTCTCTGGTACCGAGGTCCCGACTCCACCGCGCCGAGCACACGCTCACCGTCGACGCCCCCGCCGATGTCCTCTACGGACTGGTCGCCGATGTCACGCGCTGGCCCGCCGTGTTCGAGCCGACCGTCCACGTCTCCCACCTGGAGCGGACCGCGCGCGCCGAGCGCTTCGAGATCTGGGCCGAGGTGAACGGCCGGGTGGCGCACTGGACTTCGCGCCGCGTCCTCGACCCGGTACGCCGCTATGTCTCGTTCCGGCAGGACCACAGCACCCCGCCCGTCACCACCATGTCCGGGGGCTGGCACTTCCGTGAACTCCCGGACGGGGCAACGGAGATCGTGCTGCGCCACCGGTTCGCCGTACAGGACGACGACCCGGAGGCGGTCGCCGCCGTCACCGCCGCCCTCGACCGGAACGGCGCCCGCGAACTCGCCGCCCTGGCCCGGGTCGCGGCCGGCCCGTACCCCGTCGAGGACCTGGTCTTCTCCTTCTCGGACCGGGTGGAGCTCGCCGGTACGGCGGCCGAGGCGTACGCCTTCGTCGACCGCGCCGACCGGTGGCCCGAACTCCTGCCGCATGTCTCCCGGGTGAAGCTGACCGAGGACGAACCCCATGTACAGGAGCTGGAGATGGACACCGTCACCGCGGACGGCTCCCGGCACACCACCCGCTCGCTGCGGATCTGCCGGCCGGAGCGCTGGATCGGGTACAAGCAGACCGAGACGCCGGACCTGATGACCGGGCACAGCGGGGTGTGGCGGTTCGAGGAGGGCCCCTCCGGCGCGGTGGCCACGGCGACCCATGTGGTCGTCCTCGCGCCGGACGCCATCGCCCGGGTGCTCGGCCCGGACGCCACCCCGGCGGAGGCGCGGGCGTACGTACGGGACGCCCTCGGCCGTAACAGCAGGACCACGCTGGAGCGGGTGGCGGCGGTACGCGGCTGAACGCGCCCAGGGGCGGGAGCGGTTGAGGGGGCGGGGCCGGAACTGGCCCCGCCCCCGAGCCGGTTGACTACTCGGCCGCCCCGATTGATTCCCCGGCCGCCGCAGTTGATTCCCCGGCCGCCGCCGCGCCGTACGCCGTCACGGCGGCCGGGAAGCGGAGGGCCGCGTGCGTGGTGGCCGTCGTGACATCGCGCCAGACCCGCTGGGCGGGGTGGGCCGAGGACTGCCCCCGGGTGCCGTACGCCCGGAAGACCCGCCCCGCCGCGACCCCGAGCAGCTCGGCGGCGACCGCGCAGTCGCGGGTGGCGCGGGCCGTGCTCAGGGCGCCGCCCGCGCCCCGGTCCGCCTCGGCGGCCGTACGTTCCAGGAGGAGTTGGGCCGCGTCCGCCTCCGCGCCCGCCCGTACCACCTCGGGCTGCGGCGCGCCCCAGTCGGACCAGCCGCGTACCAGGGCGCGGGTGGCGCCCAGGGCGGGGGCGGCGAAGGCGAGGCCGTTCACCGCCTTGTGGGGGACCCGGTAGCAGGGGGCGCCCGGTCCGTCCTCCGGCCCGGCGCCGCGCAGCAGGTCCGCGTAGGGGAACGACCGGGCCGCCGGTACGAAGGCGTCCTCGACCAGCAGCGTATGGCTCCCGGTGGCCCGCATCCCGAGGCTGTCCCAGGTCTCCCGGATCCGGTACGCGTCCCGCCGTACGGCGAAGAACCGCAGCTCACCGCCGTCGCGGCCGTCGCCCCCCGCACCGCCGCCCTCCGGCCCCCGGACGCGCCCGCACAGCAGCGCCCACGCGGAGAACTCGACGCCGCTCACGAACGGCCAGGTCCCGTCCAGCACCCAGCCGCCGTCCCGCGCCGTCGCCGTGCCCGCCGGTACGAGCCCGCCCACCAGCAGCGCGTCCGGGCCCTCCGCCCACACCTCCGCGCACCCCTCGGCCGGCAGGAACGACGCCATCCGGCCGACCTGCGCGCCGAGGGAGGCGAGCCAGGCGGTGGCGGCGCACCCCTCGCCCACCACGGCGACGGCCTCCAGCAGCTCGGCGAACCCGCCCTCCGTACCGCCCCAGCGGCGGGGCACGAAGTGCCGGGCGAACCCGGCGTCGACCAGGGCCCGTACCGGCTCCGCCGGAAGTCTCCGGTCGGCGTCGGCACGGGCCGCGTGGACGGCGGCGGCGCGCATCGCGGCGGGGGCGGCTTCCCGGAGCGGGGGCACCGCCAGGCGTGGTGTCCCGCTGACGGCGGTTTCGGCAACGGCGGTCTCGGTCACGGACATCTGGAATCCTTCCTCAGCCTCTCGGGTGTCCTCATCGGTGTCCACACCGGTGGCCACCCGGGTGTCCTCATCGGTGGCCCCCGGGTGTCCTCATCGGTCCGCCGGCAGTTCGATCGACTGCCCGTGGTGGAAGACGTTCCGCGGGTCCCAGCGGGCCTTCACCTGCCGCAGCCGCGGGTAGTTCTCCTTGTGGTAGAGCTGCTGCCAGGAGAGCCCGGAGGTGTTGGCGTCCGGGTCGTCCGCCCCGCTGTCCGGGTAGTTGATGTAGCAGCCGTCGGTGACGCCGTTCGGGACCGGGACGCCGCCCGTCTCCGCGTACACGGCCCGGTAGACCCCCTGTGTCCAGGCGATGTTCGCGGCGTCGTCCGCCGGGCTCTGCCACATGCTCTGGTACAGCAGCTTGAAGAGGGAGTCGCGCTGGGCCACGGCCGTGTCCCCCGGCGCGACCCGGTCGATGGCGCCGCCGATGAGATGGAGGATCACCATCGACAGCGGGTTGTCGACGGTGTCGCTGCTCAGCCAGGAGTGGATGCGGTCGATGTGGTGGTCGGGGAGCCCCTTGCGCACGTACGCGGAGTGGTGGTCGCTCCGGATCGCCGGGTCGGTGACCATCGGGGAGCTGGTGCCCAGCCGCCGGGTGGCGCGCAGCCAGGGGAGCCGGGCCGGCTCGGCGAACTCGGGCAGCGCGCCCAGCTCGCCCATCGGCCGGACGGCGGGCTCGGGGGTCGCGCCGACGCCGTCGGTGATCGCCCGTACGTACGCGCCGAGCAGCCGCTCCGCGTCCGGCAGGGTGGCGTCGATCTGGGTGAAGACGCCGATGCCGCCGCTGGCGCGGTGGGTGAAGGGGAAGGCGCCGCTGAGCGAGGCGTAGGGCGAGTCGGGGGAGCTGTTGGCCTCGAAGAAGGTGCCGGCGTTCTGGACCAGGCGCCGGAAGCCGCGCGCGTCGAGCTGGTCCCAGGGCAGGGAGATGGCCTGGACGAGCACCTCCTCGGGCGGCCGTACCAGCAGTTGGCCGGGGTCGATGCCGGAGGCGCCGCGCGCCCGCTGCTTCTCCAGGGCGCCCGGCGTACGGAACCAGTACCGGGTGATCACCCCGAAGTTGCCCCCGCCGCCGCCCGCGCACCCCCACCACAGGTCGCGGTCGGGGTCGCCGGGCTCCCGGGTGGCCACCACGCTCCGTACGTTCCCCGACCCGTCCACGACCACGACCTCGACGGCGTGGAGATGGTCGACGGTCAGCCCGTGCAGCCGGGAGAGCAGCCCGTAGCCGCCGCCCGAGACATGGCCGCCGATGCCGACCGAGTAGCACATGCCGCCCGGGATGGTGACGCCCCACCCCTTGTAGAGGGTGTCGTACACGTTCATGAGGGTGGCGCCGGCCTCGACGGCGAACGCGTTCGCGCGCTCGTCGAAGGAGACCTCGTTCATCAGGGACATGTCGATGACCAGGTCGACGTCCGGGTGGTAGACGAAGTCGGCGAGGCAGTGCCCGCCGCCGCGTACGGTGAGCCGCTTGCCGTCCCGTACCGCCTCCTCGACGGCGGCCATCACCTGCTCCGTGGTACGGACGAGACGCACCTCGTCGGGGGTGCCGACCCAGCGGCGGTTGACGCCGGTGGTCAGCTCGGCGTACCGGGGGTCGGAGGGGCGGACGGACACGGCGGGGGCAGCGTCCGCGCCGGCCGGGGCGTCCGTGCCGGCCGGGGCGCGCGGGGTGGCGGCGGCGGTGCCGGAGAACAGCCCTCCGCCCGCCACGGCGGCGGAGGCGGCGCCCGCCGCGCCCGCGAGCACGCCGCGCCGGCCGATTTCTCGTGCCATGGGAAGACCCTTTCTGCGTACGGGACAGGCGTCGCACGGTCCCGCCGTACGGACCTGCCGGGACGGACACGCGGTACGCCATCACGCCCCGCTCGCACCGGACTTGAGCGTCTTCCCGCCCCGGCGGCAGCGCCTCTCCATCGGGCCTCCAGCGGGCGGGGCCAGCATGTGCCTCCCGGCGAACAAGGAAGTTGGGAGAAACCACGTGACAGACGTGACAGACATGACCGGCATGGCAGATGTGACAGGCGTGACGACGGATCTCTACACCCGGGTCCAGCAGTTCTACGCGGTCCAGATGCAGGCGCTGGACGGCGGTCGCTTCGAGGAGTACGCGGCGACGTTCACCAAGGACGGGAGCTTCCAGCACTCGCCGAACGCCGAACCGGCGGTCGGGCGGGACGGGATCGTGACGGAGCTGGTCGCGTTCCACAAGCGGTACGACGGCGACCCGGTGCAGCGCCGGCACTGGTTCAACCAGATCGTGCTGGAGCCCCGGGCGGACGGCTCGCTCCAGTCGACGGTGTACGCGCTGGTGGTGACCGTCCGGCCGGGCGGGACGCCGGTCATCGCGCCGAGCTGCCTGGTCCACGACGTGCTGGTCGTGGCGGACGACGGGGGCATCCGCACCCGCTCCCGCCGGATCGACCACGACCAGATGTTCTGAGGCCCCTGTGATGGCTGAGGCCGCCGTGACCCCGGGACGCGCCGTCATCCCCGAGCACACCGCGGTCCGCGAGCGCGCCGCAGTCCCCGAGCGCGCCGTCTCCCCGTACCACCGGACCGGCCCGGAAGGCCCCTGGGCCCCGGTGCGGGCGGCGTGGGAGGCGACGGGCCGCGTGGTCGTCCACGGCACGACGGAGGAGTGGACGGCGGGCGCGCCGGTACCCCTGCTGCCCCCTCAGGAGGCGGCCCGGTACCAGGCGCTGCGCACCCCCGACGCGCGCGCCCGCTTCCTCGGCTCGCGCCTTCTGGTCCGCCGTACGGCAGGCGCCCTCCTCGGCCTGCCCTGGCCCGAAGTACGCCTCGGGCGCACCGCGCTGGGCGCCCCCGTACTGCCGGACGCGCCGGGGACACGGCTCAGCCTCAGCCACACCGGGACCCTGCTGGCCGTCGCCCTGAGCAGGCTCGGCCCGGTGGGCGTGGACGCGGAACGGGCCGGCCGGCGCACCCTGCCGGAGCTGGCGGAACGGATCTGCGCCCCCGCCGAACTGCGGGCGCTCACCGCCCTCCCCGTACGGGAGCGGGCGGAGGCGCTGATACGGCTCTGGACGCTGAAGGAGGCGTACGTCAAGGCGCTGGGCACGGGCCTGCGCGTACCCCTACGGCACATCGCCGTACCCCTACGGGACATCGCCGTACCCCTAAGGGACATGGCCGCACCCCTGGCCTCCGCGTCCGCGTCCACCTCGGCATCCGCGTCCGCATCCACGTCCGCAGGGGAACTCGCCCCGCCCGGCTGGCAGTTCACCACCCGTACGGTCCGTACGGGTGCCGCCCGTACCCCCTACATCCTGACCGTGGCGGCCCACGCCCTCAACTCGCGTACCGTACGGGCCCCTGTGCCGTGGCCTCCAGCCCCGGATCCCCGTTGAGCACCGCCAGATGCAGCCGCTGGAGACCCGGGGTCGGCTCCACCCCCAGCTCCGTGTCGAGCCGTACGCGCAGCCGCCGGAACTCCTCCAGGGCGCGCCAGGGGCTGCCCGCGCGGTAGAGGGCGGTCATGAGCTGCGCGCAGAGGTTCTCGTTGAGCGGATGGCGGGCGCTGAGCATGCGCAACTCGGGGAGGAGGGAACGGTGCCGTCCGAGACACAGGTCGGCCTCGATCCGCTGCTCCAGCACGGTCAGCCGGGCCTCCTCCATCCCGATGGCCTCCAGTTCGAGGGCGGGACCGTGCGGTACGTCGGCGAGCGCGGGCCCGCGCCAGAGCAGCAGGGCCGTACCGAGCAGATGGGACGCGGCCCGTGCGTCGCCCGCCTCCAGCGCCTTGACGCCCCGGGCCGACAGGTCCTGGAACTCGGTCAGGTCGTGCCCCGCGAGCGGTGGCACGAGCCGGTACCCCCCGTACGACGTGGCCAGCACCTCCTTGGGCGAGAGCCGCCCGCCCCGGCCCGTACCGCCGCCGCCGTTCCGTCCCGTATCACCACCGCCGCCGTCCAGGGCCTTGGCGATCCGGCGCCGCAGTTGCAGGATGTACGTCTGTAAGGTCGTCGCCGCGCTCCGGGGCACCGCGTCCCCCCAGACCTCCTCGATCAGCGCGCCCACCGAGACGGTGTGCTGGGGACGGAGTGCCAGCAGGGCGAGGATCTGCCGGGGCTTGTTGGCGGTGGGGACGATGGACACGCCGTTGTACTCGATGGCGAGCGGACCCAGGACTCGTACGTGCATGGGTTTCTCCGTTCTGCGAGCTTCCGATGACGAGGCGTGACCGGAGCTTGGCATTCAGTGCCGTGTGGTTCCCAGAGCGTCCGGCACGAGTTGCCCCATGAAGTCCGCAGCCCCGGACATGCGTTTCTCACACAGGGGTCCCAGGCGCACACCCCGGCAGCGGGGAGGCGCGGAGACTGCCGGGCACCGGCATGGCGGGGCGGCCCCGGGGGCGGTGATCATGGGGATGGGTTCGGGGTCGGCCGGTGATGTGCGGGCCGGGGCCCGGAAGGCGGGAACGGAGGGGGCGTCATGGTGTGGGTGGCGGGTGTGGGTCTGCTGGTGGGGATCCTGGCGATCGGGATGGGGGCGGTGACGCTCCGGACGGGGTGGGTGCCGCCCACCGTGCGCCGGCGGGGCGTCAGGACCCGGCTCCACGGGGCGGGCGTCGCGCTGACGGGGACGTCGCTCGTCCTTCAGGGGCTGCTGGCGCTCCGCGTCCTGCCGGCCGTCCCCTGGGAGGCCGGTTTCTACGGCGGGAACGCCCTGCTGATCGGGGGACTCGTCCTGATCGTCCTCAGCCGCTTCCTGTCCCGCCGCCGCGACCCGGACCGGACGGCACCCTCGGAGGCCTGAGGCCGGGGGGAGCCCACGGGCGTCACGGGAGCCGCCGGAGCCACCGGACCCGTGGCGCCGCGACGGCGGCAGGCGGACGTCAACTCGCGTGCAGCATCAGCCCGATCCCCACCACCATCAGCCCCGCCGCCAGGATCCTCGGGGTGCCGAAGCGCTCCTTGAAGAAGACCGTGCCGATGGCCGCGCCGACGATGATCGAGGATTCGCGGAGCGCCGAGACCGGGCCCAGGGGCGCGCGGGTCTGGGCCCAGAGGACCAGGCCGTACGCGAGCATCGAGAGCGCCGCGCCCAGGAGGCCCAGGGCGGCGTACGGGCGGAGCTGGGCGAGCAGGGCGCCCCGGCGCGCGTACACCGCGTACGCCGGGATCACCGTGCCCTGGAGGAGGAGCAGCCAGGCGATGTAGCCCATCGGGTTGCCCGCGGTGCGGACGCCCACGCCGTCGACCACGGTGTACGCCGCGATCGACAGGCCCGTCGCGACCGCCGCCGCCAGCGCGGGCCACCTCGGGGCCGTCTCCGCGCCCCGGATGCCCCAGAGGGCCACCCCGACCAGGCCCGCCGAGGCGACCAGGACGCCCGCCGTCTGCCAGACGTCCATCGTCTCGCCGACGAAGGCGACCGCCACGACCGTCACCACCAGGGGCGCCATGCCCCGGGCGATCGGGTACATCTGGCCGAAGTCGCCCAGCGTGAACGAGCGCATCAGCAGCAGCATGTAGCCGACGTGGATCACGACGGAGGCGATCAGATACGGCCAGGCGTCCGCGTCCGGCAGCGGGACCAGGCAGGCGATGACCGCGCCGATGACGGCCGAGCCGCTGCCGATCAGGGTGAACGCGGCGAGCTGGTCCTTGATCGCGTGCGCCAGGGCGTTCCACGAGGCATGGGTCAGGGCGGCGACGAGTACGGCGGCGGTGACGAGCGGGGTCATGCCACCGCCGCCGGGGGCGGCCCGGAGGGGCACGTTCGGATGGTCATGCGGGGCAACCTAGCGGCCGGCCCGCGCACCGCGCGAGGGGGCCCCGAAGGTCTCGGCCCTGCGATGGTCTTCGGCCCGGCGGCCGTCGAAGACCGCCGGAAGCCGCCGCCCGGCACCGGCCCAGCGGAAGCGACAGGGCGCCGCACAGGAGGAATCCTGTGCGGCGCCCCGTCAGTTCAGGACCGGCCGGGTCACCCGGCTCACCCCGCCGCCAGCACCGCCGCGACCACCGGGCCCGCCGCGTCGCCGCCGTGGCCGCCGGACTCCACGACCGCCGCGGCGGCGAGGTCGTTGTGGTACCCGGTGAACCAACTGTTCGACGTCTCCTGCCCGTCGACCTCCGCCGAGCCGGTCTTCGCGCCCTTGTCGCCGCCGAGCCCCGACATCGCCTTCGCGCCCGTGCCGCTGGTCGCCGTCAGCCGCATCATGGCGCGCAACTGCTCCGCCACGCCCGCCGGAAGCGAGCGCGCCGCCGTCGCGATCTCGCGGTCGTCCAGCGACGGGGAGACGATCACCGGCTGCTTGAACGTGCCGTTCTTCGCGGTCGCCGTGATGGAGGCCATGTTGAGCACGTTCATCTGCACCGTGCCCTGCCCGATGTACTGCGCCGCCGCCTCGCCGCCCGTCGAGGACGGGACGGAGCCGTCGAAGGAGGCGATACCGGTCTTCCAGTTGTCCAGGCCGATACCGAAGACCTCCGCCGCCTCCTTGGGCAGCGCGCCGTCGTCCTTCGTGTCGTCGATCAGCTTGATGAAGGCGGTGTTGCAGGAGCGGGCGAAGCTCTGCGCGAACGTGCCGTTCTCGATCGAGAAGCCGTCCAGGTTCTTGAACGTACGCCCCATGTAGATCGCGTTCTTCGGGCACTCCGCCGGCTTGTCCGCGCCGACCAGGCCCTTCTCCAGCAGCAGCGCCGCCGTCACGATCTTCATGGTGGAGCCGGGGGCCTGCTTGCCCAGCATGGCCGCGTTGAAGCTGTCCTTACGGTTGTTCGCCACCGCCAGGATCTCGCCCGTGGACGGCTTGACCGCGGCGACGGACGCCTCGCTGAACTTCTTCACCGAGGCCTCGGCCGCCGCCTGCACGCCGGCGTCCAGCGTCGTCTTCAGCGTGCCCTCCTTGCCCTCGGCGAGGGTCAGGAGCGTCTCGTCCGCCGCCGCGCCGTCCGGTGTCGTACCGTCCGCGCCCGCGTCGCTCTTCAGCATCAGCTCGATGCCCGCCGAGCCGCCCGCCTCCTTGCCGTACCGCTCGCGGAGCTGGTCGAGGACGGAGCCGAGCGACGGGTACTTCTCCTTCGTCAGCTCGACGCCGTTGCGGTCGACCGCCTTGATCGGCGGTACCGAAGCCTCCGCCGTCTCCAGGTGGTTGTCCTCCGTCAGCTTCGGGTGGATCACCGACGGCGACCAGGAGACCAGCGGACGCCCCGTCGAAAGCCCGCGCACCACGGTCAGTTCGGACTCGTACGACCACGGCTTGCTGGCGCCCTCGAACTCCACCGTCGCCTTGACGGTGAACGGCACCTTGGCGCCCACCGCCGTGCCCGGCGTGATCACCGCGTCGGTGACATGGGCCTCGGTACGGTACGCGCCGATCACCGGGGTCGCCGCGGTCGGGTCGTTGGTGAGCTGCGCGACCGCCGCCGCGTCACCGCCCTCCGCCCACCGGGCCAGGAACTTCTTCGATGCCTGGTCGATCTCCTCGGGCGTCAGCGGGCCCGTCTTGACCTCGGCGGCCTTGGTCGACGTGGCTCCCCCGTCGCCACTGCCTCCCGTCAGCCCCGAGTAGACGTTGTAGCCGCCGTAGGCCACCCCGCCGGCGAACACGAGAAACACCCCGCCTATGACCGCGGTCTTCGCTCCACTGCGCATGAGTGTGATCACCCCTCCCCAGAAGCGCCCTCGAACTTCTGAACACGTTCAAGGGAAGTCATCGACTCGAAACTCTACGGGACCGGTGCGACGGAGGAGTCGAGCGTTACCGGAATGCGACGGGACGATCCCGGGATGTGTTGCGTCACACGTGTGACGAACAGAACCTGACGCACCGTGTGGTTCGTCCTGGAGGCAGGAGCAAGGACGAGGGGCGAGGGACGAGGGGCGCAGGGCGAAGAGTGAGAAGGATGAGAAGGGTGAAAGGCGAGGGCCGTGCCGTTGGGGAGTCATGGCTGAGCGGGGCAGCGGTGCGGGGCCGGCTGTCCTGGAGCCGGGGACGGGTGCTCGCCGCCACGGCGGTGGTGTCGGCGGTGCCGCTCGCCTTCCACCGGCTGGTCCCGAACTCCCCAGGGCGCCTGGGCAGTCTGCTGGAATCGCTCCTGCCCTGGTCCGGCCTGGTGCCCCTGGTACTGCTCGGCCTGGCCCTGCTGCGCCGCTCGGCGCTCGCGCTGGTGGCGCTGCTCCTGCCGGCGGCGGCCTGGACGTACCTCTTCGGCGGCCTCCTGTTGCCCGGCGCGGAGCCCGGAGCACACCACCTCGTCGCGGTGCAGCACAACGCCAGTGACGAGAACACCGACCCCGAGGGCACGGCCCGTGCCCTGGCCGACGCCGGGCCCGACCTCATCGGCCTGGAGGAGCTGGTGCCCCCGGCGCTGTCGGTCTACGAAAGGACCCTCGCCCCGCGCTACCCCCACCACGCGGTGGTGGGCACCGTCGGACTCTGGTCGAAACACCCGCTCACCGACGTCCGGGAGCTGGACATCAAACCCGCCGGGATCACCGAGCCCTGGAGCCGCGGCGTACGGGCCGTGGCCCACACACCGGACCGCCCGATCGCGGTGTACGTCGCCCACCTGCCCTCCATCCGCGTCCGCGCCACGGGCCTCGCCTCGTCCTGGCGTGACGAGAGCGCCGTCCTCCTGGGAAAGGCCGTCGCCGCCGAGCAGGTGCCCACGGTGATCCTCCTCGGCGACCTCAACAGCACGGTCGAGGACCGTGCGCTGTCCCCGCTGACCGCACAGCTGAACGTGCCGGAACGGGGCTTCGCCCTCAGCTTCCCGACCGCCTTCCCGCTGGCCCGGATCGACCAGATCATGGCCCGCTCGGCGACCGTCGGCCGGCTGCGCACCCTGCCCCCGACCGGCAGCGACCACCTCCCGGTCATCGCCCCCGTCACACTGGACTGAAGCTGGACTGAAGCTGGACTGAAGGAAGGCGCGCGCCACACCGGACCTGAGAAGCGGGCGCGGCGTACGCCCGGCAGGGCCTGGTCGGCATACGCCCGGCGGCAGGGCTGGGCGGCATACGCCCGCCAAGGCCTGGGCCCGGTCGGACCTAGGCGCGGGGCAGCGCCGTCTCCGTCCAGATGACCTTGCCGTCCGCCGTGTACCGCGTCCCCCACCGGTCGGCGAACTGCGCGACCAGGAAGAGCCCCCGCCCGCCCTCGTCGGTCGCCGTGGCGGCCCGCAGATGCGGCGAGGTGGCGCTGGTGTCGGAGACCTCGCAGATCAGCGTACGGTCGCGGAGCAGCCGTACGCCGATGGGCCCCGAGGCGTACCGGATGGCGTTGGTGATCAGCTCGCTCAGCATCAGCTCGATGGTGAACGCCGCCTCCTCCAGGCCCCAGGAGGCGAGCCGCCGGCTCACATCGGCGCGGATCCCGGCCACCGCCGCCGGGTCGTGCGGCACCGTCCACTCGGCGATCCGGTCGGAGTCCAGGCGCCGTACGCGCGCCACGAGTACGGCGATGTCGTCCCCCGGCCGCTCCGGGACCAGCGCCTCCAGCACCGCCCGGCAGGTGGCCTCGGGGTCGGTGGGGTCCACGCCGCCGCCCGCTCCGGGACCGCCTGCCGCCTCCAACGCCCGGGAGGGCGCCGTGGCGAGCGCCGTACGGAGCCGTTCGAGCCCCACGTCGATGTCCGCCCTGCGGTCCTCCACCAGCCCGTCCGTGTACAGCACCAGCCGGCTCCCCTCCGGCAGGGTGAACTCCGTCGTCTCGTACGGCATCCCGCCGATCCCCAGCGGCAGCCCGGCCGGCAGCTCCAGGAACTCCGCCGTGCCGTCCGGGTGGACCAGCACCGGCGGCGGATGGCCGGCGCGGGCCACAGCGCACCGCCCCGACGCCGGGTCGTAGACCGCGTACGCGCAGGTCGCCCCGGTGACCGGCGTACGGTACTCGGTGCCCCCCGGCCCCGCGGCCTCCTCCTCGTCGATCCGGCCGACCAGCTCGTCCAGATGCCCCAGCAGTTCCTCGGGCGGCAGGTCCAGCGCCGAGAAGTTGGCGACCGCCGTCCGCAGCCGTCCCATCGTGGCGGCGGCGTGCAGCCCGTGTCCGACCACGTCGCCCACGACCAGCGCCACCCGCGCGCCCGGCAGGGTCAGCACGTCGAACCAGTCGCCGCCCACCCCGGACTCGGCGGGCAGATACCGGTAGGCGAGGTCCAGCGCGGACTGCTCCGGCAGCCCCTTCGGGAGCAGGCTGTGCTGGAGTACGACGGCCCGGGTGTGCTCGTGCGTGAAACGGCGCGCGTTGTCGATACAGACGGCGGCCCGCCCGGCCAGCTCCCCGGCGAGCGAGAGGTCGTCCTCCTCGAACGGCTCCTGGTGCCCCGCCCGCCAGAAGTTGACCATCCCCATCAGCACGCCCCTGGCCACCAGCGGCGCCACGATGAAGGAGTGGAAGCCGTACGCCGTGAGCCGCCGGCCGCCCTCCGGGTCCTGGCGGCACCAGTCGTCCGAGACGGTGAGATCGGCGGTGAGCACCGGCTCGCCGCCCGCCAGGCTCTCGGTCTGCGGGGTGTGCGCGACCAGCCGGAAATCCTCGCCGACCGGGTAGAGCGGCGCGTCGTCCCGGACGCCGTGCACCGCGACCCGGCGCAGCCCGTCCCCGGCCACCGCGTCCGGGCCCGGCTCCTCGCCGCGCAGCACCGGCTCGGAGAGGTCGACGGTGACGAAGTCCGCGAAGCGCGGCACCACGACCCGGGCCAGCTCCTCGGCCGTCCGCGTCACGTCCAGGGTGGTCCCGATCCGGGTGCTCGCCTCGTAGAGCAGGGTGAGCCGGCCCCGGGCGGTCTCGGCCCGGCCGGAGAGCGCGTGCAGCTCGGTCGAGTCGCGCAGCGTGGTCACCCACCCGGGCGGCCCGCCGTCCTGGTCGGTGGCGCGCCGGTTGACGACGAGCTGGCGCTCCCCCGAGGTGATCACCTGGTCGTCGGCGACCCCCTCGGAGGCGAGCAGCCGCGCCGTCTCCGGGGGAAGCCCCAGCTCGGTGACGTGCCGGCCCTCGGGCTCGCCGGGCAGGCCGAGGAGGAGCGCGGCCTCGTCGTTGGCGAGCAGCAGCCGGCCGTCGCCGCCGACGATCAGGACGCCCTCGCGCACCGCGTGCAGGACGGCGTCGTGGTGCTCGTACATCCGGGTCATCTCGGCCGGGCCGAGCCCGTGGGTCTGGCGGCGCAGCCTGCGGTTCATCAGCCCGGTGCCGAGGGTGGTGAGCAGCAGGCCCCCGGCGGCGATGGCGAGGAGCAGCGGCAGTTGTTCATTGACGGCGGAGGAGACCTTGGCGACGGTGATCCCGGCGGAGACGAGGCCGACGACCTTGCCGTCGGGCCCGTACACCGGCACCACGGCCTGGACGAGCGGGCCCAGCGTGCCCGTTATCTTCTCGGTGGTGGGATGGCCCTTCAGGGCGGGCTCGATGGTGCCCACGAAGTGCTTGCCGATCCGGTCCGGCTTCGGATGGGTGTACCGGATGCCTTCGGTATCGGTGACGACGACGAAGTCCACCCCGGAGCGCTCCCGCGCCGCCTCCGCTCGCGGCTGGAGTATCGCGGTCGGGTCGGCCGCCTTGAGCGCCCCGGCCATCCCGGGCGCGTTGGCGAACGCCTCGGCGACGGCGAGGGAACGGTGCGTCGCCTCGGCCTCGCTGTCCCGCTTGGCCTGGAGCAGCACGGCCCCGGCCGCCGCCGCGACCAGCAGCAGCACGATGACCGCCTGGAAGAGGAAGACCTGCCCGGCGACACTGCTGCTCCCGAGCCACCCGTTCCCGGGCCGCCACCAGGGCTCCGTCCCCCTCGTACCGCCCCGTGCGCCGGTACGGGAGGAAGCCGCCCCGCCGGCACGCCGAAGAGCCACCCGCCGCCGCCAGGACCGGGGGCCGGTGGACGGCCGGGGCTCGCCGGGGCGTCGGGCCATACGGACAGCCTTACACGGAGATCCCGTACGAGGCGAGCGGTGACCGGTGGCGGAATCCGTACCGTGACCCGGCCGCCCCGGCCGCCCGTCCCTACACCCAGGTGTCCAGCCACATCCGGCTGCGCCAGGAGTCCAGCGGGATCGGCGCCCCCGTGTACAGCGGCCAGAAGTAGATGAAGTTCCAGATGATCAGGAGCACCAGCACCCCGGCCCCGACCGCCCCGACCGTCCGGCGCCGCTCGTCCGCGCCCGGCGGGCCCAGGAAGGCGCCGATCATCATCGCCACCGCCAGACAGAGGAACGGCACGAAGATCACCGCGTAGAAGAGGAAGATCGTCCGCTCCTGGTAGAGGAACCAGGGCGCCCACCCGGCCACCACCCCGCAGGCGATCGCGCCCGCGCGCCAGTCGCGGCGGAAGAACCAGCGCCACAGCACATAGCAGAGCGCGAACGCGCCCGCCCACCAGAGCAGCGGCGTCCCGATCGCCAGCACCTCGCGGGCGCACTTGCCGGCCGTCTCCGCCGGGCAGCCGTCCTTGCCGGCCGCCGGGTCCTCGTAGAAGTACGAGACCGGGCGGCCCAGGACGATCCAGCTCCACGGGTTCGACTGGTAGGTGTGGCCGGAGGTCAGGTTCACATGGAACTGGTAGACCTCGTACTCGTAATGCCAGAGACTGCGCACCCAGTCGGGGAGCCAGGTCCAGTCGCCGCCCTGGCCCGCCGTCGTCGCCCAGTTCCGGAAGTACCCCTTGTCGGTGACGATCCAGCCGGTCCAGGAGGCGAGGTAGGTGGCGATCGCGACCGGCACCGTCGAGAGGAACGCCGGGACGATGTCCCGCCGCGCCACCGCCCGGTACGGCCGGACCGCGCCCGCCGTGCGCCGTGCGCCCACGTCCCACACCACCGCCATCAGCGCGAAGGCCGCCAGCGTGTAGAGGCCGCTCCACTTCGTCGCGATGGCCAGCCCCAGCAGCACCCCGGCCGCCAGCCGCCACGGCCGCCAGCCCAGCCGCAGCGTCTCGGCGACCGAGGCGTCCGGCCGCAGGATCCCCTCCGCCTCGTCCACCGGGAGCGCGCCGGCGAGCCGGGCCCTGGCCCGGTCGCGGTCGATCAGCAGCGCGCCGAAGGCGGCCAGTACGAAGAACATCAGGACGAGGTCGAGGAGCGCGGTCCGGCTCATCACGAAGTGCAGTCCGTCCACGGCGAGCAGCGCGCCCGCCAGACACCCCAGGAAGGTGGAGCGGAAGAGCCGGCGGCCGATCCGGCAGAGCATCAGCACGGAGAGCGTGCCGAGCACGGCGACCATGAAGCGCCAGCCGAACGGGGTGAAGCCGAAGAGCTGTTCCCCGAGGCCGATCACCCACTTGCCGACCGGCGGGTGCACCACATAGCCGGGGTCGGCGGGGACCGGGACGGCGGACGGGTCCTTGAGGATCGACGCGTCGACGTCCTTGGGCCAGTTGCCCTCGTACCCCTGGTTGATCAGGGACCAGGCGTCCTTGGCGTAGTACGTCTCGTCGAATATCACCGCCTTGGGCTGCCCCAGGTTCCAGAACCGCAGCACCCCGGCGACCAGCGCCACGAGCACCGGCCCGCCCCAGGCCGACCAGCGGACCAGCCGCCCGGCCACCGGACCCGGCACCCCGAGCACCGCCCACAGCCGGTCGGAGGGCCGGGTGTACGGCGGCACCAGGCGTTCCCGCAGGCCCGTCACCGGCCGGGGGGCGTGTCCGAACCGGCGCAGCCGCTGTGGCCAAGAGGGCTGCTGGTCGTCGGCGTCGTGCCCCTGGAGGGCTTCTGGAGCGGTACTGGTCACCGCGCCATCGTAGGGAACGCCGCTGTGCGAGGGGCGCCGCCCGCCCTGCGAGGATGGCGGATGTGACTGCGACACCATCCACCACCTCCTCCGCCGGCCCTTCCGACACCCCCGGGGCGACGCCCGCCACCCCCTCCGATTCCGTCCCCTCCCCCTCCGATTCGGTCTCCGGATCTCCCTCCGGATCTCCCTCCGGCGCGGCGGGGGCCGGGATCCTGGTGCTCGCGGGCACGCCCATCGGGGATGTCTCCGACGCGCCGCCGAGGCTCGCCGCCGAGCTGGCGGGCGCCGATGTGATCGCCGCCGAGGACACCCGGCGGCTCCGCCGGCTCACCCAGGCGCTCGGGGTGCAGACGCGGGGGCGCGTCGTGTCGTACTTCGAGGGCAACGAGTCCGCCCGTACGCCGGAACTGGTCGAGGCGCTGGAGGGCGGCGCGCGCGTGGTGCTCGTCACGGACGCGGGGATGCCGTCCGTCTCCGACCCCGGCTACCGGCTGGTCGCGGGCGCGGTGGCGCGCGGGATCCGGGTGACGGCCGTACCGGGCCCCTCCGCCGTGCTCACCGCGCTGGCGCTCTCCGGGCTCCCCGTGGACCGCTTCTGCTTCGAGGGGTTCCCGCCGCGCAAGGCGGGCGAGCGGCTCGGGCGGCTCCGCGAGGTGGCCGGCGAGCGGCGCACCCTCGTCTACTTCGAGGCCCCGCACCGGCTGGACGACACGCTGGCCGCGATGGCCGAGGTCTTCGGCGCCGAGCGGCAGGCCGCCGTCTGCCGCGAGCTGACCAAGACGTACGAGGAGGTACGGCGCGGCCCGCTCGCCGAGCTGGCGGCCTGGGCGGCGGAGGGGGTACGGGGCGAGATCACCATCGTCGTGTCGGGCGCCCCGGACCCGGACCCGGCCGAACTCGACCCGGCGGAGCTGGTGCGGCGGGTGCGGGTGAGGGAGGAGGCGGGGGAGCGGCGGAAGGAGGCGATCGCCGCCGTGGCGGCGGACGCGGGGGTTCCCAAGCGGGAGGTGTTCGATGCTGTCGTCGCGGCAAAAAACGCGGCCCGGACGCCCTCCGGGGAGGGTAAAGGACTATCGTGAAATGTAAAGCGCAGACCGCGTGCCGGGCCATTGGTACATGAGAACGCCAAGACCGAATCAATAATCGACAGGCGCTGATGCGCTCCCGCCTTCGAAGGCGTCCACTGGGTCAGTGGAGAGGAGCTGGCATGAGTGAGATCACGGGCACCGCCGTCGCCCACGAGGCATATGCCTTTTGCTGTATGCGTTGTGGTCACGGCTGGGAGCAGGCTTACGACATAGAGCACCATGTCGACGGCCTGGGCCGGAATGTCGTCGTGTACAAGGCGGACGGGGTGCGGGTCCCTTCCCCGCTTTCCAGCCCGACGTGTCAGAACTGCGGCGGCCATGTCGTCAGGATCATGCGGTCCGGCCAGGTCTCGTCGGTCCGGGCGCTGATGTACGAGCAGCACCACCCGGCGAAGACCGCGCGGAGCGCGAAGGCGGCGCGGGCGGCTAAGGCCGCGAAGGCCGCGAAGGCCGCGGGGGCCGTGGGGGAGCAGGGGGCGCCGGAGTCGACGGCGGACGAGATATCCGCCGGGACGTCCACCGGGGGGATACCCGCCGACGCGCCGCCGGCGGAAGGGGCGACCGTACAGCCGTCGCCCGAGGCGGCCCAGGGCCAGGGCCAGGGCCAGGACCCGGCCGAGGGCCGGGACCGGGCCAGGGCGCAGGGCCACCACCACTGGCACCTCTCCGACCTCCTCCACCCGTTCCAGCACCATCACCGCACGTGAGCGCCGGGTCCCGACGGGTCCACGGGGACCCGTCGGGACCCCTGGGACCACCCCCGTAGGATCGCGCCCATGAGCGCGTCCACGAGTTCGAAGCAGGCCCCGCCTCCGCCGCCCGAGCCCCTCCGGGTGGCGGTGGCGGATGCGCACACCCACCTGGACATGCAGGAAGGCACCGTCGCCGAGGCCCTGGAGAAGGCCGCGTCGGTCGGGGTCACGACGGTGGTCCAGGTGGGGTGCGACATCAAGGGTTCGCGCTGGGCCGCCGAGACGGCGGCCGCGTACGACCAGGTCCACGCGGCGGTCGCGCTCCACCCCAACGAGGCGCCGCGCATCGTCCACGGCGACCCCGACGGCTGGTCCCGCCAGGGGGCGAGGGCGGGCGGCGGCGACACGGCGCTGGACGACGCCCTGGCGGAGATCGCCGAGCTCGCCGCGCTCCCGCAGGTACGGGCCGTCGGCGAGACCGGGCTCGACCACTTCCGCACCGGGCCCGAGGGCAGGGCGGCGCAGGAGCGTTCGTTCCGCGCGCACATCGAGATCGCCAAGCGCCACGGAAAGGCGCTCGTGATCCACGACCGGGACGCGCACGCCGATGTCCTCCGTATCCTCGCCGAGGAAGGCGCGCCCGAGCGCACGATTTTCCATTGTTATTCAGGTGACGCGGAAATGGCCCAGGTGTGTGCCGCCGCCGGGTATTACCTGTCCTTCGCTGGAAATGTCACCTTCAAAAACGCTCAATCGTTGCGCGACGCGCTCACTGTAGCGCCGCTCGATCTGATCCTGGTCGAGACGGACGCCCCTTTCCTCACCCCGTCCCCATTCCGGGGCCGCCCGAATGCGCCGTATCTGATTCCCGTCACCCTGCGGGCGATGGCGGAGGTGCGCGGGACCGGCGAGGACGAACTGGCGGCGGCGATCGCGCGGAACACGGCGCGGGCGTTCGACTACTGATCCGGTCGCGCGTACGGACACGGGCCCGGATGCGCACGAACGGTCGCACAAAGTATCCGTCCGACTTTGGAGAGTGACACGGGCTCGGCTAATCTCCCGGACTCGTGAGCAGTGCACAGGGCAGTCACCGAGCACGCCGTGGCGGCGGCCACTCCCGCCGCCGTAAACCGACGGCCCCGGCGTCCGAGGCCGAGGGGCGCGGGTCCGAGGGGCGCGGGTCCGAGGGGCGTGGGTCCGGGGCGCGCGGGTCCGAGGGGCGCGCCCCGGAGGCCACCACCGGGGAAGCCCCCGAGGAGACGGCCAGGGGCGCGGGGCGCCGGGCCGCTCAGGTCGTCCCGCAAGCCCTCGTCGTCGCCGTCCTCGCGGGTGGCACCTCCGCCTTCGTCCACCACGACAAGGCGGTACGCCTCGACATCGACGGCGCCCCGCGCACCCTCCACACCTTCGCCGGGGACGTCGGCGAACTCCTCGCCCGCGAAGGCGTCGGCATCGGCGCACACGACCTCGTCGCCCCGGCCGCCACCACCCCGCTCGCCCACGGCGACGAGGTCGTCGTCCGCCACGGCCGCCCCCTCCTGCTCACCCTCGACGGCCACCGCCACCGCGTCTGGACCACCGCCGACACCGTCGACGGCGCGCTGCGCCAGCTCGGGGTGCGGGCGGAGGGCGCGTACGTCTCCGTCTCCCGCTCCGCCGCCATCGCCCGGCACGGCCTCGCCCTGGACGTACGGACCGAACGCGCCCTGACCTTCCTCGCCGACGGCCGCGAACACCGGCTCCGTACGAACGCGGCGACCGTCGCCGACGCGCTCACCGAGGCCGGCCTCACCCTGCGCGGCGAGGACACCACCTCCGTACCGCCCGGCAGCTTCCCGCGCGACGGGCAGACCGTCACCGTCCTGCGGATCACGGCGACCGAGGAGATCCGGGAGGAGCCCGTCCCGTACGACACGGTGCGTACCCCCGACGCCACGCTGTCGCGCGGCACCGAGGTCGTCGACCAGGCGGGCCACCCCGGCGCACGCCGGATCACGTACGCCGTACGCACCGTCAACGGCGTACGCCGCACACCCCGCCCGCTCCGTACGGAGACGGTGCGCGCGCCGGTCACCCAGCGGGTCCGGGTCGGCACCCGGGCCCTCCCGTCCTCCGTGACCGGCGCCGACGGCCTGAACTGGGGCGCGCTCGCCGCCTGCGAGTCGGGCGGCCGCCCGGACGCCGTGGACCCTTCCGGCACCTACGGCGGCCTCTACCAGTTCGACGCCGGCACCTGGCAGGCCCTCGGCGGCAGCGGCCGGCCCCAGCACGCCCCGGCCGCCGAGCAGACGTACCGGGCGAAGAAGCTCTACGTACAGCGGGGGGCGAGCCCGTGGCCGCACTGCGGCCGTAGGCTGAGCGGGTGAGCACCCCGAACCCCGACGCCTCCCCAGCGTCCCCCGACGCCTCTCCGGCGTCCCCCGACACCTCCGCTGCCCCTGATACTTCCTCCGCTGCCGCCTCTGCCGCCTCCGCCTCCGCCGCTTCGGACGCCCTGCTCGGCCCCGCCGAGGTCCGTGAGCTGGCGGCGGCCCTGGGCGTACGCCCCACCAAGCAGCGCGGGCAGAACTTCGTCATCGACGCCAACACCGTCCGCCGGATCGTCCGCACCGCGGAGGTCCGCCCGGACGACGTGGTCGTGGAGATCGGCCCCGGGCTCGGCTCACTGACCCTCGCGCTCCTGGAAGCGGCGGACCGGGTGACGGCCGTGGAGATCGACGACCTGCTCGCGGGCGCCCTGCCCGCGACGATCGCGGCGCGGATGCCGGCCAGGGCCGACCGGTTCGCGCTGGTGCACTCGGACGCGATGCTGGTACGGGAGCTGCCGGGCCCGGCGCCCACCGCGCTGGTCGCGAACCTCCCGTACAACGTCGCCGTCCCGGTCCTGCTCCACATGCTGGAGCACTTCCCGACCATCGAACGCACCCTGATCATGGTCCAGGCCGAGGTCGCCGACCGGCTGGCGGCGGCGCCCGGCAGCAAGGTGTACGGGGTGCCGTCGGTGAAGGCCAACTGGTACGCGGAGGTCAAGCGGGCCGGGGCGATCGGCCGTACGGTCTTCTGGCCCGCGCCCAACGTCGACTCGGGCCTGGTCTCGCTCGTACGCCGTACCGAACCCCCCAAGACGACCGCGTCCCGCACGGAGGTCTTCGCGGTCGTGGACGCGGCCTTCGCCCAGCGCCGCAAGACGCTGCGCGCGGCCCTGGCGGGGTGGGCGGGCTCGGCCCCGGCGGCGGAGGCGGCGCTGGTCGCGGCGGGGGTGTCGCCGCAGGCGCGCGGGGAGTCGCTGACGGTGGAGGAGTTCGCGCGGATCGCGGAAGCGGGGAGCAGGCAGGCATGACACCGAACCAGCCCCGCGTACGAGTCCGAGTCCCTGCCAAGGTCAACGTCCAACTGTCGGTGGGCCCGGCGCGCCCCGACGGCTTCCACGACCTGGCCAACGTCTTCCTGGCGGTCGGCCTGTACGACGAGATCACGGCGACCCCCGCCGAGACCCTCCGCATCACCTGCGAGGGCCCGGACGCCGGCCAGGTCCCCCTGGACCACACGAACTTGGCGGCCCGAGCCGCCCTGACCCTGGCGGCCCGCCACCACATCCCCCCCGCCGTCCACCTCCACATCACCAAGGACATCCCCGTGGCGGGCGGCATGGCGGGCGGCAGCGCGGACGGCGCGGGCGCCCTGCTGGCCTGCGACCGTCTCTGGGGCCTGAACTCCCCACGCGCTGAACTCCTCGACATCTGCGCGGAACTGGGCAGCGACGTCCCCTTCAGCCTGCTGGGCGGCGCGGCCCTGGGCACCGGCCGGGGCGAACACCTGACCCCCCTGCCGGTCGGCGCCCCGTTCTCCTGGGTCTTCGCGGTAGCGGACGGCGGCCTCTCCACCCCCAAGGTCTTCCAGGAATTCGACCGCCTGACCGCAGGCACCCCCGTCCCGCCCCCCACCGCGAACCCAGCCCTCTTGACGGCCCTGAGCACCGGCGACCCCACCGCCCTGGCCGCCACCCTCACCCACTCCAACGACCTCCAGCCGGCCGCCCTCACCCTCCGCCCCTCCCTGACCGCCACCCTGGCCGCAGGCACAGAGGCAGGCGCCCTGGCCGCCCTGATCTCCGGCTCGGGCCCGACAACAGCCTTCCTGGCCAAGTCCCCGGAGGCGGCAGCGGACCTGGCCCAAGCCCTCCTGACCTCGGGCACCTGCCGCACGGCCCGCGTGGCGACGTCACCTGCGGAGGGGGCGACGGTGGTGGAGCACACGGCGGAGGGCTGAGCGACGAGGGCGGCTTCGGACCGGCGGAGCCGCCCTCACGAGGTTCTCGGCATGTTCCGCGCCATGGCCCGCATGGATGAGCCGGGGGACGGTGAACGCGGTATCCGCCCATGCCGGACCAGGACAGGCAAGAGCCCGGTCCAGTACCCGGATTCCGGACCGAAGGGGCCGAGGTGAGGTGATCCGGGGCTCAGATCCGGGTGCGATCCGCGTCACCCGCGCTTCGTACACCGGGCCGCCGGATCGCCGTCGTCACCGGGCCCCGCCATCAGACCCGGGCTCCACCCCCGAACCGGGCCGGACGGCTCGACCCGGCGGGCGACTACGCTGGGACGTCGGTCGAACCCGGTCGAGTTTCCCCCGTACAGGAGCGTTGATGGCCGTCAATCTGGTCAATGTCGAGGCAGTCACCAAGGTGTACGGCACCCGTGCGCTGCTCGACGGGGTCTCTCTCGGGGTCTCCGAGGGGGACCGGATCGGCGTCGTCGGGCGGAACGGGGACGGGAAGACCACCCTCATCCGGATGCTGGCCAAGCTGGAGGAGGCGGACAGCGGGCGCGTCACCCACAGTGGGGGGCTGCGGCTCGGGGTGTTGACGCAGCATGACTCCCTGGACCCGGCGGCCACCGTACGGCACGAGGTCATCGGGGATCTGGCCGATCATGAGTGGGCCGGGAACGCGACGATCCGGGATGTGCTCACCGGGCTCTTCGGGGGGCTCGACCTGCCGGGGTTCCCGCAGGGGCTGGATACGGTCATCGGGCCGCTCTCGGGCGGTGAGCGGCGCCGGATCGCGCTGGCCAAGCTGCTGATCGGCGACCCGGAGCTGATCGTTCTCGACGAGCCCACCAACCACCTCGACGTCGAGGGCATCGCCTGGCTCGCCGACCATCTGCGCGCCCGCCGCTCCGCGCTCGTCTGCGTCACGCACGACCGGTGGTTCCTCGACCAGGTCTGCACCCGCATGTGGGACGTCCAGCGCGGCACCGTCCACGAGTACGAGGGCGGCTACTCCGACTATGTCTTCGCGCGCGCGGAGAGGGAGCGCATCGCCGCCACCGAGGAGGCCAAGCGGCAGAACCTGGTCCGCAAGGAGCTGGCCTGGCTGCGCCGGGGCGCCCCCGCCCGTACCTCCAAGCCGCGCTTCCGCGTCGAGGCGGCCAACGAGCTGATCGCCGATGTACCGCCGCCCCGCGACACCTCCGAGCTGATGCGGTTCGCCAACGCCCGGCTCGGCAAGACCGTCTTCGAGCTGGAAGACGTCACCGTCCAGGCCGGGCCGAAGGTGCTGCTCACCCACCTCACCTGGCAGCTCGGCCCCGGCGACCGGATCGGTCTCGTCGGGGTCAACGGCGCGGGCAAGACCTCGCTGCTGCGGGCGCTCGCCGAGGCCGCGCGGAGCCAGGGCGACGTCCAGCCGGAGGCCGGGAAGGTCGTCGTCGGGAAGACGGTGCGGCTGGCGTACCTCTCCCAGGAGGTCTCCGAGCTGAAGCCGTCGCTGCGGGTGCTCGAAGCCGTGCAGCAGGTACGGGACCGGGTCGACCTGGGCAAGGGCCGGGAGATGACCGCGGGCCAGCTCTGCGAGAAGTTCGGGTTCACGAAGGAGAAGCAGTGGACGCCGGTCGGTGATCTCTCCGGCGGCGAGCGGCGCCGGCTCCAACTGCTGCGGCTGCTGATGGACGAGCCGAACGTCCTCTTCCTGGACGAGCCCACCAACGACCTCGACATCGAGACGCTCAACCAGTTGGAGGACCTGCTCGACGGCTGGCCCGGCTCCATGGTCGTCATCTCGCACGACCGGTTCTTCGTCGAGCGGACGACGGACAAGGTGATGGCGCTCCTCGGCGACCGCGCGCTGCGGATGCTGCCGCGCGGGATCGACGAGTATCTGGAGCGGCGGCGGGGGATGGTGGAGCGGGCCGTACCGGGTCCGGGGACGGGGGCGGGGGGCGGCGCGGGCTCCGGGTCCGGTTCCGGGTCGGGCTCCGGGGCGGGGGCGGCGGCTTCCGCGCCGGCATCCACCGCCGCCGTGTCGGCCAAGGACAATCGGGCCGCCAAGAAGGAACTCCAGAAGATCGAACGGCAGGTCGCCAAGATGGACGACCAGGAGAAAGTCCTTCACCAGCAGATCGCGGACAATGCGACGGACTTCGGGAAAGTCGCGGAACTCGACGCGCGGCTCCGTGAACTGAAAGCCGAGCGCGACGAGTTGGAAATGCGCTGGCTGGAGCTTGCGGAGGATGCGTAGAGACGGTGTGCGCGGAGCATAACAAGCGCGTCACAGGCCGGTCCGCCCTTGGGAACAGGGGCAACCCGGGCCGTTCGTCACGTTGGTCCGAGTGATACAAAGAAGCCCCGCTCGACTGATGTGACGATGCGGAATCCACACTCGAATCGCTCCATTCCGGTTGGCCGCGCTCCACGTGGCCCGCCGGGATCGCGGGGGAGTCCGACCGGGTCGTGATCCGCAACTAACAGGGGGAAAGCGCTGATGACGCAGCCACCCAGCCAGCAACCGCCGCAGGGGGGCTTCGGCGCTCCGCAGGATCCGTCTCAGGGCCCGTCCCAGGGTGCGTCTCAGGGGCAGCCTCAGGGTGCCCCTCCGGGGCCGTCCGGGCAGCCGGGGCAGCCTCAGGGTGCGCCGTACGGGGGTGCGCAGCCGCCGGTACCGCCGCCGATGCCTCCGGGGCAGCCGCCGATACCGGGGCAGCCGCCGCAGGCCCCGGCCCAGCCGCCCATGCCGCCCGCCCAGCCGCCGGCGCCCCCGGCCCAGGCCCCGCAGGCCGGGTACGGGTACCCGCAGACGCCGCCCGGTGGGCAGCCCGGGTACGGCTACCCCCAGGGGCCCGGCCAGGCACCGGGGCAGGCCCCGGGGCCGTACCAGCAGCCGGGTCCCTACGGGCAGGCCCCCGGCCCCTACGGGCAGCCGGGCCCTTACGGGCAGCAGCCGGGACCGTACAACCCCCAGGCCGGCGGTTACGGCTACCCCGGCTACCCGGGACAGCCCGGTGCCCCCACCGCGCCCCTCGGCAGCATCCCGGGCGGCCCCGGCGGCCCCGGCGGGCCCACCAAGAACCCCTTCAAGGGCAAGCCCGGTGTGATCATCGCGGCGGCGGTCGCCGGACTCCTCGTCGTCGGCGGCGGCGCCTGGTGGGCGGTGAGCGGCGGCGACAAGGGCGACGACAAGCCGGTCGTCGCCAAGAGCGGCAGCTCCGAGCCCTCCGCTTCCAGCTCCGACGATGTCGACAAGGGCGACGGCAGCGGCGGCGGGCGCGAGTCGGACGACGACCTCAACGCGGGGCGCAAGGACGGCGAGTCCAAGATCGACTGGCTGGCCACCAACGATGTCTCCCTGCCGGGCAACGGCGCCGACGTCTACGGTCCCTGGCTCGTCGGCGACACCCTCGTCAAGGCCATGTACCGCTCCGTCGTGGGCTACTCCCCGACCGACGGCAAGAAGAAGTGGGAGGTCCCGACCGACGCGCCGCTGTGCGCCGCGCCCAACGCCCCCACCACCGACGGCAAGATAGTCGTGGCGTACAAGAGCGCCAACACCGACAAGGCCAAGTGCACCCAGCTCCAGCAGATCGACCTCAAGACCGGCAAGGCGGGGTGGAAGAAGGCCGTCACCGCGCACGGCACCTGGGACTTCGTGAGCGAGCTGACGCTGACCATCAGCGGTGACACCCTCGCCGTCGGCCGCTCCAGCAACTCCGACGGCTACCGCGTCAGCGACGGCAAGGAACTCTTCGGCAAGCAGGACGGCGAGTGCCAGCCCGAGGCCTTCGCGGGCGGCGAGAAGCTGATCGCCGCCGTGAGCTGCGGCATCGACGACAAGCGGATCGCCCAGGTCGACCCGAACACCGGCAAGTCGCTCTGGTCGTACAAGCTCGCCAAGGGCTGGGAGCTCGACAAGGTCTACTCCGTCGACCCGCTCGTCGTCTCGGTGAAGAACAGCGACAAGAAGTCCTGGAGCGTGATGAGCATGACCGCCAACGGCGCTCTGCGCGCCCAGATCGACGGCGGCAAGGACCAGTTCGCGCCGAACTGCGGCGGCAAGTTCATCGTCTTCGGCCAGAACCTGGAGGGGTGCACCGGCCTCGCCGTCGGCGCGAACAACCTCTACATGGCGACCGCGCCGGGCTCCGACTCGCGCACCAACGAAGTCGTCGCCTTCAGCCTGGCCTCCGGCAAGCAGATCTGGCGCTCCAAGGCCCCCGAGGGCCGCACGATGATTCCGCTGCGCATGGAGAAGAGCAGCGTCCTCGTCTACATGGAGGCGTCCTACGACAAGGGCGGCACGCTCGCGACGATCGCGCCGGGCGGCGCCTCGCAGAAGACGCTCCAGCAGCACCCCTCGTCGACGTACCAGATCGAGACGTCCTTCTACAACGCCAAGTACCTCTTCGCCGACAACCGTTTCTACCTGGTCGCCGGGCGGGTGAGCGCGAGCAGCAAGTCGGAGGAGAAGCAGACGAAGACCATGATGGCCTTCAGTGACTGACCGTCATGACCGTCATGACCGTCCTGACTGTCCCGCTCGGTCGTTCCCGTCTCTCTCCGCCGTCTCGTTCCGCTCCGCCGGCTCCCCTCCTCTCCGACTTCTCCTTCCTGAACTCTTCGAGGTACGTACGTCATGACGCAGCCACCGCCACCGCCCAACCAGCCCCCGAACCAGCCGCCCCAGCCCCCGAACCAGCCCCCGCAGGGCGGGTTCGGCGCCCCGCAGGACCCGCCGCCCGGCGGCTTCGGCGCGCCGACGCCGCCCCCGCCGCAGAACGCGCCCGGGACCCCGCCGCAGGGGTACGGCTACCCGGCGCAGCCCGGTCAGCAGCCGGGTGAGCAGCCCGGATACGGGTACCCGGCGCAGCCGCCCACCGCCCCCATGCAGCCGCAGGGCCAGCCCAACCCGTACGGTCAGCCGGGCCAGCCCGGGCAGCCGGGCCCCTACGGGCAGGCCCCCGGCCCGTACGGCCAGCCCGGCCCCTACGGCCAGCCCGGCCCGTACGGCCAGCAGCAGACGTACGCCGCTCCGGCGCCGCCCGCGCCCGCCAAGAAGCCGAACCGGCAGATGCAGATCATCGTCGCGGCGGCGGTCGCCGTCGTCCTGATCATCGGCGGCGGCGTCTGGTTCGCGAACTCCGGCGGCAGCGGCGGCAACGACGCCAAGGGCGGCTCCTCCGGCTCCAGCGAGGGCGGCACCACCGGCGGGAAGGAGGGCGGCGGCCTGGCCGGCGGCGGCAGCGAGAAGGTGCCGTCCAGCACCAAGGCCAAGTCGGCCTTCAACGTCGAGCTGCCGAAGATCGACGACGTCACCGACGTGCACGGCTCCTGGCTCACCGACGCCGCGTACGTCAAGACCGGCGTCAACGAGGTCGTCGGGTACGACCGGGACAAGGGCACCCAGCTCTGGTCCGTCCCGCTGCCCGGCCAGGTCTGCGGGGCGACCCAGCACGTCAGCAAGGACAACCGGACGGCGATCCTCTTCGAGGCCGCCAAGCGCACCAGCGCCAAGAAGTACCAGTCGTGCACCGAGGTCGGTGTGATCGACCTGAAGGCCGGCAAGCTGGTGTGGAGCAAGTCCGTCTCCGGCTCCAACTCCGGTGACGACAAGTCGTCCTTCGACGAGGTCACCATCGGCGGCGACGCGGTCGCCGCGGGCGGCACGGACGGCGGCGCCGGCTTCAACCTCTCCGACGGCGCCGTGCGCTGGTCGCCCGAGGTGAACGCCGAGGGCTGCTACGACAAGGGGTACGGCGGCGGCGAGGCCCTGGTCGCGGTCCGCAAGTGCGGTTCGTACGACGACCCGCAGCTCTCCATCCAGAATGTGAACCCGGCCGACGGCGGGATCATCTCCAAGTTCCAGATGCCGGCCGGTGTCGAGTACGCGAGCGTCATCTCGACCAAGCCGCTGGTCGTCGCGGCGGACGTCGGGGACACCGCGAAGCTGGGCAGCAGCATCTCGGACTTCTTCTCGATCGACGAGAAGACCGGCAAGTTGCGGGCGAAGTTCCCGGCCGGGGACATGGACGCGGACTGCCGGAGCACCTCGGTCGAGCAGTGCAAGCGCGCCGTCGTCGGCAACGACCGGCTCTACCTGCCGTCCGGGGAGCACGACGCGCAGGGCGAGAGCTACGGCAAGACGAACGAGATCATCTCGTACGACCTCGCCACCGGGAAGACCACCTCGGACCGGGCGGACGCGGGCGGCAAGTACAAGATCAGCCCGCTGCGCATGGACGGCAACAACATCATCGCGTACAAGTACCCGCCGTACGACAAGGGCGGCCAGATCGTCTCCATCGACGCGGGTACGTTCAAGCAGACCGTGCTGATGGAGAACCCGTCCGACAAGGAGTCCCGGGACGCCGAGACCGGCTACAGCGAGGACTACGCGGAGATCCTCTACGGGGACGGCCGGTTCTACATCTCCAATGTGCTGATCAGCAACTCGACCAGCAAGTACAGCAAGTCGTACCTCGCGGTCGCGTTCACCGTGCACTGACGGGCACCACTGATGGTGCGCCGACCGTACGACTGATACCGCTGATATCTCTGATACGGGCGTTACGAGCGGCCCCGCCGGGCAGAAAGCCAGGGCGGGGCCGCTCACGCGTGATCAGAGAGTGATCCCTTCACGAGCCAGGAACGGCCGAATGTGAGGGCAACTTGCCCTGAACGGGACGAATTTCGCTGATCCGGGGGGCTTCTGGCGGGTAACGGGCGCGCAACGTCGAACAAGCGTGTAGCTTGCCGGGTCAGAGGTCCGGGGGGCTGGTGCCCCTGCCGGTCGCGGCAGGAGAACGAGCGGGGCAGGGGGGTTGCTCGATGGGCGTGCGGCTCATGGTGGTGGACGACCACAGATTACTGGCGGAAGCGCTGGCTTCCGCGTTGAAGCTGCGCGGGCACCGGGTGCTCGCGGCGGCCGCGCCGACGGCGGGCGTCGCCGAGCTGGTGGTGACCAGGGCGCCGGAGGTCTGCCTGATGGGCACGGCGGCGCCGGCGGAGCCGGGCGCGTTCGACCCGATCGTACGGATCAAACGGGACCGCCCGCAGGTGGCGGTCGTGGTGCTGGGCCCGGTGCCCAACCCGCGCGGGATCGCGGCGGCGTTCGCGGCCGGCGCGTCCGGTTACGTACGGCACGACGAGCGCATCGAGGGTGTCGAGCGGGCCATGGTCAAGGCGCGGGCGGGCGAGGCGGCGGTGGCGCCGCAGTTGCTCCAGGGCGCGTTCACGGAACTGCTCAACCCGGCGGCGCAGCCGGACGACGAGGGCCAGCGGCTGCTGCGGATGCTGACGCCGCGCGAGGTCGAGGTCCTCGTACGGGTCGCGGAGGGCGAGGACACCCGGCTGATCGCGGCGGGGATGGGGATAGCCCCGTCCACGGCCAGGACCCATGTCCAGCGCGTCCTGATGAAACTCGGCGTCGGCTCCCGCCTGGAGGCCGCCGCGCTGGCCGCCCGAACCGGCCTCCTGGACCGCGCCACGGTCCTGGCCGCCCCCCGCCCGGGCCCGGGAGCGGGGACAGGGGCGGGGACGGGGACGGGACAGGACGCGGCCGAGGGCTGAACGGGCCGTTCTCCGCCGTACTTCCGGGCGCGGCCCCCGATGTCCTGCCGGGCGTGGCCCCCGGCGCGGCTCCGGCGTGTCCGCTCCGGCGTGCCCACCTCTCCTTTCTCTCCTCTCCCTGTCATCCCGTGACGCCTCACCCGTCACGCGCGCCCTTGACCTGTGCTGCCCCGTGGTGTTTTATCGTGTTTGCTTTTGTTTGATTGAGGGTGCGAGGGAGTGCCGTAGTGAAGAAGACGTCGACCCGACTCGCCGACGGCCGCGAGATCGTCTACTACGACTCCCGGGACGACGCCGTACGCGACACCCCCGACCGCCGCCCCCTCGGCCCCGTCGCCACCACCTCCGAGGTACGGCACGACCCGCTGCTCGGGGACTCCGTCGCCATCGCCTCGCACCGGCAGGGGCGCACCTACCACCCGCCCGCCGGGGAGTGCCCGCTCTGTCCCTCCCGGGACGGGCGGCTCAGCGAGATCCCCGAGCCGGAGTACGACGTCGCGGTCTTCGAGAACCGGTTCCCCTCCCTCGCCGGGGACTCCGGGCGGTGCGAGGTCGTCTGCTTCACCTCCGACCACGACGCCTCCTTCGCCGACCTCACCGCCGAACAGGCCGCCCTCGTCCTGGAGGCATGGACCGACCGCACCGCGGAACTCGCCGAACTCCCGCAGGTCGAGCAGGTCTTCGTCTTCGAGAACCGGGGCGCCGAGATCGGCGTCACGCTCGGCCACCCGCACGGGCAGATCTACGCGTACCCCTTCGTCACCCCGCGCTCCGCGCTCATGCTCCGCTCCGTCGCCGCCCACCACGCCGCGACGGGCGGCAACCTCTTCGACGACCTCGTCGCGAAGGAGATGGCCGACGGGGCCAGGATCGTGCTCGACGGCGAGCACTGGGTGGCGTTCGTGCCGTACGCCGCGCACTGGCCGTACGAGGTGCACCTCTACCCGAAGCGGCGCGTGCCCGACCTGCGCGCCCTGGACGAGGCCGCCCGCACAGAGTTTCCACAGATCTATCTGGAACTCTTGAGGCGCTTCGACCGGATCTTCGGCGAAGGTGAACCGCCCACGCCGTACATCGCCGCCTGGCACCAGGCCCCCTTCCGGGCCGCCGGACGCGACGATTTCGCCCTTCACCTTGAGCTTTTCACCATCCGCCGCACTTCCGGCAAGCTGAAATTCCTCGCGGGTTCCGAGTCCGGCATGAGTGTGTTCATCAACGATGTGCCGCCGGAGGCCGCGGCCGAGCGACTGCGAGAGGTAGCGAGCGAGTGAGCGCGAAGAAGTACCTGGTCACGGGTGGTGCGGGATATGTCGGCAGCGTGGTGGCCCACCACCTGCTGGAGGCCGGGCACGCGGTGACCGTGCTCGACGACCTCTCCACCGGCTTCCGCGCCGGGGTCCCGGAGGGCGCCGAGTTCATCGAGGGCCGCGTCCAGGACGCCTCCAAGTGGCTCGACCCGTCGTACGACGCCGTCCTGCACTTCGCCGCCTCCTCCCAGGTCGGCGAGTCCGTCGCGCGGCCCGAGAAGTACTGGGCGAACAACGTCGGCGGCTCCATGGCGCTGCTCGGCGCGATGCGCGACGCCGGTGTACGGAAGCTCGTCTTCTCCTCCACCGCCGCGACCTACGGCGAGCCGGTCTCCACGCCCATCACGGAGTCCGACCCGACCGCCCCCACCAACCCGTACGGGGCCACCAAGCTCGCCGTCGACCAGATGATCGCCGGCGAGTGCGCCGCGCACGGCCTCGCCGCGGTCTCGCTCCGCTACTTCAATGTCGCGGGCGCGTACGCCGCGCGCTCCGGCGTGAGCGCGGGCGAGCGCCACGACCCCGAGTCGCACCTCATCCCGCTCGTCCTCCAGGTCGCCCTGGGCACCCGCGAGGCGATCTCCGTCTACGGCGACGACTACCCGACCCCGGACGGCACCTGCGTACGCGACTACATCCATGTCGCGGACCTCGCCGAGGCCCATCTGCGCGCCCTGGACGCGGCCACCCCGGGCGGGCATCTGATCTGCAACCTGGGCAACGGCAACGGCTTCTCGGTCCGCGAGGTCATCGAGACCGTACGGAAGGTCACCGGGCACCCGGTCCCCGAGGTCCTGGCCGAGCGCCGGGCCGGCGACCCCGCCGTCCTCGTCGCCTCGGCCGCCACCGCCCACGCCCGGCTGGGGTGGACCCCGAGCCGCCCCGACCTGGCGGGCATCGTCACGGACGCGTGGGCGTTCGCGCGCGAGCGGCAGCAGCACTGACGTACTGACGCACTGGCGTACTGAAGACCGGCGTACCGGAAGAAGGAGAAACAGGGTGAGCGAGACCGGCGGCGACTCCGTGGGTACGGCGACGGGGACGGCGGAGGCGCTGGAGGCGGCGGCGGAGGCGGCTTCGGCCGAGGCGGTGGCCGCGTCGGCCGTGGCCGAGGAGTTCGAACGGCTCTACGGCGCCGCCCCCGAGGGCGTCTGGGCGGCCCCGGGGCGGGTCAACCTGATCGGCGAACACACCGATTACAACGACGGCTTCGTCATGCCGCTCGCCCTTCCGCACCGTACCCTCGCCGCCGTCTCCCGCCGTACGGACGGCGTCCTGCGCGTGCACTCCGCCGACATCCCCGGGGGCATCGTCCAGCTCGACGCCGCCGGGGAGTTCGGCGGGCCGCGCTCCGCCGGCGGCTGGGCCGCGTACCCCGCCGGTGTGGTCTGGGCGCTGCGCGCGGCGGGCCACGCCGTGACCGGCGCGGACCTCCACCTCACCTCGACGGTGCCGACCGGCGCCGGACTCTCCTCGTCCGCCTCGCTGGAGGTCGTCACCGCGCTCGCCCTCGACGACCTCTTCGGGCTCGGCCTGAGCGCGACGGAGCTGGCGGTGCTGTCGCAGCGCGCCGAGAACGAGTTCGTCGGCGTGCCGTGCGGCGTCATGGACCAGATGGCCTCGGCGTGCTGCGCGGAGGGCCATGCGCTCTACCTCGACACCCGCGACCTCGCCCAGCGCCAGGTCCCCTTCGACCTGGCCGCCCAGGGGCTCGGGCTGCTCGTGGTGGACACCCGGGTGAAGCACGAACTGGGCGACGGCGCGTACGCGGAGCGGCGCGCCGGGTGCGAGGCGGGCGCGCGGGCGCTCGGCGTACCGGCGCTGCGCGATGTCGCGTACGACGGACTGCCGGCCGCGCTCGACCGGCTGGCCGCGCTGGGGGAGAGCGCGACGGTACGGGCGTACACCCGCCATGTGGTCACCGAGAACGCCCGGGTGGAGCGGGTCATCGGGCTGCTGGACGCGGGCGATGTCCGCGCGGTCGGCCCGGTCCTCACCGAGGGGCACGCCTCGCTCCGGGACGATCTGCGGGTCTCCTGCGCGGAGCTGGACCTGGTGGTCACCTCGGCGACGGCGGCGGGCGCGCTCGGGGCGCGGATGACGGGCGGCGGCTTCGGCGGCTCGGCGATCGTCCTGGTCGAGGCGGAGACGGCGGACGCGGTGGCGAAGTCGGTCACGGAGGCGTTCGCGGCGGCGGGGTACGCGGCGCCCCGGGTCTTCCCGGCGATCCCGTCGCGGGGCGCGCACAGGGTGACGCACTGACGGCTATTCCTCCGGTGGACAAAAACTGCCCAATGAAGGTCACCAGAGGGCAATTAATTGTCGACTCCTGTCTCCATACGGAACATCAGCCTCACCTCAAACGCCGAGGCCAACGAGTTCTGTGAAATTCCTTCCCCTCCCCTCCGACGCCCGTACGCTGATGCACATGCACCGGTGGGGGCCGGTGCTGATCAGGGGTGGAGACAGGCGGGTACGACGCCCGGGGTGGGGTATCAGTCAACACGCGGCGGCGGCCGTGTACTTGGCGTCATCCTCGTATGCCGGGCGTCGTGCCCGCACCGTCCGCTCCCCACCATGAGGGGGTGTCCATTGGTACGTATCCGGGTTCTGGTCGTGGACGACCATCGTATTTTCGCGGAGTCGCTCGCGGCGGCGCTGGCCGCCGAGCCGGACGTGGAGGTCGCCGCGGCAGGCAGCGGCCCCGCCGCCCTGCGCTGCCTCGACCGGGCGGCGGGGGACGGCCGCAGATTCGATGTGATGCTGGTCGACGCGGATCTGGGCGCGGCGCAGGCACTGGCGCCGCCGCAGACGCAGACGCAGGTGCAAACACACATACAGGCGCAGACACATGCGCAGGCACAGGCACAAGTGCAGGCGCAGGCGCAGATGAACGGCCACGCGCACGGCCACCCGCATACCCCTGCCCCTGGCCACGGCCACGGCCACATGGGGCACGCGCGTTCCCTGGGCATGGGCCCGGTGGGCCAGCCCGCCGCGCCGCCACCGCCCGCCGCGCCCGCGCCCTCCCTGTCCGTCCCGTCCCTCCCGGTGGCGCGGGCGGTGCCCGACCACGGCGAGGGCGTACCGGTGGACGGGATCTCGCTGGTCGCCGGGGTCCGCTCGGCCCACGCGTCCGTCCGTACGGTCGTGCTCGCCGAGAAGGACGACCCGCGCCGCGCCGCCCTGGCGCTCCAGGCGGGCGCCTCCGGCTGGGTCGCCAAGGACTGTTCGCTACAGCGGCTGCTCGCGGTCGTACGCGGCGTCCTGCGCGACGAGACCCATCTGCCGCCCGCGCTCCTCACCGGCGTCCTGCGGGAGCTGACGGCCGCGCGCAAGCACCGTACGGAGAGCGAGCGCCTGGTCGAGTCGCTGACGCCGCGCGAGCGCGAGGTGCTCCGCTGCATGGTCGCCGGCCTGGGCAGAAAGGCGGTCGCGGAGCGCCTCTTCCTCTCCCCGCATACGGTGCGTACGCACATGCAGAACGTGCTGGGGAAGCTGGGTGTGCACTCCACGCTCGCGGCGGTGGCGCTGGCCAGGAGGGCGGGGGTCGGCCCGGCCGACCTGATGGACCGCCACATCACCTCGACGGGCTGAGGTACGCGGCCGGCGGATCAGCCCGGGACGTTGTCGAACGGGGCGGTCAACTGGCGCAGCAGCCGGGCCAGTTCGCCCCGCTGGCCGCCGGACAGCTCGGCGAGGATCGCACGCTCCTGGTCGAGCAGTCCGGCGAGCGCCTGGTCCGCCCGGTCCCGGCCCTCGGGGGTGAGCCGTACCAGCACCCCGCGCCGGTCGCTGGGGTCGGGCAACCGCTCGACCAGGCCCTTCTTGGTGAGCCGGTCGATCCGGTTGGTCATGGTGCCCGAGGTGACGAGCGTCTGGGTGAGGAGCTGACCGGGGGAGAGCTGGTACGGGTCCCCGGCGCGCCGCAGCGAGGTCAGCACGTCGAACTCCCACGGCTCCAGGCTGTGCTCGGAGAAGGCGATCCGGCGCGCGCGGTCCAGATGGCGGGCGAGCCTGCTGACGCGGCTGAGCACCTCCAGCGGCTCCACGTCGAGGTCGGGGCGCTCTCGGCGCCATGCCGCCACCAGTCGGTCGACCTCATCCTCCATGGAGATCAGTGTAGAGGGTCCCTCGACATAAAGTCTCTTGACATCAAGATATCAAGGGTGCAGCCTGGGCCCCGAGCGCACCATGCCCAGCCGCCGCACAAGGGACGCCACCATGCCCCAGACCTCGCCCCCCGCCTCCCCCACCTGGGACCCCTCCCAGTACCTCCGCCACGCGGGCCACCGGACCCGCCCCTTCCTCGATCTGCTGGCCCGCGTCCCCGACCTGCCCGCACCACCGGGGGCCGGCCCCGCCATCGCCGACCTGGGGTGCGGCGCGGGAAACGTCACCGCGCTCCTGGCCGACCGCTGGCCCACCGCCCGGATCACCGGCTTCGACAACTCCCCCGAGATGCTGGCGCGCGCGACCGGGGAGTACGCGGGCCCCACGCCCCGCGGCGGCACCCTGGAGTTCCGCGCCGGGGACGCGGCCCGCTGGACGCCCCCGGAACCGTACGGCCTGATCGTCTCCAACGCCGCCCTCCAGTGGGTCCCGAACCACGTCGACTCCCTCGCCCCCTGGATCGCCTCCCTGGCCCCCGGCGGGGTCTTCGCCTTCCAGGTCCCCGGCAACTTCACCGCCCCCAGCCACACGCTCCTGGCCGACCTGTGCGCCACCCCGCGCTGGCGCGACCGCCTCGACCTGCCGGACCTCTCCCGCCCGGGCGTCCGCACCCCCGAGGAGTATCTGACCCGCCTGACGGACCTGGGGTGCGCGGCGGACGTCTGGGAGACGACCTACCTCCACGTCCTGACCGGCGACGACCCGGTCCTCGACTGGGTCAAGGGCACCGCCCTCCGCCCGGTCCTCACCGCCCTGGGAGACGACCCGGCGGCGGCCCACGAGTTCACCACGGCCTACCGCGACCTCCTCCGCACCGCCTACCCCCAGGGCCCCCACGGCACGGTCCTCCCCTTCCGCCGACTCTTCGCGGTGGCCCGCAAGCCCGCGTGAGGAGTCCCCCCGAAGCTCCGCGGGCCGGCCACCGCCGCCACGCCGGGCCGGCCCACCGCCTCCGGACGCGCTGGAGACCCGCCCGAAGGGCCCCGGCGTCCTGCCGCCTCCGGGTCACCCTCTGGGCGGGCGCCTCGTGGGGAGTGCCACCGTGACGCGGAGGCCGCCGGTGGGGCGGGGGGTGAGGGTGAGGGTGCCGTCGTGGGCGTGGGTGATGGTGCTGACGATGGCCAGGCCGAGGCCGACGCCCGGGTGGTCGGAGTGGGCGCGGTCGGTGTGGACGCGTTCGGTGCCGCGCTGGAAGGGTTCGGTGAGGGTCGCGGCGAGCGCGGGGGCGATCGGGGCGCCGGTGTTCTCGACCGTGAGCACGACGGTGGTGGGGCGGACGGCGGTGTGGATCCGTACGGTGCCGTGCTCGGGCAGGTTGTGGACGATCGCGTTCTGTACGAGGTTCGTGGTGACCTGGAGCAGGAGCGCCGCCGAGCCGGTCGCGCGGGCGATGTCACCGCTGGTTTCGAGGGTGACGCCGTGCTTCTCAGCGAGGGGGAGGAGCGTTTCGGCCGCTTCCTCCGCCAGCAGCGACAGGTCGACAGGTTCCGGGGTGAAGGAGCGCTGCTCGGCGCGGCTGAGCAGGAGCAGCGCCTCGGTGAGGTCGATGGCCCGGGTGTTGACGGCGCGGAGCCGGTGGATGAGCTCGCCGGTGTCGTGGGCCGGGTCCGTGCGGGCCACGTCGAGCATCGACTTGGTGATGGCCAGCGGGGTGCGCAGCTCGTGGGAGGCGTTGGCGGCGAACCTCCGCTGCTCGGCGACGTGCGCTTCGAGCCGTACGAGCATGGTGTCGAAGGCGTCGGCGAGTTCGCGGAACTCGTCCCCGCGCCCCGGCAGCCCGACCCGGTGGGCGAGCGACCCGCTCGCGGCCAGCCGGGTGGCGTACGTGATCCGGTTCAGCGGGGCCAGCATACGGCCGGCGAGGAACCACCCGCCCACGAGCCCGAACACCAGCAGGAACCCCATCGTGAGGACCGCCATCGGAGCGAAGTCGCGCACGACGGAGAGCCGGTAGTCGGGGAGGAAGACGAGCCCGATGTGCTTGACGCGGGTCAGGAAGAGCCACCCGGCGATGAGCATCAGGGAACCGGCCAGCATGAGGAAGCCGGTGTAGCTGAGGGTGAGCTTGAGACGGACGCTCGGCCCGGGGAGCCTATCCACGCCCCCGGCCCTCCCGCGCCGAGCCCGGGGGTGTCACGGCGGGCGCCGCGTTGTCGGGCGTCGCGCCGTGGGGCGTCGCGCCGTCGGGCGCCGTTCCGGCGGATGCCGTACCGGACGCAGCCCCGGGCGCCGTGTCGATGCGGTATCCGGCGCCCGGGACGGTGGCGATGATCCAGGGTTCGCCGAGGCGTTTGCGCAGCGCGGAGACGGTGATGCGGACGGCGTTCGTGAAGGGGTCGGCGTTCTCGTCCCACGCCCGGGCCAGGAGTTCCTCCGCGCTCACGACACCGCCCTCCGCCGCGACGAGGACTTCGAGCACGGCGAACTGCTTGCGGGTGAGCGCGACGTAACGCCCGTCCCGGTGCACCTCGCGGCGGAACGGGTCCAGGCGCAGCCCCGCGATCTCCCGGACCGGTGGCCTGCTGTGGGCGCGCCGCCGGTCGAGGGCGCGGAGGCGGAGGACGAGTTCCCTGAGGTCGAAGGGTTTGGTGAGGTAGTCGTCGGCGCCGAGCCCGAACCCGGAGGCCTTGTCGTCGAGCCGGTCGGCCGCGGTGAGCATGAGGATGGGCAGACCGCTCCCGGAGGCGACGACACGCCGGGCGACCTCGTCCCCTGAGGGGCCCGGGATGTCGCGGTCGAGCACGGCGATGTCGTACGTATGGAGGCTCAGCAGCTCCAGCGCGGTGTCCCCGTCGCCCGCGATATCGGCCGCGATCGCCTCCAGCCGGAGACCGTCGCGGATGGCCTCCGCCAGATAGGGCTCGTCCTCGACGATCAGCACACGCATGTCCGTAAGGCTACGAGGGGGCGCGTATCGGCGGCGTATCGAAAACCGCATACGCGCGGGCAACACCGCGCCCCCTTGGCTGACGCCATGTCCTCCAGCGAACCACGACGTACGACGGGGCCGGGTCCGGTCCCAGACGCGGGGCTGCCTTCCGACCGCCTGCCCTCCGGCCACCTGCCGCCCGACCGCCTGCCGCCCGAGCGCCTGCCCTCCGGCCGCCTGCCCCCCGACCGCCTGCCTTCGGGCCGCCTGACCGTCGTACCGATCGCCGCCGCCGAGCACCTGGCGTTCGTACGGGCGCAACGGTCGGCCAGCTTTCTCCAGACCCCGGCCTGGGCCCGCGTCAAGCCCGAGTGGCGCGGCGAGTCCCTCGGCTGGTTCGACGCCCGGCGGCGGCTGGTCGGCGCCGGGCTCGTGCTGCGTCGCCCGGTGCCCCACCTCGACCGCCTCACGCTGGCCTATCTGCCCGAGGGCCCGGTCATCGACTGGACCGGCGGGACCGGCGAGCTCGACGCGTGGCTCGAACCACTGGCGGCGTACCTGAAGGCGCGCGGCGCGTTCGCGATCCGGCTCGGCCCGCCGGTGCGCACGGACACCTGGAGCGCCGCCCAGATCAAGGAGGGCATCGCCGATCCGGCCATCAGGCGCCTGACCGACCTGCCCGGTCAGGGGGACGGCGACCCGGTCGGCGCCCGGGTGACCGCCCGGCTCAGGGCCGCCGGATGGCTGCCGCGGAACCCGGAGAACGGATTCGGGGCCGGCCATCCGCAGTTCAAGTACGAGATCCCGCTGGCCGGCCGGACCGAGGACGACCTGCTCAGGTCCATGAACCAGCTCTGGCGCCGCAACATCAAGAAGGCGGCCAGGGAAGGTGTCGAGGTGACGGTCGCCGGGACCCCGACCGCCGATGAGCCCGCCGGGGCCCCGGCCGCCGGCGAGTCCGCCGGGCACCCGATCGCCGGGGCGGAGCTGAAGGCGTTCCACGACCTCTACGTCCACACCGCCGAGCGCGACCGCTTCACGCCCCGGCCCCTGGAGTACTTCACGACCATGTTCGCGGCGCTGCGCGCGGAGGACCCCGAACGGATCAAGCTCTACCTCGCCCGCCACCAGGGCGATGTCGTCGCCGCAGCCATCCTGGTCCGGGTCGGCACCCACGCCGTGTACGCCTACGGTGCCTCCGCCACGGAGAAGCGCGAGGTACGCGGCTCGACCGCCTGCCAGTGGGCGATGATCCGGGACTCGCTCGCCGCCGGCTGCGACGTCTACGACCTGCGCGGCATCACCCCGACCCTCGACCCCGACGACGCGCAGGTCGGCCTGGTCCGGTTCAAGGCCGGCACCGGGGGCCGGGCGGTGCGGTACGTGGGCGAGTGGGACCTGCCCCTGCGGCCGATGGTCTACCGGGCGTTCGACCTCTATATGAGACGGCGCGCCCGCTGAGCCTGAGCCCCGAGCCAACCGCCCATCAATTCACCGCCGTATATCGCGTATCGCGGTGCCGTCATATCGCCGGTGTAGGGAAAACCGCATACGTCCCCGCAACGCCACACACTCTTGACTGGAGGTATGACCTCTGGAGGCATGACCTACGACAAACCACCCCGCATAACCGTCTATGGATGCGGCCCGGACGAGGCCGCCTTGTTCCAGCGGCTCGCGCCTTTTTCCGGCGTGACGCCGGTGGTCACCGAAGCGCCGGCATCCGAATCCAACTCCGCACTCGCGTCCGGTGGCCGATGCGTCAGCGTCGGCCACAAGGATCCGCTCACCCGGGCCGTCCTCCGCGCACTGGACCGGGCCGGCGTGCGGTACATCTCCACACGGAGCATCGGCTTCGACCATATCGACGTGGAATACGCCGAAAGTCTTGGAATCACGGTCGAGAACGTCGCCTATTCGCCGGACAGCGTGGCCGATTACACGGTGATGCTGATGCTGATGGCGGTACGGGACGCGAAAACCATCATCCATCGGGCGGCCCTGCACGACTACCGGCTGGGTGAGGTGCGCGGGCGAGAGCTGCGCGATCTGACCGTGGGGGTGATCGGAACCGGCCGTATCGGCGCCGCGGTCATCGGCAGACTGCGGGGTTTCGGCTGCCGCGTACTCGCCCACGACCACCGCCCCAAGGCGCCCGTCGACTACGTTCCGCTGGACGCCCTGCTGCGGCAGAGCGACATCGTCACGCTCCACACCCCGCTGGACGCGGATACCCGCCACCTCCTGAACCGGTGCCGTATGGAGCAGATGAAACACGGCGCTCTCGTCATCAATACGGGGCGCGGTGCGCTGATAGAAACCGAGGCCCTGGTCTCCGCGCTGGAAAGCGGCAGGGTGGGCGGCGCGGCGCTGGATGTCCTGGAGGGCGAGGACGGAGTCTTCTACTCCGACCGCCGGAAAAGCCCCGTCGAAAGCAAGACGCTGCTGCGCCTGCAAGAGCTGCCGAACGTACTCATCAGCCCGCACACCGCGTACTACACGGACCATGCCCTGAGCGACACGGTCGAGAACTCCATAGCCAACTGCCTGAAATTCGAGAGCGAGAACTGACATGAAAACGACCCCTGACGCGGAAACGACCCCTGATATGGACAGCACCACCACGAACAGACTGAAGGTAGGGATAATCTTCGGTGGCCGTTCCGAAGAGCACCCGATATCCGTCAAGTCCGCGCAGGAGATAGCCAGGAACCTGGATACGGCGAAGTACGAACCGTTCTACGTCGGCGTGACGAGGGAAGGCGCGTGGAAACTCTGCGCCGCCCCTGATGCGGAGTGGGAGAACGGCCCGTGCCGCCCGGCCATGCTGTCGCCGGACAGCACGGTACGAGGCCTGCTGGTCCAGCTCCAAGCCCAAGCCCAAGAAGAGCACCAGCACCCGAACCCGAACCAGCACCAGATACCGGAATCGGACCGATACAAGACGATCCCCCTGGACGTCATCGTGCCCGTACTGCACGGCAGGCTCGGCGAGGACGGCGCCACGCAGGGCCTGCTGGAACTGTCCGGCATCCCCTATGTCGGCTGTGACGTGCAGAGTTCGGCTCTCTGCATGGACAAGTCCCTCGCGTATGTCGTCGCCGGGAACGCGGGGATCGCCACACCGAATTTCTGGACCGTCCCCCCGGGCGGGACCATCGACCCCGCCCCGCTCATCTACCCGGTCTTCGTGAAGCCGGCCCGTTCGGGGTCGTCGTTCGGCGTGACGAAGGTGTCCCGGGCGGAGGAACTGCCCGGTGCGCTGGAGAACGCGCGGCGGTACGACGCGAAGGTGCTCATCGAAGAGGCGGTCACCGGCAGCGAGATCGGATGCGCCGTCCTGGGCGACGAAGAGGACCTGATGACAGGCGAGGTGGACCGTATCGCCCTCTCCCACGGCTTCTTCCGCATCCACCAGGAGGACGCCCCGGAAACCGGCTCCGACAACTCGACGGCCATCGTCCCCGCCGACATCCCGGCGGAGTCGCGCCGCCTGGTCCAGCAGACCGCCATGGCCGTCTACCGCGCCCTGGGCTGCCGTGGACTGGCCAGGGTGGACCTGTTCCTCACGGAGAGGGGAGCGGTGGTCCTCAACGAGGTCAACACCTTCCCCGGTATGACCTCGTACAGCCGCTACCCGAGAATGATGGCCGCGGCGGGCGTCCCGCTCGGCGAGGTGATCGACCGCACGATAGCGCTGGCACTGAACCGGAAACCCCGATGACTCCGGAAACCCCGATGTCCCCGACGAAGCCCCCGAAATCCCTGAAGCCCCTGATAACCCTGAGGGAAGACTTCGTCTTCATCGACGAGATGGCCCCCGGCATCCGCTGGGACGCCAAGTACGCCACCTGGGACAACTTCACCGGCAAGCCCGTGGACGGCTATCTGGCCAACCGCATCGTCGGCACCCGGGCCCTGTGCGCGGCGCTGGAACGAGCACGGCAGAAGGCCGCGTCCCTGGGCTTCGGCCTCCTGCTCTGGGACGGCTACCGCCCCCAGCGCGCCGTCGACTGCTTCCTGCGCTGGTCACGACAGCCGGAGGACGGCCGGACGAAGTCACGGCACTACCCGAACATCGCCAGAGCCGAGATGTTCGAGCAAGGCTACGTAGCCACCAGATCGGGCCACAGCCGGGGCAGCACCGTGGACCTGACGCTCTACGACCTGACCACGGGCGGACTCACCCCCATGGGCGGCGGCCACGACCTGATGGACGTCATCTCCCACCACGGAGCGGAAGGCATCACACGGACCGAGACCACGAACCGCCAACACCTCCGGACCATCATGGAGGCCTGCGGTTTCCACGCGTACGCCTGCGAATGGTGGCACTACACCCTCACATCCGAACCGTACCCGGACACCTATTTCAACTTCCCCATCACCTGACCGCCCCGCCCCGCCCCGGACGGCACACCGCCTCCCCGCCCACCCCCGCGACGCGGTGGCCACGTAAATCCGTCGCTCGTGAGGGTGCGGTGTGCGTAGGGTCGGCGCCCGTGACCGCTGACCCGATCCGTTCGCCCGGCAACTCAACTGGACCTGCAAGCAAGCCTGTTGAAGGCGAGGGGCCCGCCGCCGAACCGCCGGGCGGCGCGCCGGGGCTGTTCTCCGGGACGTTCCGGGGCGCCACCTGCTGCTTCGCCGCGGTGATGTTCCTGACCGGGCTCGCCGCGCTCGCGGTCGTCCCCACGCTGCCGACGGCCGTACGGGACCTGGACGGTGTGGCGCTCTATCCGCTGGTCGCGGGGTGCTTCGTGGCGGCGGGTCTGCTCGGCGGGGTGCTGGGCGGGCAGTGGGCGGACCGGGCCGGGGCCCGACGGCCGCTGGCGGCGGGCATGGTGCTGGCCGTGGTCACCCTGCTGGTCTCCGGGGCCAGCGCATCGGTCTGGCAGTTGGCGGCCGGGCGCTTTCTGGACGGGCTGGCGGGCGGGATGGTCGCGGTGGCGATCAACACGGCCATCGGGCAGGCGTACCCGGAGCGGCTGCGGCCCCGCGCGCTGGCGCTGATGAGCACGTGCTGGATCGTTCCGTCCCTGGTCGGGCCCCCGCTCGCCGGGCTGATCGCGGAGTGGTCGTCCTGGCGGGCGGTGTTCTTCGGCCTGGCCGCGCTCACCGCGCTGCCGGCGCTGGTCGTGGTCGCCGTACTGCGGGGCCCGGCGTGGCCGGCCGGTCCCGGATCCGCGGGGGAGCGGGCGCCGCGCCCGGTACTGCTGGTCGCGGTGGCGGTGAGCGTGGGCGCGGCCCTGGGGCAGTACGGGGTCTCGGGGTGGGACGCGCGCCATCTGCCGTACGCGGCGGGCGGGTTCGCGCTGCTCGCGGCGTTCGCGTACCGGCTGCTCCCGCCGGCGACCTGGCGGGCGGCGCGCGGCCTGCCCGCCACGGTGCTGCTCCGCGGCCTGGGCTCGGGGGTCTTCTTCACGCTGGAGGCGTACGTACCTCTGCTGCTCGTCACCGAACGCGGCGCCAGGCCGCCGGTGATCGGCCTGGCCTTCACCGGGGCCGCGCTCGCCTGGGCGGGCTCCTCCTGGGTACAGGGCCGGCTGCCGGCGCACCGCCCGCGCCACCACCTGGTCCTGGCCGGTGCGCTGATCCAGGCGGTGGCGGTCGGGCTCGCGGTCACCGGGACGCTGCCGGGGACGCCCGCGTACACCGCCGCCTCCGCCATGGTCGTCGCGGCCGTCGGGATGGGCCTGTACGCCCCGTCCCTCACCCTGCTCTCCCTCACCCACAGCCCGCCCGGCCAACAGGGCTACGCCAGTGGCGCGATGCAGACCACGCAGAACCTCGGGCAGATCACGGTGCTCGCCGTCGCCTCCGCCGCCCTCAACGCCACACTCGCTCTGGGCTCCCCCGCCCCGGCCGCCTACGCCGCCGCCTTCGCCCTGCTCCTCGCCCCCTGCGCCCTGGCGGCCCTGCTGTCCCCCCGTACCGCCGCATGCTGACCCCGCCGCCCCCCTTTGCTCCGGCCCCCCGATCCGGATGCCCCTCCCCCCCCGCGATGAACAGCACCTCGCCCAGCGCGGTCCCATGGGACGGTGCCGGTCTCGATGAACTCGCGGTGGGTCTCGGCCTCCCGGAAGGAGGCGTAGCCCCGCCCGTGCGGGCTATCGCGCGTCGAGCATGCGGCCCGCTCGGGCGATGACGTGGCGGGCATCGGCTCCATAGACGGCGGACTCGTTCAGCGTGTCCCACACCCTGGCGTAGGTGGTGAGGCTGGCGCGGTCGTCCACCCACAGTTCCGCATGCCAGTCCTCGGTGATGACGAGCCGGTCGTCGAGGATCCAGAAACCGTTGGCCGGCGGGATCTTGAGCGGGGCCCCCAGGGGGATGATCCCCAGCTCCACCGTGTCCATGCCGATCACTCCGGTCAGCCTGTCGAGTTGGGCCGCGAGCACGGAAGGCGGGCAGACCTGGGCGTGCAGCGCGGCCTCCCACATGATGATCTTGTATTTGTTCCCCGCCTCGTAGAGACCGGCCTGCCGTTTTATGCGGGCCCGGACGGCGTCTTCGGTATCACGCGGTGAGCGGCGCAGGTCCGCGTAGCGGCTGAAGACATGCCGTGCGTAGTCGGCGGTCTGGAGGGAACCCACGACCATCGCCCCCTCCCAGGCGCGGAAGGTACGGGTCCGGTCGAACTCGGTGTTGATGGTCTCCTGAACGGGCTTGTGCCCGTAGGCGAGCTGTCGCCGCCAGGAACGGACATGGGATTCGAGACCCGCCAGACGGGAGATCAGCTCCTCACTGATCCCGGGCTGCTCCGTGGCCGTCGCCCACTGCCGCAGCTCCTCCGCCGTGGCCGTCTGCTTGCCGTTCTCCACGGGCGGCCCGTGCTGAACTTCAGGCGCTGTTCCCCGACACCGCCGTCTCGGCGGCCCCGAAGTGCCTGCCCGATTGCAACCCGTCGTTCGAATCGTGCAGTCCCCAGACGGCGTGCGCACCCGATGCGGCCTGCGGACCCACGAACGGCGACGGTGGTGGCGGGGGCGGTGACAGCGGTGGCGGACAGCGGGCCGTGTCGTATCCGCGTGGCCCCGTCGGGGCGCCGGAGCGGTCGGTCCGTTACTACAACCCAGAGGTCTCCGGCACCGACTACTGAGGGTGAACTTCCCTCTTTGCGGGCGGGGCGCGATCCGTCGCCGGTAGCGTGGTCACTGTCCGGTCCGGACCGCCAGCACGGAGTTCCCATGGCGAGTGACATTCTTTATCTGGCTCGGCGCGACGCGTACGCCGCGTTCCTCACCGCCGCGGACGCCGAATCCCGGGTCGCCTGGTACCGGGTCGAGGGACGGTACGCCGATGAGGCCGAGGCTCTCGCGGCGGTGGACACCGCGTACGTGGCCACGCGTGCCGCCTTCAATGTCATCGACGTCGAGGGCGTCGGACCGGTCAAGGAGGCGCGGGCCGTGCTGGAGCGCCTGGCGGCGCTGAACAGGTCCGGAAACCGGAACCCGGAGTGGAAGGACTTCAAGGCGTCCCGCGAATCATTCGTCGAGGCGGCGTCCGCCTTTCTGCGGGGCGGGGAGCCGGGACGCGGCTGAGGCGGGGGGGCGACCCTGCCTCAACCGACAGGCTGGTACGAGGGGTCAGAGGGCGTCCAGGGCCTCGCCCGTGATGTCGATGTCGATGGTGAACGGGACGCTGGTCTTGAGGCGGTCGTGGTGGATCCCGGTGAGTGCGTACGCCTTGGTCACCGGGTCCAGCTCGTAGACCCGTACGACCGCGTGCTCGTCGGCGCCGGCCATCTCCACCAGCCAGAAGTGCGGGATGCCGGCCGCCGCGTACTTCTGCGGCTTGCTCTCGCGGTCACGGGCCTCGGAGTCCGGCGAGACGACCTCGACGGCCAGCAGGATGTCGGCTGCCTGGAAGCGGGTCACGCTGCGGTTGATCACCGCCTCGGCGCGAACGACGGAGACATCGGGCTCCGGACCGTTGCGGCGGTCGAGCACCACTGTCATCTCCCGGCGTACCTTCACCTCCGGTGGGGCGGTGTGACGCAGGCCGGTCACCAACATATCGATCACAATGCTGTGGAAATCGCGCTGCGGACTCACGAAGACAAGGCTCCCGTCGATCAACTCGGTGTGCGGCGGGAGTCCTGGCAGGGTGAACAGATCGTCCACGGTGTAGCCGTCCTGCGGGGGCACAGGCCACTGGTGCGCGGCCCTGACTGGCTCGGCGGTCATGATTCCTCCCATGGACGTAATGATCGGCCTGCTCTTCCACCGTAGCGGCGGAATCCGGGTTATGTCATCACAATGGGTGACCATCCCCGTAAAGCTGACACCAACGGCGGCCCCGGGTCCCGTGCGCCCCGCCCCCTCACACCTTCCGGTGGCCTATCAGGCGTGGCTTCGGTTCCAGGTTTTCCAGGCCGTGCCAGGCCAGGTTGACCAGGTGGGCGGCCACCTCGGACTTTTTCGGGCGGCGGGCGTCCACCCACCACTGGCCGGTGAGGGCGACCATGCCGACCAGGGCCTGGGCGTAGAGGGGGGCCAGTTTGGGGTCGAAGCCCCGGTTCTTGAACTCCATGCCGAGGATGTCCTCGACCTGTGTGGCGATGTCGCTGATCAGGGAGGCGAAGGTGCCCGTCGACTGGGCCACGGGGGAGTCGCGGACCAGGATGCGGAAGCCGTCCGTATATCTCTCGATGTAGTCGAGGAGGGCGAACGCCGCCTGTTCCAGCAGCTCGCGGGGGTGGCCCGCGGTCAGGGCGCTGGTGACCATGTCCAGGAGCTGGCGCATCTCGCGGTCCACGACCACCGCGTACAGCCCCTCCTTGCCGCCGAAGTGCTCGTACACGACGGGCTTGGAGACCCCGGCCTTCGCCGCGATCTCCTCCACCGACGTCGCCTCGAACCCCTTCTCCGCGAAGACCGTACGGCCGATGTCCAGGAGCTGTTCGCGCCGTTCCGCCCCGGTCATCCGGACCCTGCGGGCCCGCCGGCCCGCCGTGGACCGGGACTTCTCCGTGCTGCCCTGCTTGTTCGTACCGCCGTCGATCGCCACGGTGCCCATCATGCCTTGGCGGGTGCGCTCTTGCGGCGGGAGTCCAGGCGGGCGGTGCTCGGCCAGCGGGCGTCGCTCGCCCAGCCCAGCACCTCGAACCAGCGGATCAGCCGGGCGCTCGAATCGATCTGGCCCCTGAGCACCCCGTGCCGCGCGCTCGTCGGGTCCGCGTGGTGCAGGTTGTGCCAGGACTCCCCGCACGACAGCACCGCCAGCCACCACACATTGCCCGAGCGGTCCCGCGACTTGAAGGGCCGCTTGCCCACCGCGTGGCAGATCGAATTGATCGACCACGTGACATGGTGCAGCAGCGCCACCCGCACCAGCGAGCCCCAGAAGAACGCCGTGAACGCACCCCACCAGGACATCGTCACCAGACCGCCCACCAGCGGCGGAACCCCCAGCGAGACGATCGTCCACAGCACGAACTGGCGCGACACGGCACGGATCGCCGGGTCCTTGATCAGGTCCGGGGCGTACTTCTGCTGCGGGGTCTGCTCCTCGTCGAAGAGCCAGCCGATATGCGCCCACCACAACCCCTTCAGCAGCGCGGGCAGCGTCTCGCCGAACCGCCAGGGGGAGTGCGGGTCGCCCTCCGCGTCCGAGAACTTGTGGTGCTTACGGTGGTCCGCCACCCAGCGGACCAGCGGGCCCTCCACCGCCAGCGAGCCCGCCACCGCGAGCGCGATCCGCAGCGGACGCTTCGCCTTGAAGGCGCCATGGGTGAAATACCGGTGGTACCCGATCGTCACCCCATGGCAGCCGAGGAAGTACATCCCCACCATCAGGCCCAGGTCCAGCCAGCTCACCCCGCCCCACCGCCAGGCCAGCGGCACCGCCGCCAGCACCGCGAGGAACGGCACCACGATGAAGACGAGCAGCGCGAACTGCTCCAGCGAGCCTTTGCTCTCCCCGCCGATCGTCGCGGAGGGTAGCGCGTTCGAACCGGAGGGTGAGGGGTTGGAGGCGTCGTTCAGTACGTCGGGCGGCGTGGACATGGGGATCCCTGGAGTGAGGAGGGGAGTGGGGGGATGGTGATGTGGGAGAGACGCTTGTGGGGGGTAGTTACCGGAGCGGAGAGCGGTCGGTAAATCGGACAGATGGTCGGATAGGGGCACTTAACCTACGGCAACGCAAGTATGGCAGCGCCGAACGACCAGGCAAGAGGCCTGTGGATAACGTCAGGCGAAGGCCACCTATCCTTGGACCGTCGGACAGCGCGGTCCGCGAAGTCTCCAGAACCCTCCAGACGTGCTCAAACACTGCAAGGAGCCGCACCTGTGAGCAGTGCCGACCAGACCTCATCCGCCAGCGCCGAGCTGCGCGCGGACATCCGCCGTCTCGGTGACCTCCTGGGCGAGACCCTCGTACGACAGGAAGGCCCCGAGCTGCTCCAGCTCGTCGAACGGGTCCGCGCCCTCACGCGCGAGAACGGCGAAGCCGCCGCGGAGCTCCTCGGAGACACCGACCTCGAAACCGCGGGCAAGCTGGTCCGCGCCTTCTCCACCTACTTCCATCTCGCCAACGTCACCGAGCAGGTGCACCGGGGCCGCGAGATGCGCGAGCGCCGCGCCGCCGAGGGGGGCCTCCTCGCCCGTACCGCCGACCGGCTCAAGGACGCCGACCCCGAGCACCTCCGCGCGACCGTCCGCAACCTCAACGTACGGCCCGTCTTCACCGCCCACCCCACCGAGGCCGCCCGCCGCTCCGTACTCAACAAGCTCCGCCGGATCGCCGAGCTCCTCGAAGCCCCCGCCCTCGCCTCCGACCGGCGCCGCCACGACCTCCGCCTCGCCGAGTCCATCGACCTGATCTGGCAGACCGACGAACTCCGCGTCGTCCGGCCCGAGCCCGCCGACGAGGCCCGTAACGCCATCTACTACCTGGACGAACTGCACGCCGGAGCCGTCGGCGACGTCCTCGAAGACCTCGTCGCCGAACTCGACCGCGTCGGCGTCGAGCTGCCCCCCGGCACCCGCCCCCTCACCTTCGGCACCTGGATCGGCGGCGACCGCGACGGCAACCCCAACGTCACCCCCGAGGTCACCCGCGAAGTCCTGATCCTCCAGCACGAGCACGGCATCACCGACGCCCTCGAACTCGTCGACCAGCTCCGCGGCCAGCTCTCCAACTCCATCCGCTACACCGGCGCCACCGACGAACTCCTGGACTCCCTCCAGAACGACCTCGTCCGGCTCCCCGAGATCAGCCCCCGCTACAAGCGCCTCAACGCCGAGGAGCCCTACCGCCTCAAGGCCACCTGCATCCGCCAGAAGCTCCTCAACACCCGCGAGCGCCTGGCCCGCAACATCCCCCACGAGGACGGCCGCGACTACCTCGGCACCGCCGAACTCCTCGACGACCTCACCCTCATCCAGACCTCCCTGCGCCAGCACCGGGGCGGCCTCTTCGCCGACGGCCGCATGGACCGTACGATCCGGACCCTCGCCGCCTTCGGCCTCCAGCTCGCCACCATGGACGTACGGGAACACGCCGACGCCCACCACCACGCGCTCGGCCAGCTCTTCGACCGCCTCGGCGAGGAGTCCTGGCGGTACGCCGACATGCCCCGCGAGTACCGGCAGAAGCTCCTCGCCAAGGAACTCCGCTCCCGCCGCCCCCTCGCCCCCACCCCGGCCCCCCTCGACCCGGCCGGCGAGAAGACCCTCGGCGTCTTCCACACCGTCCGCCAGGCCTTCGAGCGCTTCGGCCCCGAGGTCATCGAGTCGTACATCATCTCCATGTGCCAGGGCGCCGACGACGTCTTCGCCGCCGCCCTCCTCGCCCGCGAGGCCGGACTCCTCGACCTCCACGGCGGCTGGGCCAAGATCGGCATCGTGCCGCTCCTCGAAACCACCGACGAGCTGCGCGCCGCCGACGTCATCCTCGACGAGATGCTCGCCGACCCCTCCTACCGCCGCCTCGTCTCGCTCCGCGGCGACGTCCAGGAGGTCATGCTCGGCTACTCCGACTCCTCCAAGTTCGGCGGCATCACCACCAGCCAGTGGGAGATCCACCGCGCCCAGCGCCGGCTCCGCGACGTCGCCCACCGGCACGGCGTACGGCTCCGCCTCTTCCACGGCCGCGGCGGTACGGTCGGCCGGGGCGGCGGCCCCTCGCACGACGCGATCCTCGCCCAGCCGTGGGGCACCCTCGAAGGCGAGATCAAGGTCACCGAGCAGGGCGAGGTCATCTCCGACAAGTACCTCATCCCCTCCCTGGCCAGGGAGAACCTGGAGCTGACGGTCGCCGCCACCCTCCAGGCCTCCGCCCTGCACACCGCGCCCCGCCAGTCCGGCGAAGCCCTGGCCCGCTGGGACTCGGCCATGGACATCGTCTCCGACGCGGCCCACGGCGCGTACCGCAGACTGGTCGAGGACCCCGACCTGCCCGCGTACTTCTTCGCCGCCACCCCCGTCGACCAGCTCGCCGACCTCCACCTCGGCTCCCGCCCCTCCCGCCGCCCCGACTCGGGCGCCGGACTCGACGGGCTCCGCGCCATCCCGTGGGTCTTCGGCTGGACCCAGTCCCGCCAGATCGTCCCCGGGTGGTTCGGCGTCGGCTCCGGCCTCAAGGCGCTGCGCGAGGCCGGGCCCGACACGGTCCTCGACGAGATGCGCGAGCACTGGCACTTCTTCCGCAACTTCCTCTCCAACGTCGAGATGACCCTCGCCAAGACGGACCTGCGGATCGCCCGCCACTACGTCGACACGCTCGTCCCCGACCACCTCAAGCACGTCTTCGAGGTCATCGAGGCCGAGCACGCCCTCACCGTCCAGGAAGTCCTGCGCATCACCGGCGGCGAGAAGCTCCTCGACTCCAACCCGGCGCTCCAGCAGACCTTCGCCATCCGCGACGCCTACCTGGACCCGATCTCCTACCTCCAGGTCTCCCTGCTCGCCCGGCAGCGCGCCGCCGCCGAGAACGGCGCCCCGGCCGACCCGCTGCTCGGCCGCGCGCTGCTCCTGACGGTCAACGGGGTCGCCGCGGGGCTCCGCAACACCGGCTGAGCCCTGGGGAGAGACGGGTACGGGGCCGCCCCTGGCCAGGGGCGGCCCCGTACCCGTATGCGCGTATGCGCGTACGTACGGAACGTATGCGCGGCTCAGAGCGCGAAGAACGTCGCCACCAGCAGCACCCCGCCCGCCACCGCCGCGCCCCACCCCGTCCGCGTCATCCGCAGCCCGCCGCCGATCACCAGCGACGCCAGCAGCAGCGCCCCGCCCAGCGGCACCCACGCGTACAGCAGGCCCCCCGTCCCGGTACGGACCAGCTCACGCGTCCCGGGCTTCACCACCACCGGCACCTCGTCGCCCTTGCGCGCCGCGACCGACTCCGCGATGGTCATCCGCCCCGCCGTACCGCCGGGCCCCTCCGCCACGTACCGCCCCGAACACACCCCGTCCGCGCACGCGGTCACCGTCAGCGTCCCGTGCTCACGACCCTTCGCGAGCATCACATGCTGGGCGTCGTCCCAGGATGTCCACACCCCCGCGACCAGCAGCAGCACCACGACGGCGCCCATCGCCGCCTGACGTCCGAACGAGGCGATACGGGCGGACCGGGCCGACTTCCGCTTCCCCTTGCCGGCACCCTTCTTCCGCTTCACAGGGCTCACAGGGCTCATAGGGCGGGATCCTTGGTCATGGGAACGCGCCAGGTCAACCTTCGAAGGGCGTTACGGGGGCCCATGCGCCCCTTGTCAGGGTTGTGCGTGTCAGAGGGGCAGGGGGCTGCGCGCGTACGAAGTCGTGCGCGTCCCGGACCGTGCGCGTCAGGAGTTGTACATGCCCTGCGCCCGCTCCAGCCCGTCCATCACCAGCGACTCCACCGCGTCCGCCGCCCGGTCGACGAAGTACGCCAGCTCCTTGCGCTCCACCGACGAGAAGTCCTTCAGCACGAAGTCCGCCACCTGCATCCGCCCCGGCGGCCGGCCGATCCCGAACCGGACCCGGTGGTAGCCGGGCCCCATCGCCTTCGTCATCGACTTCAGACCGTTGTGCCCGTTGTCCCCGCCGCCCAGCTTCAGCCGCAGCACCCCGTAGTCGATGTCCAGCTCGTCATGGACCGCCACCACGTGCGCCGTGTCCACCTTGTAGAAGTCCCGCAGCGCGGTCACCGGGCCGCCCGAGAGGTTCATGTACGAGGCGGGCTTGGCCAGCACCACCCGGCGCCCGGCGGGCCCGGGGCCGCCCAGCCGCCCCTCCACCACCTGGGCCTGCGCCTTCTGCGCGCGCCGGTACGTACCGCCGATACGCTCCGCCAGCAGATCGGCCACCATGAATCCGACATTGTGCCGGTTGGCCGCGTACCCCGGTCCGGGGTTCCCCAGACCGACGATCAGCCAGGGGGCAAGGGCATCCGTGGTCATCCGCGCCGTCTCCTCATGAGTGGTGGGCAGGAAAGAGGCAGGAAAGAGTGGTGGGCAGGAAAGAACGGGGTGGCGGGCCCGCAGGCCCACCACCCCGTCCGTACATCCGATCAAGGGATCCGAGGACCCGGCGATCAGGCCTCGGCGCCCTCGGCCGCCTCGGTCTCCTCGCCGGCCGGCTCCTCGGCCTGCGCGGCCAGGACCTGGATGACGACCGCGTCCGCGTCCGTCACCAGCGTGGTGCCCGACGGCAGCGGGATGTCCTTGGCCAGGACGGAAGCGCCCGCGTCCAGCCCCGCGATCGAGACCGTCACGGCCTCCGGGATGTGGGTGGCCTCGGCCTCGACGGTGATCGTGTTGAGGACGTTCTCCAGCAGGTTGGAGCCCGGCGCCAGCTCGCCCTCGGTGTGCACGGCCACCTCGACGGCGACCTTCTCGCCGCGCTTCACCGCGAGCAGGTCGACGTGCTCGATGTGGCCCTTGAGCGCGTTGCGCTGCACGGCCTTCGGGATGACCAGCTCGTTGCGGCCCTCGATGTCCAGGCTGATCAGCGCGTTCGCCGTCTTCAGCGCCATCATCAGCTCGTGGCCCGGCAGGGTGACGTGCACGGTGTCCGCGCCGTGACCGTAGACGATCCCGGGGACCTTGCCGGCGACGCGCGTACGGCGCGCCACGCCCTTGCCGAACTCGGTACGGATCTCGGCGGCGATCTTCACTTCAGCCATGGCTGTCGCACTCCTCGTAGGTGAACCGTGGACCACGGGGGTGACCGTGGATTACGGAGGTAATCGGGCCGTCACCCGGCCACAACGGGCCTGCTACGAAGAGCGCGTCGATAACGGACCAGCCGCACACAGGTGCGGCCTCCCTCGCCGAGCAACTGGAGAAGTCTACCCGGCGGGGAGGCCGCCTCAGAAATCGATCTTCCGGACCCGGGCAGGGTCCGGATCGCTCACGCCGTCACGCCGTCACGCCGTCACGCCGTCACGCCGTCACGCCGTCATGGCGTCGTGGCGTCACGCCGTCACGGCGCCATGGCGTCACGCCGGCTACGCCTCCTCCTCGAAGAGGCTCGTCACCGAACCGTCCTCGAAGACCTCGCGCACCGCCCGCGCGATCGTCGGCGCGATCGACAGCACCGTGATCTTGTCCAGGTCCAGGTTGCCCGGGTCCGGCAGCGAGTTCGTGAAGACGAACTCGCTCACCTTCGAGTTCTTCAGCCGGTCCGCCGCCGGGCCCGACAGGACACCGTGCGTCGCCGTCACTATGACGTCCTCCGCGCCGTGCGCGAAGAGCGCGTCCGCCGCCGCGCAGATCGTGCCGCCGGTGTCGATCATGTCGTCGACCAGCACACAGACCCGGCCCGCGACATTGCCGACGACCTCGTGGACCGTCACCTGGTTCGCGACGTCCTTGTCCCGCCGCTTGTGCACGATCGCCAGCGGCGCGCCCAGCCGGTCGCACCAGCGGTCCGCGACCCGGACCCGGCCCGCGTCCGGGGAGACCACCGTCAGCTTCGTACGGTCCACCTTCCCGGCCACGTAGTCCGCCAGCACCGGCAGCGCGAAGAGGTGGTCCACCGGGCCGTCGAAGAAGCCCTGGATCTGGTCGGTGTGCAGGTCGACCGTGAGGATCCGGTCCGCGCCCGCCGTCTTCATCAGATCCGCCACCAGCCTGGCCGAAATCGGCTCCCGGCCGCGGTGCTTCTTGTCCTGGCGGGCGTAACCGTAGAACGGCACGATCACCGTGATGGAGCGCGCCGACGCCCGTTTCAGGGCGTCGATCATGATGAGCTGCTCCATGATCCACTTGTTGATCGGAGCCGTGTGGCTCTGGATCAGGAAACAGTCCGCACCCCGCGCGGACTCCTGGTAGCGGACGTAGATCTCACCGTTGGCGAAATCGAAAGCCTTGGTCGGCACGATCCCGACACCGAGTTGTTGCGCGACCTCCTCGGCCAACTCGGGGTGGGCGCGGCCGGAGAAGAGCATCAGCTTCTTCTCGCCGGTCGTCTTGATCCCGGTCACAGCACTGTCTCCTCAGACGTGTTGGTGGCCGCCGAGCCGCGCGCGTCCCTGCGAGGCGTCCCTGCGAGCCAGCCGAATCGTGCAGATGTGCAGTTATCACGGTACGCCGTGATCGGTGCGCCTCTTTCCGGTCAGCTTTCGTCCGCACCGTTCGCCGACGTCCCGGCCGGCGTCGCGGCGGCCGACGCCGCCGCCTGGGCGGCCGCGCTCCCCGGACGCTTCCGCGCCACCCAGCCCTCGATATTCCGCTGCTGGCCACGGGCGACGGCCAGCGAACCCGGCGGTACGTCCTTCGTGATCACCGAACCGGCGGCGGTGTACGCGCCGTCCCCCACCGTGACAGGCGCCACAAACATGTTGTCCGAGCCCGTCTTGCAGTGTGAGCCGACCGTCGTGTGGTGCTTCGACTCGCCGTCGTAGTTCACGAACACGCTCGCCGCGCCGATGTTGGTGTACTCGCCGATCGTCGCGTCCCCCACGTACGAGAGGTGCGGCACCTTCGTACCCTCGCCGATCGTCGCGTTCTTCATCTCCACGTACGTACCCGCCTTCGCCCGCACGCCCAGTCGCGTACCCGGCCGCAGATAGGCGTACGGACCCACCATCGCGCCCTCGCCCACCTCCGCCCCGTCCGCCACCGTGTTGTCCACGCGCGCGCCCGCGCCCACGGCCGTGTCCTTCAGCCGCGAGTTCGGTCCCACCTCGCACCCCTCGCCGAGATGCGTCGACCCCAGGAGCTGCGTCCCCGGATGCACCACCGCGTCCTGCTCGAACGTCACCGTCACATCCACGGACACCGACGCCGGATCCACCACCGTCACGCCCGCCAGCATCGCCTCCACCAGCAGCCGCTCGTTGAGCAGCCGGCGCGCCTCCGCGAGCTGGACGCGGTTGTTGATCCCGAGGATCTCCCGGTGGTCCTCCGCGACCGAAGCCCCCACCCGGTGGCCCGCCTCCCGCAGGATGCCCAGGACGTCCGTCAGGTACTCCTCGCCCTGACTGTTGTCCGTACGCACCTTGCCCAGCGCGTCCGCCAGCAACTGGCCGTCGAAGGCGAACACCCCCGAGTTGATCTCCCGGATCGCCCGCTGCGCGTCGGTCGCGTCCTTGTGCTCCACGATCGCCGTCACCGCGCCGCTCGCCCCGTCCCGCACGATCCGCCCGTACCCGGTCGCGTCCGGCACCTCGGCGGTCAGTACGGTCACCGCGTTGCCGTCGGCGGCATGCGTCGCGGCGAGCGCGTTGAGCGTCGCCCCGGAGAGCAGCGGGGTGTCGCCGCAGACCACGACCACGGTCCCGTGCGGTGCGCTCCCCATCTCCCGCAACGCCATCCGCACGGCGTGCCCGGTCCCGAGCTGCGTCTCCTGCCAGGCGGCCCGCACCCCCGGATACGCCCCGGTGAGATGCCCCTCGACCTGCTCCCTGGCGTGGCCCACGACCACGACCAGCTCCCGCGGATCGAGCTCCCGTGCCGCGGAGACGACATGACCCACGAGCGAACGCCCGCAGACCTCGTGCAGAACCTTGGGTGTCCTCGACTTCATGCGGGTACCTTCACCCGCTGCGAGGACGATGACGGCTGCCGGGCGGTTGGCGCTCACGGAGATGCCCTTCGGCTTCGGGTGATGGTCCATCGCAGGATACCGGGGGGTAGTCCGCCGTAAACGAGGACGGGCCCCGACCGAGGAGGTCGGGGCCCGTCCTGATGGCTCCGCCGGCTGGATTCGAACCAGCGTCTCAAGGCTCCAAAGGCCTGCGGGATGCCGCTACCCCACGGCGGAACGGTGGATCACCGCCTCAGACCCTACCGGAGGTGAAGGGGCACGTGATCCCGGACCACCAGCCTTCAATCCGACGGTACAACTCCGCGCCCTGGGAGACCCGGACGATCAAGCAGCCCCGGTAGTTTTCGCCGGTGTTCTTCCGCGCCGTCCTGGGGTTGTGCTTCTTCAGCGTGGTCTTCTGGAAGACGGACGCATCGACGCCCGCCAGGTCGGCCCAGTAGCGCTGGGCGGCCTCCGCGTCGGCCGACTCATGGATCATCAAGCGATAGCGCACACGGTCCTTCTCCACGCCGAGCAACGCGAGCCAGGCGAGATAGATCGCGATCACGCTCGGGTCACTGTTGATGAAGGTGGTGTTCTCGCGACGGTCGTAAGCCTTGTCCTTTGCGCCTTCCGCCCAGTAGAGGGCGACGCCGACGAGGAACAGGTCCCGGTCGCTCAGCGGGCCGATCTCGGTGGCCGCCGCGGCCTTCGTCTTCTGTCGTTCCTCGTCCCGGACCACCAGTTCGTGCTCCCAGCGCTTCCGGGCCGCCAGCCTCGCCTGTTCCTGCGCGTCGCGTCGGTCCGGCTTCGGGAGATCCCGTACCCATAGGGAGATCGAACTCTTCGAGCAGCCCAGCTCGATCTGGATCTGGTCGTACGTGAGGCCCTTCAGGCGCAGCTCACGGGCTTTTGCGCGGAGATCGCCCTTGCCGTTCGCCCGCTTGGTGCGCTTCGGGGGCGGCTCGCCCTCCACGAGGCGATTGAGGATGTCGTTGTTGTGGATGTGGAGCCGGTCGCGGATCTGGCGACGGCTGAGTCCCTGGCGGCGCAGGGCCAGGACCTGGCCGCGAAGTCCCTCGAAGTCGGTGTATGTACGGTGAAGTGCATTCATAGGTCGTATCGTCTGGCGGAACGCACCCCTCCGGCTCGAATGTGCAGACGATTCACCAGTTCGAGTGATCGACTTCTGTTCCCGGCATGTCATGTCGTGATTCGTGGTGCCGAGGTCACCGGAAAACGGGGTGCGGGCGCCCGTAGGGTGGGAGACATGACCACAACGGGGGCACACCAGGACGCGGCGGGCATGGCCGCTCGTGGGTACTGGTGGTGGGGGCGGCGGCGGAGTGTCGTGCTCGATGCGGGGCTGGCGGTGGTGTCGGCTCTGGAGTGCGGGGTGCAGGGGGTGCAGTTCGCGCGGACGGCGGCGGTGCCGGTCTCCGCGGGGGTGCTGTTCGGGCTGATAGCCGGGTCGATGCTGCTGGTACGGCGGCGGTGGCCGTTCGCCGTGGTGCTGGTGGCGATCGCCATCACGCCCGCGGACATGGGATATCTGATGAGCCTGGTGGGGCTCTACACGCTGGCCGCGTCGGAGGTGCCGCGCCGGATCACCGGGGCGCTGGCGGGGATGTCGTTCGCCGGCACGCTGATCGTGACGGTGGTGCGGACCTCGCAGAACGTGGTGAACACGGCGCTCGACTCGGCGCGCTGGTACGTCCCGGTCGTCGCGGTGATGATGTCGGTCGGGATGACGGCGCCGCCGGTGCTGCTCGGGCTGTACGTGGGGGCCAGGCGCCGTCTGATGGAGAGCCTGCGGGAGCGGGCGGACAGCCTGGAGCAGGAACTGTCGCTGCTGGCCGACCGGGCGGAGCAGCGGGCGGAGTGGGCGCGTACGGAGGAGCGGACGCGGATCGCCCGGGAGATGCACGACGTGGTGGCGCACCGGGTGAGCCTGATGGTGGTGCACGCGGCGGCGCTCCAGGCGGTGGCGTTGAAGGACCCGCAGAAGGCGGTGAAGAACGCGGCGCTGGTCGGCGAGTTGGGCCGGCAGGCGCTGACCGAGCTGCGGGAGATGCTCGGGGTGCTCCGTACGGGCGAGCAGGTGGCGGCCCGGCAGGCGGGGGAGGCTGCGGGGGTGACGGGCTCGGGGGGAGGCGTTCCGGGGGGCGTGGCTCCGGGGGGTACGGATGCCGGGGTGCCGTTGGCCTCGGTGGCGCGGGCCGCCGCCGCTGCCGCCGCCGCTGCCGCCGAGGACGGCCCGGGGATGCGGGACATCGAGGCGCTGGTGGGGGAGTCCCGGGACACGGGGATGGTGGTGGAGCTGATGGTGCAGGGCGAGTCGCGCCCGTACCCGCCGGAGGTGGAGCAGACCGCGTACCGGGTGGTGCAGGAGGCCCTGACCAATGTCCTGAAGCACGCGGCGGGCGCGAAGGTCATGGTGCGGCTCGCGCACCGGGAGTCCGAGGTCGCGATGCAGGTCGAGAACGGCCCCTCGGACGTCGGCGCCCAGGACGCGGGGCTGCCCAGCGGGGGGAACGGGCTGGTGGGGATGAGGGAACGGGTGACGGCGCTGGGCGGGGCGTTCGTCTCGGGGGTCACGGACGCGGGGGGCTTCCGGGTGTCGGCGGTGCTGCCGGACCGGGCGCCGGACCGGGCGCCGGACCGGGCATCCGGCCGGGCCCGGTCGGATGCGGCCTGACAATCGCCGGGCGTGCCCTGCCCGGGGGTGTGTCACCCGCTGGTGCCGGGAGGGGTACTAGGTTCGGCGCATGAGTACGGAATCGAAGGACGACGGCACTGCCGGAACCGTCAACAAGCAGGACCTGCCCAGCAATTGGGGCCGCTGGGGCGCGGACGACGAGCTGGGGACGCTCAATCTGATCACCGACGAGGCCCGGGCCAGAGGCGCCGCCGAGGCGCGGACCGGGCGGGCGGTCTCGCTGGCGCGACCGATCGAGCCGGCACCGTTCGTCAGCGGTCCTTTCGCGCCCACCACGCGGGACGCCTCGCCCGTCCAGCAGCTCATGCAGTACACCGGGGAGTTCCCCGCGTCGGCCGACATGATGCTGGTCACCAACCACCACGTACGCTCCACCCACCTCGACGCCCTGGCCCATCAGATGGTCGAAGGGCAGGTCTACCCCGGCCGCCCCGGCGCCGAGAGCGTCACCCCGGCCGGCGTGCGGCACGGCTCCACGCGGGCGTTCGCCGCCGGGATCGCCACCCGGGGCGTCCTGCTCGACCTCGCCGCCGAGGGCCCGCTGCCCGCCGGGTACGCGGTCACCCGGGCGGATTTCGAGGCGGCCGAGGCGCGTCAGGGCGTACGGCTGGAGTCCGGGGACGCCCTGGTGGTGCGCTTCGGGTGGGAGTACGCGATCGACCCGGCGCGCCCGATGCCGGGCATCGGCCTGGACGCGGTGCGGTGGATGCACGAGCGCGGTGTCTCCCTGTACGCGGGCGACCTCGGCGACGCCCATCCCCCGCTGGACCCCGCCCTGCCGGGCCCCCTGCACCGGGTCGCCCTGCCCCTGCTGGGCCTGCCCCTGATCGACGTCGCCGACCTGGCGGAGCTGGCCGCCGTCTGCGCGGAGACGGGCCGCTATGCCTTCCTGCTCACGGTCGCGCCGCCGCGTGTCCACGGCCTGACCGGCGTCCCGGTCAACCCGCTGGCGATCTTCTGACGTAACCGCCTCCCCGGCGTCTCCTGGGCTCCGGGGTTTCGGGTCTCCTGGCGTCTCCTGGACCTTGGCGTCTCCGGGGGCCGCGTACCTCGGCTCGCGGCTCCGGGAGGCGCCCGGCTTGACAGGGGGCCAATAACGGCAACACTGTAACCATTATGAATTCCTGGTCAGAGCCCTCCGATACCCCCGGCGCCACCGGCGCTCCCGGTGCCTCCCCCGCCCCCGACGCCATCGACGTCCTGGTCGTCGGCGCGGGCCCCTCCGGTACGGCCCTCGCGATCGACCTGGTCCGGCGCGGCCTGGACATCCGTATCGTCGACAAGGCGCCGCAGGCGTTCGGCGGGTCCCGCGCCAAGGGCGTGCAGCCCCGGAGCCTGGAGATCCTCCACGACCTGGGCGCGCTGGACGACGTGCTGGCCGGGGGCGGGGCCTATCCGCTCCTGGGGTTCCATCTCGGGCCGCTGACCGTTCCGTGGCGGATGTTCCCGCGCAAGCGGGCCACCCCGGACGTCCCCCACCCCAACACCTGGCTGATCCCCCAGTTCCGTACGGACCGCGCCCTCCACACCCGGCTCGGCGCGGCGCACCACGGCGCCGAGTTCGGCCGGGAGCTGGTCGGGCTGACCCAGGACACGGAGACGGCCCGCGCCGAGGTGGCGGGCCCGGACGGCGTCGAGGTGATCACCGCCCGGTATGTGGTGGGGGCGGACGGCGGCGCCAGCCAGGTCCGCAAGCGGCTCGGCATCGGGTTCACCGGGTCGACCGACGAGGCCGAGCGGATTCTCATCGTCGACGCGGTCGTCAGCGGCCTCTCCCGCGACCGGTGGCACATGTGGCCCGGCCGCGGCGGGCGGCTCATCGGCGCCTGCCCGCTGCCGGGCGGCGACCTGTTCCAGTGGATCATCCGGCTGGCGCCCGGCGAGGAACCCTCCCTGGAGAGGGAGCGGATCGCCGAACGGATCCACGCGCACACCCGCGACCGGCGCATCCGACTCCACGACATCCGGTGGACCTCCGTGTTCCGGCCCAACATCCGCCTCGCCGAGCGGTACGGCCAGGGGCGGGTCCTCCTCGCCGGTGACGCCGCGCATGTGCACACCCCGGCCGGCGCCCAGGGGCTGAACACCGGTATCCAGGACGCCTACAACCTCGGCTGGAAGCTCGGCCAGGTCCTCGCCGGGGCCGGCCCGCGCCTGCTGGAGACGTACGAGGCCGAGCGGCGGCCCATCGCGGCGGGCGTCCTCGGGCTCTCCACGGAGAAGTGGACCGGCATGTCCCGCCTCGACCCGTCGAGCATGAAGCGCGGCAAGGACGAACAGCAGCTCGCCCTGACCTACTTCGGCGGCCCGCTCGCTCCCGCCGACGGCGAACGCACCCGCACGCTACGGGTGGGGGACCGGGCGCCGGACGCCGAACTGCTCGGCCCCGACGGCGCCAGGACCCGGCTCTTCGACATCCTCCGGGGACCGGGCTTCACCGCCATCGGCTACGGCGCCGGTGCCGCCCGCGCGCTCGGACAGCTCGACTGGCCCACGGCGGGCGCGGGGCTGACGAAGATCACCATCGGCGAGGGCGGGAGCGCCGAGGGCGTGGGCGGGAGCGCCGCCGGGGGTGCCGGGCGCGATGGTGGGGGTGCCGGGCGCGCCGCCGGCAGTGTCGAGCGCGCCTTCTCCGATGCCGGGAACACGGTGCGGCGCGCCTACGGCCTGACCGGGGACACCCTGCTGCTGATCCGGCCCGACGGCTACCTCGGGCACATCGCCACCCGGGACTTCCTCGCCACCACAGAGGCGGCAGCGCGGGCCATGACACCGGCGGCGTCCTGACCGAGGCGGCCATGACCGCCGGTCGCAGGCCGCCGGTCGCCGGTATCCGAATCCGACCACCGGCCGCGTACCCCTCCGGCGGCCGCGCGGGCCGGGTGACCGCGCGGGTCAGCCGTCGTCGCGGAGCCGGCCGAGGCCGTCGAGGACGAGTTCGAGCCCGAAGGCGAACTCCTCCTCCAGCGGTACGGGCAGCCAGGCCGCCACCGCCACGGTGGCGGGATACCGCGCCGGATCGGCCTCCCGGAACACGGCCGACGCCTCGGCCTCCTCGGCCCGCGCCGGGTCACCGGGGCCCCGGAACTGGACCGCGAAGCCCAGCACATAGCGCGACAGCGTCGCATAGGCGTGTGCCGCGGTCCTCGGCGGGAACCCGGCGGCGAGCAGCGCCGCCACGCAGGACTCGCGTACCGCCATCGCGTGGGGGCCCAGCGGGATCCGCTCGAAGAGCAGCGGCGCGACGTTGCGGTGCCGGGCCAGGGCGTCGAACATGGCCCGCGCCGTCGTACGGCACGCCTGCCGCCAGTCGGCCCCGGCCACTCCGTCGCCTTGGCTGCCCTTGTCGCCCTTGCCGCCCTTGCCGCCTTCGTCGCCCGTGTCGCCTCCGTCGCCTTCGCCGCCGTCGAGTTCGACCGTGCCGAACACGCGGTCCACCACGTGCGCCACGAGAGCGGCGCGGTTGTCGAAGTGCCGGTAGAGCGTGGCCGTCCCGGACCCCAGCCGCTGGGCGAGGGTCCGCATCGACAGGGCCTCGGCGCCCTCCTCGTCGACGATCCGCAGCGCCGCCGCGACGATCCGCTCCAGCGGCACCGGCGGACGGCCCGGGGAGCGCCGCACGGACGGCCCGCCCCCTGGTCTCTGATCGCGTGGCATCGGCACCCGGAAAGTATGCCTGCTCCGTCCCGCCTCCCCGCCCCGCCGGGCCCGGCTCAGGGCGAGGTCAGCCGGGCCGGTTCCAAGCCGGTGATCAGGGTCTTCAGGGCCTGGTCGATGTCCGGGCCCAGATACCAGTCCCCGGTGTGGTCGATGCTGTACACGCGGCCCTCGCCGTCGATCGCGAGGACCGCCTGCCCCGCGCCCTCCTCGCCGAGCGGGCTCAGCTCCGTGTCCAGGGAGCGTCCGAGGTCGGTGAGGGTACGGGCGTGGTGGAGCCCCGCCGTGGGGTCGATACGGAGGGTGGCCGGGGCGATCTGGCGGCCGGGCCCCGGGGCGCTGATGCGGAGGCCGCCGAATTCCGCCCAGGCCTCGATCGCGGCCGGGAAGACGCTGAGCCGGTGGCCGGCCGGGGCGATATGGGCGCGCAGGATGTCCGCCCACTCCTCGGCCCGCGCGATGTCCCAGCGGCCCGGCTCCCAGCCCGCGTCGCGCAGCGCGGCGTCGACGGGGACGGGGAAGCGGGTGCTGGTGTGCGGACGCGGGTGGTTCATGGGGCTCGGGGCGTGCGGGTGGTCCGTGGGGTGCGCCATGGTCAGCCGCCCTCGGTGGGCTCGACGGACCGTACCCCGAAGTGGTCCAGCAGCGCGGCGCAGGAGCGGCAGGGCGGAGCGTAACTGCCGTGCAGCGGGTCGCCGTCCTCCCGGATCCGGCGCGCGGTCAGCTTGGCGTGCTTGAGGGAACGCCGGGCCTCGCCGTGGGTCAGGGGTTTTCGTCTCGCCCGCTTCGACCGGTCCTCCTCGGCCGCCGCGAGATGGCGCGAGAGCAGGATGGCCTCCGGGCAGCGGCCGGTGAACCGCTCCCGCTGGCCGCTGGTGAGCGTGTCGAGGAAGTCCTGTACGAGCGGGTGCAGCGCGGGCGGCTGGTCGGCCTTGCCCGCGGTGCAGGTGAGGGTCGTGCCCCGGACCGAGAGCGCGGCGGCGACGGCGGGCAGGATGCCGTCCCTGCGCTGCCGTACGGAGGGCGGGAGCCGCGCCTCGGCGGACCGCCAGCTCAGCCGTGGATCGCCGGAGGGCCCCGCGAGCCCTGGGAGCCCTGGGAGGCCCGGGGTGCCGGAGCCGGCCGGGCCCGACGGCCCCGCCGGCCGGGCCTGCTCCGCCTGCGCGGTCCGCGGTGTCTGCTCTGCGGTGTGCATGGTGCTGCTCCCTCCCCTCACCGGCGGCCGGTAGCCGACGGTGCGTGACACCCCCCATGTTGCCGGGACAGCCTGCCAAATGTGACGCACTGTGGGGAAGCTGAGGAGCTGATCGGGTCGGATCGGCGTGGATCGGTGGAGATCCTGACGCGGAATCTTCGCCGTGTGACGGGGTGCCGGGGGGTTGCGCGGGGTCACACGGGGTGCGGCAGGCCGGCACGGGCGGCGGTGGCCCTCGGCGTGGCGCCCGGGGGCGCGGGGCACACGGGGGCGTACGTAGCGGAGCGTGACCGGGCGGCGGCGGTGCGCCGGTGGGAGCCGGTGGGAGCCGGTGGGAGTGGTGGGGAGTACGGGGCGAACGAGACAGCCGAGGGCGAGAACAAGACAGTCACGGACCTGACGGCGGACCACCGGCGGACCGGTCGACGGCCTGGTGACGGACCGGTCCGCGCACCGTCGGCGCACGGCTGACGTACCGCCGACGTACCGCCGACGCACGGACAGCGGGCCGGGGAACGGGACGCGGCGGGGACGCGGACGGGGCGGGGAGCGAGGCGGGGATCCGAGCAGCAACCGGGGCAGGGACCGGGACGGGGATCCGGGCGGGGAGGGGCGGGGGAGACGGGCCGGATCGGGCCCTTGCCGCACCGCATAGGCTGTCCTGCAACCAGGGCTGTGGAACCAGCCGGACGCGCAGCAGGGGGCAACCGCCATGACGACAGGTCGGCTCGGGCAGCAAGCCGCGCCACCGAACGCGGCCTACGCCGGGCAGGTCGTACATTTCCCGGACCCGGTCCGGGCTTCCCGGCACCCCAGAGGGGTACGGGTCGACGCCGACGGCTACCCGGATTTCGCGCCGTACGCCCGCGTGGCGGCGGAGATCGCCGAGCCCCCGGAGGGCTTCGGCGTGGACGAGCTGCGGCTGACGGACTACGTCTCCGCCAACGCCGCGCTGGCGGCATCGGGCCATGAACTGTGGGACACGATCCCGGCGGTGGCGACCCCGCACGGCTGGACCTGGCACCACGTGGCGGGGACCCGCCGGATGGAGCTGGTCCCGGCCGAGGTGAAGGCGCTGCTGCGGCACCACGGCGGTCTGGCCACCACGCCGGTTGACCACGCGAAGCGCGGCACGCGCCCGCTCCAGGAGACCCGCCCGGTCCACTTCGGGCTGCCGAAGGCGTCGGTGCCGGTGGGCGAGGCGATGGTCCAGAACGTGGAGGAGGACCTCGGCTACCGGCTGCCGGGCGCCTACCGCTCGTTCCTCAAGGCCGCGGGCGGCTGCGCGCCGGTGGGCGCGGCGCTCGACCCGGAGCTGGGGCTCCTGGTCGACCAGCCGTTCTTCACGGTGCGCGACGAGGCCGCCGTCAACGACGTGGTCTACGTCAACAAGTGTCTGCGGGACCATCTCACCAAGGACTATCTGGCGGTCGCCTTCGTCCAGGGCGGGCTGCTCGCGGTGAAGGTACGGGGCGAGCGCACCGGCTCGGTCTGGTTCTCGCCGTACGACGACGCCAGGGACCAGGACGGCTGGAGTGTCCAGGAGCGGGTGGAGCGGCTGCTCCTGCCCTGTGGTGACGACTTCGACGCGTTCCTGCTGCGGCTGGCGGGCAGCCCGCCGGAGCTGGAGACCGTGGCGAACCTGATGGTGGACGGCGCCTTCGCGCGCGCCGTCCCGGTGGAGGGATGAGCGCGGTGGTGACCTTCGCGCAGGCGCAGGAGCGCGCGGAAGAGTGGGTGAACGGCGATGTGCCCGGCTACCAGCACCGTGAGGTGCGGGTCCGGGAGTTCGACCTCGGCTTCGTGGCCTGGGCGGAGGACCGCGAGAACGGCCCCGTCTCGGACGGCGGCCGGCAGCGGCTGGTGATCGCGCGCGACAGCGGCGAGGCCACGCTCTGGCCGGGGCTGCCGGTCGGCGAGGTGATCCGCCGTTACGAGGAGGAGTACGGCGGCCGGGGCGAGCCCGCGGCGGCCACGGCGCCGGAGCCCCCGGCCCGGATCGACCTGAACCAGACGTCGTTCCTGCTGACGCCCCCGGAGTGGCTCCAGGACGCGGCGGACCGGATGGGCATTCCGGACCACAGGGCGGGTTCGGGCACGGGCACGGGCGCGGGTTCGGGTTCGGGTGCGGCGCCGGGTGCGGCGGCGGGTTCGGGTTCGGGTACGTCGCCGGGTGCGGTGCCGGGCGCGGACACGGGTTCGGGGCCGGGATCCGGGACGGCCTCGGGGCCGGGATCCGGGCCGGTGTCCGGGGCCGGCTCGGGGGCGTCCCCGGGTGTCCCGGCGGCCCCTGCCGCTCCGGCGGCTCCGGGTGCCGTCCCCGCGTACGAGCCGACCGCCAACGACGGCGTCCCCGCCACCCCGCCGCCGAGCGCGCCGGGCACCACGGGCGCGCCCGGCGCGCCGGTCGGGGCGACGCCCTGGGCCGGGATCGACACCAGCCACTCCTCCGCCTCGGGGGACGACGGCTCCGTACCGCTGCCCGCCACGGTCTTCGCGCCGCCGCTGATCGCGGCGGACGACGACACCCCGCCGCCCAGCGTCCCGGCCGAGGCGCCGACCGCGCTGATCTCCGGCGGCAGTCAGCTCCCCCGTACCGCCCTGGCACCGGCGCTGGACCTCCCCGGCGACACCACCGGGTCCGGCGGTACGGGATCCGACGGCATCGGTTCCGGCGGTACGGGTTCCGGTGGTACGGGATCCGGCGGTACGGGCGGTACGGGCACCCCGGTGCCCGGTACCCCCGCCGCCCCGGGCACCGGTGGCGCCGGGGACATCGCCGACGCCACGACGAGCAAGGCCGGGGTCCCGGCGCGCGGTACCCGCGGGGGCGGCGCGACGACCCCGCCGCCGCCCGGCGCCCCGGGGATCCCCGGCGCGACCCCGCCCCCGTCGGGCCCCGGGGCGCCCGGTGCCCCCGCCGGGGGGTATCTGCCCACCCAGCTCGCGCCCAGTATCGGCTCCGGCGTCCCGGCGCCCCCGGGCCCGCCCGGTGCCCCGGGGACGCCCCCCGGCGGGGTGCACCACGCGGCGACGATGTTCGCGGACCCGAGCCAGGGCGGCCAGAACCCGCTGGCTCCCCCCGGTCCGCCCGGCGCCCTGCAGCCCCCGGGCCCGCCCGGTGCCCCGGGCGCCCCCGGCACCCCGCCGGGCGGTGTCCACCAGGCGGCCACGATGTTCGCCCCGAGCCAGGGCGGCCAGAACCCCCTGGCCCCGCCGGGCCCCCCCGGCGCACCAGGCGCTCCGGGCGCCCCCGCCGCTCCCGGCACGCCCCCCGGTGCCCCGGGCGCCCCCGGCACACCCCCCGGCGGGGTGCACCACGCGGCGACGATGCTCGCGGGCCCGGCCCAGATGGGCGGCTCCGTCGGCGGCCCCGTACCCCCGCAGGCCGCACCCCCGGCCGCGCCCCCGCAGGCCCCCGGCATGCCCCCGGGCCCGCCCGGCCCCGTACCGCCGACCGGACCCGGACCCGGACCCGGCCCCGTACCGCCGTCCGCTCCCGTACCCCCGTCGTACGGCTACCCGCCGCAGCCCGCCGGGGTGCCGACCGTCGGCCCCGGGTACCAGGCCGTGCTGCGCTACCGGGCGCCCGACGGCTCCGAGGCGCAGATCATCCGGCGCTCCGCACCCGGCACCCCGCACCCGGAGTGGCAGATCCTGCACGAGCTGCGCGCCATGAACGTGCCGCCGCAGCAGGTCCTCGAACTCCACACCGAACTGGAGTCCTGCGAACTGCCCGGCGGCTACTGCGCCCGGATGATCCGGGAGACCTGGCCCCAGGTCAGGATCACCAGCGTCGCCCCGTACGGCCAGGACCACGCCAGCCGCCAGCAGGGCATGCGCCATCTCCTCACCCACCAGGGCGAGCTGCACCAGGTCGCGGACGGCCCCGCGCGCCCCGCGCCGGTCCGGGCACCGCTGCCGCCGATGCAGCCCGCGCCGCCGGTGCCGCCGGAGGGGATCGCGCAGGAACTGGCGGCGGCCTTCGGCCCCCAGGGCATCTGCCGCTTCGGCCAGAGCGCCGTCTCCCGGCAGGGCGTCCCCGAGCTGGTGGCGCGCACGCTGGTGTGGGCGGGGCTGCCGGCCGACTTCGGGCCGTTCTTCTGGGCGCAGCCCCCGCAGCCCGTGGTGCCGACGCTCGCCGAACTCGCGGCGCAGCGCCAGGTCCAGCCGGCGGCGGACGCGGGTTCGTACCTGGTGATGGGGAGCGACTTCGGCCGGGCGCTCTGCGTCCAGTACGGGACGGCGCACATCATGGCCGTACCGGTGGAGGCGGGGCCCGGCGGACAGCCCGTGCCACCGCAGTTCGTCAACACCGGGCTGCCGGAGTTCACCCGCTCCCTGGCGCTGCTGGGACGGATGTGGCGGCTGCGGTACGGGCTGACGCCGGAGCAGGCGGGCCGCTGGACCGTCGACTTCCAGGCGCAGCTCGCCGCGCTCGACCCGGCGGCGCTCTCCTCGCCGGAGAACTGGTGGTCGGTACTGCTGGAGCAGATGTGGGACGGATTGCTCTGATGGTTCGTTAGCAGAGCGAGCGTCGGTACGGAGGCCGAGGCGCCCACCGCATGGCGGTGGGCGCCTCGCTGTACCCGACCCCGCGTCCGTTCCCTTCGTCGTCCCTTCGTCGTTCCTTCGTTCATCCCTTCGTTCGTTCCTTCGTTCAGCCCGTTCGTTCATTCAGTCCGTGACGTCTTCGCTTGCCCGAGAGGGGCTTCAAAGATGGGTGGTGCACCGTTGTCGGAGCATGGCTTCGTGTCGGTACGGGGCCGGGGTTACCGTCCCGAACAGGTCGACCGGGAGTACACCGCGCTCTCCCAGGACCTCGCCGACGCCCGTGAGCGGGAGGACCGGCTGACCGCGCAGGCCGAGCAGTTGGCGGGCGAGGCGGAGCTGCTGGCGGCGCGGGTGGCGGTGCTGGAGCCGCCGACGTACGAGACGCTGGGCGCCCGTGCCCAGCAGATACTGGCGCTCGCGGTCCGGGAGGACCAGACGCTCAGGGCCGAGGTGCGCGAGGAGTGCGCGGCGCTGGTCACGGCGGCGGAGACGGCGGCGCGGGAGCTGCGCGAGGCGGCCCGCGCGGAGGCCGAGGCCGTACGGGCGGACGCGGAGGCGGTGGCCGAGCGGACCGTGGGGGCGGCGCACGAGACGGGGGACGCGGCGCGCGAGGAGGCCCGCGCGGAGGGCGCGGACCGGGTCGCCGAGGCCGTCGCGGAGTTGCGGGAGGTGCGCCGGCGCACCGAGCGGCTGATCGAGGAGATGGAGCAGAAGCACGCGGAGCGGCTCGCGGCGAGCGACCGGGAGCGCGCGGCGCGCGAGGCGGCGCAGGAGGCGGAGGAGGCGGAACTGACCGCGCGGGCCGAGGCGCGGCTGGCGGAGGCGCGGCGCGGTCTCTCGGCGGCGGGGGAGCAGGCGAGGCACCGTCAGGAGGACGCGGAGGACCAGGCGGGCCAGTTGATGGCGCGGGCGCGCGCGGAGGCGGACGCGGTGGCGCGGGACACGGAGCGGCGGATACGGGTGGACGACGAGGCGCGCGAGGAGATGCGGGCGCACATGGCGCACGTACGGAACAGCCTGGCGGCGCTGACGGGACGGGCGCCGACGGAGGAGTGACGGAGGGCCGCCTGGGCCTCGGCGGAGGAGTGACGTACGGCCGCCGGGGCCCCGGCGGCGGGCGCTCCTCCGCAGGTGCTCTTCCAACGGCGTTCCTCCACCGGCGTTCCTCCGCAGACGTTCCTCCGCCGTCGTCACGTCGCCTTGTCGGCGTCGGTGGGGCCGAGGGGGCCCGGGGCCACGGGCTCGTCGGCGCCGGGCCGCTCGGCCGTGGGCCGGGGGAGCACCGGCCGGCCGGCGCCGGTCGCCGAAGCGCCGGTCGCCGACGCGCCCGCCGCCGGCACGTCGGCCGTCGGCTCGCCCGCCCCGGCCTCGCTGATCAGGGGGAAGCGGCGCGGGGCGAGGAGGAGCAGGGCGAGGACCGCCAGCACCCCCGCCCCGGCGGCGCCGACGAAGACATGGTCGACCGCCGTGTCCATCGCCCGGCGCAGATAGTCGACCGCGTCGGCGCCGAGGGTGGCGGGACGCGCCAGGGCGTGGGCGACCCCGTCCACGTCCTGGGGCAGCCCGGGGACGGGCGCGTCGGCCAGCCGCGCGGAGAGCACGGAGTTGGCGACCGCGCCGAAGAGCGCGGCGCCCACGCTCTGCCCGATCAGCCGGCAGAAGAGTATGGACGCGGTGGCGGTGCCCCGTTCCGACCAGCCGACCGAGGACTGCACCCCGATGATCAGCGGAAGCTGGAAGAGCCCCAGCGAAGCGCCGAGCAGCAGCATGATCAGGGCCGGCTGCCAGGCGTGGCCCGGGTAGGGGAGCAGCGGGAAGGCGAGCAGGAAGAGGGTGGCCAGGGACATCCCGATGACGGCGGTGTGCCGGAAGCCGATCCGCCCGTACACCCGGTTCGAGAACGCGGCGGCGATCGGCCAGCTCAGCGTCATGACGGAGAGCACGAACCCGGCGGCGATCGGCCCGAGCCCGAGCACGGACTGCGCGTACGTCGGGAGGAAGACGGTCGGGGCGACCATCAGCAGCCCGAGCGCGCCGAGCGCCAGGTTGACGGCGGCGATGGTGCGGCGCCGCCAGACCCACCCCGGGATGATCGGCTCGGCGGCGCGGCGTTCGACGACGACGGTGAGGGCGCCGAGGAGCGCACTGGCGGCGAGCAGCGCGAGGGAGGGGAACGAGAGCCAGGGCCAGGCGACACCGCCCTGGACGAGCGCGGTGAGCAGGAGCGCGCCGGTGGCGAAGATGCCGAGCGCGCCGGCCCAGTCGATACGCGGCCGGACGCGCGCCCGTTCCCTACCTCTGTTACGCGCCCCACGGGCACCGCCCGCCCCATCCGTACGGCCCGTACCACCCGCCCCATCTGTGCGGCCCGTACCGTCGACCCCGTCGGTACTCCCCGTGGCGGCGCGCTGCGGCTCGTACAGATACCGTCCGATCAGCCAGAGCGCCACCGCCCCGATCGGCAGGTTGATCAGGAAGATCCACCGCCAGTCCGCGTACCCCGCGATGAACCCGCCCAGCGCCGGGCCCGCCACGGAGGCCGAGGCCCAGACCGTCGAGAGCTTGGCCTGTATCTTCGGCCGCTCCTTCAGGGGGTAGAGGTCGGCGGCGATGGTCTGCACCGTGCCCTGGAGCGCCCCGCCGCCGAGGCCCTGGACGACGCGGAAGGCGATCAGGGAGGTCATGCTCCACGCGGTGGCGCAGAGCAGCGAGCCGAGGAGGAAGAGCAGGATCCCGGCGATCAGGACGGGCTTGCGGCCGACGGTGTCGGAGAGTTTGCCGTAGACGGGCAGGGAGACCGTGACGGCGAGCAGATAGCCGGAGAAGAGCCAGGAGAAGACGGCGAACCCGCCCAGGTCGCCGACGATCTGGGGGACGGCCGTGGAGACGACGGTGCCGTCCAGCGCGGCGAGCGCCATGCCCACCATGAGCGCGGCGACGACGGGCCCGCGCCCGCGCGGGGCCTGTGTCCTGGCTCCGGCGCCGACCGGGGCATCGGCCTGGGCGCCGACGGGGGAGCCGGTCCGGGCGCCGTCCTGAGTGCCGTCCTCGGGTATGCCTCCGCCGCCGTTCACATGATTCCTTCCCTGTACATCTATCTGTCGGGGGACACCCTCTCACTCACCTGCGGGGGTACGGGAGAGGGCGTCCACCCCTGAGGCCTACCCCGAGACGACCCGCCCCCGGAGCCCCGCCGTCGGCCGAAAACCCCTAGGGGGACCTCCGAGTCCCCGTCCAGGGGCCGTTCGTCCCGGTGGAGGAGGTAGGGCACGGGGCGGGCTCCTTAACGTGATGCTCACGGACACGGCAGGCGTACGCCCCGTACGTGAGAAGCCGTCAGAAGGCGCGGCAATCCGCCGCAAGGCGCCCGAAATCGCGCAGGACACCAGGAAATCGACGGAGGAGAAGAACCGTGACATCGGCTGTGACGCCCCTCGGCCAGAGGGACACGGAAGGGAAGGCGGCCGTCGCGGCACGGGCGCGGCAGGTCGTCAAGGCGTACGGTTCCGGGGACACCCGGGTCGTCGCGCTCGACCACGTCGACGTGGACATCGCGGCGGAGGAGTTCACCGCGATCATGGGGCCTTCCGGCTCCGGCAAGTCGACCCTGATGCACTGCCTCGCCGGGCTGGACACGGTGTCCTCCGGCGAGATACACCTCGGCGGCACCGAGCTGACCGGGCTCAAGGACAAGCAGCTCACGCGGTTGCGGCGGGACCGTATCGGCTTCATCTTCCAGGCGTTCAACCTGCTGCCGACGCTCAGCGCCATCGAGAACATCAGGCTCCCCATGGACATCGCGGGCCGCCCGGTGGACGCCGCCTGGCTCCACCACGTCGTGGAGACCGTGGGGCTCGGCGACCGGCTCGGCCACCGCCCCACGGAACTCTCCGGCGGCCAGCAGCAGCGCGTCGCCGTGGCCCGCGCGCTCGCCGCGCAGCCCGAGATCATCTTCGGCGACGAGCCGACCGGGAACCTGGACTCCCGGGCCGGCGCCGAGATCCTCGGCTTCCTGCGCCGCTCGGTGGACGAGCTGGGGCAGACGATCGTGATGGTCACCCACGACCCGGTGGCCGCCTCGTACGCGGACCGGGTCGTCTATCTCGCGGACGGCAGGATCGTGGACGAGATGCGGAGCCCGACCCCCGAGGCCGTGCTCGACCGGATGAAGGACTTCGACGCGCGGGGGCGCAGGTCATGACCGGCACCGTCGTCAGGACATCCCTGCGGAACTTCGCCGCGCACAAGGGGCGCATGGCGCTCTCCGCCGTCGCGGTGCTGCTGTCGGTGGCGTTCGTCTGCGGGACGCTCGTCTTCACCGACACGATGAACGCGACCTTCGACAAGCTCTTCGCCGCCACCGCGTCGGATGTCACGGTGAGCCCGAAGACGTCCGGCCCGGACTCCGGCGGCGACGGGGGCGAGGGCGGGGGCCCGGCCCAGTCGGCCCGCCCCGACTCCCTCCCGGCCGCCACGCTCGACACCGTACGCGGGGCACGGGGCGTACGCTCCGCCGAGGGCGCCGTCAGCAGCGAGGGCGTGACGGTCGTCGACCACACGGACAAGGACGTGGGCGGGGCGAACGGGGCGCCGACGATCGCGGGCAACTGGACCCGTAACGACCTCCGTTCGATGAAGATCACCTCGGGCCACGCGCCGCGCGGCCCGACCGAGGTGATGATCGACTCCGCCACCGCCGAGAAGCACCACCTCGCGCTCGGCGACGAGCTGCGCACCATCACGGCCGCGGGCGATGTGCGGGCGCGGCTCTCCGGGATCGCGACGTTCACCGTCACCAACCCGGGGGCGACGCTCGTCTTCCTCGACACGGCCACCGCCCAGCGGACCCTGCTCGGCGCCACCGGCCGCTTCTCCCACCTCAACGTCACGGCCGACGAGGGCGTCAGCGACCAGCAGCTCAAGCGGAACGTGGCGGCGGCGCTGGGGACCGACGCCCCGTACCGACTCCGCACCCAGCAGGAGGCGGCGGACGCCAGCCGCTCCGACATCGGCTCCTTCCTCGACGTCATGAAGTACGCGATGCTCGGCTTCGCCGGGATCGCCTTCCTCGTCGGCATCTTCCTCATCGTCAACACCTTCTCGATGCTGGTCGCCCAGCGCACCCGCGAGATCGGTCTGATGCGGGCCCTCGGCTCCAGCCGCCGGCAGATCAACCGCTCGGTGCTCCTGGAGGCGGTGCTCCTCGGCGTGTCCGGCTCAGTGCTGGGCGTGGCGGCCGGTGTGGGCCTGGCCGTCGGCCTGATGAAACTCATGAACGCGATCGGCATGAACCTCTCCACCGACGACCTGACGGTGAAGTGGACGACCCCGGCGACCGGGATGCTCCTGGGCGTCGTCGTGACGGTCGTGTCCGCGTACGTACCGGCGCGCCGGGCCGCCCGGATCTCCCCGATGGCCGCCCTCCGCGAGGCGGGCACCCCGGCGGACGCCAACGCCGGCCGGATCAGGGCGGCGGCCGGCCTGACCCTGACAGCGCTGGGCGCGGCGGCGTTGCTGCTGGCGGCGAGGGCGACCGAGGCGGGCGAGGGCTCCCTCTTCCTCGGTACGGGCGTGGTCCTGTCCCTCCTGGGCTTCGTGGTCATCGGCCCGCTCCTGGCGGGCGGCGTGGTACGGGTGCTGGGCGCGGCGGTGCTGCGGGTGTTCGGCCCGGTCGGCCGGATGGCGGAGCGCAACGCGCTGCGCAACCCGAGGCGCACGGGGGCGACGGGCGCGGCCCTGATGATCGGCCTGGCGCTGGTGGCCTGTCTGTCGGTGGTCAGCTCGTCGATGCTGACCTCGGCGACCCGGGAGCTGGACCGCTCGGTCGGCGCCGACTTCATCATCCAGAGCCCCACGGGCCGGCCGGTCGTGGCGCAGGCGGTGGCGGCGGCCGAGAAGTCCCCGGACATCACGCACTTCACCCGCTACAAGGTGATCCCGGCGGAGCTGACCACGCCGGACGGCAGGAAGGACCGTACGTTCCTCTCGGCCGCGGACCCGTCCTACGCCACGGACCTGCGCCGCGAGGTGGTGGCGGGGGACCTGCCGGCGGCGTACGGCGACGACGCGATGTCCCTGGGCAGCGCTTACGCGAAGCGGCACGGTGTGACGGTGGGCGACATGGTGAAGGTCTCCTTCGCGGGCGGCCGCACCGCGACCCTGAAGGTGGCCGCGATCACGTCGGACGACACGAACGTCGACAAGGGCGCGAAGTATCTGAACATCACAACGGCCGAACGGTATGTGCCGGCCGACCGGATGCCGCAGAACCTGATGATGTTCGCGGCGGCCGAGAAGGGCAAGGAGAAGCAGGCGTACGCGGCCCTGAAGGAGGCGCTGGCCCCGTACCCCCAGTACCAGGTGCAGAACCAGGCGGACTTCAAGCAGGAGCTGAGGGACCAGGTGAGCCAGCTCCTCAACATCGTCTACGGCCTGCTGGCCCTCGCGATCATCGTCGCGGTGCTGGGCGTGGTGAACACCCTGGCCCTCTCGGTGGTGGAACGCACCCGCGAGATCGGTCTCCTCCGCGCCATCGGCCTCTCCCGCCGCCAGCTCCGCCGCATGATCCGCCTGGAGTCCGTGGTCATCGCCCTCTTCGGCGCCCTTCTGGGCCTCGGCCTGGGCCTGGTCTGGGGCGTGACCGCCCAGAAACTCCTGGTCCTGGAGGGGATGCGGATTCTCTCCATCCCCTGGCCGACCATCGCCACGGTCTTCGTGGCCTCGGCCTTCGTGGGGCTCGTCGCCGCCCTGGTCCCCGCCTTCCGCGCGGCCCGTATGAATGTCCTGAACGCGATAGCGACGGAGTGACCCCGGTACGCTGATACCCCTCCCCGCCCTTCGGTGCCCGCCCTCCAACGGCCACCGGGGGGCGGGGATCTCCCGTTCTCCGGCGTTCCCCGGTTCAGCGGCCGGGAGAGAGCGGCCCCGCCGGAAGCAGCCCCGGCGGGGTGCGGATCGCCTCGGGCCGCCGGCTCGCCCTCCTGGGGACGCCCCCGGAGTGACCGGCCGGGGGCGTCCGGCCGGGGGCGTCCGGCCGATCAGATCCCGGCGAGGGCGCGGCCCGCTTCGCGGGCGGCGGTGAGGGCCTGGGTGTGGTGGTCCTCGGCGAGGGGGCGCAGGCTCTCCATGGCGGGGTTGGTCGCCGCGAGGGTCAGTTCGCGCTTGACCACGGTGAGCTCGGCCTGCCAGATGTCACCGAGCAGGCGCTCCAGGTACGGGGTGGAGTGGTCCCAGCCCTCGCGCGGGGTCCCGGGGCCGTAGCCGCCGCCGAGGGTGGTGGCCAGCACGGTGGGGGTGGACTTCAGAAGCGGCTCCGTGGGGTTGTCCGAGCCCGCGATGACCAGGTCGGCCCAGGTCTTGAAGTGCTGGGAGACGCCGTAGTTGTAGAGCGGCACGGCCAGGATCGCGGTGTCGGCGCTCCGCAGCTCCTCGGCGAGCGCCGTGGCGAGCGCGAGCGCCTCGCGCTGCTCCGGGGAGCGGTCGGCCTCCGGGGTGAACGAGGCGGTGGTGGCCAGTGCCCAGGCGTCGGCGGGCAGCGGGTCGGTGCCCAGGTGGCGCCGGGTGACCGTGCCCTGGGGGTGTGCGGCGGTCCACTCGGCCTCGGCGGCGTCGGCGAGCTGAGCGCTGGCGGAGTTGCCGGGGAGGATGCTGGCGTCCAGGCGGAACAGGTTCATGAGGTGGTCCTTAAGGCGTATGGCCCGCGACGGTGTGGTGCGCCGACGGAACGGGCCGGGGCGCTGATGAGCTGGTGCGGCGGCGCGGTGGTCGCGGGTATGAGGGCATGACGGACAAGCGCCTCGGCCCGGATGTGTGATCCCGGGGCGCGGCTCCTTCAGCGTAAGCGGACTTCACCCCGCTTATATTCCCTGGGGGTAGATTGGCCTCCGTGGCCCCCTCTTTAGTGCCTTTCGGAAAGCCCCGCGCCGAACGCGCCGACGCGGCACGCAACCGCGAACGCCTGCTGGAGACCGCGCGCGAGATGATCGCGGAGCAGGGCGTGGCACGGGTGACCATGGACGCCCTGGCCGAACGCGCAGGCCTGGGCAAAGGCACCGTCTTCCGCCGCTTCGGCTGCCGCGCCGGCATCTTCCGTGCCCTGCTGGAGGACGACGAGAGCCGCTTCCAGGAGCAGGTGATGTCCGGCCCCCCGCCGCTGGGACCGGGCGCCGGCCCGGTGGAGCGCCTGATCGCCTACGGCCGCGCCCGTATCCCCTTCCTCCTCCACCACCAGGACATCGCACGGGCCGCCCTCGACCCGGGCCAGCCGGTGCCCGAGGGCGAGGTCAACATGACCCGGCTCCATGTCCGCGTACTCCTCGGCCAGGCCTGCCCGGAACTGCCCGAGCCGGACAGCCTCGCCCTCCAGCTCGCGGCCGCCCTGGAGGGCCCGCTGCTGCTCTACTTCTCCGAACGGGCCCCCGCCACACCGCTGCCGCCCGCCGCCGGGCTCCACCTGGCCGACAGCTGGCAGGCCCTCATCGAGCGGGTCGTACGGCCATGAGAGCTGCTGCCCCGTCAACCACCCGCCCCCGAAGGGCCGGTCCCTGAAGGGCCGGTTCCCGAAGGGCTCGCTCCCGAAGGGCCGGTCTCCGAAGGGCCGGTCTCCGAAAGGCTCGTCTCCGAAGGGCTCGCTCCCGCCAGCCGTCGGCGTAGGGCCGCCGCCCGGGGGTCCTCGTACGGGGTGAGCAGGTCCAGCGCCCGGGTGCGGTGCCGCAGGGCGTCGTCGGCGGCGGCATCGCTCGCGTCCAGCGCCGTCGCCAAGGCATCCAGGGCCAGGGCCTCGTGCCAGGCGTCGCCGAGTTCGCCATGGGCGGCGGCGGCCATCCGGTGGAAGTGGGCCGCCTCCTCCGCCCGGCCCAGGACCTCGTACGTCCGGCCGGTCCCGAGCCAGGAGAGCGCCTCGCGGCTGCGGTTGCCCAGACGCCGGTGGAGTTCGGCGGCGCGCTGGTACGAGGCGAGCGCGTCCGCGAGGCGGCCCAGTTCGCGTTGGGCGTCGCCGAGGGTGAGGAGCCAGTAGCCCTCATAGATGTGGTCGCGCAGGGCAAGAGCGATGTCCAGGGCCTCTTCGGCCGTACGGAGCGCCGCCTCCGGCTCACCCGTCTCGCGCTGGAGGCAGCTCAGTATGCGCAGCGCGTTCCCCACACTGCCCCGGTTGCCGAGCGCGCGATGGGCGGCCAGGGCCTCCTCGACATGGCTGGCGGCCTGCTCCAGACGGCCCGCGTTGTAGTGGGTGGTGGCGAGGTTGGAGAGGGCGGAGGCGGCCCAGCGCTCGGAGCCCGCCGCTCGCCAGAGTTCCGCCGCTGCCCCGAAATGCGCGGCGGAGGAGTCGAGTTGGCGGCGGCGTAGTTCGATGAGGCCGATCAGGTTCAGTGAGTCGGCCTCGCCCAGGCGGTCGCCGTCGGCCCGGTGGATCGTCAGGGCCCGCTGGTGGCATTCCAGGCTCTTGTCCCATGCGTTGATCCGGTGATGCGCCAGACCAAGACAGGTGAGCAGGCGAGCTTCGGCGGCGGAGTCGCGGAGCCGGCGAGCCGCCTCCAGCCCGGTGGTGCCCGCGCTCAGCCAGTCGGCCATGGCCGTGGACGGCGACTGCACGTACCACAGGAGGTGAGCCAACTGCCAGGCCAGCACATCCTGTTGAGCGGCGACGGCGGCGCCGATCGCATGCCGGAGGTTTGTGTGTTCGCGTTCCGCCCAGTCCATCGCCGTGTCGTAGTCCGGGAAGGCCGGCGGCCGTGCGCCTTCCTGCGGCTCCTGCTCAGGCACCGTAAGGGGAAGTGCTTCCTCATCGGGGGCGATGACGCGCCGGGCCGCCTCCGCCGTCCGCAGATACCAGACCAGTACGCGGCGGAGCGCGGCCCGCCCGTCCTCCGGCGGCCCCTCCTGCTGCGCCGGCCCGGCGGCGTACGCGCGGAGCAGGTCGTGGAACTGGTACCGGTCGGGCCCCGTCTGCTCCAGCAGGTGCGCGCCCACAAGGGAGTCCAGGAGCTGCCGGGTCCGGACGGCGGGCAGCCCCGCCAGCGCGGCGGCGGCGGGCAGGCCGAACTCCGGGCCCGGGTGGAGACCGAGGTGGCGGAAGAGCGTCGCGGCAGGGGCGGGCAGGGCGCGGTAGGACCAGGCGAAGACGGTACGTACCGCCTCGGCCTCCTCCGTGTCCCCGACGCTGAGCGCGTCCCAGAGGGCGGATTCGTCGCGCAGCTCGGCGATCAGATCGGCCAGGCGCAGATGCGCATTGCTCGCCGCGCGCTCCCCGGCGATGCGGAGGGCCAGCGGCAGCGCCGCGCAGAGCCTGCTCAGCTCCGCGAGCTCGCGCAGGTCGTCCTCGGCGCGGTAGCCGGTGGTCACGGCGCGCAGCAGGGCGACGGCCTCCGCTTCGGGGAGGGTGCCGAGGGTCAGCCGGCGCGCGTCGTCGCGTATCGCGAGCCCGGAGAGCCTGCTGCGGCTGGTGACCAGCGTCAGACAGTGCGGGGAACCCGGCAGCAGCGGACGGACCTGCGCGGACGTGGCCGCGTTGTCCAGCACGACCAGCATCCTGCGGTCGGAGAGCAGCGAACGGTAGTACGCGGCCGCCGCCTCCGGATCCTGCGGTACGGAGTCGGCGGGCACCCCGAGCGCCGCCAGGAAACCCCGCAGGGCCTCCGGCGCGCCGAGCGGCGGCCCGGGGTCGTACCCGCGCAGGTTGACGTAGAGCTGGCCGTCCGGGAAGCGGTCGCGGACCTGGTGCGCCCAGTGCAGCGCGAGCGAGGTCTTGCCGGCGCCTGCGGTACCCGCGACGACGTACACCGATACGACGACGGGAGCGCCGTCCTCGGCGGGAAGTACGGCGTTGAGCTGCCCCAGTTCGGCGGTGCGGTTGACGAACCGGTGGACGTCACCGGGTAACTGCCGGGGCACCGGGCGCTCGTGTCCGGCTTCACCCCTTCCGGGTGCTCCTTGCCGGTGGAAGTGGACACCGCCGGTGACACTTCCGGCCTGCACGACATCGTGGGACGTGCCCGACAGGTCGTTGGCCGATGCGTTGCCGTTGGATTCGTTGCGCTGGTCGATGATTCACTCCGGCCGAGGGAGGGGGGAGGACGAAAGGGAAGGAGAGGGGGAGGGAACGGCGGGCGGGGCGGGCAGGTGCGCGATCTCGCGGGCGAAGTACGGGGCGATGTCCTCGCCCACTTCGTAGAGCGAGGTGATGTAGTGCTCCCAGGCGTCGACCTGCTGCTGGTCGGTGTAGCGAATCGCACCCAAGGGGCGCCCGCTGTCGCTGTAAAGGGTGTTGTACAGGGTCCGGCTGCCGACCACCAGGATTTCCGGGAGTTGCTGCTCTTTCTCGGCATTTGAGACTCTGTCGGCGGTGACGATGCGGACGCGGCTCGCACCCAGGTCGGCATGTTGGTGTAACCAGTGCAATTCCCATTGCACATACGGCGTGATGGGATATTCGACAATGCGCACCCGGTGAAAGATGTACCTTCGGCTCTGGTCCTTCTGGGCGTCGGCCAACACGATGTCGCGGTCTGCGGCGAAGAGCCGGAGCACCTCGGACCAGTCGCCACGGGTGAGGGCGTCCCTGCTGGGGTCGTTCTGCTCCTCGAAGTACTGGCGCCGCTCCAGTTTCCACGAGGCGCCGTCGTGGATCAGGGCTTCGCGCTCCCTGAAGTCCTGCTTGTAGTCCTTGCTGACGAGACGCTCACCCAATTCCGGGGTGAGCATCGGAACTTTCGGGTCAAGCATCAGGAATATCTCTTTTCGCCGCGCTGAGCATGTTTCCGGGAATGACGACGAGACGTTCGTCAGCCGCCAGGGAGACCCCGGTGGGAAGATGTGTCGCATAGGCTTCTGTGAGATCACGGCCGATGATGGCGATATCGCCGTTGTTGAGCTGCCATATATCCGGGCAGTCTGTTCTGTCCTTCGAGTTTCCCAGCTCCTGCGCCGTCTTGCCGAGCCGCCGCTCGAATAACGCGGACGGGTCCGCTTCCCACGGACGAACCATCTCAACCCCCAGAAGAGTCGGGCGTACCTTGCCCTGCGTGAACAAATTTTACTGACGGTGACGAAGCGTGCGCAACGCCTCCCGGAGGCGACTTCTCGCCAAGCTCCGTCCCGCCTCCCCGCCGCCCTCCCCGCCCCTGTACTCCGGCCGCCGCTGTCGTACCGGCGTCGTACGCTGGAGAACCCCCGGCCCGTGCGACGTGTCGGGCCCTTCGTGTTGTCCGGGGCGATGCGCGTGGTGCACCGCTCACCGACTCGCTGATCCACGAAGACCTGCTGACTGCTGACCTACGAACTGACCCGCGAACCCACCCCGGACCCGGATGGAATCCCCTTCATGAGCCTGCACGGTCTGCTCGACGCCGTTATCAAGGACCCGGCGCTCGCCGAAGCGGTGAAGGCCGCCGCCGGCGGCCACCGCAGTCACGTCGATCTCGTCGGTCCTGCCGCCGCCCGGCCCTTCGCCGTCGCAGCGCTGGCGCGCGAGGCCGGGCGGCCCGTGCTGGCCGTGACCGCGACCGGGCGGGAGGCCGAGGATCTGGCCGCCGCCCTGCGGTCCCTGCTCGACCCGGACTCCGTCGTGGAGTACCCGTCCTGGGAGACGCTGCCCCACGAGCGGCTCTCGCCCCGGTCCGACACCGTCGGGCGGCGGCTCGCCGTGCTGCGCAGGCTCGCGCACCCCGTCGCCGACGACCCCGCGGCCGGGCCGGTCAGCGTGGTCGTCGCGCCGGTACGGTCCGTGCTCCAGCCGCAGGTCAAGGGGCTCGGCGAGCTGGTTCCCGTCGCCCTGCGCAGCGGGCAGAGCGCCGATCTGGGGGAGGTCACCGAGGCGCTGGCCGCCGCCGCGTACGCGCGGGTCGAGCTGGTCGAGAAGCGCGGCGAGTTCGCCGTGCGCGGCGGCATCCTGGATGTCTTCCCGCCCACCGAGGAGCACCCCCTGCGGGTGGAGTTCTGGGGCGACGACGTCGAGGAGATCCGTTACTTCAAGGTCGCCGACCAGCGCTCCCTGGAGGTCGCCGAGCACGGCCTGTGGGCCCCGCCCTGCCGTGAGCTGCTGCTCACTCCGGACGTACGGGAGCGGGCCGCCGCGCTCGCCGAGGCGCACCCCGGCCTCGCCGACCTGCTGGGGAAGATCGCGGAGGGGATCGCCGTCGAGGGCATGGAATCCCTCGCCCCGGTCCTCGTCGACGACATGGAGCTGCTGCTCGACGTCCTCCCCGCCGGCGCCATGGCGCTGGTCTGCGACCCCGAGCGGGTACGGACCAGGGCCGCCGACCTCGTCGCCACCAGCCAGGAGTTCCTGGCCGCCTCCTGGGCCGCCAGCGCCATGGCCGACGGCGGCAAGGAGGAGAGCGACAGTGGTGCGGGCGCCGCGCCCATCGATGTCGGGGCCGCCTCCCTCTGGTCGGTCGCCGATGTCCGGGACCGCGCCCGCGAGCTGGGCATGATGTGGTGGTCCGTCTCCCCCTTCGCCGTCGACGAGGAGCTGGGCGACGCCCTCGGGGACGACACCATCACCCTCGGCATGCACGCCCCCGAGTCGTACCGGGGCGACACCGCCCGCGCCCTCGCCGACACCAAGGGGTGGCTCGCCGACGGCTGGCGCGCCGTCTTCGTCACCGAGGGCCACGGCACCGCCTCCCGTACCGTCGAGGTGCTGGGCGCCGAGGGCATCGCCGCCCGCCTCGACACCCCCGGCGCGCGCAGCGAGGGCGGGCTCGCGTCGATCGACCCGTCCGTCGTCCATGTGGCGTGCGGCTCGCTCGACCACGGCTTCGTCGACCCGGCGCTCCGGCTCGCCGTCCTCACCGAGACCGACCTCTCCGGGCAGAAGGCGGCGGGCAAGGAGGGCGCCCGGATGCCCGCCAAGCGCCGCAAGACCATCGACCCGCTGACGCTGGAGCCGGGCGACTACATCGTCCACGAACAGCACGGCGTGGGCCGGTACGTGGAGATGGTGCAGCGTACGGTGCAGGGCGCGACCCGCGAGTATCTGCTGGTCGAGTACGCGCCCGCCAAGCGCGGCCAGCCCGGCGACCGGCTCTACATCCCGACCGACCAACTGGAACAGGTCACCAAGTACGTCGGCGGCGAGGCCCCCACCCTGCACCGGCTCGGCGGCGCCGACTGGACGAAGACCAAGGCACGCGCCAAGAAGGCCGTCAAGGAGATCGCCGCCGACCTGATCAAGCTCTACTCGGCGCGCATGGCCGCCCCCGGCCACGCCTTCGGCCCCGACACCCCCTGGCAGCGCGAGCTGGAGGACGCCTTCCCGTACGTGGAGACGCCCGACCAGCTCTCCACCATCGCCGAGGTCAAGGAGGACATGGAGAAGACGGTCCCGATGGACCGGCTGATCTGCGGCGATGTCGGCTACGGCAAGACGGAGATCGCGGTGCGGGCGGCGTTCAAGGCGGTCCAGGACGGCAAGCAGGTCGCCGTCCTCGTCCCGACGACCCTCCTCGTCCAGCAGCACTTCGGGACGTTCTCCGAGCGGTACGCGCAGTTCCCGGTCTCCGTGAAGGCGCTCTCCCGCTTCCAGTCGGACGCGGAGGCGAAGGCGACCCTCCAGGGGCTGCGGGAGGGCTCCGTCGATGTCGTCATCGGCACCCACCGGCTCTTCTCCTCCGAGACCCGGTTCAAGGACCTCGGCCTGGTCATCGTCGACGAGGAGCAGCGTTTCGGCGTCGAGCACAAGGAGCAGCTCAAGAAGCTCCGCGCCAACGTCGACGTGCTGACCATGTCGGCGACGCCCATCCCGCGCACGCTGGAGATGGCCGTCACCGGCATCCGCGAGATGTCCACGATCACCACCCCGCCCGAGGAGCGCCATCCGGTGCTCACGTTCGTCGGACCGTACGAGCGGAAACAGATCGGCGCTGCGGTACGGCGTGAGCTGCTCCGCGAGGGCCAGGTCTTCTACATCCACAACCGCGTCGAGTCGATCGACCGCGCGGCGGCCCGGCTGCGCGAGATCGTCCCCGAGGCGCGGATCGCGACGGCGCACGGGCAGATGGGCGAGGCGGCGCTGGAGAAGGTCGTGGTCGACTTCTGGGAGAAGCGGTTCGACGTGCTCGTCTCCACGACGATCGTCGAGTCCGGCATCGACATCTCGAACGCCAACACGCTGATCGTGGAGCGCGGCGACAACTTCGGCCTCTCCCAGCTCCACCAGCTCAGGGGCCGGGTCGGGCGCGGGCGCGAGCGCGGCTACTCGTACTTCCTCTACCCGCCGGAGAAGCCGCTCACGGAGACCGCGCACGAGCGGCTGGCGACCATCGCGCAGCACACCGAGATGGGCGCGGGCATGTACGTGGCGATGAAGGACCTGGAGATCCGGGGCGCGGGCAATCTGCTGGGCGGCGAGCAGTCCGGCCATATCGCGGGCGTCGGCTTCGACCTGTACGTACGGATGGTGGGCGAGGCGGTCGCCGACTACCGGGCGGCGCTGGAGGGCGGCCGGCAGGAGGAGGCCCCCCTGGAGGTGAAGATCGAACTCCCGGTGGACGCGCATGTCCCGCATGACTACGCCCCCGGGGAGCGGCTGCGGCTCCAGGCGTACCGCTCGATCGCCTCCGCGAACACGGAGGCCGACATCGCCGCCGTACGGGAGGAGCTGACCGACCGGTACGGCAAGCTGCCCGAGCCGGTGGAGAACCTGCTGCTGGTGGCGGGGCTGCGGATGCTGGCGCGGGCGTGCGGGGTGGGCGAGATCGTCCTCCAGGGCTCCAACATCCGCTTCGCGCCGGTGGAACTGCGGGAGTCGCAGGAGCTGCGGCTGAAGCGGCTCCACCCCCGGACGGTCGTCAAGCCGGCCGTACGGCAGATCCTGGTGCCGCGCCCGACGACCGGGAAGATCGGCGGAAAGCCGGTGGTGGGGCGGGAGCTGCTGGCGTGGACGGGGGAGTTCCTGACGACGATCCTGGGGTGACGGTCACTCCTGTGTGACGGCCGCCGCTCCTGGGTTACGGCCGCCTCGCGCCACCCCCTGCCATCCCTGCCACCCCTGCCACCCCCCTGTGATCCCGGGCGCTCCCCGGCGCTTCCTGACGCTCCGTCAGATGATATTGCGGAACGCCAGGAGGCTCCTCGGAGACGTTAAGGTGCTCAGGTGAGCAGAGTTGATGAACATATAGTCCGAACCTCCCTCCGTGGTGGGGCCGTTGCCCTCTCCGCCCTCTCCGTACTGGCCCTCACCGGATGCCAGGGCGGCGAGGTGGAGTCCGGCGCCACCCCGACCGGGTCGGCGAGCGCCACGGCGAGCGGCGCGGCGGGCGGTGGCGCGGACGCCGGTACGTTCGGCGTCAGCCCGCTGGTCAACCCGGACGGTACGAAGCCGGGGCTGGCCCCCCTCACCTCCGACGCGGACAAGAAGGCCGGCCTGAAGGTCATCGACCAGGTGACCACCAAGGGGCGCGGGCCCAAGACCGGGTACGACCGGAAGAAGTTCGGCTACGCCTGGATGGACACCGCCGACGGCGTGCCCTTCGCCCGCAACGGCTGCGACACCAGGAACGACCTGCTCGCCCGGGACGGCAAGGAGCTCAAGTACCGCTCCGGCTCCGACTGCATCGTCATCTCCATGACCCTCGACGACCCCTACACGGGCGAGAAGATCGAGTGGCGCAAGGAGGCGGCGGCCAAGGTCCAGATCGACCATGTGATTCCGCTCTCCTACAGCTGGCAGATGGGTTCGTCCCGCTGGGACGAGGACAAGCGGAAGCAGATCGCCAACGACCCGCTCAACCTCATCCCGGTGGACGGCCCCACCAACGGCTCCAAGAGCGACTCGGGCCCGGCCTCCTGGCTGCCGCCGAACAAGGAGATCCGCTGCTCGTACGCCGTACGCGTGGCGCAGGTCGCCATCAAGTACGAACTGCCGGTGACCGAGCCGGACAAGGTCACCATGCGGGAGCAGTGCGGGGGCTGACCGCCGCGACCGCTGTGTCACACTCCTCCTGGTGCGGACCGGTCGGTCCCACCAGGAGGCGAGGAGAGTACGTACGCGGATGACGATCCGTAGCCAGATGGTCCGCTTCGCGCTCGTCGGTGCCGCGAACACCGGTACGTACTACGCCTTCTACCTGCTGCTGCTGACCCGGCTGCCCTATGTCGCCGCGCATCTCGCCGCGTCCGGGCTGAGCATGGTCGGCTCGTTCTTCCTCAACAGCTTCTTCACCTACCGCACCCGGCCCACCTGGCGGAAGTTCCTCCTCTTCCCGCTCACCAACGCGGCCAACCTCCTGCTCACCACGGTCGGCGTCTACGGCCTGGTCGACCTGCTGCACCTCGGCAGCCGGTACGCCCCGCTGCTCGCCGCGGCCGGCGCCGTCCCGGTCACCTTCCTCGTCTCCCGCGCGATCATGCTCCCCGGCGAATCCGTACGGACCGGGGACACGGACCGGGCGAGGGACACGGACCCGGCGCGGGACGGGGACCGGGCGCGGGACGCGGACCGGGCGCGGGACGGGGACCGGGCGCGGGGAGGGGACGGCGCGGACCGGGCCGAATCGGCCGCGTACCCCAATCTCCCGGTGAATCGTTGAATCGTTGGTCCAGGCAGTAGCCCCTACCACGTCCACTGCCTACCATCGATCACCGCAAGGTCTTGTGCATCGAAGCACAATCACCGGGAGGCCCCCTTTGCACCGCCGCCGTCGCACCGCGCTCTCCTTGTCCGCCGCCCTCCTCGCCGGGGCGCCGCTGCTCACCGCCTGCGGCGGAAACACCCACCCCGGAGCCGCGGCGGTCGTCGGCGGAGAGCGGATCGAGGTCTCCGCGCTCCAGTCCGAGGTACGGGACGTACGCGAGGCACAGCGGGCCACGCCCGAGGCGGACCAGCTCATCCGGGACACATCGCAGCTCAGCCAGGCCAAGCTGAACGGCATGATCTTCGACCGGGTCCTCCAGCGCGCCGCCGACGACAACGGGGTCGCGGTCAGCCGCAAGGAGATCCAGGACACCCGCGCCCAGGCCGCCGCCCAGTCGGGCGGGGAGCAGCGGTTCACCGCGATGCTGCTCCAGCAGGGCGCGCTCTCCGCCGGGCAGATCGACTCCGCGATCCGCCGCGAGGTGCTGCTGAACAAGGTCGCGGAGGCGCTCGGCGCCAACACCTCCACGCCGGAGGGGCAGCAGAAGGTCCTCGCCGCCCTGACGAAGACGTCGAAGGGGCTGGGCATCGACGTCAACCCGCGGTACGGGAGCTGGGACTACCAGCAGGTACGGCTCGGCGAGACCAAGACCCCGTGGATCACCCAGGTCACCCGCCAGGCCCCGGAGCAGCAGCCCACGGACGCCTGAGCCGCCCGGGCCACCGGATCCCTTCCGCCCGGAACCGCTTCCGCCGGATCCCCTCCGCCGGAACCGCTTCCGCCCGGGGCCCGCACTCCGGGTGGGTCCCGGGCGGAGGTAGGTTCGAGAGGTGACTGACGAAGCCCCCGCACCTCCCGGCCGTATCGTCCTGCTGACCGCCAGCCACCGGGTCGCCCCCGGGCTGCTCTCCTGGCCGGCCTGGGAGACGCTGCGCTCCGCCGACCGCGTGCTCTGCTCCGACGGGGCCCATCCGCAGCTCCCGTATCTCCGCGAGGCGGGCGTCACCGTCGAGGAGGCGGCGCCCGGCGCGCGGGAGCTGGTGGAGGAGTGCGCCGGCGGCCGTACGGTCGTGGTCGTCCCGTCGGCCGCCGGCGACGGTACGGACGCCCGGCTCACCGACGACCTGGCCAGGCTGGCCGGCTCCGGCCGGGTCCAGATGCCGGACCTGGAGCTGCTGCCCGGCTCGTACGACCTGCCGGGCGCCCGCCTCCTCGACCTCGTCCAGGTCATGGACCGGATCAGGAACGAGTGCCCCTGGGCATCCGGCCAGGACCACAAGGGGCTCGCGAAGTACGCCATCGAGGAGGCGTACGAACTGGTCGAGGCGATCGAGGACGGCGACGCCGGCGAACTCCGCGAGGAGCTGGGGGACGTTCTCCTCCAGGTCGTCTTCCACGCCCGTATCGCCGAGGACGCCCGGAACGGCGCTCAGGCCGAGAGCGACGAGAGCGAAGAGACCGACGAGGGCGACGAGACCGGCGGGGGCGATGAGACCGGCGGGGGCGATGAGACCGGCGAGAGCGGCGCGTTCTCCATCGACGACGTCGCGGGCACGATCGTCGAGAAGCTCATCCACCGCCACCCCCATGTCTTCGGGGACGCGCGCGCCGACACCCCCGAAGAGGTCCAGGCCCAGTGGCTGCGGATGAAAGCGGTCGAGAAGCGGCGCGCGTCGGTCACCGACGGCGTACCACTCGGTCAGCCGGGGCTCGCCCTCACCGCCAAGCTCGCCGCCCGTGTCCGTAACGCAGGGCTGGACGTCCCGCTCCCCGAGGCCGGGCCGGCCGCCGACCCGACCGGCGGCGCGTCCATCGGGTACGAACTGCTCGCCCTCGCCGTACGCGCCGAACGGGCGGGCGTCGACCCGGAGACCGCGCTGCGCTCCGCCGCGCGGGTATATAGGGACAGGATCCTCGCCGCCGAGCGCTCGTGACCCGGGGCGGGGAAGGGGGAGGGGGCGGGGGAGGGGGCCGGACACCCCCGGGCGGCCGCCGTCCTCCTCCCCTTCCCCTGCGGTTACGGTCGGGGGCGTGTCCGATGCGTCAGAGAACCCCCAGAACAGCGCCGCGAAGTGCGCCCGGAACAGCGCCGCTCCCTCCCTCTTCACCTGGGAGTTCGCCACCGACCCCTACCCCGCGTACGCCTGGCTGCGCGAGCACGCCCCCGTCCACCGCACCGAGCTGCCGAGCGGGGTCGAGGCATGGCTCGTGACCCGGTACGGGGACGCCCGGCAGGCGCTCGCCGACGCCCGGCTCTCCAAGAACCCGACGCACCACGCGGGCCCCGAGCACACCCGGGGCAGAACGGGCATCCCGGGGGAGCGCAAGGCGGAGCTGATGACGCATCTGCTCAATATCGACCCGCCCGACCACACCCGGCTGCGGCGGCTGGTCTCCCAGGCGTTCACGCCGCGCCGGGTCGCGGAGTTCGCCCCGCGCGTGCAGGAGCTGACGGACCGGCTGATCGACGGGTTCGCGGAGCGCGGCAGCGCCGATCTGATCCACGAGTTCGCCTTCCCGCTCCCCATCTACGCCATTTGCGATCTGCTCGGCGTACCGCCGGAGGACCAGGACGACTTCCGCGACTGGGCGGGCATGATGATCCGGCATGCCGGCGGCCCGCGGGGCGGTGTCGCCCGTTCGGTGAAGAAGATGCGCGGCTATCTGGCCGACCTTATTCACCGTAAGAGAGAGAATCCGGGCGACGACCTGATCTCCGGGCTGATCCGGGCGAGCGATCACGGCGAGCATTTGTCCGAGAACGAAGCCGCGGCCATGGCCTTTATCATTCTGTTCGCCGGATTTGAGACGACGGTGAATCTCATCGGTAATGGCATGCACACGCTCATAAGAAATCCGGCGCAGAGGGAGCGGCTCCAGCGCTCCCTCGCGGCCGGCGAGACCGGGCTGCTGGCGACGGGCGTCGAGGAACTGCTCCGCTACGACGGGCCGGTGGAGATGGCCACCTGGCGTTACGCGACCGAGCCGCTGACGCTCGGCGGACAGCGGATCGCGGCGGGTGACCCCGTACTCGTGGTGCTGGCGGCGGCCGACCGCGACCCGGCGCGCTTTTCGGACGCCGACACCCTCGACCTCGCCCGGAGTGACAATCAGCACCTCGGCTACGGGCACGGCATCCACTACTGCCTCGGCGCGCCGCTCGCCCGCCTGGAGGGGCGCACCGCGCTCGCCACCCTGCTGACCCGTCTCCCCGATGTGCGGCTTTCGGAAGATGTTTCCGATTTGCGCTGGCGGGGCGGGCTCATCATGCGGGGATTGCGCACACTTCCGGTGCGATTCACGCCATTGTCCGGCCGATAATTTCCTGACGCATCGTCAATGCTGTGACTTTTGCGTGATCTCCGCTGCATCGACTTGTGACAAGCGTTCGAGTAACGCTACGTTCACGTCGACCCGGCAACACCATGCCGGAGTTGAATGAACAGTCACACGGAAGGCAACCGCATGTCCGGGAACGGCCGACACCGTCGACCTCGTCAGGCCCCTGCTCTTCTCGTCGCCGCCGGGGTGGCCGGATCCGCGATCGCGATCCCGTTGCTCGGCGCCGGCGCCGCGAACGCCGCGGACAACTCCACCTGGGACAGCGTGGCCGAGTGCGAGAGCGGCGGCGCCTGGAGCGCCGATCTCGGCAACGGGTTCTACGGCGGGCTCCAGATGTCCCAGGAGACCTGGGAGTCCTTCGGGGGCGCGGAGTTCGCCGCCCGCCCCGACCTCGCCAGCCGGTCGCAGCAGATAGTGGTCGCCGAGAAGGTGCTCGCCGCCCAGGGCGCGCAGGCGTGGGGAAGCTGCGCCACCGTCTCCGGGCTGCTCGGCTCGGTCGGCGGCGCGGTCTCCGACGCCCTGGACGGGAAGAAGGGCTCGGGCTCCCAGTCCCCCTCGGCCGACCCCTCCGCCTCCACCTCGCCCTCCGGTGACGCCTCGACAGGCACGGGCAGCGGTACGGGCACGGGCAGCGGTACGGACGGCACGGAGCCCTCCGGGACGGCCACCACCCCGGCCCCCGGACCGACCGGTTCCGCTTCCGGTGCGGAGGAGTCCGAAGGGAAGGACGGCTCGGGCAAGCACCGCGGCCAGGCCGCCGACGAGAGCGCCACGCCGGGCGACGGGTCGTACGGGCGCGACGACGACAGCCGTGCCTCGCGCGACGCGGGCGGCGGGCGGGACGCCGGCTCGGTCGCTGCGGGCGTGGAGCGCGAGGTGGAGCGCGTCGCCAACACGGTCGGCAACCACCTCTCGCTGGCGACGGGTGGTCAGAAGGTCTCCGGCGGCTGGGTCTGACCGGCCCCCGCGTCTCTCCTCTTCCCTGATCCCAGGTCCCCTTCACGGTCCCGTACGGGCCCGGTCCGCACCCCCAGGAGGGGCGGGCCGGGCCCGTATCCGTATCCGCGGAAGGGGTCACGGCGGCTCCGTGGCCGTCTCCGAACGCGCTCGCCCGGGCGGGCCCGGGTGCCGCCCGCCGGCAGCCCCGCCGGCAGCCCCGCCGGCACCCCGCCGGCGCCCCGACCGCGCCCGGGCGGCACCCGACCCCGCCCGGGCGGCACCCGACCGCGCCCGGGCGGCACCCGGCGGCCTCCGGGCGGCACCCGGCGGCCTCCGGGCGCGCGCCGGGCCGCCCTCCGTCCGGCCTCCCTGTGCGCCCGACCGGTACGCCCGTCCGGGGACGGAGCGCGGGCGCGGCTGCCTGGCGTACCCGGCGTACGGCCCGGCCGGCCCCGGCGGCCCGGCCGGCGACGCCCTTTGAACGCTGCCCCGTTGACGCCGTCGCCGCCGCGTCCGTCCTGGCCAGAGCCTTCGATCCGGCCCCGGGACGCGGTCAATTGGCTCCTGTATGTCCCCTTCTGGGCAAGTGAGACAAGGGTCTCTTTGCCGCAACTCGGGCTGTTCGCCCCGCCGGTTGGGCCAACCCGCCTCTCACCTGCGGAAACGTATTGTCCGTCGGAGGAGGTAAGGGCGTTTTATGCCGGATGTGCTTCTTTGAACAACCGCCAGGGCTGTGATTACGGTCTGAACCGCTCGCACCGCGGGCCTCCTCGACCGTCACGCCGAATCCTGCCGTCGGCCGGGGGGAGTAGTCGTCGCTTCAAGCGCCGAAGGCAGGAGCGGGGGACCCATTGGTTCTTCGCCGGGCCCGGTCGTCGAGAGACGTCCGGCGTCCGGCTCGGGGTGAAGCCGTGTGTGCGAGCACACGGCCGGGCGACTCCTTGGCCCGAACCCGACAGCTCACCTCGTAGGCGTCGGTGAGGAGATGTGTTCCATGCTGCTGCGTTCCGGTCAGTCCAAGCACCGCCGCCCGTCCAAGGCCGTTCGCTACGTGACGTTCGCCGGCATCACCGGTGCCGCCGTCGCCGCCCCCCTGCTCGGCGCCTCCGCGGCCTCCGCCGCCACCGCCTCCGAGTGGGACCAGGTGGCCCAGTGCGAGTCCGGCGGCAACTGGGCGATCAACACGGGCAACGGCTTCTACGGCGGCCTCCAGTTCACCAGCTCCACCTGGGCCGCGTACGGCGGCACCGCCTACGCCGCCCGCGCCGACCAGGCCTCCAAGTCCCAGCAGATAGCCGTCGCCGAGAAGGTCCTCGCGGGCCAGGGCAAGGGCGCCTGGCCGAGCTGTGGCGTCAACCTCTCGGGCGCCTCGTACAACGGCGGCTCGTCCGGCTCCGGCTCCGGTTCCGGCTCCGCAAGCTCCGGCAACTCCTCGGGCTCCGGCTACTCCGGCACCCAGAAGTCCACGAAGTCGCAGAACTACCAGAACTCCCAGAAGTCCCAGGGTTCCCAGAGCTACACCCCGAGCCAGCGCTCCACGCGCGACGCCGCCCAGCCGGCCTCCCGCGACCGGAGCCGCCCCTTCACCATCAAGAAGGGCGACGGCGAGTACACGGTCAAGTCCGGCGACAGCCTCTCGAAGATCGCCCTCGACCAGAAGGTCAAGGGCGGCTGGAAGAAGATCTTCGACCTCAACAAGGACATCGTCCGTGACGCCGATGTCATCTACCCGGGTCAGCGGCTCCACCTGAGCTGACCCCTCCCGCCGGCCCGGCGCGTCACCCCCGGACGTGCCGGGCCGGGCCCCACCGGGGAGACGCCGCATCGCGGGCCTGTCCGGACGACAGGCCCGCGTCTTACGGGGCGGGCACGGGCTGGTCCACCGCCCGGAGCCGGTTAGGCTCATGGCGCAAGGCCAAAGAGACCCTGCACCACGCGTCACATCCCAGAAGGAGATGCTCGTGCCGTCCATCGACGTCGTCGTAGCCCGGGAAATCCTGGACTCCCGAGGCAACCCCACGGTCGAGGTCGAGGTCGGCCTCGACGACGGCAGCACCGGCCGTGCTGCCGTTCCCTCCGGTGCCTCCACCGGTGCGTTCGAGGCCGTAGAACTCCGTGACGGGGACGCCGGCCGCTACCTGGGCAAGGGAGTGGAGAAGGCCGTCCTCGCCGTCATCGAACAGATCGGCCCCGAGCTGGTCGGGTACGACGCCACCGAGCAGCGCCTGATCGACCAGGCGATGATCGACCTGGACGCCACGGAGAACAAGGGCTCGCTCGGCGCCAACGCCATCCTCGGCGTCTCGCTCGCCGTCGCGCACGCCGCCTCCGAGGCCTCCGACCTCCCGCTCTTCCGCTACCTGGGCGGCCCGAACGCGCACCTGCTGCCCGTTCCGATGATGAACATCCTGAACGGCGGCTCGCACGCCGACTCGAATGTCGACATCCAGGAGTTCATGATCGCACCGATCGGCGCGGAGTCCTTCTCCGAGGCGCTGCGCTGGGGCGCCGAGGTCTACCACACGCTGAAGAAGGTCCTGAAGCAGAAGGGCCTCTCCACCGGACTGGGCGACGAGGGCGGCTTCGCGCCGAACCTGGAGTCCAACCGCGCCGCGCTCGACCTCATCCTCGAAGCGATCAACGAGGCGGGGTACGTCCCCGGCCGTGACATCGCGCTCGCGCTCGACGTCGCCGCGTCCGAGTTCTACAAGGACGGCTCCTACGAGTTCGAGGGCAAGACGCGCTCGGCCGCCGAGATGACCGAGTACTACGAGGAGCTGGTCGCCTCCTACCCGCTCGTCTCCATCGAGGACCCGCTCTTCGAGGACGACTGGGACGGCTGGAAGATCATCACCGACAAGCTGGGCGCCAAGGTCCAGATCGTCGGCGACGACCTCTTCGTCACCAACCCCGAGCGCCTCGCCCGGGGCATCGAGGAGGGCTCGGCCAACGCGCTGCTCGTCAAGGTCAACCAGATCGGCTCGCTCACCGAGACCCTGGACGCGGTCGAGCTGGCCCAGCGCAACGGCTTCAAGTGCATGATGTCCCACCGCTCCGGCGAGACCGAGGACGTCACCATCGCCGACCTCGCGGTGGCCGTGAACTGCGGCCAGATCAAGACCGGCGCCCCGGCCCGCTCGGACCGCGTCGCCAAGTACAACCAGCTCCTGCGCATCGAGGAGATCCTCGACGACGCGGCGGTGTACGCGGGCCGCAGCGCCTTCCCGCGGTTTCGCTCTGCGAACAATTAAGAGGATGCGCTCTGCGAACGATTAAGAGGATGCGCTCCGCGAACAACTAAGGGGATGCGTTCCGCATAACTCCGCGTAACCCGGAGGCGTGCGGCGTCCGTCCCCCTCGTCCTGGCGGCCCGTCCGCCCGTCGTCCGTACGTCCCCGGCCGCGGTCCCGTACCGTATCCGGGGACGTCCGTACGAGAGGGACGTGCCGCCCGTACGAGAAGTACATACGTACGGGCGGGATACGACCGGACACGAGACAGCGGAGGCGGGCCATGGCCGGGAACCGGGACCGGTTCTCCACCTCGACCAGGCTGCGGCTGCTCGGCGAGCAGACCGCCGCCCGGGTCTACCGCTCGCAGAACCGCCGCCAGGACCGCCGCTCCCGGCTCACCGGCCGGGCGGCCTTCCTCGCGCTGGTCGTCTGCACCCTGGTGGTGGCGCTGGCGTATCCGATGCGGGAGTACGTCTCCCAGCGGAACCAGATCGCCGAGCAGGAGCGGCTGAGCCAGGAGGCCCAGCGCCGGGTGGAGGAGTTGCGCGACGAGAAGGCGCGGCTCCAGGACGACGCGTACATCGAGCGGCTGGCCCGCGAGCACCTGCACTATCTGCGGCCCGGGGAGACGGGTTTCACCGTCATCGACCCGGAGGCGGCGGAGGAGCGGCGCGCCGAGCAGGGCGCGGCGGACCGGCCCTGGTACTCGAACGTCCTGGACGGTGTGGACGAGGCGGACCGCCCCGAGCGCTGACGCGCCCCCGCACGCCCCCCGGTGCCCCGTGCGCCGGTACGCCGACACGCCCCGCGCCCTCTCTGGCAGACTCCAGTACGACGATCTACCACCCTCCACGACCATTCCGTACGACGGTACGACCGGCAGAACCAAGGCAGGCATGAGAACGCCCCCTCCGCAGACCGCACGCACCGAGCCCACCGAGGCGGATGTCGCCGCCTTCAAGGAACAGCTCGGCCGCCCGCCGCGCGGCCTGCGCGCCATCGCGCACCGCTGTCCGTGCGGGCAGCCGGACGTGGTCGAGACCGCCCCGCGCCTCCCCGACGGCACGCCCTTCCCGACGACGTACTACCTGACCTGCCCGCGCGCGGCCTCGGCCATCGGCACGCTGGAGGCGAACGGCGTCATGAAGGAGATGACCGAGCGCCTCGCGACCGACCCCGAGCTGGCCGCCGCGTACCGGGCCGCGCACGAGGACTATCTCGCCCGGCGCGACGCCATCGAGGTGCTGGAGGGCTTCCCCAGCGCGGGCGGCATGCCGGACCGGGTGAAGTGCCTGCATGTCCTGGTCGGCCACGCGCTGGCGGCCGGGCCCGGGGTGAACCCGCTGGGTGACGAGGCGCTGGCGATGCTCCCGGAGTGGTGGGCGAAGGGCCCCTGTGTCTCCCCGTGCGCGGACCGGGCCGCCGAGGCGTCGGAAGGAAATCCGTCATGACCAGGGTCGCGGCCATCGACTGCGGTACGAACTCCATCCGGCTGCTCGTCGCCGACGTCGACCCGGAGAGCGGCGAACTGGTCGACCTGGACCGGCGGATGACCATCGTCCGGCTCGGCCAGGGCGTCGACCGTACCGGCCGGCTCGCCCCGGAGGCGCTGGAACGTACGTTCGCGGCGTGCCGGGAGTACGCGCAGGTCATCGCCGGGCACGGCGCGCGGGCGGTCCGCTTCGTGGCCACCTCCGCGACGCGCGACGCGGAGAACCGCGAGGTGTTCGTGCGCGGGGTCGCGGAGATCCTGGGCGTGGAGCCCGAGGTGATCACCGGCGACCAGGAGGCGGCGTTCTCCTTCACCGGCGCGACGAAGGAACTGGCCGGGCAGGACAGCTACCTGGTCGTGGACATCGGCGGCGGCTCCACGGAGTTCGTGGTCGGGGACGACCGGGTGCGTGCCGCGCGGTCGGTGGACATCGGCTGCGTACGGCTGACCGAGCGTCATCTGGTACGGGAGGACGGCGTCCTGGATCCGCCGACGCCCGCCGCGATCGCCACGGTCCGCGCCGACATCGAGGCCGCGCTCGACCTGGCGGAGGAGACCGTTCCGCTCCGCGAGCCCCGCACCCTGGTCGGCCTGGCCGGCTCGGTGACGACGGTGGCCGCGATCGCGCTCGGCCTGCGGGGGTACGACTCGGCGGCCATCCACCGCTCCCGGATCCCGTACGAGAAGGTCAAGGAGATCACCGGCCACCTCCTCGCCGCCACCCACGCGGAACGCGCCGGGATCCCCGTCATCCACCCCGGCCGCGTCGACGTCATCGGCGCCGGCGCCCTCGTCCTCCTCGCCATCATGGAACGCACCGGCGCCCAGGAGGTCGTCGTCAGCGAACACGACATCCTGGACGGGATCGCCTACCAGGCGGCGGACACGGCGGACACGGCGGACCCGGCGGACCCGGCGGACCCGGCGGACCCGGCCTGAGCCGGTCGGGGCCGGTCGGGGCCGGTCCGGTCCGGCCCCCGGATGTTGCTGTAGTTCTCTGTGGACACCCCTGTGATCCGCGTGAAAGCATTACCCTCCCTTCACCTGGAGTTTGCCGGGTGGACGGCTTTTCCGGGGGGAATTCCGGGCTCATTCGGAGGCCTGGCCGTGCTGCGCGAAAACCCCGCCGGAATGTCATGAACGTGCCGAATCCCGCGGTCCGGCGGTGAACCGGGACCGGGGGAAAGTCCGGCGTTTCATCGAACGCCATCACAGGGGGTAGACACGTGCGCGCGAAATTCCTTCGTATATCCGGTCTCATGCTGGGGGCCGTCCTGGCCTTCGGGGCGAGCGCGGGGCCGGCGGTCGCCGAGGAGGCGGTGGCCGAGGAGGGCACCGTAGGGGCCGCTCCGGACAGGGTGGTCCCGGGCGATGACGACGGGCCCATCGAGGCGCAGATCGTCGGCGGGACGAATGCCACCTCGTCGGCGGGGATGGCCGCGGTTCTCCTCGACGGCTCCTTCATCTGCTCCGGATCCATCGTCGACAACCGGTGGGTGCTGACGGCGAAGCACTGCGCCGTGACGGAGGCCGGGAGCAAGATCGCGGCCAGCCGGCTCTCGGTGCGGGTCAAGAGCCTGGACCGGACCACCGGGGGCGGTGTCGTCAACGTCTCCCTGACGAAGGTCCGGACGAACAACGACATCGCGATGATGAAGCTCACGCGGTCGGCGAACGCGGAGCCGGTCCGCATGGCCTCCGCCAACCCGGTCCTGCACGCCACCACCTACGCCTTCGGCTGGGGGCGCACCTGCGTCAACTGTGCCGCGTCCACCCATCTGAAGCGGGCGGTGCTGACCTACAACGGCATACAGAAGGACGCCTGGGGCGGAATGGCGCTCTCGGTCGTCAACACCGGCGGGACGGGCAGCGGCAGCCCCTGCTTCGGCGATTCGGGCGGCCCGCTCTTCAAGCTGGTGGACGGGAAGCGCTACCAGGTGGGTGTGCTCTCCAACGGCGACCCGGTGTGCGGGGGCCGGGGCGACAACTACGCCAGCGTGCCCCACAGCAAGGAGTGGATCGAGAAGGTGATGGCGGACTTCTGACCCCGGCGGCGACCCCCGCCCGGAAAAGTTCGTGAACTTCTTCACAAGGAAAACGTCCCTGCTGGGCGCCGTACCCGGCGTCCAGCAGGCGCTGTCAGGAGCGCGGGCCCGGTGCGCCCTTGTACCGGGCTGGGGCGGGGTGGGGGCGGCGGCTGGAAGTGGGTGGCCGGATCGGGGGGTTGAGCGGGGCTGCGGGCCTGCTCACGAGGGGTGGGCAACGTTCAAACCCCGCCTCGGGTTCCCCGCGTACGACATGACCTCGGTCACGTGGGCGGCGGAGTGTAGCACAAGGGGGGTCGCACCTTGTGAAGGGGCTCACGAGCACCCCCTGGGAGGGGGGTGGATACTCGATGCCATGAGCACCACGGAGCGTCCCAGGATCCTCGTTGTAGGCGGTGGGTACGTAGGCCTGTACGCAGCTCGTCGCATTCTGAAGAAGATGCGGTACGGGGAGGCGACCGTCACGGTCGTCGACCCGCGGTCGTACATGACGTACCAGCCCTTCCTCCCCGAAGCCGCCGCCGGCAGCATTTCGCCTCGGCATGTCGTCGTCCCGCTGCGACGCGTGCTGCCCAAGGCTGAGGTGCTCACCGGCCGAGTCACGACCATCGACCAGGACCGCAAGGTCGCCACGGTCGCGCCGCTCGTCGGCGAGTCGTACGAGCTGCCCTTCGACTACCTCGTCATCGCGCTCGGCGCGGTCTCCCGCACCTTCCCGATCCCCGGTCTCGCCGACCAGGGCATCGGCATGAAGGGCATCGAGGAGGCCATCGGGCTCCGCAACCACGTTCTCGAACAGCTCGACAAGGCCGACTCGACCACCGACGAGGAGGTCCGCCGCAAGGCGCTGACCTTCGTCTTCGTGGGCGGCGGCTTCGCCGGTGCGGAGACCGTCGGCGAGGTCGAGGACCTGGCGCGCGACGCGGCCAAGTACTACACGAACGTCAAGCGCGAGGACATGCGCTTCCTGCTCGTGGACGTCGCCGACAAGATCCTCCCCGAGGTCGGCCCGAAGCTGGGCACCTGGGGCAAGGAGCACCTGGAGGGCCGGGGCGTCGAGGTCTACCTCAAGACCGGCATGGACTCCTGCGTCGACGGCCACGTCGTGCTCAACAACGGCCTTGAGGTCGACTCCAACACCATCGTGTGGACGGCCGGCGTCAAGCCCAACCCGGCGCTCGCCCGCTTCGGTCTCCCGCTCGGCCCCCGCGGCCACGTGGACACCAACGAGAAGCTCCAGGTCCAGGGCACCGACTACATCTGGGCCGCCGGCGACAACGCCCAGGTCCCGGATGTCGTCGGCCGCAAGGCCGGCAACCCGAACGCCTGGTGCCCGCCCAACGCCCAGCACGCGCTGCGCCAGGCCAAGGTCCTCGGCGACAACGTCATCTCGGGCATGCGCGGCTTCCCGCAGGGCGAGTACAGCCACAGCAACAAGGGCGCGGTCGCGGGTCTCGGGGTCCACAAGGGCGTCGCGATGATCGTCATGGGCAAGATGAAGATCAAGCTCAAGGGCCGGCTCGCCTGGTACATGCACCGTGGCTACCACGGCCTGGCCATGCCGACCTGGAACCGGAAGATCCGGGTCTTCGCCGACTGGACGCTCGCGATGTTCCTCAAGCGCGAGGTCGTCTCGCTCGGCGCCATGGAGACGCCGCGCGAGGAGTTCTACGAGGCCGCGAAGCCCGCCCCGGCGCCCGCCGCCGCCTCGGCCGCGCCCGCCGCGCCCGAGAAGGCCAAGGCCTCCTAGGGCCGTACCGGAACACCGGGCCGTACCGGAACACCGGCAAGGAAAGGGCCGTCCGCCATCCGTGGTGCGGACGGCCCTTCCGCGCGCCCGCGTACGGGCCTGACGGGTACGGGCTACGGCGGCGGGGCGGCCCCCGGTGCGCGCCCGCGCCGTACGGCTGCCGTCGCTCCGACGGACCAGCGGGGGGCCGGTTCCGGGATCGCCCGGATCCCCGGGGCGGCCGGTCCGGATCTCTCCGGCGGCGGTCCCGGCGGCGGTCCCGGCGGCGGTGCCGGGGGCGGTCCGGGACGCGGTGCCGGGGGCCGGCGCGCGGCACCGATCCGGCAAAGTGCGTGGTGGATACAGCAATTTTGCTGTCTCATTGCCCGCGTCCGGGACTGCATCCCCACCCCAGCGGTGTTTACGTGGTGTTGAGCATGTCGGTTGTTCACACCACGGAGGTGTACGCCATGGCCGACGCCGCGTTGCGGCTGACCACGCTTGCCCACGAGCTGCTGGGGGCCCCGCTCCCGGTCCGTATCCGTGCCTGGGACGGCAGCGAAGCAGGTCCCCCCGGCGCGCCCACCCTCGTCATCCGGCACCGCCGGGCCCTCCGCCGCCTCCTCTGGAAGCCCGGGGAGCTGGGGCTCGCCCGCGCCTGGGTGGCCGGGGAGATCGACGTGGACGGCGACCTGTACGCCGCGCTCGAACAGCTCGCCGGCCTCATCTGGGAGCACGGCCCGGAGACCGGGGAGAAGGCCGCCGCACACCCCGTACTCGACCCCCGGCTGCGCGCCGCCGCCCGCGGCCTCGTCGAGATCGCGGGGCCCTGGCCGCCGCCCGCCCCGCCCGCCGAGGAGATCCGGCGCAGGCGCGGCCCGGTGCACACCAAGCGCCGCGACAAGCAGGCCATCAGCCACCACTACGACGTCGGCAACGACTTCTACGCCCTCGTCCTCGGCCCCTCCATGGTCTACTCCTGCGCCTACTGGGACGAGGGGCGCGAAGGCCCCCTGGGGAGGCCGGGGGAGGGCTTCACCCTCGAAGACGCCCAGCGCGACAAGCTCGACCTGATCTGCCGCAAGCTCGCCCTCCAGGAGGGCGACCGGCTCCTCGACGTCGGCTGCGGCTGGGGCTCCATGGCGATCCACGCGGCCCGCGGGTACGGCGCCCGGGTCACCGGCGTCACCCTCTCCCGGGAGCAGGCCGCCTTCGCCCGCAAGCGCATCGCGGAGGAGGGGCTGACGGACCGGATCGAGATCCGGGTCCAGGACTACCGGGACGTCAGGGACGGCCCGTACGACGCGATCTCCTCCATCGGGATGGCCGAACACGTGGGCGCGGTCCGGTACCGCGAGTACGCCGACGACCTCTTCGCCCTGCTCAGGCCGGGCGGCCGGCTGCTGAACCACCAGATCGCCCGGCGCCCCGAGCCCGACGAGGAGCACTACCGCGTCGACGACTTCATCGACGCGTACGTCTTCCCCGACGGCGAACTCGCGCCGCTCGGCCGCACCGTCTCCACCCTGGAGGAGGCGGGCTTCGAGGCCCGGGACGTCGAGTCGATCCGGGAGCACTACGCGCTGACCCTGCGCCGCTGGGTGGCCAATCTGGAGGAGCACTGGGCGGAGGCGGTACGGGCCACCTCGGCCGGACGGGCCCGGGTCTGGCGCCTCTACATGGCGGCGTCCGCCCTCTCGTTCGAGCGCAACCGGATCGGCGTCAACCAGATCCTGGCCGTCCGGCCCCGCGAGAGCGGCGGATCCGGAATGCCGCTGCGGGCCCGCCTCTGGGGCACGGCCTGACGTACCGGAGCACGTCGGAGGGCCGGACCCCGCCGGGCCCGGCCCTCCGCTTCATCCGACGATCCGACCGGCTACTCGGTCTTGATCGCCGTCAGCATGTTGAGCTTCGCCGCGCTGCGCGCCGGCCACAGGGCGGCCAGGACGCCCACCAGACCGGCGAGCACCAGGAAGATCCCGACCCGGTCCCACGGGATGACCAGGGAGTAGTCCGGGATACTCGCCTTGATCGTCTCGCCGATCGCCCAGGCGAGGAAGGTGCCGAGGCCGATCCCGATCACCGCGCCGAAGAGCGAGATCACCACGGCCTCCAGCCGGATCATCCGCTTCACCCGGGGCCGGTCCAGACCGATTGCCCGCAGCATGCCGATCTCCTGCTGGCGCTCGAACACCGACATGGCGAGGGTGTTGATGACACCGAGGACCGCGATGATCAGGGCCATCGCGAGCAGGCCGTAGAGGATGTTCAGCATCGTGTTGATCACGCCGGTGTACTCGTTGCGGATGTCCTCCTGGTTCATCACCTTGATCGCCGGGCTCTTGCCCAGGGCGTCCACGAGCGCCTGCCGCTGGCTGTCGTCGGCCGTGGTGGTCTTCACCCACACCTGGCTGATCCACGGGTTCTCGTTGTGCGCGTCCGTCAGACGCGTGGAGATCAGGACCGGCTCGATGAGCTCGTCGGCGCCCTCGAAGATCGCGCCGATCTTCAGGTCCTGCGACTTCTGGTCGCTGTACTTGAAGGTGACGGTCTGGCCGAGCTTCCACCCGTTTTCCTTGGCCTTCTCCTCGGAGACCGCGATCGCGTCCCCGGACAGCGAGTCCAGCGAGCCGGAGACCGTGGTGACGTCGAAGACCTTTTCGAAGTCCCCGGGGACGACCCCCGAGGCCGACTCCCAGCCGTCCTTCCACTCCAGGCCGACGGAGACCCGCGGGGAGATCGCGGTGACGCCCTTCGCCTTCTTCAGCTCGGTCAGGACGCTCGGGTCGAGTCCCTCGTAGCTCGCCATGGAGACGACGTAGTCGGCCTTGACGTGGTCCGTGGTCATCTTGTCGACGGCGTGGCCGACCGTGACCCCGAGCACCGAGAGGCCGGTGACGAGGGTGAGCCCGATGGCGAGCGCGGAGGCGGTCGCTCCGGTACGCCGGGGGTTGCGGACCGCGTTCTGGGCGGCCAGCTTGCCCGACACCCCGAAGGCCCCGACCAGCGCCGGCCGCAGCAGGGCGATGACCGGCCGGGAGAGCAGCGGGATCAGCACGATGATGCCGATCATCGCGAAGAACGCGCCGGCGGCGATCAGCAGGCGCCCGTCGTCGCCCTGGGACGCGCCGCCCATGATCCCGGCGGCGCCGATCAGGGTGAGGACGGCGCCGATGGAGTTCCGTACGACGAGCGACTTGGTGGTGGCGACGGCGTGCACGGAGCTCATCGCGGCCACCGGCGCGATCTTCGCGGCCCGGCGGGCGGGCAGCCAGGCGGCGAACACGGTGATCAGCACACCGACGGCGAAGGCGGCGCCGATCGCGGTCGGGGAGACGATCAGCGGACCGCCGGGGATCTTGGCGCCGAACGAGCCCATCAGCGACCGCAGTCCGACCGCCAGGCCGAGTCCGAGGACGAAGCCGATCACCGAGGCGATGAGCCCGACGATCGCCGCCTCGATCAGCACCGAGCGCTTGACCTGCCGGCGGGAGGCGCCCACGGCGCGCAGCAGGGCCAGCTCCTTGGTGCGCTGGGCGACCAGCATGGTGAAGGTGTTGGAGATGAGGAAGACACCGACGAAGAGCGCGATGGCGGCGAAGGCCAGCAGCATCTGGTTGAGGTTCTTCATGGACGCTTCGATGTCCTTGGCCTGCTGCTCGGCCAGGGCCTTGCCGGACTGCGCCTCGGCGTTCTCCGGGATGATCTTCTCGACCTGGGAGAGGAGCGCGGACTCGGAGGTGCCGGCGGTGCTCCGGACGGTGGCGTCGGAGAAGTAGCCGGGCTCCAGGTAGAGCTTCTGGGCGGTCGGGGTGTCGAAGAGGACCAGGCTGCCGCCCGCGTTGACGCCGCCGTCCTCGGTGGTGAAGATCCCGGCGAGGGTGTACTCCTTCACCGGCCCGTTGGTCGCCACCCGTACGGTGTCGCCGACCTGGTAATCGCCCTTGGCGGCGGAGGACTCGTCGAGCGCGATCTCCCCGTTCTTCACCGGGCCCGAGCCCTTGGTGAAGGTGTACGCGGGGTCCTTGCCGTCCTTGCCGGCGGCGAAGTTGGAGCCCCGGTTGGACCAGCCGTCGCCGATCAGGTTGCCCTCGGTGTCGGCGACCCCGGCGAAGCCCTGGACGCGTCCGGTGACGGCGGTGACCCCGTCGAGCGCGGAGATGCGGTCCATGACCGCCGGGCCGAGACCGGCGCCGAGCTTGCGCTCGTCCTGGTCGCTGCTGTCGCGGTAGTCGGAGGAGGTGATGGAGACGGCGACGTCCTTGTAGCTCTTCGCGTACTGGTTGCGGAAGGCGTTGCCGAGGGTGTCGGTGAAGATCAGGGTGCCGGAGACGAAGGCGACGCCGAGCATGACGGCGAGGACGGTCATCAGCAGCCTGGCCTTGTGCGCGAGCACCGTGCGCAGGGCTGTACGGAACATGGTGGAAGTCCTGGTGGGAGGGAGAGGCCGAGCGGAACAGGGCAGGGCGGGGCGGGGCGGGGCGATACGGGCCGGGCCGTACGGGCCGGGGCGCGGTGGTACGGCGGTACGGGCCGGGGCGCGGTGGTACGGCGGTACGGGCCGAGGCGCGGTGGTACGGCGGTACGGGCCGGGGTGCGGCCGTACGGTCAGCTCGTACGGCCCTTGGCGTCGAACGCCTTCATCCGGTCCAGCACCCCGTCGGCGGTGGGCCCGAACATCTCGTCGACGATGCGGCCGTCGGCGAGGAAGATCACCCGGTCCGCGTAGGACGCGGCCGCCGGGTCGTGCGTGACCATGACCACGGTCTGGCCCATCTCGCGCACGGAGTTCCGCAGGAAGCCCAGCACCTCGGCGCCGGAGCGCGAGTCCAGGTTCCCGGTCGGCTCGTCACCGAAGATGATCTCGGGCCGGGAGGCGAGCGCGCGGGCGACCGCGACGCGCTGCTGCTGGCCGCCGGAGAGCTGCGCGGGCCGGTGGCCGAGCCGGTCGGAGAGGCCGATCAACGAGATGACCTGGTCCAGCCACTGCTGGTCGGGCTTGCGGCCGGCGATGTCCATGGGGAGCGTGATGTTCTCCAGGGCCGTCAGCGTCGGCAGCAGGTTGAACGCCTGGAAGATGAAGCCGATCTTGTCCCGGCGCAACTTCGTGAGCTGCTTGTCCTTGAGGGTGGACAGCTCCGTCTCGCCTATCCGGACCGAGCCGCTGCTGAAGGTGTCGAGACCGGCCACGCAGTGCATCAGCGTCGACTTGCCGGAGCCGGAGGGGCCCATGATCGCGGTGAACTCGCCCTGACCGAATTCGACGGAGACATGGTCGAGCGCGACCACTTGGGTCTCGCCCGCTCCGTAGACCTTCGAGAGATCGGCGGCGCGGGCCGCCACCGCGGTGGCACGGTGGACGAGCGGGGTGGTGGTCACGGAAGAACTCCTGTCGGTACGCGACGAGAACAGAGCCGGGGCGGAAGGGGGGAAGGGCGCGCCCTCTCCCCGGGGGTGCTCCACCATCCTGGTCTCCGGCCACCCCCCGTCGCGTCCCTCCCGATAACCGTTCCCGGGGCCCTCTGTGGTCGGACCGGCGCCTCCTCCCCTCCTCCTCGGGGATGACACCCGCCCCCGGCGGCGCCAGCGCGGAGGATGACCCGGGGTGCTCCGGCGCACGTCCGGCGCGCGTGCGGGGCGCGTCCGGCGTGTGTCCGAAACGGTGGCTGTGACGCCTCCGTGACGGGGCGACGACTTTTCGTCATTCTCGTGTGCCTCGGTACGAGATGACCACCCGCGCCCGGCATGTGCCGATGGCTCGTTACATGTGCTGACGCACCCTCAGACGTCAATAAAATAAGACAACATCGGGTAGGCGCTCGGCTGTTCGAGTGGTGTGCCCGGATAGGCTCCTGTGCCAACGCGGCGTCGCGCGCCCTGCCCGGATGGTGGAATGCAGACACGGCGAGCTTAAACCTCGCTGCCCCTCGGGGGCGTGCCGGTTCAAGTCCGGCTCCGGGCACATCGTGCGCCACCCGCGCTCACCACGGGAAACGGCGGGCCCCCGGCCCGGCCCGCCGGCCGCTCGACGGTACGGCGGCGCGGTGCCGCCGGGGATCCCCGGGCGCGCCGTCAGGAGCCCCTCAGGGCCGGGATCCGACACATCGTCACCTCCGGCCGCCGGGACCCCTCCCGAAGGCCCCTGGAGCCCGCCCCGCGCCCCCTCAAGCTCTGTACGCCGACGGGGCCGGGAGGGCCGCCTTGGCTTCATTGCCGAGGGGGTCGTCAACGTCCAGGACCCGACGGGTTTCCGGGGGCGCCAGGAGCGTGCCGGGGGTCGTGCGGCGGGTGAGCGCGCGCCGTCCGTGCTTCCATGGGGGCGCCCGCGCGGGGCGATCCTTTTCGGCCAGAGGGCGATGGGGCGGATGGGATGGGGTGCACTCTCTCCGCGACCCCTCCCCGTGGTCCCCTTTGGGGTATTTGTGCTTGATGGTGATGTGTGACACGTACGAGGGGCGCCCCGATTTAACGAAAGATCCTCCTGGAGCACTAGGGCGTAGTCTTTGCTGTCCCATTACTCTTGACGCAAGGCCGCGCTGGGTGGCCATGGAGGAGTGAGATGAGGAGCAGCAACCCGGTCTTCTCGCGACGGGGCTTCAGCCGCGACAACGGCCACGCGGGCTTCAACGCGGGGCCGCAGGCCGGGGGCCCCGCCGTAGGAACCAACCCCTACGCGACGAACCCGTACGCGACCAACCCCTACGCGCAGGGCGCCCCGGCCGGCACCCCGCAGGCACCGCCGCAGTCCGGTGCCATGACGATCGACGACGTCGTCACCCGCACGGGTATGACCCTGGGCACGGTCGTGCTCGCGGCGGTGCTCTCCTGGGTCCTGCTGCCGGTCGACCCGGCGAACGTGTCGACGTCCTTCGGCATCGCCATCGGCGCCGCGATCGTCGCCCTGGTCCTGTCGCTGGTGCAGTCGTTCAAGCGCAAGCCGTCGCCCGCGCTGATCCTGGCGTACGCGGCGTTCGAGGGTGTCTTCCTCGGCGTGATCAGCAGCGCCGCGAGCACGTTCATCGCCCCCGGCGTGGTGATCCAGGCGGTCATGGGCACGATGGCGGTCTTCGCCGGTGTGCTCTTCGCGTACAAGATGCGCTGGATCCGCGTCACACGCCGCTTCTACGGCTTCGTGATGGCCGCCGCCATGGGCTTCATGCTCCTCATGGTCGCCAACATGCTCTTCAGCGTCTTCGGCGGCGGTGACGGCCTCGGCTTCCGCAGCGGCGGCCTCGGCATCCTGTTCGGTGTCATCGGCATCATCCTCGGCGCGTGCTTCCTGGCGCTCGACTTCAAGCAGGTCGAGGACGGCATCACGTACGGCGCGCCGCGCGAGGAGTCCTGGCTGGCGGCGTTCGGCCTGACGATGACGCTGGTCTGGATCTACCTGGAGATGCTGCGGCTCTTCTCGATCCTGAGCGGCAACGACTAGCAGGACGGCGTCCGGCGGACAGCCGGACAGCGCTCGCGCGCGTGACGCGCGGCGGCCGGATCGGAGGGGTCCGCGGGCTTACCGCCCGCGGACCCCTCCGTCGTTGCCGTGACGGGCCGGCCGCGGGGTCAGGCGAAGCGGCGCGCGGCGCGCCTCAGGTCGTACTCGTGGACGATCGCCTTGGCGTGTCCGTACGCGAGGTCGTGCTCGCTCCGCAGCCAGCTCACCTTCTCCTCGAACCGGGCGAGGGACGGGCCGTCTTCGACGGTGCGGAGCCAGTCGGAGATCTCACGACCGGTGCAATGGGGGATACGGGCGAGCAGATTGCGATGGGTCTCTTCGGAGAAGACAAGGGACATCGGCGCCTCCGGACGCTCTGCGCTTACCTGGGTCCTGGTCCTTCTGGACGGGTCCTTTCGGTCCTTCTGGGTCCTTTACGCCCACCGTGCCCGAGCCCGGAGCCGTTGGCAAGGGCTCCAGGACCGCCGGTGGCCACGGTGCCCGGCGGCCGCGTAGGGTCGGCCGGGTGCTCGATACGACCCCGCTGACCGCCGCCGTGGACCGCTTCGCCGACCGCCTCAGGGCCGCCCCGCAGAGCCGCCTCCAGCGCGGCGCCGCGGCCCGCGCGCTGGACCTGGCCAGGGAGTTGTCCGTACGGGCGCAGCGCCTGGAGGACCCCGGGGCCGAGGTGCGGACCATGCCGGACGCCGGCCTCTTCGCCGTCGCCGATCAGCTCACCGTCGCCGCGGCGGACTTGGCCGAGGCACTGCGAACGGCCCCGTCCCAGGCGGAGCTGGACGAGGCCGTACGCGAGGTGGGCGATGCGGTCTCCGAGGCGGCGCTCTGAGCGGTGCCGCCCGCGCGGAGGCCGGGAGGGGCGCCGTCAGAGCGAGGCTATGACCCGGTCCGCGAGGATATAAACATGCTCGGCGCCCGTGGTGTCGTCGGGCCGGAAGCGGTCGCCGCCACAGGCGAACGTCAGCGAGTACGCACCCGAGACGCCCGACCCGCCCAGCAGGAACGGCGCCTCTCCCTCGCGCAGCGCCGCCGAGAGCCGCTCGGCGGTCTCGCGGTGACCCGGGGTCATGCAGAGCGTCGTACCGTCCGCGAACACATAGACGTCGAGCGTGCCCAGCGGGCCAGGGCGCACATCGGCCAGCGCGGTCCGCGCCCTGGCCAGCTCCTCCAGCCGGGCCACCGTCCGCTCGTGGTCGGTGACGACCGGGGTCTGCACGGGCACGAAGTCCGGGTGCGAGGGGTGGCGCCGGCGGGCGGCGGCCAGCTCGGGGGAGTCCTCGGCGAACTCGACGGTCCCGGTGTGGTCCGGGTAGCCGGTGAGGTCGTCGAACGCCTCCGTGGCGTCCAGGTCGAGAGACTCCAGGGCTTCCAGAGAGTCCAGGGAGTCCAGCGACTCCAGTGATTCGAGGCCGGCGAAGTCCATCTGGCGCGGCACGTAGAACGGGGTCTCCTCGGCGCCGAACCCGGGCAGACCGCCCAGCATCGACGGCGCGTCCGCCGCGTCCCTGGCCTCCTGCGCGGCCCAGAAGGCACGCGCCTCGGCCAGCTCGCGCTCCCGCTCCTCGGCGAGCGCCTCGGCGACGGCGGCACGGATGACGTCGGTGTCGGCCACCAGCTCGGCGCCGGCGGCGCTTCTGGCCTGCGGGACGGCGGCGAGCAGGCCGCCCGGGTGTGCCGTGGCCAGTTCGCCGCGGAGGGCGCTGACCTGCCGGCGCAGCGAGTGAGCGGCGTGCAGGGCAGCGACGCCCACGGCCGTGGCGGTGGCCGTGGTCAGCAGCAGGGCAAGAGACAAGGTGCTCACTGACTACTCCCGTTCCGATCGATACCCCCGACTTCCTACCTCAGCTTGTCGTGGGCCAGTGGCGCCCGGCAGTGCATTACGTCATGAAATGGACGGGTCTTTTGTCCTTACGTACCGCCGGTACACCGTCCTGACCAGGGCAAACGAAACTCCCCCGGGCATAGGTCACATCCTGGGGGAGATTCAGTCACGACTGGGGATCGAGAGGCTTCGTATCCGATTTTCCGAACAACGCAGGCACGGTGCGTGATCGAATCGGCTCGGCTCTCAGCTCAGCTCGGCTCTCAGCTCAGCCGCTCGATCACCATCGCCATGCCCTGCCCGCCCCCCACGCACATCGTCTCCAGGCCGAACTGCTTGTCGTGGAACTGGAGGCTGTTGATCAGCGTGCCCGTGATCCGCGCGCCGGTCATGCCGAAGGGGTGGCCCACGGCGATCGCGCCGCCGTTGACGTTCAGTTTCTCCAGCGGGATCTCCAGGTCCCGGTAGGAGGGGATGACCTGGGCGGCGAACGCCTCGTTGATCTCGAACAGGTCGATGTCGCCGACCGTGAGCCCGGCGCGGGAGAGCGCCTGCCGGGAGGCCTCGACCGGGCCGTACCCCATGATCTCCGGCGAGAGGCCGGTGACGCCGGTGGAGACGATCCGGGCCAGCGGGGTCAGCCCCAGCTCGCGCGCCTTGGTGTCCGACATGATCACGAGCGCGGCGGCGCCGTCGTTGAGCGGACAGCAGTTGCCGGCCGTGACGCGCCCGTCGGGCCGGAACACCGGCTTCAGCCCCCGCACGCCCTCCAGGGTGACCCCCGGGCGCGGCCCGTCGTCGGCGCTGACGACCGTGCCGTCCGGCGTGGTGACGGGGGTGATCTCGCGGGCCCAGAAGCCGTTCTTCAGGGCCTCCTCCGCGAGGTTCTGCGACCGTACGCCGAACGCGTCCATGTCCTCGCGGGTGACGCCCTTGAACCGGGCCAGGTTCTCGGCGGTCTGCCCCATCGCGATGTACGCGTCTGGTACGAGGCCGTCCTCACGCGGGTCGTGCCACTCCGCGCCCTCGCTCCCGGCGACGGCGGCCGTCCGCTCCTCGGCGTCCGCGAAGAGCGGGTTGTGCGTGCCCGGCTGCCCGTCGGAGGAGCCGTTGACCGAACGGGAGACCATCTCCACGCCCGCCGAGACGAAGACATCGCCCTCCCCCGCCTTGATGGCGTGCAGCGCCATCCGGGAGGTCTGGAGCGACGAGGAGCAGTAGCGGGTGATCGTGCACCCCGGCAGGTGGTCCATGCCGAGCTGGACGGCGACGATACGGCCCAGGTTGTGGCCCTGCTCGCCGCCCGGCAGCCCGCACCCCAGCATCAGGTCGTCGATGTCGCGCGGATCCAGCTCGGGGATCTTGTCGAGCGCGGCGCGGATGATCGTGGCGGTCAGGTCGTCGGGCCGCAGCTCCTTGAGCGAGCCCTTGAAGGCCCGCCCGATCGGGGAGCGGGCGGCAGAGACGATCACGGCTTCGGGCATCACGGCTCCTGGGGCGCGGGAAGGGGAGGGCTGGGGCTGGGGGACCGGGGTGGGACTCACTGGGAAGTTACCCGCACGTATTGTCCGCGTCACCCGGCCCGGCGTGTGACGCGGACCTCTTTTCCAAGCGCTTGCTCAGCGCCCCGGCTATGCCTCGTGGCCCACCCCGTGCGCCTCCGCCGCGCTCGCGTCCCCGGGGGTCGCCTCGTCGGGCGTCGGCAGCGGGTGGCGCCGGCGCCGGTGCTTGAGCAGCGCCCAGGGCGCCCGTACGCCGGTGACCTCGGAGCCCGCCCGGGAGGCCGCCGCCGAGGCCGCCTTCGCCACCGGCAGCATGTCCTCGTCGCGCGAGGCGTCGAGGTGGTCCGTCTCCGGCCAGAGGCCGAGCGCGGCGCAGAGCGTGGGCAGCACCGCCATCGCGGCCGTCGCGTACCCCTCGGCCGACGGGTGGTAGTTGTCCGGGCCGAAGAGCTCGCGCGGATTCGCCGCGAACTCGGGGCCCAGCAGATCGCCCAGGGAGACCGTACGGCCGCCCTGCTCGACCGCCACGATCGTCTGCGCGGCGGCGAGCTGGCGGCTGGCGCGCCGGGCCAGCCAGCGCAGCGGCTGGTAGACCGGCTCGATGGTGCCCAGGTCGGGGCAGGTCCCGACGACCACCTCGGCCCCGGCGGTACGGAGCCGCCGCACTGCGGCGGCCAGGCACCGTACGGACTCGGTCGCCGGCATCCGGTGCGTCACGTCGTTCGCGCCGATCATGATCACGCAGACGTCCGGTGGCCGCTCCCGGCCCCAGCCGACGCCCGCGCCGGTCGCCGCCCCCGTCCCCGTCAGGAGCTGGGTCACCTGGCGCTCCAGGTCGTCGGAGCGCGCCCCCGGCAGCGCCACGTTCCGCATGTCCACGGGGCGCTCGGCGACCGCCGCGAGCCCCGAGGCCAGCAGCGCGCCCGGGGTCTGCCCCGCGCGCCGTACCCCCTGCCCCGCCGCCGTGGAGTCGCCCAGTATCCCCAGCCGCAGCGGCGTGTGGCCGAACGCCAGCCCGTACCAGCCGTCGGCGCTCGGCGGTACGGGCGCCCGCCCGCCGCCCACCGACCGCTTCGCGAGCTGGACCTCCGCCAGCACCACCCCGATACCCGCCGCTCCCAGCAGGCCGATGGATCCGCCGCCGTAGGCCGCGCCGGCCGCGATCCTCCGTGCCACCCTCGCCCTCGACACCTGCGAGCCTCCTCGTCGTCTTGCGCACGAGTACGTACACCACCAACTTGCCCCGTCGGGACCGTCGCCCAATCTCGCTCGCGGACGCATACGCTGGCCGGACCATCACGGAGATCCCGGAGACTACGGTGCAATTCCACGAATCGATGATCAGCCTGGTAGGGAACACCCCGCTGCTGAAGCTGACCAGCGTGACCCAAGGCATTCAGGCGACGGTCCTGGCCAAGGTCGAATACTTCAACCCCGGAGGCTCGGTCAAGGACCGGATCGCCCTGCGCATGATCGAGGCGGCCGAGGAGAGCGGCGAGCTGCGGCCCGGCGGCACCATCGTCGAGCCGACCAGCGGAAACACGGGCGTCGGACTCGCCATCGTGGCCCAGCGCAAGGGGTACCGGTGCGTTTTCGTCTGCCCCGACAAGGTCTCCACGGACAAGATCAACGTGCTGCGCGCCTACGGTGCCGAGGTCGTCGTCTGCCCCACGGCGGTCGACCCGGAGCACCCCGACTCGTACTACAACGTCTCCGACCGGCTGGTCCGTGAGACCCCGGGGGCCTGGAAGCCGGACCAGTACAGCAACCCGAACAACCCGCGCTCGCACTACGAGACCACCGGGCCCGAGATCTGGGACCAGACGGACGGCCGCATCACCCACTTCGTCGCGGGCATCGGCACGGGCGGCACGATCACCGGCACCGGCCGCTATCTGAAGGAGAAGAGCGGCGGGCAGGTCCGGATCGTCGGCGCCGACCCCGAGGGCTCGGTCTACTCGGGCGGCTCCGGGCGCCCGTACCTGGTCGAGGGGGTCGGCGAGGACTTCTGGCCGACCGCCTACGACCCCACGGTCACGGACGAGATCGTCGCCGTCTCCGACAAGGACTCCTTCCAGATGACCCGCCGCCTCGCCAGGGAGGAGGGCCTGCTCGTCGGGGGCTCCTGCGGGATGGCGGTCGTCGCGGCGCTGCGGGTCGCCGAGCGGCTCGGCCCCGACGATGTGGTGGTCGTGCTGCTGCCGGACAGCGGGCGCGGCTATCTCAGCAAGATCTTCAACGACGAGTGGATGAACGACTACGGCTTCCTCGACCACCAGGGCGAGGCGCCCAGCGTCGGGGACGTCCTGCGCCACAAGGAGGGCCCGATCCCCACCCTCGTCCATATGCACCCCGAGGAGACCGTCGGCGAGGCCATCGATGTCCTGCGGGAGTACGGCGTCTCGCAGATGCCCATCGTGAAGCCGGGCGCCGGGCACCCGGATGTGATGGCGGCGGAGGTCATCGGCTCGGTGGTGGAGCGCGAGCTGCTGGACGCGCTCTTCACCCAGCGCGCCTCGCTCGGCGACCCGCTCGACAAGCACATGTCGGCCCCGCTGCCCCAGGTCGGCTCGGGCGAGCCGGTCGGCGACCTGATGGCCGTGCTCGGCGGCACGGCCGGCGCGGACGCGGCGATCGTCCTGGTGGAGGGGAAGCCCACGGGTGTGGTGAGCCGGCAGGACCTGCTCGCCTATCTGGCCAGCGGTTCCGGCGGCGCGGCGGCCACCGCGGTGGACGGCTGACGGCTGACGGCGATGCGGAAGCTCGGGTTCGCGAAAGTGGTACGAGCGCGACACGTCCGCGCAGCACCCGCTTAACACGCCCCCTGCATAGTTACTGATGTCGGCGTCAAGGACCTCCGGAGCGGCTCCCGGACCTCCATGGACGCCCGGACACGCCAACCGGCCCTGACCCGGAGCGTGTCCCTCGCGGGGACCGCCGTCGTCCCGCCCCCCGGTTACGGGGGTGCGGCGGTCCTCGCGACTACCCCTGCCCGGAACCGTCGACCGGATCCCGGCCGAGGCCGCGCCCGGCACCGCGCCCGCTCCCGGGCCCGGGGGCTCACTCCTCCCAGTCGGACTTCTCGCGCCGCCGCCGGGGCACCCCGAGGGCACCGCCCACGGCGTGCACCGCGTTCACCGCGACAATGCCCACCCAGCAGACCACCAGCCCCTTGAACCCCGCGTTGGCCACGGCTATCGCGGTGAGCGGCACGGCGAGGACCAGGGAGACGAGACCGACGCCGTACCGCTCCCAGAACCCGTCCGCGCCCCCCGGCGCCGACGACGGCCTGCCGCCCCGCGCGACGGTCATCTGCTGCTCGGCGAACTGCCGGCGGACCCGGCGGTCGACCTCCGAGTCCAGCCGCTGGTCCACCTTCTCCAGGAACGAGTCGACGAGCGCCGAGTCGTACTCCGCCCCGAGGTCACGGCGGGCCTTGAGGGTGGCGTCGAGATCCTTCTTCAGCTCAGGGTCACGGGCTTCCATACGTATGACGGTACGGACTCGACGGCCCCGGCGGCACTGGGGTTATCCCCCGCTTTTCCCCTACGGGTAGGGCCCCGCCCGGCCCCTGGCCCCGGGCAGTTGGGCTGGGTGGATGACTTTTGGGGCGGTGGTTCGTTGTCCTGTTCGACGCCGGGACACCGGTGGCGTGGCGGAGGTCCGGTCGGGGCAGCGGAGGGGGTGGGGGGATGGCGGGGTTTCGGGTGTTGGCCGGGCCGTTCGTCGTGCCCGGCCCTACGGGTGTCGCGGTGCGTACCCGGTTGCGCCTGTCCGCTTCGGAGGTGCGGGTGCTGGCGGAGGTGGGCGGTTGGCTGGGGTCGTTGGCGTCGGGGGATCTGGCGGTTCGTTGCCGGGATGGTCTGGCTCATGACGCGGGGCATTGGGCGGTGCGTAAGCGGGTGTTGTCGGGGCGGTCGTCGTCGCGGTGGGCCGGGAGCATCACCAAGGCCACCCATGACCAGTGGGCGCTGGCCCGTCGGAGCCAGGCCGCCCACATCCGGGGCCTGGAGGCGGGCATCGCGACCGTGCGTCACCGCCTGTCCCTGCCGGTCGGGGAGAAGGGCACCAGGCATGCGCCGGGTGGTTACCGTTCCCGGCGTGAATGGCACGCCAAGTCCCGCCGCCTGACGGTCCTGGAGGCCCGGTTGGGGCGGGCGGTGGCGGAGTGGCGGGCCGGGCGGGTCCGGGTCGTACGGGGCGGTAAACGTCTCGCGAACGCTCGCCACCACCTCGCGGAGGCCGGTCTCACGGAGGTGGGGTGGCGGGAGCGGTGGGTGGCGGCGCGCCTGTTCCTGTCGGCGGACGGGGAGTCGGGCAAGAGGTACGGCAACGAGACCATCCGTGTCACCCCGAACGGGGAGGTCTCCCTCAAACTTCCCGCGCCACTGGCCCACCTCGCCAACGCCCCGCACGGCCGGTACGTCCTGGCCGAGCCGGTGGTGTTCGCGTACCGGGGTGAGGAGTGGGCCGACCGGGTCACCGCCGACCGGGCTGTGGCTTACACGCTGCACCACGACACCGACCGCGACCGCTGGTACGTGACGGCCGCCTGGCAGCGCACCCCCGCGCCGGTCGTTCCGCTGGGCGCGGCGCTGACGGCAGGGTGTGTCGGGGTGGACATGAACGACGACCACCTTGCCGCCTGGCACCTGGACCCCCACGGCAACCCCGTCGGCGAACCCCGCCGCTTCTTCTACGACCTCACCGGCACCACCGCTCACCGGGACGCCCAGATCCGCCACGCCCTCACCCGCCTCCTCCACTTCACCCGCCGGTGCGGCGTGCGAGCGATCGCGGTCGAAGACCTCGACTTCACCCGGGAGAAGACCCGCGAGAAGCACGGCCGCAGGAAGCGGTTCCGGCGGCTGGTCTCCCGCTTCCCCACCGGACGGCTTCGGGCCCGGCTGGCGTCGATGGCGGCTGAACAGGATATCGCGGTCGTGGCGGTCGACCCGGCCTACACCTCCCGCTGGGGCGCCCAGCACTGGCAGAAACCCCTCACCACCCCGCGACGCACGACCACCCGGCACGATGCCGCGAGCATCGCGATCGGACGACGCGCCCAGGGACACCCGGTCCGGCGACGGACGGCACCGCCCCGCCACCACCAGAGCGATGGTGGCGGGCATCGGACCGCCCAGGCCCCACCGGGCAACCCTGGGCGTGAGGGACCCCGCCCCCGTATCCCCGGACCGCGGACACGATCCGCGCCGCCCGGACACGGACCGAAAGCGGGCAACCAGAACGCCCAACACCGTTCGGAGCGTTCGGCTGAACACGAGCACGAGCCCTGGCAACAGGACCCACTCCCACTCAGTCCTCAGGAACGGTGAGTACGTACTCCACGCCGACCAGCAGCGCGTCCGCCACCAGCGCGAGCAGCAGCGTCAGCACGACGCCGGCCACCACCGGGGTGGGGAAGTTGCGCTGGAAGCCGTCGGTGAAGAGCTGGCCGAGACCGCCGTCACCGATATAGGTGGCCACGCTGACCAGCGAGATCGACATGACCGTCGCGATCCGCACGCCCGCCATGATCACGGGCAGCGCGAGCGGGAGTTCGACGGTGAGGAGGGTACGGAGCGGACGCGTCCCCATCGCCACGGCGGCCTCACGGACCTTGACCGGCACGGAGTCGAGCCCTTCGACCGTGTTCCGCATCAGCACGACCAGCGTGTAGACCGTCAGACCGGTCACGGTGGTGGTCCTGGTCAGCCCGGAGACCGGCAGGAGGAGCACGAAGACCGCGATGGACGGGATCGTGAACAGGACGTTGGAGATCCCGAGCAGCAGGCCGCGCAGCGGGCGCACCCGGTGGGCGAGGACGGCGAGCGGGAGGGAGATCAGCAGCCCGAGGAGCACGGCGGTGAGGGCGGCCTGGAGATGGGAGACGGTGAGGGCGGCGAGATCGTCCGCGTGACCGGAGATCCAGGACCAGTCGACGGTCATACGGCGCCGTCCTCGTCCGTGGGGGTGGCGGCGGTGGCCGGGGCGGCGTTCCCGGCCGGGGCGGCCTTTCGGGTCGGGGCGGCCTTTCCTGCCTGGGTGGCCTTCTCGGGCGGGGTGGCGTTCTCGGCCGTGGCGGCGTTCCCGGCCGGGGTGAGGCCCGACGCCTCCCGGTGGCCGCGCCCCGCGTGCTCGTGGATGTCGTCGCGCGAGGTGACCCCGGTCAGCACGCCCGCCGCGTCGACCCGGGCTATCAGCCCGGTCGGCGAGGCGATCGACTCGTCCAGCGCCGCCAGCAGCGAGTCCGTGTCCCGCAGCGGCCGTACCGGGGTGGTGGCGCGGGGGTCCCCGGCGGCCTCCCCGGCCGTCTTCGCGGTGGCGGCGGCGTCCGGGTCCAGCCACCCCAGCGGCTCGCCCCGCGCGGAGAGGACCAGGTGCGGGCCGCTGCCGCGCGCGGGCGGCGCCGCGTCCTCCCGTACCGTACGGAGCGTCGTGGCGGGCCGGACCGGCACCGCCGCCAGCGTCGTCAGCGAGAGCAGCTTCAGGCCGCGCTCCGCGCCGAGGAAGTCCGCGACGAACGGGTCCGCCGGGCGGGCCAGCAGCTCGGCGGGGGCGGCGCACTGGACCAGGTGGCCGCCGGTACGGAAGACGGCGATCCGGTCCCCGAGCCGTACCGCCTCGTCGATGTCGTGCGTGACGAACGCGATGGTCTTGTTCAGCTCCTGCTGGAGGCGGAGCAGTTCGTCCTGGAGCTGGGTCCGCACCACCGGGTCGACCGCGCCGAACGGCTCGTCCATCAGCAGCACCGGCGGATCGGCGGCGAGCGCCCTGGCCACCCCGACCCGCTGCTGCTGGCCGCCGGAGAGCTGGTGCGGATAGCGCTTGCCCGCGTCGGCGGCGAGCCCCACCGTCTCCAGCAGCTCCGCCGCCCGCGCCCGGGCCTTCCGCCGCCCCCAGCCGAGCAGCAGGGGCACGGTCGCGATGTTGTCGAGGACCGTGCGGTGCGGGAAGAGTCCGGCCTGCTGGATGACGTAACCGATGCCGCGCCGCAGCTCGGCGGCGTCCTGACGGCGGATGTCCCGGCCGCCCAGCGTGATCGTGCCGGAGGTCGGGTCGACCATCCGGTTGATCATGCGGAGGGTGGTGGTCTTGCCGCACCCGGAGGAGCCGACCAGGACGGTGATGCCGCCCTCGGGCAGCTCCAGCGTGAGGTCGTGGACCGCCGTGGTGCCGTTGGGAAAGCGTTTGTTCACCGCGTCGAATGTGATCATCAGAGTTCCTTGAGCCGCCTTCCCGCGTCTCTTGCCTCGCTGCATATAGTCATGCAGAGTTCTCGTTCACTGAATAGGTTGTCAATGTCCGGGGATGAAAAATCCCTGTTACGGCCGGCTGCGGAGCGATGCGTGACGGCCGGGGGACGACCGGTGGACGGCCGGTGGGCAAGCCGGTGGACTGGTGGACAGCCGATCGACGTCCGACAAGGAGGCAGGTGGGCATGGTGTCGTCCCGTGAGAGAAAGCCGGAGGGCTGGAGGACGCCCCCCGTCGTCGTGCTCGACGGGCAGAGCCTCCCGGTCGCCGACATCGTCCGGCTGGCCGACGGCGCCGCCCGTCCCGTACCCGGAACCGAGGCGATGAAGCGTGTCGAGCAGAGCTGGCACCTCGCCCGCGAGCTGGCCGCTTCGGGCCGGGTGTACGGGCGCTCCACCGGCGTCGGCGCCAACCGTGGCGAGGCCGTGCCCACCGAGGCCGCCGCCGGCCACGGGCTGCGGCTGCTCCGTAGCCACGCCGGCGCGGTCGGGGAGCCGCTGCCCGCGCGTGAGGTGCGCGCCATGCTCGCCGTACGGGTCAACCAGCTCCTGGCGGGCGGGGCCGGGCTGCGGCCCACCGTGGTCACCGCGCTGTGCGAGGCGCTGGAGAGCGGCGCCTACCCCCTGGTGCACGCGTTCGGCTCGGTCGGCACGGGCGATATCGCCGCCCTCGCGCAGATGGGACTGGCGCTGGCGGGGGAGCACCCGTGGTGCGCGGAGGGCCGGCAGACACCACCTGACGGCGAGTCCGTACGGCCGCCGGGCGCGCAGCCTTCCGTACGGCCGCCGGGCGCGCAGCCTTCCGTACGGGCGCCCGGCGCGTCGCCCTCCGTACGGCCGCCCGCCGCGCAGCCGCCCGCCGCGCAGCCCCTCGACAACAACGACGCCCTCGCCCTCATCAGCAGCAACGCCCTGACCCTCGGTCAGGCCGCCCTCGCCCTCCACGAGCTGCGCCGCCTCGTCGCCGCCACCGAACTCGTCGCCGCGCTCTCCCTGCTCGCCGTCGACGGCTCGTACGAGGCGTACGCGGAGCCCGTGCACGCCGCCCGCCGCCACCCCGGTTCGTACGCCGTCGCCGCCGATCTGCGCGCGATCCTCGGCGCCCCCGAACGCCCGGCGCCGCCGCTCGGGCGGATCCAGGACCCGTACGGTTTCCGCTGTGTCCCGCAGATACACGGCCCCGCGCGGGACGCCGCCGACGCGCTGGAGCGGGCGCTCGCCGTCGAGATCAACGCCGCCGCCGAGAACCCGCTGATCGACGCGGGCACGGACGAGGACCCGCTGCCCGCCGCGTACCACCACGGCGGCTTCTACCTGGCCCAGATATCCCTGGCGCTGGACCACTTCCGGCTCGCCCTCGTACAGACCGCGCGGCTCTCCACCTCCCGGCTCTCCGCGCTCAACGAACCCGGCTTCACCCGGCTGCGGCCTTTCCTCGCCGATACGGAGCCCGCCAGTTCCGGGGTGATGATCCTGGAGTACGCGGCGGGCGCGGCCCTCGGCGAGCTGCGGGCGTTCTCGGCGCCCGCCTCGCTCGGGCACGCCGTGCTCTCCCGGGGCGTGGAGGAACAGGCGAGCTTCGCCTCGCTGGCCGCCCGGCAGACGCTGCGCCTCGCCGACCCGTACCGGCTGGTGGTCGGGTGCGAACTGGTCTCCGCCGTACGCGCCCTGCGCCAGCGCGGGCTGCGACCGGAGCCGGGGCTTCCGGTCGGCTGGGCGTTCACGCTGGCCGAGTCCGTGCTCGACGAGGAGGTGGCGGACCGGCCGTTGACCGATGATGTGACGGCGGCGGCTGCCCTGCTCGACCGCTTCGCGGAGTGGCGGACGGCCGGTCCGGCCGCCGCGACCACTGCGGCCACCGCCTTCGTCACCGCACGCCATCACCGCTCCCAGGAAGGGAATTGAGGGAACATCGCATGAGCGACAGCCCCGCCGCCCGGCTCCAGCAGCTCTTCGAGGGCCACCGCCTCACGCCCACGCAGCGGCGCATCGCCCACAGCATGGTGCGCCAGGCGGTGGACGCGCCGTTCCTCTCCAGCGTCGAACTGGCGGAGCTGGCCGGGGTCAGCCAGCCCTCCGTCACCCGCTTCGCGGTCGCCCTCGGCTTCGACGGCTACCCGGCGCTCCGGCGCCATCTGCGGGAGGTCGCGCCCGGCACCCCGGACGCCGGGGAGACCCCGTACAACGAGTACCAGCAGGCCGTACGCGGCGAGATCGAGAACCTGAGCCGCCTCGCCGAGATCCTCGCCGACCCCGAGCCCGTCGAGCGCGCGGGCCGGCTCCTCGCGGAGTCCCGGCCGCTGCCGGTGCTCGGGCTGCGCGCCGCCTCCTCGCAGGCGCGCGGCTTCGCGTACTTCGCGGCCAAGGTCCATCCGGACGTACGGCTGCTGGACGAGGGCGGCACGATGCTCACCGACCGGATCGACTCGGCCAGGAGCGCGGGCGCGAGCACCCTGCTCTGCTTCGCGCTGCCGCGCCATCCGAGGGAGGTCGTGGAGGCGCTGGCGTACGCGCGGACGGCCGGGCTGACGGTGGTGACGGTCGCCGACTCGGCGTTCGCGCCGGTCGCCGCGCACAGCGATCTGCTGCTCCCGGCGGCCGTCGGCACCGGGCTCGCCTTCGACACGGTGTGCGCGCCGATGCTGCTGGGGAGGGTCCTGCTGGAGGCGATGTGCGACGGGCTGCCGGACGCGCAGGCGCGGCTGGAGGAGTTCGACGCGCGGGCGGCGGCGCGGGGGCTCTTCGTGGAGTAGCTCGGGGACGGTTCGTGGAACAGGGGGCTCCTGCTTCTCACGAAATGCTCAGAGTCTCTTATTACTGTGCCGCCACATTGCTGGCGTACGGCCTGAGGGCCTGGGGCTTGAACGCTCGGGGGCCTGGGGCTGGACGGCTTGGGGCTGGAAGGCTTGGGGCTTGAGGAGAGGACGGCAGGTCGTGGGGCGCGCGGGGCAGTCTCTGGCACGGGTGGCGGTGGTCGTACGGGCCGGTGCGGCCCCCTTGTGGTGGCTGGGGGTGCTCGCGGCCGGGACCGGGATGGCGGTGCCCGGGATGACCGGGCGGCGTATCGGGGCGTACGCGGGCGCGGCGCTCTTCGTGGTGTGCGCCGTGGTCGTCGCGCTCGTACGCCGCCGCCGGTACGCCGCGTGGGCGGAGGCCGCGACGCGCGCCGGCAAGTTCGACTTCCTCCAGGACCGGGCGGTGACCGCGCGGAACTGGCGGCGGGCGCACCGGTGGTGGCTGCTGGGGGCGTTCCTGGTCGCGGTGGGGAGCGCGTTCGCCGTGCCGGGGGCCGCCGGGGGCGCGCTCGCCGGTGCGGGCGCCGGGCTCTGGCTCAAGGCGCTCTGGCTGGGGCGGCGCGAGGAGCGGGACGACATGCTGCTGTGGGTCCGTACGGACTGGGCGGGGACCGGCCGGCCGGTCGGCCCGAAGGTGAAGGGGTACCGGACGACGGGGGTCGGCGCGGGCGACGCCGTGCCCGGCGGGGCACGGCGTCGCCGCCGCTGAACGCGGCCGGACCGACCGGAGTCGTACGGTCGTACTGGTGGTGCGGATACGAAGTCGTACGGTCGTACCGGTGGTACGGGTACGAAGTCGTACGGGTACGAATGTCGTACGGGCCGGCCCGGTCGGCCCGGTCAGACCTCCAGGCCGGCCTCGATCTTGTTGAGCTGGTGCCGGGCCATCGCCAGGTTCGCCCGGCCCTTGTCCAGTGCCACATAGAGGAAGAGCCCGCTGTTGCCACGGCCCTTGAGCAGCCTGATCAGGTGGTACTGGCTGCCGAGGGTGATCAGGATGTCCTCGATCTCGTCCTTGAGGCCGAGCAGCTCCATGGTGCGGACCTTCGCCCGTACCACGTCGGTGTTCCCGGCCGCGGCGACCGTGAGGTCGAGATCCTTGTTGCCGCCGACGGTGCCCAGGGCCATGCCGCTGGAGTAGTCGACGAGGGCGGCTCCGAGGGCCCCCTCGATGGAGGTGACCGCTTCTTTGAGAGCGGCTTCGGTGTTGGCCATGAACGTCGCACTTCCTTTCCTTCGTACGGATGTCCGGGGAATTCCGGACACCGGGGGCGCCTCCTTTGACGAGGCGGAGGGGTGGAGGCTCTTCGTGAGGCACAGGGGGGCGGGGGGCGGGGGCGAGGGGGGTGAGGGGCGAGGAGGGGGAGGGGGGCAAGGGGGGCAAGGGCGAGACAGGGCCCGGGGACGGGGGCCGGGATCAGGCGTTCTCCACGCGTTCGAGGGCGTCGTCGACCAGTTCGCCGATACGGGCGCTCGACCGGCGCGCCTCCAGATGGAGCCTGCCCACATTCGTCTTCGGATCCGCGAGGAGCGTCAGCACCGCGGAGGAGCCCGCCGCGTACGTGGCGACATACCCCAGCTCACCCCTGATCAGCAGCTCCTTGAAGGCGCCCTGCCCGGTCGCGTCCGTCAGCCGCATGGAGACGCCCAGCGCGGCGGCGGTGAGCGCGGCGACCCCCTCGGCCTCGACGTCCGCCGTGTCCTGCGCCAGCACCAGACCGTCGGTGCTGGCCGCGAGCGACCCGGTGAGCTGCGGGAGCCGGGCCCGAAGCCGCCTGAGTTCGCCGAGTACGTCGGCCTCCGCTGTCATTAGCTGTCTCCTCTCGGCGCGTGCCCGCAGAGCGCGCCTCATGACGCCGTGGCTCGGCCCGTGCGGACCGGGCCGTGGGGACGGCCGGCCGGGCGATGAGGGCCCCGTACCGGGACACGGGAAGCCCGTACCGGGTGTTGAGGGACCGGTACCGGGACACGGGAAGCCCGTACCAGGACACGGGAACCCCGTAACAGGTGATGAGGGCCCCGTACCGGCACGGGACCCGCGGAGTCTCGGTGGGTGGGGCGGAAGGTCACAGGGATGCCTCCAGTGCGTCGCGGAGCCGGCGTAACAGGGCGATGTCCGGGGCCGCGGAGACCGTCGCGACCCAGGAGGGAACCGTCGCGCGGGAGGCCGACGTCGGACCGCCGGGCGTCTCGCCGGATGTCTCGTCGGGCGTCTCGACCAGGCCCGCGGCGGCCAGCCTGCGGATGTCGAGGAGGGTGTGGAACGCGGGGCGCCCCAGTGTCCAGGCGATGGCCACCGGGGTCCGTACCCCGTCCGCCAGCTCCAGCAGCTTCCGCTGTCTGCGCGTGACGGCCTGGCCGGGCGCGGGTCTTCGGGCGATCACCGGGGCGGTGTCGACGGCGGCGTACGGCCAGACGTGGTCGAGCAGTTCGCGGCGGCGCAGCGTCTCGCGCTCCACGGCCGTCGCCGTGACGGGGCGTACGGGGCCCATCCAGTGGGCGGCCCCGTAGCGGAAGCGGGTGGGGCCGCTGGCGGGGGCGAGGGCGAAGAAGGCGGCGTCGAAGAGGGCGCCCGTATGGCATATCTCCAGCTCGCCGTCGTGCAGCCGGCCGCTGTCGACCAGGAACCTGCCCACTTCGCGGCGGGTGCCCGCCTGGTCGACGGCCTCCTCCCAGCCCGCGCGGGGAAGCCGGCCCGCCGCGGTGAGCAGGACGTCGATGCCGGGCGCCGCGGGGCTCTCGGCGTGCACGACGCGGCCGTTGGTGAGGTAGAGCGTGCCGTGGTCGCGCAGCAGCGCCCCGGTGGCGCGCTCCGTGGCGAGCCGGCCGAGCATCGGGGAGACGGGGAAGGGGGATGCGGCGGTGGTCATCCCAGCACCAGCCGTTCGGCGAGGCGGCTCAGCCGTAATCGGGCGAGGGCGAGGTTGCCGGTGTCGCGGTCCAGCCAGAGGTGGAGGAAGACGCTGCTGTCGAAGGTCGTCTCGACGAAGGTGAGGATGTGATACCCGGTGCGGGTGGTGACGATGAGGTCCTGGACAGGCGGCCCTTTCCCGCCCTCGCCCGCTCCTTCTCCCGCTCCTTCTCCGGCTCCGTCGGCCTCGCCTTCGGCGGGCGGCGGTTGCGCCTCGGCCGTATCAGGAGCCTCCAGGGCCTCAGCGGTCCCAGGGGAGCCGGGTCTGCCGAGCATGTCGGGTCTGTCGAGCGGGTCGGGCGTGAAAGCCGTGTACTCGGCCGCCGCGCGCGCCAGTTCGGCCGTCTCGGCGGCCGTGGCCTCGTGGTCCCCGTTCGGCGACTGCCCCGCCGTACCGAGCGCGAGCCCGCTCGTCCAGTCGACGATCGCCGCGCCGCGCGCACCCGGCAGGCTCATGGCCTCTTCCAGACACGCATCGATTCCGGGCACGCGTAATCCCCCTCACAGCCGGGCGTGCGGGCGCACTGCCGTTCAGCAGTAACCGCGAGATTACGCAACGTCCGGTCGAGGGGTGGGAGTTCTGGCATTTTCCATAGGAACATGCGCGTGATTCATGGGTAGTTGACGGGAAGTTGGCCGGAAGTGATGTCCAGCAGCGCGTCGGCGAGCGCGCCGCCCGACTCGGCCACGATCTCGTCGGTGGTCTGCTGCTCTCGTACGGTAGCGAAGCGCACCGCCCCACCGGTACCCGGTTTCACGACAAAACCGTGGATCCCCGGCCTTGCCAAGCTGTTGTAGGAGTAATGGGCGGTGAAGAAGTACGCCCCTGTGTCGAGCGCGGCCACCAGATCGCCCTGCTCCAGCAGGGGCAGTGGCCGGTTCTCGGCGAGCAGGTCGCCCGCGAAACAGGCGGGGCCCGCGATGTCCTGCGCCACGGCGGGGCCCGTCCTGGGCCGCCCTTCGGCGTCGTACGCGGCGATACGCACAGGCCAGGAGGCCGGGGCGTAGACGGTACGGGTGGCGACCTGGGCCCCCGCATGGGTCACCGCGATGGGCCGGCCCCCGGCGGACTTGGCGTACTCGACGCGGGTCAGGACCGTGCCGTGCTTGGCGATCAGGGAACGGCCGAACTCCGTCACCAGCCCGTACCGCCCGTCGAGCAGCCCGGGGACGGCGTCCTTGAGGCGCCGGACGTACGCGGCGTACGTGGGGGCGTGCGCGTCGGAGCCGAAGTTGACGGGGAGGCCGCCGCCGATGTCGACCGTGTCGACCTGGCGGCGCCCGGCCGCCGCGTTGATCTCCTCGGCCAGTTCGTAGAGGGTCCGTACGCCCTGGACCATCAGGTCGAGCGGGATCCCCTGCGAACCCGTATGGCTGTGCAGCCGGGTGAGCCAGGGCCGGTCCAGATAGGCCCGGACGAGCCAGGCGCGGGCGCCCTCGTCGCGCAGGGCCACCCCGAACTTGGCGGTCGCGGTCGCGGTGGAGAGCGCCCCGATGGAACCGCCCCCGAGCTGCGGATTGACCCGCACCCCACAGGGCGGCACGGCGGCACGGGCGGAGCCGGGCCCGGGGGCGGGCGTACCGCCTGGTCCGGCGGCGGCGGGGCCGGGTCCGGTCCCGCCGGCCGCCGCCACCAGGGCGTCGATACGGGCCAGCTCCTGCGGGTTGTCCGCGTTGACGGCGATACCGAGCGCGCAGGCCTCGCGGAGCTCGGCGGCGGTCTTGGCGGGGGAGTCGAGGACGGTGCGCTCCGCCCGTACCCCCGCGGCCCGCGCGAGCGCCAGCTCCCCGGGGCTCGCCACCTCCGCGCCCATCCCCTCCGCCGCCAGCAGCCGCAGTACGGGTACGAGCGGCGCCGCCTTCACGGCGAACGCGTGCAGTACGGCCGTGCCGTCCGGCGTGACCTCGGCGAACGCGGCACGGAGCGCGGCGGCGGAGGCCCGGATCCCGGCCACGTCGAGCAGCGCGACCACCGGAGCGGCATCGCTGACCAGCCCCTGCTCCACGGCGGCCCGCACGGCCCGGTCGCGCCGGGCGGCGAGCGCGAGGTCCGCGGGGGTGGGGGACGGGGGACCGGACGGAAAGGCGGCTTCCGGCGGCGGCGCGGCTTCGGTGGCTTCTGGCGGAAGGGCGGCTTCTGGAGACATGGGAGGCATGGGCGCCAGCCAATCACCCGGTGCGGGGCGACACGATGGTTGACTACTTCTATTCATCCCTCCAGGATGTGAATGGATTATTCAACAGCAGATCCACCGGTCCAGCAGGAGCGTCACGGAGGAGGCACCCGCCATGTCAGGACCCCGGCCGGTACGGGCACCGCGCGGTACGGAACGGAGCGCCCTGGGATGGCAGCAGGAAGCGGCGCTCCGCATGCTCCAGAACAATCTCGACCCCGAGGTCGCCGAGCACCCCGACCAACTCGTCGTCTACGGCGGCACCGGCAAGGCCGCCCGCGACTGGCGCTCGTACGACGCGATGGTCCGTACGCTGCGCACGCTCAAGCAGGACGAGACGATGCTCGTCCAGTCGGGCCGGCCCGTGGGCGTCATGCGGACCCACGAATGGGCGCCCCGTGTGCTCCTCGCCAACTCCAACCTGGTCGGCGACTGGGCCAACTGGGAGGAGTTCCGGCGCCTCGAAACCCTCGGGCTCACCATGTACGGCCAGATGACCGCCGGTTCGTGGATCTACATCGGCACCCAGGGCATCCTCCAGGGCACGTACGAGACCTTCGCGGCCGTCGCCGCCAAGCGGTTCGGCGGAACGCTCGCCGGGACCATCACCCTCACCGCCGGGCTCGGCGGCATGGGCGGCGCGCAGCCGCTCGCCGTCACCATGAACGACGGCGTCGCCCTCTGTATCGACTGCGACCCGCGCGCCATCGACCGCCGGATCGACCACCGCTACCTCGATGTGCGCGCCGACAACCTGGCCCACGCGCTCCAGCTCGCCACCGAGGCCCGCGACGCCCGCCGGCCGCTCTCCATCGGCCTGCTGGGCAACGCGGCGGAGCTGCTGCCCCGCATGCTCGCCGAGGGCGCGCCCGTCGACATCGTCACCGACCAGACCTCCGCCCACGACCCGCTCGCGTATCTGCCGCTCGGCGTCGACTTCGAGGACATGGCCGCGTACGCCGCCGAGAAGCCCGCCGACTTCACCCGGCGCGCCCGGGAGTCGATGGCCCGGCACGTCGAGGCGATGGTCGGCTTCCAGGACGCGGGAGCCGAGGTCTTCGACTACGGCAACTCCATCCGGGGCGAGGCCCAGCTCGCCGGATACGAACGGGCCTTTGCCTTCCCCGGCTTCGTCCCCGCCTATATCCGGCCGCTCTTCTGCGAAGGGAAGGGCCCGTTCCGCTGGGCGGCGCTCTCCGGCGAGGCATCGGACATCCACAAGACCGACCGGGCGATCCTCGAACTCTTCCCGGAGGACGAGTCCGCGCAGAACGCCTCCCTGCACCGCTGGATCAGGATGGCGGGCGAACGGGTCCGCTTCCAGGGCCTGCCGGCCCGGATCTGCTGGCTCGGCTACGGCGAGCGCGACCGCGCGGGCGAGCGCTTCAACGACATGGTCGCCTCCGGTGAACTCGCCGCCCCGGTCGTCATCGGCCGCGACCACCTCGACTGCGGCTCGGTCGCCTCCCCGTACCGCGAGACCGAGGCCATGCTCGACGGCTCCGACGCCATCGCCGACTGGCCGCTTCTGAACGCCATGGTCAATGTCGCCTCCGGCGCCTCCTGGGTCTCGATCCACCACGGCGGCGGTGTCGGCATGGGCCGCTCGATCCACGCGGGCCAGGTCACCGTCGCCGACGGCACGAAGCTCGCGGGCGAGAAGATCCGCCGCGTTCTCACCAACGACCCGGGCATGGGCGTCATCCGCCATGTCGACGCGGGATACGACCTCGCGGAGACGGTCGCCGGGGAACGCGAGGTCCGCATCCCCATGCACGAGGACACCCCCGAGCGCCCCGCCGCCCCGTCCCAGGACACCACACCATGACCTCCCCATCCCCTTCGCCCTCGTCCTCTTCATCCCCCTCATCCCCCTCCTCCTCTCCGGCTTCCTTCCAGGAGATGTGGCGCGACCTCGCCCCCCTCGGCCGTGACCCCGGCAGCGGCGGCTACCGCCGCTACGCCTGGACCGCCGCCGACGGCGACTGCCGCGCCTGGTTCCGCGTCCAGGCCGAGGCCCGGGGACTCACCTGCGAGGTGGACCGCAACGGCAACCAGTGGGCCTGGCTCGGCGACCCCCTCGCCGGGGACGCCGTCGTCACCGGGTCGCATCTCGACTCCGTACCCGACGGGGGCGCCTTCGACGGGCCCCTCGGTGTCGTCTCCTCCTTCGCCGCGCTGGACGAACTCCGGCGCAGGGGAGCGCGGTTCACCAGACCCCTGGCCATCACCAACTTCGGGGACGAGGAAGGCGCCCGTTTCGGCCTCGCCTGCGTCGGCTCCCGGCTCACCGCGGGCCGGCTCACCCTCGCCCAGGCCCATGCGCTGCGCGACGGCGACGGCGTCACACTGCCCCGGGCGATGGAAGCCGCCGGATACGACCCGGACGCCCTCGGCCCCGACCCCGAACGCCTCGCCCGGATCGGCGCCTTCGTCGAACTCCATGTCGAGCAGGGGCGCGCCCTCGACCTCTCCGGCGACCCCGTCGGTATCGCCTCCGCGATCTGGCCGCACGGCCGCTGGCGCTTCGACTTCCACGGCGAGGCCAACCACGCGGGCACCACCCGGCTCGCCGACCGCCGCGACCCGATGCCGCCGTACGCGGAGACGGTCCTCGCCGCCCGCCGCGAGGCGGAGCTGGCCGGGGCCCTCGCCACCTTCGGCAAGGTCGCCGTCGAACCCAACGGCGTCAACGCCATCCCCTCCCTCGTCCGTGGCTGGCTGGACTCCCGGGCCGCCGACCAGCAGGCCCTGGACACCGTGGTCGCCGCCGTCGAGTCCGCCGCCCGCGACGCCGCCGACCGCGCGGGCGTCGACCTCCGCGTCGTACGGGAGTCCTTCACCCCCGTGGTCGAGTTCGAGCACGCCCTCCGCGACGAACTCGCCCGCATCCTGGCCCACCGCCCCCACCCGGCCGCCGGCACGGGACGGGCACCGGGACCGTACGCCGGTACGGGACCGGAACCGTCCGCCCGTAGTACGGCACCGGAACCCCGGCCGCGCCCCGGCACCGGTGGCCGCTCCGTCCCCGTACTCGGAACCGGGGCGGGGCACGACGCCGGGATCCTCTCCGGCTCCATCCCCACCGCCATGCTCTTCGTACGGAACCCCACCGGTGTCTCGCACTCCCCGGCCGAGAGCGCGACCGAGGACGACTGCGTGGCCGGGGTGCTGGCCCTCGCCGACGTACTGGAAGGACTCGCGTGCGCATGACGCCCCCCGCCACCCCGTCCCCGCCGGCCCGCACCTACTGGCTGGAGCACGCCTGGCTCCCCGCCCCCGGCCCCCACGAGGACCCCACTCCCCGGCCCGCCCCCGACGCCCGGCCCGCTCCTGGCCGGCGAACCGGCCGGACCGGCCCCGGAACCGGCCCCGGCACCCAGCCCACTCCCGGCCCCGGCCCCGCCCCCGGCCCCCGTGTCGAGTCCGGAGTCGTCCTCGACGTCGCGGGCGGCCGGATCGCCGCCGTACGCACCGGAGTCGCGACGCCGCCCCCCGGTGCCACCGCGCTCCGCGGGCTGACCCTCCCCGGGCTGGCCAACGCGCACTCGCACGCTTTCCACCGCGCCCTGCGCTCCACCGTCCAGACCGGCTCCGGCACCTTCTGGACCTGGCGCGAGACCATGTACGCGGTCGCCGCCCGGCTCACCCCCGATACGTACTTCGCCCTCGCGCGCGCCGTCTACGCCGAGATGGCGCTCGCCGGTATCACCTCCGTCGGAGAGTTCCACTACCTCCACCACGCACCCGGCGGGGTGCGTTACGACCGGCCCAACGCCATGGGCGAGGCGCTGATCGCCGCGGCGGCCGAGGCCGGGATCCGGATCACCCTCCTCGACACCGCCTACCTCTCCTCGGGCCTCGCCGACCGCCCCGGCGGCCGGCCCCCCGAGAGCCACCAGCTCCGCTTCTCCGACGGCGACGCGACCGCCTGGGCCGACCGCGCCACCGACCTCGCCTCCGCCGTCGAGGACGGGGAGCACGCGCTGATCGGCGCCGCCGTCCACTCCGTACGCGCCGTCCCCGCCGAGCAGCTCGCCACCGTCGCCGCCTGGGCCGAGGAGCGGAACGCCCCGCTCCATGTCCATCTCTCCGAGCAGACCGCCGAGAACGACGCCTGCCTCGCCGTGCACGGCCGCACCCCCGCCCGGCTCCTCGCCGACCACGGCGTGCTGGGGCCCCGTACCACCGGCGTGCACAACACCCACCTCACCGACGACGACATCGCCCTGCTGGGCGCCACCGCCACCGGCACGTGCATGTGCCCCACCACGGAACGCGATCTCGCCGACGGCACCGGACCCGCGGAACGCCTCCAGCGCGCGGGCTCGCCGCTCTCCCTGGGCAGCGACAGCCACGCCGTCGTCGACCTCTTCGAGGAGGCACGCGCGATGGAGCTGAACGAGCGGCTGCGCTCGCGCACCCGGGGCCACTGGACGGCGGCGGCGCTGCTGAGCGCGGCCACCGCCGGGGGACACGCCGCCCTCGGCCGGCCCGACGCGGGCCACCTCCGGGCCGGCGCCCCCGCCGACCTCGTCACGGTCGCCCTGGACTCCGTCAGAACAGCGGGGCCGCCACCCCGGCTCGGCGCGGAGACCGCGGTATTCGCCGCCTCCGCCGCGGATGTACGCCATACGGTCGTCGGAGGCCGGCATGTCGTACGCGACGGATCCCATGCCCTGATCCCCGACGTCCCGGCAGCTCTCGCCCGGTCCGTCGCCGCGCTGCGCGACTGACACCGAGGCCGAAGGAGACCATTCCCCTTATGACGCCCCCCGCGACCTCCGCCACAGCCGAGACAACCGGCACGGCTGCCGCCACCACCCTCATCACCAACATCGCAAGCCTGGTCACCAACGATCCCTCCCTCGGTGACGGTTCCCCCATCGGTCTGATCCAGGACGCGGCCGTCGTCATCGACGGCGACCGCATCGGCTGGGTCGGTGAATCAAGCAAAGCACCCGCCACTGACAACGCCCTCGACGCCGGTGGCCGCTCGGCCCTCCCCGGCTTCGTCGACTCCCACTCCCACCTGGTCTTCTCCGGCGATCGAAGCCAGGAATTCAACGCCCGGATGTCCGGCCGCGCCTACTCCGCCGGCGGCATCCGCACCACCGTCGCCGCCACCCGCGCCGCGACCGACGCCGAGCTGAGCGCCAACGTCGCCCGCTATCTCGACGAGGCGCTCCGCCAGGGCACCACCACGCAGGAGACCAAGTCCGGGTACGGGCTGACCGTCGCCGACGAGGCCCGCGCCGTCCGTATCGCCCGCGACCGCACCGACGAGGTCACCTACCTCGGCGCCCATGTCGTCCCGCCCGAGCACACCGACGACCCGGCCGCCTACGTCGAACTGGTCACCGGCGCGATGCTGGACGCCTGCGCCCCGTACGCCCGTTGGATCGACGTCTTCTGCGAGCGCGGCGCCTTCGACGGCGACCAGGCCCGCGCCGTCCTGACCGCAGGCCGCGCCAAGGGCCTGCACCCCCGCGTCCACGCCAACCAGCTCTCGTACGGGCCCGGCGTCCAGCTCGCCGTCGAACTCGACGCCGCCTCCGCCGACCACTGCACCCACCTCACGGACGCCGACGTCGACGCCCTCGCCCAGGGCGCCACGGTGGCCACGCTGCTGCCCGGCGCCGAGTTCTCCACCCGCGCCGCCTGGCCGGACGCGCGCCGGCTGCTCGACGCGGGCGCGACCGTCGCGCTCTCCACCGACTGCAACCCCGGCTCGTCCTTCACCTCCTCGATGCCGTTCTGCATCGCGCTGGCCGTCCGCGACATGGGCATGACCCCGGACGAGGCGGTCTGGTCGGCCACCGCGGGCGGCGCGGCGGCCCTGCGCCGTACGGACATCGGCCGTATCACCCCCGGCGCCCGCGCCGACCTGGTCCTCCTCGACGCCCCGAACCATGTCCACCTCGCCTACCGGCCCGGCGTCCCGCTGGTCTCCTCCGTCTGGCGGAGCGGCGCCCGCGTCCACTGACGCCGCGCGGAGACAGGAGGGCCTACCCCTTCAACGCGGCGACCTCCTCGATCCGGGGCCGCAGCTTCCGTACCGCCAGCGTCTTCGCGTACGGCTTCAGCCGCCGTCGCATCGTCTCGAAGTGCTCGTCCCCGCGGGCCGACGAGACATGTTCGTAGTCGTCCAGGAACTGCCACCAGCTCGCGCACGACGCCTCCAGATGCCCCAGCTCCAACTGGCGCTGCGCGAGCACGGCGAGAAAGTGGACGCGGCCCTGCCGCTCGTGTTTCTGCTGGACCTGCAAGGACTGCTGGAGCGCGGCGATCGACCCCGGCAGGTCCTTGAACTCGTACAGCACATGCGACACATGGAAGAGGTACGCGGTCCTGTCGTAGCCGCCGACCGAATCCCGCCGGTTGTCCGCCTTGGCCAGCGCGGCCTCCGTCTGGCGCAGCCTGCTGAACGCCTGCCTCCGGTCCCCCACCATCGCCGCGGCGTGCGCCTGCTGCCCGGAGAGGAATGCCTGGAGGCGCGGTTCGGCCTTCGGGGAGGCCTCGGCGGCCGAATCGGCCAGTTCCAGGGCCCGTTTGCCGTACCCGAGGTTCGACGCCTGGAGGGACATGCCGCGCAGCGTCCGGCAGTACGTGACATGGTCCCCGGCGGAACCGGCCAGCTCCAGGGCCCTGAGGTAGTACTGCTGGCCCAGCCCGTGCGCCCGCTCGTACATCGCCATCCAGCCGGTCAGATAGACGAGGTCGGACGCGGCGGCCAGCATGTCGTTCCGTATGGACTCGGCGGCCTCCGCCTTCAGCCACGGCATGACGGTGTTCACCAGAAAGGCGGCGGCCATCGGGCGCGCGTGACCACCCCCGAGTTCATCCAGAATGTCCGCTATCCGGTCCGTCATCGTGCGTACGGCCTGTACCTGCGGCGCCCCTATCCGTACGGTCCGCTTGCCCGGAGCGGGGGCCGAGGGGGTCGCCGCGTGGGCGAGGTCGGGGAAGAGCGGCACGACGACCGCCGCGGAGAAGAGACCTGCGGCGATGAGGCCGCGGCGGGACGGATCCATGTCCGCCCGCCCCATGTCGACCAGTTCCTCCAGCGTGTTGACGTCGGAGGGCCCGGCGGGGCCCGAGTGGCCCGAGGGACCCGGGTGACCGGAACCGCCGGAGGAACGGGCGCCGGAACCTGACCTTCCGCCGGATCCGGCCCCTCGGCCGGCCCCCGTGCCGGCGTCGGTGGCGGAGGGGCCGGAACGTTCCGGCAGAGCGCCGCACGACACGGCGAAACGAGCGGACCGTACGGCGGGAAGTCCGGCCTCCGTACGGGTCACCGGGCGGCCCAGCTTACGGGCGAAAGCCTCCACGATCAGCGGCCTGACCTGCTCCTTCGGCATGGTGCCCGCCACCCAGTGGGAGACCGCCGACTGGTCGTAGTGGAGTTCGAGTCCGGCCTCCGCGCCGATGCGGTTGATGATCAGTGCGAACTGCGCGCGGGACCATTTCGCCTGCGTCAGCAGACCGGCCAAACCGGTGTTGGGTGTGCGGGAATTACTCGCCATGTGTCCAACTCCCCCAAGCGTTCATGGCTTTCATCATCAGACTGTTCTCCACGGTACTCGTGGAGGGTCGTAAGGCTGTTTTCTGTTCAACAGGGCCATGCAGCACAGCACACGAAGACGGGGGCCAAGGTGACCACAGTGACAGACGACAGAACAGGTGGCACAGCCGAAAACGCGCACACCACCTACACCACCGACTCGGCGCAGATTCCACACACTTCACACACTCAGCACGTCTCCGAGGTCACGCCTGCTCAGCGCCGCCGGTGCGGCGTGAACCACGGTGACCACACCGCTTCCACCGTGGAGCACAACGCCACGGCGGTGGGCCACACCCCCACCGCGGTGGACCACAACGCCATAGGACTGGACCACAACGCCGTGGGGTTCGACGCCGATCGCGCGCTGGCTCCGCATCGCATGATGCCGCCGCCCGCCGAGATCGCGGACCTCACCAGCCGGCTCCTCGGCCACGGGGCGCGGCTCGTCATCATCGTCGAGTCGATCCCCGAGGCCGAGCACACCGTACGGGCCAAGGGCGCGCTCAAGGACTGGTACGACCTGACCTGTAGCGGGCCCGGCGCCGGCGCCATGGCCAACTGGGTCCACATGCGGGCGCTCGCCCGTATGTGCCGTACGTTCATGGGCTACCTGCGCGACCGCGACCGCGAAGGCCGGTATCGACGGCCATGACCCCGGAAGGAAAACAGCAAGCCTGGTTCGTGATCGCCGTCTGCACGCTGGGGCTGACGATCGCGCTCGCCGTGGGGCTGCGCCTGTAGCGCGGCCCCGGATTCATTCTGTTCGAACGACTCACCAGCCCCACAGGTTACGCCTATTGCGCCCGATTCCATGATCGATGGCGAGATAGGTCAAATGTAACTGTTCTGGAGTGATGTGGGCCGGTAACGTCCTGAGGAGTGCGAGCCCGAGGGGGACGCGGGCTCGCGGGGGATGTGACCGGGGGGTCGAGGTGGACGATGTACGCGGTGCCGCGCGCCTGCGCGTGGTGAAGCCCGCCGAGCTGGCCGAGGCCGAGGCCGAGGCCTGGCGCGAGCTGCGGGCGAAATCGGGGGCTCCGGCCAACCCGTTCATGGAACCGGAATTCACCCTGGCCGTGGGCCGGGTGCGCCCGGGGGCCAGGGTCGCGGTCATACGGGAGCGGGGCGACGGCTCAGGGCCGGGCGAGCCGATCGGCTTCTTCCCTTACGAGCGCGGGCCGTTGGGCCAGGGCAGGGCCATCGGCCTGGGCGTCTCGGACTGCCAGGGCGGAATCTTCCGTACCGGCTCGGGGCCCGGTGCGGTCGCCGGAACCGGAGCAGCGATGCCCCTCACCGTGCGCGAGCTGCTGCGCGGCTGCTCCCTGGCGACCTGGGAGTTCGACAACCTGGAGGCGGGCCAGCGCCTCTTCGGCCCCGCCGAGGCGTTCACCGGCTTCGAATCCCCGGTGATCGAGGTGGGGGAGGGGTACGAGGCGTACGCGGCGGGGGTGCGCACCCGCTCGCCCAAGTTCTTCCGCACGACGACCGCGAAGGAGCGGAGACTGGCCCGTCAGGCGGGCGAGGTCCGCTTCGTCTTCGACGAGCGCGACCCGGCGGCGCTGCGCACGCTCATGGCATGGAAATCAGCGCAGTACCGCAGGACCGGACGGAGCGACCGCTTCGCCAAGGAGTGGATCAGCGCCCTCGTCCGCGACCTCGCCACCACCCGGGCGCCGGGGTGCTCGGGCGTGCTCTCCGTGCTGTACGTGGCGGACCGCCCGGTGGCGGCACACTTCGGCCTGCGCTCACGCACGCTCCTGTCCTGCTGGTTCCCGGCGTACGACCCGGAGTTCGCCAAGTTCTCGCCGGGCCTGATCCTCCACCTCCGGATGGCCGAAGCCGCCGCCGGGGCCGGGATCGGGGTGCTCGACCTGGGGCGCGGGGCGGCGGAGTACAAGGACGCGCTCAAGACCGGCGGGTTACGGGTCCACGAGGGCACCGCGACCCGCCCGGGCGTCCGGTCCGCCCTCCACCACCTGAGCAAGGAGCCGGTCCGCAGAGCACACGGTTTCGTACGGGAGCGCCCCCGGCTCGCCGCGTACACCAGGACGGCGCTCACCACCTGGGGCCGCCTGCGCTCCAGGTGACGGGAGCGGACCGACAGAGGACGCACACCAGGGGGAAGTGATGACGTACACACCGGACACGCCGGACACGGCCGCGTCAGGCACGACAGGGGCGGAGGCAGGGGCGGGCGCCGTCGATCCGGGGCGCGCGCCCGCTCGGCGCCTGCCGTCGGTCCCGTCCGCCATCGCCGTGGCCGAACTGGACCTCCGCGCGGCCGACGGGGCCGTGCTGTCCCTGCGGCCCGTGCCCGGCGGCCCGCCCGTGGCGGAGGGGGCGGTGTACGCGTTGGTACGGCTCGACGGGCGCCCCGTCGCCACCGTCCTGGCCCGGGTGGCGGCGGGCCAGGACCCCGCCGGGACGCTGGCGGCGGCCTTCCGGGCGCAGGTCCCCGCCGTACCGGCCGCCCACGGGCCCGGATCCGGCGCGGCGGCGCCCCCGCCGCGTACCACCGTCGTGGTGGCCACCCGTGAGCGTGCCGGGCAACTCGCCCGTGCCCTCGACTCGTTGCTGGCCCAGGACCACCCCGACTTCCGTGTCCTGGTCGTCGACAACGCGCCCGTCACCACCGCGACCCGTGACCTCGTCGCCGGCCGTTACGCGGGCCGGGTCGACTATGTGCGGGAACCGCGCCCCGGCCTGGCCGTCGCGCACAACCGGGGGGCCGCGGTGGCCGACGGGGCCGTTCTCGCCTTCACGGACGACGACGTGATCGCCGATCCGCACTGGCTCTCCGCCCTCACCGAGCCCTTCGCCGCCGACCCCCGCCTCGGCTGCGCCACCGGCCTCATCCTCCCCGCCCGGCTCACCACCCCGGCCCAGATCCTGCTGGAGAGCCACGGAGGGTTCGCCAAGGGCTTCGCACCCCGGCTGTACGATCCGGCCGCGCCGCCCGCCGACGAGCCGCTCTTCCCGTTCACCGCCGGAAGCTTCGGCTCCGGTGCCAATATGGCCTTCCGCGCGGACGCGCTCCGTGCCGTCGGCGGCTTCGACCCGGCCACCGGCACCGGCACCCCCGCCAGGGGCGGCGACGACCTCTACGCGTTCGTCCGCGTCCTGGCCGCCGGGCACCGGCTGCGCTACACGCCCGAGGCGCTGGTCTGGCACCACCACCGGGAGACCTGGCAGGACCTGCGGGCCCAGGCGTACGGATACGGCGCGGGACTGACCGCGTATCTGACCGCGATCCTCGTGCGCCGCCCCGCGCTGCTGCCCGCGCTCCTGGCGAAGGTGCCACGCGGCCTGGCGCACGCCCGCGCGATCACGGCACACCGCCCGGCCGGCCCGCCGGATGACGTGGCCGCCACGCCGCCCGGCACCGGCACCGGCGCCGCGCCCGGCACACACGGGGTGCAGACGTACCCCTGGCCGCGCTTCCTCTCCCGCCTGGAGCGCAGGGGGATGCTGTACGGGCCGGTGGGGTACGCGCGGGCGCGGCTCCGGATCCGGCGTGCCCCGGCGGGCGACGGAGCACCCGGGGGCGCGCCGTGACGGAGCGGAACTCAGCGGTCCTGGCGGCGCGCCGGCCCTCCGCGCTGCCTGTCCTCCTCTACCACGCGGTGATGGACGACCCGCCCGGCTGGATCGCCGAATTCACCGTCACGCCCCGGGACTTCGCCGCCCATCTCGACGCGGTCGTGGCCAGCGGACGGACCCCCGTCCCGGTCAGCACCCTGGTCGGCCATCTCGCCCGGGGTACGCCGCTGCCGCCCCGGCCCGTCGTCCTCACCTTCGACGACGGCTTCGCCGACCTGCCGGGGCCGACCGCCGAAGCGCTCGCGGCCCGCGCCCTGCCCGCGACGGCGTATCTGACCACCGGGGCCATCACCCCGGGGCGCGGCAGCCTGCTGCCGCCCGCGCCGATGATGGCCCTCGCGCAGGCGGCGGCGCTGGAGTCGTACGGGGTGGAGGTGGGGGCGCACACCGTCACGCACCCCCAGCTCGACACCTTGCGCGCCCCCGTGCTCCGCCGTGAACTGCGGGCGTCCAAGGAGGTGCTGGAGGACGCGCTCGGCCATGAGGTGGCGCATCTCGCCTATCCGCACGGCTACAACAGCCGCGCCGTGCGCCGGGCCGCCGAGGACGCGGGGTACGCCTCGGCCGTCGCGGTGCGGCACGCCCTCAGCTCCGGACGCGACGAGGTCTACCGCATCGCCCGGCTCATCGTGCGCCGTACACACACGGCGGCGGATGTCGCCGCGTGGATGGCGGGCGGCGCGGCGGCGGGGGAGCGGGCGCGGGTCGCGCCGTACCGGGATTCACCGGCCACGTTCGGCTGGCGGCTGTACCGGGGCGCGCGGGCCCGGGTGAAGGGTCCGGAATTCGCTGGATAGTTACGCATGGTCACGGATGGCGGCGGGTAGTAACTGAGTGTGACGAGGGGGGAAGGTGTCTCATGACCACACGCGCCAATGTCAGGGCCGGCTCCGACGCGGGGACGGAAACCGCAGGGACGGAAACGGGGACAGGAGCGGGGACGGAAGCGGTTCCGGCGGCCGACGGCCCGGCGACCACGCTCGACGCGGCCGGTGCGCCCGGTGCGCCCGGTGCGTCCGACGTGCCTTCCCCGCGCACGGATCCGCTCCCGCCGCGCCCGCCGCTCCCTCCGCGCCGTGGCCCGGGGGCCGCGTTCCTGATCCGGTTCCAGCGGTTCCTCACCTGGCCGCCGCTGCTGATCGCCGCGGCGCTCTGGACCTGGTCCCTGCCCCGGATCGGCTTCCGTGACATCGGGGAGTTCGGGCTCCTCGACCGGTTCCCGTACGCGTTCTACGCCTCCCTGGCGGTTCTCTCGCTCGGCTTCCTGATCAGCCTGCGCCGGGCCGGGACCGCCCCGTGGTGGCCGCTGACCTACTGCGTGGCGATGCTCGTCGCCCTCAAGGCGCCACCGGGCATCCTCTACGACACCGTGCGGTACGCCTGGGCGTCCAAGCACGACGCGGTGATCGCACGGCTGCTCGCCGAGGGCACCGTCCATCCCCAGGTGCGGCTCTCCGGAGGCATGTCCGCCTACGACCAGTGGCCGGGCTTCTTCTCCCTCAACGCGGCGCTGGTCAGGGCCTTCGGGGTGCACGGCGCCGCCTCGTACACCAACTGGGCGCCGGTCCTCTTCGGGCTGCTGATGCTCCCGGTGCTGGTGCTGATCTACCGCACCTTCACCGACGACTGGCGGCTCGTCTGGACCGCCATCTGGATCTTCCAGCTCGCCAACTGGGTGGGCCAGGACTATCTGGCCCCGCAGGGCTTCGCCTATCTGCTCTTCCTGACCGTGTTCGCGGTGGTGGTACGGCACTTCGTGCGGCCCGGATCGGCCGGGCGGCTGCGGGAGCGCGCGCGGCTCGACCCGTCCGCGACCTCCGTGCCACCGCCCACCACCCCCCGGCAGCGTGCCGTCTGCGTGGCGATCCTCGCCCCGCTGATCGCCGCCATCAACGCCTCGCACCAGCTCACACCCGTGATGCTCTGCATGACACTGCTGGCCCTCTGCCTGACGCGCCGCTACCGGAACATCGGACTGCTCGTGGTCATCGGCGTCATCATGCTGGTCTGGGATCTGACGATGGGACGCGTCCTCTTCCTGGACACGCTCGCCACCCTGCGGGACTCGGCGGGCGACCTGCTGAAGAACTCCCGCGCCGGATACGCGGGCGAGCCGACCGGACCGGGGCCCGAGCTGGTGGGCACCGCCAACATCCTGATGGTGCTGGTCCTGGGCGCGCTGGCCGCCACGGCCGTACTGCTGCGGCGGCGGCTGGTGCGCAGCGCGCTGCCGCTCCTGCTGGCCGCCGCCGCGCCGGTGCCGCTCTTCGCGGTGAACGACTACGGCGGCGAAATGCTCTTCCGCGTCTATCTGTTCGGACTGCCGGGCACCGCGTTCTTCGCGGCCGCCGCGCTGGTGCCGCCCGCGGCGGGGCGGGCGAAGGCCCGGCGGATCGCCCGGCGGGCGGGCGCCCTGGCACTGCCCGTGGCGCTGGCCGCCCTGCTGGCGGGCTTCCTGCCCTCGTACTACGGCAAGGAGGGCATGCAGTACGCGCCCCCGGCCGAGAACGCGTTCGTCGAAGAGTCCTACCGGCAGGCGCCGTACGGCTCACTGATCCTCGCCGCCAACGGCTCCTTCTCGGGGGCGTACTACCGCTACGACCGGTACGAGCGGTGGTTCTTCACCGAACAGGACGTCCCGGCCAACCTGGAGATGCTCAAGGACCCCGCCGGCTATCTCGACGCGGGCATACCGGAGGGGCGCCCCGCGTATGTGATCCTCACCCCGGCCCAGGAGAGAACCACGACCGGCGAGGGGTATCTGCCGCCCGGGAGCTTCGCCCGGATGCGGGCCGCCCTGAAGCGGTCACCCCACTTCAAGGTCGTACGGGAGACCCCTGACGGCCTCTTCCTGGAGCACGTACAGACCCCCTCGCCCACCCCCGCGCCCAGCACATCCCCCGCTCCCGCCACCCCGGCCCGATGACGAACCCGGAGGCAGCCGCCATGGACCAGAGCACCACCCGCGACCCGCGACTTCCCGCCGGGCCGGAGCCACGGCCGCAGACGCCGTCGTACGCGGAACCACACCCCGGGCCCCACTCCGGACCACGCCCCCGGCGGCGCTCGTGGGCGGGGCGGAAGCTCTGGCTCAGAGGGGGGCTCGCGCTCTGCGGGTGGCCGGCGCTGGCGGCGACGGCGCTCCCGGACGGGCACCCGCTGCGCTGGATCACCGTCCTGCTCTTCGTCCTCCTCGGACCCGGCTGCGCCCTGCTCCTCCCGCTGCCCGGCAGCCTGCGCCCGGCCGCCCGGCTGGAGGTCCTGGCGCTGGCCGGTCCGGTGAGTCTCTCGCTCGCGACGCTCACCGCCACCGCGCTCTTCCTCGTCGCCGGCTTCACCACCCCGCTCTTCCTGGGGTCGCTCGCGGTCTTCTGCACCGTCGTGGGGCCGCTGCCCGCCGTCCCGCTCCCCGCGGCGACCCGGGGCGCGGCCGAGCGGGCCAAACCCGATCCGGAGGTCCATATATGACCAGCCGTCCCGTGCGGGCGGCGGCAGGCCGGGGCACCTGTCTGGCGCTCGTCCTGGCCGCCGTCGGCGCGCTGCTCGCCGGACTCGGGGTCTGGGTCGCCCGGATGGAGAAGAGCGACCGGGAGGCGGGGCTGCCCCTGCCGGAGAACGCCGCCTCCGGCGATCTGCCGCCGGGCCGGTGCGTCCCGGACGAGAAGCTGGCACCGCCGTGCGGGGCCTGGTGGGGCGCGTATGTGCCGTACGCGGCCAACGGGTCGCTCACGGAGGCGGTGTACGGCTTCGAGAAGAAGATCGGGCGCAAGCTCGATCTCGTCTACAACTACCACGACATGTCCAACACGCAACGCGACGGCGTGCTGCTCACCCCGGACGAACAGGAGCTGGGCCGGGACCGCATGCTGATGCTCGCCTGGGAGTCCACGGTCTGGACCGAGCCGCACCACGAGAACTGGACGGAGACCCAGCTCGGCTGGGCCAATGTCGCGGCCGGGAAGTTCGACGAGGAGATCATCGATCCGCAGGCCAGACGGCTCAAGGCGTACGGGAAAAGGGTCTTCTTCTCCTTCGACCAGGAGACGGACTTCCGCACCCCGGACGCGGGCACGCCCGAGGAGTTCATCGCGGCCTACCGCCATATCCACGACCGGTTCGAGGAACTCGGCGTGGACAACGTGGTCTGGGTGTGGACGGTCTCCGGCTATCTGGGGCACGCGGAACTGATGAAGTCGCTCTACCCGGGCGACGAGTACGTCGACTGGATCGGCATGGACCAGTACAACTACTACCGCTGTCAGCGCAACGCGCGCTGGCTCGACTTCGAGAGGAGCCAGCGGCCCACCTACGAATGGCTGCGCGCGAACATATCGGACCGCAAGCCCATCATGCTCTCTGAGTTCAGCACCGCACCCGATCCACAGGACCCGGAGCGGCAGCGCGGCTGGTACCAGCAGGTGCCCGAGGTGGCGCGGAAGCTGCCGGAGGTCAAGGCGCTGGTGCACTGGAACCGCCCGGTGCCGGGCCCGCACTGCGATCTGACCGTCAACCAGGGCCCGGCGCTGGACGGGTACCGGGAGGCGGGCCGCGACGACTACTTCCGCCAGCCGGTCCCGTTCCGCTGACCCCGGCCGTTCCGCTGTCCCCGGCCGGCCCGTCGGCCCCGTACCGTGCCGGTCCCGCCGCCCGCCCGCCGTACCGTCCGGACAAGGAGGACCACCCCCGTCACCCCGGCCAGCGCCAGCGACACCGGCACGGCCACCCCGGCGAAGTGGTCCTGGGCGGACCACCAGGCCACCGCCAGCACCCACACCACCGCCGAGACGACCCGCCCGTCAGCGCCCACCGCCCGCAGTGCCAGGGCGACCAGGGCGAGGCAGAGCAGTTGGAGGGCGACGGGCAGGGCGCGCGGTACCGCCTCGGGGCCCGCCGCTCCGAGGGCGCCCGCCAGCGCCTCCGTCAACGGCCGGTGCCAGAGCCCCGACAGCCGGTCGGGCCACACCCCCAGCAGGGGCGGCGCGGTGTGCAGGGCGGCGAAGGCGACCAGGGGGCCCAGGACGAGCAGCGCGGGGCCGGGGCGTTCGAGCGAGACGGCGGCGCACTGCACGACGATCAACAGGATGCCCGCGACGAGCGTGAGAGGAGGCAGTACGGCGAGGAGCTGAGGGCCGGTGAGCTGGTCGCGGCCGATGTCGCCGAGCCGGGCCAGCGGGATCCAGAACAGCCCGGAGGAGAGCCCGAGCAGCAGCCAGAGCACGGTGACGGTCCGGCTCTCGTCGATCCGGTCGGCGGGGACCGGAGGGAGCGCGGAGCCGTGCCCCGGCTCGGCTCCCGGCCGCCGGCCCTGCCGGCCGCCCCGGTCAAGCTGTCCGTCCCGGCCGCCCCGGTCAAGCTGTCCGTGCCGGTCGTGCTGTCCGGGCCGGCTGTGAGGGTCCGGTACCGGCTCGCGTTCCGGGACCGGGACGGGCAGGCCGAAGGCGGGGGTCGGGGTGTCGTGGGCGCCGCGCAGGTAGGCGGTGCGCCCGGCCCAGGTCGTTCCGTACACGGCGTCCCGCGCGGCCAGGGCGTCGTCGGCGCGCCCTCCTTCGTCCCACCCTCCGGGCGCGGCGGGCGGGAGCAGGCCGGCCCGGCGCAGGGCGGTGGTACGGGCCCAGGTGGTCCCGTAGTACCCGAGGTCTCCCTCGTCGTCTCCGGCCGCTCCGCCCCGCGCCCCGCCCGCCCGTCCCCCGCGCACCCACGGCCGGCGGCCCGTACGGCCGCCGGCCCATCCGGCGCCGTCCTTCGAGCGGTGCCGGTAGCGCAGGGCCGCGCGCAGCCCCGGCGCTGCGACCAGGGCGATCAGTGTCATGGAGAGCAGCATCGCCAGTCCGGCGCCGGAGATCCCGGCGGGCCCGAGCAGTACCAGCGCGCTGCCCAGCACCAGAACGCACATGGCGCCCTGGAGCGCGGCGAGCATGCCGGTACGGCCCTGGACCCGCAGCACGCCGATGTAGAGCTCGACGACGACGCGGGGCAGCGCGGCGGCGGCCAGCAGCCGGAGCACGGTGGCGCCGTGCTCGGCGTAGTCCGCGCCGAACGGGGTGAGGATCTGCGGGGCGAAGACCACCAGGACCAGTACCACCGGCACCAGCAGCAGCGTCATCCGGCGCAGCGCCCCGCGCACCCCGTCCGCCAGCCGGTCGGGGCTGTGCGAGGCGTGCGCGGTGAGCGAGGAGGCCATGTTGATGGCCATGAACTCCATGGTGCCGCCCACGGTGTAGGCGGTGTAGAAGAAGGCGTTGTGCGCGGAGTCGAAGCGGACCGCGACCATCACGGGCAGCAGGTTGATCATGGCGAGGCTGAAGAGCGCCCCGACCGAGTCCCCGGCGAGGAAGCGTCCGATCTCCTGGATCCGGGGCGGTTCGCGGTCGCGGTCGGCGGCGGCCTGACGCGGGATCAGCCTGCGGAAGATCAGCCAGCCCAGCGGGACGACGGAGAGGGCGATGGCCGCCGCCCAGGAGACGAAGACGCCGAGCACGGGCAGGGCGGTGGCGAAGGCGGCGAGCAGCAGCAGTTTGGCGAGGGAGAACACGGCGTTGCCGACCGGCACCCAGAACGCCTTGCGCAGCCCGGTCAGCACCCCGTCCTGGAGGGTGAGCAGGGCCCAGGCCACACAGGACGCGGTGAACAGCACCCCCGCGCCCACCCCGCCGAGCGGCGCGTAGGAGGGGCCCCACAGGTCGAGCGTGGCGAGAAAGACGACGCAGGCGACGCAGACGACGAGCGAACTGACCGCGTACGCCCGCCACACGAGCGGCCCGGTGGCCCGGCCGGCCCGGGGGACGTAGCGGACCACGGCGCCGATCATGGTGGTGGCGGTGATCGAGGCGAGCAGCCGCATGGCGGCGATGGCGGCGGAGCCCTGGCCGACCGCCTCCTCGGTGTAGTAGCGGGCGGCGACCAGCCAGAAGCCGAGGCCGAGGGCGGCGGAGACGCCGGTGGAGAGCATGAGCGCGTAGGCGTTCCGGAACAACGAGTCCCGCTCCCCAGCGCCCGAACCCGATCCGGCGCCCGAGCCGGAGCCGGCCTCCGCGCCCGCGCCGGAGCCTGTTCCCCTGCCCGTGCCCCTGCCCGTGCCCGTGCCCGTGCTGGAGCCCGCCCCCGCGTCCGCGCCCGTGTCCCTGCCCACGCTCGCGTCGTCCTCAGGCTCCGCCCCGCCGCCGCCCGTCTCTCTCGCGCGCCGAACGGTCTCAGCCACCGCTCCCGCTCTCCCCCCGCTCCCCCCACGCCCGTTCAGCGGGGCGGGTGCCCGCCTTGGTGAGGGCGGTGATCGCGCGCTCGGCGTGGCGAGGGTCGACGGGCAGGGCGTGCCGGGCGAACCATGCGGCGGGCTCCGGCGCGGGCGAGGCGTCAGTGAAGTCCGGGCCCGCGTACGCGTCGAGCGGCGGGTCGTACAGATACCCGGTGGTGATACGGCGCCGGGCCAGCGCGGCGATCGCCGCGTCGCGATCCGCCACCAGCAGCGGCACCCGGAAGAGCGGCTGCACGGGGCCGGCCGCCGCGCCCGGCGCCGCCCAAGGGCTCGCCAGCAGCCGCCGGGTGCCCTCACGGTGCGCGGTCAGCGTCGCGTCGAGCCCGCGCAGCAGCCGCCCGGTGCGTCCGAGACGGGTGCGGCCGGGGCGCAGCCGGTAGTCGTGCAGGTCGACCCGGACCCAGGGTTCGAACCGCCCGATCCCCGGTGCCCCGGCCAGCGCCCCCCGCAGCTCGGCCGGGCGCAGGGGCATCCGGATCTCCGCCCGTTCCTCCTGCCCGAGCGCCCGCAGCGCCGCCCGCGCGGCCCGGGTCAGCCGTAGCCCGCGTACCCCGGCCTCCGCGTACGGCCGTACGGCATAGGCGAGCTCGGTGGTGAACCGGGTGGGCCTGAGCAGCGCGTCCCGCATCCGCGTCAGATCCCTGCGCATCCCCGGATCCGCGAACGCGAGAAAGCCGCCGGTCTTTGCGCCCACATGCTTGGAGAGGCTGAAGACCGCCGCGTCCCCGAACCCCCCGACCGGCCGCCCCCCGGTCTCGCTGCCGATGGCGTGCGCGGCGTCCTCGATCAGCGGGATGCCCAGCGCGTCGCATCGCAAACGGAGTTGGGGCGCGGGGTCGGGGTTCCCGTACAGATTGGTGGTGAGCACGGCGGAGAGCCCGCGCCAGACCGAGTGCGGCACGGCCCCGACGTCCACCGACCCGTCGCGCGGGTCCAGCGGCGCCTGTACGGGGCGCAGCCCGGCGGCGAGCACGACGAAGAGGATCACGTCGTCGTTGACCGGCGACATCAGCACCCGTCCGCCCGGCGGGCACCAGTGGCGCAGCGCCACATAGAGACCGAGCCGGCACGACGGTACGTACAGACACTCCCTGCCCAGGCGCCGGTGCATCAGCGACTCCAGTTCCGAGTACGCCGATCCCCCCGAACGCGCCGCCAGGTAGCCCTCCCCAAGAGCCATTCCGTATCCCCCCTGCCCCGGCTCAATGTGTCCCATACCGGACGCCCCGTCAATAAGGCCCCCGCCGGACACACCCCATCCGGTCACCTCACCTGGTCACCCCATCCGGTCACCCCATCCGGTCCCCCCACCCGGTCACCCCATCCGCTCACTCCGCGAGAGCCCGCGTGAACCGGAGCCCGGGACGCCCGTTCAGCTCCACCTCACCGACCTGCCGGAACCCGCTCCGTACCAGCACCATCCGCGAACCGACGTTGTCCACCGCGGCCCTGGCCCGCAGCGAGGAGAGCCCGTACTCCGCGACGGCCACCTCGCACACCCGCCGTACCCCGTCCCGCGCCACCCCGCGCCCGGCCGCCCACGCGGCCACCCGGAACCCCAGCTCGGCCGCGCCGTCCGCCACATCGACCAGATTGAACCGCCCCCACACCGCCCCGTCCGCGCCGGCCAGCACATGGAAGTGGCACTCCCCGGCCTCCTGCTCGGCGAGCAGCGCCCGGTGCAGCTCCCCGAACCGCTCGAAGTACGCGTCCCCCCGGTCGGGGATGGAGGCCGCGAAATAGGCGCGGTTCTCGCGCTCGAAGGCGAGCAGCGCGTCGGCATGCCCGGCACCGAGCCGCTGAAGTTCCACCCCGCCCCCTAGGCGCGCGGCGGGAGGCGGTAGACGGAGACATGGGACCGGTCGTCGGCGGTGAGTTCGGTGCCGGTCCAGTCCGCGTGCCGGGACTCCAGCTCGAAGCCGGCCAGTTGGGCCATCAGGTCGAGTTCGGCCGGCCAGATGTAGCGGTGCGGGCTGCGGGTCAGCTCCGCCTCGGTGCCCTCGCCGAAGTTGAAGTGGTGCGACACGACCCGCTGGCGCAGTACGTCGTACGTGTCCAGCCCGATGTACCCCGGCTCGGAGGTGAAGATGGTGCCCGCCTGGCCCGGAGGAAGTTTGCGCAGTTCGGGCACCCAGAGTTCGATCACGAACCGGCCGCCCGGGGTGAGATGGCGGGCGGCGTTGCGGAAGCACGCGACCTGCTCGGCCTGGGTGAGCAGGTTGGAGATGGTGTTGAAGACGAGATAGACCAGTGAGTACGTGCCGGGCGCGGTGGCGGTCGCCATGTCCCCGAGGATCACGGGGAGGGTCGCCTCGTCGGCCTTGGTACGGAGCTGCTCGATCATCGGCGGCGACAGCTCGATGCCGGTGACGGGCACCCCCCGCGCCGCCAGCGGCACCGCCACCCGGCCGGTCCCGACGGCGAATTCGAGCGCCGCCCCGCCGTCCGCGAGCGCGGCCAGCCGGTCCACGGTGGGGGTCAGGACCTCGGGCGCGAACATGCCCGTACCGGGGGTGTCGTAGCGCCGGGCGATCTCCGCACCCCAGACCTCAGCCCGCTCGTATCCCTGCTCGTGCCCCTGTCCCTGGCCCTGCACCTGGCTCTGGCCGTGTTCGTGTTCCTGCCCCTGCTCCGTGTCCTGTCCCATATCCATGGCGGCCACGGTGACCTTCCGGCTCGACCGTGTCCAACGGTTTTCCGGCGCCCGGTCAGCGGGCGAGGTGGGCCAGCGCCGCGCGGACCTGGGACAACGGTTCGTCGCCCACCGGGCGGAGGACCACCGTGGCGGCGCCCGCGTCCCACAGGCTCTCGATCCGCCGCGCCGTCGTCGCCGCGTCGCCCGCCGCCAGGAAGACCTCCTCCGGCGGGATGCCCAGCCACTCGGTGTACTCCGCGATCACCGGCGCCACCGCCTCGGCGACCCGCTCCGGCCGGTCGTCCACATGCAGGTGCGTGAAGGAGATGAGCTCGTGCGGCCGGGATACGGCGGCCGACGCGCGGCCCCGTCCGATCGTGCCGAGCGCGGTCTTCAGTACGCCGGGACCCTGGCCCTCGGCCATCACCGTGCCGTCCGCCACCCGCCCCGACAGCTCCAGCGAACGCGGCCGTACGACCCCGGCCACCAGCGGCGGAGCCACCTCAGGAGGATGTACCAGACGTACGCCGTCGATCCGCACCGCCCGGCCGGCCACCGTCACGGTCTCGCCGGCCAGCAGGCCCCGTACCGCCGTGATCGTCTCCTCCAGGAGCGCCAGCTTGACCGGGGAGGCGGCGCCGACCTGGGCCATCCACGGCGGGGCGCCGTGCCCGATGCCCGCGACGACCCGGCCCGGGAACACCCGTGCCAGCGTGGCGATCTCCATGGCGAGCAGCGCGGGGTTGCGCAGCGGCGCGGGCATGATGCCGATACCGACCCGCAGCCGTTCGGTGGCGGCCAGCGCGAGCGCCGCCGAGGAGACCCCGCCGGCCCAGGCCAGATCCTCCACGACCCACAGGTCGTCCGCCCCGAGCGCCTCCACCTCGGTGGCGTACGCGCTCAGCTCCTCCGGACGCCGGTCCCGGTCGAACATCACGCCGATTCTGCGGAGGGAGCGGGACGGAGCCGCGTCGTCACTGGTCATCACACGACCCTACTGATCGCGACGCCAACTGCCCAGAGCCCGAACTGCCCAGGGCGCGAACTGCCCAGGGGACGAACGGACTTCCCCGTCCCGCTCCCGTCCCGCTCCCGCCTCCGTAACGGATACGCTCCGCTCACTCCTCCAGGGTCAGGCCCTTTCTGAGTTTGACCAGCGTCCGGGTCAGCAGCCGCGACACATGCATCTGCGAGATGCCCAGCTCCTCCCCGATCTCCGACTGCGTCATGTTGGCGACGAAGCGCAGCGAGAGAATCGTCCGGTCGCGCGACGGCAGCCGCGCGATCAGCGGTTTCAGCGACTCGACGTACTCGATGCCTTCGAGCCCGTGGTCCTCGTACCCGATCCGGTCCGCGAGCGCGCCCTCGGAGTCGTCGTCCTCGGGCTGCGCGTCCAGCGAGCTCGCGGTGTACGCGTTGCTCGCCGTCATGCCCTCGACGACCTCCTCCTTCGTGAGGTCCAGATGTGCCGCCAGCTCGCCGACGGTGGGCGCGCGGTCGAGGCGCTGGGCCAGTTCGTCGCCCGCCTTGGCGAGGTCGAGGCGGAGCTCCTGGAGCCTGCGCGGGACGCGCACCGACCACGACGTGTCGCGGAAGAAGCGCTTGATCTCGCCGATGATCGTCGGCATCGCGAAGGTGGGGAACTCGACGCCCCGGCTCAGCTCGAACCGGTCGATCGCCTTGATCAGGCCGATCGTGCCCACCTGGACGATGTCCTCCATCGGCTCGCTGCGGGAGCGGAACCGGGAGGCCGCGAACTTCACCAGGGCGAGGTTCAGTTCCACCAAGGTGTTACGGACGTACGCGTAGTCATGGGTGCCCTCTTCCAGCGCGTCCAGGCGGGCGAAGAGGGTCTTCGACAGGGCCCGCGCGTCCACCGCGTCCACTTCGTCGAAGGGCGGGATCTCGGGCAGGACGTCGGACAGAGTGTCGGACGGAGTGACGTCGGTCTCAAGAGCTGCGGACGGAGTTGCCGACGGCGCGTGCTGGGTACGCGGTTCGTCGAGCCGGGGTGACATGGTCTCCTCCATACGTTCTCGGCATATGGCTGCCGAAGCCGATACGTGTTGCTACGGTTTGCGGCGCCTCCAAAGCCGGTCGCGGTCGGATGTGTCCCTACTAGCCCTACCCGCTTGACACGGACAGTTGCAAGTGTTAATTGCGCTATATGTCCGTATTGTGGGGGAGTTTGGGTACCGCCCGACGTGTGAAAGGCGTAATGTTCGACGGGCGTCGGACAGCCGTCATCGGCAGGTGATGACGGCGAGAGATGACGAGACGGGTCACTGTCGGCATGGTCGACACCATCGCGGCGAAGAGGGACGGGCATGGACCGCCAGACGGTCGGCAGCACGAACCGGGGCCGGCTTCAGGTCGGCGTGCGGGCCGAGGGCCGGAGCGAGGTAGTGACGGTCGCCGGTGAGCTCGATCACCATACGGCCGAGCTGCTGCGCGAGCCCTTGGACGACGCCGTCGACCGGGGCCGGGTGCGCCTGGTGATCGACTGTTCGCACCTCGAATTCTGCGACTCCACCGGGCTCAACGTCCTCCTCGGCGCCCGGCTGAAAGCGGAGGCCGCGGGGGGCGGCGTCCATCTGGCGGGGATGCGGCCGGTCGTCGCGCGGGTCTTCGAGATCACCGGCGCGGACGCGGTGTTCACCGTTCATGCCTCGCTCGCCGACGCTCTCGCCGAGTGAGCGGGCCGCTCCCGCCCTGATCGTTTCCGTCGCGTTGTTTCCGCTTCGCCGCCCCGTCGGGGGCCTCTGTGTTGCATGTGTCACGACGTCCGATCGGTGAAGTGGGTGTTGTCACGATTCGGAGGGGCAGAAGACCCCGGACAGGCCCCTGCGGGAGCCTGGAGCGACATACACGGTGACAGCAGTGACATACGAAGTGACGTACGAAGTGAAATGCGCAGTGCCGAAGTGACGCAGTACTGAAGTAGTGACCAAGTTTTGAGCCGCTGTAGTTCTTGTAGTGCTTGTCATCCTTGAAGTCTTCGACGTCCTATTGATGGACATACGCATTGGTGAATCGGTGAGGTGAAGCGCTGATGAGCACCACCCGGCAGCCGCCGCCGGGCGACCTCGGCCCCGAGTCGGACCGGCCGGGGCCTCCCCCCGTGGCGTCCGAGGCACGGGTGCGGACGCTCGTGCTGGCCGGTGCGAGCGGTGTCGTCCCGCTCGCGCGCGACTTCACCCGCCAGGCGCTCCACGACTGGGGCTGGCTCCCCGCCGCGACCGCGGACCGCCGCGCGGCGGCGGAGGATGTGCTGCTGGTCGTCTCCGAGCTGGTCACCAACGCCTGTCTGCACGCCGGCGGCCCCGAGGGGCTGCGGGTCGTCTGCGGCGCGAAAGTGCTCCGGCTGGAGGTCAGCGACCTCGGTACGGGCCAGCCCGCGCCCCGCTCCCCGCACCGCGCGGGGCGCCCCGGCGGGCACGGCATGTTCATCGTGCAGCGGCTCTGCGCGGACTGGGGCGTCACCAGGGCCCCGGGGACCGCGGGCAAGACCGTCTGGGCGGAGGTCTCCGCCCCCGCCTGACGCGGGCGGAGACCTCCGCCGCCGCCTGAACGTGGCCGGGCCCCCGCGCCGCCGCCTGACGCGCCGGCCCCCGCCTGACGCGTCGGCCCCCGTCTGACGTGCCGGGCCCCGCGCCCCCGCCTGACGCGCCGGCCCCCCCGCCGTGCTCGTGCGACGCGCGCGGGTGCGCCGGTGCGCGAGGGCCCCCGCGCCGTGCTCTCAGTGCACGTCGTGCATCAGCGCCCTGACCGACCTGCGGTAGAGGAAGACGGCCACCCCGGCCGCCGTCGCGAGCAGCGCCTCCAGGGCGACCACGCCCGTACGGCTCAGATTCACCCCGCCGATCGACAGCAGCCCCGTCACCGAGTCGCCCGCCGTCACCGCCAGGAACCAGACGCCCATCATCTGGCTGGCGTACTTCGCGGGCGCCATCTTCGTCGTCACCGAGAGACCCACCGGCGACAGACACAGCTCGCCCACGGTCTGGAGCAGATAGATCCCCACCAGCCACATCGGGGAGACCAGGGTTCCGCTCTCCGCCGACATCAGCGGCAGCAGGAAGAAGAAGAACGAGACGCCGATGAAGAACAGCCCCGCGGCGAACTTCGCGACCGTGCTCGGCTCCTGGCCCCGGCGGTTGAGCCAGAGCCAGAACCAGGCGGCGACCGGCGCCAGCGCCATGATGAAGACCGGGTTCAGCGACTGGTACCAGGAGGAGGGGAAGGTGAGCCCGAAGAGCGAGTTGGCCGCCTTCGTCGTCCCGAACGCCTGCACGGTCGAGCCGCCCTGGTCGTAGATCATCCAGAAGACCGCGGCGGCCACGAAGAACCAGATGTACCCGGACATCCTGCTCTGCTCGACCGCCGTCAGCTCCTTGTCCCGCTTGATCCGGATCAGTACGGCGGCCGGGATCACCAGCCCCGCGAGGGTCAGCGGGACCATCGCCCAGTTGAGGGTGAAGTGACCGGTGAGGACGACGACGGCGTAGCAGGCGGCGGCGATCAGCAGCCAGGTCAGCCCCTTGCGCAGCCACAGGGCGCGCTCCTGGCGGCTGAGCGGGGTCGGGACGACGCTGCTGCGCGGGCTGAGGTGCCTCGTACCGAACAGGAAGGTCGCCAGGCCGATCCCCATGCCGACGGCGGCCAGCGCGAAGCCCAGGTGCCAGCTGTACCGCTCGCCCACGGTGCCGATGACCAGCGGCGCGAAGAAGGCGCCCATGTTGATGCCCATGTAGAAGACGGTGAAGCCGCCGTCGCGCCGGGGGTCGTTCGGGCCTTCGTAGAGATGGCCGACCATCGTGGAGATGTTGGCCTTGAGCAGCCCCGAGCCGAGCGCCACCAGCGCCAGGCCGGCGAAGAACGTCCCCGTACCGGGCAGGGCGAGGGTCAGATGGCCCGCCATGATGGTGCAGGCCGCGATCGTCACCGTCCTGCGCGGCCCCCAGAGCCGGTCCCCGAGCCAGCCGCCGGGGAGTGCCAGCAGATAGACCATCGAGAGATAGATGGAGTAGACGGCCGTCGTGGTGGCCAGGTCCATCGCGAGGCCGCCGCCCTGGAGCCCCTTCGAGGCGTCGGGTCCGCCGGAGATCAGGTAGATGGTGAGCAGGGCCCTCATGCCGTAGAAGCTGAAGCGCTCCCACATCTCGGTCAGGAAGAGGGTGGCCAGTCCGCGGGGGTGGCCGAAGAAGGTCTTCTCCGGAACGCCCGGGGCGGGTGCGCCGGGTGATTCCGGTGAGTCCTTCATCAGGCTGGACGCCATGGATCGATCCTTCGTGGGGGGTCACACAGGAAAAGGACCTTTGGCACTCAACAGGCCAAAGGTCCTTGAACTGGTTCTCATGGTGCGAGTGGTGCTGGAAGTGTTCTTTCACCATACGGCATGGCAGAAGGTGATATGTGCGGCGGTGAGATCTGGATCACAGGTGCGGGGCGTCCGTGATCTCATTTTTGAAGGTTGATCATCTGTTCGCCCGTGGGACCGCAGGTGCGATACGGCGATACGGGCCCGGTGCGCCCGGGATCGAGCCGTCGCCGCTCCCCGCTCCGCCGTACGGTCCGCCGCGCGCCCCCGGACGCCGCCCGGGACTTCCCGGCTGCCGCCCTTCGCGGTCTACCATCACCCCATGACCCGTGTACTGCTCGCCGAGGACGACGCTTCCATTTCGGAGCCGCTGGCCCGCGCCCTGCGCCGGGAGGGATACGAGGTCGAGGTCCGGGAGGACGGTCCGACCGCGCTGGACGCCGGACTCCAGGGCGGCGTCGACCTCGTCGTCCTCGACCTGGGCCTGCCCGGGATGGACGGCCTCGAAGTCGCCCGCAGACTCCGGGCCGAGGGCCATGCCGTCCCGATCCTGGTGCTCACCGCCCGCGCCGACGAGGTGGACACCGTGGTCGGCCTGGACGCGGGCGCCGACGACTACGTCACCAAGCCGTTCCGCCTCGCCGAACTGCTCGCCCGGGTCCGGGCGCTGCTCCGGCGCGGCGCCGCCGACCCCGTACCCGCGCCGGCCACCCACGGCGTACGGATCGATGTGGAGTCGCACCGGGCGTGGATGGGCGATGAGGAACTACAGCTCACGGCGAAGGAGTTCGACCTGCTGCGGGTCCTGGTCCGGGACGCCGGCCGGGTCGTCACCCGCGATCAGCTCATGCGCGAGGTCTGGGACACCACCTGGTGGTCCTCGACCAAGACGCTCGACATGCACATCTCCTGGCTCCGCAAGAAGCTCGGCGACGACGCGGCGAACCCCCGCTACATCGCGACCGTACGGGGCGTCGGCTTCCGCTTCGAGAAGAGCTGACCACCGCCCGCGAGCCGGGAGCCGGGAGAGCACCGTGCGCCGCCGTCTGATCAGCTCCACGCTCGCCGTGGTGCTCGTCGTCATCGCCGTCTTCGGCGTATCCCTCGTCATCGTCGAGACCCGCACCATCAGCAACAGCGCCCAGGAGAGCGTGGACTCCGAGGCGCTGCGGCTGGTCTCCATCGTCGACAGCAGGCTGCTCGGCGGGGACCGCGTCACCGCGAAGGTCCTCTCCGAGCAGATCGCCGAGCGGCGGTACGCGCGGATCGAGATCCCCGGCCGCGCGCCCGTCGAGATCGGCGAGCGCCCCACCGGCAGCGTCATCCGCGCCACCGCCGACGGCGAGGAGGGCGAGACCGTCACCGTCGAGGAGGCGCGCTCCTCGGTCACCCGCGAGGTCGGCCGCACCCTGCTGATCATCGGCGCGGTGGCACTGCTCGCCGTCGTCGCCGCCGTCCTGCTCGCCGTACGCCAGGCCAACCGGCTCGCCTCGCCGCTCACCGACCTCGCGGAGACCGCCGAGCGCCTCGGCTCCGGTGACCCGCGCCCCCGCCACCGGCGGTACGCGGTGCCGGAGCTGGACCGGGTCGCCGATGTCCTGGACGCCAGCGCCGAGCGGATCGCGCGGATGCTCACCGCCGAGCGCCGGCTCGCCGCCGACGCCTCGCACCAGCTCCGCACCCCCCTGACCGCGCTCTCCATGCGGCTGGAGGAGATCACCGCCACCGACGACCTGGACACGGTCAAGGAGGAGGCCACCATCGCGCTCGCGCAGGTGGAACGGCTCACCGATGTCGTCGAGCGGCTGCTGACCAACGCCCGCGACCCCCGTACCGGCTCCGCCGTCGCCTTCGACCTGGACGAGGTCGTCAAGCAGCAGATCGCGGAGTGGCGGCCCGCCTACCGGAGCGCCGGACGCGCCATCGTCTGCTCGGGACGCCACGGCATGCGGGCGGTCGCCACCCCCGGCGCGGTCGCCCAGGTGCTCGCCGCGCTGATCGAGAACTCGCTGATGCACGGCGGCGGTACGGTCGCCCTGCGCACCCGGGTCACCGGGAACCAGGCGGTGATCGAGGTGACCGACGAGGGGCCCGGCGTACCGGCGGACCTCGGGGCGCGGATCTTCGAGCGGACCATCAGCGGCCGCAACTCCACCGGGATCGGCCTCGCCGTCGCCCGCGATCTCGCGGAGGCCGACGGCGGGCGGCTGGAGCTGCTCCAGCAGCAGCCGCCGGTCTTCGCGCTCTTCCTCAGCCGGGAGGCCGCCGTGAGCCAGGCGCACCGGGAGCCCCCGGAACCGGACCGCCCGGTCCGCTGACCGCTGCCCCGGCGGACCGCCCGGCCCGCCTTCGGCGGTGTCTCAACGGATCCCGGCGGGCTCCGAGTCCGACCGCTCCGCGCCGTCGGCCGGCGCGGGCAGCGCCCGGAAGACCCAACTCCGGTACGACCAGAAGCGGAAGAGCGTGGCTATCGCGATCCCGAGGAACTTGAACACGTTGCTCTGCAACGGGGAGTCCCAGCCGAAGCCGTACGTCGCCGTGTACAGCACCCCGTTCTCGATGACCAGGCCGACCACGCTGAACAGCAGGAAGAGCGTCAGCTCGCGGGTGCGGCGGGTCTTGTCCCGGTCCCGGTACGTGAAGTAGCGGAACCCCACGTAGTTGCAGGCGATCGCCACCACCGTGGCCAGGATGCTGGCCCGGACCACCGGCAGCTCCGTCACATGCCGCACGAGGTTGAAGACCAGCAGGTTGACCAGGAGCCCCACACCGCCCACCGCGCCGAACTTGGCGGCCTCGCGCACGAGCCGCCCCAGTCGCACGCGCAGCGCGCCCTCTTCGCTCATCTGCCTGCTCAGCCCCGTCCGGTGTATGGCCGGCCGGTGTGGGACCGGCCTCGCGTCGGACCATGCTAACCAGCGGCCTCCGGGCCCGCCCGGCTGTCCACAGGCCCGTGGGCCCGCGCATCCGGCCGGGGAGGGCGCCTGTGGACAAGTGAGGGGGCCCGGCCGGGCGGCGGCTAGGCTGGGTACGTGACATTTCCGGTAGTCGGCATGGTCGGGGGCGGTCAGCTCGCCCGCATGACCCACGAGGCGGGCATCCCCCTCGGCCTCAGGTTCAAGCTGCTCAGTGACACCGCCCAGGATTCCGCGGCCCAGGTGGTGAGCGAGGTCGTCGTGGGCGACTATCGCGATCTCGACACGCTGCGTGACTTCGCGCGCGGCTGCGACGTGATCACGTTCGACCACGAGCATGTCCCGGTCGGGCATCTGCGCGCCCTGGAGGCCGACGGCATCCCCGTCCGGCCGGGCCCCGAGGCGCTGCTGCACGCCCATGACAAGGGCGTCATGCGCGCCCGCCTCTCCCAGCTCGGCGCGCCCTGCCCGCGCCACCGGATCGTGGCCGACCCCGCCGACGCCGCCGCCTTCGCCGCCGAGGGGGACGGCTTCCCCGTCATCCTGAAGACGGTGCGCGGGGGATACGACGGCAAGGGCGTCTGGCTCGTACGGAACGAGGAGGAGTGCGCGGAGCCGTTCCGCGCCGGGGTCCCCGTCCTCGCCGAGGAGAAGGTCGACTTCGTACGTGAGCTGGCCGCCAATGTGGTGCGCTCGCCGCACGGCCAGGCCGTCGCCTACCCGGTGGTCGAGTCCCGGCAGGTCGACGGGGTCTGCGACACCGTCATCGCGCCCGCGCCCGGCATCTCCGAGGAGCTCTCGGGCGAGGCCCAGCGCCTCGCCCTGCGGATAGCCGCCGAGCTGGGCGTGGTGGGCCATCTCGCGGTCGAGCTCTTCGAGATCCGGGGAGCCGACGGCACACCCGGCATCCTCGTCAACGAGCTGGCGATGCGCCCCCACAACTCCGGGCACTGGACCCAGGACGGCGCGGTCACCTCGCAGTTCGCCAACCATGTGCGGGCGGTCCTGGACCTGCCGCTGGGCGACCCGCGTCCGCGCGCGCCCTGGACGGTCATGTGCAACGTCCTGGGCGGCGACTTCCCGGACATGTACACGGCGTATCTGCACTGCATGGCCCGGGACCCGCAGCTCAAGATCCACATGTACGGCAAGGACGTGAAACCCGGCCGCAAGGTGGGGCATGTCAACACCTACGGCGACGACCTGGACGACGTGCTGGAGCGCGCCCGTCACGCAGCCGGATACCTCAGAGGAACGATCACAGAATGACACCCCCTCTTGTCGGAGTCGTCATGGGCTCGGACTCGGACTGGCCCGTCATGGAGGCGGCGGCCAAGGCCCTCCACGAGTTCGGGATCCCCTACGAGGTGGATGTCGTCTCGGCCCACCGGATGCCGCGCGAGATGATCGCGTACGGCGAGGACGCGGCGGACCGCGGACTCAAGGCGATCATCGCGGGCGCGGGCGGCGCGGCCCACCTGCCGGGGATGCTGGCCGCGGTCACCCCGCTGCCGGTGATCGGCGTCCCCGTACCGCTGAAGTACCTCGACGGCATGGACTCGCTGCTCTCCATCGTCCAGATGCCGGCCGGCGTCCCGGTCGCCACGGTCTCGGTCGGCGGCGCGCGCAACGCGGGGCTGCTCGCCGCCCGGATCCTCGCTGCGTACGACCCGGAGCTGCTGACCCGGATGCGGGAGTTCCAGCAGGAGCTCAACGACCAGGCCGCCGAGAAGGGCAAGCGGCTGAGGGCGCGGACCGAGGGCTCCGAGCACTTCGGATTCGCCCGGTGACCGCGCAGGTGCCGGCTCCGGCGGCGGCCGACCCGGAGCTTCTGGCGGCGGCCCGCGCGCTGCTCGCCGACGCCCCCGTCGTCGACGGCCACAACGACCTGCCGTGGGCGCTGCGCGAGCAGGTGCGGTACGACCTGGACCGCCTGGACATCGCCGAGGACCAGTCGGGGCGGCTCCACACCGACCTGGCCCGGCTGCGGCGCGGCGGCGTCGGCGGGCAGTTCTGGTCGGTGTACGTACGCTCCGACATGGCCGGGGACGACGCGGTCAGCGCGACGCTGGAGCAGATCGACGTGGTCGGCCGGCTCATCGCCCGCCACCCCGACGCGCTGGCCCGCGCGCTGACGGCCGACGACATGGAGACCGCGCGCCGCCAGGGCCGGATCGCCTCGCTGATGGGCGCCGAGGGCGGCCACTCCATCAACAACTCCCTCGCCACGCTGCGCGCCCTGTACACCCTGGGCGTCCGGTACATGACGCTCACCCACAACGACAATCTGCGCTGGGCCGACTCGGCGACCGACGCCCCGTCGGTGGGCGGGCTCTCGGCCTTCGGCCGCGAGGTGGTCCGGGAGATGAACCGGACCGGCATGCTGGTCGACCTCTCGCATGTGGCCGCCACGACGATGCGGGACGCGCTGGAGACCACCGTGGCGCCGGTGATCTTCTCGCACTCGTTGTCCCGCGCGGTCTGCGACCACCCGCGGAACATCCCGGACGACGTCCTGGAGCGGCTGCCCGCCAACGGGGGCGTCGCGATGGCCACGTTCGTACCGAAGTTCATCCTCCCCGAGGCGGTGGCCTGGACCCGGGAGGCGGACGCGAACATGCTGGCCCACGGTCTGCACCCGCTGGCCATGACGCCCGACGCGATGCGGGTCCACGAGGACTTCGAGGAGGCGAACCCGCGGCCGGTCGCGACCGCGGCCACGGTCGCGGACCACCTCGACCACATGCGCGAGGTCGCGGGCGTCGACCACATCGGCATCGGCGGCGACTTCGACGGCACGGCGTTCACCCCCAGCGGCCTGGACGATGTCGCCGGGTACCCGAACCTGATCGCCGAACTGCTCGCCCGCAAGTGGTCCGCCGCCGACCTGGCCAAGCTGACCTGGGGCAACGCGGTCCGGGTCCTCCGCGCAGCGGAGGACGTCTCCCGCGCCCTGCGCCGCGAACGCCCCGAGTCCCTGGCGACCATCGACGACCTGGACGCCTGAACCACCCGGCCGGGGAGGGGCCGCCGGACCCGGGCGCCCCCTCCCCGGTCACCTCCCCGTGCCCCGCACGCTCAGCAGGCGCAGAGACAGAACGGGTGCCCCGCGGGATCCGCATACACCCGGAACGTACGCGTCCGGTCCTCCGTGTCCAGCGGTACGGCCCCCAGCGCCAGCACCTCCCGCTCCGCCGCGTCCAGATCCGGCACCGTCACATCCAGATGGACCTGCTGCGACCGCTCCGCCGAGGGCCACGAGGGCGCCACATACCCGGGCGCGGCCTGGAACGCCAACGCCGTCCCCGCCACCCCCTTCAGATCGACCCACCGCTCCTCCCCCTCGGCGACCTCGGCGATCTCGCCCCCCAGCAACTCGGCGTAGAACCCGGCGAGGGCGACCGGGTCGGGGCAGTCCAGGACGATGGCGCCGAGCGTGGCGATGGCCATGGTGTCACTCCTCAGAAATCCGTCGAGCCTCTTGCCCGGGGCGCCCACCGGTGGTTACCGGTAAGCCCCCACAAGAGGTAACCGTTACCGCATACTCCCGCATAGGAGGTAACGTCGCAACCATGAATACCCGTCCGCCCGCGCCCGGGGGGCTCGCTCTGGTCGAGTCGTTGGTGAACTCGCTGGATGTCGAGACGGGGGCCGATCTGCTCGACACGGTGGAGGGGCGGGCCGGTTTCGGGCTGGCGGAGGAGGAGGTTCCGGGGGCTCGGGTGCTGCGGGAGGCGCTGCGGGCCGCGTGCCTCGCGCACACGGGTGTCCAGGTCCGCGGGCGTTCCGCCGCCGACCTGGATCTTCTCCTTGCCCGGGCGCCGCTCCGGGTGGGGGTGGACGGCGAAGGGGTGGCGGCCCTCAGGGCGGCCGGTGCGCCTGACGCGTTGCTCTCCCGGGTGGCGCTGGCCATCGCGGAGGCGGTGGCGGACGGGACCTGGGGGCGGCTCAAGGCCTGCGAGGCGGAGGACTGCCAGTGGGCGTTCTACGACCGGAGCCCGGCGGGACGGGGGCGGTGGTGCGTGATGTCGGTCTGCGGGGCCCGCGCCAAGATGCGGGCCTACCGGGCCCGGCTGACGGAGGGCGAAGGACCGGCCCCGCGCCCCTGAGCCGGGGCCGGGGCCGGGGGAACGTCACGCCGTTGAGCCGGGGCCGGGGGAGCCGGGGCCAGGTGGCCCCCGCCCGACGTCGGGCCGGGGCCGGGCGGGTGTTGTTCAGGCGTGCGGGGGTGTTGTTCAGGCGTTTGGGCGGCCCATCGCGCGGTAGGTCCAGCCCGCCTCGCGCCACCGGGCCGGGTCCAGGGCGTTGCGGCCGTCCAGGATCAGGCGGCGGGAGGCCGCGGCCCCCAGTGCCGCCGGGTCCAGCTCCCGGAACTCGCGCCACTCCGTCAGATGCAGGACCACATCCGCGCCCCGTACCGCCTCCAGCGCGGAGTCCGCGTACCCCAGCGTCGGGAAGAGACGCCGCGCGTTGGCCATGCCCTTCGGGTCGTAGACGGTGACCTGGCCGCCCTGGAGGTGGATCTGGCCCGCGACATTGAGCGCGGGGGAGTCCCGTACGTCGTCGGAGTCCGGCTTGAACGTCGCGCCGAGTACGGCGACCCGCTTGCCCAGGAAGGAGGAGTCGCCGCCGACCGCCTCCCGCGCCAGCTCCACCATGTGGCCGCGCCGCCGCATATTGATCGAGTCGACCTCGCGCAGGAACGTCAGCGCCTGGTCCGCGCCCAGCTCGCCCGCGCGCGCCATGAACGCCCGGATGTCCTTCGGCAGACAGCCGCCGCCGAAGCCGATGCCCGCCCGCAGGAACTTCCGGCCGATCCGGTCGTCGTGGCCCAGCGCCTCCGCCAGCTTGGCGACATCGCCGCCCGCCGCCTCGCAGACCTCCGCCATGGCGTTGATGAACGAGATCTTCGTCGCCAGGAAGGAGTTCGCCGACGTCTTGACCAGTTCGGCGGTCGGGAAGTCCGTCACCACGAAGGGCGAGCCCTCGGCGATCGGCGTCGCGTACACCTGGCGGAGGGTCCGCTCGGCCTCCTCGGCGCGCGGGCCGTTCACCCCGATCACGATCCGGTCGGGGTGGAGCGTGTCCTGTACGGCGTACCCCTCGCGCAGGAACTCCGGGTTCCACGCGAGCGTCACCTCCGGTCCCGCCGGGGCCAGCTCCGCGATCCTGGCCGCCAGGCGCTCCGCGCTGCCCACCGGGACGGTGGACTTGCCGACGACCAGCGCGGGGCGGGTCAGCCGTGCGGCCAGGCTCTCGACGGCCGCGTCCACATAACTCATGTCGCAGGCGTACTCGCCGTGCTTCTGCGGGGTGTTGACGCAGACGAAGTGCACATCGCCGAAGTCCGCGACCTCCGCCCACTCCAGGGTGAAGCGGAGCCGCCCGGTCGACCCCTCGATCCCGGCGACATGCTTGCGCAGCAGCTCCTCAAGACCGGGCTCGTACATCGGGACCCGGCCGGAGGAGAGCAGTTCGATCTTCTCCGGCACCACATCGAGCGCCAGCACCTCGAAGCCCAGCTCCGCCATGGCCGCGGCGTGGGTGGCGCCGAGATAGCCGGTGCCGATCACGGTGATCTTGAGAGCCATGTGGGTGCTCCAGTGAGACGGGGGCAGAACGGGGCGGGTGCGCTGCCGAGCATATCCGCGTGCCATAAGCGCCCCGCAGGGGCACTTCTCCTCGCACTTCTCCTCGTACTTCCCCCTCCGGAGAGGCGTGTCGGCGAACTCACCTATGCCAGGGGCGCCCACCCCGTCTAAAATCGTGTTACTTAACGGTAGTTAGCATCCTGGGGAGTGAAGACCGTGGCCGGACCGGCAGACTTCGACCTGTACCGCCCCGCCGAGGAGCACGAGATGCTCCGCGAGACCGTCCGCGCGCTCTCCGAGGCGAAGATCGCCCCGTTCGCCGCCGCCGTGGACGAGGAGGCCCGCTTCCCGCAGGAGGCGCTGGACGCCCTGGTCGCCTCCGATCTCCACGCGGTCCACGTCCCCGAGGAGTACGGCGGCGCCGGCGCCGACGCGCTGGCCACCGTGATCGTCATCGAGGAGATCGCCCGGGTCTGCGCCTCCTCCTCCCTCATCCCGGCCGTCAACAAGCTCGGTTCGCTGCCGGTGATCCTCGCCGGGAGCGAGGAGCTGAAGAAGAAGTACCTGCGCCCGCTCGCCCAGGGCGACGCGATGTTCTCGTACTGCCTCTCGGAGCCGGACGCGGGCTCCGACGCGGGCGGCATGAAGACCCGGGCCGTCCGCGACGGCGACCACTACGTCCTCAACGGCGTGAAGCGCTGGATCACCAACGCGGGCGTCTCCGACTACTACACGGTCATGGCCGTCACCGACCCCGACCGGCGCACCAAGGGCATCTCGGCCTTCGTCGTCGAGAAGTCCGACGAGGGCGTCTCCTTCGGTGCCCCGGAGAAGAAGCTCGGCATCAAGGGCTCGCCCACCCGCGAGGTCTATCTCGACAACGTACGGATCCCCGCCGACCGCCTCCTCGGTGCCGAGGGCACCGGCTTCGCCACCGCGATGAAGACCCTGGACCACACCCGTATCACCATCGCCGCCCAGGCCCTCGGCATCGCACAGGGCGCCCTCGACTACGCCAAGGGGTATGTCCAGGAGCGCAAGCAGTTCGGCAAGCCGATCGCCGACTTCCAGGGCGTCCAGTTCATGCTCGCCGACATGGCGATGAAGGTGGAGGCGGCCCGCCAGCTCACCTACGCGGCGGCGGCCCGCTCGGAGCGCGTCTCCGAGGGCTCCGCCAAGGAGGACCTGACCTTCTTCGGCGCCGCCGCCAAGTGCTACGCCTCGGACGCGGCGATGGAGATCACCACGGACGCGGTCCAGCTCCTGGGCGGGTACGGGTACACGCGCGACTACCCGGTGGAGCGCATGATGCGGGACGCCAAGATCACCCAGATCTACGAGGGGACGAACCAGATCCAGCGGATTGTCATGGCCCGCAACCTGCCCTGATTCCGCTCCGGGGCGAGAACGCGGACCGGGACACGCTGGTCAAGGCGGCCGAGGCGGCCGGATAGAGCTTCGGCCACGGCCCCGGCTAGGGTCCCGGCATGATGACGCACATATCCTCGACGGTGCTCTACGTCGGCAACCAGGGGGTCTCCCTGGCCTTCTTCCGCGACACCCTCGGCTTCGAGGTCGTGAAGGACCTGGAGATGGGACCGGGCTCCCGCTGGCTGGAGGTCAGGCCGCCCGGCGCGCAGACGTCGATCGTCCTCTCGGACGCCGCCGCCTTCGGCAGGACACCGGGGGAGGGCGCCGAACTGACCTTCATCGCCGACGACGTGGCCGCCACGGTCAAGGAGCTGCGCGCCCGGGGCGCCACGGTCTCCGACCCGACGGTCGAACCCTGGACCACCTTCGCCACCGTCGAGGCCCCCGACGGCAAGAGGGTCCTCTTCAAGGAGGCCAAGGACTCCCCGGAGGCCAGGGGCATCTGGGAAGCCTGACCGTCAAGGAGCCCCGGCCCGGCCCGGGGCGGTCCGGCCCCGGGGCCCCTCACTCCTGGTGGTCCGCCCAGACGTACGCGTCGGGGAGGAGCGAGGCGACCGGGACGGTACGCGGGGCCTCGGCCGGGCCGAGGACGACCTCGATCCGGGGGAAGTAGTCGAAGAGGAACTGGCGGCACCGGCCGCACGGCGCCATCAGGCCCCGCTCGCCGTCTCCGCCGCCGCCGCGATCAGCTCGTGATCGGGGGCGATGGAGCGGCCAGGGGGGTCGGGGAGCATCAGTCGCTGGTCACCGTGACCTTCTCGTCGTTGTTGAGCTGCTTCACCAGCTCCTTGACCTTGGGCTCGTCCCAGGCCAGGTCGCTGCCGACGTTGCCCGCGATCGGCATGTTCATCGAGGTGCCGTCGCCGCCCGTGATGCCCTTCATGGCGAAGAACATCTGCCCCAGCGACCAGATCGACATGTCCTTGTCCACGATCAGCGTGTCCAGGCCGGCGCTCATCGTCGGGTAGAGCTTGAACGGGTTCAGGACCGTGCCCGGGGTCGCCGTCTGCGAGGCCAGGGCGGCCAGGAACTTCTGCTGGTTCTTCGTCCGGTCCAGGTCGCTCGCGGCGAACGCGTACCGGGTACGGACGAACGCGAGCGCCTGCTCGCCGTCGAGGGTCTGCTTGCCCGCCTGGAAATCCGCGCCCGACTTCTTGTCCTTGAACGCCTTCGGGATGTCCAGCTCCACGCCGCCTATCGCGTCCACGATGTTGGCGAAGCCCGCGAAGCCGATCTCCACGTAGTGGTCGATCCGGAGCCCGGTGTTGTACTCGACGGTACGGACCAGCAGCTCGGGCCCGTCCATCGCGTACGCCGCGTTCAGCTTGGTCTGGCGGCCCGTGTCCGGGTAGAGCTTGCCGGACTCCGAGCCCTTGAACGACGGGATCTTCACCCGGGAGTCACGGGGCAGCGAGATCAGCGTCGGGCCGTTCGAGCCGTCGTGCAGGATCATCATCGAGTCGGTCCGCTTGCCCTCGGCCGACCCCGTGTGGAGCTTCTTCTTCTCCTCGTCGGACATGCCCTCACGGCTGTCCGAACCGACGATCAGATAGTTCGTGCCCTCGCCGCCCTCCGGCCGCTCGATGACCTTCGAGAGGTCGACCTCGCGCCGGAGCTTGCCGTCCGCCCAGAAGTACGTACCGATCGACGTCACCAGCACCACGATCACCAGGGCCAGCGCCCCGAACTTGATACGCCGCCCCCAGTCGGGCGCGTACCGGGGCTCCGGGGCCCCGCCGCCGGACTGCGCCGGGATCGTCCCGCGCCCGCCCCGGCCGCCGCCCCCGCCGTAGACCTGGCCCGTGTTGTACCCGTCGCCGTACCCGGGGTCCCGGCTCTGCCCGTACCCCTGCCCCTGCGCCTGCCGGGGGACGGCATGCGGCGGTACGGACCGCGCCCCCGGCCGTGTGCCTCTGGCCGCACCGCCGTTACGGCCGTTACGGTCACCGGTCCATCCCTCGGGCCAATCAGTCATGCGGACAGTGTGCCGGTCCGGGCTGTGCCCCATACAGGGAGGTGGGGAATCGGACCGGGCCCGTTGCGAATCTGATGCAATCCGCGACACGGTTCGGTGCATGACGGGGTGCCCTTACGGGTAGCCGAGCGCCCTTACGGGCAACGGACCGCCCTTCACGGGTACGAGGCCCGGACTCACGGGCACGCGACCTGGTCGCCCGTCGTCGCGCCGAACTCGCCCCGCGGGGCCGTCGCCCCCCGTACCGGCGTCACCGCCGTGAAATCCGTCCCCGCCAGCACCTGGAGCGTCGCCCCCTGCTGCTTCACCGCCCGCAGCTCACTGCCGGGCAACGCCGCCGCCAGCGACTTCGCCGAACGGTCCCAGCGCGGGTCGTACAGCACCACCGTCCGCCGCACCTCGCTCCCCTCCGCGTTCAGCGGCGCGCCGGTGGTACGGAAACCGGTGGCGCGCAACGCGTCGTCGACCTCCCTGCCGAGCCCGTCGGAGCGCGTCCCGTTGTAGACCTGGACCCGGATCTCCTCCGGGGCGACCTCGACCGGGCGGGGCGGCTCCTGGGGGTGCGGTCGCCCGGCCGGGGCGCCGGACGGCGCCGGGTGTCCGGAGGACGCCGGGGTCGCCGGGCCCGACGCGGACGACGCTGCCCCCGGGGACGAAGGAGCCGAAGCCGAAGCCGCCGGGGGCCGTGGCGGCGTCAGCGGCCGGTCCTCGCGCAGCGCGCGGAAGAGCCGCTCCGCCTTCCCCTCGTCCCACTTCACCGTCGCGCCGACCCCCTTCACCTGCACCGAAGCCCCGCCATGGGCCAGCGGTACGGAGACGAACTCCGACGAGGCGGGCGAGAAGCCGCGCATCGCCTCGTTGACCGCGAGCATCTGCTCCGCCCCGAACCCCGCGTCCGCCCGCACCGAGCCGAGCACCGTCGATGTCACCTCCTTGAACCGCGCCGGGTTCAACAGCACCCCGCTGCTGGTCGCCCGCCCGATCAGCGCCGCCACGAACCGCTGCTGCCGCTCCATCCGCCCCAGGTCGGCGGCGCCGTCGACATGGCGGGAGCGCACGTACTGGAGGGCCTGGCCACCGTTCATCGCATGGGTGCCGGGCGCCAGGTCGAGCCCGGTGTACGCGTCCTTCAGCGGCCGGGTCGTGCAGATCCGCACCCCGCCCAGCGCGTCCACCGTCTTCATGAAGCTGGTGAAGTCGACCTCCAGATAGTGGCTGATCTTCACCCCCGTCAGTTGTTCGACGGTACGGACGGTCAGATTCGGCCCGCCCTCCGCGTACGCCGCGTTCAGCTTCACCGGGTGGGTGCCGTGGCGCTCGCCGGAGGTCGCGTCGGTGTGCTCCGGCAGCTCCGCGTAGCTGTCGCGCGGCAGGCTCACCACGCTCGCGCGGTCCCCGTCCGCCGAGAGATGCACCAGCATGATCGTGTCGGTGCAGTGACAGGGCTCACCGCCCAGACGGTACTTCTGCCGCTGCTCCTCGGTGATCTTGTCGCGCCCGTCCGTGCCGACGAGCAGCAGATTGAGCCCGCGCCCCGCGCCCGGCCGGTTCTTCATGTCCTTGAACGGGTCGACCCGGCCGATCCCGCTGTCCAGGCTGGTCATCACGGCGTGCCCGATCCCGCCCGCCCCCAGGACCAGCACCGACAGGGCCGTGATCAGCCGCGTCCCCCAGCGCGGCCGGCGCGGGCCCCGGGAGGCCGGGCGGGATCCCGTACGGGACGTTCCACCGGACGGTGTACGGGACATCGCACGGGACCCGGTGCGGGACGGGGCGCGGGGCGGCGTGGGCACGGGGGACACCTCCGCTGATACGGAATCGGGCACGGACCGTGCGCACAGTAAGCCCATACGATCAGCGCCCCCCGGCCGCAACCGGGCGGCGCGCTCCGCTGTCCCCCGTTCGCGGTAACGCGGCCGGCGCCGGGGCGGAGGCAGAGGCGGAAGCGTCATCGCATTCCCCTGGGTATATCGATACCCGGAGAGATGTATCGGCCCCCGGTACGCACAGCGCGCACCGGGGGCCGAGTGTTCCGTCGGAACGTACGCCTCAGAAGCGGTACGGCGCGTACACGTCCATGCACGCGTCCTTCTCCGAGCCGTTGATGGCATCCGCCGTGTCCGGGATCCCGCCCGCCGTCGGCTCGCTCTCCTTCGGGAACGAGGAGCCCGTACGCCAGTCCGCGCCCACCGTCACCGTGACCCCCGACACGTCCGTCGACCGCTTCACCGACGACGACGGGATCCCCAGCGCCTTGGCCACCGCCCGCGCGTTCCCCTCCATGTCCGCGCTCGGATAGCCGACCGTCGTCGTCGCCTGCGGCGTCAGCAGCGTGTCCGCCCGCGCCAGCGTGTACCCCTGGGCGGCCAGCGCCTGTGCGATCTCGGCGGCGCGCCCCTTCTCGGGCGTACGGTCGCCACCGGTGCCGTTCCGCACCACCACCCCGGTCTCGGCGGGCGTCGTGGTCGGCTCCCGCGACTCGGCCTCCTCGGCCTTCTTCCGCTTGGCCGCGGCCTCGGCTGCGGCCTTGTCCGCCGCGCTGTCGCCGTTGCTGTCGAAGGCGATGTCGTCCCGGACCATCGTCCACAGGTGGGTGGCGTCCGCCTCGTCGACGATCAGATGGTTCGGGTCCCGCGGGTCCGGCAGGGTCGGCATGGTCGTCATGGTGACCCGGTTGGTCGGCACGCTCTTGAACTGCATCGCCAGGTCGTACAGCTTCTTGACGGTGCTGATCTCCTCCGACACCTCCAGCGACTTCGTGGCCGCCTCCGCGAGCCCGGTCAGCCGGGGCGAGTCGGTGAAGACGTTCTGCGACTTCAGCTCGCGGATCATCGAGTTCATGTACATGTGCTGCGCCTTGGCCCGGCCGAGGTCGCTCTCGAAGGCGTGCCGGGTCCGCAGCCACTGGAGCGCCTGCTCGCCCTTGACCTGGTGCGTGCCCTTCGTCAGCTTGAGGCCGGAGCCGCCGGGCACGGCGGGCAGCGGCCGGTCCCACACATTGTCCTTGACACAGACCTCGACACCGCCGATCGCGTCCGCCATCCGCACCACACCGGAGAAGTCGATCGTCATCCAGTGGTCGATGTAGACGCCGGTCAGCTTCTCCCAGGTGGCGAGGGTGCAGCCGGCGCCGCCGCGCGCCAGGCTCTCGTTGATGATCGTATTGGTCTCCGGGTGGACCGTGCCGGTCTCCGGGTCCTTGCACTCGGGGATGTCGACCCGGGTGTCCCGGGGGATGGAGACGACCGAGGCGTTCTTCCGGTCGGCGGAGATGTGGAGGAGCATCTGCACATCGCCGAGCGGGGGGTTGCCCACGGTCTCCTTGCTGCCGCCGAGCTTCAGGTTCTCCGGCTTGTTGCGGCTGTCGGAGCCGATGAGCAGGACGTTCAGGGGGCGCTGGCCCGCAGCGTTGGCCGCGGGCTGGTTGACGCCGCTGGTGCCGTTGCTGCGCTCGCCGCTGCGTATGTTGCCGTTGAGGTGGCGGTAGTACAGATAACCGGCGCCGGCCGTCCCGAGTATGAGCAGCGAGAGCACGGCGGCGGACCAGCGCAGTATGCGACGCCCCACCGGCCTGGCGCCCCCCTTCGACGCGGCCCCGCCGTCCGTGCCGGCCCCGCCGTCCGTGCCGGCCCCGCCGTCCGTGCCGGCCCCGCCGTCCGTGCCGGTCTTCCCGGCCTCGCCCGCTTTCCCGGCCCGGCCGGTGCCCTTCCCGCCGGCCCCGTCCTCCGCGCCCTTCGTCCCGTCCGCGGCGCCCGCGCCACCCGTGACATCCCCGCCGTCCGCGCCACCCGGGCGCTCCTCGTACAGGCTGTCGTCCCAGCCCAGTTCGCGGGCGTGTGGCACGCGTTCCCGCGTCTCTTCCCGCTGCACTCCGTCAGTACCCGCACCCACCGGATCCCCCTCAGGCCGGCCGTACGAGCCGGTGTTCACGCCGTGCGTAGTCACATGGCCGCTTCGGCCGGCGTGGCCGATGCGGCTTTACGGGGCCGATGCGGCCCGCGCGGCCTACTTGGCGCAGATCTGCTTGTCGCCTTCGACCTTCTGCACACCCTCCGGCGCCTTTGCCGAACCGGTGATGGGCACTCCCGCGCCCTTGAAGTCCGCCCCGAGCGTCAGCGTCATCGCCTCAAGCCCCACGGCGTCCTTCGTGCCCTGCTTCATCGCCGAACCGGGCAGCCCCATCATCGCGGCGAGGGCCCGCGCCTGGTCCGCCTGGTTCGGCGCGTACTCCAGGGTGGTCTTCGGCACGTTCGCGGGGGCGTTGCCCTTGTTGGTGGACTTCGGCACCCCCTCGCTGTTCTGGAGCCAGTTCAGGGTCTCCTGGGCGGAGCCCGTCGGCCCGCCGCCGTTGTAGACGTCGACCCGCACATCGGCCGGATCGGCCTTGTCGCCCTCCAGCAGCGCGGCCTGCTTGTCCGCGGCGGCCTGCTTGTCCTTCTTCTCCTTGGCCTCCACCTCGGTCAGCGAGACATCGTTCTGCATCATCGCGAAGAGCGGTTTCGCCTTGGCCTCGTTGACGACGACGGTGGCCTTGACGACCTCCTCCGGGTTGTCGAGGACCGGCAGCGTCATGAAGGTGATGTTCTTCGCCGGGACCTTGGCCATCTCCTGCGCCAGGTCGCTCAGCTTCTTGATGGTGCCGATGCCGGTGTCGACCGTCAGCGCCTTCGTCGCCGCCTCCGCCAGGCTGAACAGCTTGCTCGGACTGGTCAGCGTGTCACCGGACTTCATCTTCCGGATCATCGAGCTGAGGAACTGCTGCTGGGTCTGGATCCGGGTGAGGTCGCTCTCGTCGCCGAACGCGTGGCGCGTACGGACGAAGGCGAGCGCCTGCTCCCCGTCGATGACCGTCTTGCCCTTCTTCAGCTTCAGATGGGACTTCGGGTCGTCGATGTCCTTGTCCACGCACACCTCGACCCCGCCGACCGCCGTCGACAGCGTCTTGACCGCGTTGAAGTCGGCCATCATGAAGTGATCGACGGTGAGCCCGGTCAGCTCCTTGACCGTCCGCATGGTGCACCCGGGGTCCCGCTCGTCCTGGCCGAGGCTGGTGTTGAAGCGGACCCGCTGGGTGCCGGGGATCACCGTCGTACCGGAGTCCGTCTTCGTCTCGCAGTCCGGGACGTCGGTGATCAGGTCGCGCGGGATCGAGAGCACCGTCGCGTTCGAGCGGTCCTTGGCGACATGGAAGAGCAGTGTGGTGTCGGCGTGGCCGACGCTGCCCTTGTCCCCGTACCCCTCGTTGCCCGCGCCGGTCCGCTTGTCCGTGCCGATCACCAATATGTTGACGGCCTGGTCCTTCTTGAAGCCGCCGCTGCCCGCGCCCTCGACGTCGATCGTCGCGATGTTCCCGTTGAAGTGCTCGTACGCGGCGTACGCGGCGATGGAGCCGCCGACCAGGACGAACCCCATCACCCCGCCGGTCCATACCAGCGCCCGGCTCCGGCCGGCCTTCTTCTGCTTGCGCTTGCGCCGGCCGGGAGCGCCCGCCGACGCCGAATCGGCGGCCGGACCCTTCCCCGCGCGACGGCCGCGCTGCCCGGGGACATCGGCGCGCCGCTCCCCGCTTCGGCCGCCGCCGTTGCGGCTCCGGCCGCCCGGGCGGGGGCCGGGGAGCGTGGCGCCGTCCTCCCGTACGGCCGCGGTTCTCCTGCCGCCGCTGCCGCTCCCCGTGGTGTCCGACGGAGCGGACGGCGACTGCCCTTCGGAGCGGTCCAGTCGCAGTTCGTAGTTACCTGTCTGCGGGTTGAGGACCCACTGGTCGGCGGGGTCGATCTCGCCGTCCCCCGCCTGTCCACGGCCTTGCGCATCCACGGTTGCTCGAATCCTCCGTCGGTGCCACGCGAGGCGCCCTCCCCCGAAGGCCCTCGGTTTATCGCTCCAGCAGTGCGCGACCATCACGGTCTGATGCACCGGATCGCGTCACACTATCCGCCCAGTTCAACGCGGAGCGACGCCCGTGACAAATTCCTCACCTCTTACAAGCGGGCAATCTGCCCAATCTCCATGGAGTGTGCGCGTCTCTTTACCCATTGCTTTACCCGCACATCCCCGCCTCGGCATTCGAGCCCGTGAAGGTGGGCTCCGGCGTGGGCTCCGGCGACCCGGACGGAGCGGCTTCCGGACCGGCCTCCGACGCCTTCTCCCCGGCCCCTTCCTCCGGCGGGGTCTCCGAAGCCGGGGTGATCACCACCGGTTCGTCGTCGCGCAGCCGCTCGAAAAGCTTCCGTGCGCTGGTCTCCACGAGTTCGTCACGATTCGGGTCGAGGGCGTACGGCTGCCGGGGCACGGTCAGGAACTGGACCCGCTCCGCCGGTATGTCCCGCATCGAGGCGGCCACGTCGTACAGGTCGGTGAGGCTGTTCAGCCCCTCGTCGGTGGTGAGTGACTTCGTCACCGCGTCCAGCACCGAGTAGAGCCGCGTCGGATTGAGCAGCACCCCGTTGCTCTGCACCTTCTTGAACAGGGCGCCCAGGAATCGCTGCTGCCGGTCCATGCGCTGCGTGTCGCTGCCGTCACCGATGCTGTACCGCGCCCGTACGTACCCCAGCGACTGCTCCCCGTCGAGCGTCTGGCGGCCCGCGGGCAGGGTGAGACGGGCCTCCCGGTCGTCGACCGGCTCCGCCAGGCAGACCTCGACGCCGTCGACCGCGTCCACCGTCCGCTCGAACCCCCGGAAGTCGACCACGATGTGGTGGTCGATCCGGATCCCGGTGAGGTTTTCGAGCGTACGGATGGTGCACGCGGCACCGCCGAACTGGAACGCCCAGTTGAACTGCGCGAACTGCTCCCGGGAACGGCTGCCGTCCGGCGCCCGGCAGCTCGGTATCTCCACCATCAGGTCGCGCGGTACCGACATGGCCGTCGCGCTCTTCCGGTCGGCGGCCAGATGGAGCAGGATCGCCGTGTCGGAGCGCTGCGAACCGCCGTCGTCCCGCCCGTACTTGCCGTTGCCGCCCGCGCGGCTGTCGGAGCCGATCAGCAGGATGTTCTGGGCGTCGAGCGAGATCGGGGCCGGCCGCTCCTTCTCGTACGCGTGGAGTTCGGCGGCGGCGGAGGTGTCCGTCGTGATGTTCCGGTCCAGTGTCCGGTACGCCCACCACCCCGCGCCGGAGGCCCCGAGCACCACGACCGCGGCCCCCAGCGCGACCCACCGCGGCCAGCGGCGTCTACGGCGCGGAGCGGTGGACCCCCGCTCCTGCTCGGCCGGTTCCGACTCGGGTGGTTCCGGCTCGGGCGGATCGCCCGCACTTTCCGTCACGTCTTCGTCCATCCTTCAAGCCGTCAAGGCACCGGCGGTACACAGAGGCCGCCGGTCGATGGCGTAGACGGGTGAGAAGTGCCCTTGGTTGTGCGATCAGTTGTGGAGATCCCCGATCAAGTACTGCGGTTTGGTCACGCTCTCAGATCACGCTCTCGGATCGCCTTCTCCGATCGCGTTCTTGGATCACGTGCTCCGACCGCGCTCTCAGACCGCGCTGTCCGTGACGCGCTCGTCGGCCACCCGCTGCGCGAGCGCCGGCGCCGGCAGCAGGCCGAGGTTCCGGCAGAGGACGACCGAGCCGCCCGCCGCCAGCGGCGCGAACAGCCCCGCCGACAACCCCTCCCAGTTCGCGTACCCGAGACCCGACAGCAGCCGCGAGCCGGGCCCGAGTCCGCGCTCCGCCGCGTCCGCGCGCGCCCTGGTGACCAGCGCGGCCGAGGTCAGCTCCGTACCGTCGACACGGAGCGCGGGCGCCTCCGGGTCCACCGGGGCGTACGGCGCGAACCGGTCGCCCTGGCCCGGCACCTCCACCGCGTAGTCGGCGAACCCCTGCGGCGCCTGCGGGAACCGGCCGCCGAGCGGGCGCAGCGCGAGCGCCACCCGCTCGCCGCCGCACGCCCGCGCCGCCTCCAGCGTCTCCGGCTCCGGGCCGCTGACGACGAGATCGGCCGCGCCCGGGTCGCCGCCGATCTCGACGGTCACACCGGTCGAGGAACAGGCGAGCAGCCACACCGCGCTCTGCCAGTGCGCGGGCAGCAGCAGCGCCAGCCGGGTCCCCGGCTCCGCGCCGAGGTCGCCCTGGAGGAGATTGGCGGTCTTGGCCACCCAATTGGCGAAGGTGGCCACGGACAATTCGACGCGCTCACCGGTGGCATCGTCGTAAAAGGTGATCAAAGGGCGGGCCGGATCCGCGGCGAGAGCGGATCGCAGCAGGTCGGCGGGGGTACGGTCGCTGGCGTTCACCGGGAAAGGGTACGCGGACGGGGGTAACGGCCGCCGCCGTACCGGTGACACCGTCCACCGGTCGGACCGACGGCCCGTCAGTTTTCCCCTGGCGTGCCGCCGCGCGCGGCGGACGGGGCGCGGCAAGGATCACGTCATGCGTGCCTACCTTGCGAACCCGATCGGCGTGGCGTGCGCCGTCTCCCTCATCCTCCCGGCGTCGACGGCGTCCGCGGCAGCGGCCGCGATCACACCGGCGCCCGCACTCGCACTCGCTCCCGCACCGGCATCCGCACCTGCACCCGCCGTCCCCGGCTCCACCGAATCCGTACCGCTGCACCTCCTCACCACGGTGCGCTCGCCGGGCGCCGTCGCGGAACAGGGCCTCGCCGCCCACGGCGTACGGCCGTTCTCGCTGCTCGGGGTGGTCTGGGACGACGCCGACGACGAACTGCGCGGCACGGTCCAGGTCCGTACCCGCGCCGCCGGCACCCGTCTCTGGTCCGACTGGCAGGACGTCGAGACGCACAACCAGGAGCACGGCGCCGACCCCGGGACGCGGGAGCGCGAGTCGGAGACCGTACGCGGCTCCACCGCCCCGCTGTGGGTGGGCGGTTCGGACGGGGTGGAGGTACGGGTCCGGGCCGTCCGGGAAGACGACGGGACGGGCGGCGAGGCGACCGGCGAAGCGAACGACGAGGCGACCGGCCCGGCGCGCCCGCTGCTGCCGCGCGGCCTCCGCCTGGAACTGGTCGACCCGGGCGAGGACCCCGCCCTGACCAAGGCTCAGACCGAGGCCGGGACCCAAGCCGGAACTCAGGCCGGAACCCAGGCCGGAACTCAAGCCGAGACCCAAGCCGGAACCCAAGCCGGGACCGAGATCACCGGCGCCGCCCCCCGGGCGTACGCCGCGCCCCGCCCGCGCATCGTGACCCGGAAGGGATGGGGCGCCGACGAGTCGCTGCGCGAGCGGAAGTTCGTCTACACCAGCACGGTCAAGGCGGCCTTCGTGCACCACAGCGCCACCGGCAACAACTACACCTGCGCGCAGGCCCCGTCCGTCCTGCGCGGTATCTACCGCTACCACGTCAAGAGCAGCGGCTGGCGGGACTTCGGCTACAACTTCGCCGTCGACAAGTGCGGAAACATCTACGAGGGGCGGGCCGGAGGCGTCACCAAACCCGTACTCGGCGCGCACACCCTCGGCTTCAACACCAGCACGACGGGCATCGCCGTCCTCGGCACGTACAACAGCGTGAACCCGCCCGCCAAGGCGACCACCGCCCTGGCCAAGCTCATCGCGTGGAAACTGGGCCTGCACGGAGTGAACCCGCGTTCGAAGGTCACCCTGAAGTCCGGGGGCAGCGGCAAGTACGCGAAGGGGCGGAGGGTGAGCCTGCACACGGTCTCCGGACACCGGGACGGCTTCAACACCGACTGCCCCGGCGGCCGGCTCTACGCGAAGCTCGGGGCCGTACGCACCTCCGCCGCCGGGTATCAGGGACGCTGACCGGGCACGTACCCCAGCGGAAGCGGAGACGACACGGTGACTGAAGCGATCCTTCTGGTCGGCGGCAGAGGCACCCGGCTGCGGCCCCTGACGGTCCGTACCCCCAAGCCCATGGTCCCGGCGGCGGGGGTGCCCTTCCTCGCGCACCAACTGGCGCGGGCGCGGGCGGCGGGAGTGGACCATGTGATCCTCGCCACGTCGTACCTCGCGGAGGTCTTCGAACCGTACTTCGGCGACGGCTCGGCGCTCGGGCTCAGCCTGGAGTACGTGACCGAGCGCGACCCGCTCGGCACCGGCGGGGCGCTCCGCAATGTCGCGGCGCGGCTCCGCTCGGGCCCCGACGAGCCGGTGCTCGTCTTCAACGGCGACATCCTCACCGGGCTCGACATCCGGGCGCTCGTCGCCACGCACACCGCGTCGGGCGCGGATGTCTCGCTCCACCTCACCCGGGTCCCCGACCCGCGCGCCTTCGGCCTGGTGCCGACGGACCGGGAGGGCAGGGTGACGGCGTTCCTGGAGAAGCCGCAGACACCGGAGGAGATCGTCACCGACCAGATCAACGCGGGCGCGTATGTCTTCCGGCGCTCGGTGATCGACGCGATCCCGGCGGGCCGCCCGGTCTCGGTCGAGCGCGAGACCTTCCCGGGCCTGCTGGCGGCGGGCGCCCACCTCCAGGGCATGGTCGACGCCACGTACTGGCTCGACCTGGGCACCCCTCAGGCTTTCGTACGGGGCTCCGCCGACCTGGTCCTGGGCCGCGCCCCGTCCCCCGCCGTCCCTGGCCGCCGGGGCGAGCGGCTGGTCCTGCCCACCGCGACGGTGGCCCCCGACGCCAAGCTGTCGGGCGGCACGGTGGTGGGCGAGGGCGCCGAGATCGGCCCGGGCGCCCGGGTCACGGGGACGGCGGTGCTGGCCGGCGCGGTGGTGGAACAGGGCGCGCAGATCACGGACTCCCTGATCGGCGCGGGCGCGCGGGTGGGCGCCAGGACGGTCCTCTCCGGGGTGGTGGTGGGCGACGGCGCGACCGTGGGCCCCGACAACGAACTCCGTGAGGGCGTACGTGTCTGGTGCGACGCGGTCCTCCCGGCGGGCGCGGTGCGCTTCTCGTCGGACGCCTAGGCACGGCCCAAGTACGGAGTACGGCGGAGGGCGCGGCGGCAGAGGTACGGGCGAGGGGGGGTGCCCCGGACGGCTTCCGGCCTCCGGGTACGAGCCGGGGGAGGCCGGTCCAGGGCGTCCCCCGGGGAGGCTCTACCCTCAGGGGGACCCCGAACCCCGAGGACCCCACCCGTGGCCGGACGCTTCGCCCCTCGCCCCGCGCGCACGCCCTCCGCTCCGTACCCCCCGCGCTTCGAGCGCCCCGCGCGCACGCCGGGCGCGACCGTCCCCGGACCGGCGCGTCCCGGGGCGGCCCCGGCGCCCGCCGAGGGGCTGCGGGGCCGCTGGACCCCGCCCGAGGGCCCGTACGACCTCGGGCTCACCCTGGGGCCCTTGCGGCGCGGCCCCGGCGATCCGACCTTCCGTGTGGAGCCGGGCGGCGCGGTACGGCGCGCGAGCCGGACACCCGAGGGGCCCGGCGCCCTGCGGCTGGTCGTGCGGGGCGGTGCCGTGGAGGCGGAGGCCTGGGGGCCCGGCGCCCCCTGGCTGCTGGCGCGGCTGCCCGCGCTGCTCGGCGCCGAGGACGACCCCGGGGCCTTCGTACCGCGCCACCGGCTCCTCGCCGACACCCTGCGCCGCCGGCCGGGACTGCGGCTCTGCCGGACCGGGCTGATCCTGGAGTCGCTGATCCCGTCCGTCCTGGAGCAGAAGGTCACCACGGTCGAGGCGTACCGCGCCTGGCGCCGCCTGGTCCGTAGGCACGGCGAGCCCGCGCCGGGCCCCCCGCTCCCCTCCGGCGAACCCCTCTATGTCATGCCCGACGCCAGGACCTGGGCGCTGATCCCGTCCTGGGAGTGGCACAGGGCGGGCGTCGACGCCAAGCGCTCCTCGACCGTGCTGCGCGCCGTACGGGCCGCGCGCAGGGTGGAGGAGGCCGCCGCGATGGCGCCGGACGCGGCGCGCGCCCGGCTGGAGCTGATCCCGGGCATCGGCCCCTGGACCTCGGCCGAGGTGGTCCAGCGCACCAACGGCGCCCCCGACGAGGTCACCGTCGGCGACCTCCATCTGCCGGGCGTCGTCGGCCACGCGCTGGCGGGCGACCGGAACGCGGACGACGCGGCGATGCTGGACCTCCTCGCCCCGTACCCCGGCCAGCGCCACCGCGCCACCCGGCTGATCCTCCTCAGCGGCCGCACCCCGCCCCGCCGGGCCCCCCGCATGCCGGCCGTCGACATCGCCCGCCTGTAGCGCCGGGAGGGCCGCAGACCCCGGGGGCCGGCGGCCCTCCGAGCCACCCCTCCTGCCGCCCGCCGCCGTCCTCCTGCCGCCCCCCGCCGTCCTCCTACCGCACCTCGACGAACGCCTCCGGCGACCGCGCGGGCCGCTCCTTCGGCGGGGCCGCGGGGCGGCCGACCGCGACCGCGCCCATCGGGTCCCACTCCCGGGGCAGCTCCAGGACCTCCCGTACGACATCGCGGCAGAACATCGTGGACGAGACCCACGCCGAGCCCAACTGCTCGCCCGCCAGCGCGACCAGCAGGTTCTGCACGCCCGCGCCCATCGCGACCACGAACATCTCGCGCTCGGCGGTGTCCCGCCGGTCGTCGCCGTACGGGTGCGCGCCCTCCGTCACCAGGCAGGGCACCACCAGATACGGCGCCTTGCGCAGCACGTCCCCCCGGCGCACGCGCCGGGCGATCGCCTCCTCCGTCCTGCCGTCGCGCCGCAGGTCCGCGATCCACGCGTCCCGCATCGCGTCGAGGAGCCGCAGCCGGGACTCCGGGGACTCCAGCAGCACGAAGCGCCACGGTGTGGTGTGGTGCGGGGCCGGCGCGGTGAGGGCCGCGGCGACCGCCCGCCGGACCGCCCCCGGGTCGACCGGCGCATCGGTGAACTCGCGGACCGTACGGCGCTGGGTGACCGCCTCCCGTACCGCCTCCGACGTACCGAGCCGGAACATGTCCCCGGCGGCGCCCCGGACCAGCTCATGGGCGCCGCTCTCGACGCCGTCCTCGGTGGTCTCGCCGCCGGACGGGGCCACCAGGTGCCCGAGGCCGCTCACCACCGCCACCGGCAGATGCGTGGCCTTGCCCTTCACCAGGTCACCGGCGGCCGCCAGCTCGTCGGCGAGCGCCACGACCGTCGCGGAGAGCGGGTTGCCGTGCGCGTCCGTACCGCCCCGCAGGTCGTCCAGGACCCGTACGCCCGCCGCCCCGATCGCCACATCCGTCAATCCGCTGCGCCAGGGCCGCCCGAACGTGTCCGTCACGATGACGCCGACATCGACCCCGAGCGCGTCCCGCACCCCCGCCCTGATGGCCCGCGCCGAGGCGTCCGGGTCCTCGGGGAGGAGCAGGATCGTGCCGGGCGCGGTGTTCGAGGCGTCGACCCCGGCCGCCGCCATGACCAGCCCCCGCCGGTTCTCGACGATACGGAGCGTGCCGCGCCGCGCGACCACCCGTACCGTCTCCGCGTCGATCGCCGCCTCACGGTCGGCCGCCTCCACGATCCGGCCCTCGGCCTTGGAGACGATCTTCGACGTGACCAGCAGGATGTCCCCGTCGACCAGCCCGGAGCCGACCAGCCCCGAACCGGCGGAACCGGGGCCGCCAGGACCGGAGTCGGCAGGACCGGGGCCGCCAGGACCGGCGACCGCCGCGGCGATCAGCTTGACGAGGTCGTCACCGGGGCGCACCTCGGGGATCCCGGGCAGCGCCCGCACCCGGTACGCGGCGGCCGGGGCGTCGGCCGGGGCCGGCGCGGGTGCCTCGGCCCGGTCGGCGGAGTTCTCGGGGGTGCTCATGCCCGTACCTCCTCGGCCAGCGCCAGCGCCTCGCGCGCCATCGCGGCGGTCGCCGTCACGTCCGTCATCATCAGCGGCACCGCGCGGCTGCGGATGCCCGCGCCCTCCACCGCCGCCACCGCCCCCGCGTCCACCGTGTCGACCAGCCAGCCGTCGAGCAGCCCGGAGCCGTAGTGCAGCGCGACGGCGGTCGCCGTCGACTCGACGCCGATCGCGGCGAGCACCTTGTCCGCCATGCCGCGCACCGGCGCGTCCCCGACGATGGGGGAGAGGCCGACGACCGGCACGCCCGCCTCGGCGATGGCCTCCCGGATCCCGGGGACGGCCAGGATGGTGCCGATGCTGACCACCGGGTTCGACGGCGGGAAGAGGATGACATCGGCGGCGGCGACGGCCTCCAGCACCCCGGGCGCCGGCTTGGCCTGCTCGGCGCCGACCGGGACGATGGCGTGCGCGGCCGTGGACGCCCGCATCTTCACCCAGTACTCCTGGAAGTGCACGGCCTTGCGCTCGCCGTCCACCTCCACCGCGACATGCGTCTCGACCCGGTCGTCGGTCATCGGCAGCAGCGTGACGCCCGGCTGCCAGCGGGCGCAGAGCGCCTCGGTGACGGCGCTGAGGGGATAGCCCGCGCCGAGCATCTGCGTACGGACGATATGGGTGGCGAAGTCGCGGTCGCCGAGCCCGAACCAGCCGGGCCCCACGCCGTACGCCGCCAGCTCCTCCTTGATCAGGAAGGACTCGTCGGTCCTGCCCCAGCCCTGGTCCTCATTGATGCCGCCCCCGAGGGTGTACATCACGGTGTCGAGGTCCGGGCAGACCTTGAGCCCGAACAGATGGATGTCGTCGCCGGTGTTGCCGATCACCGTGACGTCCGCGTCGGGCGCGGCCCGCTTGAGGCCGCGCAGAAAACGGGCGCCGCCGATACCGCCGGCCAGAACGAGGATGCGTTGCATGCCCTAAAGCATGTCAGGCGGGTACGACGTCCTGGGTCTCCGGGGAGCAGCGCGCTGAGTGCATCGGCATCTCGGTCAGCCCCGGGTAATAAATGTGCAGGCTCACGGCCGGTTCGATCGCCGCGTTGACCACATCGTGGACGTACCCGGGGGCGAAGACCCGCTGCGCGCCCGGCGCGAGGGTCCGTACCGCGCGCCCCGAACGCTCCGTCAGCTCCCCTTCGAGCACCGTCAGGACGCCCGAGGAACGCCCGTGGTCATGCCGACCGCTGCCCTGTCCCGGCACCCAGGAGAGCAGCCACACCTCGTACCCGGGCCCGGTCCGGAGCCGGCGGTACCAGCGGGTCGTCGCGTCGTACTCGATGTACGGGGCCCACTGCGCGCGGTCCGCGGCGAGGGTTCTGGCGAGCCCGGCGAACTCGGCCACGGTGGCCGGGTGCGCGGGCGCGGGGCGGAGCAGGTGCTGGACCTCAAGGAGGTCACCGGCGATCTGGATGTCGCTGTCGCTGTTCATGGGGTGCTGTGGATCCTCGGCGGAAGCGAAGGGAGAGAAGAGCAGAGAGGTACGGCCGGAGTCTGCGCGTCGGGGCTTCAGTGGCCCCGAGGGCGTCTCAACAGCACGAACAGGAGGAACAGCAACAGCGCGCCTGGACAGCACTGCGGAATCCACGGAGGTGGGTCGCGAGGTGCGTGCGGTGCGCTGGCATGGCATCCAAGGTTGCGAATCCCGGTCCGGATGTCAACTCGATGACCGATTTGGCGGCAATGTTTCACTGCATCCGGTTGATCCACCCGGAAAAAGGTTTGTTCGCCGATGGGTGCGGACACATCGGCCAGCGACCGTGCCCGTACGCGCTCCGGCACCTCGCGGTTGGCCCCCGCGGTCGCACTGTGATCCAGATCGCTTCCGTGGCCGGATATGCAACATCGTCGGGGTGCGTCACGTCTCCCTGTGAGAAGGGGGTGGATGCGGTGATGCGGGCAGGCCAGCGGCAAGTGTCAGGTTTTTGGTGATTTGAACACTTTCCGTATAGCCTTGGTTCCGCAGAGTGAATACCGGGCCCAATAGCAGATCTCGGCTTGACCGCACCGGAGCACACACTTGTAATTTCACTCGTGTCGTTCGGCCGAACTCGACAGCGGCCATACCCACGGGGACGCGAAAAGACAGACGAGGGGCGCACATGACCGAGCTGTTCCAGCAACTGCTGGTCGAGGACGCGGAAGAGGAACTCGGCTGGCAGGAGCGCGCCTTGTGCGCCCAGACCGATCCCGAGTCCTTCTTCCCCGAGAAGGGCGGTTCCACCCGCGAGGCCAAGAAGGTCTGCCTCGCCTGTGAAGTCCGTTCAGAATGCCTGGAGTACGCCCTCGCCAATGACGAGCGATTCGGTATCTGGGGCGGACTGTCCGAACGTGAGCGGCGGCGTCTGAAGAAGGCCGCCATCTGATGCGAAATCTCCGGCCGCCGTCCGGCCGTGACAGACGGCCGCAACCGTACGAACCCGCCCCCGGCCCCGACGCCTCTCCCCCGGACATACGCCACGGTCCGCGGTCTGCGACTCCCCGCAGACGGCGGACCGTTCTCTTTTCCCCGTAGTTCCTTCCGCCAGTTCCTCCCGGCCTTCCCGCTGCCCTTCCCGCGCTGACCGTCCTTCCTCCGTGCCCCCGGCCCCGCCCCTGTTTCCGGCCGCCCCGTACCGGCCGTCCGGCACCCCGGACGTACTCCTACCGTTAGTGTGGGGCCCCGTCCGAGACGCTCCAACGCCCCTTCGGGGCGACCCCCGGCCGGAGGGCCCGCCACCTCAATGTCCCCCACCACCGCCGCGTTCGATCCCGCCACCACCAGCGCCCCCGAGTTCCCCCGGCACGTCGTGACCGCGGTGCTCGTCGCCCACGACGGCGCGCGCTGGCTGCCCGACGCCCTCGCGGGCCTGCTGGGCCAGGAACGCCCCGTACAGAACGTCATGGCCGCCGACACCGGCAGCGCCGACGACTCGGCCCGGCTGCTCACCGAGGCCCTCGGCGACGAGCGGGTGCTCCATCTCGCGCGCCGCTCCGGCTTCGGCACCGCCGTCGAGGAGGCCGAGCGGATGGCCGGGGTGCTGACCCCCGAGGACCTCCCCTATCTGAAGCGGCCCGGCGGCTGGGACCCGGTCACCAGAACCTGGCACGACGAGAACTACGACCTCCCCGAACTGCCGCACGGCGAACCGGTGCAGTGGCTCTGGCTCCTCCACGACGACTGCGCGCCCGCCCCCGACGCGCTCGCCGAACTCCTGCGCGTCGCCGACTCCGACGAGTACGCCGCCGTCATCGGCCCCAAACTCCGCGGCTGGTACGACCGCAAGCAGCTCCTCGAAGTCGGCGTCTCCATCGCCAACAGCGGACGCCGCTGGACCGGCCTCGACCGCCGCGAACAGGACCAGGGCCAGCACGACCAGGTCCGTACCGTCCTCTCCGTCTCCTCCGCCGGCATGCTCATCCGCCGCGACGTCTGGGACGAACTCGGCGGCTTCGACCGGCGCCTTCCCCTCATGCGCGACGACGTCGACCTCTGCTGGCGCGCCCACGCCGCCGGACACCGGGTCCTCGTCGCCCCCGACGCCGTACTCCGCCACGCCGAGGCCTCCGCGCGCGAGCGCCGTACCGTCGACTGCGCGGGCCGCTCGGTCGTCAACCCCCACCGGGTCGACAAGGCCGGCGCCGTCTACACCATGCTCGTCAACGCGCGGGCCGCCGTCCTCCCGTACGTCCTCTTCCGGCTCGTCCTCGGCACCCTGCTCCGCACCCTCGCCTATCTGGTCGGCAAGGCGCCCGGGCAGGCCCTCGACGAGGTCGCCGGGCTCTTCGGCACCCTGCTGCGGCCCGGACGGATCGTCAGCGCCCGTAAACAGCGCGGCAAGGGCGTGGTCGAGGCGGCCGAACTCCGCCCCCTCTTCCCGCCCGCCGGAGCCACCGTACGGGCCACCGTCGAGCAGATCGCCGCGAGCCTCGGCAGCGGCTCCGACCCGGACACCGGCGGCTCCCGGCACGGCGCCGTCGAGTCGGGTCCCGGCGGTGACGACGCCGACTACATGGAGATCGAGCAGTTCGCGCGGCTCAAGAAGCTCGCCCACAAGCCGGGCCCGGTCCTCTTCGCGCTCCTGCTGCTCGTCTCCCTCATCGCCTGCCGGGGGCTGCTCGCCGGCGGCGCGCTGGTGGGCGGCGCCCTGCTGCCCGCGCCCGCCGACATCTCCGATCTCTGGTCCCGGTACGCGGACGGCTGGCACCCCGTCGGCACCGGGGTCACCGCCTCCGCGCCGCCCTACCTCGCCGTGCTGGCCGGACTCTCCGTCCTCTTCCTCGGCTCCACCGGCCTCGCGCTCACCGTGCTGCTGGTCTGCTCGGTCCCGCTCGCCGGGGTCACCGCGTACTTCGCCTCCCGCTCCCTCGTCCCCTCCCGGCTGCTCCGCGCCTGGGCGAGCGTCGCGTACGCCTTCCTGCCCGCGGCGACCGGGGCGCTCGCCACCGGGCGGCTCGGCACCGCCGTCCTCGCCGTCCTGCTGCCGCTGATGGCCCGCGCCGCCGTCTCCGCGTACGCGCTGCGCGGCGGGGGCGACCCGGAGGAGCGCGGAAGCTGGCGCGCCACCTGGGCGTACGCCTTCCTGCTCACTTTCACCATGGCCTTCACCCCCGTCGTCTGGCCGCTGGCGCTCGTCCTCGGCCTCGGCGTGCTGGTGCTGCGCCGCCACGAACTCGCCGCGTACGGCGCCCGCGTGCTCGCCGCGCTCGGCACCCCGCTGCTGCTCCTCGCCCCCTGGTCGCTCTCGCTGCTCACCGACCCGGCCGCGCTCTTCCGTGAGGCGGGGCTGGAGTACGGCACGGGGACGGCCGCCCCGCTCGACCTGCTCGGGATGAGCCCCGGCGGCCCCAAGGCCGTCGGCGGGGCCGTCATGCTCGGCGTCGTGCTGGCCGCGCTGGCGGCGCTGCTCCGGGCCGAGCGGCGGTTCGCCATCGGCGTCGCCTGGACGGCCGGGTTGGTCGCGCTGGTCTTCGCGGTCCTGACCAACGACGGCGGCTGGGCCGGACCCGCCACCCTCGTCCAGGGCCTCGCCCTGATCGCCGCCGCCATCATCGGCGCGGACGGCGCCCGGATCAGGGTCGCCGCCGAGAACTTCGGCTGGCGCCAGCCGGTCGCCGTGCTGATCGCCGCCGCCGCCGGACTCGCCCCGGCGATCGCCGCCGTCGGCTGGATGTTCGGCGGCGCCGCCGGGCCGCTGGAGCGCCGCGACCCGGTCCAGGTGCCCGCGTTCGTCGCCGAGGAGAGCGTCACCCGCGACCAGCCGCGCACCCTGGTCCTCGGCGGCACCTCGCCCGCCGAGGTCTCGTACTCGCTGGTCCGCGGCTCGGGCGGGCGGCTCGGTGACGCCGAGCTGACCGCGGCCGGCGGTGGCGACGAACGGCTCGACAAGGTCGTCGCCAACCTGGTCGCGGGCTCCGGCGCCGACCAGACCGACGCGCTCAGCGGCTTCGCGATCCGCTACGTCCTGGTACGGGACGGGGCGCCCCAGGAGACCGGCCGCACCCTGGACGCCACCCCGGGGCTGACCCGGCTCAGCCAGCTCGACGGCAGCGCGCTGTGGCGGGTGGACCGGCAGATCTCGCGCGTCACGATCACCGACGGCAAGGGCGCGGGCTCCGGCGGGGGCTCCGGTGAAGGCGAGGGCGAGTCGCTCGCCGTCGCCGCCGGGCCCGTCGAGGCGCACACCACGATCCCGGCGGGCGCCGCCGGACGTGTCCTGCGCATCGCCGACCAGGCCGCCGACGGCTGGCAGGCCACCCTCGACGGCAGGGAACTGACGCCGAAGACCGTCGACGGCTGGGCCCAGGGCTTCGAACTCCCCGCCCAGGGCGGGAAGCTCGACCTCACCTACGAGGACCCGATCACCCACACCGCGTGGGTCTGGACCCAGGGCTTCCTCGCCCTCGTCCTGCTGGTGCTCGCCCTGCCGGGGCGGCGCCGCGAGATCGACGACGACCTGCCCGAGGAGGAACTCGACCTCCCCGCGCAGGCGGCGGAGGGCGAGGGCCGCAGGGCGCGCCGGCTCCGCGCGGCGGCCGAGGCGGAAGCGGAGGCCCAGGCCAGGGCGGAGGCCCCGGCCGGCGACCAGGCCGCAGGGCCGGACCCCCGCACGGCTGCCGAGGAGGAGCCGGTGCCCGTGGGCGTGCCCGCCGGAGCGGCGCCCGCCGGAACGGCCGCGGCGGACGCACCCCCCGCGTACGACGAGTGGGACAGCTCCACGTACCCGAACGCCCAGATGCCTGCCCAGACGCCGGCCCAGGACCCGTACGGGAACACCCCGCAGTACACCGAGGACCCGTACCAGCAGCACCAGCAGCAGATGCCGCAACAGGGGCAGCAGCAGTACCAGCGGTACCAGGGCGACCCGTACCAGCAGGGCGGCTACGGCACCGCCGACCCCGGCGCGTACGACCAGCAGCAGTATCCGTCCCAGCCCCAGCAGCAGCCGTACGACCCGTACGGTTACGGCGGGCAGCCCCAGCAGCAGCCGTACGCCGACGACCGTGGGAACGACCCGCGTCAGCGCCCCGACGGGAGCAGCAACCAGTGAACCGCCCGACCCTCTCCCTCCTCGCGGTCGCCACCGCCCTCGCCGCCGTCACCGGCTTCGCCGCCTTCTCCGCCCCCGGTGACCCGGGCACCGAAGTCACCGGCGCGGTCGCCCGGCTCCCCGTGGAGCGCACCAGCCGGCTCTGCCCGGCGCCCAGCCTCTCGGACCTCGCGGAGACCACGTACACCTCGATCACCCCCACCGGGAAGGGCGGCGCGGACCGCGCGCCCGCCGCCGACGCGGGCGGCTCGGCCGAGCTGAAGGAGTCCACCGTCACCCTCGCCGACCCGGCCGACCCGGACGACGGCAAGGACGGCAAGGGCGACACGGCGGGCGACGGCAAGAGCGGCGGGAAGACGGACGCCCCGGCAGGGGACTCCGCCGCGAGCGGGAAGTCCCTCATCACCCTCAAGGAACCCGGAACGCCCGTCTCCGGTGAATCCAGCGGCGCCACCGCCCCCGCCCTCGTCGGCACCGCCACCGGCCGCTTCGCCCCCGGCTGGACCACCCAGCAGACCACCACGGTCACCGCGGGCGGCGCGCGCGGGCTGCTCGGCATGACCTGCACCGCGCCCGACACCAGCTTCTGGTTCCCCGGCGCCAGCACCGAGCGCTCCCGCCAGGACTACGTGCACCTCACCAACCCCGACGACACCGTCGCCATCGTGGACGTCGAGCTCTACGGGGCGGACGGCGCCGTCAAGGCCGACTCGGGGGAGGGCATCCCGGTGCCCGCCCGGTCCAGCGTCCCGGTGCTGCTCTCCACCCTGACCAGCGAGGCGGCGCCCAACCTGACCGTCCATGTCTCCACCCGCGCGGGCCGGGTCGGCGCTGCGGTGAGCGCGGCGGACGACGCGGGCGGCAGCGACTGGCTGACCGCCTCCGCGGACCCGGCGGGCTCCCTGGTCCTCCCCGGCATCCCGGCGGACGCGACGGATGTACGGCTGGTGGCGTTCGCGACCGGCTCCGCCGACGCCGACCTGAAGGTGCAGCTCTCCACGCCCGAGGGGACCATCACCCCGGCCGGACACGAGAGCCTCCACGTCAAGTCGCAGATGACGGCGGCGCTGGAGCTGGGCGACCTCACCAAGGGCGAGGCGGGCTCCCTGGTGCTCACCCCCACCGGGAGCACGGCCCCGGTGGTCGCCGCGCTCCGTGTGGTGCGCGGCAAGGGCGAGAAGCGGGAGATCGCCTTCATCCCGGCGACCGGGGCCATCACCGCCCGCGCCACCGTCGCCGACAACCGTGCCAAGGGCTCGACACTCACCCTGACCGCGCCGGACGGCGCGGCCAAGGTCCGGGTCACCTCCTCACCGGGCACCGGGGGCGGCGAGCCGACCGTGGAGACGTACACCGTCAAGGCCAGGTCGACGCTGGCGGTCACCCCCAAGGCACCGGCCGGGCTGAAGGGCTCGTACGCGCTGACGGTCGAGCCGGAGGCGGGCGGCGGCCCGGTCCACGCGGCGCGCACCCTGGAGGTGCCGGAGGACGGCGTCCCGATGTTCACGATCCAGACGCTGCCGGACGACCGGGGCACCGTCTCCGTACCGAGGGCCAGGGAGGACCTGGCCATCCTGGACAGCGGGAAGTAGCCGACGGGGACGGCGGGGAGCGGCCGACGAGGACAGCGGGAAGGAGCCGGCCCGGACAGCGGGGAGGCGGGAGCCGACGGGCCCCCGCTTTCAGCGGCGGGTCACTCCTGCCCGTACCGGGGGTCCACGGACTCGGGCGCCAGCCCCAGCAGCTCCGCGACCTGCTCCACGACGACCTCGTGCACCAGGAGCGCGCGGTCGTCCCGGTTCTTGGTACGGATCTCCACGGGGCGCCGGTAGACCAGGATCCGGGCGGGCAGGCCCTTCCCCGCCGGGGCCGAGCTGCCCAGCGGAACCGTCTCCTCCAGGGTGGTCGGCACCTCCATCACCAGGAACTCCACATCGGCGAGCTGCGGCCAGCGCCGCTCCAGCCGGTCCACGGAATCCCGTACGAGATCACGGAACGACTCCGCTCTGCTGGTCGAGAGCGGCACCTGGGGCGGGGCGACGGGACCGCGCATCCCGCGGCCGTGGCGGTCGCGGCGGCGCGGCCGGGGCTCGGAGGGCGGCGGCGGTACGGGGCTGTCCATCACTGACGCAGGGTAGCTCTCCGGGGCGCCCTGTCATCGTGGCGCGAGCCCGGCCGGGCGCCATGTCGCATATTGAGCATTCAGGCCAAGCTTGGTCACGATTCCCGGCGGACGCATGATCATCGAACTCCCGGTCTTTGACGGATTTGTCCCAAGTCGCGACCGTGTGACGGGCTGTCGATGCCCCGTCACTCCTCTTCCCGTGCAGGTCAGGGCAGTTGATTCCAGCCATGCGGAATGGGATATCGCGCCGCGACACGGGGGAGTGACCTGGTGGTGAGTCGTCGCAGCCCGCTCAAGAGTGCGGTACCGTCCAACATCGTGAGCCCTGTACGTCGCTGTTCGCGCACCGCGTGCGGCCGCCCTGCCGTCGCGACACTGACGTACGTCTATGCCGACTCGACGGCGGTACTCGGCCCGCTCGCCACCTACGCCGAGCCTCATTGCTACGACCTGTGTGCCGAACACGGTCAGCGGCTCACCGCGCCGCGCGGCTGGGAGGTCGTCCGGCTGACGGACGGCTCGGCCCCCGCGCAGCCGAGCGGTGACGATCTCGAAGCACTGGCCAACGCCGTACGGGAAGCCGCCCGCCCCCCGGAGCGCGCGCCCGACGACGGCGGCAAGGGCGCACGCGGCGCCGACCCGATGGAGGTCGGCCGCCGCGGCCACCTGAGAGTGCTCCGCTCCCCGGAGCCGTAAGGCTCCGGACGTACGGATACGGGCGCCCCGGACATCCAGGCGCCCCGGAGCCCTGATCTCCGAGCTCCGATCTCCAAGCCCTGATCTCCAAGCCCTGATCTCCAAGCCCTGATCTCCAAGCCCTGAGCGGGCTTTCGCTACGGATCCTGTGCGGGCCATTGACCTTCTCTTGGCGCGGACACGACCATTCCTCCCATCCGTGAGAGATCACTTTCCGTGTCGCGGAATTCCGGAGGACTGTCGTGTTCGTACAGCAACTGGAACCTGTCGCCGATTCGCTCGCACTCTCCGCCCTCGTCGCCGCGCTGCCCCTGGCCACCGTGCTGATCCTGCTCGGTGGCGTCCGTATGAAAGCCCACCTCGCCGGCGCCATCGGCCTCGCCGTCGCCGTGCTCGTCGGCTGGCTCGCCTTCGCGATGCCGCTCGGCCAGACGCTCTCCGCCGGCGCGCAGGGCGTCCTCTTCGGGCTCTTCCCGATCATGTGGATCGTGGTCAACGCCCTCTGGGTCTACCGGATGACGGTCAGGACACACCACTTCGACATCCTGCGGCGCTCCTTCGGGCGGCTCTCCGACGACCCGCGCATCCAGGCGCTCGTGATCGCGTTCTGCTTCGGCGCGCTCCTCGAAGCGCTCGCCGGGTTCGGCGCGCCGGTCGCGATCTGCTCGGTCATGCTGGTCGCGCTCGGCTTCGACCCGGTGAAGGCCGCCGTCGTCTCGCTCGTCGCCAACACCGCGCCGGTGGCCTTCGGCGCGATGGGCACCCCGGTCGTGACGCTCGCGCAGGTCACCGGCCTGCCGCTGGACACCGTCGCCTCGGTGGTCGGCCGGCAGACCCCGCTCCTCGCCCTCGTCGTCCCGCTCGTGCTCATCGGCCTGGTCGACGGACGGCGCGGGCTGCGCGAGACATGGATACCCGCACTGGTCTGCGGAATCGCCTTCGCCGTCGCGCAGTTCGCCGCCGCGAACTTCGTCTCCGCCCAACTCGCCGACATCGCCGCCGCGCTGGCCGGGGCCGCCGCCCTGGTCGCGGTCCCGGCCGCGCGCCGCCCCGCGACCGAGTCGGTACGCGCGGCCGTCCTCACCGGCGCGCGCAGCGAGGACCTCGACCAGGAGGACCCGCGCCCCGAAGTGGTGCGCGCCTACGCCCCGTACGCCCTGATCGTGGTCGTCTTCTCGCTCGCGCAGATCCCGCCCGTGAAGGAGTTCCTGGCCAAGGCGACCCAGGTCTTCGACTGGCCGTTCCTCGACGTCGTCGGCGCGGACGGCCGGCGCGTCGGGGCCAACACCTTCACGCTGCCCCTGGTGGGCACCGGCGGCACCCTCGTGCTGCTCGCCGGGGTGATCACCGCCGTGGTGCTGGGGGTACGGGCCAAGGACGCGGCCCGCGAGTGGACCGGGACGGTGTACGAACTGCGGTACGCGATCCTCACCGTCACCTCGGTGCTGGCCCTCGCCTACGTCATGAACCTCTCCGGACAGGCCGCCACCATCGGCCACTTCGTCGCGGCGGCGGGCGCGGGGCTCGCGTTCCTCTCGCCGATCCTCGGCTGGTTCGGCGTCGCGGTCTCGGGCTCGGACACCTCCGCCAACGCGCTCTTCGGCGCACTCCAGGTCACGGCGGCCGGCCAGTCGGGCCTCTCGCCCGAACTGCTGGCCGCGGCGAACAGCTCCGGCGGGGTGCTCGGGAAGATGATCTCCCCCCAGAACCTGACGATCGCCTGCGCGGCGGTGGGCCTCGCGGGCAAGGAGGGAGACGTGCTGCGCAAGGTACTGCCGTGGAGCCTGGGCCTGTTGCTGGTCATGTGCCTGATCGTGGTGGGGCAGAGCACGTCCGTACTGGGGTGGATGCTGCCATGACGCCGGGGCGGGGCCGGGTAGTTTGAACCGACCTATCCCCGTTGAACGCTGGAGGGCCCGACCGTGGCCGATGACGCACAGGAGCCGCAGGTGCCGCAGGGGCCGAGCGGGCCGGACGAGGCACGCGTGGCGAACGTGGCGCGGATCGTCAAGGCGTACGACGTGCGCGGCGTGTACCCCGACCAACTCGACGACCGGCTCGCTGAGCTGTTCGGCGCCGCCTTCGCCGAGGTCACCGGCGCGGCGGCGATCGTCGTCGGCCATGACATGCGCCCCTCCTCGCCCGGCCTGGCGGACGCCTTCGCGCGGGGCGCCCTGGCGCGCGGCGCGGACGCCACGCTCATCGGGCTCTGCTCCACGGATCAGCTCTACTACGCGTCGGGGAGCATGGACGTCCCCGGCGCGATGTTCACCGCGTCGCACAACCCTGCCCGGTACAACGGCATCAAGATGTGCCGGGCGGGGGCGGCGCCGGTCGGCCAGGACACCGGCCTGGTCGAGATCCGGACCCTGGTGGAGACCTGGCTGCGAACCGCCACCCCCGCTGCCGCCACCTCCGCTGTCGGCACCCCCACTACCGGCACCCCCGCAACTCCCGGCCGGCCGGGAACCCTCACCCACCGCGACACGTTGAACGACTACGCCGCTTATCTCCTCTCCCTGGTCGACCTCTCGGCGATCCGCCCGCTGAAGGTCGTCGTGGACGCCGGCAACGGCATGGGCGGCCATACGGTCCCGACCGTGCTGGCCGGCCTGCCGCTCGATGTCGTGCCCCTGTACTTCGAGTTGGACGGGACGTTCCCGAACCACGAGGCCAACCCGCTCGACCCGAAGAACCTGGTCGACCTCCAGGCCAGGGTCGTCGCCGAGGCGGCCGATCTCGGGCTGGCCTTCGACGGCGACGCCGACCGCTGCTTCGTCGTGGACGAGCGCGGCCGGGGCGTCTCGCCGTCCGCGATCACCGCCCTGGTCGCGGCGCGCGAGCTGGCCAGACACCCCGGCTCCGCGGTCATCCACAACCTGATCACGTCCCGGTCGGTCCCCGAGGTCGTCAGGGAGCACGGCGGCACCCCTGTCCGTACCCGCGTCGGCCACTCCTTCATCAAGCAGGAGATGGCCACCACGGGCGCGGTCTTCGGCGGCGAGCACTCCGCGCACTACTACTTCCGCGAGTTCTGGAACGCGGACACGGGCATGCTCGCCGCGCTCCATGTCCTGGCGGCCCTAGGCGGCCAGGAGGGCCCCCTCTCCGAGCTGGTCTCCTCGTACGACCGCTACGCGGGCTCGGGCGAGATCAACTCCACGGTGGACGACCAGCGGGCCCGCCTCGCCGCGGTACGGGCGGCGTTCGCGGCCCGCGACGGGGTCACCCTGGACGACCTGGACGGCCTGACGGCCGAGGGCCCCGACTGGTGGGTCAACGTCCGCCCCTCCAACACGGAACCCCTGCTCCGGCTGAACGTCGAGGCCCGGGACGAACAGACAATGGCCCGCCTCCGCGACGAAACCCTCGCCCTGATCAGAGGCTGACCCGGGGGCGGGCCCGGGCGCCGGCCCAGGGGTGGGCCCCGGGTCACGGCCCAGGGGTGGGCCCGGAACGCCGGCTCGGGTCCCGGCTCGGGGCGGGCCCGGAACGCCGGCTCGGGGCGGGCCCGGAGGTGGCCCCGGGTGCCGGGACCGCGCGGGGCCTGGCCCGGTGGCTCGGCCCGGCGGTCCCGGCTCGGCGACCCGGCTCGGCGACCCGGCTTGCGCGGTCCCGGCCCGGGGCGGGCCTCCGGCCATGGGGCCGCTGTCGGCCGGGGCCGCGCCGCGTCTGTCTCCGGGGCGCCGTATCGCGGCGTACCACCTGTCCCGTACGTACCCGCCTTCCCGCCCGTGGACGGTGGGTACGGGGCGCACCGGCGGTAGGCTGGCGGCGTCTGACCACCGGTTCGCGCCCGTTCGCGCTCGTTGAAGGGATGTCCCACCCATGCCGCTCGAAGCCGGCCTCCTGGAGATCCTGGCCTGCCCGGCCTGTCACGCGCCGCTCAGCGACCGCACGGCGGACGAGACCCCCGAACTGGTCTGCACGGGGACGGAGTGCGGCCTCGCCTACCCGGTCAGGGACGACATCCCGGTGCTCCTCGTGGACGAGGCCCGCCGCCCCGCCTAGGCCGAGGCCTCAGCAAGCCCCGGGCCCGCTCCGGGTGCACGCCCGTACCCCCTCAGCTCATGTGCCACACCAGCGGAGGCCCCTCTGATGCTCGACGAGTCGCTGCTCGACGCCCCCGACGCACTCACCCGCGCCGACCACCGCGGGCTGCTCCGTGACGCGGCCGAGGCCGGGGCCCGGGTCCGTACCGCCCTGCGGCTCACCGCCGAGGCGGGCGTCGGGGAGCTGGCGCCCGAGGGCCGCCCCCGGGGCGTACTGATCGCCGGGTCCGGCGCCGCCGCGACCACCGCCGCCGACCTCATCGGCGCCCTGGCCGGCGCCACCGCGCCGGTGACCCGGCTGCACCCCACCGGCGTCGCGCCCGCCGCCGGTGCCCTGCGCTGGGCGCTCCCCGGCTGGGCGGGCCCCGTCGACCTGCTGCTGATCGCCACCACGGACGGCAGCGAACCCGGCCTCGCGCTCCTCGCCGACCAGGCGTACCGACGCGGCTGTACGGTCGTCGCCGTCGCCCCGAGCCGCACCCCGCTGGGCGAATCGCTCGGCGGCGCGCACGGCCTGCTCGTCCCGATGGCGACCGCGCCCAACGACTGGGCCGACCCCGTCGGCGCGGACACCCGTGCCACCGGCCCCGGCGCGCTCTGGGCCCTGCTCGTCCCGCTGCTCGCGCTTCTCGACCGGGTCGGGCTGCTCACCGCCCCGCCCGCCGCCCTGAACCTCGTCGCCGACCGGCTGGACCGTACGGCGGAGCGGTGCGGTCCTGCCGTCGTCGCGTACAGCAACCCGGCCAAGACGCTCGCCGTCGAGCTCGCCGACAGCCTCCCGCTGATCTGGACCGAGGGCACGGCCGCCGCCCCCGCTGGGCGCCGCTTCGCAGCCGTACTGGCCGAGCTGACCGGCCGCCCCGCCCTCGCCGCCGAACTGCCCGAGGCGATCCGGGCGCACGCCGCGCTCCTCGCCGGTGACCTCGCGGGCAGCGCGGACCCGGACGACTTCTTCCGCGACCGGGTCACCGAGAGCGGACCGCTGCGCGCCCGGATCGTCCTGCTCAGGGACCGCCCGACGGGCGGCCTGACCGCCGCTCCCGCCGCCCGCGAACTCGCCCTCGGCCACGAGGCGCCCATCAGCGAGCTGGAGCCTGAGGAGGGCAGCGAACTGGAGGCCCTGGCCGAGCTGATCGCCGTCACCGACTTCGCCACGCTCTACCTGGCGCTCGCGGCGGGCACACCTCTCTGAGGCGACCGCCGACCGGCGACTCTCCGAGGCGACCGCCGACCGGCGACCGGGGCCCGCGCAGCAGGGGCCTGACCGGGTCGACGGCGCCGCGACCGCCGCCCCGAGTCCGGAGTCCCGAGTCCGGAGTCCGGCGACCGCCGGTACCGGCTGCGTCCCGCGTGTACGTCGTACGCTCGGCGCGTACGCCCGCACCGCACGCCCCGGCCGTACGTTCACGCCGTACCGCCGCTCCCACCAGCCCTCAGCCACCAGCCCTCAGCCACCCCACCTCCGCCACCTCACCTCCACCCCGACACCACCCCACCGTCCCCCCACCGCCCCTCCCCGGTCACCGCGCCGCCACCTCGCACCAGAAGGCTCACCCCATGGACCGCCTCGCCAACACCGTGCGCCCCTACGCCTGGGGCTCGACGACCGCCATACCCGAGCTGCTCGGCACCCCGCCCACCGGCGAGCCGCAGGCCGAGATGTGGCTCGGCGCCCACCCCGGCGCGCCCTCCCGGCTCGACCGCGGCCACGGCGCCGGCGAGCAGGCGCTCTCGGACGTCATCGACGCCGACCCCGAGGCGGAGCTGGGCGCGGCCACCGTCGGGAAGTTCGGGCCCCGGCTGCCCTTCCTGCTCAAGGTGCTCGCCGCCGCCTCCCCGCTCTCCCTCCAGGTCCACCCCGACCTCGCCCAGGCAGCGGCGGGATACGCGGACGAGGAGCGGCGCGGTGTCCCGGCGGACGCCCCGCACCGTACGTACAAGGACGCCAACCACAAGCCCGAACTGATCTGCGCCCTCACCCCCTTCGAGGGGCTCTGCGGCTTCCGCGCCCCGGCCGACGCCGCCGCCCTCCTCGAAGGGCTCGGCGTCGAAGCGCTCAAGCCCTACGCCGACCTGCTCCGCGCCCACCCCGCGGAGACCGCCCTGCGCGAGACCCTGACCGCCGTCCTCAGCGCCGACCCCGAGGGGATCGCCGCCACCGTCACCGAGGCCGCCGCAGCGGCCGAGCGGCTCGGCGGCGCGTACGCCCCGTACGCCGCCATCGCCCGCCACTACCCCGGCGACCCCGGCGTCCTCGCCGCCATGCTGCTGAACCACGTACGGCTCCAGCCGGGCGAGGCCCTCTTCCTCGGCGCCGGCGTACCCCACGCGTACCTCGAAGGACTCGGCGTCGAGATCATGGCCAACTCGGACAACGTGCTGCGCTGCGGCCTCACCCCCAAACACGTCGATGTCCCCGAACTCCTGCGCGTCGTACGCTTCGAGGCCACCGCGCCCGCCGTGCTCCGCCCTCAGGAGGCCGCCCCCGGCGAGGAGTTGTACGCCACGCCCATCGACGAGTTCCGGCTCTCCCGCTACACCCTCGCGGACGGCGGCCCGGCCCGCGACCTCACCGCCGCCACTCCGCAGATCCTGCTCTGCACGGAGGGCGCCCCGCGCGCCGGCGGCCTCGCGCTGACGCCCGGGGGCGCGGTCTTCGTCCCGGCGGGCGAGACGGCCGAACTCTCCGGTACGGGAACGGTGTTCCGGGCCACAGTGGTGGCCTGACCGTCCGCCCGCACCGTACGGCTGCAACAATGTCCCGCCGTATCGGCGGCGCCAGGGCCGCAGACAGAAGAAGGGACTTCACGCACCCATGAGCGCGTCCGGCGGAACCAAGGCGATCGTGGCGGCGCTCGGCGCCAACCTCGCGATCGCGGTAGCCAAATTCGTGGCCTTCGCCTTCAGCGGGTCGTCGTCGATGCTCGCGGAAGGCGTGCACTCCCTCGCCGACTCCGGCAACCAGGGGCTGCTGCTCCTCGGCGGCAAGCGGGCCAAGCGCGAGGCGACGCCCGAGCACCCCTTCGGCTACGGGCGCGAGCGCTACATCTACGCCTTCCTCGTCTCCATCGTGCTCTTCTCGGTCGGCGGCATGTTCGCGATCTACGAGGGCTACGAGAAGATCAAGCACCCGCACGACATCGAGTCCTGGTACTGGCCGGTCGGGGTGCTGGTCTTCGCGATCGTCGCCGAGTCGATCTCCTTCTGGACGGCGGTCAAGGAGTCGAACGAGACGCGCGGCTCCCTCTCCTGGAAGGAGTACATCCGCCGGGCCAAGGCGCCCGAGCTGCCCGTGGTCCTGCTGGAGGACTTCGGCGCCCTGATCGGCCTCGTCCTCGCCCTCGGCGGCGTCGGGCTCGCCGTGGCCACCGGCGACGGCATCTGGGACGGCATCGGCACCCTCTGCATCGGCCTCCTCCTCATCGTCATCGCCCTGGTCCTCGCGGCCGAGACGAAGTCGCTCCTCCTCGGCGAGTCCGCGGGGGCCGAGGAAGTCCGGAAGATCAAGGCGGCCATGGTCGACGGCGATGTCGTCACCGGCATCATCCACATGCGCACGCTCCACCTCGGCCCCGAGGAACTGCTGGTCGCGGCCAAGATCTCGGTCGAGCACGACGACACGGCGACCGAGGTCGCCGACGCCATCAACGCCGCCGAGTCCCGGATCCGGGAGGCCGTCCCGATCGCCCGGGTGATCTACCTGGAGCCGGACATCTACAACGCCGCTGCCGCCGCCTCGGGCACGAACCCGGCCAGGACCCCGGCCCCCACCCCGCCGGACGCTCCGGACACCACGGACGCCCCGAACGCCTCGAACGACTCGGGGACGGCGGACGCCCCGGGGACGCCGGAGTAACCCGCCACCGTACGTACGTACGCGGCCGGGCGGCGGGTCACGGCCCGGTGGGCCGGTACGCCGCCCCGCCGGCCCCGTCGGTCCCCGCCCGCCGCCCCCGCCCGGACAGCGCGGGGCGGTCCGCCTCCCGTGCGTCCCTCCTTCCCCATTCGGCTGTAGGTCGCCGCGCCCATCGGTGTAGATTCGTGACCAGAGCCAGACGTCGCTGCTGATGGCGGTCGGGCGGTCCGTGCTGCGGACCGGCCGAGGGAGAGAGGGCCTCCGACGGACTGTCCCGCTGCCCCGGGCATTCGTATGCCCGGCGCCGCAGAGTCAGCCGTACGTACCCACCCTCGACCCGATTCACGAGGAGCAGCTCGCTATGACGACTGTCGCCAACCGACAGGACTTCAAGGTCGCCGACCTCTCGCTCGCCGAGTTCGGCCGCAAGGAGATCACCCTCGCCGAGCACGAGATGCCCGGCCTGATGTCGATCCGCGCCGAGTACGCGGCGTCGCGCCCGCTGGCCGGCGCCCGCATCACCGGCTCCCTGCACATGACCGTGCAGACCGCGGTCCTCATCGAGACCCTCACCGCCCTCGGCGCCGAGGTCCGCTGGGCGTCCTGCAACATCTTCTCCACCCAGGACCACGCCGCCGCCGCCATCGCGGTCGGCCCCGAGGGCACCCCGGAGAAGCCCCAGGGCGTCCCCGTCTTCGCCTGGAAGGGCGAGACGCTCGAAGAGTACTGGTGGTGCACGGAGCAGGCCCTCACCTGGCCCAACTCTCCCACCGGCGGCCCGAACATGATCCTGGACGACGGCGGTGACGCCACCCTCCTGGTCCACAAGGGCGTCGAGTTCGAGAAGGCCGGCGAGGCCCCCGACCCGGCGACGGCGGACAGCGAGGAGTACGGCCAGATCCTCCAGCTCCTCAACCGCACCCTCTCCGAGAACCCGCATAAGTGGACCCGCCTGGCGTCCGAGATCCGCGGCGTCACCGAGGAGACCACGACCGGTGTCCACCGCCTGTACGAGATGCAGCGCGACGGCGTCCTCCTCTTCCCGGCGATCAACGTCAACGACGCGGTCACCAAGTCCAAGTTCGACAACAAGTACGGCTGCCGCCACTCCCTGATCGACGGCATCAACCGTGCCACCGACACCCTCATCGGCGGCAAGGTCGCGGTCGTCTGCGGCTACGGCGACGTCGGCAAGGGGTGCGCCGAGTCCCTGCGCGGCCAGGGCGCCCGCGTGATCATCACCGAGATCGACCCGATCTGCGCGCTCCAGGCGGCGATGGACGGCTACCAGGTGGCGACGCTCGACGACGTCGTCTCCATCGCCGACATCTTCGTCACCACGACGGGCAACAAGGACATCATCATGGCCACGGACATGGCCAAGATGAAGCACCAGGCGATCGTCGGCAACATCGGTCACTTCGACAACGAGATCGACATGGCCGGCCTCGCCAAGGTCGACGGCATCGTCAAGGACGAGGTGAAGCCCCAGGTCCACACCTGGACCTTCCCCGACGGCAAGACGATCATCATCCTGTCCGAGGGCCGCCTGCTCAACCTGGGCAACGCGACCGGCCACCCCTCCTTCGTGATGTCGAACTCGTTCGCGGACCAGACGCTGGCCCAGATCGAGCTGTTCACCAAGCAGGACGAGTACCCGATCGACGTCTACGTGCTCCCCAAGGCCCTGGACGAGAAGGTCGCCCGCCTCCACCTCGACGCGCTCGGCGTGAAGCTCACGACCCTCCGCCCCGAGCAGGCCGCGTACATCGGCGTCGACGTCGAGGGCCCGTACAAGCCGGACCACTACCGCTACTGAGCTCGCGGGCGCTCCCGGACACTCCCGGGCGCCCCGCACTCCGTCACGCCACAGGACAGGCACCCGCACCCCCGTGACGGGGGCCTGTGCCCTGTGTACGGAACAACTGCGTACGGAACGACCGCGTACGAACGACAGGGACGCGAAGCCCCTACGCACGACCTGGAAGACCCCCATGCCCCGCGGCCGTTATTCGCTCCACGATCCCCACGATCACACCCCCCTCGGCGACGAACACTTCCACTGCGCGCCAGGCCCCTCCGGCTGGCGCTACGTCTCCCAGATCACCACCCCCTCCGGCGACCACTCCGGCTCCGTCGATCTGGCCCTCGACGAACTCGGCCGCCCCATCCGGCTCCAACTCCACGCGGCGAGCTGGCAGATCCGCGGCGCCGCGCTCGACGGCGTCACCTGGGTCCGTACCGACCCCACCGGCGCCCACGCCACCGAGGGCAACGTCAAAGCCCACTCGTTCACCGGAACATCCGCCGCCTTCCTTGTCGCGACCGCCCGTCTCCTCCGCCTCACCCCCGATTCCCCCACGACGCGCGTCCGCCTCGTGGCCTTCACGGATCCGGTCCTCGCCCCCCGCACGCTCGACCAGTCCTGGGCCCTGGTGAACAGTGAAGCGCACGCCACTGACAACGGCCCCCTGATCGTGGACGAGTACCAGGTCAGCGCCTTGGACACGGGGGAACAGCACACCGTCCACCTGGCCGGTGACGTGGTGCTCTCCGCCCCCGGCATCGAACTGGAAGACCTCGAAACCCCGCCGTCCCCGCGCGCCTGACCCACCGGCCGGGGTACGCGGCTACGCGGGCGGCGCGAACCCGGTGACGGGCGGCGGAGCCGGCTGGGAGGAGGACGGAGAAGACGACGGGGCAGGCGGGGCAGGCGGGGAAGGCAGGGCAGGCGCGGAAACAGGCGGCGAAGGCGGGGGAAGCGGGGACTGCCGTGCGGAGCCTTCGCCAGGAGCCCCGAAGGCGCGCCGGGCCTCCCGGGTCTGGCGCTCGTGCGTCACGGCCGCCAGATACGCGCCCGCAGGCACCTCCGGGGGCGCCGGGGTGCCGGTACGGGCCGCGAGATCGCCCGCGAGGCGCTCGGCCATCGACCGGCTCACCCCCGGGTCGAGCTGCCCCATCCGCGTCAGGTACTGCCGTATCGCGAGCCACAGCGCGTCCGGTACGGCCGAGAGGTCGAGCTCCGAGAAACGTCCCACGAGCCACGGCGGGGGCGGCGGCAGCGCGGCCCGGTACGGCGTCGGCACCCTCTCCCGTACGACGAGGGTCCCGGCGAACACATCCCCGATCCGCCGCCCCCGCGCCGACACCAGCGACGCGACGGCCGCGACGACCCCGACGGAGAAGAGGATCTCCACCACGCCCATGGCCCCGCGCACCAGCGCGTGCCGGAACCGTATGGGCCCGCCGTCGTCCCGTACCACCCGCAACCCGCACGCCAGCTTGCCCAGCGAGCGCCCCTGGCTGAGCGTCTCCACCGCGATCGGACCGCCGACCAGCACGAGCAGGAACGAGGCGACCGCCAGCGCCGCCACGGCGGCCTCGTCCAGCGAACCGGCCGACAGCACGATGGCGATCGACACCACCAGATACGCCGCGCCCGCGACCGCGAGGTCGATCGCCGTCGCCAGCGCACGACTCGGCAGCCGCGCGGGCCGCAGCCCCAGGACGACCGCGTCGCCCGTCACCAGTTCATCCACCGCTGCCCACCCCTTCACTCACCGATTCCGTCACGCGCCGGACCCGCACAGCCCTTCGCCGCCCTGCCGGAGGCCAGTCTGCCAAGCTGGCTCCCGACGCGCCGCAGTCAGCCGTGCCGGCCCCGACGGTACGGACCGTACGCACCCAGTGCCTGGAGCAGCAGCCGCCATGGACCTCGATGTCTTCGTGACCAGCCACCACGCCGAGTGGGACCGCCTGGACCACCTGCTGGCCCGGGGCCGGCGCCTCACCGGCGCCGAGGCCGACGAGCTCGTCAGCCTGTACCAGCGCACGGCCACCCATCTCTCGCTGATCCAGTCCAGCGCGCCCGACCCGGTCGTCACCGCCCGCCTCACCCAGCTCGTGGCGCGGGCCCGCGCCACCGTCACCGGCACGCGCCGCGCGGGCTGGCGGGATGTCGCGCGCTTCCTGACGGCGGGGTTCCCGGCCGCCGTCTACCGGGCGAGGCGCTGGTGGATACCGACGGCGCTGCTCTCCACGCTCGTCGCGGTCGTGATCGGTTGGTGGGTCGCCGCCCATCCGGAGGTCCAGGCGGCGATCGCGGCTCCGGAGGAGCTGCGCCAGATGACCCGGCCGGGCGGCGAGTACGAGACGTACTACTCCAGCCACCCGGCGGCATCCTTCGCGGCCCAGGTCTGGACGAACAACGCGCAGGCCGCCGCCATGTGCCTGGTCCTGGGGGCGTTTCTCTGCCTGCCGGTGATCTGGGTCCTCTTCGTCAACGTGCTCAACCTGGGTGTGGGGATCGGACTGATGTCCTCGGCAGGCCGCCTCGACACCTTCCTCGGCCTGATCCTCCCGCACGGCCTGCTCGAACTGACCGCGGTCTTCGTCGCGGCCGGCACGGGCCTCCGCCTGGGGTGGACCCTGATCGACCCGGGCCCGTACAGCCGCAGAACGGCCATGGCCCAGCAGGGCCGCGCGGCCCTCGGCATGGCCATCGGCCTGGCGCTGGTCCTCTTCGTGTCGGGCGTCCTGGAAGGCTTCGTCACCCCGTCCGGCCTGCCCACCTGGGCCCGTATCACCATCGGAGTCGCCGCCGAACTGGCCTTCCTCGCATACGTCTACATCCTCGGCGGCCGGGCGGCGCGGGAGGGCGAGACGGGCGACCTGGACCCCCAGGAACAGAGCGCCCGGCTGCCGGTGGCCGCCTGATGCGCGAGCCCTCGCGAGGCTCGCGAGGGCTGATGTGCGCGGGGCGTCCCCGACCTGTTAGTCTCCTCTTCCGCCTCACGAAAACCGTTGACACGGTTGGAGTGGGGAGGTAGATTTGAACGGTTGCCTCGGAGTTGGACAAGCTCCGAGATGCTGATTAACATCTACTACGGCTCGCCAGTGGGACCAGATTCCTGCGGAGCCTCCCTCGATTCGACAAGCAGACGACTCCGGCCGATGAAATTCGGTCGCTGCACTTCTGCTAAAGTCGGGTCCGCCGAAAGGCAAAAGGCCCATCCGAAGGCTACTGGAATTCACGAGGCGGACACGCCGAATGAATCTGGTAGAGTCGGAATCGCTGGAAAGGGAAAACGCGAAAGCGAAGAACTGGAAAGCAACCCCGCTCCGACGGGGAATCGGACACGAAAGAGTCTGATAGAGT